>JAIQFE010000017.1 GCA_020073445.1 Terriglobia bacterium
GGACGCACCGCCGTTCCTCAGACGTTGATTTCAGACCCACGACGTGCAGCCCGGCTGCCTTCAACGATAAACTGTCGAATCCACGCTGAGCCATCTCCGGGCACCCAGGCTTATGAATAGCTGCGGGCTGGACCTTCAAAACGATCCAGCCAGTGCTCTAGCGTTCTCGTAGTGAGGCCGGAGATTCTCGACATCGAGAACAGAGTAATGCCGCGGCTGGAGGATATTCCTATGCGTGGGACTGTTCGTTTCCTAGATTAGACGCTCAAGACTGGGCACGGCGATTTCTGAATGATCCCGTAAGCGTGCGTGCGGAGACGCCCGAGCGCCGACTGGAGCGAGCCGCGTCCGATAATAACGAGGTCAGCCTCTTCCTGCCTTGCCTCTTCAGTCACGGTGTTCGCTACCTGACCCACAGCAATTCGTACCGGAGTCTCGATACCAGCGGACTGTCGCAGGGACTCGAGCTTGCGGCGCGCTTCTTCACGTATTTGTTCCTGCAATTCTCGCTCGTTCGGCAAGTCAAGCCAGTCGCTGATTGGAGAGACAACGTGGAGCAGCTTCAAAGTCGCCCCCATCTGTTTACTGAATGTTTCGGCCCACTGCATCTGCGCAGCAGTTTTGTCCGTGCCATCAATGGCACACACAATCGTTTTCGGGACATCCCGTGACCGTTGTTCTTCCGCATGGGTCGCAGTCCAAACTGGGCACTTCGCATCGTGCAGGACTTTTGCCGTGACCGAGCCGATCAACAGGCTGCGAAATAGCCCGCACCCATGCGTCGGCATCATGATTAGATCCACTGCATTGGAGTGTGCGAATTCTGTGATTTTCCAAGCTGGATCACCGGACGCAGTCACGCGCTGAACGGGGATGCCCAGATACTCCGTCGTTAACGTCCCTTCGAGGCGAGACTTGAGATCACGCTCCATAGCTTGCGTGTCTATGCCCACCATCACCGGCATTCCCATTGAAGGGACATCCCACACAGGGGGAACCACGCTGATGAGCGTGATGCGCGCTTCAAAGCGTTTCGCAACAGCCCGGACGAAAGGAACTGCGAGTGACGCTTGGTGCGAGAAATCGAAGGGAAACAAAATGTGTTTGATGGTCGTCATGAGGCTCTTGAGGCGCAATCGCCCGGCCAGAAAGTATCTCATGTGATGACAATGATATACAAGGGTGCCTCAAAATGCGCTGCAGCGTTGGGGCATCTCACGCAGTTTGGCGCTGACCCAGGTCGGGTCTGCGCGATCTCAATTACCCGACATTTGTTGCCAAGGCACATTATGAGCGAGCCGAATCATTGCGCCACTCAACGGAGAGGACGGAGCCCCGGCTTGGCGCGAAAAGTGCTCCAGGTTCCATGAAGCAGTTACTTCCATGCAAGGGGCCGCAGAGTTCCGGCTGGTCAGTTCGGAGGAGCAGGCGGTTCGATCGCCCGCTCTGGTGGTCGACCTCGATGGCACTCTGGTGAAGACAGATCTTCTGCTGGAGTCTATCCTGGCTCTCATAAAGCGAAGACCCTTCTACCTTTTCATTTTGCCTGTGTGGTTGTTGAAGGGTAGGGCCTATCTGAAACAGCAAATTGCCCGCCGGGTTTCGTTAGATGTCTGCGTGCTCCCATATCGAGAGGACTTCCTGGACTACTTGAAAACGCAACGCACAGAGGGGCGCACGATTGCTTTGGCAACGGCGGGTGACATCCAAACCGCGCAGCGGCTGGCCGATCATCTAAAACTCTTCGATCTAGTCTTCGCCAGCGATGGAATTACAAACCTTTCCGGCGAGTCTAAGAGGTTTCGTCTCGTAAGCGAGTTCGGCGAGAAAGGCTTCGATTACGCGGGCAATGACCGGCGCGATCTGACAGTCTGGTCCTCGGCGCGGAAGGCGATTTTGGTGAATCCGACTCGGCTGGTCAGTTCGCGTATTGCCAAAGTAGCCCATGTCGACCGCGTCTTCGAAAAACGGAGGAGGGGATTAGGGGACCATCTGGCGCCACTTCGCCCTCAGCATTGGTTGAAGAACATCCTGCTGTTCGTGCCACTCATTGCGGCGCATCGCTTCAATGAGGTCGACCTGTTAGGAAAGGTGTTCCTGGCCTTTCTGACGTTCGGGTGTTTCGCCTCGGCTGGCTACTTGTTCAACGACTTATTGGACCTGTCGGAAGATCGACATCATCCCCAGAAGCGATTCCGACCGTTCGCGGCGGGAGACCTGCCGCTTTCTTACGGTCTTGCAATGATTCCTGTTCTCGTTGGCCTCGGCTGCATCATCGGCATACTAGTTTCCCAGCTTTTCCTCTGGGTATCGTTGATATACCTGGCGCTGAGCGTGACCTATTCGCTCTATGTGAAGACAGTTGTCCTTTTGGACGTGATCGTCCTTGCAGGTCTCTACACGATGCGGATCCTGGCGGGTTCCGCGGCTGTTGCCATCTGGCCGTCGCACTGGTTGCTGGCGTTTTCAACATTCTTGTTTTTTAGCCTGGCGCTGGTGAAGCGTTATGGCGAATTAGTGGTCATGCGGACGATCAGCGGCGATGGCGCCAAAGCACGAGGCTATGAGCTCAGCGATGGAGAACTGCTGGCGGCCATGGGAATCGCGAGCGGGTATTTGGCAGTGTTAATACTAGCCTTGTATATCAACAGCGGCACAGCCCGACTTTTATATGGGAGATACGAACTCATGTGGTTCCTGTGCCCCCTGTTGTTTTACTGGATCAGCCACATCTGGCTGGTTGCTCATCGTGGGAGGATGCCTGATGATCCGGTCGTCTTCGCCAGCAACGACCGCACCAGCCGCATCCTTGGGCTACTCATGTTAGCTATAGCGGTTCTGGCAGTATGACCAAACATTTGCAGATCCGTGGGAATCACGTCGTGCAAGCATGGCTGTGTGTGTTTGCTATGGTTAGCCTCCTCGCCTTGGCAACGGTCGGTCCGGCCCAGGAAGCCCCTCGCACGAATGAGGTGAAGGAGTACGACGCGGAGGTTCCCAAGAGCGTCCTGGAGCTGCAACAGTTTCGGCAGGCCGGTTCCATCCGCATCAGATCTCGAGGAGGAAGAGAGGGCGTCGCAACGCTGATCAATCTCAATCCTGAGATCAACGTCTGGTTTTTGCTCAAAGTTGCCTGGAAGGATCGCTCCGCCGATCTCACTTTTCATCTGGAGAATCCGGAACCCCATGCCAGAAAGCTCCTCCTGGATGAGAAATACCCGGCGTGTGTTGTGATTGCGCACGGGGAGAATAGATATTTTTGCGACTTGTTTGGAGGCGACGCCTTGGATCGAGGCAAAGCCTCGCAGCACATTTTTGCCCCCTTGTGCGAGGGCCGCCTATACGTGCGAAACGCAGCGGCTGGGCATCGGACAACTTTGGAGGCTGCAACCGAGTTTCTCCGCGAACACGTCTGGGGTGGCGAGAAGATCATTGATCTTGGTCACATACTCATGGGAGACATACACCGCGAGACGGGGAGGATTGAGTCGGAAGCCGCGGGCACGAAAGCTCCAGGGGGGCAGGGCAATCTTCCACTCCCTGCCGTGATCGATTCGAAGTACGCGGATCGATCGCTGACATCCAGCAACCTGGGAATCGATTTGGAGGGCCCTGAAAGAACTGGCATGCTCCCCGGAGCATGGTACCCGGCCGCCGGAAACGCGGGTATTTACGTCAGCATTCTTCAGCCGAATCTCATCGATCCTGTGATCTTGCAGAGCTACAAAACGACCGTCAACAACCTGGATAGTGTTGAGGCGTCCGCGCTGTCCTATCTGATCGCCTTTGATCTCGACCAGTTTGATCTCGGATATGCGCTTGGCACCGAGCATCCGAGAGTGGAGTGGTCCGATCATATGCTGGAGCAGATGAGAAATCCAACGTTGCCTGGACCGGATGGCATCGGAAGCATTAGCCCCCTTATTGCGACTGGTCTCGTCAGCCCAGAAGATGCTCGGGAGACCGTGGCTACCTTCACCGGAGGTTTTAAACGAACGCACGGGGCGTTCAAATCTGGAGAGCTCGCCCTAAAGAACCACGGAAGTCACTACGGCTTCATCGAAAATGGTGTCGTGTTCAGCAAACTTCAGCCGGGGTTGGCGACGATCTTTGTTCTCGACGATGGCTCGATCGCGATGAAGACATGGGCAGAGGCCGACAACAAGCTATTGTCGCGAATCAAGCATGCTCGCCAAAACGGCGTTCCCGTCATTGAATTCGACGAGACCTCCCGGTCGCCGGTTCCCGGCCGGCTGGTCGGCCGTTGGGGGCCCGGGAATTGGTCTGGTTCGGCGGACGAGAAGCTCCGCACCATGCGCTCGGGCGCTGCTCTGCAGACGAATCATGGGAAGCACTTTTTGATTTACGCGGTGTTCTCTGATGCCACACCCTCCGCGATGGCTCGCATCTTTCAGGCTTACCGCTGCGATTACGCGATGCTTCTGGATATGAACGCCCTTGAACACACGTACCTGGCGCTCTATCGCAGGTCCGGATCGCAGATGTTCGTCGATCACCTCTTGAAGGGGATGAGCGAAGTGGATAAGTCAGCCGCCGGTGAACTTGTTCCACGTTTTCTTGGATATCCGGACAACCGGGATTTCTTCTATCTGATGCGGCGCAATCCCAAGGAGGTCAGGCCGTGAGAAGCGCAAAGGGTGCAGCGCGCACCGCCAGACCCAGGCAAGAACTGATCGCGCCGCACTCCGTTTTGCGCGAGTTCCTCAAAAGGTGGCGCGGATTCGGATTCGGAGTGCTGGCGCTATTGGGGATGGTCCTCCTCGCCCAGTCCCCGCCGCTACGCGAGCAGAATGAGGTTCTGTTCCGGCAACTGCAGCGTGTCCATGGATTGTCGGACGCCCAGATGACTGCCCTCCGTAAAATATTCGCCAAGTCTGGCTATATGAGCCAAGGCAATCCCGCGATAACCCGGCATCCGGTTACGCCGGCGGAGGCTCAGGCCAAGCTGAATCGACTGGGGATTGATTATTCGAATCCCAGGTTTGAGAAAATCTGCGGAGCCAAGTACATGGCGCCGCTTTACAATCCTGCCACCCAGCGCCCGGAAGATGCGAAAGCCTGCATCGATCAGTTCGAGTTCCCCGACATTCCCACCGTCTACCCCGTGGTTTGGGTGAGAGCCCGGGAAGCTGCGGAAGTCTGCTCCATCATGGGCAGACGCCTGTGCGATGCGCATGAATGGGAAGGCGCCTGTGCAGGAAGCCTTGAACCTCCGGATTACCGGTTTGACCTTGCCCAAGGCCTGAGCCCGGCTGCCGCGATTGAACGGATGCGGATTGCACACAACAAGGCTGACGCCCCAACGAAGAGCTGGAGCTATGGCCCAACGTATCAGAAGGGGGGTTGCGCCGCGTCGAGTCAGAAGACGCCTGGCTGCAACGGAGGAGGTTGGGCCGGATGTGGCTCCAACACTTTTCCAGCCGGAGATTTTCCCGAGTGCCACAGTCCCCTTCAGGTTTATGACTTGAACGGCAATGCCGCTGAGCATATGAATCTGCCTCTCAACGAGAGCCAGATGGCCAGCCGCGGCAGTCTCGAACTGGGGTACACGGAGATGAAAGGCAGTTGGTTTATCTTTGACACCTATAGAGCGCATGAAGACTGGTGCCGGTGGCGTGCGCCTTTCTGGCACGGGAGCCGCGTGATGGATGAGCACAGCCACGCGAACTATCATCTGAGCTTTCGGTGCTGTAAAACGCTGCCGTAGGCTATACGTTGCCGAAAGCCGGCGCAAGACGGATAGTCCCCTCATCGCTGAGGACGTTGGCTAACACGGAATCCCGCAGGATATCGTAAACGGATCGAAGCCTGCCCTCGATCATAGCCATACTGGCGACCAGTCGAATCCCATGGCTGTAGTCGGCGTATCCGGCGCCATGGACTGTACTCAACGGCTGAATCGGTGCACCCTTACCGCGATGCCATCCATAGATCGCAAGCTGACCCGGTCTCTTGGCCAATCGATTGGTGATTACGACATCTTTCTTGTGGCCGGAAACCAGCGGGCCTAAGTGAAAGCCGTTGGCCTGGGATTGCTGGTCAATCATCGTGTTGTGGGTCCGATAATATTCGGTGGAGATCATTTGAGGACCCGCAGGCAACGGTTGCGGCGTGAAGCGACCAGTCGATTGATCGTAGATCGCGTCAACAATCTTCTTGGTGGGGAGAACAAACCCGAACCGATCCGCGACGGCTGTTGCCGTGTGGAGATTCATTGGGATCCGCAAGAAATCGTGGTCTGACCCGATGGCGAGGTACTCGGGCATCACGAAGGTCATTGCGGCGCAGGTCTTCCCGCTAGCCAGTTCGTAACTGAGCTTGAGAGGAACCAGCTTTCTGAGGAAGCTGGGCAAATTGCCTTCCAGGAGTTGACCCAGAATGGCGTGCTCGCGCTGTTGCCGGTCCATGTTCGAGACAGATTCGGCGAACTGCGATCCCGTGAGAGCCTGGGGCGCTCTCGGGGGGATACTCCGAGTCATTTCAGGGACTTGCTTGGCCGAAGCGGTCGATTCACTGGCGCGCAGGCACCCCATGCAAAGGCCGGAAAGTGCCAGCTTGATGCCATTGCGCCGGGTGAGGCTCCGCTTAAAGCGGTCACCGGAGAAAATCGAATACAAAATACCATTATAGCTTGTTAGTAACTTGCAAAGAGCTTGCCCCAATCTGTCCGAAGCGCTTCTTTGACTCGCGCGCGTCCTACGTAGTTGTACCAGTAGACATCGTGATAGAGGAACGATGCGGCATAGGACCAGGGAGCAAGAAACGTATGCAAGAGCAAAGTCTCCAGCGGTTTCAGCGGACCCCAATAAATCATCTTCTGCCCGCGACTCGCGAGGGTATTGCCGACCTCAAAGTGAAAATTCACGCCGGAGATATCCTCACCGACCACCTCGATCTCGCGCACGTCGCCGCAACCCAAGCCTTGTTCGTGGGCAAGGCGGATGAATTTGATCGAGAGGGGGTCAAAACCCATCATCTTCGCAGCCACCGCGTCGATGGCAACCATGTCTCCGCTGGCAAGAATGTAATTCTTGACGAGCGGTACCATACACCGTGGGCCGGGCCCATCGCCCGCAAACGTGCCGTCCATCACTGCGAAAATACCGGGGTGGATCTCCTTCTGAATGGCCAGAAGATCCACCAGAGTTTCATGGATCACGCTGTGAGTCCAATGGCGTTTCTCGAACAGCAGGCCGCCGAAGGCGTTCTTCATGGCTCCCGTTATCGTTGTGAAAACGTGGGTCTTCATGGTCGGCAGATGAATGATATTTGACCCAACCAGCCGTTTGGGAATCCGAATGCCTTCGGGATAGATCTTGTCCAGTACCCGCATTTTCGCTTTGGGCGTGTACTGAATCCACTCCTCGCTTTTCTCGTACAAATGGATGTTGCGCAGGCCGTACTTTCCAACGACAACCTGCTTGTGTTTATTAGCCAGCTCGCCGCGCCTGGCACTGACCACGACAGTACGGTTGTGACAGCCGTAAAGGCTCTCTTTGTTATAGCCATCTTCGAGCAGTGTGGCGATGACGCCGTCAAGTTGCCACGGCGTCGTGGAACAGGCCGGATAGAAGTAGTTCGAACTGATATTGATCTTGAGCGCGGTCTCCTTATCGTGCGGCAGGAACTGCTGATAGTCCGTCAGTCGCATCAGACGTTTGTAGTCGTCGACGACTGTGGCGGGGGTCGTCTTCAGTACCGCAACGCGGGATCGTGCCATAGACCTTCCTGGCTAACGTTGCTTCGGCCGCACGTGGACGGAGACAGAAGCGCATGAGGTCGTTGGACCTTCGCAGCTAATGACGTAGGTCGTGTCTTCTTTCGGTCGGACTTCAAGGCTTCCGCTCCCGCTGAACGTGCCGATCTCGTGCAGTTGGCTCTTCGACTTGGATGCTTCTTCAATCACCACCTTCGTCGCGCCCTTGATTGACCAACGCAGTAGAGCCGTCTCTCCAGGGGCAATTACCCGGGGCTGAACATCAAATAGAAAAGCGTCAAGCTTCTGCTGTTTGTCTGCGGATCGACCCACATCTTGACTGCGGCTGGGCGCGCCTAGCAGGACGAGTGCAAGTAAGCAGTGCCCAGTGACCTGTCTCATGGCTGGTTCCCTCTTCTTCACTGCAGGCAGTGCAACTTGCGTTCCAACGCCTCTGCCGTGTATTTAGCCGTCCGTCCCTTTGTTTGCCATCGTGAAGGGATTAGGCCCAATATCCTGCGCCAAAACCCTCAACCCTACCTGCGCATTACCAGGGTTGGCCGAGGTGGCGAGTCGTTCCCAATCCCGATCGGTAGTAGGATTCGCGAAGGATGATGGGGATCGTGGAAGATCTCTTGATGTGCGACAGCAAAGGTCACGGCGTCAGCCATAGGCTCGCCGGAGCCAAGGTTTCGGGCATAGCGCGGGTGCGCGCCGCTAGCGACGATGATGCGCATCCGGTGGCCTTGGCGGAAACGGTAAGCGGTGGGCCAGAACTCGATGTGCACATGGCGGATCCCGTCGTTCGAAGGGCTGGGACGGTGTGGGCGAATGCGGATGTAGCCGTCGCAGACGTTCGTGCATCGGCGGTTGGGGGAGACGTCGCAGAGGACTAGGAAGAAATCAGTATGTTCGAGGCTCGAGCGGAAAAACAACTCCGCGGATACGGGGCCAATCACCTCAAGGTTGGCAGCGAAGGGTTCCGCGGTGAACAGAAGAACATCCGAACGGCTTTCGAGCTGGGCCATGTCGCCCGTCGGTCGGACACCGCTGAGCCTTGGACCGTGCACAGCAGGTGTTGGATCCGCAGGGTCGTAGGTGTAACAACCGGGCTCGCTGGGACCGGGCGGCTTGGGAGACAAGCCTCCTCCTGCAGAAAGATAGAATGCCACTGGACTAGTGTCTGGGGGAGGCCAGGAGTCATACTCACGCCACTCTTCGGCGCCCATCACATAGAGGCGAACGGGGGCGCGCAGCGGAGGAGGTTGATCTAAGAGGTGCGCACGAAATAAGGGCAGGGCCTGGCGCACGCCTTCCCCCCAGGCCGCGAGGGCAGAATGCACCCAGGGTCCGATGGTGATGGACGCAGGGCGGCCGGCGGCTTGCATGGCTGCATAGTCCTTGATCTGCCAAGGAAGAAAGATGTCATGCCAGCCGCTGATCATGGCGGTGGGCGGCGCCGCCGCGACGCCGGCAGAGAAGTCCAGGGGTGTCCAGAATGGATCGTCGGGCTCGGCGTGGTCAACCCAGTCCTGCCACCAGGGCACGTGGCGGCCTACTGCGGCCTGGTCTGTATCTCGCAATGGCAGCGAATCCAAGGCGGGGAGCCTGAGCGGATTGGTCCTATGAGGAATCCATCCCCAGAAAAGCAAGCCCACGGTGCCGCTGAGTTGAGGCTGGGTAAGCTGGAGGGTCCAGACGAGGCATCCCTCGAGTGTGAATCCTCCGAAGGCGTAGGTTTCTGCACTAGCGTCGGAGAGCGTCGCATGCAGCGTCACTGCGGCGATTTGGGGACCTGCGGCATGCACAGCGGCCCACGCGGCATTCCCGAGATAGCTCGTGCCGAGAAGAGCAAGCCTGCCGCAGTACCAAGGTTGGCGGTTAAGCCAGTCGATAGTGTTGGCGCCGTCCTGTTCTTCTTGAAATGACGGACGCAGCGACCCGCCGGAACCACCGGTCCCCCGGCAGCTCTGCAGCAAGACTTGAAAGCCACGCTCGGCGAAGATGAGGGCGAGGTCCCGGAATTGATGGCTGCGGCCGTAGGGGCTGCGAATCAAAATTACCGGGAGGCGTTCGCCGCCTCGTGGGTAATAGCGGTCGGTGAGCAATTCGATGCCGTCGGACATGGATACGCGAATATCGTGATGCTCGGCGATGTCACGGGTGCACGGTGCCGAAAGATGCCAAATACGGGCGAGAAGCCGGCTGCCGATGCTCATTTAGCGGCTCGCATCGAGGGGGCAGAACCGCAGGTCGAAAGACGACCATGATGGTCGAAATTCATGCTGCCTATCACCTGCTCGTGGAATTGGTCCTGTCAAAGCGTGACGCGCAATCCGTCATGCGCAATCCTAGCATCGACGCCAGCCTGCTTACCCAGGACGCGGATCTTGTCAGCAACAATCCGTTCATTGCCCGTCACGATTTCTGAGCCGCAGTGAGAAAAAATCGCGCGACGGACGCCTTCTTCTCTGCACCATTCCAGTTGAGTCCGAATAGACGCGTGGCCAATAAGCTTCCCATCGCGCTTCCGTAGAATCGGGCGCGTGATTGAGGCGCCATCACCGATATATAGTTGAAGACCTTGCAGCGCCTGAGCCTGATCATGAATTCGAACCACGTCTGGCATATAAAACACGCTGTGGTGTCCCGCGGTGATCCGATATCCGACAGCCGGCGCCCGCATCGAGTGTTCGACCGGAAAGGCCTCAAACTCAATTCCGAAAAGGTCAACGGGTACCCTCGGCCTGATCACTTCTTTTCCCGGGATTAAGCCCACTCGGATCCTACTCCAGGTGTCCTTTGTGGCGTAGACGGGACATGAAGCAACGCCCTTTAGCCCGCCGGCATGGTCGGCATGGGCATGTGTGATCAGGATGGCATTTGGGTTTACTTGAACTACTTTGTTTTGCCAATCCGCGCCGCAGTCGATCATAATCCGCCGACGACGCCACGAAATGAGCAATGCTGAATGCATTCGGTGTCGCTTAGTCCGGGTGTCAATTCCGCCTCGTGTTCCCGAGAACGTTAGAGTGAGAGCCATATTCCCTTGGACGATGCGCCTACCTGCGAACTGCAGAGTGTGCGCACATGTTTCGGAGGTCACTCCCGACATGTTCGACTCCCTTTAGGATAGGCCCTCTAGTTTTTGCGCACACAAGCGCCCGACCGTTGACGATGTGGCTCTAGTTCAGTCAACTTCCCGTCGGCCGAAGTAAGGTGCAAATGATCGCGGACCGGCGCGCAGCACCTAAGTACGGTGCCGACGAATCGAGGCGATCGAGGTTTTGGGGAGGCGGGTTTTGCTTGGAGGGCAATGGCATCCGGAAAACCAGGTCGATCAGCAAGCCCATCGACTCATATTTGAGAAGTTAGCGGCGGCTGGGGCGCACATCTTGCGCATTAGGACGGGCTCCATCAAGCGACTTAAACAGGCGCATCGCACTCGCCGTCCCGATCCCTAGCGCTTTCGCGATCCGGCGCCAGCTCACATCCTGATTTCTAAGCTGGCCAATCTGTTCAGGTTTAATCTCGACGTTCGGACGTCCAACTTTACACTTCATGGCGCGTGCCTGTCCACTTTTCCGCCTGCTTGTCTAGGAGCCACCCCACGCGCCGGTTAGTGTCAAGTAAGTATCAAACGCCCGCAGTTTCGCGGGCGTTCTTGGCTTTTTGCAGGCTGGTAAGTTCTTTGGAATGTATGGAAGGTGTAGCGGGTTTCCTGCTTGACACGCAGGAGGTCACAGATTCGAGTTCTGTCGAGCCCACCACTTCCTTCACTAACTACAGCCCCACTTGGCCAATGATAAGCGGGGAGGCAGTTTTTGGGAGTTCTATCTACTAACCTCGCAAAGAGGTCGGAGGATTCCGCGTCTTATTTATTTTCTCTGCTGCGGCTGTGCGGAACGATGCTGTGCGCCTTCGAGGAACACGCGGCACAGAGTTGCGCCCAGCTCCGAGGGGCTGAGTTCGCCATTCCGCTTGAACCAGACTACTGTGCGATCCAGGAGCCCTTCCAGCATCATGCCGAGGTATTTCGGGGAGATGTCGTTCCGTATGGACCCGGCCCGTTGTCCGGCTTCGAGGACCGATCGTGCGCGCGTCTGGTACGCCTTTCGCATGCTCAAGATTTCCGCCAACCGTTCGGGAGAGAGGGCACGCGCCTCGGCCAGGGCCGTCGCATGTTGAGTCTGGTCGCGGAGCAAGCTCACGACATGCGTCTGAATGCCAACCTGAAGTTGCGCGAGGGGATCGGAAATGCCCTCCGTCGCTTCGCTGACATCGTTGGCCAACTGTTCGGTGGATGATTTGCAGATCGCGTAGAGCAGATCCTCCTTGCCCTCTACGTGGTAGTACAACGTGGCTCTTTCCATTCCGAGCAGGGTGGCAAGGTCGCGGGTACTCGTCGATTCGTAGCCGTACTTGGAGAACAGTTCTGCGGCGCCGCGAATGAACTTCCCGAGCGTACCTCGATGCAACGCGCGCGATCGTTGCCGGCTGGTGGACACCGGAAGCGGCGGAAGGGAAGAGATTTCGCGCAGCTCGGGGCTGATGACACCCTCCCAAAAAATCCGGCTATAGATGGAACTCAGATCTTTGCAGGAAAGCGGGCCCGAAGAGTGAAACCAGCGTGGCGTCCAGTTCAGGGTGTTCAAGAGAGCCAGGCGGATGTACTTCGAAGCGATGTCCGTTCGCAGGATCCCTAATTTTTGTGCCGCATTCAGCTCCGAGTCGAGGAGGCGCGAGTATTCCTTGTATCTTTCCGAAATCTCCGCGAAGTGCAGGCGAGACAATGCCCGAAACTCGGTGACCACCGCCAGTGTCTGGCGGGGATTTCTCTCCATCACCTGAAGATGAGCGTCAATGAAAGCGCTAATCCGGCCCCTTGCGGTCTCCGCCTGGTTCAGGGTGGCGGGAAGGTCCGTCAGGAAACAATCCATGACCTGGCGGCAGATACGGTGAAGCAGCTCCTCCTTGTTGCTTACGTGATGGTATAAAGAAGCCTGTTGAATATTCAGACGCGTGGCGAGTTCGCGAGTCGTAGCAGCGTAGAAACCCTTCTCGCAGAACAAATCCGCGGCTGCATCGAGGATGCGTGCCGACGTAGCGCCGGCGGCACTTTCCTCCTTCTTCGGAAGCCGGCTCGGCCTGCTCGCCGTGAGCTGGGCGGGCTTCTTGCTGACCAGCTCTAACGCGATATTCCGGCCGCAATGGGGCTGGCCCTCTAACGCACTTTCGATTCCATGGATTGCCAGCCCTGCGTGTTGCCTCACCAGGGCTTCGGCCCGGGAGGCATCGCCAGACTGGATGGCGTTCAAGATCGCTTCGTGCTCTTCAAACGCACGCCGTGCACCGTCGCCTTCCACGGGAATCACAACGGCCGCTGGAGATGCGAACGCCGCCGATTGAAGACGCTGGATGCACCAGGACAGCATCGGGCTTCGCGCTGCGGCGACGAATGCGCTGTGGAACGCGGCATTCAAATCACCGAAGCGGGACATCCCTTCC
Source organism: Terriglobia bacterium (assembly GCA_020073445.1). Lineage (GTDB taxonomy): Bacteria > Acidobacteriota > Terriglobia > Bryobacterales > Bryobacteraceae > Palsa-187. Next base: position 13,226 of record JAIQFE010000017.1, read on the forward strand.
GGGGTTGGCGAGGTCGGCAGCGTGGACGCGCGGGAGGGGATCGCTTCCGCCAACTGAGCGTTTAGCTTGCGTGCCGGTTCAAGCTCCGAAGGATCCTGGATGCGCTTGGCTGCAAGACCGGCGGCCAGCGCTTCCAGAGCCGAACGCGCCAGAATGGCGTCCCGGATGTCCTCCAGCGTGAAGTGACGGGCCGCATATCCTCCGGAGGGCGCCGGTTCAAGCAGCCCTTCGGAAACAAGGTGGTCCAGAGCCGATCGCAGAACCGGCCTGGATACCCCCAGGCGCCTGCTCAAATCGAATTCTTCAAGACGCTTCCGCGGTTCAAGTTGGCCTCTGAGGACCATCTCTCGCAACGCGAGGACGGTGCGCCCGCGCAATGTGGAAGCCCCGTTCAAGTCGTTCATCAGGCCGAAGGAGTCCACCAGCCATCATAACGCACACTGATTTGGAGACCGTGGCTGCTGGCAGATGAACCTAGAGATGTACCAGTCGACAGGTTACACGGTAAAGTCCTGTCGGCCTCAAAGTCTAGTTTCGTTCCCTCTCGGGCTGTCGCCAGGTGGATATGACTGTGATAATCCAAGGCATCCTGCAATCTACTGAAAATAATAACATCCGCCGATTTGTCGTTACCGGTCGTTCGGTGTATTTTAGGCTTGACACCGGCGGTTATCTGAAATAGAATTCCTGGGGTTGCATGCAAGCGGCCGTCAGGCCGCCATGGGGTACGTCGGACGTAGATACAAAAGGGGAGGGGTGGAAGATGCGTAGTCGACTAATCTTGCTGTGTTTGCTAGCGTCGGCAGCCGTAGTTTTGGCTCAGTCCGACCGCGGAACGATTACTGGAACCGTAGCTGACCCGGCCGGCGCGGTAGTGGCCAGCGCACCTATTGAGGCCAAGAACACGGGAACGGGCGCGGTCTTCCAGGCCGCGAGTTCAGACACCGGGAACTTCACTCTGGCGCAATTGCCGGTCGGCACCTACGAAATATCCGTGGCGGTGGGCGGCTTCAAAAAGTACGTGCGGCAGAACATCATCGTGGGCGTGGCCCAGACCGTGCGTGTGGATATAGCCCTCGAAGTCGGTTCGGCGACGGAATCGGTAACGGTATCGGAGCAGTCGTCGCTGCTCAAAACCGAAAGTGGAGAAGTGAGCACTACCGTTGGGGCGCAGCGCATGATCGACTTAGGCGGGCTGGGTATCGGCGGTAGCAATTCAACCAGCCAGGGTCTTCGAACCTATCTATCGGAAATCCAGCTCGTGCCCGGCGCAGCGAATCCTGCCTCGGGATTCGTCCTGGGCGTTCGTGTGAACGGTGCGCCGAATGGGACCCAGCGCACGATTATCGACGGCGCGGATTCCACTAACCAGATCAACGCGGTGCAGGCCGGCACCGGCGCGAGCATGGACGCCATGCAGGAAACCGCGATCCAGACCAGCAACTACTCGGCGGAGTTCGGGCAGGTGGGCGGCGGCTTGTTCAACATCACCATGCGCTCGGGAACCAACCAATATCACGGTGCGGGCTACGACTACCTGGTGAACGAAGCCTTCAATGCATCGACGCCTTTTACCAACGTGCTCCCGCGCACCCGGCGCAACGATTACGGCTTCAACTTCGGCGGCCCGGTGTGGATCCCCAAAATTTACAACGGCAAGGACAAGACCTTCTTCTACTACAATCGCGAGCAGTATCGCGAGTTTTACGTGGTAAACGACACCGCCATCACGGTTCCCACTGCAGCCTACCGCGCGGGCGATTTCTCGGGCGCGATCACCGGCCGCAGTGCCGGAAACGATCCGCTGGGCAGAGCGATGCTGGAAGGCATGATCTTCGATCCCCAATCGCAGCGAGTCGTCAACGGGCAGCAGATTCGCGACCAGTTCCCGGGCAATATCATTCTGCCAGCTCGGTTTGACAAGGTTTCGCAGGCCATCCAGGCGCTGATTCCAAGCCCGACCAATACCGCAGCGGCGCTGAACTATTTGCCGTCATTCCCGAACGATCGCATCACCACCAACGAGTCGGTGAAGCTGGATCACCAATTGACCCCCAAGATCAAGCTGTCGGGCACGTGGCTGACGAACGCAACCTCGACGCAGTACTCACAGAGTCTGAACTCTTCCGAAGGATTCCCGGCTCTCATTACTCAGACGCGCGGATCGTTCAGCCGGTCCATGAACTGGCGCTTCAATTTAGATTACACACTGTCACCGGCAATGCTGTGGCACATCGGCATCGGATCGCTTCAGTATTTGCTCGATGATCACTCGCCCACCAACGATTTCAAGGACAGCTCGATCGGCCTGACGGGTGTCCCGAACCCCGGCGGGCGCTTCCCGGCCATCTCCGGATTGTGCGCTTCGGGCACGGCTCCGGCTTGCACGGGAACCGGCGGCAGCGCGAACGTCGGCGCGGGTGCTAACGTCGGCGCGGCGCAGTCCTTGACCAAGCAGTTCACTCCTACCTATAACACCAACTTAACTTGGGTGAAGAGTAACCACACTTATAAGTTCGGCGCGGAGCTTCGCACCTTCGGTTATCCTTTCCATAATCTCACCGCCACTAACGGAAATTTCGTGTTCTCCACCAACCAGACCGCGCAGCCGTACGCGCAGTCATCCACAGTGAGCGGCGTGACGCTGGGCTACTCCTACGCGAGCTTCCTGCTGGGCCTGGTCAACAACGGCGTGGTGAATCCTCCGGCGGATCTGAAAACCGGGAAAAAATTCTGGGGGTTCTATGCGCAGGATACCTGGAAGCTCACCCGGAAGCTGACTCTCGACTACGGATTGCGGTATGACTATGACACCTATCCGCGCGAGCAGTACGGGCGCATGCCGACTGCATCCCTGAGCGTTCCGAATCCCACCGTCGGCGGACGCCCGGGCGGAATCATCTATGAGGCGACTTGCAACTGCAAGTTCGCTAAGAACTATCCGTTTGCGTTCGGCCCGCGCCTTGGCGTGGCTTACCAGATAACGCCCAAAACCGTCCTCCGCGGCGGAATCGCGGTCGCCTACGACGGAACGGCCACGGGCAACACCGGCACCGGCAGCGCCGGCGCGAACAATGCGTTCTCGGCTCCCGGATTCGGGGATGCGGCGATGAAGTTAGATACGGGTGTTCCTGCGGGCTATGTGTTGCCCTGGCCCAATTTCTCTGCCGGATCCTATCCCAATCCGAATTTCCCGGCGAACGTAAACGGCCCGGCGTCCATAGTGGATCAGAACGCGGGCCGTCCGGCGCGCCAGATCCAATGGAGCATCGGTCTGCAGCGTGAGGTTACGCGCAACACGGTGGTGGACGCATCCTATGTCGGGAATCGTGGCGCATGGTGGTTGAGCCCGAATCTCGACAACTACAACGCGCTCTCGACTAACACGCTCCAGGCTGCCGGCTTGGACATTAACAACGCCGCCGACCGTGCGATTCTTCGCGCGACGATCGGGTCGACGGCTGCGGGCCGGTTCCAAAACAAGCTGCCTTATGCCGGCTTCCCGACGAACTTCACCGTCGCTCAATCGCTGCGCCCCTTCCCGCAATTCACCAGCGGGTTGGCCCCTCTGTGGGCGCCGCAGGGCCGCACCTGGTACGATTCGCTCCAAGCCAAGGTTACGCAGCGCGTCTGGCACGGGTTGGAAGTGGCGTACGCGTTCACCTGGGCGAAGGAGATGCAACTGGGCACCGAGGGCGGCACGATCAACGACGTGTTCAACCGGTCGCAGAACAAGACGATCTCCGGTTTCTCCCGTCCGCTGGTGAGCGTGATTTCGATCAACTACCGGGTGCCCGCGCCGCAGGGTAATAAGATTGTCTCCCTGGCGGTTCGCGACTGGGCATTCGGAACCCTTCTGACATACGCCAGCGGAACGCCGATTCTGGCGCCGACTTCCACCAACAACCTGACCAGCTTGCTGTTCCGCAGCACGTACTACAATCGCAATCCCGGCGTGCCCTTGTTCCTGAAGGACCTGAACTGCCACTGCATCGATCCCACCAAGGATCTGGTCCTGAATCCCGCCGCCTGGAGCAATCCGACCGATGGACAGTGGGGCACGGCGAATGCCTACTACAATGATTACCGATATCAGCGGCGGCCTTCGGAGTCGTTGAGCGTCGGCCGAGTATTCTCCTTCAAAGAACGGATGCGCTTCACGGTGCGGATGAACTTCACCAACGTTCTCAACCGCCTGGAAATGTCGAACCCGTCGGGTTCGCCGTCGACACCCACCACCACAGGAAATGTGACCGGCGTGCCTGCGTGCACCGGCGTGAACAAGTGCGCTACAGGCGGATTTGGCTTCATCAATTTCGCTAGCGGTGCCACTTTCATTCCGGCTCGCCAGGGTACCCTGGAGATGCGGCTTCAGTTCTAAAGCAGGAGTAAAGTAGAACTGTGAACATTAGCGAGTACACCCGGCGCCGGACTCTTCAGCTTCTGGGCGCCGGGGCCGCCACCTGGATGGCGGCCGGGGTGGCAGACGCATCCGAACTGCCCATCAAGACCAGCGGTCTCGAACACATTGGCATGCAAGTGCCGGATCAGGAAGCGGCCGCGAAATTCTACGGACGGATCTTCGATCCCCAGCTGTTCCAGGAGAAGGATCCCCCGCCGAGGTATTACGTTAAGATCGGCATCAACTATATAGCGTTCGGCGGGCTTCCTGCCAATGCCAACCCTCCCGTAACCTCTGCCCGGATCGACCACTTTTGCGCTGTTGGCCTGGACTATAAAGGACAGGAGATGAGGAAGAGCCTGGATGAAGCCGGCGTTCCCATGACAGGCCAGGGCGCCTTGGGGATGGCGGCGGATCCGGACGGCCTGCGGCTTCAGTTTCTGGGCGCGCCGGCCGGATTGGCGCGGACCATCATCCCGTCTTCCCGAATCTCGCAGGACGAACCTGCCGTGCAGGCCATCGGATTCGATCACATTATGCTTGCCGTGACCGATCTCGAAAAGTCCGCGGTGCACTACCGGAAGATTTTCGGCATGGAGGTTTCGCGGACCAAGAAGCCCGACAGGATCTGGTTCGGCGTTGCGAAGACCCGCCTGGGTCTGGAGACGGTCGCGCCCGGGAAGTCGCCCAGCATCGAACATATTGGGATCAAGGTTGCGGGTTTCGATAAGGGTGCTATTACCGAAAAGCTAAAGAAACTCGGCGTGGAGATCGCGCCTTCGAACGATGAGGGCGGGCTGCGATTCAAGGATCTGAACGGGCTGTTGATGGAGCTGAAACCGGGAGTTTGACATGCGATTTACGTGCGCCGCGCTGGGGCTGGTCGTATTGCCGGCCGCGGGTTTCGGAGCGGATACGCGCATTGCGGAAGCCGCGATGCACCAGGACAACTCCGCGGTGCGAGCCCTGATCCAGCAAAAAGCGGATGTAAACGCTACGCTGCCGGACGGCGCGACGGCTCTCCATTGGGCCGCGAACGAGGACGATCTCGACACGGTTAGCCTGCTGATCCAGGCGGGCGCGAACGTGAAGGCCAAGGATCGCTACGGCTTCACCCCCTTGTACTTCGCGTCGACAAACGGCAGTGCAGCGGTGATCCGCAAGCTGCTCGACGCCGGGGCCGATCCCAACGCCGCCGATTCGAGCGGGGAAACGGCACTCATGACCGCGACGCGCAGCGGCAATGTCGACGCTGTCAAAATTCTTCTTCAGCACGGAGCGGATGTAAAAACGAAGGATGCTGTAACGCAGCAGACGCCGCTAATGTGGGCGGTGCGATCGAATTTTCCCGCAGCCGTTGACCTCTATCTCGAATATGGAGCCGAGATCAATGCGCGCACGCGCACCGGCAAGACGCCCGCGGCGCGACCCCCTGGGGCGGGTGGTGGATCGCACGGCGCGGGAATCGTTCGCAGCGGCTGGCCGGAACAGGGTTTTCAGGGCGAGACTCCGGGCGGCATGACGCCGCTGCTCTACGCGGCTCGCGACGGCAGGGTCGACATCGCGCGGATCCTTATCGCGGCCAAAGCGGACGTGCAACAGGCGGACGTAAACGGCATCACTCCGCTACTGATGGCGATCACCAACAATCATCTGGATACGGCGAAGTTCCTGTTGGAGAAGGGCGCTGCCGTAAACGCGGCCGACTGGTGGGGCCGTGCACCTCTGTACGCCACGGTAGAAATTCGCAATCGTGATTATGGCCGGAACAATGAGCACGAGATCGACCGGCCGGCTGCGCTCGAAGTGATCAGAATGCTGCTCGATCGCGGCGCGAATGTGAATGCCCGAACCAAGGAAGTCCCGCCGACCCGCCGGTTCGTGACTCCATTAGGCGATTTATCCTGGGTCGATTTCACCGGCCAGACTCCGTTCCTAAGGGCGGCGCTCGCCGGTGATATTACGGTGATGCGACTCCTGCTCGAAAAGGGCGCCGATCCGAATATCGCTACCTTCGCGGGCACCACGGCCCTGATGGCGGCCTCTGGAGTGAACTGGATGACGGGGCAGACCTACACCGAATCCAAAGAAGCTCTGATGGAGGCGGTTCAGTTGTGCCTCGATAAGGGCGGAGACGTGAACGCGAAGAACTCGATGGGAGTGACGGCAGTCATCGGCGCTGCGAATCGGGGATCGGATGACATCCTGGAGTTCCTGGTGAAGAAAGGTGCCCGGTTGGACATTAAAGACAAGGAAGGCCGCACGCCGCTGGTGTGGGCCGAAGGCGTTTTTCTCGCCACCAACGCTCCGGAAGCCAAGCCTTCGACGATGGCTCTGATCAAAAGGTTGATGGCGCAATGAGCGGACTGAAACGGGCGGCCGCGGCCGTTGGAGTGCTGCTGATCGCCCTGGTCATTCGCCCAGAGAATGCCCGCCCTCAGAATCCATCTCCTGACCAGGCGCTGCTAAATCAGTACTGCATCGGCTGCCATAACGAGAAAACCAAGACCGCGGGCCTGATGCTTGACAAGCTGGATCTGTCGCATCCCGGGCAGGATCCGGAAACCTGGGAAAAAGTCGTGCGCAAAGTGCGGGCGGGCATGATGCCGCCGTCGGGCATGCCTCGCCCGGCGCGTGCGGTGCTCGACTCGTGGGCTACTAACCTCGAAGCCGGTTTGGATCGCGCGGCCACAGCCAAGCCCAATCCCGGCAGCACGGGACTTCATCGGCTGAATCGCACCGAATACACCAACGCCATCCGCGACCTTCTGGCCATTGACGTGGATGGCGCGACGGTTCTTCCCGCGGACGATTCGAGCGAAGGGTTCGACAATATCGCCGACGCACTAGCGGTTTCGCCCGCGTTGATCGAGCGCTACGTCGGCGCGGCCGGGAAGATCAGCCGTCTGGCGGTGGGGAACATGTTGATCACGCCGTCGACGATCACTTATCGCGCGCCGGGGGATCTCTCGCAAACGGAACACGTCGACGGGTTGCCGCTCGGTACGCGCGGCGGCATGCTGGTCCGGCATACGTTTCCCCTGGATGCCGAGTACTCGTTTAAGGTTCGTGCCCGATCGGCGGGAATCGGCGTAGGCGGCGCCGGGGCTCCGGGCGAGGAATTGGAACTGGTTTTGAACGGCGAGCGCCTCAAATTGGCGGCCGGGGGCTCTATCGACGTGAAGGTTGCCGTAAAGGCGGGGCCGCAGGACATTGGTGCGGCTTACGTGCGGAAGGCTCCTCCAGGCGCGGACGATATCTGGCAGGTATTCGCCGGAAACTCGAGCGTGAGCAGCATCGCGATTACCGGGCCGCTCAATCCGACTGGTCCTGGAGACACACCCAGCCGCCGGAAGATTTTCGTGTGCCACCCGGCGTCCGAAGCGGAGGAAGCCGCGTGCGCGAAGACGATTCTGTCCACGCTCGCACTGCGCGCGTATCGCCGGCCGCCCTCTGGCGCCGATCTCGATACGCTTCTCAGCTTCTACCAGACGGGGCGCAAGAACGGCAGTTTCGATCTGGGTATCGAGCAGGGACTGGCGCGCGTACTTGTCGATCCGCGTTTCGTGTTCCGCTTCGAACAGGAACCGGCCGGTGTAGCCGCGGGCGCTAGTTATCGCGTGAGCGATGTGGAACTGGCTTCGCGCTTGTCGTTTTTCCTCTGGAGCAGTATCCCGGACGCGGAACTTCTGGACCTGGCGGTTCAGGGCAAACTGCACGATCCTGCCGTGCTCGAAAAACAGACGCTGCGCATGCTGAAGGATCCGCGTTCGGAAACGCTGGCGACCAATTTCGGCGGGCAGTGGCTGTATCTGCGGGAATTGAAGAACGCCCGTCCCGAGGCGCGCGGCTTCAACGATAACCTTCGCCAGGCGTTTCGCCGCGAGACCGAATTGCTTTTCCAAAGCGTCGTGGACGAGGATCGCAATGTGGTCGATCTGCTCAACGCGGATTACACGTTCGTCAATGAGGCGCTGGCTCGCCACTACGGGATCCCGGGTGTCAAAGGGAGCCGGTTCAAGCGGGTCACGATCCAGGATGAAAACCGCCGCGGTCTGCTGGGCCAGTCGAGTTTCCTGCTGGTGACTTCGGTCGCCAACCGGACTTCGCCCGTATCGCGCGGCAAATGGGTGCTCGAAAACCTTCTGGGGACTCCCGCGCCTCTGCCTCCGCCTAACGTTCCGCCGCTCCCGGAGAGCGAAGGCGCACAGCAGCCCGCTTCGATCCGGCAGAAAATGGAGCAGCACCGGCAAAATCCCGTGTGCGCCGCCTGCCATAAGATCATGGATCCGATCGGGTTTTCGCTGGAGAATTTTGACTTGATCGGAAAGTACCGGACTACCGATGGCGGCACCCGCATCGACGCGTCTGGCCAACTGGTCGACGGCACCAAGCTGGACGGCCCGGCGAGCTTGCGGCAGGCTCTGTTGAGCCGTTCCGACGTGTTCGTTCGGACCATGACCGAAAAGCTGTTGACGTACGGAACCGGCAGGGCCCTGAAATATTACGACATGCCGGTGGTGCGTTCGATCACGCGCGACGCGGCCAAGAACGACAACCGTTTTTCATCACTGATTCTGGGCATCGTCAAGAGCGATCCGTTTCAGATGCGAGTAAAAGCAGGAGGCAACCAATGAGTTTCATCACCAGAAAACATCTTTCGCGCCGGACTCTGCTGCGCGGCGTGGGAGTTTCGCTCGGGCTGCCGCTGCTCGATTCCATGGTGCCGGCACAAACGCCGCTGTCCAAGACCGCGGCGACGTCGAAAAGCCGACTGAGCTGCATCTACGTGCCCCACGGCGCGACCATGGACAAGTGGACTCCGGCCGCTGACGGCAAGGGCTTTGAGTTCACCGAGATCCTCAGCCCGCTGGAGAAATTCCGCGACCGCGTTTCGATTGTGTCGAACCTTGCGCACCCAGCGGCGGGCGGTGTGGGGTCCGATGCCGGCGCCGACCACGCGCGATCGGCCGCCGTGTTTCTCAGCGGCGTGCACCCCGAGCAGGGCTCGATTCACGTGGGCACCACGATCGATCAGATCGCGGCGCAGCGTATCGGACAGGATACCCCACTGCCCTCAATCGAGCTTTCGATTGAAGAGGTCGCTCTGAGCTGCGGCTCGGGTTACGCGTGCGCCTACTCGAATACGATTTCCTGGAAGACGCCGACCACGCCGCTGCCGATGGAAAACAATCCACAGGTGGTGTTCGAAAAACTGTTCGGCGACGGGAGCAACAACGCCGACCGGCTGGCTCGCAAGCAGCAGAGCCGCAGCCTTCTCGATTCGGTGATGGATCAGGTGGCGTCGCTGCAGCGGGAGCTTCCCGCGTCCGACCGCACCAGACTGGGCGAATATCTGGATGACGTCCGCGAGATCGAACGCCGCATCCAGAAAGCCGAAAATCAGATCCCGGCGGATCTGAAACTGCCCGAAGCGCCGGTGGGCGTGCCGGAATCCTTCGACGAGCATTTCAAGATCATGTACGACCTGCAGGTGCTGGCATTCCGCGCCGAGATCACTCGAGTCGCCACGCTGATGTACGCGCGCGATACCAGTGGCGCGGTCTATCCGCAGAGCGGCATTCGCGACGGGTTCCACGTGGCTTCGCACCATTCGAACAATCGCGCGAATATGGACAAGTTCGCGCTGATCAATAAGTATCACGTGGAGATGCTCGCGTACTTCCTGGACAAGCTGAAGTCGACGCCCGATGGCGACGGAAACCTGCTGGATCACTCCATGGTTCTTTACGGCAGCAGCATGAGCAACGGAAACCAGCACGATCATGATCCGCTGCCCGTCGTGCTCGCTGGTGGAGCCTCCGGACAACTGAACGGCGGCCGTCACATGACTTATGCTCCGCATACGCCGATGTCGAACCTGCTGCTGTCGATGCTCGACAAGCTGGGGATTCAGGCGGATAAGCACGGCGATAGCACCGGGAAGCTCGAGATTTAACTGCGTTATAAGGTTTCCTTAACATGAAAATAAAATTACTGCTTTCCACCCTTGCTCTTGCCGCCGTCGCTATGGCGCAGCCGAAGCTCCAATTGAAGGTGCATCACGGCGCCGGCCAGAACGGTTACGACGTGAACTCCACGATGATCTCCGGCGAAAAGGACATGCTGGTGATCGATCCCCAGTTCAGTCTGAGTGAAGCCCATCGCCTGGCCGCGGAGATTCTGGAGTCCAAGAAGAATCTGGCGATCATTTACGTCACCCACCCGCATCCCGACCATTTGTTTGGCCTCGCGGTGCTGCATCAGGCGTTTCCGTCTGCCCGGATTGTCGCGCTGCCGGCCACGGTCAACGCCGCCAAGACGGGTTGGCCCGCCCGGCAGAAGTTCTGGTTTCCCACCTACGGCAACAACATCCCAGGGCCCGAACCCGTCTTGCCGGAGGAACTGACTACTCCCGTACTCACCCTTGAGGGGGAAAACTTCCCCATTACGGGTGGAGTGCAAGGGGCAGACGGTCCAGGGAACAGCTTCGTCTATATTCCGTCCCTCAAAGCGGTGGTGACGGGAGATATCATGTTCGACCACGTCTACTTTGGTGTTCCCCGGGACAAGGCTCGCGAAGATTGGTTGAAGACCACCGAGCAGATCGTCGCGCTGAATCCGGCCATCATTGTCCCCGGTCATGAGGGTCCTGGCGCGACACGCGACCTGGCGACACTCGCGTTCATGAAGAAGTACATCGCGGATTGGGACGCGAACGTCGCTGCTTCGCATGACGCCGCGGAAATGCGGGCCAAAGTTCTAAAACAGTATCCCGGCCTGGGGATGGAATTCACCCTCAACGATCGGGTCGCGACCTACTTCCCGGCGGCTACCAAAGGAAAGTAGAGCCGTGTTGGGCATGCTCGTCTATGCCGGAGCAGCCTGCAGCAGTAGCCGCGAATACGAACGTGCTGGCAGTTGAAGCACCATACGCCCGCTCGGGCGCGGCGACTCGAGCGAGGCGGGCTTCACTTTGTCGGGCTCGGCAAACGTGTTGACGGCTTTCAGATCCGTGCCCGTCAGGGTATCGAATCGCAAGCTGCGGGTAGGTGCGTTGTCGCGGAACACTAGGGTGGCTTCGCGCGGCTGCATCAGGTCGCGATTGAGCAGCAACACACAATACTGGCCCGTAGCCGGGTCAAAGGTGACCGCGCTGTCGATGGCCGGAATGCCTTCGATCGCGGCGGATTCCACCAAGGCGTCCAGTGCCTGCCCGCGCGCGCTTTCGAGCGCCCACGAGTAGGGATAGTAGATGCTCTGGCGCAACAGGCCATTTGCATTGGTCACAATCGGTGCGATTACGTTCACCAATTGGGCAAGGCAGGCGACGCGGACTTTGTCCGAGCGCCGCAGGAGCGCATTCACCAACCCTCCCACCAGCAACGCGTCTTCCAGGTTGTACTCTTCCTCCAGCAGATGCGGGGCCTGTTGACGCTGGCCGTTGCCGCCCCGGCGGCGGTACCAGACGTTCCATTCGTCGAAGGAGAGCCACAGGCGCTTGTTGGAGCCGGTGCGCTTGCGAACATACTCGCAAACGGCCGCGACCTGATCGATCTGCTCTTCCATCGCCAGGTTCAACGCCAGATATTTCAGGGAATCGCCCCGAGTTTCACCGGTCGCGTCGTTCCCGTAATAGCGGTGCAGGCTGATGCCGTCCACTTGCGAATAGCACTCTTCCAGAACTTCACGATCCCATTCCAGAAATGTCGATTGCCCCGGGCCAGACGAGCCGCAGGCGATCAGTTGCACGTTGGGGTCGGCCGCTCGCATTTGCCGCGCGGCGTCGACCGCTTTGCGGCCATATTCTCGGGCCGGCATGTGGCCAATCTGCCAGGTACCATCCATCTCGTTGCCCAGGCACCAGGTGCGAATGGCATGGGGCTGCGCGTAGCCATGTTCGCGTCGCAGATTGCTCCACTTAGTGCCGCCAGGAACGTTGCAATATTCCACCAGTGCGGCCGACATCTCGGGTGCCGCCGTGCCGAAATTAGTCCCGATCAGCGGCTCGGCGCCAACACTCCTGGCCCAGGTTACGAATTCATTGGTGCCGAACTGGTTCGTCTCGATGGAGTTCCAGGCCCGGTCGAGCACAGTGGGCCGTTTGTCGCGCGGGCCCACGCCATCCAGCCAGTTGTAGCCGGAAACGAAGTTGCCGCCCGGATAGCGAATGATCGGCACGCCCATGCTGCGCACCTCCGCGGCAACGTCTTTGCGGAAGCCGGCCGGATCCGCCAGAGCCGACCCGGGATCATAGATGCCGCCGTAAATAGCGCGACCCAGGTGTTCCAAAAAGCTGCCCCAAATGCGCCGGTCAATGGTGGCCCGCACGCGAAGCGGATCGATCACAACACGGTTGGCCGCGGCCTGCGCCCGCAGCAGGGTGGGCGCGGCAAACATCAGCGGGACAAAGTTCCGTCGAGTCAGCATGATAAATCCTCTCTTTACGTGGAAGAGATATTGGAAGCGAGTTGTTGGTATTCGGTTTCATCCGCGCGTCCCAGGATCGTGCTGGTGGGGTCGAGAAACTGGTTCAGCAGTGTTCCCACAAACAGCAACGCGGCAAACCCGGTGGCGAGCATGAAGCCGTAAATCGGTCCGCCCATGGCGTCGCTGATCGCGCCGATCGCCAGCGGAGCCAACACGGCGGAGAGGCAAGTGTAGAAGAGGATGACACCCGCAGCCGCGCCGTGCGCGGATTTGGGAACGCAGCTGATCCCCTTGGAGTTGACGGTCGGGTAGATGACGGACATGAACAATCCCGACAAAGGCAGAGCGTAGATGGCCCAGTGCACGCCACCGGCGATGCTCGCGGCGAAACACGCCACGATAGCGCCGCTGCAGATGGTCAAAGCTGAACTCCAGGCGAGCTTGTTCAGCATCCACGCGCCCAGAAACCGGCCTCCCGCGCGTAACAGGAAGAAAATCGAGATGCTGTAGACGGCGATCCATTCGCCCGATCCGTGGTAGCCGTCGAACAGCGTCGGCATCCACACGTAGATCGCCGATTCGACGGCGACATAGAGAAATGCCCCGAGCGAGAACAGGAGAACGAAGGGGTTCTTCGAGACGGCCAGGACGGCCTGCGGATTCGCGTCTTCGACCGCCGCGGCCCGCGTCGGGTATTGCACACGGAGCGCGGTCAGAATCAGCAGGACGCACATACTGCCCGCGATCACGTACAGCCATTGCCATGGGACGCTCCGTTTCAGTAGTTGCGCCAAAAGAGCCGGGCCGATAATCGAGCCGATCCCGAAGAAGCCCTCGACGAAGTTCATGATGGACGTATGTTCGGCCGTCGAGTGGGAGATGTCGCCGATCAGCGCGAGTGCTCCGGTCTTGAAGATCCCAATGGCGGCGCCGGACAGTGCCATCAGCACGCAGAAGAATGGGAAGGAGCTCCCGGCGATGAAGAGGTAGGAAGAGGCCGCGAAAAGAGTCAGGCCGGCGACGATCGTCGTTTTCCGTCCGTAGCGGTCCGCCAGATGCCCGAGCAGGAAGCCTGCCAGAGCGATGCCGGCCATCGTAGCGTATTGAAACGTTCCGGCGGCGGTCAGGCTCAGTTTGAATGTCTTGATGATCTGGGGAATAATGATGCCGACCGAGTCGGTAGTCATCGCGAACATCGCGAACATGACATAGGTCAAGCCCTTGATCAGGGTCATGTTCATGAGGTTGCGCGGCTTGGCGGGCGCACTCATCGCGCGATCTCCTTCATCGAGGCAGGTGCGACGGCAAGCCTGCATTCTCCTCCAGTGGCCGAGTGAAAAACTGTGGCGACGGTTGCTTTCAAGTCGGCCTCCAAGCGAGCCCACTGGTCACCGTTTCGCCACTCGACATGGATCTCGTGGTCCGCGCTCGGCAATAGACGAAACTCTCCCGCAAAGGCGGGATGCGTGTTGCGGAAGCGAATCAAATCGAAAAGCGCGGAGACGACAGGGCGCGTGATTTCGGAGTCGATCTCTCGTCGGCTGTAGTAGTGGCGGTTGATGTCGCGGCCAACACCGGTGCGGCGCAGCAGGTCCAGATCATTCTCGCCGGCCAGCAGTCCCACATAGTAGACCTGCGGGATCCCCGGCGCAAAAAACTGCAGTGCGCGGGCGATCAGGTACTCTTCATCGCGCCGCCCCAGGGCGTCATAGTAGGTGCAATTGACCTGATAGAGGTCCAGGTTGTTCGCGGCCTCCCCGGTTGCTTGGCGGCTCTGGCCATTGCTGCGCGCATGGATCGTCTCGACAAGATTGTCGATCTCCTCGGCCGTCAGCAATCCGGGCAGGATCTCAGCGCCTCTCCGATCCGGTCCAACGTCGATGACGCCGATGCCGTCGTGTGTGTCGAGAACCGTAATGCAGTTCCGGGGGCTGATGCTCAGCCAATGTTTCAGATGCGCGGTCGTGCGCGTGTTCAAAGCGTGGAGCACCAAAGGTGGCAGGGCGAAGTCATAAACCCAGTCGACTTGCTTCGCGATGTTGATTTGATCCTGATGGTATGCGTGGATCTCCACCAATACTTCGATGTTCAGCGCGTGAGCCTGCGCCGTAAGTTCCGCGATGAAGTCGAACGACTCGGGAATCATGAAGCAACTGGTGCCGGGTTTCTTGATCGCATAGCCTGCGGCGTCCAAACGAATCGCTCGAATCCCCGCAGCCTGAAACCCGTGCAAAATCTGATCCAGATAAGCGCGTCCCGCGGACGAGCGCACATCGATATCGATCTGTTCGGGAGTGAACGTCGTCCACAGCAGGCGTTCCGTGCCGTCATTCAATCGCACCTTCGTAAACGGCAGCCCCGGACGCGGGCGATAGATCTGGAGCAGATCGCTCTCCGAAGCTCCGTTGGGAAAGACGCGGCCGTAGGTCAGGAACAGGTCTGTGTAAGCGGAACGATCGCCGTGTTTCCGGAAGTCCTCAAATTGTGGCGAACGGCTCGAGACATGGTTGACGATCAGGTCGGCTACGAGGTCCCGGCCCTGGGCCAGCGCACGCACATCTTCCCACGAGCCGAGCCGAGAATCAGGTTGGGTGTGATCGATCGGATCGAAGCCGGCATCGGCGCCATCGATCGGCCAGTAGAAGGGCAGGAGATGCGCGCCGCCGAACAGCCCCCCGAACGGTCCCTGGAACAGGTCTTGGAGAGCGCGAAACCCGCCGCCCGATAAGCGGTCGACGTAGGTGATCAACTGGACCTGATTCCTCATCCCAACTTCACAGCTTCCTCCAGGGTCCAGTCGGGAATGGCTCCATGTCGGCTGGCAACCAGAGCGCCAACGCGATTCGCGAACGATGCGATTTCGGCCGCGGGCCAGTTCAGGCTGAGTCCGTGCATGAACGCGGCAGCGAAGGCGTCGCCGGCACCCACGGTATCGACGATCTCTATGGGGTGCACGGCCGCTTCGACGTAATGCCCACCGGCGAGAACGGCGCAACCGCGATCTCCCAGTGTGACCCCTACGGCCTGCCACCCGTAGCGTGCCGACCCTTCACGGCAGAACGCTTCGATGCTCAACGGGAGTTCCGAGAACTCGTGGACCCGCCGGAGTTCCTCCTCGTTGAGCTTAACCACATCGGCACTCTGCAGCAGTTCACAGACGAGTTTCGGGGAGTCGGATCCCGGGCGAAGGTTCAGATCGTAAAATTTCGCGGCCCCTCGCAAAGCGTGGAGAATCTGATGCAGCACGCTTTTGCCTGGATCGGTCGAAGCGAAGAGCGTGCCGTAATAAAACCATCCGTGCGCGTCTTGCTGGAGAAGATCGAGATCATGAGCCGAGAGATCGACGGCATCATACGCCGCCGGCCGCTGAATCGTGAACTGCGTCACTCCGCCATGCCCGATCTGTACTTGAGCGGTCCCCGTGGGAAAGCGCGAAGTCTTTTGCAGAAAGCGAGTATCCAGATCCAGCGAAGCAATCATTTCCGCGGCCTGCTCGCCTGGTTCATCCGCACCCAGTGCGCTGATCAGGGTCACGGGATGGCCCAGCCGGCGCGCGTGAACGCCAAAGTTTAACGGGGCTCCGCCCAATCGCCTGGAATGCTCGAATAGATCCCACAGGACCTCACCCAGAACGGCCACGTGAGGCAGGGACGATCCGACCTGTAAAGACAGATTCTCTTTCTCGGTGCTCACGCAACCGCCAGTATCGGGGTTCGGAGTACGGCTGTCAATCTCTTTCTCGTTTCATCTCTTTCTCTTTTCTGGCCCCGCACGAGTTCCTTACCACCAACTCAAAGTTCAGCAGGATGTCTCGCACCGGAAGCCTGGGCTCGCGCAGCCGGTCCAGCATGGCGCTGATCGCGACGGCGCCTATGCGGGAGCACGGCTGATGGATCGTAGTGAGCGGAACAGAGAGCAGGCTGGCGTACTTGACGTCGTCAATGCCAACCATGCGCACCCTGTCCGGAACGCTCACCCGCAGCTCCTTCAGAGTCCGCAGCAGGCGAGCCGCGGTGAAGTCGTTCGCACAGACGAATCCATCGGGACGCAGCCGCGCCAGGATGTCCTTCACCTGCGCCCGATCATCTGGTTCGATCCGGCAAACGTGGCTTCCGAGAACAGGAGTCGCCGTCGCGACGGCT
Organism: Terriglobia bacterium; assembly: GCA_020073445.1. Lineage (GTDB taxonomy): Bacteria > Acidobacteriota > Terriglobia > Bryobacterales > Bryobacteraceae > Palsa-187. The sequence goes on from JAIQFE010000017.1 coordinate 30,200, forward strand.
TCCTGGTAGCCGGCGGCGCGGGCGTCCACAGTCGGCGCCGAGCCCAGCCGGCCGACGAATACGGGACGCTTGCACCCGCTGCGGATCAGATGTCTCGTGATCGCGTAGCCGGCTCGCCGGTTATCGATGCCGACCAGATCATAGCGGCTTCTTTCCGGGTACGACACCAAGTCGCGATCCAGAAGAACCACGGGAATCCCAGCCCGATCGAGCGCCTCCGCGATCGCGCGGTTGATGGCGTCTTTCTGCGGCGTCAACTCCAGCGGAGCGAAGAACACGCCGGACACTTTTTTTGTCACTAACTGGCGGCATGCTTGGGAGGCCTGCTGTTCCATGTTGGCCTCGTCGCCGAACGAGCTGCCCCAGAGCAACACATGCTGGCTGCCGTGTTGGGCTTCCGCCATGCCCCGGCAGATCGGCTCAAAGATCTCGGTCCGCCCGAGCTCCGGGATCAGCAGCCCGAAGGTATAGCCGCGCGCTGCCGCATCGGCGCGTACGTAGCTTCCCGAGCCTGCGCGTCGCTCAATCAAACCCGCCAGCTGGAGTTCCCGGAGAGCGCGGTTCACGGTCGGCCTGGAGGCAGCGAAGGTCTTGACCAGCTCCGATTCGCTGGGGAGGCGATGTCCCGGTGGATAATGGCCGGATAGGATCCCGTCTGCCAGTGTTTGCCGGATAACCTCGTATTTCGGCAACGGTCCCGGTTGTGTCACAAATCTGATAATACAGGTTGACCGTTTCCCCGGCAACCGGCTTGACTTGTCGTTGAGGCCGGTTTATATTGCCATCTGCTGGGTCCGATCTGACCGTCTTCATCGGCTACTTGTCAATACAGGTTGTGGACTCCGGCTCTTGCCTTATGACAACTCGACCACTCCTCTTCCTTTCCGCATTGGCATGGGCGGCGATCCCCGCCGGAGCGCAGATAGCCGAAGAGTTTAATCCTCCTCGTGCGAACTGCTGTCTCATCAACAACGCGCGAGCGCTTGCCGACCAGTTGCAGGACTGGAATCAACTGAGCCGTTATCACCAGGCCAACCAGCAGCTGAAGAAGCAGGCGGCGCCTGCCAATCGAGTGGTCTTCATGGGCGACTCGATTACCGACTTCTGGAACCTGGAAGAATCCTTTCCGGGCAAGCCATACGTGAACCGCGGCATCGGTGGCCAGACGACGCCGCAGATGCTGGTCCGCATGTATCCCGACGTCATCGAGTTGAAGCCTGCCGCGATGGTGGTGCTGGCCGGCACCAATGACGTTGCCCGGAACACGGGCCCCGAAACCGCGGAAATGATCCAGCAGAACATCATGGCTATGACCGAGCTGGCGCAGCACCACGGAATCAAAGTTGTCCTGTGCTCGGTTCTGCCGGTGAGCGATTATCCATACCAGCGCTCGCAAAACGCGCCGACTGCACCCGCGGGTGCCGGAAGGGGCGGTCCTCCGCGCATCGCCGCCAAGATGACCGACAGTCATCCGGCGGGCGACATCCTGAAGCTGAATGCCTGGATGAAGGACTACGCCGTGAAGGTCGGGGCCGTCTATGTGGACTATTTCAGCGTGACCGTGGATGAGCGGGGCTGGCTCAAGGACGCTTTGTCCTCGGATGGCCTGCATCCCAACGCCGAAGGCTACAAGGCGATGACGGCCGCGGTCGTCCCCGCGATTCAGAAGGCTCTTGGACAATGACTCAGCGCAAACTCGTAGCTGTAACCATCGCGGCTATGGGCGCCGTGGCGATGCTTCCGGCGCAGACCGCGCTAGACGGTTGGGTAACCACCTGGACCACGGCTCAGCAGCTTATCGCCCCTACCGGTCCTCCGCGGCCGGCCCGGCAGAAAGGTCCCGAGGCGTCGAATTTGCCGGCATCGCTGGCCGACCAAACGGTTCGGATGGTGGCGCATGTCAGCGTGGGCGGACGCCGCGTTCGCGTGGAACTGTCGAACATGCTGAACGCGCAGCCACTCGAGATCGAAGCCGCACATGTGGCAACAGCCAAGGCCGGCGGAGAGATCGCCGACGAGACGGATCGCGTTCTTAAGTTCGGAGGAAGCGCATCCTTCACGATTCCCCCAGGAGCGATCGCGGTCAGCGACCCCGTGGATCTTGAGGTTGCCCCGCTTTCGGACCTCGCGGTCTCGCTGTATCTCCCCCGCGACACCGGTGCTCCCGCTAACCACACGGTCGGATTGCACACAGCCTATATCTCGAAAGGGAACGTAACGGGTTCGCGAAGCATGCCTGAACCCGCGACCATGTTCGCGTACGCCTGGCTGGCCGGTATCGACGTCGCTGCGCCGCGCGATGCGTATACGGTGGTCGCGTTGGGCGATTCGATCACCGATGGCTTCGCGACAACGCGGGATGCCGATATGGCCTGGCCTACGCTGCTCGCCAAGCGACTGAAGGAGAACAAGTCCACCCAACACGTCGCAGTCGTGAACCAAGGCATCTCCGGCAACCAGGTGCTGCGCGACGGCGCAGGCATCAGTGCACTGGCGCGACTCGATCGGGATGTCCTCACTCGCCCCGGCGTGAAGTGGGTGATCCTGCTCGAAGGTATCAATGACATCAACATCCGCACCAGGCCGGGTGGAGCGAACCCTTTGACTGCCGAAGAACTGATTGGCGGATACAAGCAAATCATTGAACGCTGTCATGCGCAGGGCATCCGGGTGATAGGAGCCACGCTCACTCCCGCAGAGGGCGTCCCGACTTACTCCGAGCATGGCGAAGAGGTTCGGGTGGCGGTGAACACCTGGATCCGGGCGAAGGGGAATTTCGATGCGGTGGTCGACCTGGATGCGGTTCTGCGCGATGCGCAGCATCCGGCCAAGCTGAAGGCCGAAGGGGATTCCGGCGACCACATCCATCCCAACGACGCCGGCAATCAAAAAATGGCCGACGCATTCGACCTCGGAGTGTTTAAGCAGTGAAGTCCGCCTGTTGTTCCAGAAATGAGAGTGTACCGATGAAATTTATCTTCTTCCTTATTGCAGCCGCGACGAGCTTCGCCCAGACGGCGAAGCAGTGCGCGGATCTATCCAGGTTCCAGATGCCGGGCGCGACCATCGAGATCACTCGGGCCGAGATGGTGGCTGCGGGACAAGCTCCCGGCGGACGCGGAGGCCCCGGTCCGATGCTGCCGGCGCATTGCCGCGTGAATGGCATCGTCGACAAGCGCACGGGTGCGGACGGCAAGACATACGGCATTCGCTTCGCGGTGGCGCTGCCGGAAAATTGGAACGGCAACTTTCTGCAACAAGGCGGCGGCGGCCTGAACGGAACCGTCGGAGAGCCGATCGGTAACCAGGCCGTTGGCGACAAAGTGGCCCTGGCGCGCGGTTTTGCGGTCGTCAGCAGCGACACGGGACACCAAAGCAGCGGCGGCGGTTTCGACGGTAGCTTCATGCAGGACCAACAGGCCGCAATCGATTTCGAGTTCATGGCGATCGGGCGGCTGACGGTGCTCGCCAAGCAGATCATCGCAGCGTACTATGGCAAGCCGCCTGCACATTCCTACTACGTGGGATGTTCGACCGGTGGACGCGAGGCGATGCTGATGTCGCAGCGCTATCCGCTGTACTTCGACGGGATCGTGGTGGGTTCGCCCGCCATGCGCACGGGCCATTCGAACCTGGCTACGCGCACTGTGACCGTCGCCTTGAACTCAGTCGCGCCCAAGGACGCGAGCGGAAAGCCGGGACCCGCGCTTTCCGACAGCGAGAAGAAAGCCTTTATCGCAAAACTGCTCGACGCCTGCGATGCGCGCGACGGCGTGAAGGACGGCATGATCTTCGACCCGGCAGGCTGCACCTTCCGGCCTCGCGATCTCCAATGCGCGGGCGCGAAAGCGGACGGGTGTTTGTCGCCGGAGCAGGTGGCCGCCATTGAAAAAGGTTTTGCGGGTCCCAAGGACTCGCGCGGCCGGCAGGTTTATCCCGGCTGGTTCTACGACACGGGACTTACGGCGCAGGGCGGTGGGATTCCCGGCTTGCTGAATCCCGGCCCCAGCCCCGTCGGTGGTCCCACCGTGGCCACAACTCAGGACGTGGATGCGGACGCCGCGACGGTGGAGAACAATCCGGTGTCGCGCATCGGCGACAGCTACACCTGGGTGAACCTCAACAGCTTCTCCTCGCACGGCGGAAAGTTGATCTTCTACCACGGGGTGAGCGACCCGTGGTTTTCCGCCAAAGACACCATCGATTACTACCAGCGAATGACGGCCGCCAACGGTGGCGCGTCGAAAGTTACGGATTGGAGCCGTTTGTTTCTTTCGCCGGGCATGGGCCACTGCGGCGGCGGCAGCGCGACGCTCGATAGCTTCGACATGCTGAGCACGGCGGTGAATTGGGTGGAGAAGGGCCAGGCTCCCAAATCGGTTATGGCTACTGGACGGGCATTTCCGGGGCGTAGCCGTCCCCTGTGCGCCCATCCCGCGCATGCGCAATACAACGGCTCGGGCAATCCGGAAGACGGCGCGAACTACTCCTGCCGTCAGTAACAAAGGAAGGAACCAGCATGAAATCCATCAAAGAACTACGCACTTTGAGTTGCGTTCTGTGCCTGGGGCAAGCCTTGTTACCACTCCTCTTCGCGCAGTCGCAGGCAAAAGCCGCGGGGTCTGATCCGATCGTCACCATCAGCACCGGCCAGCTTCGCGGCAGCCTCACGTCGAATGGCGGAGCCGTGTTCAAGAACATTCCTTTCGCGCAACCTCCGGTCGGCCAGCTGCGCTGGCGGGAACCGCTTCCGGCGAAAGCCTGGACCGGTGTCCGTGATGCGACCGCTTTCGGGCCGATGTGCAATCAGAACGACAACAAGTCGATGCCCCACAGCGAAGACTGCCTGCAGCTGAACGTGTGGACGACGAAGTGGCCCCAGACATCGCCGGTTCCCGTCATGGTCTGGATCCACGGTGGAGGGAACACCGCCGGATCGGGAGTGGAAGCTCTGTTCAACGGTGAAGTTCTCGCCCGCCACGGCGTGGTGGTGGTGAACGTCAATTACCGGTTGGGCATCTTTGGCTTCTTTGCGCATCCTGGGCTGACCAAAGAGTCTCCCCATCATGCCGCCGGAAACTACGGGCTGGCCGATCAGATTGTGGCCTTGCACTGGGTGCGGGACAACATCGCCAAGTTCGGCGGCGATCCCAAGAATGTCACTATCTTCGGCGAGTCGGCTGGCGCTGGAGATGTCAATGCGCTGATCGCTTCCCCTCTGACGAAGGGACTGTTCGTGAGAGTGATCGCACAAAGCGGCCCGGCAGGCGCGGGACTTGCACTGGCAGACGCGGAAAGGAGAGGCGTGGACTTCGCCGCTAGCCTGGGCTTCACCGGCGACGATGCGCTGGCCAAGCTGCGCGGGCTTCCCGAAACAGAGTTGATCGTGAAGAGCGCACGGGCAGGCTTGGGAATCACCGTAGACGGCTGGGTGCTTCAGGAGCCGGCCACCAAGATTTACGCCCAGGGCCGCGAGCAAAAGGTGGCGTTGCTGATAGGCAACAATTCCCAGGAGATGCAGCCGCGCGGCGCGCCTGGCGATATCCGCCAGATGATTTCGCAACGCTACGGCCCCCTCGCCGATCGTGCACTAGCGGCGTACGGAGTGAACGGCGCGAACGATCCCCAGCCCGATCCCGAGAATGGAAGCGTGATGTTGCAGTTCACCACGGATAATTCGTTCCGCTGCGGCACGGTTCAGGAACTGATCTGGCACACCGCCGCGAAGAATACCGGCTACGAGTACCAGTTCTCGCGCACCGTGCACGGCCAGGAGGCGCTGGGCGCACCGCATGCGTCTGAGATTCCGTTTATCTTCGGCACGCTGCCCGTTTGGCAAAACATGCGGAAATACAACGATTCGGATCAGCAGTACGCGCCGCAGATGCAGGAATACTGGACCAACTTCGCCAAGACCGGCGATCCCAACGGCGGAAAGCTGGTGAAATGGCCGAAGTTCGATGCGGCCGCGCGCGCATATATCGACTTCACCGATTCCGGCCCGGTGGCCAAAGAAGGCCTGCGGCGGCAGGCGTGCGATGTGTTTATGGAGAATCAGAAACGCCAGGGTCTGTAGGGCAAAACCATGAAGAAATCGCTCACGGCCGCTTGGATCGCGATCGCCCTTGGAACGTCCGTCGCGGCGTATGCTCAGAACACGGCTCTGCGCGTGGGCGCGGCCAAAGTGGATGTGACTCCGGCGCAGGCCGACCTGCCGAAGAACTACGACGGCATCCTCGATCACATCTATTCGCGCGCGATCGTAATCGACAACGGGACCGCCTCGGCTGCGCTCATAACGGTGGACGCTGGCGGTGTGCCCGACCCGATCTGGCAGGCTGTCTCCAAGCAGCTCGAAAGCGAGCTCGGAATTCCCGCGAAGAATGTGCTGCTGACCGCGACGCACAGCCACAGTGTGCCGGGCCAGCCAGCCGGTCCGTACACGCAGAAGATCGTGGAATCCGTCCGGCTGGCCAAGCAGCGGCTCGCGGCGGCTCGCATTGGTTATGGGACGGGCGTTTCCTACATCAACGTCAATCGCAACATTATCGATCCCAAGACAAGGCGTTGGTGGGAAGGACCCAATTACGAAGGTCCGTCCGACAAGACCGTCGCCGTGATCAAGTTCGAAAGTCTGAGCGGGGAGCCGCTGGCAGTCTATTACAACTACGCCATGCACGGGGTTGCCGCGGGCCAGTTGGACCTGGTCAGCGGCGATGCCCCAGGCACCACTTCGAAGTACATCGAGGATTCGTTCGACGATAAGATCGTCGCCTTGTGGTCCAGCGGCGCTGCCGGTGATCAGAATCCCATCTACTTTCAGCAGACCTACGATCTGCGCGAAATCCGCATCAAAGACTACGCCAAACGCGGCATCGACATCAGCAACTCCATGCCTCCCGGCGGCCAGGGCCTGAACAAGAAAGACCCGACCGTCATCAAGCTGATGAACCAGCAGAAACAGATGATCCTGTCCATGGGGCAGTTCCTGGGCGAAGAGGTGATGCATGTGATGCGCGACATGGAACGTACCGAGTCGAGCATTCAGGTTGACGGCCGGTTCAAGACCGTCAGTTGTCCGGGGCGCGAGCGCACGAACGAGGGGCGCGCGGGTTTTCCGGGCGAGTATAAAGAGGCCGGTCCGGTGGATATACGGCTGGGACTACTCAGGCTGGGAGACATCATGATCGGCGCCGTGAATGCGGAGGTCTTCAACCCGATTGCCCAACGCCTCAAGAAAGAGTCGCCCTACGCGCGGACCATGATGGCGACTCTCACCAACGGTTCCGCACGTTCCGGTTATATCCCGCACGATGCGGGCTTCGGGATGTACACGTTTGAGGTCCTGTCTTCGCGGTTGCAGCCCGGTTGTGCGGAGTCCGCGATCGTCAACGGAATCCTTGACCTCATGCCAGTATCCGGCAAGTAACCGCACGGAAGGAATCTCATGACAGGCTCACGTTTCTCGATCGTTCTTACCGTTGGAGCCGCTGCTCTGATCTGGTCTGTTGGCGCCGGCGCACAAGCTCCGTCCGGTTCCAAGACAATCACCGAGGCGGAGTGTACCGCCGCCAAACTGGGCGATAGCATTCCGATTACGGCAATCGGTGAGCCCGTATCCGCGGTTACTCTTAGCGCTCCCCGCTGGAACGCCGCCGCGAAGGGATTGCCACCGTACTGCACTGTGAACGGCGCGATGGCGCCGGTGGATCGCGCCCCAAATGCCAAACCGATCAACTTTCAGGTGGCCTTTCCACCCGCTTGGAATGGGCGCGCCGCGCAGCTTGGCGGTGGCGGCATGAACGGAACCATCCCGGGCCTCACGGGCGGCGGCCCCGGGAACCCGTTCGCTCAAGGTTTTGTCACCTACGGCAGCGATTCCGGCCACCAGGCCGGCGGATTCGGTTTTGGCGGGCCGGGCGCGGCCAAAGGAGCGGTAAAAGATGCTGCGAAGGCCGCACCTCCCTCCGACGATTGGGCACTGAACGACGAGGCGATCAAGAATCTCGGCTACATGCAGATGAAGAAGACGCACGATGCCGCGATGGTGCTGATCCAAAGGATGTATGGCGAGCGCCCCAAGTACAACTACTACATCGGTTCCTCGCAGGGCGGACGCGAGGCGCTGACGGTCGCGCAGCGTTATCCGGCCGATTATGACGGCGTGGCGGCGAACGTCCCGATCGTGAGCTTCTCATCACTCATGCTGGCGCCGGAGCTGATCCGCATTCAGGAGAAGCCAGCGGCAAACTGGATCACACCAGCAAAGATCAACGCCATCCGCGGCGAGTTCATGCGCCAGTGCGACCATCTGGACGGGCTTGTGGACGGCATCATCAATAACTACATGGCATGCCGCGCCATTTTCGACGTGAAGCAAGGCAAGTCCGGCCGGCATCCGTGGGCGTCGAAACGCTGCCCGAACAATGTGGACCCGAACCCGGCTGATACCAGTGCAGAGGCCTGCCTGACAGACGGCCAGAGCGCAACGCTCGAGTTCGTCTACACCCGCTACCCCTTCGCTGCGCCGCTGGCGAATGGCGTGAAAAGCTTCGGAATGTGGTTGCCAAATACTGACCCGAGCGGCAGCGGCCTGATCCTCGGGTCGCGGTTTCGTGGGCAGGAAGGCGCCCCTGCGGATGCGGCGATGCACAGCCACTTAGGCGCGATTGGCGTCACGGGATTCCTGATGAAGGACCTGACCGAAAACCCCTTGGACTACGTCGAAGGCGGCAAGTTGGCCGCTCGGCGCGCCGAACTATCTTCCTGGCTCGACGCTACCAATCCCGATTTCGCCGCGTTCGCGAAGCGGGGCGGCAAAATGATCGTCGCGATCGGTACCAATGATACGCTGGCATCGCCCGGGGCGCAGCTTGACTTCTATCAATCGGTGCTCGACAAGATGGGCCGCGGCGCAGTCGACCGTTTTGCCCGGCTCTACGTCATACCGCAAACCGGCCATGGACTCTCCGGCACCAACTACGGGGTCGACGGGGAAGGGAAGACAATCCAAGCGCGGCCTATCCCAAACACCTTTGATCGCCTAACGCTACTGACGGATTGGGTGGAAAAGGGCGTGGCTCCTGGCAAGTCCATGAAAGTGACGGCTGGCGATCGCAGCCTTCCGCTGTGTTCCTATCCTGAGTTTCCGAAATACAGCAAGGGGCCAGTGGACGCGGCAGACTCATACGCTTGCAGCGCCCGGTAGCTGCGTGCCGCGGTCCGCAATTGGATGAGGGCCAAAGCCACTATTTCGACCTGCTCCCTAGCTTGGGGACGCACATCCTGAGTATTAGAACGCGCTCCTCTAAACAACTTGAACACGGGCATCGCGCCGTTTCGCGGGCGTTCTTGGCTTTTGCGGGCTGATGAGTTCTTTGGAATGTGTGGAAGAAGTGGCCTGTTTCCCGCTTGACACGCAGGAAGCGGGAAGGCCTCTAGTGAAGAGGCCGCGCACTCAAACTGCCTTGCGTCGAGGACTTTCCGGGAACCGCCAGACAGATTGCTACATCTAACAGATGAGGGGCCACGCGTGTCAGACCCTAACCTCCGGCAGGTTTGACTTCCTGGAAGTGTTTTTTTCGAAAGAGATCGTGCTTTCTCTTTCACTCTTCCGGGCTGGCCTCTCCCAATCGATGCTTCCCGACCCAGGGCCTCGGGCTCTTTGTTTGATAGCATGGTTGGCTCGCGGACATTGGAGATGATCGAGTGCCCACACTGCCGGATGGTAACCAAGGACGACAAGGCGTCTCACTGTGTTTCCTGTGGACGGCAATTCTTCCGTCGAGAACACAAGTTCAAAGAACATAGCTCTTGGTGGGTATTTCTTCTCCCTGGTCTGGTTATCTTCATTGCTGTCGTTATATTTCTGCGGCACTGCTAGGGAGCCGATGAGCGGGACCACAGCGGGGCCTGCTATCGCCCCACGGCTCCTCCCACAAGTCACTTCTGGATCGGGTTCCGTCCGCCTTACGTTGGTTTCGTCTCGTTCTGCCGATAGATACGCCAAGAGCCGCCGCACAGGAACCTGGGACCCCTCTTTCATGAAAGTGAGTCTCTATGGCACTGTTCGCCGCTGCATCAGAATATTGCGATATCTGCAAGATCGCCACGAAACGCTGCGAGTACTATCCTGCCGGCCGCAGTCGGAGGCACGCGAAATGCCTGGAGTGCGATCGCAAGGACCCCCGCACCCCTAACGACTTCCAGAAGAGAGATGCTCGATTTTGTTTCGAATGCAATTGCCAACAAAATCAGCCGCGATCCCACTGATCCACATGAGGCCATCCAATGAACGAGAGCTGGCAATCGCACGCACCGTCGATAAGATCGCCATCGAAGGCCGGCTTAGTCTAAACGCGGTCGATGAGGTGGCAGCGGCCCTTGGTTTCCCTGTTATCCACAAATCCGACAGCGCGTACCTGGGACGCTACATTCAGTGGCGAATGGAAACCCCCATTGTCAAGGTACAGGACCCGTCGGAAAGAACGGCCTAGCCGGCCGTTATCGATGTCCTCCGGCGCGGCATTTCCATCGAGCATTACGCGGCCTTTTCAGTGGTTGAAGGAGCCTATGTCCAAAAGAGTAGATCGCAATGGTGCACGCATTCGGATTGTGGAGGATTCGACTGGTCGTGAAGTCTGGAATGGACGAACTGACTCCAGTCCAGCGGAGGTTATTCGCTACTCCGAGGATGGAATTAAGAAGACCCTCAGCGTAGACGGGTCCACGGATGTGGAACTGCTTCAGGCACTGGAACATCTCTTAAATCCAAGCTAGCTCCGCACGTTGTCCAGTTCGCAGCTCGCCGGCGTCTATGACGGGTTCTTGATGTTCCAAATGTCGCGAGCGTATTCTGCGACCGTCCGATCGCTCGAAAACTTCCCCATCCTGGCGACATTCATAATCGCCATCTGGGTCCAGCGGCTCCGCTCGCGGAACGTATCACCTGCCTTTTCCTGCGCTTCGACGTAGGCCGTGAAATCCGCCAGGTGGAAGTGCTCATCGTTTGCGTCCATGACGCTGGCAAAAATCCAGGCGAAGAGGTTCGGCTCGTTAGGACAGAACAGATTCGATGAGAAGCTGTCGACCATCCGCTTCACTCGAGGATCGCGAGCGTAATATTCCCACGGCCGGTACGATTTCTGCTCGCGCATGGTCCGCACCTCGGCGGCTTTCAAGCCGAAGATGAACATGTTTTCCCGGCCCACTTCCTCCAGGATCTCGATATTTGCGCCGTCGAGAGTGCCGATCGTGACCGCGCCATTCAGCGCCAGTTTCATGTTGCCGGTTCCCGATGCTTCGGTTCCGGCGGTCGAAATCTGCTCGCTGATATCTGCGGCGGGGATAATCTTCTCCGCCAGCGAAACGCGATAGTCGGGAATGAAGGCCACCTTGATCCATGGGTTGGCGCGTGGATCGTGGTTGATCACCCGCCCCACGTTGTGGATCAGCTTGATGATCTGTTTGGCGAGCCAGTAGCCGGGCGCGGCCTTCCCCGCGAATATGTAGGTTCTCGGCACAGCAGGCTGGCGGCCGTCATCGACCAGTGACAAGTACTCATCGACGAGGTGCATCACGTTGAGCAACTGCCGCTTGTAGGCGTGGATCCGTTTGGCCTGAATATCGAAGAGCGAATCGGGATCGACTTTCAACCGGGAGGTATCTTGGATGATCCCCGCCAGTTTTTCCTTATTCAGGTGCTTGACTCTTTCGAATTCGGCTTGGAAGCCAGCATCCGCCGCATGGGCTTCCAGCTCCCGCAGCCGATACAGGTCCGTGAGCCACCCTTCTCCGATCGTGGAAGTGATCAGGCTTGCCAATGCGGGGTTCGTCTTCAGCAACCAGCGCCTCTGCGTAATACCGTTGGTCTTGTCGTTGAACTTTTCCGGGCAGAGCCTAAAGAAGTCGGGTGCCAGAGACGTCTTGATCAACTCGGTATGAATGGCGGAGACTCCGTTGATCGAATGGCTTCCTTCCATGGCGAGACTTGCCATGCGCACCTGCTGGGGCGTGGACTCCTCAATGATCGACAATCGCTTGAGGCGGCCGGCATCCCCTGGATATGCAGCGGAAATCCTGTCCAGAAAACGGCGGTTGATCTCATAGATAATCTGCAGGTGCCGGGGAAGCACCGACTCGAGCAGCGGAACCGGCCACTTCTCCAATGATTCCGGCGCGAGTGTGTGGTTGGTGTATCCGAGGGTAGCCTGAGTGATCGTCCACGCCTGCTCCCATTCCAGATCCTTTTCATCAATGAGGATGCGCATCAACTCGGCGACCGCGAGAGCGGGATGCGTGTCGTTTAGCTGAAGCGCAACTTTCTCGGGGAAGGCCTGGAAGTTCTCGTGATCCCGTTCGAACCGTCGGACGATATCTCGAATCGCGCAGGCGACGAGGAAATACTCCTGCACCAGCCGCAGTTCTTGTCCGGCAACCATGACGTCTGAAGGGTAGAGAACCTTGGAAATTGTTTCCGAGGCGATCTTCTGCTCGACGGCCTTCAAATAATCGCCGTCGTTGAAGATCTTCATATCGAAGTCCTGCGAGGCGCGCGCCGAGTACAGCCGCAGATAGTTTACGGTCTGGCCGCCATAGCCGACGACCGGAATGTCGTGAGGAATGCCGATGAGGACCTTCCAATCCATCCACATGGGGTTGTAGCCGCCTTTGCGATCGACGCTGTGCTCGACATGGCCATAAACCGGGACCACGCAAGCTTCGTCCGGGCGGGCGATCTCCCACGGAGTGCCTTCCGCGAGCCAGTTATCCGGTTTCTCGCGCTGATATCCGTTATCGATCTCCTGCTTGAACAGGCCGTATTCGTAATTGATGCCGTAACCGTAGCCGGGCATCCCAAGGGTCGCCAGCGAGTCCAGAAGGCAAGCGGCCAACCGCCCGAGCCCGCCATTGCCCAGGGCTGCGTCGGGCTCGCTTGCCTCGACGTCTTCCAAGCTGGCTCCCAGATTTTTGAGCGCTTCCCGGCAGGATTCGCGGATTCCGAGATTGAGGAGGTTGTTGCCGAGAAACTGCCCGATCAGAAACTCGATCGAAAGGTAGTACAGCCGCTTGGGATTGCTGCGCCCGTACCGCTCTTCGGTTTCGAGCATGCGATCCACCATCCGGTCCCGTACTGCCAGCGCGACCGCGTCAAACCGGTCTCGCGCGCTCAGATCCCGCCAATGCTTGCCTAGCGAGTATCTGGCGTGGCGCTCGATAGCTTCCTGCAGCGAGGAGGCACTATCCCGAATGGAACTTGTTTCCTCCACTTGTTCGCCGGTTCCAGTTGGCCGTCGCCTTAATATACCCCCGCAGACTGTTGCTTCGCATACGGCGGATAACTTCCCGATCTCAGACGTTTCCCTTACCGAGGACAGCATCATGACTTGTAACGGCGCATTTATGTCAGAAAATAGCCTGTACTAAGTCAAAAATGTGTCTTTAGAGGGATTTATTTACTGAAATAACATTGATACCTTCGAATCCAGTGGCCCTGCAGCCCGTAGCTCAAAAACCACCGAGGAGAATCAGTCGATGAAAAACCTGCTCTTAAAATTACGAATCTTAAAAGATACTAGAGGTCAAGATCTCATTGAATACGCTCTGATGGCCGGCTTCGTGGCCGTGGCTGCCGGGGCAATCATGCCCGGCGTGTCCGTAAGCATCAGTCAGATCTTTTCGAAGGTCGCTTCAGTCCTCAGCTCCGCCAACGGCTGATCGCTAGCCAACGTCGCACTGGAAGGCAAGGAACTGCCCGGTATAATTGGAAGCGGATCGGAATAGCTTCCTTGCCTTCAATTCTCTCTCCAGAAGAAGTACGAACTCGCCTCGCCGAAGTCGCCCGCAACTTGGGTATCGGCAAGATCCAGCGCCACATCTTCCTCTGCGCGGAACAGACCAAGCCCAAATGCGCTCCTCCCGAAGTCACTGGACCTGCGTGGGATTACCTCAAGAAACGCCTCACCGAAACCAAGTTGACTAGTGCTGACGGCTGCGTATACCGCACCAAGGCCAACTGCCTGCGGATCTGCGAGCACGGGCCCATTGCCGTGGTCTATCCCGACGGCGTTTGGTATCACTCGGCTACTCCCGAGGTCCTCGAACGCATCCTGCAGGAACACCTGATCGGCGGCAAACCGGTCGAGGAATTTGTCTTCGCTGTGAACCCTCTGCCCCCCGCCTAAAAGCCTCCAGATCGTGGTATCAATGTTTCGATACCCTTCTCAAAGGAGCCCACGTCGATGAAATCAAAACCCCCTTCCAACGCTCAATTTAGCCGCCGCGATTTCATGGCCACCAGCCTCGCCGTGCCCGCGGGTATGGCAGGCCTCGCCGGTTTGATGGCCAGTCCCGAGGCCGTGGCCGCCACCACCGGCGGACCGGCTCTCGATATCGCCGAGTGGAGCTTCTTCTGGGTCGGCATCGAACGCGCCACGCTGCCCGCCGCGGCCAATGCCAAGGGCGAGCCGAGTCCCGTCGTCAGCGGCAAGCAGATGTACGTCGAGTATCAGATTCCCGCCAAGGTCCGGCACCCGTATCCGATCGTGCTGGTGCACGGCGGTGGCGGCCAGGGCCTGGATTGGATGGGCACGCCCGACGGACGTCGCGGCTGGGCCACCATTCTTCTTGAAGAAGGCTACAAGGTCTACGTGGTCGACCGCCCCGGTCACGGCCGCTCTCCCTATCATCCCGACCTGCACGGGGGCTGGCCGGGCGCCCAGACACTCGAATCCATCTCGGGTTTGTTCACTCCCCAGCGCGCGAATGCTCCTGCCGGGGGTCGCGGCGGACGCGGCGGCGGATTCGGTAATTCTCCGAACGCGAAGCTCCACAATCAGTGGCCGGGAACGGGCGCGGTCGGCACGCCGGAACTGGCCCAGCTGGTCGCCTCGCAAGGCGGATCTTTTGGCAACGGCATGGGCCTGATCAAGGATTCCCAGGTCGCCGTCTGGCAGAAGAACGGCGCGGAGATGTTGGACAAGATCGGTCCCGCGATCATCATGACCCACTCCGCGGGCGGGCCCTTCGGTTTCTACGTTCTCGAAGCGCGGCCCAAGCTGGTCAAGGGAATCGTCGTCGTCGAAGGCGCGCAGGGGTCAGCCGTCTTCGGGCCGAACCGCTGGGGCTTGATCAACCTTCCCACCGAATTCGATCCGCCGGTGTCGGATCCCACGCAGATCAAGACCAAACAGGTTCAGCCCACCGAGGCCGACGCCAAGCTCGGCATCCAGCCCTATAACATTCAGGAAGAACCGGCGCGCAAGCTCAAGAACTGGCGGGATTGCGCCATTTGCGTTTACACTTCCGAGGCGTCTTTCGTTCTTCCCAATCCCGGGGCGGTTGCGTTCCTGAAGCAGGCCGGAGTTCATGCCGAGGAAATCCGGCTGGCCGACATCGGCATCCACGGCAACGGCCATTTGATGATGGGCGAAAAGAACAACCGCGAGACGCTGAAGCCGATCTTGACTTGGCTCGATAAGAACGTCAACCACCTGGCTCCGCTGCCCAAGACCGCGTCCAACAAGAGGGCCGAAGATTCCACCGCGATGAAGCTCGCCGATCAGGGATATTTCTGGGTCGGCATGGAGGAGAAGAAGATCCCGGCGGGCACCATTCTCGTCGGGCAGACCTTCGTTCAATACCTCAAGCCGCAGCAGAAGCGCCATCGCTTCCCGGTGGTGCTCATCCACGGCGGGGCGGGGCAGGGCACGCACTACATGGGCATCGGCGGGAACGCCGGCTGGGCGCATTACTTCGTGCAAGCGGGCTACGACACCTACATCATGGATCGTGTCGGTCACGGCCGCGCGATCTATCATCCCGATGCGCTGGGACCCATTGGCCCGGTGTTTAACTACGCCAGCATCACTGTCGACTTCAAGCGGGCTGCCGTGGAACCCAACCGCCGCTGGATTGGAACGGGCGACGTCGGCGATGCTCTCATCGACCAGTTCCAGGCCGGGCAAAACTCGACGCCCACCGACAACGCTCTGGCGCAAAAGCTGTGGGCGTGGGCCGGCGGCGAGCTGCTCGATAAGATCGGGCCGGCGATCGTCATGGTGCACTCCGCCGGCGGGCCGGCTAGCTGGCTGATCGCCAACGAACGCCCCGGCATGGTGAAAGCGATCCTGAATGTCGAGGGCGCGAGTCCGCTGCAGCCGGGGGCGTGGCCGTTGACGGCGATTCCCTTGGTCTACGATCCGCCGGCAACAGATCCGGCGCAGTTCGTCATGAAGGAAGTCGCTGCTTCCGACGGCGGCGCCGCGTATCGGGTTCAAGCCGATGGATCGGTGAAGAAGCTCAAGAACCTGCAGGGCATCCCGATCGCTTATATCGTTGCGGAGCGCTCCACACGCCGCGCCGAACCTGTTGTCACATTTTTGAAGCAAGCTGGTTGCGACGCCGAAGCCTTGAACTTGAAGGATAAGAACATCCTCGGAAACGGGCACTTCATGATGCTCGAGAGCAATCGAAAGCAGGTGTTCGAGGCGATCCGCGGCTGGCTGGAAGCCAAGGTTCCACCCAAGGCGTAGAATCCTGCCCGCTCGATTACTCTCGCGGCTCTGAATGGCCTTCTACCGAGCCGCGACAGTAATGGAGCGGATTGAGTCTGCCCAGCACCGACCAGCGCGCGACAGCGAGCGGCTACACTGCACAGATGGGCATTCTGTAAGGACGGGGGATATGCCTGGAGCCGGTCCAGCACCGAACCGCGAGCGATAGCGGGCGGCCAGAGGCACGTGGCGCACGCACTCCTGCGCGCCGCGTCGCCACTCACGGCGACGCCTTAGCGATTCGTCAGCCCCGGCAGCCCGGACACTGGACCCACGTACGCCAATAACCGCCCCGCGGTGATTGCGCCGATCCAGCAGATCAGCGAGAGCCATGCCAATCCCTTGGCCATGCCCGTGACCGGAGCCAAATCCAGCTGCTGATCCGCGAACACCTTCTTTCGCATGACCTTCAGCAGGACGATCCCGGAAAACACAAACACCATCTTGATGCCGAAGTCCGGATTGGTTCCCTTCGTCGTGGCATCTCCCATCAGCAGGCAGGTGCCGGTCACCGCGTTGAGGGCGAATCCCCACCAGATCCAGGGATATAGCCGCTCCATCGGCTTGATCGGAATTTTCGGCGCAAAGCCCAGAAGCCGCAGGGCAATCACGAAAGCGAAACCCGCCACCAAAGCCATCCCGATGCCGTGCAGGAACAAAATCGTGGAGTAAGGGCCCTGCAGCACCCACATGCTGAAGGGCAACTGCTCGATCTTCTCAAGAAGCTCCTTGTACAATTTAGTCCCTCTCCCCGTTGGCGCTTTTGTCGATCAGATAGCCTACGATCCCCATTGCTACAACCGCGCAGATGACGATGCTCACCACCATCACAGGGAGCATTAGAACGCCTTCCCCAGGAACGGCAACATCCGTCCGCAAAAGATGACGCCGATCACCAGTACGAACGCGGAGGCTGCGACAAACTTCGCCAAGGGCGGCGCGTTATCGTCTGCCCCGACCTCCCAGGGCTCGTCAAAGATCGTGAAGTACAGCACGTTCAGGCCGGCCAGCATGATCAAAACCAGCTTCCACTGGTACACGGTATTGGTGGTGTACTGGTCGTACGCCGCCACAAAGAAGAACATGCCCGTGATCAGGTTGATGCCGAATCCCAGAACTGCCCAAGGCAGCATGCGGTGCAGGGCCTTGAAGGAAATACCTTTGATGACCCCCAGCATCCGCAGATCCACGAAAGAAGCGATCCCGAACAGCAGGCACAGCCCGACGAAGTGAAGAGTCTCGCACGTCGCCCACATCCAGGTCTTGCCGATCACGAACGACGCCACCGCTCGTCCCAGCGGCTGCTGGCCTTCGATCTGCGCAGCCTGCGCTTGCAGCGCCTCGCGAATTTCAGGATGCCGGATCTCGCCGCCGATGTTGGCAGCCTGCGCCATCAGCCCGAATGTCACCATGGACAGCAGCGCGACAGCGGCCAGCACCGCGCCCGGGAAACGCGCCGCGCGGCGGAACTTCCACAAGCCGAGCCAGGCGAACGCCCCGGTAAACTCCATGAACAGGAACGCCAGCAGCGCCGCGCCCTCGTGTTTCTCGATCAAGGCTTTCGATACGCCCGGATCGGTGCAAGGACCCTTGGTCTGCCCCTTGCAAATCATCTCCTGGGCGGCGTTTCCGCTCATGTACGTGGGAAGCGTGATCAGCGCGATCCCCAGGAACACCACCAGGCTCGCGCGCTTCAACTCGTCGCTTTTCGCCGCCAGTCCGACCAGGAACAAGCCGATTCCGATGATCGTGCCGATGGTCGGGAAGTGATTCAGTAACAGATGGATGTGGGCAAGGTTCATACGGGACTCTAGAGACGCACGTCAGGCTCGACTAGTGATTTCCGGGCTACCGTGTCCCAAGCTATCGTGCCGTGCAGACCGACGGGCTCCACTTCGATCCATCCGGTTCTTTCTTGAAATGGGTGCTGGTGAGAAATTCCTGCGTCAGATTCTGTGGATCGTTCACGATCGTGCTGACGATCAGCAAGGTCTCGCCGTCCGGTTCCGTGACTTTATCGAAATTCTCCGTCAGCACGGTATTGGCGCTGTACGGCACGCCATTCTTGCGCAGATATCCGGGCTTCATGTGCGTGGTCACCACGTGCAGCGATCCCGGCCGCACCGGTTGAGGACCGGCTTTTGCCGCCTCCGGACCGCCCGTAAGCCCTGCGCCGCCGCCTGGCAATCCGAACACGCCTCGTCCGCCGCGGCCCAATCCTTCCCACGACGCGACCGAATAGCCCTGATATCCCGCATCGCCCGAAGCCGGCGGCGTCCCGCCGAAGTGCAGCAGCCGTGTCTGAGTGCCGGCGTCGAAATCGATCTTGAGAGTGTTGTCGTCCTGCCAGTCGATGTGCATCCGCCCAGGGACGCGCACGATGGCCGCCGCTCCGTAGGACTTGCACTGCTCGCCCGCGGCTTCGTCCTTGGCCGGATCCCAATTGTTCGCCGCCTGCTTGCCTTGATTGTTGAGTGGCACGCTGGCGGTGTCGCCCTTGGCCGGAGTCACCATGCGATACAGCCAGTCTTCCGTGACCAGCGAAACCCAGTAGCCGGTGATGTCGATGGGAGCTTGTGCGCGAGGAACCGCCGGAGCCGCTGGTGCGCCACCGCCTCGGCCGCCACCACCGCCGCCTTTACCTTGTCCGCCGCCACCTCCGCCGCCCTGGGCGAAGATGTACACAGGTATCGTGAGGGAAAGTAATAACGCCATCACCGACAGCCATGGTCTTGTGTGTGTTTTCTGGGTCATTCTTGTTCCCTCGCGACTTGAGGACGTCAGTCTAGTTGAACGTCTGGTTCCCGACCGGCCAGGTCCATCCGTCCGACGGCCTGGTGATGCTGCGCATCCGTAGCCGATAGTCGTCCGCGTTGCGGCCAGGACTGCCGACCACCTTAACTTTGTCGCCGACCTTCAGCGATCCAGTGCGCACGCCCTGCTGCGCCAGTTGCCCGGCAGCGCCCCACTCGATGGACCAGCGAATCGGCTCGCCCGTCTTCGGATCCTTCTTCGTCGCATCTTCCACGTGCACAAAGGAGTGTGGATTCCGCACCAGGAACGCCACCAGAGTGCCTTCCACCGTCACCGGCGTGGCGTCTTCCAGGTAGGTCCCGGCAAAGGAATGGTGCGCCGACATGGGCGTTGCAACAAACATGAGACCAGCCGCCGCTGCGATGATCGCAAGCTTCGTTTTCATCAAGATAACCCCCTCAATTTCAATTTCGATTCAACAAACCGTCCGTCCAGCCATTTGAAGACTATCACGGGACTGCCGTCGCCTAACGATCCGCTGACTGTCAGTGACCGGTCACTGACCTTTCTTCCTTCACTTCACTCACTTCACTTTTTCGCCGACAGGCTCTTAAATACGGCCTCTACAAACCCATCCGTCGATCCCGGACCGGAGGCCGCGGCCCACCGTCCATCATATTCAAAAGTCGGTTTCGCTTCCTTCACCTGGGCCAGCGTCTTTCCTTGCTTGATCAGGTTCTGCACCCGGTCCCGGACGATGGTCACCATATCGCGATACTCCAGCACATCGTGTTCGTCCGTAAGCCGCCCATGGCCCGGGATCACGTAGGTTCCGCCCTCTTGCTCGTGCTTGGGAATAGTAATGTCGAGCACCACGTTTAGCGCCTTGATCACGCCCTGAATGTTCCCGCCCTTCTCCACCTCGATCACCGGATAACTGTTCATGTTGAAGATGTCGCCGGTAGCGATCACGTCGGAGCGGCGGAGGAAGACCATGCTGTCGCCGTTGGTGTGGGCCGCCGGCTCGAACATGATGATCACCGGCTCTTCATTGAAAAAGATTTCTTTCTGTCCCTGGAAGAACGTCGTCGTCGGCAGCTTATCGGCGTTCGTATCGGCCTTGCCCTCGGCCGCCTCGCTCATCGCGCGCAACACGTTCTCATGCGCCACTATGGTGGCTCCGTTGTCGAACGCCACCGCACCCAGGTTCCCGCCGATCACCGGCGCTCCCGCCCTGGAGATCTTCGCGTTGCCGTCCGTGTGATCCATGTCGGCGCTGGTGTTAACGACGTAGCGGATCGGCTTGTTGGTCAGCTTCCGGATCTCCGCCACGATCTTGTCGGATACTTCCTCATATTGCGTGTCCACCACCAGGGCGCCCGAATCGCCGATCTGCACCGTGGTGTTGCCGCCCGGACCCACGATCATATACACATTGCCCTGAACTTTGAGCGTGTGGACTTCCGCATTCGCCCAAGCCGGATTCGGCGTCCTGGTCGCCGCGGGACCCGGAGCCGGTGCGCCACCCTGCTTACCGCCGCCGCCCTTTCCCTTGCCTTGCGCGTGGGCCACATCCGCCGGGCCGAACATCATCAATGCGGCAGCAACAACCGCGCATACCGCCAGCAGGATTCTCGGCATGGTTGTACGGGTTGTCATTTAGCTGCGCTCTTCAGCTTCTTCATGTATTCCGGATACATCGTCTCCGCGCCGCCCAAAGCCGCGTCCACTGGAATGTGAAACTTGTCCGCGAACTCATGCTCGAACGGATTCTGTCCAGGCATAAAGCTGGGCACCTTAGTCAGGTCCGAATTCGGCAGTTCCTCCACATACTCGCAAGGCCACAGCCAGTTTCCGCCGGAACTATTGTTCAGCACGTAGTCTTCGCTCTTGATCAGGGGCTCGCTCAAATACACCGGATCAGTAACGACGCTCACGTGCGTCAGATGGTTATCGTGCCGGATGAAATGTTCTACCAGCGTGATCTTGTCGCTCGAAGGGATTCCGTTGCGCCGGTGCCAGCCCTGCTTGATGTGGGTGGTGTACACGGTAAGGATGTTGCCTTCCCACTTGCCCGTCGAAAATCCCATCCAGGTGTGCGCGGCATACTCCGGAGGATGCGGGCGCCCGTCCATATAGATGGTGCGATTCTGTTCGTACGTGCTGGTGTATTGCCGGATGGCGACCAGGTCCTGCGTCTGCGGATCGCGCTCCTCCCAGATGCGAAGAGCCAGCGGACCACGATAAATATAGGCCGCGGTGTGAACCTGACACTGATGCTCGGGCAGTCCGAGCCGGTCGGGATCCCAGCTCAAGGCCCATTGCCGGGCTTGTGCGTTGATCGGAATGCCGAGGTAATCCACCAGCGCTGGACCGGGGATGCGCTCATCCACATCCTCCAGGTATTGGGGATTCCAGGTGCCCGACAGATCCACCTGGGCGAATACCGGGCTAGTCATCAGCGCCGAACCCAAAAGAATGAGAGAACGAAGAACGAGAGAGCCTGAGATTTTGGCACGGGTGACGATGCCCACACTACCTCCAACAAACCTAGTTGAATCGGTACACAGTAACACTACCATTCTATCGTAGTCAAGTTCTGTGCTTTCAGCGCGGTGGATACAGTACTTGACGCGAAAATTTGCCGCTGTTTAGCCGCTGGAGCGGGTAACCTTGAGACGGTGGCAGTCCTGAGATCCCGCCCCGGAATGGGGACCGGCTACGCTGCCCCAAGCGGGCAATCAGCGTATTTCCACTAAGACTCCGCTCCGCCGCGCGTGGGCAGCGCTGCCTGTCCCCATTCTCGACCAACTTGCCTCGGTCGACGCGTTCCCGTACTCTGAAGGCGATGGAAGTGAAGTTCAAGCCCGACCTGCAAGCCAAGCTCGACGAGCTGGCGACCGAAACCGGTCGCCCAACGGATGAGTTGGTCGAGGATGTTGTGGCCGGATATTTCGACGAGTTGGCTCGGACCCGGGACACACTCAACAGCCGCTATGACGACCTGAAAAGCGGTCGGGTCAAGCCCATCTCCCGCGACGAGGTTGTTGCCCATTTCCGCGAGAAGAGCGATGCTGCTCGCCGGACCCCGCCCGGTTCATGATCGCCTATGACTTCCATCCGGAAGTCCTCTTTGACCTTGACGAGATTTGGGAGTTCATTCGCGGGGATAATCTTGCCGCCGCCGACCGGGTGTTTGCGGAGATTCTGGCCGCCATTGATGCTCTTGTGCCTTTTCCCGGTCGCGGTCATAGACGCCCGGACCTCACCTCACGGCCTCTGCGCTTCATTTTGGTTCGTGAATATCTGATTGCCTACGCGCCGGATGAAATCCCTCTGTGGGTTGTCGCGGTGATGCACGGACGGCGCAGCCCCCGTGTCATGGCCGCGATCCTGAGAGGTCGGGCGTAGCTCTATGTTCCACTTAGCGGTTCGACCTCGATGACTGAGGTCAAGAGGGCGGCATTAGACTAGGAGGAGCAATGAACTTGCGAGAAGGCATGCGCCGAATTGGTATTGTGCTGGGCATCAGCGGCGCCGCTCTTGGGACATTCGTCGCCTAACAGAGGGGAGACGCGGTTTGGACCGCACGCTCCGCGTACAATCGGTTTGAATCGCTGATGGCTTCCCGAACCATGTTGGACATCGCCAAGGACGCGAAGGAAAACCAGCCAATAACACCCTGGGGCCTCGTCGTTGAGGTAAATCTTGATGGAATTAAGGAGGTGGTCATAGACAAAGCCGGGTCTGTGTCTTCAATTGAACTGTTAACCGGGGAATCTATTCAGAGAATAGAAGCTCCGACATTGAGAGCCTATCTCGCACTACTCCTCTATCCTGTGCTAGGATTCTTTGCGCCCTGGGGCTTCATCCGCCTCCTCGCTTGGATCGGAGCCGGATTCCTTTCAACGTAAGCCGGTGGGTCTGGCGGGATAGTGTGTTAGATGTGGCTGTAGCCAATCCAAATGCTTAGGCAGAGTAGCGCTACACCGACGCCGAAGAATCCAGTTTGCCAGAAGAATAGTCGCCAGGTCCATCTGCCGAACGTATTTGCCTTGTCCTGAAGACAGTCATGCTCTGGCTTATCCTTCCATCGGGCATAAGCAGCCCGACGTGTGTAACGAAAATCCAGTGCTCTAGTTACGTTGGCGGCCAGGGAGGCCCCTATCGAGAAAACCAAGACGAGCAGCGATGTATGAAACATACAGTGCGCGCCAGTCGGAAGAGGCGCCTTAGACTCCATCATGGTCTTGACGGCAAATGCCAGAACCGCTCCTGACAAGGTAAGGAATAGGTTAACGACATAGCCTAGTTGTACAATGGCGAGTTTTTGCCATCGGAGATAGCTATCGAGACTTCGATCCCCACTTGATCCGTCTTCCACGCCCGCGATTGTATCATTTGACGCCCGAAAATCCCCAATCTCCAGACAATTGTCTTGCTAATTCTTTCAGTCACTTGCGTCTTGATCGCGCGCGTGATCGAAACTTCTTACCGTAAACCTTGAATTGGAACCCGCTCCGCAACCACGCGGGAACGGGTGGCCGAACGGAGGCAACTTGAACCACATCGCCAAAAATGCTCGACCGTTTGATTTCAGTAACTTCTTGGGTTCGTTTTGTCGCTGTGCGTTTCGCGCCGCCGTCCAACAAAGCCTATTCCGGCTTCAACACCACCACGCTCAACGGAGGCAAAGTAATCCGAGCGCTCGCGGGCTGGCCGTGCGAGGCCTTATCTTCCGCCTGCACCCATCCGCCGTTGCCCATGTTGCTGCCGCCGAACATCTCCGCGTCGCTATTGAAAACTTCCCGGTATCCGCACAGCCGCGGAAGACCGATCCGGTAGCCCGTCCGCAGCACCGGCGTGAAGTTGCAGCAAAAGACCAGAAAGTTCTCGCGATCCAGCGCGTAGCGAGCGAAACAAATCACGCTGGCTTCGGCGTCGCGGAAGTCGATCCACTCAAACCCGCGAAAATCGTCATCCACCTGGTACAGCGCCGGCTCCGTGCGATACAGGCGGTTAAGTTCCCGGACCATGGTCTGAAGCTTGTGGTGCACCGGAAATTGCAGCAGCCACCACGGCAGGCCTTCCGCGTGATTCCATTCCGCCGTCTGCCCGAATTCCGAGCCCATGAAAAGCAGCTTCTTGCCGGGATGCCCGAACATGTAACTCAGGAACGCCCGCACGTTGGCGAAACGCTGCCACTCGTCGCCCGGCATCTTGGAAATCAGCGAGCCCTTGCCGTGCACCACCTCGTCGTGCGAAATCGGCAGCAGGAAATTCTCGGTAAAGGCGTACAGCATGCTGAAGGTGATGTCGTTCTGATGAAACTTTCGGAAGACAGGCTCCTTGGAGAAGTAACTCAGCATGTCGTGCATCCAGCCCATGTTCCACTTCATGGTGAAGCCCAGGCCGTTCAGATAGGTGGGCTTCGAAACGCCGCCCCACGCCGTGGATTCCTCCGCCACCGTGATCGCCCCCGGAACCTGGTGCGCGAGCTCATTGAAGCGCCGCAGGAAATCGATCGCCTCCAGGTTTTCGCGTCCTCCGTAGCGGTTGGGAATCCAGTCGCCCGCAGTGCGCGAATAATCCAGATACAGCATGGATGCCACGGCGTCCACGCGCAGCCCGTCGATGTGAAATTCCTTCAGCCAATACAGCGCGTTCGAAAGCAGAAACTCGCGGACTTCGTTGCGGCCGTAGTTGAAGATGAGCGTGCCCCAGTCGCGATGCTCGCCCAGCCGCGGATCCTCATGCTCGAAGAGTGCCGTGCCGTCAAAACGCGCCAGACCATGCGGATCCTTCGGAAAATGGCCGGGAACCCAATCCAGGATCACGCCCAAACCTGCCTGGTGGCAGCGGTCAATGAAGTACCGGAAATCGTCGGGCGTTCCGAAGCGCGAAGTCGGCGCGAAGTAGCCGGTGACCTGGTAGCCCCACGATCCCGAAAACGGATGTTCCATGACGGGCAGCAGTTCCAGATGCGTGAAACCGTTCTCGACCGCGTACACCGGCAGTTTCTCGGCAAGCTCGCGATAGGTCAGCCACTCGTTCAACTGCCCGCGCAGCCACGATTCCAGATGTACCTCGTACATCGAGACCGGCTCGCGGAGCCAATTCCGCTGTGCGCGATGCTCCATCCACGCTGCGTCGCCCCAGTTGTAATTCGTCAGCGGCCAGACGATCGACGCGGTCTTCGGCGGCACCTCGGCGAAGAATCCGTAGGGATCGCTGTGATCCTGCTCATGGCCGCTCGGCGTCATGACGGAGTATTTGTAATGCGCGCCCGCCGCGAGTCCGGGCAGAAAGATCTCCCACAGTCCTCCATCGCGCAGACGCATCGGATGGCGGGTTCGATCCCAACTGTTGTGGTCGCCGGTAACGCTGACGACTTCGGCGTTCGGAGCCCACACCGCGAAGCGAACACCTTCCACGCCCTCGCAGGTGACCGTGTGCGCGCCCAACGTGCCGTAGCTTTCGTAGTTGGTGCCTTCGCCGTGCAAGTGCAATTCGAACGCAGTCAGCAGGGGAGGGAAGCGGTACGGATCGTCCAGGTCCTCCGATTCGCCCGAGTAGAGCGTGATACGGAAGCGGTATTCCGTTGCGTCCGACTTGGCGACATAGAGTCCTGCCGGATGCGCGCGCTTCATCGGGATCACCTGATCGCCCGCGAGCACGGCGGCTTCTTTCGCCTGCGGCAGCCAGGCGCGGATCTGCCCTTTGTGTGGACCCAGGTAAGAGAAAGGATCGCGGTGGCGGCCTTGTACGATCAGCTCAGTTTGAGCTGCGGACATTTGTCATGAGTTCCCTGGCCGCTATTATTACAGGAATGGCTCGCGGAGAACTGCATCTTCACTTGGAGGGGGCCGTCGAGCCGGAGACACTGAAGGAACTCGATCCGGCTTTGACTGACGCCGAACTCCGTGCGGGGCTGACGTATTCCGACTTTGCGGGGTTCATCCAGAGCTACGTCTGGGTCAACCGGAAGCTACGCGGCCCGGCCGATTACGCCCTCGTCGCGCGCCGCTTGTTCGAGAGGCTGGCGTCTCAGGGCATCTGCTACGCCGAAGTGACCGTTTCCGCTGGAGTGATCCTGTGGAAGAAGCAGGACCTGGCTGCGATCTTCGACGCGCTGGCCAACGAAGCCGCTCGGAGCCCCATTCCGATCCGCTGGATCCTCGATGCGACGCGCCAATGGGGCGCGGAAGCCGCCGCCCCGGTGTTCGACTTCGCCGCGGATCACATCAACGACGGTATCGTCGCGATCGGCATTGGAGGCATCGAGGCGGAAGGTCCCGCGCTCTGGTATCGCGACCTCTACGCGATGGCCCGCGATCGCGGACTGCGCCTTCTCTGCCACGCGGGCGAGACGACGGACGCGCAAAGTGTCTGGGACGCGCTCGCCATTGGTGCTGAGCGCATTGGCCACGGCATCCGCGCGATTCATGATGAGAAGCTTCTCGCGCATCTTCGGGATCGGGATATTCCTCTCGAAGTCTGCATCTCCAGCAACGTGCGAACTGGCGCGGTTGCGTCGCTTGCGGATCACCCCATCCGGAAACTGTTCGACGCCGGCGTACCGATCATTCTGAACACAGACGATCCGGCGCTGTTCGAATGCACGCTCGAATCCGAGTACGATCTGGCCGCGCGCGCCTTCGGGTTCACCGCCGCAGAACTGAGCGCGATCGCCGCCAACAGCTTGCAGTACGCCTTTAGCTCTTCGACTCTTCTTTCTGGAGGGACTTAACGGTGGCTTCAAGCTCCGCCACTCGCCGAGCCAGCTCATCGATCAACTGGCCCTCCGGATCGGGAAGGTTCCCATGCTCCAGCGCATCGGTCGGATCCATGCCACTCACGACGCGGCCAGGAATCCCGACCACTGTCGACTGGTCCGGCACAGGCCGCACGACTACCGAGCCCGCGCCGACCTTGGAATAGTCGCCGATGCGAATGTTGCCGAGGATCTTCGCACCCGTGCCGACCACGACGCCGTTGCCCAGCGTCGGATGCCGCTTGCCCGTGTCCTTGCCCGTGCCGCCGAGGGTGACGCCCTGGTATAGCAGCACGTCGTCGCCGATCTCGGCCGTCTCGCCGATCACCACGCCCATTCCGTGATCGATGAAGAAGCGCTTGCCGATGGTCGCGCCCGGATGAATCTCGATCCCAGTCAATGTCCGCGATAGCTGGCTGACCATGCGGGCCGGCGTGAACCATCCGGCGCGATACAGGCGATGGGCCACGCGATGCAGCAGAACGGCATGGAAGCCCGGGTAACACAATACGATTTCGAGCACGCTCCGCGCCGCTGGATCGCGTTTGAATACCGTATCGATCTGCTCGCGAATGGTCTTGAACACTTAGTGAACAGCCCTGTAAGAGTATTATGCTGGAGTGGTGCGTCTAACGTTAGTCGTCCTTCTAGTGATGCTTGCGGGTTGTTCTTCGCCTGCGCCCCAACCCGCCGCCAAACAGGCGACCCCGGAGAACATTGGTCCAGCCACCACCAGCAGCAAGCATCCGCTTGCCAAGTACATTGAACTGGCGGGCTTCCGCTTAACCGAATCCAAGCCAGGGGAACTGGAAGTGAAGTTCGTCGCCGTGAACCACTCGGAGGCTGACCTGGGCGACCTGGAACTGACCGTCCACCTCAGAACCACTGCCGCCAAGCCCGAAGATCCGCCTGTGGCGGAGTTCAAGGCCAAGGTTCCGTCGCTGGGCCCGCTCGAAATCCGCGACACGAGCGCCAAAGTAGCTACTAAGATGCGGATCTACGAGCTCCCGGATTGGCAGTTCATGCGCGCGGACTTCGATATCACTTCGCCGGCGCCCTAGTTCACATTCAAGGGATGACCGAACGTCTTTATTATCAGGACTGCTATCTCCGCGAGTTCCGCGCGCGCGTCATTGAGACCGACGGAAATCGGGTGTACCTCGACCGGACGGCATTCTATCCGACGTCGGGCGGGCAGCCCTTCGATTTAGGCTCTCTGGGGGGTGTTGCCGTCCGCGAAGTGATCGACGAAGAGGATCGCATCGCGCATCTTCTGGAGGCGCCTTTGGTGTCCACAGAGGTCCAAGGGCTGATCGACTGGACACGCCGATACGACCACATGCAGCAGCACACCGGGCAACACTTGCTCTCCGCGGTTCTCGAGGAGCTGTTCAAGATCCGCACGGTGAGCTTTCACCTGGGCGTCGACGTTTCGACCATCGATGTTGACGCGCCCTCGCTGAGTGCCGAACAAATCGAGCGCGCCGAGGAGCGTTGCGCGGAAGTGATCGCCCAAGCCCGTCCGGTCCAGATCACCTTCGAAGACGCCTCGACAACGCTTGAACTGAGAAAAGCCTCGGAGCGCACCGGCACGCTGCGAATCGTCAGCATCGATAAGCTCGACCGCAGCGCGTGCGGCGGGACGCATGTAAATACAACGGCTGAGATAGGGATGGTACTCACTGGCAAGACGGAGAAGATTCGCGGGATCACGCGATTGGAGTTCGTCTGCGGAAACCGCGCGCTGCGTCGTGCCCGGGCCGACTACCGCCTGCTGGCCGCTATCGGGCGAACTCTGTCCGTTCCGCCCGAGCAGGGCCCCGAGCTGATCTCCGGATTGATCGAGAAGAACAAATCGCTCGAGAAGACCACGCAGCGACTGGCGACGGAACTCGCGCGGCGGGAAGGGAAGGAGTTGTACCTTGCGGCGACGCCTGACGCGGACGGAATCCGCCGCCTCATCCAGCGCGGCCCCATCGACGATGCCCTGCGCGCTCGTGCCCAGGCTTTCATCACTGGGGAAAAGGCCGTGTTCCTGGCGATCTGCGATCAGCCGCCCTCGCTGCTGCTGGCGGCCTCGGCCGATTCCGGGATTCATGCCGGCGATCGCATCAAAGCGGCTGTGGCTGCGGCACATGGGCGGGGTGGAGGGAACCAGCAACTGGGGCAGGGCAGCGTCCCGGACGCCGCGGCGCTCGCCGGTGCGGAGGCTTTGCTACGCTGAAGCTTATGGTTGAGAACACGCGTCGCTTTCAGGCTGGTCCCGATCCGTTCGGCCGCACCTGGGAAGTCGAGTTCCGGTGGCTCCAGACGGGCATCTCCATTCGCCACGCCGACACGGTGGACGTCAAGTTCCTCTTGTGGACGGAAGGCGAGGAGAAGCAGGAGAAGGTCATCGCGTTGCCGCATCCGCTTCTGTTAACGCTCAGTGCGGAGACCGGCCATGCTCTTACCGACCCGTGGTGCATGCGGCTGGCCGCCCGGCATTTGAAATACATGATCGAATCCGGCGAGGATCTCGAGAAAACACTAGTCACGTTGTCGCTTCCGGCCATGCAGCGAGTGGCTAGGGATCTGCAGCCTGCCTGAGCCGTTTCGGGGCTCCGTGGCAGCCGTCCTGCGTGGTAAAACAAAACTCATAAGATGATGCAAACGCGAACGAGGGGAGATCGGAAATGATCCACTGTCCGCTGTGTAATGCGGCCATTGATGTAGACGAGGAAGAACTGGACGAAGGCGATTCTCTCATCTGCGAAGAGTGCGGGAAGAACCTCAATGTAAGCGGCGTGTCTCCGCTGGAGCTAACTCCGGACGATGAAGACGATGACGACGACGATGATGAGGACGAAGACGGGGATTACGACGACTACGACGAAGACGAAGAGGACGAAGACGAGGATGAGGAGGAAGTCTAAATCCACCCTTGTCCTGCTGATTCCCGCGCTGTGCCTGACTCAGTTTCTGGTGGCTCAAGGCAAGCAGAAGCCCGGGCCTGAAGCCGTGATCGCAGGTACCGTATTCCGCGACCCCGGATTCGCCCAGCCCGGCGCGTCCGTAGTGCTGGCGCTGAAGAGCGCGCCCGCGAAGAAATTGCAGCGTCAGATCAGCTCGCCGCGCGGCGAATTCACGTTCCGGGTCCCCGCCGGGGCCAATAGCTACGTAGTAACCGCTACATTAAAAGGGTTTCAGACCGCTCGCCAAGAGATTGATATTCAAGGCGAGGAGCAGATCAATGCAACTCTGCTGCTGGTTCCCGAGTCTAAGAAGGGGAGGTAACCCGTCATGCAACGCATTTCGCGCACCGGCGTTTCACGGATGATGCTGGTGGCAGTTTTGGCGGTGGCATGCACGCAGCTCCTGCCCGCCCAGAAAAACAAGGACAAAGAGGACCCCACCATTCGCAGCCTGCAGGGTCAAGTGAATGACGCGGACGACAAGCCGGTGGCCGGGGCGGTGGTGCAGCTGAAAGACACGAAGACGCTCCAGGTTCGTTCCTTCATCACCCAGACGGATGGCAGTTACCGCTTCTCCGGGCTGCGCGCCGATACGGATTACGAGATCAAGGCCGATTACAACGGCATGAGCAGCGACAACCGGCGGCTGAGCAATTTCGACACCCGCAAGATCGCGACGGTCATTCTGAAGCTGAATAAGAAATCTGAAACGGATAAGTCAAAATAGACTGCTCTCCCGGCGGCCGCTCGTTTTCGTCGCCCTCTTTACTTTCGTCGTCTTCGGGCCCGCCGCCCTGAGCCAGAGCGCCGTTCCCGAGATCGTCATTGAGCACGCGACGGTCATCGATGGGACTGGCGCGCCGCCGCGTAAGGACGTCACGGTCGCCATCGGTGGCGGTCGCATCATCTCCATTGAGCGCAGCACCGGCACGAGCGGGAAGCCGGCGCCCGGCACACGGGTGATTGACGCCACCGGCCAGTTCCTGATCCCCGGCTTGTGGGACATGCACTTTCATCTGGACCCCCAGGGAAGCAGTCTGCACACGCTGGCCGCCAACGGCATTACCGGAATCCGCGAGATGTATTCCCGGATCCCGATCGCGACTTTGGCCGCGTGGCGCGCTCGTCCCGAGAATCCACGGATCGCCGCCCCGGGATTTCTGGACGGGCCGCTGATGCAAGTTTCCGATCTAACGCCTGACGCATATGCGGTCGGGACTGCCGATGAAGCCCGGCTGGCGGTCGCGCTGCTCGCAGCCCGCGGAGCCGACTTTCTCAAGGTTTATAACAGCCTGCCGCGCGAAGCTTTTTTTGAGATCGCACAGCGATCCAAAAGCCTCGGAATACCGTTCGCGGGTCACGTGCCGGAAGCGGTCAGCCCGGCGGAAGCGTCGGAAGCAGGCCAGCGCAGCCAGGAGCACCTGATCAACATTCTGTTGGCGTGCTCCACGCGCGAGGAAGAATTGCGCGCCCAGCGGATCTTCACCATGACCGACCCGGCCATTTCTCCGGCGGAGCGCGCACTCCAGCTGGGATTTCCCGATCCGCAGGGTTTGTTCGATAGCTATGACGATGCCAAAGCCGCGGCGCTGTTCAAGACGTTCGTGAAAAATGCCACCTGGCAGACGCCCACGCTGGCATTGCTCCAAAGCTTTCTGGCGGATCGGGAGCGCGCGCGGCGGACGGTGTACATGCAGGACCTCTCGCCTGAAGCCTTCGACATATGGATGGTCCGCATCGGCGCGCTGCTCGCTCGCTATAAGCGACTGGTTGGGGACATGCATCGCGCCGGTGTGGAATTCCTGGCGGGCACCGATACGGGGCCGAACAATCCCGTGCCGGTGGGAACGGGCTTGCATGAAGAGCTGGAATTGCTGGTCGAATCGGGATTCACTCCCATGGAGGCACTGCAAACGGCGACGCGCAATCCCGCCCGCTATTTTGGCACGCTGAAAGACACGGGCACGATCGAGACGGGCAAACTCGCCGACATGGTGCTGCTGTACGCCAATCCGCTCGATGACATCCGCAATACGCGGAAGATCAGCCTGGTGATCCTGCGGGGGCACTTCGTTATTTAGAAGATTTCGACACCAGCCCGACGCTGGTCACGATCAGCCCGAGTTCGCGCTTTTCGATCTTTCCGGCCGGGATCGCTTTGTCGAGCGCGTAGTCGATGGTCAGGTTGTCGCCGGCAAGGACGCCGCCCGGCACATCGCGAGTGTAGACGTAGTTGCCGGTTGCAGTGTATTTCTCCGGCGCCAGCGAGATTGAACCGGCCATGGCGGAGAGCGTCACTGCGCCAAGCTGCTTCACAACCACGTCGGGAATGTTCAGCGCCAGTTCCAGGCGCGCGCCATCCTGAGCGGATCCAGGAGGTGGACGCAAGATCACGCTGAATTGACGGGCTGTCCAGCGCCACTTACCCTCTTCCAGCATGTGGAATCCCTGAAGCAGTTGGCTGTCGGCGCGGGGATCGTCCATGGAGACGACGCTCAATAGCTCCGAGGCTTGATGCTTCGAGCTTCGCTTGCAGACACTGGTGGCGAGGGCGAAAAGGAATACTGCAGCGATCCGTCGCCGCGTCATCCTATGCATAGCCGCGGCGCCATCTAATCGCCGCAGCGCTCGACTTGTACCAGGCAGTTGTAGAACGTTGGGCCGCCGCCAATGTCGGTGAGCCGGTCCGATGTGAGCGCGTTCGCGTTGCGGCCGTCCGAGGAGCGCTTGAGCCAGCGAGTGGAAGGGGCGCGCACAACTCCGGCCTGCACGACGCCGTCGACATTCGCTTTGAGCAGCAGGCTGCCACGATCGTTGAACACGCGCACGCGATCGCCCGTGCGGATCGACCGCGGCCCGGCGTCGGCCGGATGAAGATGCAGGATCGAAGTGTCTTCGTCCACCGAGGCGCGATAGCCGAAGGTCGAGTTCATGCTGTCGTCGTTCTTGGAGGAGATTAGCTCCAGAGGATACTTGCCGCGGAGCGCGTTATCGCCGTGGCGTGATTCCACTGGCGGCGTGTAGTCGAGCGTCTCTGCTCCGAACTCGCACTTGCCTGACGCTGTACCGAATCCGCCTTGCGCGAAGGGTAGGAAAGGCTGGTTGCCGGGCGCGACATTGAGACGGACGAAATGTTCGCGATCCAGGCGCTCCAGCGTGATCCCATCCAGGAATGGATGATCGGAATTTAGCAGCGTCCGGATCATATCGTCTTCGGTGTCACGGAAGCAGGCATCGTCGAAGCCCATGCGCAGCGCGAGCGCGCGGAAGGTTTCCACGTTCGACCGGGCCTCACCCGGAGCCGGCAGGGCAGGCCGTGCCAACGGCAAGTAGTGATGCCCGTATGCAAAATAAACGTCGGTGTGTTCCAGGAACGTGGTGGCGGGCAGCAGGATATCGGCGTAGTCGGCCGTGTCGGTCTGGAACTGTTCGAGGACGACGGTGAACAGGTCTTCGCGCCGCAGCCCGCGCAGGACCACGTTCTGATCGGGCGCCACCGTGGCTGGATTCGAGTTGTACACCACCATCGCCTTGACGGGCGGCTTGTCCATCTCGGTAAGAGCCTTGCCGAGCAGGCTCATATTCACGATGCGCGCTTCGCGTCCCAAGGGCGACCGATGCTGTAACTCCGGCATCTCGAGACCCGCGCGGTTGAACTGAAACGCCTGCGACGTCGAAAGCTGCAGGCCGCCACCCGCCTCGCGCCAGGATCCGACCAGCGCGGGAAGAGCCGCGATCGCCCGTACCGCAGCGCCGCCTTGCTCGCTGCGCTGCACGCCGTAGTTCACGCGGATCGCCGCGGGCCGCGTGGTGGCATAATCTCGCGCCAGTTGGACGATGTCCGCGGCGGCGATGCCGGTGAGCGCCGCGACACGCTCGGGCGGATAATCCAGGGCGCGCTTGCGTAGCGCATCGAAACCGTTCGTGTACCGATCCACATAATCTGCGTCGTACAACTTCTCGCCGATGATCACGTGCATCAGGCCCAGCGCCAGCGCCAGGTCGCTGCCGGGGTTGATGGCGAAGTGCTGGTCGGCCAGTGCCGCGGTGCGCGTGCGGATGGGATCGATTACCACCAGCTTTGCGCCGTTGCGCCGAGCTTCCACGATGAAGGGCCAGAGGTGAATGTTGGCGCCGTGGATGTTCGCGCCCCACGCGATGATCAGCTTGGACAGCCGGAACTGCTCCGGCTCGGTCGCGTATCGGAAACCGTTCGTAGCCGTTAGCCCTGCGCCGCCGGCCGTCGCGCAAATGGTCCGATCGAGCCGCGAGGCTCCCAGACGGTGGAAGAAGCGCCGATCCATGCCGGCACCGTTCAGCATTCCAAGCGTTCCGCCGTAGCTGTAGGGCAGGATCGCTTCGGGTCCGTGCTCTTGTGCTGTCGCGGCGAGCCGCTGGGCAATTGTGTCGAGAGCTTCATCCCAGGAGATCCGCTCGAACCGGCCTTCCCCTTTGGCGCCGACACGCTTTTGCGGATAGAGCAGACGATCGGGCGAGTATTCGCGCTCCAGATATTGCGCGACTTTGCCGCACAGGAATCCTTGGGTGACCGGATGGTCGGGGTCGCCGCGCAGCCGGGTGGCCCTGCCGTCTTCCACCTGCACCAGCATGGAGCAGCAATCCGGGCAGTCCAGCGCGCAGACTGAATGCACGGTTTCCATACTTAAGAATAACGCGGTTTCTATGGGAAATTCGTGCGCAGGAAATCGGCCAGCCGGTAACTCGCGAGCGCGACCTGGCGCTGCGCGACTCGTTCCGCGATGGCGTGGTACTCGCGGGGCAGGGGCGTGCCGGCATTCTTATCGGTGCTGACTTTCAACTTGCCTTTGCGATATACCCTCGAGACCGCGAGGTCAAAGCTTTGGTGCGTCCATTTTTCGAAACGCGATTCCGCGGGCGCCTTCAGGGGAGCTGTTTCGCGCTCGTTTTCGATCTTCCCAGCGAGGGCTCGAGCCGGATCGTAACGGTCATCGGTGAGCAGAATCCCGTCCCAATACGCGTGCAGGTTCTGGGTGGTGGGGCTCGAAGGATCGGGCTGAATGAAGAAAAGATTTCCGCCTTGATCTCCTTTGGGGAACTGAGTCGTGAACAGGGACACCGCGTGCAGAGGCTGGTGTGAATCGCCCATGAGATGAAAGATCCAGCACAGCGCCACGGCCTTCTGCTGGTCTGGCGCGCCGCTCTGGATGATCGCGACGTTTTGCTTAAAGGCCTCGACGATATTCTCGCTGCCGGGAGCGGGTGCGAGAACCGAATCCGGCTGGCCACGCGGCTTGTAGGGATAGTCGATGTAGTGCCAAACCGGATGATCGAATGCCTTGTCGCCGCGAATATCGTCCGGCCAGCGCGCGGCGAGCATGAAGAGCAGCCGTTCCTGATCCTGCTCGCTCATGCCAGTTAATTGGGGCCTCCAGCGGGACTCGTATTGCGGGTGCTGCCGGAGAATCGCCACGACGCGGGCTATGGTGGCGGGACTGGTCTTCAGGAGCTGGTCGAAGGCGATCGCCCCGGTCACCATGTGCCCGGCGCGGTTCCAGGCGAGGCTTGGTCCCGCGGCCAGAATGACGGTTCCGGCGACGATCAGCAGCTTTCTAAGCACCTGAACCATTTTCACATGTTTCCTGTTGACACTTTCCCTTTTATTCGCCTACAATGGCCCCATGGCTCTCACCAAACGCCAGAAGGAATTCCTGGATTTTCTCGCGGGGTTCCTGGAGAAGAATGGCTACTGCCCGAGCTACGAAGAGATCGCCGACGGGTTGAGTCTGGCCTCGCTGGCCACCGTGCACAAGCACATCCTGGCGCTCGAATCCAAGTATTACTTAAAGCGGGGCTTTAACCAGAGCCGGTCGCTCGAAATCGCCCCCAAGTATTACGATGAGCAGCGCCAGCATCGTCAGGCGCCGCCTCCGCTCGAAATTCCCTTGCTGGGCCGGATCGCCGCTGGTGTGCCCGTGGAATCGCTGGCCGGGAACGACACCGTCAGTTTCGCCGACTTCACCGGCGACCCCAATACCTACGCTTTGCAGGTGCGCGGCGAATCGATGGTAGAAGATCATATCTGCGACGGGGATTACGTGCTGGTGGAGCGAGCTGCTACTGCTCGTGATGGCGAGATCGTAGTGGCTCTTATCGATGGTTCCGAAACCACTCTGAAGCGCTTC
Organism: Terriglobia bacterium; assembly: GCA_020073445.1. Taxonomy (GTDB): domain Bacteria; phylum Acidobacteriota; class Terriglobia; order Bryobacterales; family Bryobacteraceae; genus Palsa-187. The sequence continues at coordinate 66,399 of JAIQFE010000017.1, forward strand.
TACAAGGAGCCTGGCGATCGCGTCCGCCTGCAGCCCGCCAATGCCACCATGAAGCCGATCTACGTCCCGGCATCGTCGGTCGCGATACAAGGCAAGGTTCTGGCGGTTCTGCGAAGATACTAGCGTTCTGCTTCTTTACGCACGCTCTTCCAGGTGCTTTAGCCTGGCGTCCAGCCCTTCTTCCACGCGGCGGAGTTCGGATCGCCACATGGCCTTCATATCTTCGAAACGGTAATCCATCTTCCGGTCCATTTCTTCGAAGCGGCGATCGACTTCGTCGAAACGTTGGTCGACTTGGTTGAACCGCGTGTCGATGTAATGCCGAAGATCGCCCAGACGGCCGTTCATGTCGCCCAAACGGGCGTTGTTGATCAGGATCCCGATCAGGACCGTGATCATGGTCGGCGCAGATGCCAAGGCTATCGCGAGTAGGTGCGAATCAGTCATGCGACCCAGTCCAAGGATAGCGGGTTTTGTCTCGCGGTTTTTCGCGGTAGCCTGAAAGTCTGCCGCCCCTAAGAACCACGCCGTTGAACGCGATTCACCGCCGCCTGGGCGCGAAGATGATCGACTTCGGCGGCTGGGATATGCCGGTGCAGTACGCCAGCCTCCTCGAGGAACATCACGCCGTGCGTCAGCGGGTCGGGTTGTTCGATGTCAGCCACATGGGCGAGATCGAGGTTCGCGGTCCCGAGGCCCTGCGGCTGGTCAACTACGTCACTACCAACGATGCCTCGCGCCTCCAGCCTGGGCAGGCGCAATACTCCGGGCTGCTCTATGAGCACGGAGGGTTTGTCGACGATATTCTGGTCCACAAGGTCGCGGACCATGACTACTTTTTGTGCGTGAATGCGTCTAACCAGGACAAGGACTACCAGCACATCGTCACGCATAACAAATTCGATGCGACGGTTGAAAACGCCGGCGCGCGCTATGCGCAGCTCGCCGTGCAGGGTCCGCGCGCGCTCGATACTTTGCAAAAGCTGACGCCTGTTCCGTTGGCGCCCATCCGTTACTATCATTTTGTGGACAATGCTGTCAGCGGCGCGACCGCACGGATCGCCCGGACTGGCTATACCGGAGAAGACGGTTTCGAGATTTACTTTCCGCCTGCCGATGCCCCTCGTATCTGGGATGAGATCCTAGAGGCGGGCGCCGAATTCGGGATCAAGCCGTGCGGTCTTGGCGCCCGCAATACGCTGCGCCTGGAAGCGGCGATGGCTCTTTACGATCATGAGATTCACGCGTCGATTACGCCGTGGGAAGCCGGTTTGGGCTGGATCGTCAAAATGGACAAGGGCGATTTCGTTGGACGCCGGGCTCTGGCACTACAGAAAGATCGCGGCGTGACGCGCAAGCTGACCGGATTCGAAATGACGGGTCGCGGGATTGGCCGCGATAGCTACGAAGTGTGTATCGATAATGTAGGAGCGGGCTGGGTGACCAGCGGAGGACCGTCTCCCACGCTAAACAAGAACATCGGTTTCTGTTACCTGCCTAACACGCAGGCCGAGTCCGGGCGCCCCATCCAAGTCATGGTTCGCGGCCAGGCGGTGGATGCGGTGACCGTGCCGACTCCGTTCTACAAAAGGACCAAATAGAAAATGGACCCAGAAAATCTCCGCTACACCAAAGAGCACGAGTGGGTGCGCGTCGAAGGGGATGTCGGCATCATCGGCATCACATCTCACGCCCAGAGTGAATTGGGCGATATCGTGTACGTGGATCTTCCTAAACCCGGTACGGTGATCCAGCAGGGCAAGACCATCGGTTCGGTGGAATCCGTCAAAGCGGTCAGCGATATTTACACGCCTGTTTCGGGAGAAGTCGTGGAAGTCAACGGATTGCTTACGGAGTCGCCCGAAACTCTCAACAAGGACCCGTACGGCACGGGATGGCTTGTTAAAATCAAGTTATCGGATCCAGGCGAGCCTGCCAAGCTCCTCACGGCCGCCGAATACCAAGCTTTCGTCGGAACGGAAACGTCCTAATTGCGCTACTTACCGAAGTCTGATGTCGAGCGCCGCCAGATGCTCGATACCATCGGCGCATCCACGCTTGAAGACCTGTATTCGCATCTCCCGGAAGACGTGTGCTTCCACGGAGCGTTGAATATTCCGGCAGGCAAAAGCGAATACGAAATCGTCGATTACTTCCGCGCGCGCGGCCTGGAAAACGCCAACTCACACGCCAACTTTCTGGGCGCCGGCGTCTATCATCATTACCGCCCGGTGCTGGTGGATGCTGTAGTTTCACGCGGCGAGTTTCTGACTTCCTACACGCCCTACCAAGCCGAGATCTCGCAGGGCACGCTCACCGCCATCTTCGAATTTCAGACCATGATCTGCCAGTTGACTGGCATGGATGTGGCCAACGCGTCGATGTACGACGGATCGACCGCCGTCCCCGAAGCCGCGATGATGGCCATGCGGATCACGGGGCGCGACGGGATCGCCGTAGCTCGTACGGTCCATCCGGAATATCGGGAAGTGCTCGGGACTTACACCCGTCATCAAAGTACTTTGGTGACGGAATTCGAATACGATCCCGAGTCCGGCCAAGTGGATCTGGAATCGCTGGAGCAGGCCCTCAACGAAACCACCGCCGCGGTGATCATTCAATCGCCGAACTTTTTCGGCGTGGTCGAGAATGCCAAGCAGGTCGCCGAGATAGCCCATGCCAAGGGCGCGCTGCTGGTGTTCGTGTTCACCGAAGCCGTGTCGCTAGGGCTGCTGGAGCCGCCGCGCGATGCCGATATCGTCGCGGGCGAGCTGCAGAGCTTCGCGATCGCGCCCAGCTACGGTGGGCCGTTTGCGGGCATTATCGCTTGCAAGGAAAAGTATGTTCGTCAGCTGCCTGGCCGGCTGGTCGGCGAAACCAAGGACGCGAATGGCAACCGGGCTTTTTGTCTGACGCTCGCAACGCGCGAACAGCACATCCGGCGCGAGAAGGCCACGTCGAATATCTGCACCAATCAGGCGCTGATCGCTCTGATGGCTACCGTTTTCATGGCGCTGTATGGCAAACAGGGCCTGCGCGAACTGGCGGAACAGAATCTCGCCAAGGCGCACTATCTGGGCGAGAGGCTGTGGCGCAGGTTCAACGGGCCGTACTTCAACGAATTCGTGGCGGCAACGGGCGTGCAGTCTCCCGATGAGATCAATCGCCGCCTTCTGGGTTTTCAGATCGTCGGCGGGCTCCCGCTCGATCGTTTCTATCCGGAGCTGCGGAACAGCGTGTTGCTGTGCTGCACGGAGATGGCAAGCCGCGCGGATATGGACGCAGTCGCGGAGGCGTTCGGGGCATGATCTCCAAGGTCCGTCCACATCCCACTCAGAACGAATCGCTGCTGTTCGAGACGAGCTCGCCCGGCAAGGCCGGCTATCAGCTTCCCAAGCTCGATGTTCCCCCTGTCGATGCACGAGATGCGCTTGGCGCGCAGAATGTACGCCAGGAGATTCCGGACTTTCCCGAAGTCAGCGAAGTGGATGTGATCCGCCACTTCACGCGTCTTTCCACTTGGAACTACGCCATCGATCTGGGCCTGTACCCGCTGGGTTCGTGCACCATGAAATACAATCCGCGCGTGAACGAGGCCGTGGCGCGTACCGAAGGACTGATGTGGATCCACCCCTATCAGCCTGACGCGCTCTCGCAGGGCGCGTTCGCGATCCTGGCCGAGCTCGAGCGGGCGTTGGCTGAAATCACCGGCATGGATGCAGTCACGCTGCAACCCGCCGCCGGTGCGCATGGTGAACTGACCGGGATCCTGCTGGTGCGTGCCGCGCTCGAAGCCCAAGGAAACGCGCGCAAGAAGGTTATCGTTCCCGATTCGGCGCACGGAACGAATCCTGCCTCGGTGCGAATGGCGGGATATGAAGTGGTCAATGTGGCCTCGAACGATCGCGGGATGCTCGACGTCGAAGCGCTTGTTCGGACGGTCGACGAAGACATCGCGGCCATCATGATCACGAATCCCAACACGCTGGGAGTGTTCGAGGAGCACATCGCCGAGGTCGCGCGAATTCTGCATTCCAAAGGCGCGCTGGTGTACATGGACGGCGCCAACATGAACGCGCTTGCGGGCATCTCGCGTCCGGGCGATTACGGCGTCGACCTGATGCACCTGAATCTGCATAAGACGTTTTCGACGCCGCATGGAGGAGGCGGGCCGGGGTCGGGACCGGTGGCCGTGAAGAAGCCGCTGGAGCCGTTTCTCCCGCTTCCCCGGCTACAGCATGCGCCTTCCGGCTGGTCCTGGAACTACGATCGTCCGCAGTCCATCGGCCGCGTGCGCGCTTTCTACGGGAATTTCGGTGTCCTGGTCCGGGCGCTGGCCTACATCATGGCGCATGGCGGCGACGGGTTGAATCGGGCTACTCTTGACGCGCTGCTGAACGCGAACTATTTGCGAAAGTTGCTGGAATCGCACTATGAGATCGCGTATCACGCGCCGAGCATGCACGAATGCGTGTTCCGCCACGCTTCGAATGGAGCGATCGCCAAGCGGCTGATCGACTACGGATTTCACCCGTACACGGTCAGTTTCCCGCTGATCGTGCATGGCGCGATGATGATTGAGCCCACCGAAACCGAGAGTAAGCAAGAGCTGGATCTGTTCGCGGATGCGCTGGTCTCCATCGCGCAAGAAGTGAAAGAGAATCCGGAACTGGTGTCAACGGCGCCGCATTCGACGCGCACTACGAAAGTGGATGAAGTCGCGGCGGCTCGAAAACCGATTTTGAAGTGGACTCGGTGAGAACGGTCTACTGGCCGCCGGCCTTCTGATACGCGTCGATCACTTTCTTCACGTACCAGCGAGTCTCGTTGTAGGGCGGCATTCCCTGGTACTTGTCGACCGCGCCTTCGCCGGCGTTGTAGGCGGCCAGAGCCTTCACCACGTCGCCATCGTACTTGAGGAGCAGTTCCCGCAATAGCTGCGTGCCTGCGTCGATGTTCTGGGCCGTATCGTGCGGATCGGCGCCAAGAGTCTTGGCCGTGCCGGGCATCAACTGCATGACTCCCAGGGCGCCTTTCGGCGAGATTGCGTCGGGCCGGAATCCCGATTCGATTTGAGCGACGCTCTCAACGAACTCCGGGGGAAGGCCGGAGCGTCGCGCGGCAGCGCGCACCATCTCTTTCGGGCCAAGCGCCGCAGGTGCCACCGGTTCAGGCTGAACTGCGGATTGAGTCACTGCCGCGACCGGTACCGGCGTTACAACTTCTTCCTCTTCGAATCCGGATACGAGCGTTGACGGGACCTCGGTGACTCCTCCGCTGTAGAACAGGCGGATCACGTCGCCAGACTGCTCATGCCGATCCGCGCGGAGCTTCAGACCGCTGGAGAAGACCACGTATTCGCCGCCGAATGCCGGGAAAACGGCTACGGCCAAGGCCAGCAGGCAGAACGCACACTTCATCTCGTAAGAAATGACGCGCGCCAGGCACCGGCCGTGCAGCCTCATTTGGGGGAAAGTGCGAAGGCCACCAAACCGAGCCCTGCCAGGAAGAAAACCACCATTCCTATCGACAGCATGCGCACGCGGTCGCCTCCCCCGCGAAACTCCTGCCAGGCGAGCATGCCCCAGGCTACCGCCACCAGCAGGGCCCCATTGTTCAGCAAGTATTGGATGAGCGCGCTGGGTTGCAGATTCCTCGGGGCTCCTGCCGTCATAAGACTAGTGAGCAGGCCGGCTCCCAATACGATTCCTCCGACTATGCCCATCAGATGCTGCTTCCCGCTCCCGGCCAGATATCCAGAGGGCATGCCCGCCGTGCTGGTTACCGGAAACGTCGTGAAGAAGAGTACGAAAAAGGGTGACGACAGGAACGCGGCCACCGAGAGCAAAAGCACCGCGGGGTAGGGAGCGATGTTGCCGTCTCCATTAGTGGCCTCGCCGAGAATTTTGGGGAATGTGCTCAACGCAATTCCCGCTACAGCGGACAAAATAATGACCAGCGCCGCCCCGGCTGACTTTTGGCGCTTCGACTTTATTCGCGGATCCGGCGTCAGAGCCTTCTGTGCAGCTTCCCGGCGGACCCTCAGAAGCCGGACATAGGTAGTACCGGCGGCAACCACGCCCGCCGCCAGCAGGGCGACTCCCATGAACGTCAACGGTGCGTTGGCCTGCGTGGTAATCGCGAAATCCCACACGGCGCCGATCACCAGCGCCACTCCCAGAGTCAACGGAAACGCCACGCTCATCCCGGCGATCGACATGGCCGCCAGCATTAGCAGCATGCCAAGGTTCAGTACGATGCCGCTGCCCAAGGCCCAGGCCATTTTCCGATAGCCCACCAATAGCAGGTTGTCCGAAACCGTGAGCTCCTCGGCACGTCCCGATCCCAAGGCCAGCGCTGCCACGCCCGCGCATAGCAGGATCCCGACCACAAAATCGTAATAGAAGTATTCGAAGCGCCACTTGCCGGCCAGTTTGAGGGTGTTCGCCCAGCTTCCCAGGCATAGCAGGGACACAATCGCTAGGATCCACACCGCAGTTGCTGTGGTTGGCAGAATCATGGAAGGGGAGGCTTCCTAGTGCCCTTCGGCGGCCTGGGAGGTGTCGGCCTTGAGCGGAAAGTGCGCTCCGGCGGGAACCGGTACCAGCATCTGCTCTTTGCGATAGATCAGCGTGGAGGTATTGTAGCTGGCGATCTCAAACCCGTGGCCATGGGTGATGGCGTCGGTGGGGCAGGCTTCCACACAGAACCCGCAAAAAATACAGCGGTTGTAATCGATGTTGTAGACCTTGGCGTACCGTTCGCCGCCGCTGATGCGGAGCTCGTCGGTATTCTCGGCCGCCTCGATGTAGATGCACTCGGCTGGGCACGCGGCCGCGCACAGGAAGCAGGCCACGCACTTCTCCAGGCCGTTTTCGTCGCGTTGCAGCTCGTGAACGCCGCGATAGCGTTCCTGAAACTTCGCAGGAGCTTCGGGATAGTCTTCCGTGAGCGTGGGATTCAACATTTCCCGGAACGTCACCGACATTCCTTTGGCAATAGCCGCAGCTCCACCCAGCACTTCCGAGATTTTCGCCATGTATTTCCTTCTTTAGTAGTGTATCGCAGGATCGCGAACTGGCAGGAATGACCCTGTGCTCCAATAGAAAGTCCAGATGCAACGGTCCGCGGTGTGGTTTTGGGTGTCCCTGACGGGAGCGCTACTGCTCTCCCGGCTGTGTCACATCAACATTCTGTGGGCGGACGAGGACTACCACCTGGCCGCCGCGATCCAGATGCTTCACGGCAAGATGCTGTATCGGGACGCGTGGTATGACAAGCCTCCCTTGAGCGCCATGATGGCGCTGATGTTCGGTGCATGGCCGGGGTGGCCTCTTCGGGTCGCTGGGACCGTACTCGCCGCGGCGTCGTGTGCCGTGGCCTTCCGTTTCGCGGCTTCTCTTTGGAGTCGGCGGGAAGGATATTGGGCGGCCGGGTTGCTGGCGTTTTCGGTGGTTTTCTATCTGCCACCGGCGACGATTCCGCTCGAGCCGGACACCTTGATGATCCTGCCGCATCTGGCCGCGGTGTACTTGTCTTGGAAGCGAAAGCCGCTGGCTGCTGGTTTAGCTTCGGGGCTGGCATTCGCAATGAACATCAAGGGCCTGACGGTGCTCTTCGTCTGCCTGATTTTCGCGCCTGCGATGTGGCCTTTGCTGCTGGTTGGTTTCGCGATTCCCAACGCGCTGCTTTTGGGATGGCTTGTCTCCGAGCATGCATTCCCGGCATATGTCGAAAGCGTTTGGCGCTGGGGTCTTTTATACGCGGGAGCGCCGCCGGGCGATACGCCGGTTGAGAATGCCCTCATCCGTCTCGCGAATTGGTTCGGGTTCCACGCGGCGCTGGGCGTGGCAGCCGTCTGGTATTTCGTGCGGGCGAAAGATGACCGTCCCCGTGCGCGGCTCCTGGCGTGGGCTCTCGTCTCGCTGGCCACCGCCGGTGTGGGCTGGCGATTCTCGCCGCACTATCTCAACCAGCTGCTACCGCCCCTGGCGATCGCGGGGGCACCCGGTATTTGTGTGCTGGCCGAGGAATCCCGTGCCTCGCTGCGCCGAATCGGAGCAGGTATTCTGGCGGTCGCCGCACTGGTCGCGATGATCCGCTTCGGCCCCCGCTATTTTCTGCTGGCCGCCGACGACCTGGCCGGCCGTCCCCACGCCTGGCGCGACGTGGCCCTGGACCAGGAGAGCCGCCAAGCGGCTGGTTTGATCCGAACGCTGGCAAAAGAAGGCGACACGATCTTTGTCTGGGGCTATCGGCCGAACCTGGTGGTTTACACCCGGCTCCCGGTGGCCTCACGGATGTGGGAGTCGCAACCCCTGACGGGTGTTCCCGCCGACCGCCATCTGCGCGATGCGACCAGCGTGGACCCCGATTGGGCGCGCCAGAACCGGGCGGAGCTGCTCCACAGTTCGCCTTCGATTATCGTCGACGGTCTCAGTGCCTACAACCCGCGGTTGGACATTCGCAACTATCCGGATCTGGCGACCTGGTTCGAGCGTTATTGTCTTGCCGGGCGCGCAGGGCTCACCTCCGTGTATCGACTGTGTACGCGGGCTGCTCCGTAGAGGCGGCTGATAAGATCATAAGTAAGCCGTGCAGCGATTTTACTTCGATCACAACGCGACGACCCCGGTCTCTCCGGAGGTCCTGGAAGCCATGCTTCCCATGATGACCGAAGTGTATGGCAACGCGTCCAGCATTCATCATTTTGGACAGGCGGCTCGACAGAAGCTGGATGCCGCGCGCAAGCAGGTTGCGGGATTTTTGGGAGCGGAGCCGCAGGAGATCGTCTTCACAAGCGGTGGAACCGAGGCCGATAATCTGGCGATCTTCGGCACGGGCGGACACGTAGTTACAACCACGTTCGAACATCCGGCCGTACTGGCGGCGGCCGCGCGAATGAATCACACGCTGGTGCCGGTCGACGGCAGCGGCATGGTGGATCCGTACGCGATCCGCCGGGCACTTCAGCCGGGCACGAAACTGATCAGCGTGATGCACGCCAACAACGAAGTCGGCACGATCCAGCCGATTCAGGAGATCGCCCGCATTGCCGCAGAGGCCGGTATCCCGCTGCATTCCGATGGGGTGCAGGCGGCGGGGAAAATTCCGGTTAGCGTGGCCGACCTGGGCGTCGCGATGTATTCCATCAGCGGGCACAAGATCGGTGCGCCCAAAGGCGTCGGGGCGTTGTGTGTCCGCAAAGGAATATCGCTCAAGCCGATGATGTACGGCGGACGCCACGAACGCGAACGTCGGGCGGGAACGGAGAATGTCGCCGGGGCCGTGGCGCTTGCGCGGGCCGCGGAGTGGATCGCCAGTCAAGGCGATGCCGAGAATCGCCGAGAAGGTGCGCTACGCGACCGCCTGGAACAAAGCATTCTGGATCGCATTCCGGATACGCGCGTGAATGGTGCGGGTGCACTGCGAGTCGCGAACACAACCAACATTCGCTTTGAGGGGATCGACAGTGATGCTCTGCTGATTGCGCTCGATCTCAAGGGATTCGCGGTATCGAGCGGCGCCGCTTGCTCGAGCGGTGCGCCGGAGCCTTCGCATGTCCTGCTGGCCATGGGCCTGAGCCGGCTGGAAGCCCGGTCGAGCATTCGGTTCTCTTTGGGGCGATCGAATACCGTCGAGCAAGTGGACGCGCTGATCGAGGCCCTGGTGGATTCCGTCACCCATCTCCGAAAGCTGGCACCGGCCTATGCCTAGGAATCCTCAAAAGAATGACAAGCCTATAGCCGTCGCGATGTCGGGGGGCGTGGATAGCTCCGTGGTCGCCGGTATGTTGCAGGCGCGCGGCGAAAATGTCATCGGCTTGACCATGCAGCTCTGGAACCAGCGACGGCTGCCGGAAATCCAAAGCGACAAAGCCACGGGACGCTGCTGTTCGCTCGACGATGTGTATGACGCCCGCGCGGTGGCCCAGATACTCGGGATTCCTTACTACGTCGTCAACTTCGAACGCGATTTCGAAGATCAGGTAGTGAAGCCGTTTGTCGACGAGTATCTGGCAGGGCGTACTCCGATTCCCTGCACGCTGTGCAACAACTTCATCAAGTTTGACCGGTTCCTGGAGATGGCCGCGGGCGTAGGAGCCGACCGTATCGCCACGGGGCACTACGCGCAGATCCGCTGGAATCCGGATAGCGGACGCTGGGAAATGCTGCGCAGCGTGGATCGCGCCAAAGACCAGACCTATTTCCTGTTCGGCTTGAAGCAGGATCAGCTCGCGCGATCGATGTTTCCGCTAGGGGCGATGGAGAAGAGCGCGGTGCGCGAGCTTGCGCGCGAACTCGGCATCCCGACTGCCGCCAAGCCGGACAGCCAGGAGATTTGCTTCGTTCCCAACGGCGACTATGCCGCTTTCATTGACGCGTATTTTCGGGAGCAGGGAATCGCGCCGCAAGAAGTCGCCGGAGAGCTGGTGACAGCCGATGGACAGGTGGTCGGCGAGCATGCGGGTGTTCACCATTTCACGGTCGGCCAGCGGCGCGGACTCCGGGTGGCCGCGCGCGAGCCTCTCTACGTGATCTCGACCGATCCAGCCAGCCGGCGCGTGACCGTCGGGCGCGATCGGGAATTGCTGAGCGATCGCACTCATGCCGGCGGATTGAACTGGATCTCGATCGCGGCGCCTTCCGAACCTGTACGGGCTGAAGTGAAAATCCGTAACAAGCATGCCGCGGCGCCAGCGACACTGCTGCCAACCTCCCATCCGGACCGCGTGGAGATTCGCTTCGATGAAGCCCAGCGCGCTGTGACGCCCGGCCAAGCGGCGGTGTTCTATTCCGGCGATCTGGTGTTAGGCGGCGGCTGGATCGAGTGACCGCCTTCAAGCTCAAGGCGCGCGCTTATGCCAAGGCGCTCGACTGGGGCGTGCCGCGACTCAGGCGCGTCGCGATCCGCAATCTGGAGCTCGCGGGATTCGACAATCCGGAGCGCATCGCCGACGGCGTTTTTCTCTCAGTGGGGCGCATTATGGCCAGCGTCGCCAAGTTCCCAACGATTACGCGGGCGAACGTTCACGAGTGGATCCGGTATGACGGCTTGGAGAACTTCACAGCCGCCCAGGCTAAAGGGCGAGGCGTGCTGGTGGCGACCGCGCACCTCGGCAACTGGGAGTTGAGCGCGTTTTCGCATGCGCTGCTGACCGCGCCGATGCACATCGTGGTTCGACCTCTGGATAACGCCCGCGTGAACGCCTTCGTCGAAAAGCGTCGCGCGCTGTCCGGCAATCACATCATCCAAAAGCACGATGCCGCGCGGAAGATTCTCAAGGCGCTGTGGGCGGGCGACGCTGTGGGCATCCTGATCGATCAGAACACCGCGCCGGCCGAGGGCGTCTTCATCGACTTTTTCGGGCGCAAAGCCTGCGCTGGGACGGCCTTCGTCAAGTTCGCGCACCACACGGGAGCAGCCGTGGTACCCGGGTACGCGCTGTGGTCCGATCAGGAGAAGAAATACATTCTGCGCTTCGATCCTGAAATTCCGATGACCGGCGATGTTCAGGCTGACACGCAGCGCGTGCATGCCACGCTCGAACGGGTGATTCGCGCACATCCCGACCAGTGGTTGTGGATTCACCGGCGTTGGAAGACGCGGCCGCCGGGAGAGGCGCCACTCTATTGAGCTAGAATTTCGGCATGGCTCCCTCGGAAGCAGTCGACATCATCGAGATCCTCGAGAAAAGCCGGGAAGACTTTCATGCTTCGGCCAAAGGCCTTCCGGAATCGCTGGCCAAGACCCGACCCGAAGAGAATCGCTGGTCGGTGCTGGAGTGCGTGGAACACGTGACCACGGTCGAGGAGATGTTCCTGAAACGGCTTGCAGGCGGAGAATACACGGAAGCCCCTCCGGAAGACAAAACCAAGGAAGCCGCGCTGGCGCAGCGGTTCGTGGACCGAACAACGAAGAGGCAAGCTCCGGAAACGGTCTTACCCAAGGGGCGCTTCACCAGCCTGGCCGAAGGGTTGCAGCAGTTTCAGAGCGCACGCGACAGCACCCTGCAATTCGCGCGAGAACGTGCGGCGGATCTCTACACGCTCGCGTCGGTTCATCCGGCCTTCGGACCGCTGAACGGCGTGGAGGCGTTGATGATCATCGCGGGTCATGCGCGGCGGCACGCGGAGCAGATCCGAGAAGTTCGGGCGGCGCTCGAAAATCGTTAAAGGGGATCTTTCGCGCAGCGGAAGCCGACGTCCCGCTCGGAAAAGCGTTCGGGGATACTCACCGCATCGTAGGCGAAGCCGGCTTCCAGCGCGCGATTGAAGGAACCTCCGCGCATGGCGATCCAAGGCTCCTGAGCGGTCGGCGGCGGCGTCATGACGTTGGCGAACATGGCGATGGCGGTCGGGCTGGGTGTGACCGAGCCTTCCACCATCTCCCAGGCATTGCCGATCATGTCGTAAATCAATCTGTCCGGAGGCCCGGCAAACGAGCGCACCGGCATCAATTGATGCATGGCGGCGGGATTATCGCTGACATTCGCCTTGGAAGCATCTTTCTGATCCCCCCAGGGGAACAGCGCCCCTTGGGTCCCGCGCAGTGCCCGCTCCCATTCGAGCGATGTCGGCAGCCGCTTGCCGATTTGCTTGGCATACGCGCGGGCCTCGGCGACCGTGATGCCGACCTTGGGAAGATTCTCCTTCCCGGGCTCGATGCTGCAGGCCATTGCCTTGCAGAAGTCGGCGTTGGAGACCTCGGTCTCGTCGATGAGGAAGGCTTTGAGACTGACCGGTTTCTTGTCTTCGCCGGCCAGGAATGTCCCGGCCGGTATGTAGACCATTCCAGGCACGACGGGCACTGGTGCGGGGCGCAACATCCAAAAAGCGATTCCAGCCCCGATCACCACTATGGCCGCGATGCCAATCCATATCGGAGCTTTGCTTGGAGCGTGACTTTTTGCGGCGATCGCGGGTTCGGCGGGAATGGGCGCAGGTTGCACCGCTGCCTTAGGAACGGGCTGCGTGACGGCCGATTTCGATTCGCCTGCAAGGATGCCACGAAGCTCCTCGGCGACGGCCTTGAAGCTCTGAGGGCGCGCTTCCGGCTTTTTCGCGGTGCAGCGGACCACCAGATCGCGCACCGCCGGAGGCACGCCGGCGTTTTCCATCGCGGCTACGTCGACGGTCTGGTTCAGAATCTGGAAGAAGACCTGTTCCATGGTCTCGCCGCGCACGCTCCGAATCCCCGTCAGGAGCTCAAACAGCAGCAGCCCGTACGCGTAGATATCGACCAGGTGCGACGTCCCACTTCCGGAGATCTGTTCCGGGGACATGTAGTAGGGCGTGCCCATGGCCATGCCCGTGCGCGTCAGCGAAAGGTCGGCTGTCTTCGCTATGCCGAAATCCATCAGCTTCACTTTGCCGCCCGAGGCGATGTGAATATTCTCCGGCTTGATATCGCGATGGACGATCGCCCGCTCATGCACGTAGTCCAGGGCTTGCGCGATGTTGAGCGCGATGCGCAGCCGGTCATTCATGCCACCCAGGTGGCCGTTGCGGATGGCGTCGCGCAGATCCTCGCCCTTCAGGTACTCCATCACGATGAAAGGCTTGCCTTCGAATTCGCCGTAGTCGAAGACGCTGACGATGTTTTCGTGCTGGAAGCCGCCGGCCAGCCGCGCTTCTTGGAGGAAACGGGCCTTGGCATCGGCGTCCCGGCAGGAATCGTCGGTCAGGATCTTCACCACCACGGTGCGGTCGATCACCGTGTCGCGCGCTCGATACACGTGGGACATACCGCCGCCCAGGAACTCGAGCAGCTCGTATTTTCCGAGGGTGGCGGGCAGTTCCATGGTTCTTATAATGCGTCCGTGAGCTTCAGAATACCGACCAGCAGCGCCACTACGACCAGCACGGCGGAGCAGCTCAACAGCATCAGGCCGGTTTGCGTGCGCAGCCCGGCAGGAAGCATCTCCAGGAACTGCGGCAAGCCCTCGGAAGCGGCTTTAGGCTTCGGCGGAGCGCTTGCCACGGGAGCTGGTGCGATCACGGGCGGAGTTGAACGAGGGACGTCTGTCTGCCGCCGTTGTGGGTTAGCCTGTGGAACCGCTGGGGGAATTGCCTGCGGAATCGGGAGCGAAACCCCTTGCGAAGCCCCCGGGAGTCCCTGCAGAACCGCTTGCAGGATCGCTCGCACTTCTCCCAGTCCCGGCGGCCGGCGATCCGCCTGCTTGGCGGTGCAGCGCTCGATCAGGGACGTTAATGCCTGCGGCGGGTTCAGCGCCTTCAGCGGCTCCATATTCAGAGGCTCGGTGAGGATGGCCTGAAAGATCTCGTCCACGGAACCGTCCTTAACGGGTCGCATGCCGGTCACCAGTTCGTACATCAGAATCCCGAACGCGTACACGTCGGCCTGCGGAGTGAGCGGTTTCCCGAGCACCTGTTCCGGCGGCATGTAGTACGGTGTGCCCAGCGTAAAACCTACCTTGGTGAGCTGGACGCCTTCGGCCTTGGCGATACCGAAATCCATCAGCAGCGCCTTCCCTTCGGCATTGATGTGGATATTGTCAGGCTTGAGGTCGCGATGAATGATCTTGCGGGTGTGGATATGATCGACGGCGCCCGCGATCGCCAGCGCGATCTTCAGCCGGCTTCGCAGATCGCCCAGGTGGTTGTTGCGGATGGCGTCGCGCAGGCTCTCGCCTTCCACGAACTCCATGACGATGTACGGCCGGCCCTGGTCTTCGCCAAAATCATAGACCCCGACAATGTTTTCGTGCCGGATGCTGGAGGCCACGCGAGCTTCCTGCAGAAAGCGCTGCTTGGCTTCCGGATCCGCCATGCCGGATTCGCTCAGGATCTTCAGCGCCACGCGGCGGCCCAGCACGCTATCCTTGGCGCGGTAAACACGTGCCATGCTGCCGCCGAGGTATTTCTCGACGTCGTATTTGCCGACTCTGGTAGGGTTCTCCATTACTCGCCCTCACCGCCAAATTCCACAACCAGAAAGCGCGCCGTGGTTTTCCCGAGGTTTCGGACCTCACTCACGTGATCGGCAGGGGCTCTCAATACCTCCACAGCGCTCAAAATTCGCCGTGAGCTGCTCCCGGTGGGAGCGCCGTTCACCCGGCTAACTACCTCAGCTTCCGTGCCTTCCAGCGGGATGAGAAGGGGCGGTACCTCCGCCGGGGGGACCGCCAGCCTGGCATCCGGGGCGATCCGCAAAATACCGATACGGGTCTGGTCCGTCTCAAATTGAATTTCGAGGTTCGCGCCGAGCCATTCCGATCCAGGTTCGTGGCAATGCAGGTATTCGCCACGCAGAACTTCGCTACAGACGTTGCGGGGACCGGTCTGCGGCTGAAGAAGTTCTACGATCACCTCGTGGTTCCGCTCGGCGTGAGCCAGACCCGCGCGTGAAAAATGAATCCCGGCATCGTCGATCCAGGCGTAATCAGAATCGTGGCGATGCGGCAGCGTCGATTCGCCCGGCTCGATTTGGACGTCCACAGTCCGCACGCGCGAATCCGCATAGACGGCGTGATGATGAGGCTCGCGCGTAGCCGGTACCGCCTGCTGAGCCAACGCAAAGCTAGCGCCGGACAGCGCTGCCAATGCGAGATTCACGAGCTTGAATCTCATGCCTCATGGTAAAACAAAACCGCTAGCGCTTGTACCCGATTTTCCGCAGGAATGCGTGCCGCCATTCGACGCCTGCCGTGTCTTCCACGCCCTTGGGCGAGCTGCCGTCGACCACCCCCAAAACACCCCGTCCCTGTTCCGTTTCGGCAAGGATCATCTCCACGGGATTGGCCGTGGCGCAGAAAATGGAACAGACCTCGGGAATCTCCCGAATCCGGCCCAGCACGTTGATCGGAAACCCGTCTCGCAGGGCCACCACGAACACGTGACCGGCGGCGATCGACTGGGCATTCTTAGTTGCGTTCGCGCGCAGCGAATCGTCATTGCCGTCCACGCGCGTCAGGCAGGCTCCCGAAGCTTCGTTGAAGGCGATGCCGAATTTGATCCCCGGCACGGTATTGACCATAGCCTCATAGAGATCCTCGACGGTCTTCACGAAGTGGCTCTGGCCGACGATGATGTTTCCGTTCTCAGGGATTTCGAGGCGAACGACCTTCAATTCCATTCACACCAATATAATGGATCGTGGCGCTTTCCCTAATCGAGCACATCCGTAAGCTGCCGCACGGCCGGACGAACCTTAAACAGCTGCTGCGGGAGCGATCGCGTACCGGCACTACCCGCGAGCAACTGGAGAAAGAGCTGGACCGCCTGGCCCAGCGCGGCGACATCGTCGAAACGCGCTCCGGGCATTACACGGCGACCGGCGTCAGCCGCGAATTCGCCGTGGGACGCTTGAATGTGCACCGCGACGGCTACGGCTTCGTGATTCCCGAAGTGCCCGTCCCGGGCCTGCGCGGCGATGTCTACATTCCTAAAGAGTCCGCGTCCCGCGCGATGCACGGCGACCGCGTGATCGCCAAGATCAGCCGCATCGAACGCGACGGGAAGGCCGATGGCGAGATCGTGCGCGTGTTGCGCCGCGCCCATCTCACCGTGGTCGGAGAGTTCCGCATTCGCCGCCAGGGGAATTTCGTCGTTCCACACGACGAGCGGCTCCGCCAGTGGATCGAGATTCCCGAAGACATGGCTTTGCCTGCCCGACAGGTGACTGTCGACCGCGTGGGTGCCTCGGCGATCACCGTGAACACGATTGAGGACCTGGACGGCATGATCGTTACGGCCGAGATCATGGATTTCGGCGAAGACGGCGACCGCCCCGTGGGCCGTATCATCGAGATCCTGGGCATGCCGGACGATTTCGGGATCGACGTCGAGATCCTGATTCGTTCGCACCACATTCCGCATAAGTTTCCCGACGAGGTTCTACAGCAGGCGCGCGCGATCCCCGGCGCGATTCCCGCGGAAGAGCTCGTGCGGCGCCGCGATTTTCGCGAGCTGGACATCGTGACCATCGACGGCGAAACCGCCCGGGATTTCGACGACGCCGTGTGGGTGGAACCGTTAACGAACGGGCACTGGGCGCTCCAAGTGCATATCGCCGACGTGAGTCATTACGTGCGGCCCGGTTCGCCTATCGATCGGGAAGCGGCTCTGCGCGGCACCAGCGTCTATTTCCCCGACCGCGCGGTTCCCATGCTGCCAGTGGAGCTATCGACCGATCAGTGCTCGCTGCGGCCGCATGAAGACCGGTTGGTGCTGTCCGCGCTGCTGGAGATCGACGCGCAGGGCGACGTTGTGTCGCAGGAATTCACTCGCGGCGTGATCCGCAGCGCCGAGCGGATGACCTATACGGCGGTTCACGGCGTGCTGGAAGGCGATCCGGCATTGGTCGAACGCTACGAACGGCTCGTGCAGCGTTTCAAATGGATGCAGGAACTCGCCTTGATCCTGAACCGGAAGCGCGTCCGCCGCGGCTCCATCGATTTCGATCTTCCGGAGCCCCTGCTCGAGTTCAACGAGTTCGGCGAAATGACCGGCGTCACGCGCGCGCCGCGCAACATCGCGCATCGACTCATCGAGGAGTTCATGCTGGCGGCGAACGAGGCGGTCGCTTCGCACCTGGAATCCCTGGAAGTCCCGACCATCTTCCGCATCCACGAGCGTCCCGATCCCAAGCGTGTTCTCGAGTTCGAGGAGGTGGCTACGCATTTCGGTTATTCGCTCCGGGGCGGCGCGGCGCCTGTGAAGCGATTCGGCGATCAGGTGATCGCGCTGGACGATGTCAACTTCACTTCGCGCAACTACCAGCGGCTGGTCAAAAAGATCGAAGGCAAACCCGAAGAGCGCATCCTGAGCTACCTGATGCTCCGGTCTCTGAAACAAGCCCGCTATAGCGACCGCAACCAGGGCCATTTCGCGCTGGCCGCGCCCAGCTACACGCATTTCACTTCGCCCATCCGGCGTTATCCCGATCTGATCGTGCACCGCGTGCTGGGCGCGCATCTCGACGCCTCGCGTTACGACGCCGACATGCGCAGCATCGCGGATACTTCTTCCGAAACCGAGCGCCGCGCCGCCGAAGCCGAGCGCGAGCTGGTCGAGTGGAAGAAAGTGAAGTTCATGATCGACAAGGTGGGCGACGAGTTCGCCGCCCTGATCATTTCCACCACTCGCTTCGGCTTCTTTGTCGAGCTGGAGGACCTGTTCATCGAGGGTCTGGTGCCGCTCGATACGCTGCCGGGCGACCGCTTCACGTACCACGAGAACGTTCGCAAGATCATCGGCGAACGCAGCCGCCGGCAGTACTCGATTGGCGACTACGTGCGCGTCAGGCTCGACCGCGTGGATGGCGTCGAGAAGAAATTGCAGTTTTCTGTCGTCGGTTCACAGGGAGCCGCACAGAACAACGAGCGCCAGCGAGTGGCCGGCGATCGAGCGATCAGCAATCGAGTGATCCGCAAAGCGTCAGCGGAGAAGCGTGAGTCCGGTAAGCGAGCGCCCGGAAAGCGCACATTCGGCAAGCGCTCAGGCGGCCGCCAGCCTAAACGTCATAAGTAGGCGGCACCACGCCCTTGATGCGCAGGTACATTTCGCCGTAGCCGCGCGTGTGCGCCGTGTGGATCATCGCCTGATACAGCAGTTCCAGGCCGGTCGCGGCTTGCTTGCCCTGGCCGAACGTCTTGGTCAGATCCGCCGCCGTCAGCTGTCCCACCACGCCGATCGACCAATCGAAAAGCGCGGTCAGATACTTCACCGTGGCATCCTTGGTGATGTCATTCTTGGGAGCCGCGGGAGCCGCGCCCTTGCCCAGACGCCCCAGGTAGAAGCCTTCGGCCTGTCCCAGGTGCTGTTGCTCCGCTCCGAAAGCGCGCGCTTCGGGAAACGGCTTGAAGTCGTAGTTCTCGGCTGGCATGGCCTCTGCGGTCTTCAGGGTCAAGTCTTTCGACTTCTTCCAGTGGCCCACCAGAATCTCGATCTCGGTATCGGCGGCTTTCGCCACACCCACCGTCACGGCCGTGACTGCGGCCCCTGCAACCAGCGATCCAAGTGCCTTGCGTCGATTCATTCAAATCTCCTGTTCCGAACCATTCTACATGCCCGCATAAGGGTGCGTGCTAGGCTCAAAGCATGGGGTTATCTCCGTCCTTCTTTGCGGCAAAATTCGGGATCACGGAACGCAATTTGGAGTCCTACCTGGGCGAAGCGCTTTCGGCGGGAGGCGAGTACGCGGATCTGTATTTCGAGTACCTCTCCACCAGTTCCATCGGCATCGACGAAGGCATCGTCAAGAGCGCTAGCGAAAGCGTGACGCTGGGCGTCGGCATTCGCGTGATCGCGGGCGAACGCACCGGCTACGCCTATAGCGACGACCTCAGTCCGGAGAAAATCCGCAAGGCCGCGCGGGTGGCCGCGCTGATCGCACGCGGTCCGGCAAGCGTTGTTAAGACGGGCTTCACAGAAGCGTCGAAACACAATCTGTATCCCATGGTGACGTCTCCGCACGAAGTCGGGCTCGCCGAGCGTGTGGACCTGGTGAAACGCGCCGACGCAGCCGCCCGCGCCTATGACCGCCGCGTGTTTCAGGTGATCGCGAACTACGCCGACAGCATTCGGGAAGTTTTGATCGCATCGAGCGACGGTCGCCTCAGCTTCGACCGCCAGCCGATGGCGCGGATGGGCGTTGCGGCGCTGGCCCGCGAAGCCGATGGGGTTCCGCAGCAAGGCTATTCCGGCGGTGGCGGTCGGGTGACTCTGGACTTTTTCCTCAACGAAAAAACGCCCGAGCACTTCGCTAAGGAAGCCGCGCGGCAAGCCATTGTTCAGCTCTCCGCAGTCGACGCGCCCGCGGGGGAATCGGTCGTCGTGTTGGGACCCGGATGGCCGGGTATACTGCTCCACGAAGCCGTCGGCCACGGACTCGAAGCCGACTTCAACCGCAAGGGTGTTTCCGCCTTCAGCGGACGCATCGGCCAGCAGGTTGCGAGCCCTCTATGCACCGTGATCGACGACGGAACCATCGCTCATTATGGGGGCGGCAGCCGCCGCGGATCGTTGAACGTCGACGACGAAGGTGTTCCCACGCAGAAGAACGTGCTGATCGAAAACGGCATCCTGCGCGGGTATCTGCAAGACACGCTGTCCGCAAGACTTCTAAAGTCTACTTCAACGGGCAGCGGACGCCGCGAGAGTTATCAGCACATCCCCATGCCGCGCATGACCAATACCTACATGCTGGCCGGGCAGAGCGATCCGGATGAGATCATTCGCAGCGTTCCCAAGGGCATCTATTGCGCGACGTTCGGCGGAGGGCAGGTGGATATAACCAGCGGCAACTTCGTCTTCCAGGCCACCGAGAGCTATCTAATCGAAGACGGCAAGCTGACCAAGCCGGTGAAGGGCGCGACGCTGATCGGAAATGGTCCTGAGGCGCTGAAGTACGTCAGCATGGTGGGACACGATCTCCAGCTCGACGAAGGCATCGGCATCTGCGGCAAGGAAGGGCAGAGCGTTCCTGTGGGCGTCGGCATCCCAACCGTGAAGATCGACAAGATGACTGTCGGGGGGACCGCCGCTTGAGCGAAGCATTGCTGGACATCGCCCAGGCAGCTACTAAGCGAGCGCTGGAACTCGGTGCGACCGGGGCCGAATGCACCATCTCCGAGGGTGAGGAATTTTCGGCCGGCGTCCGGATGCGCGAGGTCGAAAACCTTAAGCAGGCCGGGTCGCGCGGCGCGGGAATTCGCGTTCTCGTGGGGAATCTAACCGGTTCATCCAGAACATCCGATTTAACTCCGCAAGGCATTGAATCCATGGTCCGCGGGGCTCTGGAACTGGCCCGGATCACGACTCCGGATCCGCACGCCGGCTTGCCCGATCCTGCCGATCTCGGCCGCTTCTCCGGCGACCTGAAACTGTACGACGACTCGGTTTCCCGTATGGAAACGGAGTGGAAGATAGCCCAGGCCTTGAAAGCGGAAGAGGTAGCCCTGGCCGCGGACGCGCGGATCACCAACTCCGAAGGCGCGTCGTTCGATTCGTATCTCGGCTCACGCGTGTTCGCCAATTCACTGGGGTTCGCCGGGGAGTATCGAACCTCCAGTTGCGGACTGAGCGTCGTCCCGGTGGCAAAACAGAACGGCTCCATGGAACGCGATTACTGGCAGTCTTCCGCGCGCCAAGTCTCGCGTCTCGAAAGCCCGGAAGAGGTCGGCAGGCGGGCGGCCGAGCGTGCCCTGCGCCGCCTGAATCCGCGCAAGGTCCCGACGCAGAAAGTGCCGGTGATTTTCGAACCTCGCACGGCGCGGAACCTGTTGGGCGATCTCTTCGATGCCGTCAACGGCGGCGCGATCTATCGCCATGCATCCTTCTTGACCGGCAAACTGGGCGAGAAGATCGCTTCCGAGGCTCTGACCATCATCGACGACGGCACCATGCCGGGCCTGTTCGGCAGCTCGCCATTCGATGATGAGGGCGTGGCCTCCAGGCGCACCGTCGTGATCGAGCGCGGCGTGCTCAAGAGTTATCTGCTCAACACCTATACGGCGCTGAAACTCGGGCTTAAAACCACGGGCAATGCATCTCGCGGGCTCGCCGGGAGCGCCGGAGTCGGCCCGGGCAATTTCTATATCGAAGCGGGCACGCGATCGGAAGCCGATCTGATTGCCGGAGTTCGCCAAGGACTCTATGTAACGGAGCTGATCGGCGCGTCAGCGAACACGGTGACGGGCGATTACTCTTCGGGCGCCGCCGGCCTGTGGATTGAAAACGGAGAACTGGCGTATCCTGTTTCCGAGATCACCATCGCCGGAAACCTGAAACAGATGCTGATGAACCTGGAGCAGGTGGGAGCGAACCTCGAGTTTCGCAGCTCGATCGCTTCCCCGACGCTCCTGATCGGGGAGATGACCCTCAGTGGGCAGTAACTTTCCACTCTCGGCTGCCGCGCCGCCCAAGCGCCACGCGTTCGGGTTGCCCCAGATCGTGCTGATCGCGCTGGTGCTCGCCGGCGCGGGAGTGGTCGCTTACCTGGAACTCGCGCCGCACAAACCCGTCGCCGAAGCGCCGCTGACGCCCGAAGCGCGGGCCTACATCGGGAATCTCAAGCTGAGCGACGTCGGCATGAAAGCCTCCCAGAATTTTGTCAGCCAGATGGTGGTGGAAATCGTGGGCAACATTACCAATGCCGGCGATCGCAATCTGGATACGGTGGAGATTTACTGCGTGTTCCAGGATTACCGCGGCCAGGTGAATCTGCGGCAACGCGTGCCGATCGTGAGCCCGCAAATGGGCGGCCTCAGGCCCGGTGAAACGAAAAGCTTCCGTCTGCCCTTCGACAACTTGCCGGACAGCTGGAATCAGACCATGCCGCAACTGGTGATCGCCGCGGTGAAGTTCAACTAAGCTCGGTTCAACCATGGCCAGTGTTCTGTTAGTCGACGACGACCCTGGCGGGCTCGAAATCCGCAAAATGCTGCTGGAGCGCGACGGTCACCGCGTGTCTACGGCCGCCGACGCCACTACTGCCAGGAACAAGTTTCGCGAACTCGCGCCCGAATGCGTGATTCTGGATCTCCGCCTGCCATCCCCTGAGGACGGCCTGGCCCTGGTCCGCGAGTTTCGTGAGGCGGCACCCGGCGTGCGGATCGTCGTGCTCGCCGGCTGGGGCGCGGATCTGGAAGGTCGCCCTGAGCAGGCTCTGGTCGACGAGGTTCTGGCCAAGCCGGTTCGCTCGGAACGCCTGATTAGCGCTGTTCGAAAAAGGGCCTAGTGGGGCAGGCGATCTTGTCGCTTGCCGTCGGTCTAATTTGGCACGTCGTTTTCATCGATAGCCCCGCAATGCACGGCCCGCTCGAAATAGTTGACCAGGCCCCGCCCGGTGGCCGCGTCATCAAAGATCGCTCCCACGCGCGTCGCTTGTTCGGATTGATCCCTGAAATTGCGCAGCCGCGCTGACGCCTCCGCGAGGCCCTCCAGGAAAAACGCGTGCACGGCGACCAGTCGCGCTGGAATTTGTGCGGGATGCAGGTCCCATCCTTGATAGAAGCCGTTGTACAGAGAATGGCGAATGTTGTCGTAGTGCAGCTTCCAGGCTCGATTCACCTCGGGCGGGAAGGGAAGCAGGTTCGTTGCTCCGTCCACCAGCCATACGCCGGTTTCTGCCAGCGTGGCCAGCATCATCGATCGGGCAAAATCGCACGCCGGATGGCGCAGATCCTGACAGGCAGCCGTGATTCCCAGGCTCGCCATGTAATCATACGCCCCGAAATGCGCAGCGATGCATTTACCCCCGGCTGCTTCCAGCAGCTTCGGCAAGATGAAGATCGATCCCGGTGTCTCGATCATGATCTCAATGCGGACATCGGGATAGGGCTTCAGCGCGTCGACAAGTTCCGTGACCTGCTCGGGTGCCGTGATCTTGGGCAGCGTGACCACGAAGTTCTCCGGTAGAATCGCCCGCGAAAGAAAACGATCCAGTGTGCGCATCGCGCGCGCCTTCGTCGCCTCCGTGTGAAACGACTTCACGCGGATACCGAACATCCCGGGGAGCGACTTCGCCTGCACAGCGGCGGTGACTTCCGCGGCAGCTTTGTCGGCAGCCGCGTCCTCCTCGGCATCGGAGCGAACGCCGAATCCGTCTTCGAAATCGATGCGATAATCCTCCACCGCTCCGCGGCGGAGCTTCCTGGCGACGCGAGAGTGGACCGTTTCGGCCAGTTCCTCCGCGAACCCAAGAACCCCCGCCAGGGTGGCGGGGTCGGGGGCATATTCCGCGAACGCCCGTTCGGCCAGAGCTGCCAGCTTCCCGCAAGTGGTTGATTTAAATAAGTGGGCGCCGCCGTAGACGGTATGGATGGGCTGAAGAAACGAAGAAATCACAGGAACCTTATTTTACGCGCCAAACTAGAATTTTACGCGCTAAACTAGAAATGTACGAGCCGTTGGCTCCTGACCCAATGAAAACCCCGTGGCTGCACCGTTACGCGACGCTGGTCGCCGTGTGCACATTGTTCCTGGTAATCGCCGGGGCTTCCGTCACCAGCAAGGAAGCCGGCCTCTCCGTCCCCGATTGGCCATTGTCCTACGGCCAGGTGATTCCGGAGATGACCGGCGGCGTGCTTTTCGAAACCGGCCACCGCATGATCGCGACCGTCGTCGGGACGCTGACCATCATCCTGGCGATCTGGATCGCGCGCGTTGAGAAGCGAGCTTGGATGAAGAAGCTGGGTTGGCTCGCGCTGGGCGGAGTGGTTGCCCAGGGTCTCCTCGGCGGAGCGACGGTGCTCCTGCTGCAGCCCGCGCCGATCAGTATCGCCCACGCGTGTCTCGCACAGCTTTTCTTCTCGGTCACGGTGGCCATCGCGGTGTTCACATCCCGGCATTGGCAGCAAGGGCCCGATCCCGTAGAGGACTACGGCTGGCCGTCTCTGCGGTCGCTCGCCGTCATCACTCCGATATTGGTGCTGATACAGATCGGACTCGGAGCAGGTTTCCGCCATCGCGCGTTTGGGCTCATGCCTCACGTGATCGGCGCGATGCTCGTGCCTTTAGTGATTCTCTTGACAGCGGTGTTCGTGTTGAATCAGTTCCCGAAGCATCGGGCGTTACGCTCCGCCGCAGCCGGCCTTCTGGGGATTACGTTGGTACAGATCTTCCTGGGCATCGCTGCCTATATCGCGCGGATCAACGCGGCGGAGTATCCGCTGGCGATGGTGCTGACCACCGTGGCCCACGTCGGTACCGGCGGCCTGACGCTGGCTGCGAGCGTGGTCCTGGCGATCCAGATCCGGCGGAATGTGCACGCGCGCTCGCCTGAGACGGCCGACACGCGGCAGGTAGTCGCCCAATGAACCGCTATCTGGAGCTCACCAAGCCGCGCATCACGCTGTTTATCCTGATGAGCACTGGCGTGGGCTTCCTGTTCGGCTCGCACCTCGGAAAGCCCTGGACGTGGATGGAGCTGTTCCACACGCTCCTTGGAACCATGCTGATCGCCGGCGGCACTGCGGCGCTGAACCAGTGGTACGAGCGCGAAGGCGACGGCCTGATGAACCGGACCAAGGCTCGTCCGATTCCGTCCGGCCGGATTACAGCGGACCGCGCGTTGGTCTTTGGCTCGGGTTTGTCGGCGATCGGCTTCACCGAACTGTGGTTGGGCGTGAATCTTCTGACCGCATTACTAGCGTTGTTCACGCTGGCCAGTTACCTGTTCGTTTATACGCCCTTGAAGCGCCGATCCCCGATATCCACCACCATCGGAGCGATTCCCGGGGCAATGCCTCCGCTGATCGGCTACGCGGCTGCCAGCGGACACTTGAATTACGAGGCCGGGATTCTCTTCGCCATCCTGTTCCTGTGGCAGTTTCCGCACTTCTACGCGATCGCCTGGATGTATCGCGAGGATTACGCGCGGGCCGGCATCCGCATGCTGCCCGTTGTCGAGCCGACGGTCGATTCCACCTCTCGCCGCATCGTTTGGTTTTCCATGGCGCTGATTCCCATGAGCCTGGCGCCAAAGTTCTTCGATATGGCCGGGAATCTGTATCTGTTCGGTGCGTCGGTGCTGGGGACCATCCTGCTGTATGCGGGATTCCAAGCCAATTCGAGCCAGACTCGCCTCCAGGCCCGCCGTGTTTTACTGGCCAGCGTGCTCTACCTTCCCCTGTTGTATGGACTCATGGCGCTCGACAGCTAGTCTGCTGTTCGCGGTGACGCTGGTCGGGTGTGCCGCTCATGCCGACTTGCCGTCGCTGGGTGCCGTTTCCGATTTCATCCTGACCGATCAGACCAGCGCGAATTTCAAGAGTGACTCTCTCGCTGGTCACGTCTGGGTTGCGAATTTCATGTTCACCAATTGCCCGGGCCCGTGCCCGCGCATGAGCTCGCAGATGCGTGAAGTCCAGGCCGCCTTGGCCGGACAGGACGTGAAGCTCGTGTCGATGACGGTGGACCCCGACCGGGACACTCCGGAAAAGCTCGCCAAGTACGCTGCATTCTATAGCGCCACGCCCGGAGTCTGGTATTTCCTGACCGGCCCGCGGGAAACCTTGAACCATCTCGGTCACGACGTCTTCAAGCTCAACTCGGTCGATGGAAGCCTAGATCATTCCACACGCTTCGTACTGATTGATCGCAAATCGCAGATCCGCGGATACTATCTGACCTCGGAACCGGATGCGATTCAGCGCGTGATCGCCGATGCGAAGGTGTTGCTGAGGCAGCCGTCCTGATGGACGTCCACACTCTTCCGGCGGTCAACGCGATCCTCAACGGCACCGCCGCGATTCTCCTCGTCCGCGGTTACTTCCTGATTCGCGCGGGCAAACGGGAGCAGCACAAAAAGACGATGATCGCGGCGTTCGCCGTCTCGGCCGTGTTCCTGGTCTGCTATCTCATCTATCATGCCAATGTCGGCGCGGTTTATTTCGAGAAGACCGGATTCATTCGCTACGTCTATCTCACCATCCTGTTCACGCACACCGTGCTGGCCGCTACAGTACCCTTCCTGGCGATCATCGCGCTGCGCCGTGCGCTCAAAGCTGAGAAGACCGGCGACTTCTCCCGGCATCGGCGTATCGCCCGCTGGACGCTGCCTATCTGGCTGTACGTCAGCGTTACCGGGGTCGTCGTATACCTGATGCTGTATTGGTTGTAGCTTTCCGAACAGCTTCGGATAATTCCGGTATTACGTGAATATAAAAACGTCAGTATTACTCTTTGTGTATTGACAAGCGATATTATTCGCGCGCAGAATACCCTTTCAGTCCAGCGGTAAAACTCAAGTATCTGAGTCCCGTCGTGCAAGTTTTACGCTGGCATCATATTCGTTAAATCGGATTGCAATACTCCTTTAATAGGGAGTAAGCATCGCGATGGTAAATGTGTAATCGCGTGACGGCCTGGTTCTCCAGGCGGAGTTTCAACGTGCGTTCAGGAAGGATGGACCTATCATGCCGGTTTTGAGAATTCAGGAGCTTTCCGCGAATCTGTCCGGTGCTGCGGCCAGATGGCGAGCGCGACAGACGCCTCAGTCGAACCTAAGCGATGGCGAGAAGAAGGCTTTGCTCGGCGTTATCGTGAATGAAGCGCTACGTGCAGCCGCGATGGCTCCGGCTGCGGTGGCTGCGGCGGCCGCGCCAGCCTTCGCACCCGCCGTCGACTGGCGGAACCGCAATGGCAACCACGTGACGGGGGTAAAGGACCAGAAGGTCTGCGGATCCTGCGTTTCGTTTTGTTCCTCCGCGCTGGTGGAGTCGATGGCGTCGATCGAGAAGGGCCAGTTGCCCGATCTGTCGGAGGCGGATCTGCACTTCTGTTCTTCTCATGGCGCCTCCTGCGGTGGATGGTGGCCGGATCAGGCGTTGGGAGAGGTGCAGTCCCGCGGCGTTGTGCCCGAATCCGCTTTTTCTTACATGAGCGCATTCGCAAGTCCTCCGGTCGTCGGCCCGGATGGCATGTGGGTTCCCCACTGCGTCAATGTTCCCAACCGGGCGGCGATCGCGACTAAGATTACTTCTCACGGAACGCTGGCCAGCGCGACGGACCGCAAGAATTACCTGTCCAACACGGGACCGTGTTCGGCGGTGTTCGATGTGTACGACGATTTCTTCTCCTACGGCAGCGGCGTCTACCATCACGTCACCGGCAACCTGGCGGGGTCCCACTGCGTGGAAGTCATCGGGTACTCCGAGGCGGAAGGGTGCTGGATTTGTAAGAATTCCTGGGGGACGGGCTGGGGTGATGCCGGATTCTTCAAGATTGCTTACGGCCAATGCGGCATCGATACCAATTATGCATTCTCGACCGCCCAGGGAGTCATTCTGCCGGCGCCTCCTCACGGTTGGAGCGGATGGGAAGGCTTGGGAGGTCAGATCACGTCTAAGCCAGACGCGGTTTCCTGGGGTCCGAACCGGATCGACGTGGTGGCTCGGGGCCTGGATTCGGCCTGCTGGCATCGTTGGTGGGATGGAGTGGCGTGGCGCGGGTGGGAATCTCTCGGTGGAGTGATTCACGGCGGCCCGGCAATCTGCTCCTGGGCCAGCGGCCGTCTGGACATATTTGCCGTCGGAACCGACCATCAGATGTATCACAAGTGGTACCAGGGCGGATGGAGCGGATGGGAAGCGCTGGGCGGGATGTTTTCGTCCCAGCCCGCGGCGGTTTGCTGGGGCCCCAACCGCATCGATGTCTTTGGACGTGGAATGGATCAGGCCCTGTATCACATGTGGTGGGATGGGCACGGTTGGCACGGCTGGGAAAACCTGGGAGGTGGTTTGAGCTCGGCTCCTGCCGCAGCGTCCTGGAGCGCCAACCGGCTGGACGTGTTCGTACGTGGTTACGACATGCACCTTTACCATCGGTGGTTTGATGGTGCCTGGCACGGCTACGAGGATTTGGGTGGCGTTTTGTCCGGCGATCCAGGCGCGGTATCCTGGGGACCGAACCGGATCGATGTGTTCTATCCCGGTCAGAATTCGCATATGTGGCACAGATGGTGGGATGGAGCGCATTGGAGCGGCGAAGAGGACCTTGGTGGTCTTCTGAGCTCTGGAGTCGGGGTCAGTTCATGGGCCAGTGGGCGTTTGGATTGCTTCGTGGAGGGCACCGATTCCGCGCTCTACCACAAGTGGTATTCCTGATTTCGAGCGCATGTAGCGCACCTGTGACACCGCAACAGATTACGACCGCCGCCGGTGAGGAATTCGTCGTACGCCTCCCTGCGGTTGCCACAGCCGGGTACCAGTGGGAAGTCCGAACGCTTCCCCCGGGTATCCGGCTGGAAAGTCCCGCTCCGGAGACCATTCCTGGAGACCGGCCAGGCGATACGGTCACCGAAGTCTTCCGCTTCCGTGCGGAAAAGGCCGGCGACTACAGCATCAGTTTCGCCTACAAACGAAGCTGGGAAGCTACCGTTGTATCGACCCATACCGTCACGGTGCGAGTCCAGTAAAGCACGGTCCCGCGGACTCAGGGACTGTGGTTTACCTCACGATGTATTGGCTGTAGAATCGACATCATGAAATTCGCAACACTGGCGCTGGCGCTATCCGGCGTCACGGTCTCCGCGCATCACAACATCGATGGCACCTACGATCTGAAAAGGGAAGTCAAGGTCGAGGGCAAGATTGTCAGCGTCTTGTTGCGAAACCCTCATTCTTTCCTTCAGATCGAAGCGCCAGGCAAGGACGGAAAGATAGAACGATGGTCCCTCGAATTTCCCAAAGGGGCCAACGCATTGCTGAAGCACGGTGTCCAGCCCGGGACGCTCCAGATCGGCGACCAAGTCACGGTCACCATGAATCCGTCGTTGAAGGCCGCGGATAAGCGGGGGAACATAGTAATCCTTCACCGCGAATCAGACGGCTTCGAGTGGCTCGCCAAGACGAAGAGAAATCAGAGCTAAACGCCGCCAGTTCTCCCAGCGTCTACAATACGAGTAGGAGGCGACTCCATGAGGTTGAGCCCAGCTGTAATTGCCCTGGCCGCGTCGGTTTCGATCGTGTCGGCCCAGCGTGCTGCCGATCCCACCGGTTTCGGCCGGATCTCCAACCCCGGAGCCGTCACCGGCACTACCGGCGGAGCTGGATTCGGCCGGTTGATTTATCCCGGCACCGGAGCGCCTGTCGCTGTACGGAATCCTCGCCTTCCGGGCTCCCCGCTGGTCGCGGCGCCGGTTCCTCAAATTCCCCATCGATCGCACGGAGTCGCCGTCGCGGTTCCCTATCCGGTGTTCTACGGCGGAAGCTATTACGATTACGACGCTCCGGCCGCGCCCATGGCGGGTTACGCGCAGCCGGGTTATCCAGGCACGGGTTATGACCAGGCGCCGCAGCCGCCGGTGGTGATCATTAACCAGTACTTCAGGCCGGACACCGCTAACCCGGTGATTCGCGACTACTCCAACGTGCCTCTTCCGGAGCCTGGTCAGTTCCAAACGCCGCCTGCGAATAACGATCAGACGTCGACTGCGGCCGACCAGCAGGTGATGTTCCTCATCGCCATGAAGGACCATACGATTTTCCCGGCGATTGCCTACTGGGTGGAAGGCGACACCCTCAACTACATCACCGTGCAGGGCGCCAAGAACAGCGTCTCGCTCGACCTGGTGGATCGCGACTTCAGCAAGCAGATCAACAAGGAACGCAAGGTGGAGTTCGGACTGCCTTCCAAGTGATACTCTATCTCTGAGCAGGTAGAGCCTCGTGGCCCGGTCCAAGAAAAGTGCGCTAAATCGACGTAATTTCCTTCAGAGCGCGACCGTCGGTGCCGCTGCCCTCACTGCCGCCGGCGCCCCAGCGCAAGCCCAGCAGATCCAGCCCGGCACCCCGCGAGTCACCGCCCCTAACGCCGCGACGCGCGAAGCCGAAACGGCAACACCCGCGACCGTCGAAGTTCTCACCAACGAGCGCCCCGGATCCGACTTCATGGTCGATGTCCTCAAATCCCTGGGCATCGAGTACATCTGTTCGAATCCCGGCTCGAGCTTCCGCGCCCTGCATGAATCGGTGATTAACTACGGTGGCAATCGCAACCCCGAGTTCCTTACCTGCTGCCATGAGGAATCGGCCGTCGGGATGGCCCACGGGTATGCCAAGGTCGAAGGCAAGCCGCTGGCCGTGTTTGCTCATGGAACGGTCGGTCTGCAGCACGCGGCCATGGCGATCTACAACGCCTACTGCGATCGCGTACCCGTATATGTGATATTCGGCAACATTGCCAACGCGGTTACTCGACGACCTGGAGTGGAATGGGCACACAGTGTCCAGGATGGAGCTTCGCTCGTCCGCGATTTCGTGAAATGGGACGATGCCCCAGCCTCGCTCACTCACTTCGCCGAATCCGCCGTGCGCGCCTACAAGATCGCGATGACGCCGCCCATGATGCCCATCGTGCTGGTGGCCGATGGCGATCTGCAAGAGGACGCAATCCCCGCTGACGCCCGCTTGAGCATCCCCAAGCTGACACTGGCCGCGCCGCCGCAAGGCGAATCGGGCGCCGTGGCAGAAGCCGCAAGGATGTTGGTGGCTGCCGAGAACCCTGTCATCATCGCGGACCGCGCCGCTCGAACGCCTGCCGGAATGAAGCTGCTGGTCGAACTGGCCGAAGCTCTGCAAGCCCCGGTGATCGATCAGGGCGGGCGCATGAATTTCCCCACGCGGCACCCGCTCAATCAGACCGAGCGCAGCCGGGCGCTTGTGGGTGGGGCGGATGTGATCCTCGGCCTCGAACTGACGGATTTCTGGGGGACGGTCCATTCCTTCCGCGATCAGCTCCAGCGAACCTCGCAGCCGATCACTAAGCCCGGAGCCAAGCTGATCAGCATCACGGCGGGCGATCTGTTCCTGCACAGCAACTATCAGGACTTCGAGCGTTATCCGGAAGTCGACCTGGCCATCGCCGCCGACGCCGAAGCTACGCTGCCATCTTTGATCGAGGCCGTGAAGCGCCTGATCACGCCGGATCGCAAACGCGCATTCGATGATCGCGGCGCGAAGCTTGCCGCCGCCGCAAAGGATTCTCTGGAACGCACGCGCTCCGAGGCAACCTATGCCTGGGACGCGAGCCCTATCAGCACGGCGCGCCTGTCATCTGAGTTGTGGGCCCAAATCAAGAACGATGACTGGTCACTGGTCTCCGACGTTCCGTTCGTCAGCCGCTGGCCGCTGCGACTGTGGGACTTCGACAAGCATTACCAATACCTCGGTGGCTCGGGCGGCGCGGGAGTTGGTTATGGCGCTCCGGCCGCTGTAGGCGCGGCTCTGGCGAATCGCAAGCGCGGACGCCTGAGCGTCAGCATCCAGAATGACGGCGATCTGATGTACGCTCCCGCTGTTCTGTGGACCGCCGCGCATCACAAGATCCCGTTGCTGAGCGTGATGCACAACAATCGCGCCTATCACCAGGAACTGATGCACGTGCAGCGCATGGCGAATCGGCACAACCGCGGGATCGATCGCGTGGTGATCGGCACGACGCTCGAAGATCCGAACATCGATTATTCGAAAATCGCTCAGGGATTGGGAGTGCACGCCGAGGGTCCGATCATAGACCCCAAGGATCTGGGTCCCGCCCTGAAGCGGGCCGTCGAAATTGTACGGCGCGGCGAGCCCGCGCTGGTGGACGTTGTCACACAACCTCGCTAAAAAACAGACGCTAAAAAGAGACGCCAAAAAGAGACAATGAAGGAAACCATGAAACAGACCATCTTGATCGCACTTCTGACCGCCGCTTTCGCCGCGGGGCAGGGCACACCAGTCCCGAAATTCACCGGACCCATTCCCGTGACGGCGGATTCCTATCCGTTCATGGACGCCGCGCACAGCCTGGTGCCCTACGATCTCTCGAAGTACGGCTACGTCGAGCAGGAGTTTATCGTCAGCGGCAACGCGAACGTGTACGACTGGGCAGCCGACGGTTCCCTCAGCGTCAAGACCGAGAAAGCTCCGTACGCGGCGCGGATCCTGGTGCGCCGGCCGGCGAGCGCTTCGAAGTTCAGCGGCGCCGTAGTCGTCGAGCCTTTGGGCGCCGTGCGCCGGTTCGATTGGGCGATCATGTACGGTTACCTGAATGAACACATGATGGAGCACGGCGATGCCTGGGTCGGAATCACCATGCCGGCGGCGACCGATGGGCTCAAGAAGTTCAACCCCACTCGCTACTCAGGCCTGTCCTTTGCAAATCCGAATCCGACGGAAGCGTGTCCCGGCGCCAAGGGCGGTCCGTCCGCGATGGAAGAAGGCCTGCGCTTCGACCTGATCAGCCAGGTGGGCGCCCTGCTTAAGGCCGCCCCCGCGGGCAGCCCGTTCGCGGGATTCCGCGTGGAAGGCATCTACATGACCAGCCAGTTTCCCGACGTGGTGACTTATCTCGATGCGATCCATTCGCACGCGCGCCTCGCCAATGGCAAGCCGGTCTATGATGGCTACCTGCTTCGCAATCCCGGCGCTCCCAGCCGTCTCAGTAATTGCGGCGCCGCGCCCGCGCGCAACGATCCGCGCAGCATTGTCGCCAAAGTGGACGTTCCGGTGATCGAAGTTGTGGCGCAAGGCGAGGTGGATGCTTCGCTGGCGCAGCGGCGTCCCGATAGCGACGAGCCCGACAACCGCTTCCGCCGTTACGAGGTAGCCGGCGCTTCGCACATAGACCGCTGGGCATACGACAGAGGCTTCCCGACGTTTGCGGATCAGACGGCTTCCGGCGGCGCAACGCAGGGGACTCCCGAATTTCCGTTGAACGCCAAGTGCGATCCGCCCTTCACGTTTAGCACGGATACGCGGCTGAAATACGTATATGACTCGACTCTGGTGAATCTGGATCAGTGGGCTCGCAAAGGGAAGCCTGCACCGCGCGCAAGCCTCATCGAAGTGAAAGATGGCGCTGTCGTGCTCGACGCGGCTGGCAACGGTGTCGGCGGCGTTCGGAGCCCGTGGGTGGACGTTCCAGCGGCGACCTATTTCACCGGCACCACTCCTGCGGCTTGCCGTGAATTCGGCCACACCGTCGCGTTCGATCAGGCGCGCATGGATTCTCTGTACGGCAACAATAAGAACTACCAGAGCAAGTTCGACAAAGCCGCCGATGAGCTGGTGAAGGCCGGCTGGTACACCGAATCGGACGGCAAGAAAATGAAGGCGGAAGCCGCTGCCGCGTTAAAGCACTAACGCGGCCTTCTGTTCGAGTCGCCTCTTGCGCGCACGATACTCGGCTACTTTTTTCAAGGGACCGAGCGACAACCGGCGAATCAGAATAATTCCGGGCGAGAGGAATGACCAATAGCGCCTGAACTTCGCGCGAGCCGCCGCATCGGTACAGACCACCCGCGTCTCCGTGCGAAAGACGGATCTCGTTGGTCCAATGGAGTCCGCCCGCAACGTCCACGCGATCTTTACATAGCCAGGCTCGTGAAACGCGGCGAACTCATCCGGCGCAACGCTCTTGAACTCGGGAGAACCCTTCCAAGGTTGGGTGACCGAGCCCATCACGATTTCGCACCCTGGAATCTCGGCCAGCACGGTCCACCCGAGCGCCTCGGTTTGCGCGAGCAGCCCTCGTGGAAGAGTGTGCTCCTGTGCTTTGCCGCGGAGCAATAGCTCCCGTGTCTTGAAGATCGCCCGAATGATGCCAGAATCCTGCAGGTCCATGGCGCACGCGGTTGAGAACGTGATGTCCGCGGGAGCGTCGACGTTTACGTGATGGCGTTCGGAGATCTCGTACTCCGGCATGAACCCGTCCAACAGCTCGTCGGCTTCCTGGGGCTTCGCCGGCTGCGAGCGCCCATATCTTAGCCACGTAGCGCCGACGTAAGCCGCATAGCCGCCCGCAGCCACCCCGGCGGCAAATGCGAGCCAACGGATGCCTGACCGGAGTTTCATTGGTTGGGCTTTCTAGTGGTGTCCCGCCGCCCTAATAATAGTCGAGGTTTTGGGCGCCTCGACTTTCGGCCGCCGAGGCATGCAGATCTCGGTTAGCCGTTCGCGGCGCTCAGCCTTCGCCCGGGCGCTCTTTTGATCGCGATCCTTGAACTCCGGCAGAACCTCTTTGCTGAACAGCTCGATCGACGAGCTCAGCATGTCGTGCGTAACCATACCGGCCTGCGATAGGCACAACACTTGGTCGATCCCGGCGTCTTCGAACTCGCGCAGTCGCGTGCGCAATTGCTCCGGCGTGCCCACGCAGTCCTGGGTTCGGCCGTCCGGCGGATTGAACTCCTTCGGATGGTTCTTGAATTCGTCCCAGATGTCGGTTTTGGCCGGCTCGTGCTCGCCGAAGAAGCTGTAATGCCCCAGCCCGTAGATGAAGAAGCCGTAGCTCTCCATGGCGATTTGCTGCACTCGCGTTTCGTTCCTGTCGCACAGAAACGGGCAGGTGATCGCGATGTTCGGGTTCACCGCGTAGCCCAGCGGCACGCACTCCTTCTCGAACGTCTCGTAGTAGTCGGCCACCCACTGCCGCGCTTGGCCGGGATCGATGAAAGAGAACGTCAATGCGCCCAGGCCCAGCCGCGCGGCTTGCAGAATCGACGGCCGGTTGGAACACGCCATCCACATCGGAGGATGAGGCTGTTGCAGAGGCTTGGGAATCACGTTGCGCGCCGGCATCTTCACATACTTGCCGTCGATGCCCTGGAAAGGCTCCTGCGTGAGCATCTCGACCACGGCCCGCGCGCCCTCCAGCATCATATCTTTCTTGACGGCTTGCGGCACGTTGTAGCCGCCTAACTCAGTCTCCGTGGCCCCCGCTCCGATGCCGTATTCGACGCGGCCGTCGCTGAGCAGGTCGAGCGTCGCAAGGCGTTCCGCTACGCGCGCCGGATGGTTAATGTAGGGCGACATCTGTATGATGCCGTGCCCGATCCGGACGTTTTTGGTGCGCTGGCTGCACGCCGCCAGGAACACTTCGGGCGCGGACGAATGCGCGTATTCTTCTAGAAAGTGATGCTCAGTGGCCCAGATGTAGTCGAATCCGCTGCGGTCGGAAAGCTCGACTTCGTCCAGTGCGTGCTTGAGCAGAGTATGCTCGGATTCCCGCGTCCACGGCCGGGGAAGCTGGTGTTCGTAAAACCCGCCGAATTTCATTCCTACAAGTTTACTGTGGGGCAGGCGATCGTGTCGCCTGCCAAACCGCTTAGTATTTCGGAACCTTCGAGTCGACCTTGTCGCTCCACGCCAGGATGCCGCCCTTCATGTTCTTGACCTTCTTGAAGCCGGCCTGTTTCAGGAAGTCGACCGCCTTGGCGCTGCGCACACCGCTCTTGCAGTGCGCCACGATCTCGGTCGCCGTGTCGAGCTCATTCACGCGCTTGGGCAGATCGCCGAGCGGAACCAGCTTCGATGTCGGGATGCTGCAGATCAGGTACTCGTGCGGTTCCCGCACATCCAGCAGCAGGAATGGCGATCCGCGATCCATCATCTCCTTCACTTCCACCGGATCGATCTCGCCGTCCTTGAGGCCTGGCGCCGGAGGCGGCTCGTGGTGCGGAATTCCGCAGAATTCCTGATAGTCGATGAGTTTCGTGACGGTCGGATGGTCGCCGCAAGCCGGGCATTCCGGATTTCGGCGAAGCTTCAGCTCGCGGAATCGCATAGCCAGGGCATCGTAGAGCACCAGCCGGCCGACCAGAGTCTCGCCCGCCCCCAGGATCAGCTTCACCGCTTCGGTAGCTTGGATCAGTCCGATAATCCCCGGCAAAATTCCCAGCACACCGCCCTCGGCGCAGCTCGGAACGAGCCCCGGAGGTGGCGGCTCAGGATACAGGCAGCGATAGCAAGGCCCGCCCGGGAACGCGAACACCGTCGCTTGTCCCTCGAACCGGAAAATCGATCCGTAAACGTTCGGCTTCTTCAGCAGGACGCACGCATCGTTCACCAGGTAGCGCGTCGGAAAGTTATCCGTGCCGTCGATGATCAGGTCGTAGTTCTTGCAGATCTCCAGCGCGTTCTCGCTCGACAGCATCGTGTCGTACTTCTCGATTTTGACGTTCGGATTGATGTCGGAAATCGTGTCGGCGGCCGAATCGAGCTTCTTGCGGCCCACGTCTTTGGTGCCGTGGATGATCTGGCGATGGAGATTCGTGAAGTCGACGACGTCGAAATCGACCAGACCGATGCGCCCGATACCAGCGGCTGCGAGATACATTCCCAGCGGCGCGCCCAAGCCGCCCGTGCCCACTAGCAGGACGCTCGCGCTCTTTAACCGGAGCTGCCCCTCCATGCCCACTTCGGGCATGATGAGGTGCCGCGAGTACCGCAGGATTTCGTCGTTAGAAAGCGAAACCGGCGGATCGCCCGATCGCCCGCCTGACGCATTCACAATGCGCCTCCCGCAATACTCGGAACAATGGATAGCGTGTCCGCGGCCGCCACCGGCGTGGCGTCTTTCTTCAGATATCGGATGTCCTCGTCGTTGAGATACACGTTGACAAAGCTGCGCAGCTTGCCTTCATCGTTGAAGAGCTGCTTGCGCAGGTCGGGGAACTTCGTGGTGAGAGCGCCCAGCACCTCGCCCACAGTCGATCCAGTGAGCTCCACGGAGTCTTGTTTTTCCGAGTATTGACGCAGTGGCGTCGGAATCAGGACTTTGGCCATATCAAATCTTCTTTCTCCGCGGCGGTTTGTTCGGCGTTCGGCAGGAAGCTGTTCGCATGGTCGAACTTGCCGCTCTTGATTGATAGTACGACGAACGAATACCACGGACAGGAGTTCTCGAGATCGGTTTTGGAAAAGTACGCGTCGCAGTCCGGATGCGAATGGAAGATTCCGATCAGATCCAGTCCCGCCGTCCGGGCTCGCTTATCCGCTTCCATCAAATCTTCGGGACGCAGCTCATAGCGAGCGCCCTGCGCGCCGGCGTAAGCGTTCTCCATCGGTTCGGCCGAGATGACGTGTTTCTGATCGCCGTCGATCTTGCCGATCATCGCGCCGCAGCATTCGTTCGGAAATTTGGCTTCTGCGTGGGCCACCATCACGGCCCAGGCCTTTGAATCGACTTTAATCATTCCAGAATGGTTCGCTCAAATACTTGGTGGCGCCGTCCGCGATGATCGTCACGATCGCTCCGCCGCGGCCTTCCTGGGCCAGTTTCCTGGCGACCTCGCGCGCGGCATGGACGTTCGCGCCCGAACTCATGCCCGCTAGCAATCCTTCATTGCGGCCCAGCCAGCGCGTCATCGCGTAGGCATCTTCGGTTTCAATCCACAGGTTGTCGTCGGCGATCGCCGGATCGTAAATGCCCGGCACAATGTTCGTCGGCATGTGCTTCAGGCCTTCCAGGCCATGGAATCCCGACGACGGCTGGGCGGAGATGCACTGTACAAGGGGCATGTCGCGCTTGAACCGCTTCGAGTTCCCCATGAAGGTTCCGCTGGTACCCATGCAGGCCACGAAGTGCGTAATCGCGCCCTTGGTCTGCTCCATGATTTCGACCGCGGTACCCTCGAAATGCGCCTTCCAGTTGGCCGGATTGTTGTACTGGTCCGGATAGAAATA
This sequence comes from Terriglobia bacterium, assembly GCA_020073445.1. Classification (GTDB taxonomy): domain Bacteria; phylum Acidobacteriota; class Terriglobia; order Bryobacterales; family Bryobacteraceae; genus Palsa-187. The sequence goes on from JAIQFE010000017.1 coordinate 104,317, forward strand.
CGCGTCCGGATCGGCTTCGTAGATCTTTTTGCAGAGCCGGATCGCACCGTCGGAACCCTCGCCCGGATCCGAGAAAACCATTTCCGCGCCGTAATTCTTCATGATCTGCTTGCGCTCATGCGAGGCGTTCTCGGGCAGGCACAGCTTCACACGATAGCCCTTGATCGCCGAGATCATGGCGTAGGCGATGCCCGTGTTGCCGCTGGTGGCGTCCAGCAATATCCGATCTTTGGTCAGGCGGCCGGTACGCTCGCCGTCCAGGATCATGTTCAACCCGGCCCGGTCCTTGACCGACCCGCCCGGATTGAAAAACTCCGCTTTGGCGTAGATTTCGATGCCTGGGAACTCCGCGTCCAGCTTAGCCAGCCGCAGCAGGGGCGTGTTGCCGATCTGCTCGAGCAGAGACGAGGCAGGCCGAATGGCCGTGCTGGGCTTGGGAAAGGCTAGTGGCATGAAATCGACTCTTCCGATTGTATATTAATCTCCCCAATCCCTGTCAACATTAGGGGAGTTCAGATCGGCCTGCATTTAGTTAGATGCATCCGGGGCCGCGAAGTCGCAGGGTTAACTGGCGCAATCCCAGTCTGTTAGACTGATCGAATCGTCATGCAGCCTGAGATCTTTCGCAAACTTGCGGGCCACTGGCTCACGGGAGTTTCCGTGGTGACCACCGTGGGTCAGGACGGCAAACCGCTCGGAATGACCATGAGCGCCGTCACGTCCTTGTCATTGAATCCGCCACAGTTTCTGATCTGCGTGGACAATCGCGCCCATACCTTGACGGCGATCATCGCCAGCGGCCACTTCTGCATCAACTACCTGCGCCAGGATCAGGAGAATCTGTCGACCGCGTTCGCCAAGCGCGGCGAGGACCGATTCGCGGCGTTAGCCCACCGCGTCGAGCATACAGGCTCCCCCGTGCTTGAAGGAGCTATCGCTTTCATCGAGTGCAGGGTGAACGCGGTCCATCCTGGTGGCGACCACACCATCATCGTCGGCGATGCGGTTAACGGAGATGCTCCCGGAGGCGAACCGCTGGCATACTTTCGAGGCAGCTATCGGCGTCTGGAGAGTCTTACCGATCCGCAGCAGGTTTGGTGGTGATCAGGTGCTGCAGGTCCTTATTGTTTTCTTCGCAGGAATACTCGATTAGTTCCGGCAGGCCATGAGCGGCCGGCGGCAGCGGGCGGATAATCCGCTGCTGCACCCACGGTTTCGAGTACATCTTCGGGTCGTCGATCGTATATTCCAGGTTGATCGTCGTCGGAGTGCGCGTGTAGCGTTCCGTCAGGTGCATTTCATCGGTGTGCTGATGCCCGGCCGTGTCGAGCCAGCTTTTGTCGTTCAGCCCAATGGTGTCGACCACAAAAGTATCGCCTTCCCATTTGCCGACCGAGTCTCCCATGAACGACGGAGGAAGATTTTCAGGATGCTTGCGGCCGTCGGTGGGGATCGCGCGCCACTGGCGCATGTATTCGAACAGCATCACGACATATTCCTGTGTCTGTATGATCTGCATCGGGTACGGCGATTGCATGATGCGCGGCATGCCCGGATACAGGCACAGCGAGGTCGGATCGTCCTTCGCGTCGTGGTTCTTGAACGCGGCCAATCCCGCGGGTGTGTAAGGGATACTGGCTTCGCCGTCTTTGGCGGCCATGTTCGGCGTGTAGGGGAGTGTCCAGTAGCCGACGAAGCTCGGCTTGCCATCGGGCATGCGCGGGATGGCTGGAGCCGCCGTCTGCGCCGACGCGCCCGCTATCAGAAAGATCGCGCTAAGAGCGCTAAGCCCAGCGAGTCGAGATCTTGCGGATGCGGTTAAGAGCTTCCTGAATATTTTCGAGCGAGTTCGCATAGCTAAACCGTAGATACCCATTCCCGTGCGATCCGAAGCAGCCGCCATCCAGGCACGCCACCCCGGCGTCATTGAGCAGCATATCGGCTAGCTGCTTCGAAGGCAACCCGGTACCCGTTACGTTCGGGAAGGCGTAAAACGCGCCTGCCGGTACGGAGCAGCGGATCCCCGGAATCTCGTTCAACCCCTTGACGATCACGTCACGCCGCTTCCGGAACTCGGCCACCATCTTGTCGACGTCGTCTTGAGGGCCATCGAGCGCCGCGATCCCCGCCCGCTGCGTGAAACTCGCGGTACACGAGTTCGAGTTGACCATCAGCTTGACCACCGCGTCGGCCAGCCATTCCGGCATCACGCCGTAGCCCAGCCTCCAGCCCGTCATCGAGTACGTTTTCGAGAAGCCGTCCAGAATAATCGTCTTCTCCCGCATCCCCGGGAAACTGGCGATCGAAACCGGCTTGCCTGTGTAGACGATGCGCGAATAGATCTCATCGCTCAAAACCATGATGTCCCGATTGCGCAGAATATCCGCCAATCGCTTAACGTCCTCGGCGGGCATGATGCCGCCGGTCGGATTCGCCGGCGAATTCAGAATTACCAGCTTGGTCTTGTTCGTCAGGCTGCGTTCGAGCAGATCTAAATCAAACGAGAACCCGCGACTCTCCTCCAGGGGGATCGGCACCGCCTTGGCGCCCTGGAACTTGATCATCGATTCGTAGATGGGGAAGCCCGGATTGGGGTAGATGGCTTCATCGCCGGCTTCGAGCAGCGCGACGATCGCGAAGTACATCACTGGCTTGCCGCCCGGCACCACGCACACATGCTGCGGACCCACCTGGATGTTCCGCGTCCGCGAGATATACGCGGCGATCGACTCGCGCAGCTCGGGCAAACCCTGCGTCGGACCGTACTTGGTCCAGCCTTCATCCAGCGCGCGCTTTCCAGCCTCGACTACGTGCTTCGGGGTGGGGAAGTCAGGCTCGCCAATCTCCAGGTGGATAACGCTCTTGCCCTGCTTTTCGAGCGCCCGGGCTTTGACCAGGACCTCGAAGGCAGACTCCACCCCAATACGGGACATCGCTTCGACAAGTTGCATGTTATTCCGAGCCGCGAGAGTAATCGAGCGGTCTTTACATCAGGTTCGTGGGCCGGCGGGTCCAGGCCGCGCTCTTGTCCTTGGAAACAGCCTCCACGTCCTTCACATAGGCAGTCGCCTGCGTCAGGATGTGGTGCAGATCATTGCCCAGGCTGATGAGCGGGAATCCTTTGTCCAGGAACTCGCCCACGCGCGCGGTTCCGAACAGGAACAACCCCAGGATCACGTTATTCTTCTTTGCGGCGGCGCGAAGTTTGTCGGTCGCGGCCTGTAGTTCGGGCGAGGTGTACATGTCCGGGAACTTGTACTTCTCGAACAAGCCCATCGACATGCACAAATCGTTTTGGCCCAGGAACAGCAGGTCGACGCCCGGCACCGCGGCGATCTCGTCGATATTCTTGATGCAATCGGCGGTTTCCACCTGCAGCGCGACGATCGTATTCTCGTTAGCCGCCCCGGCGTAACCCAACAGCCCTGCTTTGTTCATGCTGCGCTGCGGAAAGTAAACCGATCGGGTTCCCGCAGTGGGATAACGGCAGCAGCTCACGGCCTGGCGAGCCTCTTCGGCGGTGTTGATGTAGGGAACCAGAACGCCGTCGGCTCCCATATCCAGCGCCTGCTGAATACCGGCGCGGTCCTGATATCCCGAGACTCGCACCAGAGACTTGGCTCCACCCGAGGCGATACCAGCGAGCATCCCGGAAAGGGTTTCGTGGCTCATCGGTCCGTGTTGGGTATCCACCAGCAGCCAATCGTAGCCGCTGTGCGCCAGTTGCTCGGCGACGGTCGGGCTATGCGAGTTCACGAAAAGCCCCAGCTTGGGCTTTCCCGCGCGCAATTGCTTCTTAAACTCAGCTCCACTGAGAACTTCGCTCATTTCAATTTTTCTCCTGATTCCGGATAGACCCCCGGCCTGAGTAGCAGCCTCACGGTCTCATGAAAGTATACAACGGTTGCGAAGGGGGACAGGCTACTCTGTCCCCTCCCGTAAAACTCGTGACTTCGAGCGCCAGCGTGGGGGTGGACAGAGCTGCCTGTCCCCGCGCCTCCAGGACAGTTATCGGGAAGTGCACGCCTCGGGCTTCCACGGAGCGTTATCCGGAAGCTTCTTGAAATGCGTGCTGGTGATGAACGGGACCGTCAGATACTGCGGATCCTTCACTTCGGTGCTTACCACCAGCCAGATATCGCCGTTCGGGGCGGTATGCCGGTCATACCATTCCGTCACGATCGCATTCTCGCTGTAGGGGACGCCGTTTTTGCGAAGATATCCGGGCCGCATCCGAGTGGTGATGACTTTCAGGTCGCCGCTCCGGGGCTCCCCTCGACCCACCGCCGCTTGTTCCCACTCGGCGATCGAATACCCTTGCCACGACGGCGCGCTACTCTGCGCCGCCTTCATTGATTCGCTGCCGGCCGCGTCAGTTCCGAAGTGGAACAGCCGGGTCTGTTCGCCCGCTTCCGTTTCGATCTTCAGCGTCGTGTCGTTGTCCCAGGTGATGTGCAGTTTTCCGGGCACGCGCATAACCGCCGCGGCTCCGTACGCCTTGCACTGCTCCCCGGCGGCTTCGTCCTTCGCCGGATCCCACGCATCGGCCACGCGCCGTGCCGCAGCGCTTAGCGGAACGCCCAGGTACTGGCCCTTGGGCGGCGTCACCATGCGGAACATCCAATCTTCGGTCACCACCGACACCCAGTAGCCGGTCATGTCGATCGCCGCGGTGGCTTTGGGAGTCGGAGCAGCGCCGCCGCGTCCGCCGCCACCACCTCGTCCTCCGCCTCCCCCACGACCTTGCGAATACGCAGGCCAAGCGAGCAAGCAGACTGCAGTGGCGAACACGGCCAATCGCGTCATGTTAGTCACGTCGAATTATTCGATGGTCTCGCCGGGCTTGGTGCCCCAGCCGAAGCCGTCCGACGTGCGATGCAAGGTCTTCAGAGCGCCGCGATTATCGCCCTTGGTGCGCGACGGATTCGCCGTGATCACCACGTCGTCTCCGGCCTTCAAGGTGTCGCGCTTGATGCCTGCCTGGCCGAGCTGTCCCGAGCTGCGCCATTCGAGCGACCAGCGCTGCATGGTGCCGTCCTTGTCCGGAACATCGATCTGCAGGAAGGAGTGCGGGTTGCGCAGCAGGAGCTGGACGATCTTGCCCTCCAGTTTCACTTCCTTATCGCCCTCGTAGGTCGCTCCCAGAGAGTGATGCGCGAACGCAGCGACGCCGAATAGGAGAACGCCAGCCAGCCCCACAAGCATCTTCGATTTCATTCAACTCCCCCTATAAACAGTTATTGTACCTAGTGCTTTTGACTCAGGCTCTTGTAGACCGCTTCGACAAACATATCGGTGGTCCACGGCCCCGTCGTCGCGCCATATAAGCCGTCGTACTCGAGCGTCGGCTTCGACGCCTTCACCTGCTGCAAGGTCATCCCTTTTTTGATCGAATCCGCGACCCGATCTTTGATGATCGCCACCATGTTCCGGTAGTTGGCGACATCTCCGGTATCGCAAACGCGTCCGTGTCCGGGGATCACCAGCGTCCCGCCCTGCGAGCGGAACTCCGGAATCGCGATATCCAGAATGTGATTGAGCCCGTCCAGGGCTCCCTGAATCGTCCCGCCCTTGGCCAGGTCGATCATGGGGTAACTTGTCGTTGAAAGAATGTCGCCCGCGACGATCACATCCGAGTACCGGAAATACACCATGCTGTCGCCATCGGTGTGCGCGGCGGGTTCGTGATAGAGCTGCACGCCTTCGCCGTTGAAGAATTCGCTGAGCTTATAGGAACTGCCGCGATACGTGTCCGTCGGCCACAGTCCCGAGGCGACCGCGGGCTTGCCGTTGGTTTCCGCGCTCATCCGGCCGAGAACGTTTTCGTGCGCGATCACCGTAGCCGTGGGAGCCACTCCCACGGGCGGAAACGTCACGCCCAGGATCTTCGAATCGGCCGGCAGCGCGGATAGCGTTTCGTTGCCGCCGGTGTGATCCGGATCGATGCTTGTGTTGATAATGTAGCGGATCGGTTTCGGCGGGGCCGGGGACGCAATGATCGCGTTCAGCGAAGGGCTCGACCAGCGATAGGGGCTTTCGGCACAGTGCAGCCCGACGCATCGGTTCGGTGTCGGCGATGCGGCTACCGCGGTGACTACTTGCAGAACCGTGGACAGCACTTTGGCGCTCATCTGGCTGTTTCCCGCATCCACCAGCAGGATTCCGTCCTGCCCGATTGACGCGGCGATGTTGCCGCCGGCTCCCACCAGCATGTAGATGTTGCCCTGCACCGGCAGAACGTGGATATCCGTGCTCTGCCCTTTCGGCTGGCCGAACGCGGCCGCCGCCACCAGGAAAATCAGTCCGAGCCGCTTCATTGTTTAGCCGCCTGTTTCAGCTTCTGCCGGTAATCCGGATACGTACTCTCCGCGCCGCCCCGGGTCGCTTGGACCGGAATCCAGCCCGCGGCGTCCTTCAACTGCTCGGTAGTTCCCGGCAGGAAGTGCGGAACCGCGGTCGAAATATTCTCTTCGCTGACCGTGCACGGATAATAGGTCAGCGCGGTATGCGTATCGAGGGCGTAGTTGGTGGTCTGGATGAACGGCTCCTCCAGCCATACCGGATCGGTCAGGATCATCGTGATCACCAGATAGTCGCCATGCCGGTCGATATATTCGCGCATGGTGGCTTTATCGCTGAAGCTCGCTCCGTTGCGCCGCAGGTAGCTGCCTTTGATATGGTCCGTGTCGACCACCAGCGTGTTGCCTTCCCACTTGCCGGTCGAGAATCCCGACCAGCTATAAGGAGCATACTCGGGCGGATGCGGGCGGCCATCCATATAGATCACGCGATCCAGAGAGCGCAGATATTCCACGTGAATCGCACGCAAATCACGCCCGATGGGATCCACTTCGTTCCAGAACCGTACGCTACCGAGCGCGCGCCACTGATAGGGAGCCGAATGCGGGCGGCACTGAAACTCGGGCAGGCTCCACTCGGAATGGTCGTGGCTGTCGGCCTTCCTGCGGCCGGCATCGTTGAGCGGAATGCCCTGATAATCGCCCAGCGGCGGCCCGCCGGATCGCTCGTAACTGTCTTCGTGAACGCGCTCAGCCCAGACGCCGGAAAAGTCGGTCAGCTCGAGCACCGGAGCGCCCTGGCCGAAACCGATCCGGCTAGCCAGCAACACGAGCAAAAGAGGAGGGAAACGCATGGCATCACCTAATCTACAACATCGTGGGGTGGATCTTCCGCATGCAAACTTGCATGCAATTCGGCAAGCAGCGGACTACAGCCGCTGCGCCTCTGCCGGAGCCGGATGGTCCTCGCTCACCGCAGTCCCCGCGGGGGCTTCCGCCGGTATACGGATCGTAAATCGCGTTCCTGCGCCCACCGTGCTGGTGACGTCGATTTGTCCGCCGTGCGCCTTCACGATCCAGGCGACAAAGCTCAAGCCCAGCCCCAGTCCCTGGATCAGATTAGTTTCGGCGTTGCGCACGCGATAGAAACGGTCGAAGATATGCGGCAGGTTCTCCGCGGCGATGCCCACTCCCGTATCTTCGATTTCGATGCGCGCCCAATTCTTTTTCTCATCGCGGCGGATGCGCACTTGGACCGTTCCGTTGGCGGGAGTGTACTTGACCGCGTTGGAAAGCAGATTGGAAAAGAGCCTCTCGATCTGAACACGGTCGGCCAGAATCTTCATGTCCGGTTCGATCCGGGCCGTCAGGCGCACGTGCTTCTCCTCGGCGGGAATCTGGAACTGATCCACCACGTCCTCGGCCACTTCGCCTAAATCGAAGGTCGTCTTTTGCAGCACCACCTGGCCCGATTCGGCCTGCGACAACAGCAGCAGGGCGCGCACGATACTGGACAACTGCTCCACATCCTCCAGGGCGTTGACCATGGCGTCGCGGTACTGCTCCACCGTTTGGGCCGTGAACAGGGCCACTTCGAGCTGCCCCCGGATCGCCGTCAGCGGAGTGCGCAGTTCGTGCGATACATCCGTCGAAAAACGGCGGATCTGCTCGAAGGAATCCTCTAGCCGCGTGGTCATGCGGTTGAAGCTGCCGATCAGATTATCGAGTTCATCTCCCGAGCCACGCAGAGGAATCTGCAGGGAAAGGTTCGATCCGGTGATCTTCTGCGCCGCCTGCGCCACCTCATTCACTGGCTGAATCGCGCGTCCGGCCAAGGCCCAGCCGAGCAGTCCCGTCAGAGGGATAATTGCCAGCAGCGATAGAAAATAGTCGGTGGTGAAGGTCTTCACCGTGTGCACGCTGTCCGCGAGCGAGCGTCCGACGGCGAAGAAGTATCGCTCGCCCCGGTCATCTAGCATCACGCCGGCCTTGATCAGGTATGGGGTGCCGGCTGCGTCCGAGCGGACGTGCACTTCGGGTTCCGGGAGTGCGATGATTCGCCGGATCTCACTCAGGGAGTCAATGCCGATGGACTCATAAACCGGCGAGTCCACCAGAATGTTGCCGTTCGAGTCAGTCAGCAGAATGATGTACCGGAGGCGCTCCATGATGTGCGCGTCTCCCGGGTCAAGCTGGTCGGCGGTCCATTGCGGGCGGTAGTTTTCGATGCGCAGATAACCCTTGGCATCGCCCCAAACCTCTTCCAGAAGCGCTCGCACGTCGCCTTCCGTCTGAAACTGAAGGTTGTGGCGGAAATATAGGCCGATGACCACCAGCAACGCCGAAAACAGCAGCAGGTAACTGAACGTAAGCCGGAACCGCAGCCCTCGAAAGAGATCTACGCGGGGACGCATGGTCTTTTAGCCGTGCTTTTCCACGGCGCGGTCCGGAGTATCCAGCATGTAGCCGATGCCGCGTACCGTCTGGATCATCTTCTGCGGCCACTTGTCGTCGATCTTGCTGCGCAGGTGACGAATGTACACGTCCACAATGTTGGTCAGCCCGTCGTAATCCATGTCCCAGACGTGCTCCACGATCATGGTGCGGCTGAGCGGACGTCCGCGGTTGCGCATCAGGTATTCGAGGATGCTGAACTCCTTGGGCGCCAGCTCGATATTTTCCCCGTCGCGTGAAACTTTGCGGCGGATGCAATCGAGCGACAGATCGCCGACTTGCAACTTCTCCGGCGTAGGCTGCCCGCGCCGCAACAGCACGCGGACTCGCGCCAGGAGCTCCACGAAGGCGAACGGCTTGACGAGATAATCGTCGGCGCCGCCTTCCAGGCCCTTTACGCGATCGTCCACGGCGTCGCGAGCGCTCAGGATCAGCACCGGCGGACTGACCTTGCGGTTGCGGATTTTCTGCAGCACCGTGAGGCCGTCCACGTCCGGCAGGCCCAGATCCAGGATCACCAGATCGTAGTCGGTGGAATGGATCATGTCGATCGCCGACCCGCCCGTGGCCGCCACGTCCACCGCATATCCCGCGCTCACCAACCCGCGTGAGAGAAAGTCGGCAATCCGGCTTTCGTCCTCCACCACCAGAATGCGCATATATCTCCAGTTTAGATCGCGCGAAGCCACCGTGTGCCCCGCCCACCGGGATTATAATGAAGGCCGGAGATTCATGGAGACCATCACGGTAGAATCGATCCCAATCGTCGTAGGGCGAGAGGAAGACGGGCGCTGGTGGGCTGATATCGAATCCATGCCCGGAGTCATGGCTTATGGCGACACGCGCGATGCGGCGATAGCGGCTGTTCGGGCGCTGGCATTGCGCGTTGCGGCAGACTGCATCGACCACGGGGAAGCAGTCCCCGCGCCGTTCGCCAAGGTCTTCATCGTGGCATGAGTCGATGGCCCTCGGTGAAGGCCAAGCGCTTGCTTGCCGCCTTACTCCGGATCGGCTGGACGGTGGTCTGGCAAAACGGATCGCACCGCAGGCTTCATCGAACGGGTTGGGCCAATTACACTTTCGCGTTTCACGACAACGAAGAGGTTGGCGGAGGGCTTCTCTCCCAGATCGCCAAGAAAACGGGGCTGCGGCCGGAGGACTTGTAGGGCTTCAGGACTGAACAACGCCGCTAGTCGTCGTATTCGTAATCTTCGTCTCGTACGCGTCCGAAGCGCTTAGTTCTGAAGTTGTATTTCCGGCAAAATCCCATCTTGCGAACGCGTTTCGCGTCGTCAAGATACTCGATCCACCCGATAACAAAAAGATTAATGGCATCTGGCTCATCGGGCCGTCCGTTTTTCACCCACTCCAATCGGTTCGCAATAGCGTTCCGTTCGCCTACACCTAGTTCTCTGGGTGTGGTGGGAAAGTCCATCGGCTTGCCCTCCCCGCCCGTTATGACTCCCACTTCACTAAGAACAGCGCCGATTTTCCCATCGTAGGGCGTGAGCGCCGGAAGATGTTGGGCGACCACGATCTCCGCATAAACGCGCTTGAGGGATGCTCTTGTCGCGCCAGCGTTATACACTCGGAACTGCCCCTTGATCGACATAGTTCCTATTCCCTCAGCTTGCATGAACCTCACCACAAGCTTCGGGCGATGAGTATTTACAAAAGTTTCTTGGGCGATGTCGGAGCTTCTTTCAGAGGCGTCAGCACTCTTCCTGGCGGCATCCGCGCTATCTTGGGCTACCTTAACGGTCTTTCCCATCACGCTCAATTGGTAGACGCCGACAACTACCAGGAGCACAGTCGCGCAAATGAGAACGTAGTCGGCCAGTTCCTTGGCGACGCTGAGAGTCGGTAACGCAGTAACGTTTACCGCAGCAGATTGCTTGTTCTCCTGCTCTGGACTGCGCGGTGGTTCCTTGGACGGTTCTTGGGCATGAACTAGACACGCGACGGCCAATAGCAATACTGCGTGGCTCACGTTGCGCCACATCGCTCGATGCAGATCCATCGTGCTGATAGTACCCTACCTTGCCCGCTTCACCCGATAATCTTCCACTGCCGGCATCCGCACCACGCGGCACATCTCAAACAGCCGCGACCTCGCCCGTTCCCCGATCGCTTCCCGCAGCGACTTCTTATGCACGTCCGACCCGCCAGGTGTCGTGTAAGCAATAGATCCGGTATCGTCCGGGCTCAGATTCGTCGTCGCGATCAGAGGCTTACGATGATTGCAGCGATACGTCACGATCGAGGTCACCGTATCCTCCACCCAGTCCGTGACGCGATGCGAGCCGAGATCGTCCAGCAGCAGCACCTCGGCGTCCAAGGCCGAGCGGTACGTTTCTTTGTCGGTCGAACCCGACGACTTGTCGTAACTCGAGCGAATCCGGTCCAGCAGATTCTGATAGTCGAAGAAGATTCCTTCGTGGCCTTTGTCGATGATGGCCTTCAGTGCGGCCACCGCCAGGTGGGTTTTCCCGGTCCCCGTATCGCCGCACAGCAGAAGTCCCGGACGTTCCGGAGCGGGGAACTCGCGCACGAAGCTGCGGACCTGCATGAGCACCGTGCCCAGGCCCGTTCGTGCAATCGGATTGTCCTGCGGAATCTGGAAATTATCTAGCGTCGCCCGTGCGTAGTTGGGCGGGATACCCGAGCCTTCCTGCAGCGCCTCCGCGCGAGCTTCTCCCGCGCAACGGCAGGGCTCCGCACCCGATAAACCGGCGCGCTCGATGATCTTCCAGCCGGTTCCTCCGCAAATGGGACATACTGCCGCTGCTGCCATTGCCAAACTCCTATTACTCAACACGTTACTCGACGACTACCAATATCTCGCCTGCACCCACCGTAGCACCCGGCCGCGCACGAACTTCCGCCACGCGTCCCGCCTTAGGCGACTTCATTTCATTCTGCATCTTCATCGCTTCCACAACAACGAGGCCCTGTCCTTCTTCCACCGCGTCGCCGGCCGCTACTAAAACGCGAATCACTTTCCCCGGCATGGAAGCCGCGATTTCCTGCCGTCCGTGGTTCGCCGACGCGCCTTGTCCGGGCCGCAGATCGCGCGGATCGAATACCTCCATCGAGAGCAGGCGCCCATTGACCCATATTTCTTTTCCCGCTCCCTGACTCACCGAATAGCTGCGCCCATTGAGCAGAACGGAGGATCCTTCGAGCGAGAACTCGCCTTCGATCGCAACTCCGTCCTCTCGGACATAACTCAGGCGCGAGCCTTCGACCTCGATCGTTCCCGAGCGGCCATTTACCGCGACATGCCGCTTCATCGGAGAAGTCCCTCGCGTCCGGAATCGAGCCAGCGACTGGCTCTGCCGGTCTGGAGACCGGCGCTAATGGGCTCGAGCATCAAGACCAACGCCGCCGCAGCCTCGGCTTCCGGACCGACTTCCGTCTTCTTCCGTCTCTTAAAGAAACGTTCCAAGAACGAAGTCGACAGCCGCCCGCTGAGAAACTCCGCGTCGGCGAGCACTTCGCGGAAGAACGCAATGTTGTTCCGAACGCCCGTCAGCACGTACTCCGAAAGCGCCCGGTCGAGCCTGCGAATCGCCGTTTCCCTTGTCGGTCCCCACGCGGCTAGCTTAGCCAGCAGCGGATCGTATTCCAGCGGCACATTCCAGCCTTCAAAAATGCCAGAGTCCAGCCGGATTCCCGGACCCGACGGCTCGCTCAAGTGCGAGATCGTTCCCGGCGCCGGCAGGAAATCGTGATCCGGATCCTCCGCATAAATCCGGCACTCGATCGCCGAACCTCGCCACTCGATGTCCTCTTGCCGAAGCGTTAGCGGCTCGCCGGCTGCGATCTTCAGTTGCCATTCCACCAGATCCAGCCCGGTCACGAGCTCCGTCACCGGATGTTCCACCTGCAGACGTGTATTCGCCTCCAGGAAATAGAAATTCGCGTCGCGGTCGACCAGGAACTCCACCGTCCCCGCGTTGGCATATCCCGCTGCGCGAGCCACCTTCACGGCCGCTTGCCCCATCCGCTCGCGCAAATCCGCCCCCAAATCCGGATGAGACGCCATCAACGGGGAAGGGCACTCCTCGATCACCTTTTGATGCCGCCGCTGCGTGGAACACTCGCGCTCGCCCAGGTGGATCAAGTGGCCGTGATGATCCCCCAGGATCTGGATTTCGATGTGCCGCGGCTCGTCCACCAGTTTCTCGACGTAGACCTCGCTGTTGCCAAAAGCACGTCCGGCTTCGCTCGCGGCGTCGCGCAGCGCGGATTGCAGCTCGGCTTCGCCGTCGACCCTGCGCATCCCTTTGCCGCCTCCGCCCGCCGAGGCTTTGAGCAGCACGGGATAACCCAGGGAGTGCGCCGCTGCCCGCGCTTCCTCCCATCCGGACAAAGCACGCTCGGTTCCTGGAACCACCGGCGCGCCCGCAGCGATCGCCAGTTGCCGAGCCGCGGTCTTCGATCCCAGCTTGCGGATCGCCTTGGCGGGCGGGCCGATGAACACGATGCCGGCGGCCTCGCACGCCTCGGCGAACTCCGCGTTCTCGCTCAGGAATCCATAGCCGGGGTGAATCGCCTCCGCGCCGTGCCGTTTGGCCGCATCCACGATTCGGTCGATTCGCAGGTAGCTTTCCGAAGAAGGAGAGGGTCCTACATGCGCGGCTTCGTCCGCCAGGCGCACTGCCAGCGATCCCCGGTCGGCATCCGAGTACGCCGCGACGCTTGCGATCCCTAACTCCCGGAGCGCCCGCACCACACGCACGGCGATCTCGCCGCGATTCGCTACCAGCACCTTGCGGAACATCAACGCAGATTCACCCGTAGTGTCACGAGCGTAGCGCCCCATCCGCCCGCTTCCGCCGGGGCGTCGCCGTAGTGCTCCACGAAGGCTGTCCGCGCCAGAATCGCCCGAACCATTTCGCGCTGGACTCCGATGCCGCGGCCATGGATGATCCGCAAGGCTTTGTATCCCAGGCGATGGGCTTCGGCCAGATATTCCTCCACGACTTCCTTGACATCCTTGGCGGGAACACTATGCAAATCAAACACATCCGTGATCGGTATCGCCACCGGTCCAATGCCGGGTGGTTCACTAAAGGTCTCGTCAGCCATGGCCGATTTACTAGGTGTGCGGTTGTCTCAATGGTACACCTTAGAATCGGTCTGAACAGTACGGGTGGCCCCTACTCTTTCTTCTCTTAGGACTGCTGCAGACCGAGTGCCAGCTGTTAGAATCGGGCTGGTAATATCGAGCCCGGAATATTAGATGCTTTGCTTTTTGTGCGGTAAAAAGATCGGTTTAATGCGGAGGCTGGTGGACCAGCAATACTGTTCCCCTGCCCATCGCAAGGAATCCAGGCTCGCCTCCGCACAGGCGTACCGCGAAGAAGATGATCTGGAACATTGGTCCGTCATGCGATCCAAGGATAAGAAGAGAACTTCGGCCCGTCCGACGGCCACCACCGGCCAGACCGCTTCGATCTTTGCCTTCCTGACGGTGGGTAGCCTTCTGGTTGCCGCCCTGCTGCTTCCCGGACCAGGACCCGGCGCTTCGTTTCCTCAAGTTTCGCTTGACCCATCCATCAAACGGAGCCTACCGACCCGCGCCTGGGATGCGGTGGGCGAAGTGGTCCGGAGTCAGGCTCCGGTCACTCTGCATCACGAGTTTCGATCGGGCTTCAGCGACTGGGTAACGGTGAGTTCCCGCGCCCTGACCGGCGCGGATGATCGCGATTGGCTGAGCGCTTCTCGCCCGGTCTTGTCCCGTCCGGTGTCGCTGCGCTTATGGGAGCGTTCTTCTTCTCTGCAGAATTACCAGATGGAGTTCCAAGGCCAGATGCAGGGCCGCAGCCTGAGTTGGGCGTTTCGCGCGGCCGATGGAAGCAATTACTACGCCACCAAGCTGGTGATCGCCAAGCCCGGAAGCGATCACAACGCCGGACTGGTGCGCTACGCCGTGATCGATGGGCGCGAATCAGCCGCGGTACGGTTGCCTTTGCCGCTGAGCCTGGAGCGTGGCGTCGACTATCGCGTGCGCATGACTGTACAGGACGACCACTTCATCACCTATCTGAACGGCCAAGTCATCAGCTCCTGGACCGATTCCGTGCTCAAGCGCGGCGGCGTAGGTTTCTTCGAAGATCAGAACGATCCGCAAAACGTAGCCTGGATCAGCGTGTCGGAACGCGACAGCTTCATGGGCCGCATGCTGGCCCACTTCTCGCTGTTCGTGATCCCCGGCCGCTAGCCCTTCTTCTAAGCTTTCTTCAAGACGAACTCAAAAGGCATCCCAGCGGCGTCGCCTTTGACTTTCAACTCGCTTCCCGACACGACACCCGTATAGGTGATCGTAAACGGCATCCCGAAGTCCAGGTTGACGGTGAACGAGATGTTGTTGCCGTCGACCTTTCCTTCCGTGATCGGAATTTCCATCCCCGGCATGAACTCCAGAGAGCCGGTCAGCTTGGCGCCATCCGCCTTGAAGCTGAACGTCTGAGGGAAGTCCCCGTTGGGCGTCGAGATGGTGCCGGTCCACTTGCCGTCGACGTCGGCGGCGAAGGCCGAAACCGCCAGCAGAAGAAACGTTATCGCGAACTTGGAAAGTTGCATGCTCCGATACTACCCCACAAGCCCGGCCCGTTCCAGCAGCGCCTGTGGATCCGGATCGCGCCCCATGAAGGAGCGGTACAGCTGGGCTGGATCCTCGCTATCGCCGCGGGCCAGGATCTTGTCGCGATAATCACGACCCACGGTCTCACTGAATACGCCTTCCTTGCGGAAGCGAGTAAACGCATCGGCGTCCAACACCTCGGCCCACTTGTACGAATAGTAGCCGGCGCCGTATCCCACCGGGCTCGAGAACAAGTGCGTGAAGCCGGTGATCATGGCATAGTCTTCCGGTAGCGGAGACGCCGCGAAGGGCTGCATCATCCGGCGGGCGTACGCGACTACATCTTCCTTCCCGTCCCATTCGCGATGCAGCGCGAGATCGACATAGCCGAGTCCGAGCTGCCGCATCTGCGCGTTGGCAGCGCGAAACGTCTTGGCCCGTTTCATCTTCTGAAACAGGTCTTCGGGAATGGCGGCGCCGGTTTCCCAATGCCGCGCCAGAAGGTCCAGCGCCTCGCGTTCCCAGCACCAGTTCTCCATGATCTGCGACGGAAGCTCGACGAAGTCCCACGGCACGCTGGTTCCCGCCAGGCTTCGCACCTCGACGCGAGTCAATAGATGATGCAGCAGATGCCCGAATTCGTGGAAGATCGTCTCGGCTTCACGATGCGTCAGCAGTGCGGGCTTCCCGTCCACCGGAGGAGTCAGATTCCCGCAGATCAGCCCTAGGTGCGGCTTGCTCTTGGCCGGATCGCCGGTGATGAGCGAATCCATCCACGCGCCGCCGCGCTTGTTTTCGCGCGGATACCAATCGGCGTAAAACGACCCGAGGTGAGCGTTGTTCCCCGCATCGCGAACCTCAAATGTCTTCACCGCCGGATCCCAGACCGGCATATCGCTCACTTGCGTCACGCGGATTCCGAGAATGCGGCCGAAGATCTCGAACATTCCGGAAACCACGCGATCCAGAGGAAAGTATGGCCGCAGAGCTTCTTCGTCGAAATCGTACAACGCCGCGCGCTGCTTTTCGGCCCAGTAGCCGATATCCCAAGGCTCGAGTTTCTTGCCGGCGAAGGTCTCCAGCTCCTGATTCTCTTCGCGGAAGCGTTTTTCGGTCTTGGTGCGCAAGTCGCGCAGGAAATTCTGCGCGCGCTCGCCGGTGTGCGCCATGCGATCGTCGAGAACCAGGTCGGAGAAATCCCGGAAGCCCAACAGCTTGGCTTTCTCGTTCCGCAGCTCCAGGATCTTGGCCATCAGGGCGCGGTTATCGTGCTTCCCGGAAGCCGCTCGAGTGTTGTACGCGTGCCAGACCTGCTCTCTGACCTTCCCATCGTCCAGATACGTCATCACCGCTACGTAGCTTGGACCCTGCAAGGTGAAACGCCATCCGGCCACTTTCTTCGCTTCGGCCGCGGCGCGGGCCATCGCCACCGCCGACGGCGGCAAGCCTTTGAGCTGCGCTTCGTCCGTGATCACCATCTCCCAGGCATGGGTGGCATCGAGGACGTTCTCTGAGAATTTCGTGGTGGCTTCGGCCAGTGCGACGTCGATTTCTTTCAACCTGGCTTTGCCCGCCGCGTCGAGGTCCGCTCCGTGCCGCTTGAACGAATCGATGGTCTTGGTCAGGAAGCGCTGATAGGTCCCTTTGAGCGAGCGCCCTTCTTCGGTGCCCGCGTACGCCTTGATCGCCTTCCACAGTCCCTCATTCAAAGGGATGCTCGAATAGAACGCGCTGGCTTTGGGCTGCACGGCATTATGGGCCGCGCGAAAGGCCGGCGTAGTGGCGACGCTTTCGATGTGTCGCACCACGCTCAACGCGAAGTCGAGCCGTTCGGTCATGATGTCGATCGCCTTCAGCGGATTCGGATCGGTGACGGCGGCCTCCACGCGTTGGTTGGCGTCGGCCAGCAGTTCGTCGACCGCCGGCTCGACGTGTGTGGCTTCCACCTGGTCGAAGGGAACTTTGAACGCGATCTCGGTTAAGGGATTCATGAGGTTTTAGGAATTCGTATCAAAGAAGACGCTAATAGCACCACCGTAACACCGGCGAGGATCCATTTGGCCGTGCTCGGCCCGCGGATGGCCTGGATCATCGCCGGAGTGGTCGCTCGCAATGGGACATCCAAGATATTGAGGATCGCGCGATTTTCCAGAACATCACATGCCCCTGCGGCTGCGCCGCAAACTCCAGCAGCAATACCAGTGATTCGCCTCCGTCCGCCCTTGCGGACGACCAGCGCCGCGAGCGCCAGGAAGAGCCCGGTGTAACACGCAATGAATGCGAAGTCCACGTACTGTTTCACGCGCATCACCTCGCGGTCGGGACTCGGTGCATCGCCCAGGATCCAGTCGACGTCTTGCACATCGCGGGCGAATTGCAGCCCTAGCATCGGATCGCCGAAGCGGGGCTTGGAGGCATTGGTGAAGGACGGCTGCCCCATAAGGAGGATGAATGCTGCGACGGTGAGCATCGCCAGCAGGATCACCAGTCGATTTTGTCGATTAACCCAGAATACGCGAGGCATCGCGGGCGAAATAAGTCAGGATGAAATCCGCTCCGGCCCGGCGGATCGAAGTGAGCGACTCCATCATGATGCGTTCGTAGTCGAGCCAGCCGCGCTCGACTGCCGCCATGATCATGCTGAATTCGCCCGATACCTGGTACGCGCCGATGGGCACAGGGAACCGGTCGCGGGCCTGGCGGACCAGGTCGAGATACGGCATGGCGGGCTTGACCATCAGCATGTCCGCGCCTTCTTCCAGATCGAGTTCCATCTCATGCATGGCTTCGCGGCCGTTGGCGGGGTCCATTTGATACGTGCGGCGGTCGCCGAATGCCGGAGTCGACTCGGCGGCTTCGCGGAAGGGTCCGTAGAATCCCGAAGCAAACTTCGCCGCGTAGGCGAGAATGGCGACTTTCTGAAACCCGTGCGCGTCGAGCTTCTGCCGGATCGCGCCGACGCGGCCGTCCATCATGTCGGAAGGGGCGACGATATCGGCTCCAGCGCGTGCATGCGTGAGCGCGGCGTCCGCCAGCCATTCTAGCGTCGAGTCGTTGTCGACGTCGGCATTGGCACCTTCGCCGATCACTTTGCCGCAGTGGCCATGGCTGGTGTACTCGCAATTGCAGACGTCGGTCATGACCAGCAGATTGGGCAGGGCCTGCTTCACCGCGCGCACGGCTCGCTGGACGATGCCGTTCTCGTCGTAATTCTCGGATGCCTGGTCGTCCTTCGTGTCGGGGATGCCGAACAGGATGACGCCGCCGATCCCCAGGGCGTGCGCGCCTTCGCATTCCTTGACCAGTTCGTCGACCGAGAGCTGGAAGTTGCCGGGCATGGAGGAGATCGCCTTGCGGACGCCTTCGCCGGGGCAGGCGAACAGGGGCAGGACGAAATCGGCCGGCTCAAGCTGGGTTTCGCGCACCAGCCGCCGCATGGATTCCGAGACGCGCAGCCGTCGCTTGCGATGGGTGGGGAAGGCCATTCGCTCTCGATTGTAGCGAAGTTGCGTTGGCGTGAAACGCGCTGTGACAAAACGAACCCAGGAAGGTGTTGAAACTAAAGAGATGAGCATTTTGGCGCGAATATCTCCTACCTGTGGTTCGTTGACATGAGTTCCAGTTCAAGAGTTAGGGCGTGTAGGGAGGGACACGGACCCGTTGGATGACGCAAGGAGCTGAAGAGAGTTGGGAAAGCGGTCTTGGAAGCCGGGAATTCGGTCGGGCGACGCGACTCCAGAATCTGGCGCTCGCCCCAGTCGAAGCTAAGCATGTGAAAATGTTAAGGGAGCAGTCCGGAGTCGAATACATTCATGCCTTCACAGCACAGCGGGATCGATTTGGTTGCCTATGATCAGGAAGGCCGGGTTATCTTGCTGGTTGAGGCTAAAAGCAGGCATGGCACCTCGGAGCATTGGGCGGCACGCCTAAGAAGAAACATGCTCTCGCACGGACTACTGCCGTGGTCAAAGTATTTCCTCATCGCTACGCCGGAGCGTATGTATCTATGGAAGCAGGAACACCCGAATCTCTCGGAGGCTCCTCCGGGGTTCACGATAGATGCCTCAAAAGTATTGCAGCCTTATTTCCAAAAGCTCCACCAGGAGCCCTCGAAGATCGGGCCGGAGGCTTTTGAACTTCTTGTCTTGACTTGGTTAACCGATATTGCGGGATCGGGTGAAGAAAAACCTAGGCAAGATCCTTCCTCGGCATGGTTGTCCGAGCTCACCGGATCATTGCGACAGGCGCGCATCGAAATGAATCCGATGTGATGACTGTCTACGTCGAATCCAATTTCGTTCTTGAGCAGTCGCTCGAGCAGGAAGAAGGCGAGAGCTGTGCCGAGGTCATAGAACTCGCTTCGAATGGCCGAATCACTTTGGCAGTGCCTGCGTTTTCCCTGGCCGAACCCCACGTGGCGATAATGGGAAAAGAAAAGGCTCGATCGAGGCTCAGTAACGACCTGAGGAGGCATCTCTTTGAGCTGGGGAGATCGAAACAACATCGCGAAGTTCCGGCAACCTTTGAGGCGTTGGCCTCGGTTCTAATCGCCAGCGCCCAAATCGAACGGGAGGGGCTGCGCAGTACAATTTCGGAGTTGCTGCGAACTGCTGATGTTATTGCGCTCGATGCAGCAATTCTGCGTTCAGCGGCCGCCATAGAGGTGGAATACGGGATGTCAGGTCAAGACGCCATCGTCTTGGCGTCGGTACTTGCTCATATCGAGGTTCACAATCCCCTGGAGAGTTGTTTCCTGAATCGTAATTCGAAGGACTTTGATGATCCAGACATTCGTGAGAGACTTGACGCTCGTGGCTGCAAGTTTTTTAGTAACTTCGGCGACGGGTTGCGTTACATTCTCTCCCGCATCGAGAAGAACTAATTTCAGCTCAGCTTCACAATAGAGTTCGACATAAGCGTTCGCCTCTGCTCCCGCATTATTGGATAGAATGTTCTGAACCAGACAATTCCGCGAGCTTTTGGGGAGTTCGCGCACATACCAAGAGGTGGTGTATATGAAGCTACGTAAGCTCGCTCTGTGTACTTCAGCGGCAGGATTACTTCTATGGGCCTGGGTCGCGCCCGGCCAGCAGCCTCGCCGCGTCGACGATACCGCGTTGAAAAACGCCGGCAAGACCGGAGAAGAATGGCTGAGTTACGGCCTCACTCCCGGTGAAACCCGTTACAGCCCGCTCAACCAGATCAATGCGACCAATGCCAGCCGGCTCGGGCTGAACTGGTTGTACGAAATCGGTCCAGGCGGCGGCAACCAGGAAGGCACCCTGTTGATGTCCAACGGGACCCTCTTCGGCATCACCAACTGGAGCGTCGTGTACGCCGTCGACGCGCGCACCGGCAAGGAAAAATGGCGCTGGGATCCGGAAGTGAACCAGGCTACCGTGCGTCCCAAGATGTGTTGCGGCATCGTGAATCGCGGCATCGCGATGTATGAGGGCAATATCATCGCCCCCTCCAACGATGGCCGGCTGTTCGCGCTGAATATGGAGACCGGGAAGCCCGTATGGGAAACCCGCGTGGCCTATTCGCAAGACAGCTACACGCTCACCATGGCGCCGCGTATCGCCAAAGGCAAAGTGATCATCGGTGTCGCCGGCGCGGAGTTTCCGGTGCGCGGCTACTTCGAAGCGCATGATGCCAAGACGGGTGCTTTCGCTTGGCGGACATACACGGTTCCGGGCGATCCTTCCAAGCCGCCAGAGAACGAAGATATGCGCCGGGCGGCTGCCACCTGGTCCACCGAAGGCATGAAGATGGGCGGCGGCGGCACGGTATGGGACGGCATGGCCTACGATCCGGAAGCCGACTTGTTCTACGTAGGCACCGGCAACGCCGGCCCCTGGACTCAGGACGCCCGGCAGCAAGGCAAGGACAAGGAGAATCTGTACGCCGCTTCCATTCTTGCGGTGAAGCCCGATACCGGCAAGCTGGCGTGGTATTTCCAGATGGTCCCTGGCGATGAGTGGGATTTCGATAGCGTGCAGCAGTTGCTGCTGGCCGACGTCGTCATCAAGGGCCAGCCCCGCAAGGTGATCATGCAGGCCAACAAGAACGGATTCTACTACGTGATCGACCGCGTCACCGGCAAGTTCATCTCCGGCCAGCCGTTCGCGCAAGTCACCTGGGCGCGCGGGCTGAACGAAGAAACCGGAAAGCCGATCATCAACGAGGAGTCCTACTACCACACGCAATCCATCCCGATCGCTCCCGGTCCCGGCGGCGCGCATAACTGGTCGCCGATGTCGTTCAATCCGGCGACGGGTCTGGTGTACCTGCCGGCATCGCCCGGCGGCAGCTTCAACTATTCCTCCGATCCTAATTTCAAATATCAGGAAGGCCGCCAGAACATGGGTATCGCGTTCGGCGGATTTGGCGGTGGCGGACGCGCCGCGGCCGGGGATGCCGCTGCGCTGGCTGGCACTGCTCCAGCGGCTCCTTCCAAGCCTCTGCCGGCTCCTCCGGCGATCGGGCCGACTCCGCCCGAAGGTAACGGGCGTGGCGGCGTGCTGCTGGCCTGGGATGTCGTGAATCAGAAGGAACGCTGGCGCGCACAAGGCGGCGGCGGAATCGGCGGCGGCACGGTCACTACGGCCGGGAATCTGGTGCTCCAGGTGATTCCTGACGGGCGGCTGGTGGCTTACACGGCCGACAAGGGCGACAAAGTCCTCGAGATTCAGACCGGACTTCGCGGAGGCATGGGGCCCCCGATCACCTACATGCTCGACGGGAAGCAGTATGTCGCGCTGGCGGGTGGCTCGGGCGCACTGCCGGCCTTCGGTCCTCCACCAGGAGCTGCTGGCGCTGGGGGCCGGGGGCCTGGTCCGGGTCCTGGACCGGGTGCCCCGCCCGCAGCAGGCGCTCCCGCTGGCCCAGCCCCAGCCGCCGCCGGCGGCGCGGGATTCCCACCACCGACTACCCAGGTGACTCCGAAGCTGCTGGTTTTCGTGCTCGACGGTAAGGCGCAGCTCCCGGCAGCTGCGGCGGCAGCACCCCCGGCTCAGTAATATCCGCCGGGTCCAGCTAATGTGGTCCCCTACGTGCTTGTAAGGTATATCGTGAATCGCGTAGGGTTGCGGAATCAATCGGTTGCGTGGGAAACTGGTAAATATTTCCCTGTTCCGTTGTGGAGATCCTACCGGCGCATGAATTCTATACAGGATCCCGTGGTTGCTCCCGCGGGCATCAGTCTCCGGG
>JAIQFE010000091.1 GCA_020073445.1 Terriglobia bacterium
GACGTCCGTTGTTGGCGTAGATCCTGGCAAACTGCGGCGACATCTCCTTCAGGATCGGATCCACTAGCCCACGGATCGCTCGCAGCGGATGGTCTTGTGGAATCCGTTCTTCCGGTGCGATGTAACTGAAAACTCCGTCCTGATGTTCATCTTGTCCGCGCATTACTACAAGACGTTTGCTTCTGCTTAGAGGCTACGCCCCTGCAGAGTTTTTCAGCAAGCTCCTAGCTGGCGTTGTAGGCTCGGCACAACTGATATCCGGCGCCGTAGGCGGATTCGAGATCTTCGAGTGGACTGCGTATGGGCAAGAAGCCTCTGTGCCGATTCAATCGCAGAGCTCGTCGGCCGGGCTTGGACGCCGTTTAGTTTTTGACAATACGGGCGGATTCGCCACAGGCGTTGCCCTTTCAAATCCCAGCACTCTTACGGGGAACATAACGGTGAATATTCGCGATGAGGGCGGAAATCTGCTGCAGACGTCCACAATCACTCTTCCGGCCAATGGCCACACGTCATTCATGTTGCCAAGCACCTATGCTGTTACGAACGGAATTCGCGGGTCGGTTGAATTTGTGGCACAGTTTTTCCAACCCAGCGTTATTGGACTCCGCGCAGGACCGGCCGGCACACTGACAACGATTCCGGCCTTGTAGCCCTTGCGCGGCGTCCGGGGAGCCGAACTCGGGCCCGTCCGCATCCGATAAATGCTCGTATGAGAAGATTGCGTAGCTGCGATTTAGCGAGGTTTTGGCCGTTGAGTGCAGCGCAATCCCTTTATGCCGTTGGAGAGCGTGGGACGGTGATGTTCGCTGCCCCGAAAAACGTGTTCTCCGAACAGATCCTCTGCGCCCAAGGCATCGGAACAGTGAGGTAGAAAGAGCTCGCAGACGGCACGTTCATAAGAAATTGCACTGCGAACGTCTACAGTGCCAAACGTCTGATGTAGCGACAATTGTAGCTGCTAAAGTACTCAAGATTCAACAGGCGAAGGCTGCTCTACTTCCACATGATGAGCTCTCCGGTAGCGTTGCAGATGGCCAAGACCGTTCGCTCGATTTCGCTGACCGTGCTCAACTGGCGACGTTTGCGTTTCAGTTATGGCGTGATGTCGACATCGATAGAGCCGCCGGACGTCTGAAAACCCGTATGGCCGAAATCGCGCGTCAAATCAAGGAGGGCATGGAAGCGAAGGCGGCCGAAGCGGCTCGCAAAGCAGATCGCGAAGCGGCATGGAACGAGTCCAGCGCAGTTTGGCTGGGCCGACTCGGTGCAAATGATCCTGCTCGACCTTACCCTGATTAAGGATCTTTCGATTCGCGGCAAGATAGTTACGGCAGTTCGGGGTTGTGATGGGTGTGAGGGTGTCAAGGCGGACGCGACGATGACGGTCGTCGGTGTCCGCCTAGGCGACAAGTAGGATCCCGCCAGGGTACAGCAGGCAATTCGCTTCGCCCACCTGGGGATTGGTTTCGCCTGGTTGGGTGTTCGGCCAAAGCAGCTCCAAGTGACTGCTCAGTGATACAAAGCGCGGATGTCTTCGAGCCCGCAGCCGCCATGACGTTCGGCGTCATGCCGGGATTGCGTTTAACGCCCCCCCGGGGATCACCAACGCAGTTTTACGCGCCCGCAACACTGAAGATGGGCGACCTCCAAGGAAGCGATCCAAGCTGTTGGAGCGTTTTCCCAGGCCGGGCGTCACCATAGGGTTTGTCATGCAACCGACGGGTTACATGACAACCGGGCAATGCAGCCCCTGCATGCGCTTTGCACCGCGACAGACCGTCGGCATCCCTCGCATTTCTCGACACCGACCGCCAAATAGTCCCCGGGAGACTCGAAAAATGCGCCCAGCGTTTGTGACAGGGCCACCGTCAGGATCTGCGCTATAGCGCCCTTGTCGAGTTCCCGACACGAACGCAGAAACTGTCCGACGAAAGGAAGTGCCGATTTCCTCCGTGGCCGCTCAATTTTGAATACTTTGCAAT
Source organism: Terriglobia bacterium (assembly GCA_020073445.1). Lineage (GTDB taxonomy): Bacteria > Acidobacteriota > Terriglobia > Bryobacterales > Bryobacteraceae > Palsa-187. Next base: position 1,986 of record JAIQFE010000091.1, read on the forward strand.
ATCCGAAAACATTTCCTTTCGAAACGTGATGGGGGCTCTAATGGTTATCATTCGTCGCATGTAGTGGATCAGGGTGTGTCGAAACCGTCACCAATACTTTTTGGGACCGCAGCAGTTTAATCTGGATCGTCTCGATAAGGAGCAATAACGGAAGCTACGTCATGAGGACCTTACCTCCGGTCGCGAGGACATCATGAGGAATTGCATCACGCGGCCCCCGGCCTGGACCACGCTTTCGAGCGTCACTGCAAGGCGGGTTAGACAGTTCCTTTAGAAAGCTCGTTCCATTCCGTGAGCAAAACCTCTATCCTTCGCAGGCCAGAATCACAGGCCTCCGGAATGTTTGATCTCGTCTGGAAGATCTACCACCCAGTGAACGACGGGCGGGACCTCCTTTTCCTTGCCATCGGTGCCAACCTTGATTCTGGTTCGGACCTCTCCCTTGTCATCAGTGGTTGCGCGTGACCTAGTGCTGCTACTCCCCGTTCCCCCGTGTGTCCTCCACCGCGCGGTACTGTAGGCAGATATAGGATATGACGACGCTTCACGTCCGGTTTTGCATCCCGATCACCGAACAGTTCAACGAGGGCTTACTCTTCCAACATTGGCTTCCTTCTGATTCTGAAACGCTTACCACTCGGCGCGAGAATTTGTCGATTAGTGTTTGGGTTGATCCAATGAGGTTCCAGGTAGGTGCGTTCCCGGCAGACGCTTTGCAGTTGGCCCAAGCCGGGGATATACGCGTTGGCAAAATCGGCGTTGACGTTCGGGTTCCCGACGTCCCAGATGATCTTGCTGCATATGTTCACGCCCACGCAAACGACGACCACGCGGCGAGAGAAGCCGCAGCGGGTCAATTTAAAGATTCGTACGAAGCGCTCGGTCGATCGGTTATGGCCGCAGCCACCGAGGTTCTGCAAGGCGTACTCACATTCTTTCGCGTCATAAAAGGTCAGTTTTGGATACCTCAGCTGCGCTTCGACCCAGAGAACATGGCTGGATTCTGCGCCTTGAGTTCAGCCGTCGTTCGCTCCGAGGCTTGGGACTGGGTCCGGTGGAAACCCTCGCTCGTCGGCATAGTAAGGTCGGAAGCGCGTGACTGGGGGTGGAGGCGGCTTCGGCAAGGTGATTGGACCGAACTCCATCAATTCGTTCAAGCCACGAAAAAACCACCCGTCGCACTCGAACTACTTGCAGAATCAGAGCGCCTTGAACAAGACGGAAGCACTCGTCTCGCGCTCATCGAGAGCGTTGCCGCGCTCGAAGTAGCAGTGCGCCAATACTTGGCCACCCGTCCACGCGGCAACCATGAGGCGCTTCTCGACGATCTACAGTTATCTAGCGTTGACGCGCTCTTCGAGAAACTTGGGCTCCGCGGGACCTTGGCGGTGCTTCTACCTCTGCTGCTTTCAGATCAGGAGCTACCACGCGATCTTTTGCGCATCTCTATAAAAGCGGTTGAGCTTAGGGGGGTTGTTGTTCATAGAGGTAAGCGGATGTTGAGCAGTGGTGAGGTGCGACCGCTGTTGCATGGCTTGAGAGCCGCGTCGATGCGGCTGATTGAACTGGCGACAGCACAATCCAGGGATCGGTTAACCGAATAGCAATGCACGTAGCTATTGCGATGTAAATAGCTCGCGCCCCTGGTTGTTGCTCCCAGCACCTTGGCGATATCACGGGATCGATGGCTTCTCGGCCAGACGGCCACGGCGTCGGACTCCCCAGAAAGGCCGCTCCGTGTGAGTAAACGACCCGGCTTCAAAAGGCCCGTTGTGTCACATTATCGGCAGCGATCAGGTGATCCAAATGGAGCGCTCAGCCTACAACGCCGCCAGAGAACCACTTCCGATTTTCACACCCTGTTGACAGGACACATGGCCAAAGTGGCTGGAAATAAGTGTTTTTGTTTCCAAAGGCGAATCAGGTTAATTCGCGGATGCCTTCTCGGCATGGTCGATTACGATCACCTCGATCGATCCGGACTGGGTTTCAAGTTTCAGTCCGACCTGTTCTGGCAGAGCGCTAAGTAACAGCGTCTCAACGTCCGTCCCTGCGTCATCCGGCGGATAATCCAACAGGAAATCGAAATTCCCATTGACGCCGGTCTGGTTGAGCACCGGGCGTCCGACCATCCAGCCCTCCAAGCCTCCACAGCCGGCGATGCAGTCCTGGAACGATCGGACGGGGCCCGGACCTGCCGCGGCGCAGAGGATTTCGGCAGCCTCGGTTGGTCTGAAGCGCCTTCTGTGCCGGGCGATGAGGGAAAGGATCTCCTGCTCGCCCTCCGCCCGGGAAGCCGCGGAGCCTTTGCAGACATCGCATCCCGAGCAGGCAACCGGCGCCTGGCCGATCAGCGAGAGCAGCGAATTGCGCCGGCAGGCGCCTTGCTGCATTGCCCAGGAAAGAATTCTCTCGAACCGATCCCGTGATCGTGGATCGGTGAGTCGGGCCCGATGTGCTTCTTCCGCTCTCCGGTCAAGCAGGAGGATCGCGCGGCATGGTCTCCCGTCCCTGCCGGCTCGTCCCGATTCCTGCAGGTACGCTTCCACCGAGGACGGAACGTGGTCATGGACCACGGTCCGAATGTCAGGCTTGTCCACGCCCATTCCGTACGCGCAGGTGGCAAAAAGAGTGCCGTCAGGGGAAGACAGGAACCAGGCTTCCACCGAGGCACGCTCCTCCCGTGAGAGGCCCGCGTGATAGAAGAACACGGGGGATCCTGTCCAGCGCCGGCGCGCTGATCTGCAGGCGATCTCGGTGTCGCTCCGTGTCCGGCAGAACACCAGCAGGGGATGCTGCGCCGTTTGCACAGCTTTCATGAGTGCGTGCTGCAGGCACAGCACGGGGGTGACGGCATAGGTGATGCCGGGCCTGTCCGCGTTCTCACCGACAACCCGCACGTCCCCGTCACCGTAGAGTTGGGCGCGGATGCACTCGGTAACCTCCGGTGAGGCTGTGGCAGTGAAGGCGCTGACCATCCGAACGCCCAGCCGGCGGACGATCGCACCGACTTCGAGATATGCGGGGCGGAAGGTCTGGCCCCACTCCGAGATGCAGTGTGCCTCATCCACGACAACGTGACTGATCCGGCAGGAGGCAAGGGCCGACAGGTTTGCCGGGGACATGCACGCTTCGGGCGTTGCCAGCACGAGCCGGAGTGCGCCGCTCCTCAGCCCCGCCCACAGGCGCTCCTTTCCCTCAGCCGGAAGACCACCGCGGAGGACGCCGAAGCTGACGTCGGCCGCCTGCAGCTTGCGGGCCTGGTCGGCAAGAAGTGAAAGGAGCGGCAGGAGGACGAGCGTCGGACCGGGCAGCAGCAGGGATGGCAGGAGGAAGCACAGCGACTTGCCGGCGCCCGTGGGGAGAACGACGATCTGCGGATGACCGTCCAGGACGTTGGACACCACGTAACGCTGGATGGGGTAGAGGTACTCCACGCCGAACCGTGTGCTGGCAAGACGCTCGATTTCGTCCGGTTTCTCCGACGTGTCAAAGGGAAAAGTCATCCTCTCTATCAAAGGGCTCGAAAGAGTTCTCGATTGTAAAGATTCGCACCTTCGTGTTCGGCAACAGGAGCACCGTAATCATTTCAGGATAGATCCTCGTTGTATTCTGCCGCGTACATCAAAGGCGTCTTCTGCTCGTTGACGTCTGGATTTCTCCCAGGAGCGTGCTCCCCGTCGATGAACGATTGCATCTGCGTCAAA
>JAIQFE010000018.1 GCA_020073445.1 Terriglobia bacterium
TCGGCCATCGGCAGGATCATCTGGATGTTGGGGTTCTGTTCGGTGGCGAGCCGGCGGAACTGCTGCACGGCCCGTTGCTGGTCGATCTGGTATCTTCTCTTCATAGCGACTCTCTCCTTTTTCTTGGCAGAAAAACTACCCAGAGGCGTTCACTCCTCCAGGTTTGAGAGTCGCTTACTTTCTACGAACTAACGGGCATGCTCTCCGATCACAGTACAGGCCCTTATCGACACCGGGGCTAACTGCCTCTGTCTAGACCCGTCTGTCTTGAATCAACTCCAGTTAACGCCCACGGGAATCAGTCCAGTAAATACGCCGACAACAGGTCAACAGCCTGTTGACGCCAACCAGTACGACGTGAGTATCGTTATCCCTTCCGAACCCGGTTCTCCGCCACTAATCCAGCACGCCGTACCAGCATTAGAGGCAGAGTTGCTTGTAGCCCAAGGATTCCACGCCATCATCGGCTTGAACATCCTGAGGTCATGTTTGCTCACATACGATGGAAAGAACGGCTTGTTTTCGATTGCGTGGTAGTAAGGCGCGGGACGTTCAAAAAACCCTGATATTTCGCGTTTTCCCTGTCAACGCACTATTCAGGCTCTACCCAAACCGGGTCGTCCCCGCGATGATTCTGAAGGAATTCCTGGTCGATGGGTTTGCGGCCTCGGAAGCCTTCCTCGGTCCCATGCCAGAAGCGGATCTGGTCCTCGCCCAGTTTCCAGCACAGGCATACGTCGCGGTCGCGATAGCGGGTCATGAAGTCCAGCAGCCCGATATCGAGGTCCTTGACCACCGCACCCGCCTCGTGGATCTCGTCCAGGGCGTCCTTGAGGGCGGAAATGCTGGTATCCCGCCGGGCCCGCGTTGCCAGGACTTCGCCCGGGTTAACGCGCGCGCCGCCGGAAGATCGCACATGGTCGGTGGTACGGTCCATGTGCTCCTGGGCTTTTTGGGATTCGGTCTTGTGAAACAGTGCCTCGCGGAGATGACGCTCCACCTCAGGCAACGCGCGCTGCGCTTCGGGCAGCGTGAAATAACGCATACGTTCTAGTTTACGTGGTTGTCGTTTATGTGGACGAGTCGTTTCTTAACAGCCGCTCCAGGACGGGCCGCAATCGAGAATAGAGATAGGAGAGCGCCAAAAGCAGGATGCCCAGCGCGAGAAAAGCTGTAATGCGGAACAGCCGGCCCAGGACCCAAACATCGACCAGGTACAGTTTCGCCACCACCAGCACGACCAAGGCGAGCCCCAGCATGCGATGGATGGCCGCCTGGGTCTTCACTCCGATCATCACCAGGATCACCGCGTAGACGGTCATCGTCACCGAGATAGCGACGATCTGGACGCTGCTTTGATTGTCGGCTACAACGTTGCGGCCCACCCAGCCGCCGATTTCGAGGCTCAGCCCGAACAGCAGGACAGCGTGGCCGGCGATATACGCCACAGCAGCATCGCGCGCCGGCGCTAGAAATTTCGCCGAAAGCCAAAGGGCAGCGGTCGAGACGGCGAACGTCAGAAAGCGCGTATTCAGCAGCGTGGAGTATTCCGAGCTTTGCGAATAGATGAAGGTGTCGACGGCCAGCAGCCGGGAGACTGCCAGTGTCAGGATGGTCCAGCAGGACATCCGCAGCCAATGGTTCTGGAATCGGGCGGCGAGCCACCCCACGACTGCTCCTTCGAGGGCCCAGGCGATGGTGACGCGGAATCCCGCGAATTGGATGGGAACCGCCAGGGTGACGAACGCGATCGCAACGCCGAGGGTCAACGTCTGGCCGTCCGAATACGCTTCAAAATGGCGAGCGAGCAGCAAATGGATTCCGCCGACCGCAGCGCCCAGGAGCCCCATGTAGGAGTGATGCGCGGGGTTCAGCAGACTGTAGGACGCCGCATAGTAGATCGCGGCGTTGGCGGCGATTAGGCCAAGTCCAGGAGCCCGATCGGGCGCGCGCCAGAGGGCCCAGGCAAAGAACATCAGGAATACCGCGGATATCGCCGCGAATAGTACTTCGGGTGACGCCTCGGGGCTATACCAGAGCCAGACCGGGAGCCAGAAGCATCCGAGCGTCCAGATGGGCGCGGCGGCCCAGCTGCGACGGTACGCAGTGGCAAGGCCGCCAGCGGCGACCGGAAGATTCCACCAGACGAAGTGGGCTTGATCCTTCCAGATGACCGCTAAGGCGATGCTGGCGCCCAATTGGAACACGGCCCACAGTTCGGACATCATGGCGACGCTGAACTGCGCGTAGAAGGCGAATGCAAATACGGTCGCCACGGGACGATCGGTATCGCTCAACCAGCGATTGAGCCAGCCCGCATAGAGGATGATGGTCGCGGCCGCGGCGATCGGCTCGAGTGCGCTCCAGCGCCGCATTCGCGCCAGCAGCAGGGCTGCGAGATTCAGGACGAAGACGTAGCCGAACAGGATCCAGGGGTGATTCTCTCCGGTCGAGAGCGTCGGTGGGGTGAGATATCCGCCGATCAATGCCAGCACGGCGATAGCTTGCGAGTTGTAGAGCACCGCGAGCCCGACCGCGCCGCCAGTGACGCCGCCCATCGCGACAAATGCGAGACTCTGCGGCAACAAATGGTAGAGCACCGACGCGGCGTAGATCGAGAGATACAGCAGCGCCAAACCAAGCCCGATGACTCCCTGCGCGAAGACGGTTTGTCCGCGGCGCCAGACCCGGTCGCCCGCGAGGAGAGAAATGATTGCGGCCGCAAAACCCATCGCAACTCGAACTCCGGGTCCGAACCAATCGTTATCGACGCCGTATTTGAACAGGAAGGCCGCGCCCAATAAGAGCGTGACGACGGCGATGCGGTTGATCCAGTTGAGTCCGATGGTGGTTTCGAGAGGAACCGGCTCGGCGGCCTTCGGAATATTGGGAGGCGTAACGACGGGCCTAACGACGGGCGGAGCCGGCGATTCGAACCTTGGCAGCGGGGGAGGCACAACGGCCGGTTGCTCGGCGATATCTCGCGATTCCAGGTCGTGGACTCTTTGCTCCAACTCCCTTTGGCGGCGAAGCAACTGGGCAATGGCCTCGGAAAGGACTTCCAGCCGTTGGTCACGTTCTTCCGGAGGTGCCGGCACTGTTTACACTATAGATAGAAAACCATGTCTGAATCCGGTATCCCTCTTCCCCCCGCCACTTTCGAATTTCTGGTGTTTTCCCTGAAGATGCAGGCGGAGATGCGGCTCGGTCTGCTGAAGCTGGGCGAAGGAATGGATGAGGAGCTTAATCTGCCGGCCGCCCGCCATACCATCGATATGCTCGCGATGATCGCCGAGAAGACCAAAGGCAATCTGAGCCTCGACGAGCAAAGGCTAGTCGAAAACTCGCTAACCGAGCTGCGTTTCCGATTTGTGCAAGTCAGCGAGAGCGCCGCAAAGGCAGCGCCGGAAGAAAAATCGTCAGCAGCCGAATGAGCGTGCCCGCCATTAAGATCACGGTGCTCGGATCGGGCACCAGTTCGGGCGTCCCCACCATCGGCTGCACGTGCGACGTTTGTTCGTCGACCGATCCGCGCGATAAGCGCCTGCGTCCCTCGATCCTGCTGCAGTACGACGGCCGCAACGTGGTGGTCGACACGACGCCCGACTTTCGCCAGCAGGTGCTGCGGGCCGGAATCAGCCGCCTGGATGCTATTCTCTACACTCACGCGCACGCCGATCATATTCTCGGACTGGACGATGTTCGCCCCTTCAACTTCCGGCAGCGCGAATCCATCCCCGTATATGGCACCGAAGACACCCTGGCGGCTCTGCAGCGCGTGTTCTGCTACGCGTTCGACGAAAAGATCGAGTCCATGGTCCCGAAACTAGATCTGCGAAAGATGGACGAGACGCCGTTTGACGTTTTTGGCGTGGAGTTCGCGCCGATTCGCGTGGTTCACGGAAAAGGCACCGTGTACGGGTTCAAGTTCGGCGCGGCTGCGTATCTGACCGATCACAGCGAGATTCCGGCGGAGTCGAAGGCGCAGTTGCGAGGACTGGATGTATTGTTCCTGGATGCACTGCGGCATCGGCCGCATCCTACGCACACGACTTTGGCCCGCGCCGTGGAACTGGTGGAGGAGCTGCAACCCAAGCGGGCGTTCTTCACGCACATGTGCCATGACCTGCAGCATGAGCGCACCGAAGCGAGTCTTCCGCCGCACGTCAGGCTAGCTTACGACGGGTTGGAGATCGACGTGGAGGCGATGGCGTGACTGGACAAAGCATGATCATAGCGCGCAGCCTGGAACAAGCCGCAGGATTCAAGCCGTGCGCGCTGACCATCGGCAACTTCGACGGCGTGCATCGGGCACACCGGCGCTTGCTGCGGGCGACGGTGGAGGCGGCGAGCAGCGCCGGTCTCCGGCCGGCGGTATTGATGTTCGATCCGCATCCTTCATGCGTCGTCGCCCCGGAACGCGCTCCCCGATTACTGAGCTCGATCGAAGAACGCTGCGAACTGATTCGGGGGGAGGGGATCGAATGCGTCTTAGTGCAGCCTTTCACCACGGAGCTAGCCAAGCTGACGCCGGAGGAATTCGCTACACGATTCCTGCGCGACGGCCTGGGCGTGAAATGCGTGATCGTCGGCGAAAACTTCCGGTTTGGATGCAAACAGGCCGGCGACACCCAGACGCTTCAGAATCTAGGGGCACAGCTGGGCTTCGAGGTGCGCCTGATCGAGATCGTACGGTGGCGGGGACGGCGCGTGTCATCCGGTGAGGTTCGTACGTTAGTGGCTGCGGGTGAGGTGGGAATCGCGGGGCGTTTGCTGGCGCGGCCGTATGCGATCTCGGGTGAAATTGTTCGCGGCCACGGCATCGGAGCGAAACAAACCGTCCCCACGCTGAACCTTCGCACGGACGCACAGGTGATTCCGGCCCGCGGCGTGTACGTCACGCGCACATCCGATTTAGGCAGCGCTCGGCAATGGAATTCGATCACCAACATCGGCTACCGGCCGACGTTCGGTAACGACGATGCCCTGACCATCGAGACGTTCCTGCTGGATCCCTTGGAAGGCGAAACTCCGGAGCGGATTCGTCTCGAGTTTCTGCGGCGCGTGCGGGATGAGCGCAAGTTCGAGAGTCCCGAAGCCCTGAAAGCGCAGATCCTGCGCGATGTAGGGCGCGCGAAGGCGTATTTCCGGCGGGTGAAGCAGCAAACTCGTTAAAATAACTAACATGTCTCTTTCAGCCGGCAAGTTGAAGCACATGAAAGCGCTTTCGAACAAGGAAGGGATCATCGCCGCGGCCGCGATGGACCAGCGCGGGAGCTTGCAAAAGTCGATTGCGAGCGCGAAAGGCGTCGACGCGAAGGCGGTCACGCCAGAGATGATGTCCGAGTTCAAAGTCGCGGTGTCGAAGATTTTGACGCCGCATGCCACGGCGATCCTGCTCGATCCCGAGTTCGGCCTGGATGCCGCCAAGGCGCGCGCGTCGAACGCGGGTCTGCTGCTCGCCTACGAGGAAACCGGGTACGACAATTCCCAGCCAGGACGGCTTCCGGACCTGCTGCCGCATGTTTCGGCGAAGCGCATCGCCGATTGGGGAGCGGATGCGGTCAAGATTCTGATCTACTACACCCCGTTCGAGGATCCGAAGATTAACGACATCAAGCACGCGTTCGTCGAGCGTATCGGCGCGGAATGCGAGTACCAGCAGATTCCCTTCTTCCTGGAATTTGTCGGCTACGATCCCAAGGGCGGCAATGAGAAAGGTCTGGAGTTCGCCAAGATCAAGCCGCAGGTGGTGATCGGAAGCATGAAGGAGTTCACCAAGCCGCAGTACAACGTGGATGTTCTGAAGGTGGAAGTCCCGGTGAACGCGGAGTTCGTCGAAGGAAGTGCCGTGTACAAGGGCGAGAAGGCGTACACGCGCGCTGAGGCGCTTGCGTATTATCGACAAGGCGCGGAGGTCGCGACCAAGCCGTTTATCTACCTGAGCGCCGGTGTCAGCAATGCGCAGTTCGTGGAAAGCCTCAACATGGCCAAGGAAGCCGGGACGGATTTTTCGGGCGTCCTGTGCGGCCGGGCGACCTGGAAAGACGGCATGCCGATCTATGCCACCAAAGGCGTGAAGGCGCTCGAGGACTGGCTTTCGACCGAAGGCGTGAAGAACATCAACGCCGTCAACGCCGCCCTGACGGGCGCTACGCCTTGGACCAAGAAGATGGGCCTCGCGGCCTAAGGTTGGCAGGCGACCCGCTTACGGCCAAGCAAGATCACCTGCCCTACATGCTAAAAAATTAGCTTGACAGGGTCGCATGGTCATGCTAAATAATTAGCATGACCGATTCGAGCGTGACTGGCCTAAGCCGCCGCGAACGCCAGATTCTCGATATCCTCTACAGCCGCGGCAAGGCGACCGCCGCCGAGATCCTGGCGGCGCTCCCCGACCCTCCCAGCTATTCCGCGGCGCGTGCGCTACTGCGCATCCTGGAGCAAAAGGGCCACATCCGGCACGAGTCGGATGGCCCGCGTTACATCTTTTTGCCCAAAGTCTCGCGGCAGAAGGCCCGCGCCAGCGCGCTGAAGCACATGCTCACCACCTTTTTTGACGGATCTGCCGCGGAGGCGGCCGCTGCCCTGGTAGACGGATCCGCCGCGAAACTATCGTCTGAGGAACTCGACCAACTGCAAGCAGTGATCGACAAAGCCCGCAAGGAGAAAAGCAATGACTAATCTCATCCTGACCGCCGCGCTAAAAGGCACCATCGTACTGGGTGCCGCCTGGATCGCCACGGCTCTGCTGCGCCGACGTTCCGCGGATCTGCGGCATCGCGTCTGGCTGGCGGCGATCATCGCGATGGCTCTGCTGCTGCTGCCGGTTTCGGTTCCACAGACCATGCGGATGACGATCGATGCCAGCGCGGCGGCTCCCGCGACTGCGTCGGCAGCGGCACGATCGATTCAGGCGCTCCCGGTCGTGTGGTCCATTATTGCCGCATTGCTCCTGCTGCGATGGGGATTGGGAGTGTTGCGGCTGCACCGGATCACTCGCCGGGCTCACGGGACGGGAAGCATACGCGTGAGCGAATCGATCCAAACCCCGATGACCTGGGGTGCGATCCGACCGGTGATTCTTCTGCCGGCCTACGTCGAGGATTGGGCCGACGAGCAGCGCGACGTGGTTATCCGGCATGAGCGCGCTCACATCGATCGGCGCGACTGGCTGTGGCAGGGATTTGCGCAGGTGATCACCGCGGTGTTCTGGTTCCATCCGCTAGTGTGGCTGGCCGCGGCGCAAATGCGTCAGGAAGCCGAGCATGCCGCTGATGATGCAACTCTCGCGACGGGGGTCCAGGCTCCCGATTACGCCGACCGGCTCATGGCCGTAGCGCGTCGGCTATCCAGCAATTCACCCGCGGCTGCGGCGGTGGCAGGCGTGGCCATGGTCCGCCAGCCGGCGCTGACCTCGCGCATCGCGGCCATTTTGGATACTGCCCGGACGCGAACCGGTGCAAGTGCAAGAGCGCGAATCGGCGTGGTGCTCGCCGCGGCGGCGTTACTCGTCCCGCTCAGCGCTTTCCAGAATCGTGATGTTTATCACGTGGGAGGTGGAGTGACTGCTCCGGCCGTCACGTACCGTGCGACTCCGGAGTACACGCCGGAAGCCAAGGCGGCCAAAGTGCAGGGCACGGTCACGCTGACTCTTGTCGTGAACGCCCAGGGTCGCGCGGAGGATATTAAGGTGACTCAGTCGCTGGATCCCGGGCTGGATGCCAATGCCGTTGCCGCCGTGAGCCAGTGGCTGTTCAAGCCAGGAACCAAAGACGGCCAGCCCGTGGACGTCGCCGTGACCATCGAGGTCAACTTCAAACTGCTGTAGTCGCGGCCGCCGCAGGTTCCGCATCGGTGGCGGGGAAGTCGATTCCCTCCCACCGTGCGACCACCGCGGTCGCCAGGCAGTTACCGAGCAGGTTCACCGACGTGCGCGCCATATCCATCAGCGCGTCGACGCCGAGCAGCAACGCCACACCCTCCACCGGCAGGTTGAAGGTGGCCAGCGTTCCGGCCAGGATCACCAGGGACGCACGCGGAACCGCCGCGACACCTTTGCTGGTCAGCATCAGCGTCAGCATCATGGTGATCTGTGTACCCAACGAGAGATGGATGCCCGCGGCCTGCGCGACGAACATCGAAGCCAGCGAAAGGTATAGCGTCGAGCCGTCCAGGTTGAAGCTGTAGCCGGTGGGCAGCACGAACGCCGCGATGTGTTTGGGCACGCCGAAGCTCTGCATGTTTTCCAGCGCCAGGGGCAGGGCGGCTTCGCTCGATGCAGTTGAGTAGGCGATCAGGAACGGCTCGCGCACCCAGCGGATGAAGCGGCGCACGGGGATCCGGGCGATCGCGGTGACTGTGCCCAGGACGACTACGATGAAGAACATCTGAGTCGCGTACAGCGTCAGCACCAGCTTGCCGAGATTCAGCAAAACACCCAGGCCTTTGTCGCCGATGGTAGCAGCCATGGCGCCGAACACTCCCAACGGTGCGAATAGCATCACATAGTTGGTGTAGCGAAACATCACGTCGGACAGCGCCTGGCAGAAATCTACGACGGCGCGCGATTTCGCGGGGATCGCCGCACACGCGGTTCCGAACAAAAACGAAAACACCACGATCTGGAGCACTTCGCCGCGAGCCATGGCGTCGATGATGCTGGTAGGAAACGTATGCTCCACGGTTTGCTGCAAGCCGGTTGCCCCCGCAGCGGCAACACCCGGATTCGCGCCGGGTGTCAGGGCGACTCCTGCGCCCGGCTGAACCAGATTCGCGGCGCCCAGGCCGATCACCAGCGCCAGCGTCGTGACGATCTCGAAATACAGGATCGCCTTGCCGCCGATCCGGCCCATGGTCTTGATGCTGCCGGTGCCCGCAATCCCGACGACCAACGTCGCAAACAGCAGCGGAGCGATAATCGACTTGATCAACCGCAGGAAGATAGTCCCTAGCAGCCCCAGCTCTTTCGCTGGTCCGGGAAATACGGCGCCGAACGCGATTCCCGCAACCAGCGCCACTAGAATCCAAACCGTCAGTGACGGTCGTTTCACCGCTCTCCCCACTTCAGCTTCTCGCGCAGCACATCGAAGAACATCATGTCGGGCGGACGGACCAGGCTGATGCAATGCTCCGAGCGCCGGCAAATAATACGATCGCCGGATTCGAGGATCTCTCCGACCTGGCCGTCGATCGTCATGTAGGTGGGCGAATTGTAGAGCACGATCACCTGGATCTCGCTCTCATCCGGCACGATGACTGGACGGTTGGTGAGCGTGTGCGGGCAGATGGGAGTGATGGCGGTGGCGGCCACCGAGGGGAACATGATCGGGCCGCCTGCGGAAAGCGAGTAGGCGGTGGAACCGGTGGGGGTCGATACGATCAAGCCGTCGGCTTTGTAGACGCACACGAAGTGATTGTCGACGTGGACCTCCAGGTCGATCATGCGGGCGATTTCCGCTTTGGTGAGCACCACGTCATTCAAGGCTTCATGCGAGGCAATCCGTCGTTCGCCTCGCCACAACTCGACGTGCAGCATGCGCCGGCGGGCGACGCGGAAATCGCCATGAAGCGCGCGTTCGAGCTGCGGATAAAGCTCTTCGATTTTGATCGCCGTGAGGAATCCGAGGCCGCCCAGGTTCACCGCGAACAGAGGCAGATCGTGTCCGCCATAGTGTCCTAGCGACGCGCGTGCGGCCGAAAGCAGCGTACCGTCGCCACCCAGCACCACCAACAGTTGCGATTGGGCGGCCACCTGATCGCGTGAGAGGCCAGGGGAGCGGCCCGCGTAGCCCGCGGCTCCTTCGTCCAGGAAGACGGTGATTCCGCGCGCTTCGAGCCACGCGATCAGTTCCGGCACCAGCGTGGCGCCGCGGTCGCTACGCGGCTTGGCGATCAGGCCGACGGATTTAACACGTTGGTTAGCGGCTGCACTGGGCATAAAGGAGAAACTCCCGGTTCCCTCCGGCCCCGCGAATGGGGCTTTCGATGATAGAGGCTCGGAATCCGTGCTGCTCCACGCACGCCTGCACGCGGTCGCACGCCGCGCGGTGCTGGGCGGGATCGCGCACAATGCCTCCCTTGCCGACCTCACCCTTGCCGACCTCAAATTGCGGTTTCACCAGGATGATCATCCGGCCATGTTCCGTTAACAGCGGCACGATCGCGGGAATCAGCAGCGTGGCCGAGATGAAGCTGGCATCGCACACCGCGAGGTCGAACTTTTCCGGAATCTCTTCGGCGGCAAGATAGCGCGCATTGACGCCTTCGCGAACCACTACCCGCGGATCGTTCCGCAATTTCCAATCGAGCTGGCCGTGGCCGACGTCGATGGCCCAGACGCGCGCAGCGCCGCGCTGGAGCAGGCAATCGGTGAATCCTCCGGTGGAGCTGCCGACGTCCATGCAGACTTGGCCGCTCACGTCGATACCGAAGTGATCCAGAGCCGCGGCGAGCTTTACACCGCCTCGGCTGACATACGGAAGGCGTGCGGTGACGCTTACCTGGCTGTCGCTCGCTACGGACCGGCCGGGCTTGTCGCTCTTCTGTCCGTCGATGAGCACGTCACCCGCGATAATCAACGCGCGAGCTTTCTCGCGGGAGTCGGCGAGGCCGCGCTCTACCAGCAACTGGTCCACACGTACCTTGGTGGTGGCCTTCATGCTTTGCGCTGGACGATAAGATCGGCCAGCTCTAACAGGCGTTCCGCTCGATTCCCGAACGCTCGCAGTGCCGTGTGCGCGGCTAGACGTTCCTGTTCGGCCATGGCGCGCGAGCGCTCCAGGCCGTAAACCGCGGGAAACGTGATTTTGTTCTGCTGGGCATCCTTGCCGGCAGTTTTCCCGAGAGCCTCGGAAGACTGCTCCACGTCGAGCACGTCGTCCACGATCTGGAACGCCAGGCCGATATGTTCGCCGAAGCAAGTCAAGGCAGCGAGCTGGGTTTCTTCAGCGCCGGCGTAGATCGCGCCCATGCGGACGCTGGCGCGCAGCAACGCTCCGGTCTTAGCGCGGTGGATGGATTCGAGCAACTCAGCAGTGGGTTCCTTGCCTTCGCCTTCCAGATCGTTCACCTGTCCACCGATCATCCCGCCGATGGTGCCCGAGGCGGTCGCGAGCTCGGCCACCAGACGAATGCGACGCTCGGCGTCTACGTCGGGCAATTTCGACAAAGCCTCGAAGGCCAGAGTCAGGAGCGCATCGCCCGCCAGGATGGCCATCGCGTCGCCGAACACTTTGTGGCACGTGGGACGGCCGCGGCGAAGATCGTCGTTATCCAGGGCAGGGAGGTCGTCGTGGATCAAGGAATAGGTGTGGATCAGTTCCAGCGCGCAGGCAGCATTCTCGACGCCTTCCGGATCGTCCGAAACCGCGTCGGCGGCGGCCATGGCCAGCAGCGGACGAATGCGTTTCCCGCCCGCGAACAAGCTGTAGCGCATGGCGCGATGGATGATAGAAGGGTCCTGCGATTCGGCTGGAACCCAGCGGTCGAGCGCCGTATCCACGCGCTTCTGCTGATGGGCGAGGTATTCCGGAAGCGTCATGCTTTTTCGTTATTCTTGAACGGCTGGGCCTGGATCTCGCCGGCGCGGCGGGTGAGGATTTCCACCCGTGTTTCCGCCTCTTCCAGCTGCTTGCGGCAGGCTTCGCTGAGCTTCATGCCCTGTTCGAACAGGGCAATGGCGCGCTCGAGTGGCAGCTCGCCGGTTTCCATTTCCTTGACGATGCTTTCCAGTTCCTGGAGACCTGCCTCGAACGTGGGGGGCGGGTTCGGCGTCGGTTCCGACGTCGTTTTCGACATGGACCCATTATAGGCTTCAGGCAAGTTCAGCTTCCGCGCGCGTGTAGGCGGTGTAGATTACAATGGAGGATTGCCCGTCATGCCGGGCGCGTAGCTCAGTTGGTTAGAGCGCCTGCTTCACACGCAGGAGGTCACAGGTTCGAGTCCTGTCGCGCCCACCATCCTTCAACAAGTTACAGCCACGCTTGGCCAATGTTAGTGTCATAACCCGTCAATCCACGGTGCCAGTCGCCAAAGCCATGAGTTTCTCGCTCGTGGCTTCAACGCCCACCCTTCTTCGTTCCATGTCCGAATGCGTGTAGTGCATGGTCATCCGAACAGCGCATTCTCTTCTGGGCGTGATTATTCTTGACGAGCCGACTCCCGAAGCGCGAAATCATCTACTGCTGGTTGAGAATGAGATTTCGCTCGCCCCTCTCGCCCTAGCCGTCTATTATGGGCGCCGGGAGGAAACAGCGTGGGCTCGGCGGGAACTGATTTATCGCCGGGAATGGAGTCGCCGGTCAGCGTGCTGGACAGCTGATCGCCCGCCCGCAGTTCTAGGCGAACCGAATTCTCATCTAGCCAATCGGGATGACGCCGCCCATGCGGTCTTTTTGCCGTAAAGACCCAAGTTGGGGAGAGCGCTGGCCTATAGCCGCTTACTGCGTCCGGCCCCCGCGACCCCAGATTTTGGGAGGCTCTCCTGGCACTGGCTTTGGCTCCTCGTGTTTTGGCTCAGGGGTCACAGTCGGCGGCAGAAATACCATCTCCCGCGCCTTCAGCGCCCGGCCTTTCCCCTTCAGCTTTTCTGCCAACGGCTTCCAACATTCGGCACAGATGTCGTACTCCTTGCCCTCAATATTCTTCGGCACGCACTCCCTAGGTTGGCTGCACAGGTCGCAGAGAATCATTCGTTCGCCTCCACTTGATTGCATGATAACGCCTGGAGAGCCCGCCCTCACGGAGGATGCAACCTTAACAGCTCCTTATGCATCTAAGTGAATAGCGGAAGTGTACAGCCTGAGTTCGCCTTGTAAGTCTTCGAATTGATCCCACCAGCAAAAGCGAAAGCTTCTATCTCGGTAAGTCGCAGAAACCACAAGCCAAAAGCTCGGAAAGCAATTGGGAGTATAGCGTTCACAGGCCAGCAGTCAGGGGAGGGAACATGGAATTTCACGAGCACAACTTAGCAGAAGCTGATTCGTTCAACATCGTCTTGGACGAGGCGGCCGTGTCGCAAGGGTTGCTGGATGCGGATGTAGAAGGCGGCGGTCAGATCGACTCGCCTCCCGAGGAATCCGATTACACGGACGACCCGGTACGCGTCTATCTGAGGGAGATGGGGTCTGTGCGCCTGCTCACCCGGCAGGGGGAGGTCGACTTGGCCCGCCGAATGGAGCGGGGCAAACTCCGGGTGAAAAAGGTGCTGTCGCGCTCTCCGCTAGTGCAGCAGATGGTGATGGGCCTCTCCGAGAACCTGCATCAGGGCGGGATCCAACTGGAAGATCTGATCGAAATCGGTGTTAACGATAAGACTGGCGGCGCACGGAAGCGTGAAGAAGCTATGCAGCAGTTCGCGAAGGTGGCGAAACTGAATCGTGAATTGCAGGAAACGGAGAATAAGCTCAATTCGACGCCACACCGCCAGGTGCATGTGCGTGCGGAGTTGTCCCGCAAGCTAATCCGGCTAAGGGTCAGGTTCTCGCAGGCAATTCGTGAAGTACCCTTCTCCCCGGCACAGTGGGCATCCTTCGGGAGCGCCTTCAAAAGCGCTGCCGCAGACTCAGCGATCCCCACAATGCGCCGCTGGTTGAACGCTATACAGCAAGGTGAGATGGAAGCCGTGCAGGCCAAACACGCGCTGGTAGAGGCTAACCTCCGGCTGGTTGTTTCCGTGGCCAAGAAGTATGTGAATCGCGGAATGCATCTTCTGGACTTGATCCAGGAAGGCAATATCGGCCTGATGCGCGCTGCCGATAAGTTCAACTACCATCTCGGCTATAAGTTCTCAACCTATGCGACCTGGTGGATTCGGCAATCGGTCAGCCGCGCGATTGACGACCAGTCCCGCACGATCCGAATTCCTGTGCACATGAACGAGAGCCTGACCAAGTTCGTGCGGGCCTCGCGTGAGTTGGAAAAGGAACTGGGCCGTACGCCAACCAACGAAGAGATCGGCCGCCGGATGGACACCACCGGACAGAAGGTCCAGGAGCTGAGAGCTATCTCCCGGGATCCGGTGTCGCTGGACCTGCCGGTAGGCATTGATGGCGAGTCCGTTCTGGGGGATTTGATTGAGGATAAGCGTTTCCGCCCTTCTGCGGATACGATGTTCGAGAATAGCGTTCACGAGGAGACCAAGGGGATTCTCGAGTCCCTTGCGCCAAACGAGGAGAGGGTCCTCCGGATGCGCTTCGGGATCGGCTACGATCGCGAGCACACGCTGGGCGAGATCGCTGAAACGTTCAACCTAAGCCGCGAGCGGATCCGGCAGATGGAAGCGCAAGCGCTTCGACGCCTGCGCAACCCGGAACGCGCGCAGCGGCTGCTGCCGCTCATGAGCATTCAATAGTAGATTAGGCGACTCAGGGTTCTATTCCGTCGCCAAGCAGCAGCACAGATGTTTTGCCGTCGCGCAACAGCGCCTCAAGCGACTGCAACCTTCGAAACGGCTCCCGGCTTCCCAAGATCAGGAGGCCGGGTTGCTCTTCCCGGATAGCGCGCAACAGGCTGGCTTCATCGTTCGGAACAATCCGTTGAAAGCGAATGGCCAGGTTCCTTCCCTTGAGCGCGAGTGCGATTTCGTTCTCCATTGACTGTGCTTGCTCCGTGCTCGCAGCCGCGTGAAGGATCGTAACGCTGCCGCCATCCTCCGCCAGTTGGCCGGCCGCGATCAGGGCCCGCTTCGCCGCCGGGGAATCGTCATAGTAGACCTGCAGTCTTGGTTGGCCGGACGTCTTGGCCGCTGGATGCAAAAGCACTGGGATGGCGCTGGTTGCCAATCGAAGCGCTGTCGAGCCGAACTGCGAGCCGGGGGACCAGCCGCGCTTTCCCAGAGCCAGGAGGTCCCCCTCCCCGACGGCCGCCATCAACTCGGAGGCGACATTGCCGCGCATGGTTTGGAAGGACCACGGAACGCGTGCGCTCTCGGCTGCTGCCGCGAGTGCATTCCGAGCCCGC
Source organism: Terriglobia bacterium (assembly GCA_020073445.1). Classification (GTDB taxonomy): domain Bacteria; phylum Acidobacteriota; class Terriglobia; order Bryobacterales; family Bryobacteraceae; genus Palsa-187. The sequence continues at coordinate 14,962 of JAIQFE010000018.1, forward strand.
TCCGACTGAATTCTGAGCCGCAATTCCATGCCTGGCCGGCTGATCCGGGACTCTGTTGCGGACGGATAGAGTATTTCCCTCGCATGGGGTGAATCGGCCATCTGTAGGAGCTCTACGTCTTCGACGAAGAGGCCCAGCAATTCCGCCTCGACCCTGGCCGCCAGAGCCACCGCCCCTTCGAGCGCCGCGAGGCTATTTGGGGAAGTGTCTAGCGCCACCAGGATCCGGCGGATCGCGGGAGCCTGTTCGGCCTGACTCACAATTCGACCTCTGGGAGCATCTGGCGCCGGCCTGCCAGCCGTTTCTCCGCGAGCTGGATCAAGCGCGCCTCGACTTTCTGATTGACGCTTCCTTCCGGGAATTTCCCTTCCGCATCGCGTTCGCCCGCGAAGACGCCGGTAAGAATCTCGATGCCCTGGTCTATGGTGTCGACCGCGTAAACCTGAAATGTTCCGGCGCGCACTGCCTCCACCACGTCCTGCCTGAGCATAAGGTGGGGCACGTTCGACCGGGGAATCAGTACTCCTTGTCCCTCCAGGTCGCCCCGCGCGCGGCACAGGTCGAAGAACCCTTCGATCTTTTCGTTGACTCCTCCAATCGCCTGGATCTGCCCGTGCTGATTCACCGAGCCCGTCACTGCCAGGGATTGTTTCAGAGGCAGCTCGGAAAGCGCGGAAAGCAGAGCGTACAGTTCGGTGGAAGAGGCGCTGTCTCCCTCTACGCCGCCGTAAGACTGTTCGAAAACGAGGCTGGCCTGCAAGGACAGCGGATGGTCCACCGCATACCGTCCTCCGAGGAATCCGGAAAGGATGAGGACGCCCTTCGAGTGGATCGGGCCGCTCAGTTCTACTTCCCGCTCGATATCGATGACCTCGCCTTTGCCCATCCGTACGCGGGCCGTGATGCGGCTTGCATGGCCGAACGAAAAGTCGGCGAGTGTGATCACGGAGAGTCCGTTGACCTGACCGACTCGCTCCCCCCGCGTGTCGATAAGCAGCGTTCCGCGCACCACTTGCTCCAGGAAGTTCTCCCGCACGCGATCCGCCCTGTGGATCCGCGCCTCGATCGCGTGCTGCACGTCTTCCGCAGTGACTGCCGGCCGCGAAGCTTCGCGGGCCCAGTAGTCCGATTCACGCAACACATCCTCGATGAAACGGCGCAGAGTCAAGACCTTTTGCGAATCCTCAGCGCCGCGGGAGCTGTGTTCAATGATGCGGCCGACAGCGCCCCTATCGAAGGGAAGCAATCCTTCCTCGCGTGCGATCGTGCCAATCCATTGCGCATAGAGAAGCTCGGTCTCCGGGCTCCGATCCGCGTGCTCTTCGAAATCCGCGGCGACCTTGAAGAGTTCTTGAAACTCGGAATCAAACGCGGAGAGCAGGTAATAAAGCAGGCGGTCGCCGACCAGGACAACCTTGACGCTCAGGGCGATGGATTCAGGTTTGAGGGATACCGTGCTAACCAGGCCCAGCATCTCGCCAAGCGACTCGATGCGGATTTGCGAAGCCTGAAGGGACCGCTTGAGCGCCTCCCAGGCATAAGGCTGCGTCAGCACTTTGTTCGCATCCAAAATAAGGTAGCCGCCATTGGCGCGATGCAGGGCACCGGAGCGGATCAGATTGAAGTCTGTGGACAGCGCACCCATTTGCGCGATGTACTCAACTCGACCCACCAGATTCTGATACGTGGGATGGTCTTCGTAAACCACAGGCGCCCCTTTTCCGGAGCTGTGCTCGACCAGCACGTTCACTTGGTAGCGCCGGAAAAATGCCGGACCGCGAGGCGCATTCGACAGTGCAACGCCCATCAGCGCCGCGAGCGGATGCTCCGGCGGCATCAGGAATTGGTCGACGTTCTCAATGATGTCCTCCTGAACCTCGTTCAGGAAGCTCACCACCTGAGAGAGGTCCAGATGCTTCTTTCGCAGTTCCTCGATCAGGTGCCCGGCTGCAAAGATCGCCACCTCATTGTTCAGCTCCCGTAGTTTTTCGCGACTTTCCTGTTCCCACTTGGGTATCTGGAGCAGGATGGCCCGAAGCTTCTCGTGCAATCCGGCGATGGTGGCTTCGATCTGCTGATGTTCCGCCTCGGGCAACTGTTCGAATTCCTGCGGGCTGATCACTTCTCCTTTACGCATCGGAGCGAGGATCAGACCGGTAGGCGTGTGCAGCATGGTAATCCCCTGCTTGTTTGCCTGTTGCTGGACCTCCTCGAAAGCCTTCTCCTGCCGGTCTTTCATCTCCTGTTCGATGGCTTGCTTGCGCGCCTGATAATTCTCCGTCTGAAATGCCGAGGGGATCGCGGAGCGCAGATTGTCCATCAGGCGGCGCATGTCTTCCCGCAACAGCACGCCGCGCCCGGGCGGGAGCTTCAAGGTGCGGGGCGCCTCAGGGCTCGCAAAATTGTTGACGTATACCCATTCGTCCGGGGTTGCCTCCGTGGCAGCTTTCTTCTCGAGGAAGCTGCGGGCAATCACGTACTTCCCAGTCCCGACTGGCCCCAACAGATAGAGATTGAATCCTCGACTGCGGATGCCAATCCCAAATTGCACCGCCTGCAAGGCGCGTAGGTGGCCGACGAATTCGGTAAGGCCGTCCAAGTCCGCCGTGGTGTTGAATGTGAAGTTCTGAATGTTAGAGCGACGGTAGAGAGCCTCTGGGGTCAGAGGCTTTAGCTTGGTCGTTGGATCCACCCGGTAATGCTCCTCTCAAGGAATGCTCTCTGGAAACGCAGAGTGTGCGCACATGATCGGGGGTCACTCCCGATATGTTCGATTCCCTTAGGATAAGCCCTCTAGTTGTTGGAGTTGGAGGTGTGCACACAAGGCCCGCCACACGGAAGGACCGTGTCGGGCAATCGAGGAGGTGTTTGGAAGGATCCTGCGGATGCAGCTATGATTCGGCTCGCAGACTCACGGGAGTTTCCAGTCTGAATCGCAACGACGTCTCGGCCGGCAGACTCACCTGCCGCTTGCCGGTAATGGCCGAACCGACGGTCCCGGCTGCTGCGCCGGCACCCGCGCCGATCAGGGCTCCAGTGCCGCCGGCGGCGATCGCACCGATCGCTGCTCCGCTGCCCGATCCTCCGCCAATCCAGAGGAGGTGATGTTTCTTATGGCCCGCGCTTACGCGGGATGAGCTGTTGCTCTGGATCTCGTAGGTGGCGCCATCCAGAGTGAAGGAATCCAGTTTCAGCGCCAGCACGGCCCGACCCTTGAATCGTCCGGAAGGCTTGGACGTAACGATATGCCCGGCGAAGTTCGTGCCCTTGGGGATCACGACCCGGTTTCCGTCCACCAACGGCTCGTCCAGTGCCGCCGTGAATCGATCGCCCGCGCGATTCCGGCGAGTGTCGAGCGTCTCCAGTAATCGCACGCGGAAACTGGTTCCTTCAGGAATCGTCATCTCCCGAACCGAGCTGCCGGTCGATAGGGCGCCGGCGGTTGGATTCCCCACGGCTTCAGCCGAGCCCGGGGGGACCTTGCTGCATCCGGCCAGGGCCAGCAGGCCTGCGCAAATCGCTAGAAGTTGTCTCTTCATATAGACCTCCTGATCACGGAGTGAGAACGGCTCGCACCACGAAGCGTTCCGGCGCGGGACCGATATACCGGAATGGGTAGCACGTAATGAGCGTAAGAGCCGGCCCTGGGGTCGGCTGCATTACATCCACTTCGTCGGGCTCCACGACGCGAGCCGATTGGACTACGTAGGCAATGTCCTTGTGCCGTCTGTGGATTCTAACCACGTCTCCGACCCGTATGCCGCGCAGAGAACGGAAGAACGTATCGCGATGCGCTGCCACCACGGTGTTTCCGCGGTCCCCGGGAAGCGCAGAGCCGGGGAGGTGGCCAGCTCCGCGCTCCAGCACGTCCGGATCAGCACCTTCGAAAACCACGGTAGACAGACTCAGCCGGGGAATTTCCAGCCGGCCAACGACGTCGCCAACCGCCGGCGATAAATTCGCCGTTTCCGCGCGATCGAGTTCGCGAGCCCCCTCGGCTTGGCTCCACCTGCCTTTTAAGCTCAGACTGGCCCAATAGCCGATGTTAAGAACGGCGAGTGTCCAAAAGAACCATTGCATTGTTTTCCACACAAAATCCTGCCCGAGATTGGTGCATGTATGGTTCCGCAGGGCGCTAGTGCATGAATACAAAGGTTTGGCGAGCGCGTATCTTCCCACGCGAACGGCAATGCGGGTAGTTTTTACCCAACCTTCCTGAGAACGTCACGGCTTCTTGACACCATGTAGTGATTGGTATCTCTCCAGTGGAGAAAATTCGTTCAGCGCCATTCTGCTCGAGGATAGTGTTCGCCCGATCGATCTCCAGATCGTCAAAACAGTGGACCAATAGCAGGAGGCTGCCCTCTTTTGCGTATCCCTCATAGTGCTGGGGAATTTCCAATCCTGCCAGCAAACTATCGATTGTCGACTCCAGCAGGGAAATGTCGGAATTCGAAAAACCGGCCGAGGTAAGGCGGCTAACCGCCTTATCCGCCTGTGAACCGGCGCTGAAAACGCCGAATACCGCCGTGCGTTGTCCCGCCATGGTAAAGGCTCCTTTGTCGATGTAGTAGTTAGCATGTTTCCACCCACTTCGGTAAGTCTTGGGTCATGCAGAATTTGCTTTGGCCGTAGGACTTGGCCGCATGACTCGGGCAATCGATTCGCTGCGGTTCGTAAGAATTGCAACCTCCATTGCCAACAGAAAAATATCCGGCGGCTAACCTCGTGCTTTTCCCATCACATTCCAGCTCGGCATCCCACTTGCATGTCTCCAGTTGCGTTCTCATGAACGCTTGACTGAATAGGGAGGAAAAGCATGAAACGTTTTTCGTTATTGCAAATGGGCGCGTTGACGGCAGCAGTGATTTGCCTCGCCCCCCAGGCCACCAGAGCCGACGAATATGACAAGAAAACAATCGTAACCTTCGATCAACCCACGGAGGTTCCGGGAATCGTCTTACAGCCAGGCAAGTACGTGATCAAATTGCTCAACTCGTCGTCCAACCGGCATATCGCCGAAGTCATGAATGAAAGAATGGACCACCTCTACGCTTTGACATTCACGACTGCGGCGGAACGGCTCTGGCCGATAAGCGATCGGGACAACAAGAAGATTCTCACCTTCTATGAAGGCAAGAATGGTCAGCCGCAAGCTGTGCGCCAGTGGTTCTGGCCCGGAGACACTATCGGCCAGGAATTCCTGTATCCGAAAAATCAAGCCGCGAAGATAGCCGCGAACACCGGCGAGAAGGTTCCGGAAGGCAACCTCCCGACTCGCGCGGAGAGTGGCCAAAGCTTAACGCCTGATAATGCGAATGGCGTGACCTTACAGAGCAGCAACGAGACCAAGCCGGCGGCGACACCCTTCACAGCGAACGCGGCTGAACCGGCGGCGCCCACGGTAATCGCCCAGAACACGCCGCCTCCGGCACCCCAAACTCAGCCCGCGCCGGCGGCTGATAACTCTCAATCCACTTCGGCAGCCTCTTCCACGGACAAGACACTGCCCCAGACCGCGAGCAATCTCCCGCTGATCGGCATGATCGGTATGATTTCGCTGGCGCTAGCCGTATTTATGGCTTTCGTCAAGCGCTCGGGTTCCTTGTCGTAGGCTGACTTTCTGAGGACACGGGTAGGCCCGCTTTCGGGTCTACCCAGAAGTCTATGAACTCCACCGGAATAGAAATACTGTCGAATCCTCAGCCGTGCGCGCACATTGTGTATTCCTATACCGATGTCGCCCACCTTGCTGACGCAGTGTGCCTGTTTACCAGTTCCGGTCTGCGGAAAGGCGAAGCGGTGGTCCTGGTGCTTTCTGATCCGCACTACGCTCCAGTCCGGCAGCGGTTGGAACGTGAGGGATTTGAGCTAGCCGCCTTGGAAGAGACTGGCCAGCTCGTCTGCGCAAATGCCAAGAATCTGCTCGCCAATTTCATGCTTGACGGGATTATCGACGAGCACAAGTTCAAGACCAAGATCGATCGAATGATCGAGAGAGCGAAACTCTGCTCGGGCTCGCGAAAGCACGGACCCGTCCGAGTGTTTGGCGAAATGGTCGATTTAATTTGGGAACCCCATCCTCGAGCCACCGAGCGCCTGGAGGAGTTGTGGAACGAGATCATCAGAATCCATTCCGTGCCTCTTCTTTGCGCTTACTCTTTAGCGGGAACGCCCAACGCACTGCCGCAGCCGCTGGTGGCGTGCCATTCGCACGCGATTTCGTAATCCTCGCCTAAGCCACACAGTTGGCAGCGGTCTTCGTTTCGCCTTTCTCCGATACCGCGTCGGAGGCGGCGCGGACACGATTGTGAAGGGTTCGAAGGCTGACGCCGAGTATTTGCGCTGCCCGGGTCTTGTTGTTATTTGTGTGCTTCAAAACCAGATCGATGTAGGCTTGCTCCACTTCGCTCATCTGCACGCCGACTCGGATTCGCAGTGAGTCTTCGTCGGTGTCTTGAGAAGATACCTGCGGCCTGGAGAGAACGCCACTCGACTCTGCCGGCAGATGCTTGAGCAGAATCGTGCCTTGGCCGGCGACGATAACGGCCCGCTCCAGAACATTTCGCAGCTGGCGAACATTCCCAGGCCACGAAGAGTTCTGGAACTGTTCCAGCACTTCCGGATGCAAGCCGGAGACATGACAATGGTGCTTGGCGTTGAGATTGGACAAGATCGCGTCGCAGATCGCCGGGATATCCTCTCTCCTCTCACGAAGTGGAGGGAGGGTGAGGTGAAAGACGTTCAGACGGTAGAAGAGATCCTCGCGCAAGCGATTTTCCTTAATCGCTTGTTCCGGAGGACGATTCGTCGCCGCGATTACCCGGACATTTGCGGGCAGTTCGCTCTTGCCACCCAGACGGCGGACTTTCCCGTCTTCCAATACGCGCAACAGCTTGCCCTGCGTGCCGATGGGCATGTCGCCAATCTCATCCAGCAAGACAGTTCCGTTGTGTGCCTGCTCAAAGCAGCCGGCGTACCGTTCGACAGCGCCTGTGAACGCGCCCTTCTCATGGCCGAACAGCTCACTCTCAATCAGCGTCTCCGGCATGGCCGCGCAGTTGATGGCGATGAACGGATTGCCGGATCGCGGACTCAGGCGATGCACTGCGCGTGCAACTAATTCCTTTCCCGTGCCGCTTTCGCCGGTCACCAGAACCGATGCCGACGTCGGCGCCACCTGGCTGATCAGGGAGTACAGCTGCCGCATCACCGCCGAGCCTCCGACGATATCGCCGAGAATCCCTTGATGACTCAGCTGGCGATTCAGGATGTCCGTCTCATTGATGAGACGTCTCTGCGCCGCGGCCCGTTCGAGCAGCGCCCGGAAGATATTCGGCTGGACTGGTTTTTCAAGGAACCAGAATGCTTTGAGATCGTGGACCACCGAGATTCCTTGCTCGATGCCGCCGACGCCGGTAAGGACGATCGTGGGGGTTCGATCCCCCATCGACTCCAGGCTTCTCAGGAGTTCGAAGCCGTCTACTCGCGGCATCATTAAGTCCGTTACGATGACGTCGGCGGGCTGCGCGGAGTGTTGTTCCAGCGCGTCTCCGCCATCTGAGGCAGTCGCAACAGCGAACCCCAGGGACGCAGTCATCTGCGCCAACGCGTTTCGTTGGTCGTCGTCATCATCTACGATTAGCACCCTGACTTGAGTAATTGGCATTACTGAAGGGATGCAGGATTTGCACGAATCGTTTCATGTGCTTCTTGTTCATACCGCCAAGTAGATTGTTCCGGCTTTCTGGGGGCATCGGCCCACCCTTGTCGAAGCTACCGGAGGGTAGCGATGGTACGCGGATTGCTCCCGCGAAGTGCGGAGGTTTTTTATGTCTAGATTCCGATCTTTCTTAACAGCTGCCGCACTCACGGTGGCCGTTTCTCCTTTTGCGATGAAGCCACTTTCGGCAGCAGAGGAGAAGGACATCGACCGGCTGAACGACGCCGCGACTGTGTTTTCCGAGATCATGGACGCGCCCGATAAGGGCATACCCCAGGACTTGCTCGAGAAAGCTAATTGCATAGTAATTGTGCCAGGGCTGAAAAAGGGGGCCTTCATTGTCGGCGCCAAGTACGGCAAGGGGTTCGTATCGTGCCGGGATGAAAAGGCCAAGCGCAATTGGTCGGCTCCTGGGGCAGTGCGGGTGGAAGGCGGCAGCCTGGGCTTCCAGATCGGCGGGTCGGAAACCGACGTGATTCTGTTGGTCATGAATAAGCGGGGAGCCGATCGTCTGCTGTCCAGCCAGTTCACGCTCGGAGGCGAGGGCGAGGTGGCCGCGGGTCCAGTCGGACGAAGTGCCACGGCCCAGACGGACGCGAAGTTCACCGCCGAGATCCTTTCATGGTCACGGACGCGGGGCGTTTTCGCCGGAGTCTCGCTGCAGGGAGCGACCCTGCGTCAGGATGAAGACGTCAACAAAGAACTGTATGGGAAAAAGATCGACAATCGCAACATCGTCGACAGCGGAATCGCGCCGCCCCATGCAGCGGAGCACCTGCTCTCTCTGCTGAACCGCTATTCGCCGCATGAGAAATAGGGTGGGGAAACACTCCCCAGGCGGAGCGATCAACAGTTCGTCCGCATTGATCACAGCACCTGAAGTTTTCAAAGGAAGGTTTTAATGAGCATGACCACGCTTGAGGACCTGCTAGTGGAGCAGGTCCGCGATCTGTATGACGCTGAGAAGCAACTGGTTCGGGCGCTCCCGAAGATAGCCGAAGCCGCCAAGTGGGAAGACCTGCAGGAGGCCATTCGGAATCATCTGGAGGAAACCAAGAACCAGGTTTCGCGGCTCGAACGCATTTTCGAAGAGCTCGATAAACCGGCGAAGGGCAAAGCCTGCAAGGCGATGCGTGGGCTGGTGGAAGAAGGTGCGGGGGCCTCAAAGGGAAAGTCCGAAGAACCCCTGACCGATTTGGCGATCATTGCTGCCGCGCAGAGAGTCGAGCACTACGAGATTTCCGCGTACGGAACGGCTCGGGCTATCGCGCTGCAACTGGGGAAGGAGAACATCGCTTCCCTTCTCGAAGAAACGGAAGACGAGGAGAAGGCCGCCGACATGAAACTGACCGACATCGCCGGGGACTTGATGGGCCAAGCCGGCGATGGAAAGGGCCGGACCGAGGTAGAAAAGCTGCCGCGGAAATCCACGCAGGCAGGGGCAAACTCGCGGCGCGCCGCGCGGCTAGAGTTCGACGCAAAGACTGTAAACCAAAGACTGTAAACAAAGACCGTAAACAAGGAGAGGTGCATTTATGAATTGGGATCAGATTGAAGGAAAATGGAAGCAAGCGAAGGGCTCGCTCAAAACGCAATGGGGCAAGCTCACGGACGACGATCTGGACGCTATCGCAGGGCAGCGGGACAAGCTGGTCGGCAAGCTGCAGGAGCGCTATGGGTACGCGAAGGAAGAAGCCCAGAAGAGAGCCGATGAGTGGGTCAAGACCGCCGGCGATGGCTCACCGGAATTGCACCATACTCGAGGCCGGTAGAAACTGAAGAAGGCCGCGAGTCCTGCGGGACTCGCGGCCTTATCCAACTTGCCTGGATACTAGGTTCGCTTAGGCGGCGAGTTGCTTCGCCACAAATTCCTTGCCGAGTTTTCGGGCGCGAGTTTCCAAAGCCTTTCGAGCTGAGCGGCGAGCTCTCAGAAAGCGGATCCGCACCGCGGTCTCCGTAAGCCCGTGTGCGCGAGCCATCTCTTTCGCGGTCACTCCCTTCATCTGGGCTTCCAGGAGCATTCGATCCAGCGGCCGGCATGCTCCGAGGATACGCGCCACATCGATGGCGGCCAGATCCAGGCTGGTATTTCCCTGGGCGGACCGCTGCAACTCCTGGTGCAAGCGCTCGACCCGGATCACGCGCCTGAATTGATTGAGTGCGATGGAATTGATCCACGTGAGAATCATCTGCGGATCACGGAGCTGCGATAGCCTCTCCCAACCTCGCAACCAGGCCGACTGTGCAATGTCCGCCGCCAATCCGGGCGCGGCGCCGCGAGAGAGTAAGAATCGAATGGTCCGTTCGCGGCCGGTTTGATAGATGTTTCCGTATTCTTCGCGTGTCATCACTACTCCTGAGTTCTCCTTAACATCGGGATCAGTCGAGCACGCGTGCGGCCACAATCATTCGCGCGGAATCAATAACTTGCCGTGCGCAGATTTTCCTGATGTATGCAGGAACTGCGTACCTGTGTTGGCAAAAGCCGATGGTCTGCAATTTGGCACGGTCCGTGCTGGAACAACGGGCATGAAGAAAACACTGCTTGCGTTATTCCTTATCGCCGGGGGCACAAGTTTCGCGCAGTTGTCCATCGGCGTGAGAATTGGGCCGCCGCCGCCACCTCGCGTTATTCACGGGCGACCGCGCGCACCGGGGCCGGATTACCTCTGGGTGGACGGTTATTGGTACCCGGTTGGAAAGCACTACAAATGGCATAACGGATATTGGACTCGGCCACCATATGCCGGGGCCGTGTGGGTCGGGCCGCGTTACGAGGGCGGAGAATTCATCGCAGGGTATTGGAATACGGACCGCGGCCGGTTCGATCACGATCACCGCTGGGACCGCGACCGTAATCGCGATTTCGGCCACGACCATGATCGTGATCGTGATCATGATCGCCACTAGGACCAGTGCCGGAAGGTCCCAACAGCTGAATTCATGCCGGGTTGATCGTCAACCTGGCATTTTCGCATGTCATGGCCGATTCTGGCTCCGCCCCCGAAACACTGTAGCGTTTCTCTGTAGTAAGGCTCTACGTGGCAGGAGGCATTTGATCGTGAAGAAATTCTTTTTTCTGTCCGCGGTTATTTCCGTATCGGCCATGGGCGCCCCCATTGGCACGTGCGTCCCGAGCACGCTGAGCAACCTCATCAGCAACCCGTGCGCACTGGGCGACATGATGTTCGATAACTTCTCGTACTCTGGCGATGTGTCGGTGTCGAACATCAATGTTGATTTCCAGATGGTCGGCAGTGAGTTTCGCCTCATCCTGACTCCCGTCATCGGGGCCGGCTTTTTTACCAACCTGTCCTTAACCAACAGAGTATCGGTGATCTCCGGCGTTGCGCCGAACCTTGCACCGGCGAATTACAAGATCGTCGGCGTGAAGGACCAATCGAATTTCTCCGCTGTACAGGGTTCGTCCGGGCTCCTGATTGTCGCGAACACCCCCGGTCCCGCCTTCAACCTGGTCCCGGGTAATGAAACGGGTGGTCCCGGATTCTTCCCAGGAACAACCACCGTAATCACGACATCGACTTTAACTGGTCCCGGCGGCAAAGACAGTGCAAACCCTGGACTCGCCAGCCTTGAACTGGACTACATCCAGGCAAACACCGCTGTCCCTGAGCCGGCCACGCTCGGTTTGATCGGAATTGCCTTGTTGGGCGGAGGGTTGTTTCGAAGGCGCTCTGTCCATCCCTAGCCACAATTACCGCCCCTAGCCTCAATTACCTCTCTCCGCAGCCAAAGATTACAGTTCTCAGACGGCTGGAACGCTTAATTTGCACGGTCGTGCGGCTTGGCTCCGCCCAGTTGTCCTGCTTCTCGGCAGTAGCGCGCCTATCCAGCTTTGAGCACAAAGCCTGAAACAAATGTGAGCACCCGGGGCTCTCCTTATTCGGTCAGATGGGCTTGGGGTTTCAGATAACATGTGCCGCGACCGAGAAATGCTGGCGCACCGATATCATGCGGATCTGCGTGTCTACTCGCTCGCTGCGCAGTCCCTCGTGCAAGCCATTGGAGCCAATTTCTCAGAGGCCCTGAAGCGCGCCCAACGCGCACGTCTGGTCTTTGAAAGAGCGAGGGACGAGCTGAACAAGCATATTCGGGAGCACGATTGCTCCGCTGGTCGGAAGGCTTGAGAGGCCAAAATAGAAGAGGCGGCGCTTGGAGGCGCCGCCTCGCGACTGAGGGCTGTCTTGACTTGGCCTGCCCCGCGGCAAGCCTAGGGTGGATTACTTTACCAACGGATGCCGAACGTCACCGGAAGCATATCGGCATGCCGATCGCCGAAAAACACCCGGTGGTAACGCGATTCCGCGTAGAATTTGACGTTCCACTTGGTTCCGAACGATACTCCCACACCGCCGTTGACGCCGGGTTTGTTGACGCTATACGACGAGAGAACATCTGTGGTCGGAATCAAAGCCTGGTAGAACCCAAAGAACGGATCGAAGGCGGTGACCGCGGCCACGTTCGGAGCGGTGAACTCCTGATGCCAATGATAGAGACCGCCGCCTCCGATGAAGTACACGTCCACGGGACCGCGAGGATGCGTATGCACAATGGGATTCAGCGTGAGAGACCAGATGTTCACGTCTCCGCCTGGAAATCCAGCATTGTTGAGCGTCGTGCCGTTGATGTCCGATTGAGTATCGTTGAATTGCACAAGCGCGCCGATATACGAATTGAAGTTATAGCCGGCGCCCGCGCTAATGTTCCAGCCCGTATCGAGTTTGGTGCCCGTTCTTCCCACCGGCTCGGTGAATCCACCCCCTAGGTTGAATGCAAACTTTGGCGTCTCCTGGCCGAAAACCGCGCCTGCCACCAATAATCCGATTCCTGAAGCTAACAAAGTACGTTTCACTTAAGTCTTTCCTCCATGCTCATATGATCTAGCTCGAAGGATTGAGTTTCAGGATTAATTGGCAAAAGTGAATTGGCACGCTGGTTGCTTCAATACCATTGGGACTACAGATTATGTTGATGACAATTTTCGTGATCCTGCTGGTGATGTGGTTTTTTGGAATGGTTACCTCATACACGATCTACGGATACATCCATGTGCTGCTAATCATCGCGATAGCAGTGTTGCTGATCCGGGTCATTCAGGGCCGGCGGCCGATCTGAGAAACGTAGCGATTCGAGAAACAATCGTCCGATGGCCTGGATCTTCAGATTAGGAGGCTGATATGCGAACGCCCACGATTCTCATAACCTTAACGTTTCTGATCCTCTTTGGATTTCTGGCCGGATGCTCCCAAACAGGAAGCACTACGGCGGCCAGCGCTCCTCCTGCCATGACCGACACGGATTTGCAGCACTCCATCCAATCGCGTCTGAATGCGGATCCGGACCTTAGCGTGGCAAAACTAGATGTGGATGCCGATGTCAAGAACAACACGGTCACGTTGAAAGGCACCGTGCCGACCGAGACTGCTCGTCTTCGAGCCGTGGAACTGGCGAAGGCGGGTGTCCCGGCAAATCTTGCGATCACCGACAAAATCGACGTGAAGCCCGCGGAGATTTCGCGTAGCGAGTTCACCGATGAAATGGCGCGTGACGCGAGGGAGAAGGCCAAGACCGCCGGCGACAAACTGGGGACTTCCATCAACGACGCCTGGATCCACACCAAGATCACATCGAAGCTGATAAGCGACAGGGACACACCCGTTCGCAAGATCAACATCGATGTAGTAGACGGCGTCGTCACGTTGCGCGGCGAGGTGAAAACGGCAACCGCGAAGGACGAGGCAGATCGAAGCGCGATGGACACGGAAGGCGTCAAGCGAGTGAGGAATCTGCTGAAAATCACAGCCGGCTAACGCCGGCCTTTCAACCGCAATTCGAACTCACACCCCGGGTGCGTCGCAGCTTTTTCTGCGCACCCGGTATTTTTTGCATACCCCGCAAGCCTGACAGGCCCAGCATAATCAATAACTTACTTCTGGTGCTCCGCTTGCCAAGTCCAGTCGAGCCATAAATTTAAGCGGAACAGGTGAGGGTACCCAAATGCGCCAGGTCCCGGTTGCGGAAATTCTCAATGCGAATCAGGTGCTGGCTGCGCTCTTCGCCTTTAAGAAAGGCGATTTCTCGGTTCGGCTTCCGGTCAACCAAGTGGGTGTGGCCGGGAAGATCGCGGATGTCTTGAACGACATCTTTGAGCTCAACGAAAACATGGCCACCGAGCTTGCGCGCGTGAGCACGGCGGTCGGCAAAGAAGGCCGGATCGGCCAGCGCGCTTCCTTAAACGCCGGCTCCGGAAGCTGGGCCGCCAGCATGGAATCGGTGAACAGCCTGATTTCCGATCTGGTCCAGCCTTCCACTGAGATTGCCCGCGTGATCGGAGCGGTGGCGCAAGGCGACCTGTCCCAAAAAATGTCGCTGGAAGTCGAGGGCCGTCCGCTGCAAGGCGAGTTCATCCGCACCGCCCGCGTGGTGAACACGATGGTGGACCAGCTCAATTCGTTTTCGAGCGAAGTGACGCGCGTGGCTCGCGAAGTAGGTACGGACGGGAAGTTGGGTGGCCAGGCGGTAGTTACGGGCGTGGCGGGTACCTGGAAGGATTTGACCGATTCGGTCAATTCCATGGCCTCGAACCTGACCAATCAGGTCCGCAATATCGCGGAAGTGACCACGGCTGTGGCTCGCGGCGATCTTTCGCGCAAGATCACGGTCAGCGTGCAGGGCGAAATCCTCGAGCTGAAAGACACCATCAACACCATGGTGGATCAGCTGGGCTCCTTCGCCAGCGAAGTGACTCGCGTGGCCCGCGAGGTGGGCACCGAAGGCAAGCTCGGCGGTCAGGCGGTGGTGACGGGCGTGGCAGGAACCTGGAAAGATCTGACGGACTCGGTCAACTCCATGGCCTCGAACCTGACGTCTCAGGTTCGCAATATCGCTGAAGTGACCACGGCGGTGGCCCGCGGCGATCTTTCGCGGAAAATTACGGTCGACGTATTGGGCGAGATTCTGGAGCTCAAGAATACCTTCAACACCATGGTGGACCAGCTCAGCTCGTTCGCCAGCGAAGTAACGCGCGTGGCTCGCGAAGTGGGTACGGATGGAAAGCTCGGCGGACAGGCGGTGGTCAAGGGCGTCGGCGGCGTCTGGAAAGACTTGACCGACTCCGTTAACTTCATGGCCGGCAATTTAACCGCGCAGGTCCGGAATATCGCCGAGGTGACGACCGCAGTCGCCAATGGCGACCTTTCCCGCAAAATCACAGTGGACGTTCGCGGCGAAATTCTCGAGCTGAAAAACACGATCAACACGATGGTCGACCAGCTCAGCTCGTTCGCCAGCGAAGTCACCCGCGTTGCCCGCGAAGTCGGAACGGAAGGCGAGTTGGGTGGACAGGCGGAAGTGAAAGGCGTCGGCGGCGTCTGGAAGGATCTCACGGACTCGGTCAATTCCATGGCCGGCAATCTGACGGCACAGGTCCGGAACATTGCCGAAGTTACAACCGCCGTGGCCAATGGCGACTTGTCGCGCAAGATCACGGTAGACGTGCGCGGAGAAATCCTGGAGCTGAAGAACACGATCAACACCATGGTCGACCAGCTCAATGCGTTCGCTCGCGAAGTTACGCGCGTGGCGCGCGAAGTGGGAACCGAAGGCGAGCTGGGCGGACAGGCGGAAGTGAAGGGTGTCGGCGGCGTTTGGAAGGATCTCACGGACTCGGTCAACTCCATGGCGGTCAATCTAACCGCACAGGTGCGCAATATCGCCGAGGTGACCACGGCGGTCGCCAACGGCGACCTTTCCCGCAAGATCACGGTGGACGTTCGCGGAGAGATTCTCGAGCTGAAGAATACGATCAACACCATGGTGGACCAGCTCAGCTCGTTCGCCAGCGAAGTGACGCGCGTGGCGCGCGAGGTCGGCACCGAAGGAAAACTCGGCGGCCAGGCGATGGTGAAAGGAGTCGGCGGCGTCTGGAAGGACCTGACGGATTCCGTCAATTCCATGGCGTCGAATCTGACCAATCAGGTTCGAAATATCGCCGAAGTCACCACCGCTGTGGCGCGAGGCGACTTGTCGCGAACCATCACAGTGGAAGTTCGAGGCGAGATTCTGGAGCTTAAGAACACCATCAACACGATGGTGGATCAGCTGAATGCATTCGCGAGTGAAGTGACTCGCGTGGCTCGTGAGGTCGGCACGGAAGGCAAACTGGGAGGACAGGCCGACGTGCGCGGCGTGGCCGGAACGTGGCGCGACCTCACGGAATCAGTGAACTCGATGGCCGGGAACCTGACGGCCCAGGTGCGCAACATCGCCGAGGTGACCACGGCCGTGGCGCGTGGCGATCTTTCCCGCAAAATCACCGTAGACGTGCGTGGCGAGATTCTGGAGCTGAAGAACACCATCAACACGATGGTGGACCAGTTGAATGCGTTCGCCAGCGAAGTGACGCGCGTGGCTCGCGAGGTCGGCACGGAAGGAAAGCTGGGCGGACAGGCGGACGTGCGCGGCGTGGCCGGCACGTGGCGCGATCTGACCGAATCGGTGAATTCGATGGCCGGGAACCTGACGGCTCAGGTCCGCAACATTGCCGAGGTGACCACTGCCGTGGCGCGCGGCGATCTATCCCGCAAAATCACCGTGGACGTCCGCGGCGAAATTCTGGAGCTCAAGAACACCATCAACACCATGGTGGATCAGCTTAGCTCGTTCGCCAGCGAAGTGACCCGCGTGGCCCGCGAAGTGGGAACGGAAGGAAAGCTGGGCGGGCAGGCCGATGTGCGCGGTGTCGCGGGTACCTGGAAAGATTTGACGGATTCCGTGAACTCGATGGCGTCGAACCTGACCAATCAGGTCCGCAACATCGCCGGTGTGACAACGGCGGTCGCCAAGGGCGACCTTACAACAAAAATTACGGTAGACGCGCGCGGCGAAATTCTGGAGTTGAAGAACACCATCAACACCATGGTGGATCAGCTCAATGCGTTCGCCAGCGAAGTGACCCGCGTGGCGCGCGAAGTAGGAACCGAAGGGAAACTGGGCGGTCAGGCCGACGTTCGTGGCGTAGCCGGTACGTGGAAAGATCTCACCGAGTCAGTCAACTCGATGGCATCCAACCTGACCGCCCAAGTGAGAAATATCGCCGACGTGACGACGGCGGTAGCGAAGGGCGACCTGTCGCGAAAGATTACCGTGGACGCGCGTGGCGAGATTCTTGCGCTCAAGGACACCATCAACACCATGGTGGACCAGCTCAGCTCGTTTGCCAGCGAAGTGACGCGCGTGGCACGCGAGGTCGGCACGGAAGGGCGTCTCGGCGGACAAGCCGACGTATACGGCGTCGCCGGCACCTGGAAGGATCTCACGGAATCCGTGAACTCCATGGCGTCAAACCTGACCAACCAGGTCCGCAACATCGCACAGGTGACCACAGCGGTCGCTATGGGCGATCTGTCGCGCAAGATTACGGTAGACGTCCGTGGCGAAATTCTGGAGCTCAAGAACACCATTAACACGATGGTGGACCAGCTGAACTCCTTTGCGAGCGAGGTCACCCGCGTCGCCCGTGAGGTCGGTACCGAAGGAAAACTGGGCGGCCAGGCGGAAGTTCGCGGCGTTGCCGGCACCTGGAAGGATCTAACCGACAACGTGAACCTGATGGCGGCGAACCTTACGACCCAGGTCCGCGGCATTGCCAAAGTCGTCACGGCGGTCGCTAACGGAGATTTGAAGCGCAAACTGGTGCTCGAAACCAAGGGCGAAATCGCGGAGTTGGCGGACACGATTAACGCGATGATCGATACGCTCGCGACGTTCGCCGATCAGGTCAGCACGGTTGCCCGCGAAGTCGGCATCGAAGGAAAACTGGGCGGCCAGGCGCGCGTTCCAGGCGCCGCGGGCATCTGGCGCGATCTGACGGATAACGTCAATCAGCTCGCGCAGAATCTGACGACCCAAGTCCGCGCCATCGCGGAAGTGGCAACGGCGGTGACCAAGGGCGATCTGACGCGCTCGATTTCCGTGGAGGCGTTGGGCGAAGTCGCGGCGCTCAAAGACAATCTGAACGAGATGATCGTGAACCTGGCGGCCACCACCCGCAAGAATACCGATCAGGACTGGCTGAAGACCAACATCGCCAAGTTCACCCGCATGGTGCAGGGCCAGCGCGACCTGCTCACCGTCGCCCAACTGCTGCTTTCCGAGCTGGCGCCTCTGGTAAGCGCGCAGCGCGGCAGCTTCTACACAGCCGAGAGTTCCGACGATGGAGCACCCTTGAAGTTCATGGCTGGATACGCCATCGATGAGCAGGATGAGGCTCCCGCCCAATTCAGCCTCGGCCAGGGCCTGGTGGGCCAGTGCGCCCGCGAGAAACAGCGCATCTTGGTGCGCGACGTCCCGGAGAACTACATTCGGATCCGATCCAGCCTGGGTTCGGGTACGCCGGTGACCATCGTGGTTCTGCCGGTCCTGTTCGAAGGCGAAGTGAAGGCCGTGGTGGAGCTGGCTTCGTTCCAGCAACTCTCCGAGATTCACATTGCCTTCCTGGATCAGCTCACGGAAAGTATCGGAATTGTGCTCAACACCATCGCGGCGACGATGCGCACCGAGCAGCTTCTGCAGCAAAGCCAGGCCCTAGCCGAGGAGTTGCAGGAAACCAATGCCCAGTTGCAGGAAAAAGCCAAGCTGCTGGCCGAGCAGAACACGGAAGTGGAGGCCAAGAACCGCGAAATCGAGCAAGCCAAACACGCCTTGGAAGAAAAGGCCGAGCAGCTTGCACTGACATCCAAGTACAAGAGCGAATTCCTGGCCAACATGTCTCACGAGCTGCGAACGCCCCTCAACAACCTGCTGATTCTGGCCCGCGTTCTGGCCGACAACACGGAAGGCAATCTTAGCTCCAAGCAGATCAAGTTTGCGGAAACGATTCACTCTTCCGGTACGGATCTGCTCGCGCTGATCAACGACATCCTGGACCTTTCGAAGATCGAATCCGGAAAGATGGACGTCGAAGTCGGCAGCGTGCGATTCGAGGAGATGGAAGACTACTGCGTGCGTACGTTCCGCCATGTGGCCGAAGGGAAGGGCATCGAGTTCGCAGTGGACGTGGCTCCCGAACTTTCCTCCCAGGTCATGCGCACCGACGTGAAGAGGCTCCAGCAGGTTCTCAAGAATCTGCTGTCCAATGCGCTCAAGTTCACGGAGCTGGGATCGGTGAAGTTGAGTATCGAACAGGCGGTTGGAGGATGGAGCCCGGCGCATCCGGTGCTCAATCGGGCCCAAAGCGTGGTGGCGTTCTCGGTGACGGATACCGGCATCGGGATCGCACAAGAAAAACAACGCATCATCTTTGAGGCGTTTCAACAGGCGGATGGCACCACGAGCCGCAAATATGGCGGTACGGGATTGGGCCTTTCGATCAGTCGCGAATTGGCGCGCCTTTTGGGAGGCGAGATTCGTCTCCAGAGCGTCGTGTCTCAAGGCAGCAGTTTCACCCTGTACCTCCCGCAGGTCTATATTTCGGCAGTTCCGAAATCCGAATTGAGCGATATTCCTCTCGCCCTCAAAGCCGAGGAACGCTCCACCGACTCATTGGATCTCATTCTGCCGCCTGCCGACGACACGGTACCGGTCGAAATGGTCGAAGAGATGGTAGTCGACGACGACCGCAATCTGGTGACTCGCGAAGACCGTGTGCTGCTGATCGTCGAGGACGATGCAATCTTCGCGCGCATAATGGTAGATCTGGCGCACAGCCGCGGCATGAAGGTAGTGGTGGCGCTGCGCGGCGCAACCGCCATCTCCCTGGCCCGCGAATTCCAGCCGAGCGCCATCACGCTGGATGTCAGGCTGCCGGACATGAGCGGATGGACTCTGCTCGACCGCCTGAAGCATGACTCCCGAACGGCCCACATTCCGGTGCATATTCTTTCGGGGCACGAAAATAACAAGCGCGGCTTCGCTCTCGGCGCCATGACCTGCATGCCCAAGGATGCAAGCCAGGATTCGCAGGGCGGCATTTTCGATGTGATCCAGCGTTCCATGGAGCGGCGCAAGAAAACGCTCGTGCTGGTCGCCGAAAATGAGGTGCGCACGGCGGATATCTCTCATCTGCTGGCCGGCGACGATTTGGAGATTCTGCATGTGCCCGACTTGAGCGCCGCGCGTACCATCGTCGATTCCCAACCGGTGGATGCCATCGTCCTCGATTGCGTGCCGGAAGCCCCCGGGCTCGAGTTCATCGAGTCGGTACAGGCCAAGTCGCCGCTGCAAGTGCCGGCGATCGTGGTGTCGGGAAGCCAGCGTCTGTCGGACAAGCAGGTCTCAGAGATTCATCACTGTGCCCGCGTGGGTCCGGTTCGGTATGCTCCCACGATCGAACGCCTGCTGGAAGAATCCGTGCTTCTATTACATCGCGATGAGGAGCAGCTCTCGCCAGACCAGAGACGCGTGCTGGCGGAAAGCCGCCTGAGCGATCCGATGCTGGTGGGACGCAAAGTGCTGGTTATCGACGACGACTTGCGGAATATTTTTGCTTTGACGAGCGTCCTGGAGCAGAGAGAACTCAAGACCCTGCACGCGGAAAACGGCCGCGCGGGAATCGAACTACTGCAGAATACCCCGGACGTGGATATCGTCCTGATGGATATCATGATGCCGGAAATGGACGGCTACGAGACCATGCGAGCCATCCGCAAGATTCCGGCGTTCCAGAAGCTTCCCATCATTGCCTTGACCGCTAAAGCGATGAAAGGCGACCGCGAGAAGTGTCTCCGCGCCGGCGCTTCCGACTATGTGACCAAGCCGGTAGATCTGGACCTGTTGTTCTCGGTCATGCGGGTATGGATGGCGCGCGATATCGATAACAAGTTTGAGCACGGCGTGGTCGCCTTGCCGAACTGGCTCGAAGATCACGAAACCCGGCTGGATGACGATCGCAACAATATTCAAGCCGGCGACTCCGTGCTGCTCATCGTCGAGGACGATCCAACGTTTGCCTCGATACTCATGGAAAGAGCGCGCAGTCAGGGGCTCAAGACATTGGTGGCGCTACGCGGCAGTTCGGCGCTCACTCTCGCCCGGAACTTCAAGCCGCAGGCCATCACGCTCGACGTCCGCTTGCCGGATATGAGCGGATGGACGGTACTGGATCACTTGAAGCACGAACCGGCGACCCGGCATATTCCTGTCCACGTTCTATCGCTATCGGAATCTCACACCGACGGCTTCACGATTGGCGCTACGACCTGTATCCAGAAGACGCCAGACGATGGGTCTCTCGATCGGGTGCTTCCCGCAGTGACGCGTTCCATACAGGCCAGGAAGAAGAAGCTTCTGGTGCTAGGCGGCTCCGAACCGATGCGGAAGAAGATCATCACCTTCCTGGACGCCCAGGATCTGGAGTGCTCAGAAGCGGCTTCTGTTAGCGAAGCGCTGGAGATCGTTGCAGCCGGCCACTCCAGCGGCAACAGAGTGGACGGCATCGTCTTGGATTGGGCCGTATCCGATGTGTCCGGGATCGAATTTATTAAGACCGTCCAGGGGCAATTCGCGCCCTTTGTTCCCGCCATGATCACCTTTGGTCCCTCGCAGCTCGATCCCAAGCGGGCGGCTGAGTTGCATCAGCTATCCAAGCTCAGCAGCGTACGGTATGCGCCGTCTCTGGAACGTCTCCTCGATGAGACCGTGATCCTTCTGCATCGAATGGAGGACACCCTCAGCGCGAGCCAGAAGAGCGTATTGGCAAATGTTCGCCATGTCGATCCCGACTTATCTGGCCGCAAGGTTCTGATCATTGACGACGATCTGCGCAATATTTTCGCGCTGACCAGCGCACTGGAACACCACAACGTTCAGGTGATTCACGCGGAAACCGGCAGAAGCGGAATTGAGGTGTTGCAGCGGAATCCCGATACGGACCTAGTGCTCATGGACATCATGATGCCGGAGATGGATGGCTACGAGACCACCAGGGCCATTCGCAAGCTTCCCCGCATCGGGTCGCTGCCAATCATCGCGCTAACGGCTAAGGCCATGAAAGGCGATCGTGAAAAGTGCCTCCAGGCTGGAGCTTCCGATTACGTGGCCAAGCCCGTGGATCTGGCGTACTTGTTTTCCGTCATGCGGACTTGGATGGCGGGAATCGGGGTTCCGTCGGGACTTTCGGCGAGAACCGACTCGGCCCAGTCAACCGGTGTCAGGCTCGCATGACAGCAATGCCGGAAGGGACTCCACGCATGGCGGCCAAGACGCTTCCGGAAGAAAACGGAAGGGTCAAGCTCCTACT
Organism: Terriglobia bacterium; assembly: GCA_020073445.1. GTDB lineage: Bacteria > Acidobacteriota > Terriglobia > Bryobacterales > Bryobacteraceae > Palsa-187. The sequence goes on from JAIQFE010000018.1 coordinate 36,942, forward strand.
GGTCGACGACGACCCGAGCAACCTCCTGGCGCTCCAGGCGATCCTCGAACCGCTTGAGCAGGACCTTATGCTCGCCCAGACCGGAACCGACGCCTTGCGTTTGTGTCTGGAGCACGATTTCGCCGCTATTCTGCTGGATGTTCGTATGCCGGAGATGGACGGATTCGAAACGGCCGAGATGATCCGGGCCCGCAAGAGATCTCTGCAAACGCCCATCTTGTTCGTGACGGCCTATCGCAGCGACGAGCAACTCTTCCGCGGATACAACCTGGGCGCGGTCGATTTCCTGTTCAAGCCCATCGTTCCCGAAATTCTTCAAAGCAAGGTCAACGTGTTTGTCGAGCTTCGGCGGACGGAACAGCTGCTCCGCCGCAAAGCCGAGGAGCTGGCGAGCGCGGAACAGCGCTTTCGCGCCGTTCTGGAGGCCGCGCCGGACGCTATGGTGATCACCAACCAGGCCGGGACGATCGAGCTGGCGAATTCCCGGGCGGACACCCTTTTCGGGCGCCCGCGCGAGGCCTTGATCGGGCGTGACATTCATTCGGTTCTTCCCGCTTGGGAATGCCCTGAGGAAGGTCTCCCTCACATAAACCAACAGCCCGCACCCGAACAAAGGCTCCTCGCGTATCGCGACGATGGGTCACCGTTCCCGGCCGAGATCACCCGCAATTCGTTCCACACGCCGGATGGTCTCCTGATCACAACCGCGATCAGGGACGCCACGGACCAAGCGGATGCGGAAGCCAGAATCCAAAAGACGAACTTAGAACTGGAGAAGAGAGTTGCCGAGCGGACGGCCGCGCTCCGCTACTCCAATGAGGCGTTGCGCCAATTCGCCTGGGCCGCCAGTCATGACCTTCAAGAGCCGATACGGACCGTCGTCACCTATGCACAGTGGCTCGCTCAGATCATGAATGGCAATCTTGGATCCCGCGAATCGAAGATGCTCGCGACCATTGAGCAGCATGCTTCCCGGCTGAATCAGTTGCTAGGCGCTCTGCGGCAGTATATCCAAGTGAGCGATTCGGGCCAGCAAACCAGGACTGTCGTGGACTGCAACGCGGTGGTCAAGGCAGCAGCGTGGAACCTGCAGGCCATGATCCAGGAAAGCGGAGCTTCGATCGAGTGTGGCCCCTTACCCCAGCTTTCATCGCTAGAGCTTCCCCTGGTCCAGCTTTTCCAGAATTTGATCAGCAATGCCATCAAGTACCGCTCAGCCGAACCGCCGGTGGTTCGTATCTCGGCGAAAGAAGGGGAAAACTGCTGGATCTTCTCCGTTCAGGATAACGGGATCGGCATCGATCCCAAATACGTGGACTACATCTTCGGAGTGTTCCGGCGGTTGCATGGATCCCAGAAGTCGGGGACCGGAATCGGCCTGGCGATCTGCCGGGCCGCGGCGGAACGGCTGGGAGGCAGCATTTGGGTAGAATCCGCTCCTGGAACGGGATCCACGTTTTTTGTATCTCTACCTGTATGATGAAGGCTCTCTAAATGCGCATTTTCCTGGCCGAGGACAATCTCGGAGACGTTTTTCTCATTGAGGAGGCGCTCAAGCGTCAGTCGCTAGTGTGCGAGATCGACCATTATGCGACGGCTGAAGATGCGATTCGAGCGGCGGAGCTCTGTGGGAACACCGGTGCACCTATTCCGGACCTGATGATGCTCGACTATAATTTGCCGCGCGGAAATGGCAGCGATATTCTTGCCGTGGCGGGCCGCAATCCCAAGCTGGCGGCCGTGCCGAAAGTGATCGTGACTTCGTTTTTGCAGGCGGACGAATTGGCTCATGCTCTGGAACTGGGGGCGAGTTGTTTGATCACCAAGCCGGTCGATTTTGATTCGTTCATGCGCGACGTTGGCGCCAAAATCGCGGAACTGCTGCATGCGACTGGGGAGTCCAAAACGACCAAGTCGTAGGACTTAGTTTGGTAGAAAAAAGGTGATAGTTTGAAGGAGACCGTGGGATTTTCAGGTCTCCGGGCGGAGTGTACTTAGGGTGGCGTACCGTCGGACAAAGCCGGTGTTTGTGTGGATCGCGGTGATCCCGATCGTCCTTTTCGGCGCCTCATTGTGGAGACGCGCCCACTACAACGATCTGATCCGCATCCTGGACCACTCCCGGGAGGTCCAGGTCGGGATCCAGGATCTCCTGTTTTCGATCAACGACGCCGAAACAGGCCGTCGTGGGTTCATCGCCACGGGAGACACGAGTTACAAGGATCTGCTGGAGACAATCTCTGGCAGATCGTCCGAAATCGTTCACCGACTCACCGATCTGACCCGGGACAATCCGGTTCAGGGGGCCAACGTCCAGGCGCTCGATCGCCTGGTGGCTGAGCGGATGGAGCTGTTGAAACAGACGTCCCAATTCGGTGGTCAGGACGCCGCGCTTCGCGAGGAGAAGCGAGCCGGTCTGGCTACGTCCACCCAGATCAGCAAAGTAGCGGCCGAAATGATGGCCGAGGAAACCCGGCTGCTCGAGTCGCGGAAGCAAGCGATGGCTCAGGCCGACCTGGAAAGCACCGGACTTCTGATCGCGGGCAGCATCGCGACAATCGTGCTCCTCCTGTGGGCGTACCAGATCATACGCCGATACGCCGCCCAGCGCGATCACGCCGAATCCGGCGTTCGCCAGGCCAACCAGGAGCTTAACGCCAAGATCGGACAGTTGGACCAGCTCAACCGTCAGCTGGAAGAACGTGTAAGAGCAAGGACGGTGGATCTGGAGCGGTCCAACCAGGATCTGCAGCAGTTCGCATTCGTCGCCAGCCATGACCTGCAGGAACCGCTACGCATGGTGTCGAGCTATCTGGGATTACTGTCGAAGAGCTGCCAGGGCAAGCTCGACAGCGAGCAGCAGAAGTACATTGGATTCGCGGTCGACGGCGCCGCGCGGATGCAAGCGCTGATCCGCGACCTGCTGGCGTATGCGCAAGTGAGTACGCAAGAGCCGGCCCTGACGCGGACGCGATTGAGCGAAGTAGTGAGCCAGGCGCGTTACGCACTCTTGGCAAGCATCCGGGAGACCAGTGCGGAGATCGTCACGGAGCCGCTACCCGAGCTGGATGTGGATCCTCTCAAGATGAGCCTGGTTTTTCAGAACCTGCTTTCCAATGCGATCAAGTTCCGCCAGCCCGGCGGGATACCCAGCATCCAGATCCAAGCCCACAAGGAACGCGACGAGTGGTGCATATCGGTTCGGGACAGCGGTATCGGCTTTGACCCGAAGTACGCTAAAAAGATCTTTGGCGCCTTCCAGCGGCTCCATGGCAAGGCCGAATATCCCGGCACAGGAATCGGTCTGGCGATTTGCAGCCGCATTATCGACCGCCACGGCGGCCGTATCTGGGCGGAGGCGAATCCCGGCGCCGGCGCCACGTTTCACTTCACGCTGCCCGACCTGTCCGATTCCATGCAGGCTGAGAATGGATCCGCGGGCGCGTCTGCCGCATCCGGCCCGGACAGTGGGACAGAACCTCGCGCCCAGGCGCGCGGTGGTTCGGCGTGAGGGCTGGACAACGCGGGAAGAGTTCTCCGTGTATCATTCGAGTATCAACTCTTATCGATCGGTGCGGCCGCGGCGTGTTTTCTCGGTCGCGCTAGTGAAGACAGAGGTACTGGAATGGCGGAGTCAGAACCGATTCGAATCCTGGTGGTGGACGATGACCCCGAGCAGCGCGACGCGGTTGCCGCCATGGTTGCCGCGAAAGGGTATGTTCCGGAAACAGCACAGCATGGCGAAGAAGCACTGGAGAAAATGGGCACGGTACCGTTCAATGCTATCGTCACCGACCTGTTCATGCCGGTTCTCGATGGCACTCAACTTTTGCGAACTCTCCTGGAGCGCGGGGACCTGACCCCAGCCATCGTTCTGACCGGTTTCGGCGATATCAGCCACGCGGTTTCCATCGTGCACGACTTGCGGGCGTTCTGGTTCCTGGAAAAGCCCGTCCAGCCTCAGGTTCTTCAGGCGCTGCTGGAGCGCGCGATCCGTCACGAAAGCCTGTCCAGAGAGGCCGCCATGCTGCAACGCCAGGTGGGCTATCGAGGCACCCTGCTGGACATGGTGGGGGAGTCGAGCGCCATGCAGCAGGTGTTCGCGCTGATCCAGAGAGTGGCCCCGAGCGCGGCTTCCGTGCTCATCAGCGGCGAAAGCGGCACCGGCAAGGAGCTGGCCGCGCAAGCCATCCACAAGCTCAGCCCGCGGGCCAGCGCGCCTTTTGTGGCGATCAATTGCGCGGCGTTACCGGAGCATCTGATCGAAAGTGAGCTGTTCGGACATGAACGCGGAGCGTTCACCGGCGCGCTTACACGCCGGGCAGGCTGTTTCGAGCAGGCACACCGCGGCACCCTGTTCCTGGACGAGATCACGGAGATGCCGGTCGGGACCCAGGCGAAATTGCTGCGCGTGCTTCAGGATGGCAAGATCCGCCGTTTGGGAGGGATTTCGGAGACGTCCGTTGATGTGCGCATCGTCGCCGCGACCAACCGGCAGCCGGAGAAGGCCATCGAGGAAAAAAGACTGCGAGAGGATCTGTATTATCGCCTGAATGTCTTCCAGATTTCGCTGCCGGCCCTACGGCACCGCAAGGAGGATCTCTCCAGCCTGGCGGAAGTTCTGATCCGGGAGATGAATGCCAAGCACGGCTGTGAAGTCGACGGCATAGAATCTGAAGCTCTGGCCAAGCTGATGTGCCATTCCTGGCCTGGCAACGTGCGGGAGCTGCGCAACGTCCTGGAGCGGATGGTGATCGTGGCTCGAGAAGGCACTTTGCGGAGCCAGCAACTCCCGCCAACCCTGGGCGTTCCGCAGGTGAACCTTCCCGCTTCTGATGCCCCGACGGGATCCGTATTCAAGTTCCGCGAGGGCGCGACTTTGGACGAGGTGGAACGAGCCTACATTCAGTTCACACTCAATCAGATCGGCAATAACAAACGCCGCGCCGCCAAGATCCTTGGAATCGGAGAGCGTACCTTGCATAGCCGGGTAGCGGAGTAAGCCCGCTGCGCATTACATACGTTGTAAATTCTTCCTTATAATAGCGCCTTAGTGACGCTTAAAGTACTGAACTTCGCGTTCATGCTGCTCCGCGGCTGCCCGTGTGGCAAAGGTCCCCAGGTTGCGTCTCTTGCCGGTTTTGGGATTCTTCTTGCGCGAATACAAGCGATACTGTCCTGACTGGAGTTTCCGAATCATAACACCCATTTCCCGAGCACGTCGGCCTCCGGAAGTCGGTGGCGCAAGGCAATTTGGAATTCCTCTTGCTGAGAGTGAGGTGGTGGTCGTAATCCAAGCGGCGTCACGACCACAAGGCGGTGAAAATGCGAAGCGTTCAGACGGATGAAATTGCCCAGTTGGACGAGTTTCTGGACGAACTGGGCAAAGACGAACTGGGCAAAGAAACCGAGGCCAAATGCGGGTTGCTCCGCGAACACCTGGAAAGCGCGCGAGTGTACCTACTCGGATTGATGCCGGCCGAGTATGCGCTCAGTCTGAAAATGGCCGAAGAGGCGCTCGACTGCGTTTCCGATCCCGATCTGCGGAACCGCATCGAGAAGTTTATTCACGGGGCCTAGTCGCAGGCCTAGTCGCAGGCTTCGGTAATGCAGATGGATTCGAGCGTACGGCCGACCGGCGGGGCAGGGAGCCCGGCAGCCGTCATCAGCTTGCGCAGGAGAAGCCCGGTTTCCGGATGCGCGATCGCCGATTGCACGCCCACGCGGACCAGCCCGTCGGCGTAGTCTACCGGCTCCCACGTATGGACGGCCAGCTTGCCGCCACGGTTGTCCGTGTTCCCGTAATCCCGGATATTCAGCTTGGCCCCGTGGTCCACCAGAACCTGTACGACGGCCGTGGCGCCCTTGTGCGCGGCGCCGTGAAGCGCGACGCGTCCGGTGTCCGCCTGCGCATTCGGGTCGAGCCCCAGGTCCAGCAGCAGCTTCACGGCTTCCAGCGTCTGTTCCGGCGACCACTCGTAGGTGATCCCCTCCACCCAGCCGATTCCGGCAGCCACCTGCAGCGCCGTCACATGCAACACCGTATCGATCTTCGGATCCGCGCCGTGGGCCAGCAGTAGCTTCATCAGGGCGATGTCGCCGGACTGGGACGCGCGCAGAAAAGCCGTCGCGCCGTTCTCATCCAGCCACTGGTTGGTGAACACCGTGCGGGTCTCGGTGCTGTCCTTCATCCGTGCATTGACGTTGGCCCCATGGTCCAGAAGGAGCTTGATGAATTCCAGATGATCCATGTCGCCCTTGCGGACCGGATAATCCCCGGATTCGATGTTCCGGTTGTCGGTGGCCAGGTACAGCGGCGTCCACATGCCTTTGTTGGCGAGATTCACATCTGCGCCATGGTCGATAAGATAGGCTCCGAGCTTGTAGAACCGGTTCTGGGTCGCGACCAGCAAGGGACTCCAGCCATAGCCGGTGACCTGATTCACGTCGGCTCCCGCAGCCAGCAGGACTTTGACGGAATCGAGATCGTCGGCACGGACGGCATAGACCAGAGGCGTCAGAGCCCCGCCGTCTTTTACGGCAGCTTGCCGGCCGAAGCCACCGCCGAAGCCAAAGGCCGCCGCGGCCGCGTCATCAAACCCATCCGTACCGTCCGCTGCGGCTGTTCCTGCTGCTCCTGCTGCGTTGGCGCCTCTTCCACCGGTGGCACCGCCTCTGCCGCCTCGCCCGCCGCGCCCCGCCGCCGCACGACCTCCACCCAAGGGAGGCGACGCTAATCCGGCAGCCAGCGCAGCGCCCTGCGCCGCGACCTGCTTTCTGGGATCGCTCGATTTCCCGAGCGCCGGTCCACGTCCGCGCTCGACCAGGCTCGACTGAGCCTTGATATCCGCACCGCGGTCGAGCAGAAGTTTGATCGCGGCTGCGTGGCCTTCATCCGCGGCCCACATCAAAGGAGTGGTTCCTCGCAGAGTTTCCTTCGCATTCACGTCCGCGCCGTGGTCGAGAAGCACCTTCATCGCCTCGACATTACCGGTGCGCGAGGCTTCCATCAGAGGAGTCCGCCCCAGCGGCTGCTTCTCATTAGGATCGGCGCCGCCCTTAATGAGCGCTTCGATGATAGCGGCATCTCCATTGACGCTCGCCAGCCACAGCGGCGTGGCGCCGTCGCGGTTGGCAGCCTTGGCGTTCGCGCCCGCGCGAACCAACAGGTCGACCATTTCCTTGTCCGACTTGAACACTGCCCAGTGCAGCGCCGTGGCTCCATCGGCCTGGGGAGCGCTCACATCGGCTTTCTGGGCGATCAGCTTCTGCACGGCGGCCTTATCGCCGCGCATGACCGCGTCCGCGACCTCAGAGGGTGCGGCGCCGAGGCTGACGATCGCGAGCGATAGTGCTGCGACACTACATCCTAAGACGCGCCTCATAGATTCTCCAGACGGCCCGTGCTGTCGCCGATACTGTCCTGGTGAGTGTCGTACATGTCCAGGATGCTCAACAGCAGATTACCAGTCGGTACTTGCTTCTGCGGATAGGCCAGGTGACGCCCGCCCTTGAGCTTCCCGTTCATTCCGCCTACCAGGACGTGCGGCACATCATAGTGGACGTGCTGGTTGGAGTTCCCCATGTTGCTGCCGTAGAGAACCAGCGAATGATCCAGCAGGGTCCCGTCGCCGTCGGGAGTCTTGGCCATCTTTTCGATCAGATGGGCCAGCATCTTGACGTGATACTGGTTGATTTTCGAGAGCAGGGCGATTTGCCGGGGATCCTCGCCATGGTGCGACACGCCATGGAAACCCGAGGTGGGCGCTTCGCTTTCGGGATACGTCCGGCCGGTGAGATCGCGGGCGAACAGCAGGGTGCCCACGCGGGTGATGTCCGCCTGGAAAGCCAACGCCATCAAGTCGAACTGCAGCTTGATGTGTTCATCGAAAGTTTGCGGCACGCCGATCGGCACCGACATATCGGTCGGGGCGACGGTGGAGGCCTCCATGGCAATGGACAGGCGCCGTTCGATCTCACGGACGTTTTCCGTATAGTTGTCGATTCGCACCCGATCCGGGGCGCTCGATTCGGTGCGCAGACGAGTGAGGCTGCTGGTCAACGAGTCCAGAATGCTGCCGTCGCGCTTTCTTCTCTTGGCACGCTGCTCGACGGAAGCGCCGTCTCCGAACATGCGCTCGAATACCACCTGGGGATTCAGTTCCATGGGCAGGGGGTCGGTCGGCGTGGACCAGGAGATCGTGTTGGTGTAGGTGCAGCTGTAGCCTTCGCCGCAGTTGCTGGAATTCGCTCCCGGATCTTCGACCGCGAGCTGCATGGATGGCATCAGGTTCTGCTGGCCGATCTTCTGGGCGATCAGCTGATCGATGGTGGTTCCCACTTGGACATCGGCGCCCGCGGTTTTCTTGGGCTTCACAGCACACATGAAGGCAGCGGCCACCCAGTGGTCGGCTCCCGTCGCGCCCGGAGGCGGTTCCGCCGAACGGGAATGCAGGCCGCTCATGATCACGGTCTGATTCACGAAGGGCTCCAGCGGTTTCCAGTTGAAAGGCAGCGTCGCTTCCAGTTTGCCTTCGGTGGCGGGGACCCAATAGCCGGGCGCCGCACCGTGGGGCACGAAGCAGCCGACAAATCGGGGCTTCGGTGTGGCCGCGGTTTGGGCCAGGGCCGTGGAGGCCGGGATCATCGCGTCGAGTAACGGTAGCGCAAGCGTCGCGCCGGCGCCGCGCAGAACAGTTCGCCGGGACATGTGCTTCTTCGTGATAAACGTCATGGCTATCTCTCTCCTAATTCAACGAATCCTACTAACGGGCCGCTCTGGTCTGGGTACCGCCAGGGATATTGGCGCTGTCGGGTACCTTCATGTTCATCTGGAACGCAGGGCTCTTCACCACGCCCATCACGATGGACGAGAACTTGTAGTTGGTAGCCGCCGCATCGCGCACGATCGACCGCACCAGCGGCATGTCCTGATACTCAACTCCCCGGCCCAGGGAGTAGGTCATCAGTTTCTCGGTCACCACCCGGTTGAATTGCTCGGAGCGGTGAACCAGCGCATCGCGCAGGCTCACGACGCCGTCCACTTTGGTGCCGTCGACCAGAACCCCGGTTGCATCGATGGGACTCTCGCCATCCTGTGTGCGCCAGGAACCGACAGCGTCGAAGTTTTCGAGCGCCAGCCCGATCGGCTCAAAAATCTTGTGGCACGAAGCACAGGACGGGCTGGTGTGATGCAATTCCATGGTCTCGCGCATAGTCGGTGCTTTCGCATTGCCGGTGGAATCAACCGGCCGATCCTTGATGATCGGCACGTTTGGCGGCGGATCCGGCGGGCTGACGCCGAGGAAAGTTTGCAGGAACCACTTCCCTCTGGCTACCGGCGAAGTGCGAGCCGCGTTCGACGTCACCGTCAACAACGCGCCCTTGCCCAGCAGGCCGCGGCGGTAATCCAGTTCCGCGGGCAACGTTACCCGTCGGAACTGCGGGCCGTAGACATTCGGAATTCCGTACTGCTTCGCCAGCCGTTCGTTGACAAAGGTGTAATCCGCGGTCAGCAAATCGAGGACGCTGCGATCCTCATGGACGACGCTGCCGAAGAACAACTCGGTTTCGCGCCGATAGGCCGCCCTCAGATTGTCGTCGAAGTCCGGAAACAGGTTCACTACCGGTTCGCTGGTCTGCAGCGAGCGCACACCCAGCCACTGCCCGGTGAAGTTACTGATCAGCGCTTCGGACTTCGGATCGGCCAGCATGCGCTGCACCTGTTTCTCCAGGACAGCCGGATCCTTAAGCTTGCCTTGCGCGGCTAAGTCGATTAACTGATCGTCGGGAACGCTGCTCCACAGGAAAAAGGAGAGCCGCGATGCCAACGCCAGATCGCTGATGCGGTAGTTCTTGCCGGCCAAAAATCCGGCGGGCTCGGGTTCGAGGCGATATACAAACTCGGGATCGGCCAGCACGCGCTGCACGATCGCTTCGACGCCGTCGTCGAAAGTTCCGCCATCGGTCCGGCCCGACTGATAAAACTCCATTAACCGCGATACGTCCGACGATGTCGCCGGGCGGCGGAACGCGTGCTTCACCAGCGAGGACGCGATGTTGCGCGCGCAAGCAGTCTCGTCTTTGGCAGCCGTGGGGCGGCACACGAAGATCTTCTTACGGGCAGCCGTGTCGCTGGCGCCCTTGGCGTTGTAGGGGCCTTCTACCCAAACCTGCCCTACATGGGGATAGAACAGGAAACCCGGTATGGATCCCGGGGTGTTCATGGTCCGCTGGAACGGACGATTCAGCTCGCTGCCCGGCACATCGTTGGTGGCGAGGAATGTCACGCCGACGGTGTGCAGGCCGGCCTTAACCGGAATCTTCTGGGTGGATTTGCCGTTGCCGGTGGTGTTCGAGATGTCCTTATCCCAATCGAACAGCTTCACTCGCTCGCCGTCGACCGTGACTTCGAGTTGCTCACCCTTGACGCCGCCCAGGACGGCCTGGAAGTAACCCGTGACGCCTTTGACTTTGAAGGTATAGTCGCCGTCGGCCGGGAATTGATATTTGATCAGGATGCCGCCGCGAGTTCCGAACGGCAGCCCTTCAATGTGATAGTTCTGCGCGGTGTCCGCGGGTACTTCGAAGACGGCCTGCGTGGGCGCCGATACGTCGCCAACCGCAAGACGGCTGATCTTGCCCGCCGCCGACAGGTACGCCTCCATCAGCGCCGGAGACAGCGTCAGCGCGCCGGCGATGTTGTCGAAGCCGCGGGTGGAATCGTCGGGAGGCAGGAACTTGGTGGCGTCCACTTCCAGCGCCAGCACGTCCCGAATCGCATTCGTGTACTCGGTGCGGTTGAGGCGATGCATCCCGGGCGGGATCAGATTCGCGGTCGTGGTGCGGTCGAGTTCCTTCTCCATGAAAGAGACCATGGATTCGAGCACCGGCGCGGCCGGACGGGGCATGCCCGAGGGCGGCATCATCCCGGCGCGAAGCTTGCGCACCACCTTTTCCCAGGTCTCGGCGTGATCGTGCATGCTCGCCGGATCGAGCTGATCGAGCAACAATCCAGCGGTCTGCAGGCGCTTGTTGTGGCAGGTGACGCAGTATTGGTCGAGGAGGGCGCGCTCGGATGCGGCCGTCGTTACTAGAGTGGTCGCGGTCGCGGCAGCAGCCGGCGAAGTCTGCTGTGACCGAGCGATCTGGAGATACCCCGGCACGGCGACAATCGCCAGTACAGCAGCGAGGCTCAACAGACTTTTCTTGCGCGATTGGTGTTGCTGGGCGCGCGGGCGGCGAATGCGGCTCTTACCTTTACTCATCTGGCCCCCAAGGATTTGACCTTCAGCGAGGTCCCAGCTGGTGCAACCGGCCTCTAAGTTAATGTAATCAATGCGTTCGCCGGACGCAACCCCTCCAGTCTAACGGCATATCGAATCCTGCCGGTTCGCCGCCCCCGCTACCGGTTCCAACCCTTTAGAAACCTAATGTTGTAGGCACGCCAATCGCGCTCGGCCGAAGAGTACTGGGGGGTCGCATATTCGATAAAACGATTGTGGTCCGTAGTGATTACGGGGTTTGTTTCTCTCACCATCGCAGCGACTCCCGCCGGGCTCACCAGTTCGCTCAGCGAGACCGTCTCGACTATGGAACGAGCGTGTTCCAGCTGCATATGTTCCGCAGCGCTTAAGCGTTCCGCGAGCTCGTCCAACCGGCGGTCAGGCTGAACCAGGGGATGATTCGCCGCGAGCAGCATGCCTTGTCCCGCGTACGACCAAAAGCTAACGTACGGAAACACAGACCGGGCGGTGGCGATCGCCGAAGCAACTTCTCGCGGGCTGATTCGATGGAGTTGAACCCATTGCTGCAGGACTCCATCCGGCTCCAGCCGGCGATTTGCCAGCTCATAGAATTCCTTGGAATACAGATTTGTGGCTCCGGAAAACCAGATGGCAGTAAGCTCGACCGTGATCAAGTCGTAACGCGGCGCGACGCTCGTGAGGAGGAGATTTCGCCCGTCTTCCAAGGTGTACTTCACGGTCGGGTCCGTGAGGATTCCATGGTTCACGGGCGTGAAATCGGCTCCAGCGGCTCGAACAATTCCAGGCGATAACTCAGCGATTTGGAGATCCTTGAATCCCAGTTCCTTCAAGACTCCCGCCGTGTGACCCGTGCCAAGGCCGATAAGCAAGGCCCGATCGAAATGCGTCGCAAACAAGGCCGGGATCGCCGCGACCCCGAACTGGATGGGCAAGTCTCCCTCAGGATCGTCATTGCCCTGCAACTTGCCGTTTGAATACATGGAGTGCACGGCCCTGCCATCGGCGAACTTTTCTTCGACGACGGTCGTGAATCCACCTTGGATCTGCTCATCGCGAAAAACAATCGAACGCCGGCTTTGAACCGGGGGCGTGCCCGCGGGACCGCTGGCTTCACCGAAGTACATGGCGGCGCCGGACGTCAGGGACTGCCATTCCCAGTGACGTGGAATTGTTGCTACCGCGAACATTGCCACCGAAAGAACCGCGACCGCTCGCGGGCTTGACCCGGCTCGGGGCTCCCGAAACCGGAAAACCAGGCAGAGCCCAGCGAGCGTGAGAATCACCAACTTGATGGAATTCTCGGAGCCTATCGTCGGGATGAGTACGAACGTGGCTACCAACGCGCCGATCAGGCACCCAAGCGCGTTTGAAGCGCCCAGGTATCCGGCGAGCCAGGCGTGGCCGTCCCGTTCTCCCAGCGGGTTTCGCAGGAGTCGTGGATAAATCATGCCCAGCGTGGTGGCCGACGGCACAATCAGCAGTGCCGTGACCGCGAACCGGTACAGCTCACGGGCAAAGAATGTCTGGTAGAAGATTGGTGCCGGAATGACAAACAGCACCGGGACCAGATCCCACATCCAGAACTGGATCACCAGAGTCACGGCGCAGAGCTGAAGAATAAACGAGGTGCGAATCGCGCGGGGACGATTCGCAATCCACGAGCCTGCGAGCAAGCCCATCAATACGGTTGCGAGCATCGCCGAAAACGCGTAGACGCTACCGCCGATAACCGCTCCAATCAGGTGGGTCCAGACGATCTCCAATGCGAAGAAAACCGCTCCGGAGAGAAACGATGCGGTCAGCAGGACCGCGGTGTCCGCATCCATCGAATCGCCCGGACGCGAACCGCGCCGAAGCGAATCCGAGCCGCGCGGAAGCGAATCCTCGTTCGACGCGCTCGCGGCCGAGTCTTCCATCTGGGAAAAACCCAAAGCGGCGACGGTTGAGCAAATTGCGAGGCAGATCCACATCGCGCCGCGAAGACCAATGGCCGGAATGACGAAGTAAGGCGTCACCAGTGCGGCCAGCAACGCACCTGCGAGGTTCCCGCTATAGGCGAGCGACCAGTTTCTGGTGTCTCTCGAACGTTCGTCATTCAGCGCCTGCGCAATGAGCGGAAAGGAGGCTCCCATCAGGGCGGCGATCGGCAGGACCAGCAGACATCCGCAGCCGAAGCGGACGGCGTACTTGCCGAGCTCGCTCGCGGCCAGATTCTGCAGCGGCGCGAGTATCTCGATCAACGGGTGAAGCAGGAACGAAAACAGAATGCAGGAGATCCCCACCAGAAGTTCCAGAATCGCGTAGGTTCTGAGCGGCTTTCGGATCCGGCCACGCTTGAGGAACTGCGCGGTGACCAGCCCTCCGAGCGCGAATCCAAGAAAGTACGTGAATACCACTACCGCCGACGCGGTCGCCGTTGCGCCAACCAGGAGCGTGATGTACTTCTCAAGGCCTTGTTCGGCGAGGAGTCCGGTAAATCCAGTCATTCCGTACAGAATGAGCGGCAACATCCCGCGTTGCGCGGACTTCTCAATCCTTTCGAAGCTCAGAACTTCGGTTGTCGCCATTGGTATCGCTAGGCAACGCGCGTTGAGGCGATCAGACCGGCGATTTCGTCTATCGAATCGACAGTTCCCTGGTCGAACGGCCGGTCGCCGAAATCGAGACCATAGTGCTTTTCCAGGAACACCACGATCTCAAGGACATCGATCGAGTCCAAGCGTCCGGAAAGCACCAGCGAGTCCGAGTCCGCGAAGGGGCCTTCATCATCTTTCTTGTGAAGCAGCGTTTTCACAAAGGAACGCACTGCGTTTCGTTCGTCCATCATTCACCTCGATTCAATTTGTCCGGCCCGCCAGCCGGGTTAAAAACAATAAGTGCTCGTGGATCGGCACGGTCCGCCGAGTCTCGTCGAACACTTGTAAGAAACAGAAAAACAGGATGACGCCGGCCAGGGAAAGAAACTGGAACCGCGAAGTCGATGGTTCCTGTGTCCGGGTGCGAGCCGACGTCTTTCGAATCTGCGATATCCCGATGCCGACCGCCAGCATGGTCGCGTAACACAGGTACACATGAAAGCCGGTCACGGCGCGCACGAACCCAAGCTCGGCGACGTAATGCACGTCCCGGATGAAGTGGAATAGCGGAATCCCCACTCCGACACTGACCCAGGTCGCGAACAGCATTCGGACGCGGGGGTGGCTCTTGAAGCACCGCGTGTAGACCGGAAAAAAGAAGAAATCGACGATCAGTTCCTTGAAATAATAGTAGTAGCGGTTCCAGAAATCGACGACGGTGCGTGCCTGGAGCGGCCGATACGTGTTTCGCAGCAGCCTGAATCCGGCGAGCCGACATCCCGCCACCACGGTGTTCCCCCAGACTGCCATTCGCAGAACGGAATCGATGAAGCCGGCGAGCAGACTCGCCCAGCATACGTACCATGCGTATGGATGCCCAGCGGTGCTGGCTGCGATCGCGTCAGGCAACAGGGGAATCCCAATCTTTTCGCGTACCGTATCGGCTACCGCGAAAGCGATGGCGAGCAGGAAGCTCCACGCGAGAAGCTTCAAACCCTTGAGCTGCACGATGGCGAACTCCTCCGCGTTTTTCGCTTCCACGCGCCGCATCTGGGAGGGGCGCTTAAGAAACGGGACGGAAGAGGCGAATCCCATCGGCCATAAAGAGAACAGCGTCGCGGCCCCATGCCAGGCCCCATGCCAAGCGTGACGGGCGCCGGCAGGCGGCTCGCTCAACACAAAAGAGAGAAACCAAAAGCAAGCCGAAAGCGAGGCGACGAACCCCCAACTCGCCACTCGCATCTGTCCCGCGGGCATGAGGATCGCCGTCGCGAGCCCCGTTGCGAAAAGTGCCAGAAGCGTCAGCCGAGGATTCTTCGCGACGACGCCTTTCGGCCATCGCCGCACCATCGCCAACAGGAAGATCGAGAGAACCACTACCAGTCCGACGCAGCCAATGCGAGTGAAAAGATCGATGTTCGTTCCCGTACCGAACTCGACGATGGAAGGAAGCCAGCACACCCCTCCGGCCGCCATCAACAGCCATCGATACTCAGGCAGCAGGGAAATGCCCGCCAGAATGATCAGGACGCCGGGTTGCAGAACGCCCCGGAATGCAAAGATCGCCGCTGCGCAGGTCAGGATGGCGAGCTTGCCGGGGATCGTCTGGGCGAATGCCACGATGCGCGGATCGCGTTCGACGCGCGGAATCAGCGTTTGCGGCTCGGCCGGGGTCGGGAAAAGGATTGCCTGGGTCGACACGATGCTAGACCCCTTGATCGAGCATCGTCGTTAAAGCTTTGCGGTCGAACTTACCGGTCATGCCTACAGGTAAAGCTTCGAGCGCGCGGATCTGGTCGGGAACCAGATGGTCGGGAAGGCGATCCTTGAGCGCCGTGCGGATCTGCGCGGTGGAAGATTCGGTGCCGCTTACGAACGCGACGATGCCTCCTGCGGAGCCGACTCGCAGCGGCCACGCCAGCGCCACTACCGAGTTTGAGCAGCACACTTCCCGCAGGTGAGCTTCGATTTCCCCGAGCTCGACTCGGAATCCGCGAACCTTGACCTGGTTATCGACACGACTGACGAAGTGGAATAAATCGTTCGCATCGCGATAGGCCACGTCGCCGGAACGGTACCAGCGTTTCCCGTCGATTATCGGGAATCGGGCTTCGGTCTGAACGGGATCGTTCCAATATCCGAGGGCGACCTGCGGGCCGCCGATCAACAGTTCGCCGGCTTGACCTACGAGGAGCTCGGCGCCGTTCTCGCCCACGATCATCAGCTCCGTGCCTTTGTACGCGGTGCCGATCGCGACGATTCCGCGGCCGGGCGTGACCACTTCAGGTCCCGTGTACTTCACGCTGGTGCAGGCGACCGTGGTCTCCGTCGGCCCGTAAACATTTTCGAGCGATCCGTTGGGAATCGCTTCCACCCACCGGTCCGCGGTGGTCGCCGGGAGGCCTTCGCCGCCGAACATCGTATACCGCAACGCCGGAAAGATCCCGGGCTTTAGCATTCGCATCTGCTCCATGACGATGGCCACGGAGGGAGTCGAAAACCAAACCGTAATGCCTTCACTGCGCAGAAAATCTCGCGGCGCCATGGATTGCGAAGCGGGAACCACGCACAAAGTCGCTCCGCTCGCCCACGCCGTAAAGATGTTGGATACGGAAATATCGAAGCTCAGATCGCAGGGTTGTGCCACGCGATCCTCCGTCGTTAGCGGGTAGCGTTCTTCCATGGCGGCCAGGAAGCAGGACACGCCCCGGCACGCAATCGCCACGCCCTTCGGCACCCCCGTCGATCCGGAGGTAAAGAGGATGTAAGCGGGATCCTCGCCGTCCACATCGAGCGGCCTACGGACGATAATCGCAGGAGAGATGTCGGCTACGTTTGCCGAGGGCGGCAACGCGTCGGGAGAAATGTTCGCCAGCGCTCGTTCTCCGTCAGAATCGAGCAGCACTGCATCCGGATGGATCAGCTCCAGGACCTGGCGCAGCCGAGCCGGTGGAAGCTTCGGGCTCAGCGGAACATACGCGGCGCCCGACCAGCAGGTCCCCAGCAGACCCGCATACGATTCCAAGGTGCGCCCTCCCAGGATCGCGACTCGCGTGGGCCGCTCGGGAACGGAACGAGCCAGCCAATCCGCGATGCCCTGAGCGCGCCGGGCCAATTCGCCATAAGAATGGTCGACGCCATTAGCTCGCAACGCGGTGTGTTCCGGACGCCGTTCCGCGTGAGCGTAGAACGGCAGAGCGAGGTTATAGCCCATCCTCTGCCAGATCGACGGTTTCCGCCCTATCCTTCAAGCTAGTTGGCAAGCCGTGCTATATCAGTCAGTTGCGGGGAGATTGGCCGCTTGAGACGGGAGCGTTTGCTACGATAGACGCAATAGAAAAATGCCGGCCCGTCCCGATTACCGGTATCTTCGTAGCACGTGCTTCGCGCTTGCTCTCGCCCCGGCCTTGTGGGGCAGTTGCGCGGCAGGCCGGACGGCGCTTACCAAGAGCGACTACGCCACGGCCTTGAAGGAGTTCACCGCTTCGGCCGGCCAGGGCGACGCGTGCTCGCAGTTCAACCTCGGCGCCATGTATGAGCAGGCTCAGGGCGTTCCCCAGGATTTCCAACAGGCGTTGAAGTGGTACCGTCTGGCCGCTGACGGCGGTTACGCGGACGCACAGCGCAGCCTCGCGGCGATGTACGCCGACAATGAAGGCGTTCCTCGGGACTACACCGAGGCGATCAAGTGGTTCCGTCTGGCCGCTGATCAGGGCGATGCGCAGGCTCAGCACAACCTCGGTCTCATTTACCAAGGGGGCAAAGGCGTTCCTCGAGACTACACCGAGGCGATCAAGTGGTTTCGTCCCGCCGCCGACAAGGGTTATGCGGAATCCCAGTACAACCTCGGCGTCATGTATCACGAGGGTCAGGGCGTTCCGAGGGATTACGCAGAGGCCCTGCGATGGCTCCGTCTTGCGGCCGCGCAGGGTTATGCGGAAGCTCAGGCTAACCTCGGTGTGATGTACCACGAAGGGCAGGGCGTTCCCCAGGACGATAAAGAAGCTCTCAAGTGGTTCCGCCTCGCGGCCGACCAGGGAGATGCACAGGCTCAGTACGGTCTCGGCGATATGTACGACCAGGGGCAGGGCGTTCCGCAGAGCGATAAAGACGCGCTCAAGTGGTACCGCCTCGCCGCGGACAAAGGATTCGCGGCCGCGCAGTACAACCTGGGCGTGATGTACCAGAATGGCCAAGGCGTTCCCCGCGATGCCAAAGAGGCGATCAAGTGGTATCGGCTCGCAGCCGACCAGGGGGACGCGCAGGCTCGCCAGGTCCTTCCCACGCTGTACAAAGATTCGATCGAATGGCTTCGCAGCGCCGCTGGCCAGGGCTCGGCGTTGGCTCAAAACGCTCTGGGCGTGATGTATGCCCAGGGGTTGGGCGTTCCCGAGGACATCAAAGAGGCCGTCAAGTGGTGGCAGTTGGCTGCTGATCAGGGCGACGCCGATGCGCAGACCAATCTGGCTTTCCTTTACGAGATCGGGAGCGGCGTGAAGCAGGACTACGTGCAGGCGTATCTTTGGTACAGTCTGGTCGCCGACGCCTACTCGACCAACACGAACGCAGTCGAAGGCCGGCAATCGGTCGCGAAGAAACTGACGCCTGCCCAGTTGTCTGAGGCACAGGCATTGGTGAAGAACTGGAAGCCGAAGTAGCGCCTGATTCTTGACGATGCGACTGGATCGGATGTACCATGCGGTCGTGCGTCGAGCGCTGGCCGTTGCGTTGCTGGGTTTGTTCAGCTTCTCGCTGATCCCGCCGTCGGCATTCGCTTCCGATCCCGAGGCCGGCCTGCCCGCCTGCTGCCGTCGCAACGGCAAACATCATTGCACAATGCCGGTGGAGGGACCCTCTTCGGGCCCCGCGCTCCATGCCTCACCATGCTGTTCCTTCCCTGGCACCTCGGGTGTGACGACATCGCCGAAGGCGGGGGTGCTAACAGCGCCTGTCGTCTCGTGCGTTTCGCACGCCAGCACGCTCGCGAAACGTCTGGAAGATGTAACGCCGCATCCGGTTCTCTTTCACTCCCCGCGCCAGCAGCGCGGCCCTCCAGCGCACTCCCTCTCGTAAACATCCGTTCCTGAAAATTTCCGAAAGTCTGAGAGAGCTGTCTGTTGTCTTTACGCTCAAAGTCTCGCCGTGCGGCGCGCGCATGTAGCTCGGTCGTTTTGCTGGCGCTCTTCTGCGCCTCGCTGATCAGCCCGCTGCTGTTCGCGTCCGATAGCGATTCGCGCCTGCCCGCTTGTTGCCGCCGGACCGGGGCGCACAAGTGCTCCATGGTGACCCCAAATTCCACCGGTCCCGGATGGTTTGCGTCGCCGTGCCGCTCCTATCCGGGTCCGCAAACAATGCCCACCCGCGCCGACGCGGGACCAGCGGCCGACTCCGACACCCGCGTTGGACTTGTTTCCAGTAAGCCGCCCCTACGGAACACCGGTGACAATCGCTACCGCGATGTGTTCGATCGCTCCCATCAAGAGCGCGGCCCTCCGATCCGCCTGTCCTAAATCGCCAGATTTCGACAGGACGGGGAGGAAATACCGTGAGTACATTTCGCATTTGCACATTTGCGCTAGCGGTCTGCGTCGCGACGCCGCCGATTGTGTCAGCCCAGGAAACGATTACCAGCTCGAGCGTCGGCGGACGTGTGACGGACCCTGCGGGCGCCGCAGTCCAAGGCGCGCAGGTGATCGCCAGACAGATCGAGACGAACCTGACGAATACGGTGACGACGGACTCCGATGGCCGATTCCGATTCGCGTACTTGCGGCTAGGGCCGTACGAAATCAAAGTGCAGCAGCCGGGATTCCGCGACGAACTGCGAACGCTAACGCTGACCGCGGGCTCGGCCTTCGATCTACCGATTTCGCTGGCCGTCGCGACAGCCGAGACCAACGTCACGGTCACGGGCGACGCCGCCATCATCGAAACCGCGCGTACCGAGATCGCCGGAACGGTGCCGCGGGAAGAGATTCAGAATCTGCCCCTCAACGGGCGCAACTTCCTGGATGTCGCGCTGCTGATTCCTGGCGTATCGCCCACCAACACCGCGTCCAATCAACTCTTCGCGGAAACCTCCGCTGTGCCCGGCCAGGGCCTTTCTGTAAGCAGCCAACGCAATTTCTCCAACAGCTACATCGTGGATGGCCTTTCCGCCAACGACGACGCGGCGGGCCTCAGCGGAATTTTCTACGGGCTGGACGTGATCCAGGAGTTTCAGGTGGTGACTTCCGGCGGGCAGGCCGAGTTCGGGCGTGCGTTGGGCGGCTACATGAACGTCGTCACCAAAAGCGGAACGAATGCGCTTCACGGCAACCTGTATGGCTACTTTCGCAATCAACGGTTTAGCTCGGCGAATGCCCTGTCTCACACGGTCCTGCCGTTGACGCAGGCGCAATACGGCGCCAGTCTCGGTGGCCCGCTCGTCCGTGACCGCACCTTCTACTTCGCGAACTTCGAACGGCGCGAGCTCAACCAGTCCGGTCTGATCGCGATCAAGCCGGCGGATGTTGCGGCCATCAATGCCAGGCTCACGGCGACCGGCTATCCGGGACCCCGGATTTTAACGGGCCAGTATCCCAACCCCGTTCACAATACGAACTTCCTGGCGAAGGTGGACCACCAGTTCCGCCGGAATGATGTGTTCACCGTGCGCTACAGCCTCTACGACGTCCACAGTGCGAATTCGCGCGGCGCCGGCGGGTTGAGCGCGGCCAGCGCCTCCGCGGGCCTGGATGATACCGATCAGACCATCGCGGTCAGTAACATCGCGACGTTTTCACCCCGTCTGTTCAACGAGACCCGAGCGCAGTTCACCAACAGCAACCTGGGCGCGCCGCCCTCGGATCCACTGGGACCCGCCGTAACTATTGCGGGAGTCGCCTCGTTCGGGACGCTCTCCGGGTCTCCGACGGCGCGCCTCGAGAAGCTTTACGAGATTGTCGATAATCTGTCCTACCAGGCCGGAGCACACGCGATTCGCGTGGGGACCGACTTCCTGTACAACGACACCACCATCACCTATCCCCGATCCATCCGCGGCAGCTATTCGTTCGCGAATCTGGCGGCCTTTCTCAGCGGAACGTATACGGGGTTCACGCAGACCTTCAATACATCGGTGGTCGCGCAAACCAACCCGAACATCGGGTTCTTCGCTCAGGATGAATGGAAGGTCAACCCGCGCCTGACGTTGAATCTTGGCGTGCGCTACGACCTGCAGTTTCTCCAAACGATAACCACCGACACCAACAACGTGTCGCCGCGCGGCGGGTTTGCGTGGACTCCGTTCGCGTCCAGACGTACCGTCGTTCGGGGCAGTTATGGCCTGTTCTATGATCGGGTGCCCTTGCGCGCGCTCGCCAACGCCCTGCTCTCCGCGGGCAATACAGCCAGTGTCGGCAACCTTAGCCAGATCAGCCTGACGCTGCAGCAAGCGCAGACGGGCGCTCCCGTGTTCCCGAATATCTTAAGCGGCTTGAGCATTCCGCCAGGAGTGCTATTCGGCTTGACCACCATGCAGCGCGACATGCAGAATGCCTACTCCGAGCAGGGCAGCTTGGAAATCGAACAGCAACTGGGATCGCGAAGCACATTGACCGTCGGTTATCAGCACCTGCGCGGACTCCATCTCATCGTCCCCGTGAATCAGAACGTCCCCGCCTGTTTGCCGGCCGGGACCAATAACGGCTGCCGGCCGAACCCGGCCTACGCGAATAACAACCAGTATTCATCGCTGGGGGATTCGCATTATGACGCGCTGGAGGTTTCATTTGTACATAGGGCCTCGCGCTGGGGTAGTTATCGCGTCTCTTATACCTATTCGAAAGCTCTCGACAATGAGGGCGAGTTCTTCTTCAGCGCGCCCATCGACAATTTCGATATCTGGCAGGACTACGGGCGCTCGGACGACGACCAACGGCATCGCCTGGTTTTCGACGGGTCTATCCATTCGCCCCTGGGCAAGGCGAACACAGCCTGGGAGCGGATCAGCCACGGCTTCCAGGTGAGTTCGATGGTGCAATACTATTCGGCACTGCCATTCAATATCACCACAGGCGGTGCTACTACCATTCAGGGAACCGCGCCCCGTCCCACCGTGAACGGCACCTTCATCGGTCGAAATGCCGGAAGTGGTTTCGATTTCGTGAACGTCAACGCGCGGCTAAGCAGGACTTTTCCGATTACCGAGCACCTGCGCGTGGAAGCCATCGCCGAGGCTTTCAATCTGCTTAACCACACGAATGGTGTGACGTTGAACGGCGTATTCGGGACCGGCGCATATCCCACCAATCCGTCGCCGTCGTTTAAGCAGATTACGGCAGTGGCCGATCCACGGACCTTGCAATTCGCGGTTCGAATCGCGTTCTAGCCGCGCCCGACTAGATATAGGATTACGGCGACTACGCCTATGAACGTCGCGGTCGCGTCGTAAGCAACTTTCGACTTCTGGCGAGGTCCCAGATGTCCTCCACAAGCGCCACAGTAGGGTTCCCCGGCGAGGGCGAGGCTATGGCAATCTTGGCATTGCAGGCTGGCGTCAGCGTGCTCGGCTTCGAAAGGTCGCATTCGCGTCATGGCCCATGGTAAGCAACGAGGGAAGGTCCCATAAATAGCCCGGGACGACTCTTGTTCATGGAACGATCGCGGCGGTGGCCTAAATCGTCCGTACTAGAACCAACTCAATCCACAAGAGTTTCTATGGTCAGCCGTGTGTATGATGGATGGCGGAGGGTCGCCTCAGTGAACAACAAACTGGTCATCGTTTATGCACTCGTTGCTGGACTTGTCGGGGGATTGCTCACGCGATACGTCGCGCCACCGGCTGCGTTCGCCCAAAATCAGACGCCCGTCATAAAAGAGATTCGAGCGCAGAGTTTCA
Organism: Terriglobia bacterium; assembly: GCA_020073445.1. Taxonomy (GTDB): domain Bacteria; phylum Acidobacteriota; class Terriglobia; order Bryobacterales; family Bryobacteraceae; genus Palsa-187. Next base: position 59,666 of record JAIQFE010000018.1, read on the forward strand.
CGCTGGTGGATTCCTCGAATCGCATCGTCGGCACGTTCACGTCTGATGCCGACGGACCGCCGGCTCCGCCTCCGGCGCCTGGAAGTATCACGCCTCCACCTTTGCGACGAAGCCCAGTTGGGAGATCGCGGATCGTGCTGCGGGATTCCGATGGGCGTGAGATCTGGAGCGCGGGCGAAGCACAAATCCGACCATTGAGCCAACGATAATACCCCTGGCGGACGGGGTGGGTCGAAATGGACCAAGCCGAGTTCGACGGCGTCGATCAGCTGGCCGGACTCCCTCACTTGACAGCCGCTGGAGCACGAAGGATGCTACCTTACGGGAGGGTTTCCACATGAGAGTTGGCTCACGGGTTATGATCGCGTGTCCCATTCTGCTTGCCGCGGTGCTTCCGGTGCTCGCACACCACTCCTTTGAAGCCGAGTACGACTTCAACAAGACCCTGACAGTAACCGGCACAGTTACCAAGATGGAGTGGATGAATCCGCACGCCCACTTCTATGTCGACGTGAAAGACGCGAGCGGCAAAGTGACCAACTGGAATTTCGAGCTGGGCGCGATCCCCGTTCTGCTCAAGCAAGGCTGGCGCAAGGATTCTCTGAAACAAGGGGATCAGGTGACGGTCGAAGGCTATCTTCCCAAGGACGGCACCAAGTCCATGGCCAACGCGCGGCGCGTCACGCTGCCCGACGGGAAGCGCGTATTCGGCGGATCCTCGGCCGACGTAGCGGATAAATAGGCGTGAACAAGAATTATCTCGGCTGGACGATCAGCCTCGCAGCCGCGATCGCGCTGCTGGCTCTGGCCCGCACTCCCGTTACCGCGCAAGATCAGGTTAAGGTAACGGGGAAGATCATCGTTCCACCCGGCGCGGCGGCTCCCAAGGGGCTTCCTCCGGCCGGACCCAAGGGACCGGTGCCGCACATGCCGGACGGCAAGCCCGATTTTTCGGGAATCTGGAACGGCCAGCGTGCGCTGCCCAATCAGGAACCTCCAGTGATGCTGCCTTGGGCCGAGAAACTCACCGCGGAGCGCACCAACAACTATTCGGCCGATGACCCGGAGGCTCGCTGCCTGCCAGGAGGTGTGCCCCGCGCCGCGCCCTATCACTACCAACTGGTGCAGACGCCCAAGCTCCTGCTCATGCTCTTCGAAGGCAACATCCACAGCTATCGCCAGATGTTCCTGGACCGGCGCGAACACCTCAAGATCACGGAACCGCTGTGGTACGGCGATTCCATCGGGTCCTGGGATGGAGACACGCTGGTCGTGGATACTGTTGGGTTCAACGATAAGTTCTGGTTCGATATGGCCGGCCATCCTCATACCACGCAGCTTCACGTGGTCGAGCGCTACCGTCGCCGAGATTTCGGGAACCTCGATATCGGAATCACCATTGAAGATCCCGGCACGTACAGCAAGCCCTGGAGCATCCAACGGGTTTCGACGCTAGAGACTGAGATCGAGATGAGTGAGTACGTCTGCAACGAGAACAATTCGGACGTGCTGCATCTGGTAGGGAAGTGATGCGTTCGCTTCTTCTGCTATTGGCGTGTTCCGCGGCAACCGTGGCCGCCCAGTCCTCTGCGCAGTATCTTCCGCTCACGCCGGACGGCAGAGGGGATTTCGCGGGGGTGTGGGTGGTGAGCGGATCCACCAATCTGCCGGCCGATCCGCCGTACCGTCCCGAGGCGCTCAAGCTTTGGCAGGAACGCAAAGCAAATTTGAAGAAAGACGATCCCGCAACATATTGTCTTCCCAACGGCGTGGTAAGAGTAACGTCGCTGCCGTACAAGATCGTTCAGACGCCACAGCTCGTGGTCATACTCTCCGAAGGCAATACGCACAGCTTCCGGCGAATTTTCCTGGACGGCCGCGCTCACAATCTGGATTTGGAGCCTAATAGCTGGACGGGGGATTCGATTGGAAGATGGGAGGGGAACGTCCTGGTGGTGGACACCATCGGTTTCAATGACAGGACCTGGCTGGACGACACGGGCAAGCCGCATAGCGACCAGCTCCACGTGATCGAACGCTACCGGCGTCCGGATGCGGGCCGCCTGGTGGTTGAGTACACCATCGAGGACCCCAAGTTTCTGACCCGGCCGTATACCTTCACCCGCACGTTCGTGCCGGCGAACCGCGAGATCCAGGAGCGGTTCTGCACGGAGCAGAACCATCTGGTCGCGAAGTAGTCCTAGCGGCCCGGCAGCAGGCTATCCGGCTTGGCGTTGAACACGTCCATCAGCGTGCTGACCACGTATCCCAGAGCCAGACCCGCGGCAGCTGAGAACAGCATCCCCACTAGCGGAGTGAGTTCCAAGGCGTCACCGATCTTCCCAGAAAGAGCGAATCCCAGAAGACCGCCAGAAATGCAACACACCAGCCGTTTACGCATTGTGTTTCTCCTCGATTACAGAATGCGGCAAAGGCTGGCGGAAAGCACTAGGTGGAGGGCCCCGGTTGCCGTGAAAGCTCCCCTAAGAGGCCCTGCGGTTTCTCTCCAGTACGGTTTGATTCGGGGGACTAGAACTACAGCCGTTAGGTACCTACTTACCGGCAAGTTGGCCCGAATCGACGCGGAACGGCGGTTATCGGACTCTTCGGTACAGGAACCACTGCGAGGATTCCGCTGCCAGGCGAAATCGCTGGTGCAGGAATTCGGAGTAGTTCCGCATCAGCGGTTCCAGGGGAAGAATCGGGCGCTTCGGCACCAGCACCACATCAGCTCCCCCGAGCAGCCATTCCGCCGTCGGCCTATGCGTGTCGCTGAAGGTGTACCCGTATTGCATGGCGGGAGAGCCGCCCCGGAATGGCGGCCGTTGCAGAGCATATCCGAAAGGGTTGTCGAAATCCAGGCACGCGACTGTTTCTTGGGATCCAGAGGCACGGCGCAGAAGGTCGATCCCGTCTCTCAGGTAGAGGGCGTACCAATCGGGGACCATGAGTCGCACCACGGGCGGAGCGTCGAAGAGCGCTGCGTGTGTGAGGCGAGTGTGGCGGGTATCCTGCACCGCGATCGCCATGCCCAAGACATCGGACGCGAAGCGCGGAATTGCGACGATTAAGGCGAGTATCAGCACCAACCCTGCCCGTACATTAGCCCGTTCTGTCCCCTCTTTGGTTTCCCCGGGAGCACGGCTTACGGCAATCGGGCTCGCGAGCATAATTGCGAACAATGGATTCAGCGGCAACCCGGAGTCCTGCCAATTTGTCCAGAGCAGCAGGAATCCCAAGGCAGACAAAACCGCCGCGTAGGCCAAGCCAGGGTTTTGCAGGAAGCGCTGTCGCCAGCCGGAAACCTTCGCATCCCGCTTTCGTGGGGTCAGGATGGCGCAGATCAACAGCATGAGGAGCTCAAAAGACGATGCCACCGAGCGCTGGCCAAGCGAATCCATGAATAAGCCGCCGGTGCGCGCACCAGCGACCATCGCCATGTCGCGCAGTACCGCCCCGACGTCGAACCTGAGATACCAAAGAGTCGCGAGGGCGACAGCGCTGAATCCTGCTGCGAGAGCCAGAAGCCGTTCCCGACGGACGGGGCGAAGGAATAGCCCAGCGGCCAACAGCGTTACCGCCGCCAGGAAGTACGTCGGCTTCAGGAAAAACAGAATTCCGCAGACCGCTCCGCTCGACAGCCCGCCCGCCAGCTCTGCGCGGCTCCGGCGCGCCCCGTCTTCTACCGCCGGATACGCCTCGATGAGCAGAATGCCCAGCAGAGCGTAGCTTTGACGGTTGTAGATCATGGCATAGCTCAGCACGTTGGGAAATTGTCCCAGTGGATAGGGCGCGCATGCCAGCAACGCGAGTGAGAGGGCGGCAAAAATCGAGGCCGAAGAAGTCAGGCGTCGCCTTGCCACGCCGTACGCCCAGACGCCGGCGAGCAGGGCCATTAGCGCATTCCCATAACCCATGCCTCTGACATCATGGGCTAAGGCCAGGCCTAACGTAATCGGGACGTAAACGAACACGCCATAAGGGCTGTAGAAATCGAGATGCGGCCGCTGTCCGTTCAGCAGGCGCCACCCGCCATCGAGAAACTGTCCGTAGTCTTCGGCGTATCGGGACGCGTAGGGCGCGCCGACATAGATCGCCGCGCCGGAAATAATCGCCAGCGCCGCCGCAAAAAAGACGTGCCTCTTGACGCTACCGCGCGGCGAACCGCCCCAAAGTCTCAGTAGGGCTTGGCAGGCGCCGACAGCTAAATCTCGATATGTGGGGACGGGCCGTTGGGAAATTCGGGATACCCACACTGAATTATTGTAGCCAGAGGGCCGCGACTAGAACGTTACTTGCCTATTTGCCGACAAGGTGTTCTGCGTCGACGTTAAACTCGTTGCAGACGTATTCCTGGATCTCCCAGGTGGGCCGCAGAAGATAAGTTCGGGTGAAGGTATGCGGCTTGGTGAAGGTCTTGGGGTCGTCCATAGTGATCTCGAGCTCCAAATGCCCTAAATCGGGACGTTTGATGCGTTCCACCACGTGCAGCTCTTCGCTATGGGGCAGGCCTTGGCCGTTGAGCCAGGTTTTGTCGTTGAGGAACTTGGTGTCTACCACCAAGGTATCGCCGTCCCATTTCCCGATCGAATCGCCCATCCACAGCGGCCCCGGATCGTCCAGATGCGGGCGGCCATCCAGAAACACCTGGCGATAGCTGTGAATGTTGCCTTCATCCAGGATCACCAGCAGGGTCGGCGTCTGGACGAATTTCTGCAAAAACGGAGAAATTCGCGGCACGCCTGCAGGCAGGCAGTGCCCCTCTGGATCGTCTTTGCTTAAGGTATCCCGGCGTTGCTTGTATACTTCCTCGGCCCAGGGCTGCAAGGGGACTTGTCCCATTTGGGTGAAGCTCAGGCCCGGAGTCCAGACGCCGGAAAGATCCGGTTTCCCGTCGGGCATCTTAGGTGTGGGACCGGAAGGTGTGAGAGCGGATTGAAAATCTGCCGCGTTCTCTTTTTGGTCGGCCTTGCCTTTACCTACGCCCTTTCCGCCTTTGCCTGTCTTGGCGTCGGACTGGGCGACGCTGGTAACTGGCAACAGCGCCAATAGGGCCGCGATGGCCGCGGCGGCCAGCAGGGAACTGAGATGCTGTTTGCTCATTTGGATGGTACGTCGTCCGCGGAAGAACCTACGAACACTTTACGGCCGTCCGACCGCGTGATGGCCCGGGAATTTGCGTGAATCGAGCCGTCAGCCAAAGGCTTGCCGTCTTTCGCCATGTATCCTTCGACGGTTACTTCCTCGCCTTGTTTCAAGGAGTTCCGATTCCAACCCTGGCGCGAAAGCGCGTTGGGGCTGAGCGATTCGAAGGCCCAGGTGGTCACTTTGCCGCCCGAATCCTTCACGTCGACGAACACGTAGGCGTGGGGATTGACCCAAGCCAGCTTATTGATGGTCCCCTTGACGGTTACGGTCTTGGTGGAGTCGTACTCGGCCGCGAACGAATGATGCGCCAGAATCGGCGCGACAGCGGCGAATAGACCGAAACCCGTGACCAGCGCAGCCCTGAACTTGAATGTCATCTGGACCAACCTCCTGTGCGATACGCTGCGGCCCAGTCTATCGTCCTGCTCGCGTTCAAGTCAAACAAAGAGCGGTTCCGAGTTTATTCACTTGACACGCCAACGTACAACTACTACACTGCAGTGGTAATGAATCAAAGTCGTCTCCTCGGAGGTTTTGAGAACCTATTATTATTGGTGATTCTGCGGCTCGACGATCGCGCTTATGGGGCAGCCATACGTCGAGAACTGCTCGATCAAGTGGAAAAGGATGTCGCCATCGGCGCCATTTACACTGGCCTCGATCGGCTGGAGCAGAAAGAATTCGTTCAGTCCTGGACCGGCGAACCGACGCCCGAACGTGGCGGCAGGGCCAAGAAATTCTACCGCGTAACTGCAAAGGGGAAGAAAGCGCTCCACGAAACACAGCGGGCGTTGTGTCGTCTATCCGGCGGAACGGAGGCGCAGCGTGTCTGAACCTCTAAAGCCCCCGTCTATTTCTCTGGCAATCTTAAACTTCTTCGCCAGTCAACCGAACTTTCCTGCACTGGAGGGCGACCTAAGTGAAGAATTTCACCAACGAGCAGAGATCTCAGGCGAGAACGCGGCGAGACGTTGGTATTGGCGGCAGGTGTTCCGCAATTCGTGGGCACTCACCGTACGCGAGGTATTTCAGACGCCGGTTCGGACAACGCTCGTCGCACTCGTTTGTCTCTTTGGGGTAGACGTCCTCACAACCCTTTATGCCTTTATAAGATTTTATCCCCTTCCTGCGCTGCAACTTTTCTACAACGGACGCCATAGGAACGTCGCATTTCTCGTTACATTCGTGGCGGCGCTCGCAACGGGATGGATTGGTGGCCGACTTTTACGCGGGCGCGAGTGGGCGCTTGCGCTGACGTTTACGATCATCTGGGCATTATTGACGCTGCCGAGGATTTGGCAACTCTTATTCATATATCCAGTGCCTATTGTTTCTACACCATTGTGGGACTATGCCGTTTATGTCTGGTTCGTCCGTCAGGTAGGCTTCTTCCTAGGTAGTCTCTGGTCGAGAAAATCGAGAACAAGCATGGCGGTCGCCGGTCGCGTCTGACGTGGTTGTCTGAGAACTTTGCCAGGCGACTATCCGAGCGCTGAGTTATGATCATTAATCTACGAGTCACGACATTGCTTTTTTTCGTGCTTGTCCTGGCGCTCGCGCAGAGTGACCGGTCAGTAGCTATTTCCCCGGATTCCTGGCCAGAACGTGACGGGTATCTCGGGCTGGAGGCATCCGGACCTCGGGTTCCCGGTCTCGGCCCGGAGCAGACTCTCAAACCAGGGAAAGCGATGATCGCGGGAGCGACAAATCCATTTGCAGTCCACGCCGGACTGGAAATGTTAAAAGCGGGTGGCAGCGCTGCTGACGCGGCGCTCACGACAGTGCTAGCGCAGGTGGCGTTGAATGCAGGCGGAGCCGTGAGCTATGCGGGAATCTTCACTGCGGTCTATTACGATGCCAGTTCCAAGAAAGTCTATTCTCTCAATGCGAGTTGGAACACTCCCAAAGACGAAACCGACCCACGCTCGATTCCCACACAGGGGACAGCCAGCGGAAGAACCGCCCTGGTGCCCGGGTTCATGGCCGGTGTACAGGCACTCCATGATCGTTTCGGACGGCGTCCGTTCTCCGAACTTTTCGAGCCATCGATCTGGCTGGCCCAAAAGGGCTTTCCCCTACCGTCTATAATCGACGCCTGGCGCCGTGCCCAGCCAGCCTCGATTGAGCGTCTAGATGACACCCGACGGATCTTCCAAAACCAAGCCGGTGAATACTATCGTGAAGGCGATATTTTCCAACAACATCAGCTCGCTGACACGCTAAAACGGGTGGCCAGCGATGGCGCAACGTACATGTATCAGGGAGACTGGGCACACCATTTTGTCGACGCCGTTCAGCGCGAGGGCGGCAAAATCACCCTCGAAGACATGGCGGGGTACAAGGTGCTCTGGACGGAGCCCACTCGCGCGACCTACCACGGCTACGAAGTGACGTCGCTTGGGCTCCCGAGCTTGGGCGGCTTGCAGACACTGGGTGCCTTGAAACTGGCAGAAGCCGACAGCGTCACCGAGCACGGTGACTATCGGCGTTCCCCCGCTTCGTTGTACTCCCTTATTCAGATCGCGCGTCTGCAAGCTGTGCTTGCCCATGCTCCCGCCGAGCAGCTTAGGACAATTTTCCCCGGGTTTGACCCAGCACCTGAATCGCGGTTTTCAGCCGCTACGACAAAACGTCTCTTGACGATCCTCAAGGATAGGAACTGGTACACGAACGCACTGAAGAAGATACCTATTGGAAAACCTGCCTCCAATCACTCCTCGGCGGTTGTGGCGGTCGACGAGCAAGGAAATGTCGCGGCAGTGCTGCATTCCTGCAATTGCCAGTTGTGGGGTTCGACCGGAATATTCGTAGACGGAGTTTCGATTCCCGATGCTGCAACTTTCCAGCAAGACGCGATCGAACGCGCGGGACCGGGCCGTCGTCTGCCAGAAACGACGAATCCAGTGATTGTCTTGAAGAACGGAGAACCAGTTCTAGCGTCCTCGACCATCGGTTCCGCGCTGCACGAGGTGACGCTGCAGAATCTGATCAATGTACTCGATCTGGGTATGGATCCGCAGAGGGCCGTTAACCAGCCAAATTTCCAGGGTCCGTTCTGGGGAGTTGAGTTAGCCGGACCGGCGAAGAGCCAGCCCGAAAAGGAAGTCTTGGATCGAGGTTTCCGGGATCAGGTCATCAACGGGGTTAAGAGCCGCGGGCAGGCGATCTACGAAGGGGTAAACGGCTATTCCCAGTCAGGCTATTGGACTGGTGTCCTTATTGACCCGGAGACGCGGGCTTTGTCGGGCGGTTCCTCGCGCAAACTGAATTCGTTTGTTGAAGGATACTAAGCAAACGATTTTCGCCTTCGCCGAAAACCAATTTCGTTATTCTTGCAAACGAGGGGGGTACAGTTTTGAACCCCGCTATCTCCTAACCCGTCAAAGGACCCGTGGTAGGCTGCGGATATGAAATCGCAGTCGGTCTCTTTATTGTTGGCCGTTCTGGCAGGCATCGCCTCAGTCCAGGGGCAATCTGCAAAGCCAACCTTCGAGGTTGCTTCCATCAAGCCTTCGGACCCTAACCCCGAAAACACGGTTTGGATTGGGATGGATGCCAATGCCGGGACGGTTCGCTACACAAACATCACTCTGCGGGATTGCATTCGGGCTGCATACCGCGTGCGGGACTTTCAGGTTGAGGGGCCGGACTGGATCCGCGATGCCCGCTATGAGATCACCGCAAAATTGGGTGTGGGCACACAAGACCAGATTCCTGAGATGTTGCAGTCCCTTCTGGAAGAGCGGTTTAGGCTGAGCCTCCGACGCGGCACAAAGGATCAGCAGGTCAACGCCCTGGTACTGGGCAAAGATGGATCCAGGTTGAAAGTTGCCGAGGCAAACGTAGCTGGTCGGATGACAGCCTTGGGGCCCGATGGAAAGCCAAGGCCGGCGATGAGCTATGCGGTATTGCCTTCCGGTGTGCGACTGCGGGCGCCCGCGGCGACGCTTGCCACGGTGGTTGAGTTCCTGTCGCGGCTTATGGAGCGGCCAGTGGTGGATATGACGGGTTTGAGCGGGCAATATGATCTGACATTGACGTTTATGCCTGAGATCATGGGGGGAATGTCTGCGAGCGCCGCCACAAATGGAGACGGGAAGCCGGCCTTTCCCGAGCCCGGGCCGTCCCTATTCGACGCGGTGCAGCAGTATGGTTTAAAGCTTGAGGCGAGGAAAGCTCCGATGGAACTGCTTACTGTGGTTCACGCGGAGAGGACCCCGACAGAGAACTAAAATTCACCCGAACAGGTGGTTTGCTAGACTCTGGTTTGAGGCAACTTTCGAAGCGCACTCAGTATAGCCTGAGGGCGTTGTACGCCTTGGCGCGCGATTATGGCAAAGGACCGACGCTGATCAGCGATCTGGCCGAAGAAGAATCCATCCCCAAAAAGTTCCTGGAGCAAATTCTGCTCTCATTGAAAGGTTTGGGGTTAGTGACCAGCAAGAAGGGCAAGGGCGGCGGATATATGCTGATGCATCCGCCGGATCAGATCACTATTGCCACCGTCATCCGGATGATCGACGGACCTCTGGCGCCTCTCCCCTGCGCCAGCGAAACCCGGTTTCGAAAGTGCGACGAATGCGTCGATATCGAAACGTGCGGGACCAGGATCGTCATGAAGGAAGTCCGGGATTCCATAGCGGCAATTCTGGAACGCACCACCCTTGCCTCGGTTTGCCGCAAGGTGGATCAGGCTCGCCAGAAGCAGCGGCCTCCTGGATCCCTCGCTTACGATATATGAGCCGAGGGGAACGTCCGCAGATTCCGCGGCGTTACTTCGACCTTATCCCCGACACTTAAAGCCAGCTCCCGATAGCGGTCGCGGCTGATTTCGGCGTCCAGGGAGCTCCCGTTGTCCTCCCGCATCAACTCCAGCCGCACTACCGGACCCGCTGAGGCGATGTGGCGGATCGAAGCGACCACGGCGCCATTCGTCGCTCCCGAATGACGGGCAACGTCCAGCTCGTAGGGCCGTACGTAGCCAATTGTTGCCGCCGCCGCTTCCGCGGCCTCTGGGCGTCCGTGGAACAAGTTGACGTCGCCGAGAAACTGATAGACGAACGCGCTCGCCGGGTTGTCGTAGACTTCGATCGGGGTTCCGACTTGCTCGATCCGCCCGTGGTTCATGATGGCGACGCGATCGGCCACCTCCAGCGCCTCTTCCTGATCGTGCGTTACGAAAACGCTGGCTACGTGAAGCTCGTCGTGTAATCGCCGCAGCCATCGCCGAAGTTCCTTGCGAACCTTGGCGTCCAGCGCTCCAAAGGGTTCGTCGAGCAGCAACACGCGAGGTTCCACGGCCAGCGCTCGTGCCAGCGCGACGCGTTGACGTTGTCCTCCGGACAACTGGTTGGGATAGCGATCACCCAGCCAGTCCAGCTGGATGAGTTCCAGCAGTTTCCGCACTCGGCCGCGAATGTCCTCTTCCGAAGGCCGGGTGGCTTTAGGCCGCAAGCGCAACCCGAACGCGACATTCTCAAAAACGGTCAAATGCCGAAACAGTGCGTAGTGCTGAAACACGAACCCGACCTGCCGGTCGCGAGCCTTCGAATTGGTTGCATCTTCGTCGTTCAGCCGAATGGTCCCGCTGTCTGGCACGTCTAAGCCCGCAATGATGCGCAGCAGCGTCGTTTTGCCCGAGCCGGATGGACCAAGAAGAGCAACCAGTTCGCCGCTCTCAATCCGAAGGCTGACGTCCTGCAGGGCTTCGAAGGTGCCGTAGGTCTTCCGGATGTGATCGACTTCGATGCTCACTGACTCTCCAGTCCTGTCTTGTGTTCCAGAAACTTCTTCAGCGCGAGCGAGATCACGGCGATGACGCTCAATAACGACGCGACCGCGAAGGCGCCGGAATAGTTGTACTCGTTGTAGAGGATCTCGACGTGCAGGGGCAGGGTATTGGTCTCGCCTCGAATGTGCCCCGAAACCACGGACACCGCGCCGAATTCCCCCAGGGCTCGAGCGGTGCACAAGACGACGCCGTAAAGCAGCCCCCATTTGATGTTCGGCAGGGTGATCTTCCAGAACATCTGCCAGCCCGACGCACCCAATACCAGTGCCGCCTCTTCTTCATCGGTCCCCTGGGATTCCATCAGCGAAATCAGTTCGCGCGCGACGAAGGGAAACGTAACGAAGGTGGTTGCCAGTATGATGCCCGGCACAGCGAAGATGATTTGAATGTCGTGGTCCGAGAACCACTCGCCGAACCAGCCTTGCGCTCCGAACACCAGCACGTAGATCAATCCCGAAATCACAGGCGAGACGCCGAAGGGAATGTCGATCAGCGTCACCAGGATGTTCTTGCCCCTGAATTGAAACTTAGTGACCGCCCAGGCCGCGGCCATCCCGAATACCGTATTCAAGGGGACCGCGACGCCCACGGTCAGCAGCGATAGGTAGATCGCTGAACGTGTTTCCGGGGATTGCACCGCTGAACGGTAGCCTTCCAGGCCCTTGGCGAACGCCTGGACGAACACGGCCACTAGCGGCAGTACGATGAACAACCCCATCGCGAGGAGTGCCAGGGCCGTTAAGCCTAGTTGAACCGGTAGGGGATCGCGTTTGACCACACGCACAGTTGGAGCGCTCAAGGGCAGGGCCGCGGTGCTCATGCGGGCTCCAGGAATTTGCGCGTGCGCCGCTGAAGCACGTTGATCCCGAGCAGCAGGATGAATGACGTGATCAGAAGCGCGGCCGCGATCGCCGTGGCGCCGGCGTAATCGTATTGCTCCAGCTTGGTGACGATCAGCAGCGGCGTGATTTCCGTCTTCATGGGTAAATTCCCCGCGATGAAGATCACCGATCCGTATTCGCCCAAGGCTCGAGCAAACGCCAATGCGAATCCCGTCAAGAGCGCTGGACGGATCAGCGGAAATATCACCAAGGTGAAGATCTGCCAGCGGGTGGCGCCGAGGCTGGATGCGGCTTCTTCGAGTTCCTGATCCGCATCCGCGAGCACCGGCTGCACGCTGCGGATGACGAACGGAAGGCCGATGAACGTCAGCGCCACAATCACGCCCAGCGGTGTGAAAGCCACTTTGATGCCGAGCGGCGCGAGATACTGCCCGATCCAGCCATTCTCCGTATACAAACTGGTCAACGCGATTCCCGCGACCGCCGTGGGCAGAGCAAACGGCAAGTCGACCAACGCGTCCACCAGAGCCTTGCCCGGAAATTCGTATCGGACCAGGACCCAGGCAACCAGGAATCCAACGGCGACACTTACGCCGCCGGCTGCCAGTGAGGCGCCGAAACTCAAGCGATAGGACGCGACCACTTGAGGCGACGTCACCACCGTCCAGATGTGCTCCCAGCTCGACGTCGCCGTCTTGAAGAAGATCGCACTCAAGGGAACGAGCACGATCAGGCTTAGGTAGATCGCGGTGTAGCCGAACGCCGGCCAGAACCCCGGCAGAATACTCGGACGTTTGAAAGTGTGCAATCTATTTCCCAGGCGTGTAGATCTTGTCGAACACGCCCCCATCGTCGAAATGCTTCTTCTGAGTCTTCTGCCAGCCTCCGAACAGTTCATCGATCGTGAATAGCTGCAGTTTCGGAAAGCGACCCGCGTACTTCGCCGCTACCTTCTCCAGGCGCGGACGATAGAAGTTCTTGGCTCCGATCTCCTGACCCTCTTCGGTGTACAAAAACTCCAAGTACGCCTTGGCGACTTCTCCGTTGCCGTGTTTATTCGCGTACTTATCGACCACGGCCACCGGCGGCTCCGCCAGGATGCTGATCGCGGGAACCACCACTTCGACCTTGTCTTTGCCGAGTTCGTTCAGGGCCAGATATGCTTCGTTCTCCCAGGAGAGCAGCACGTCGCCGATACCGCGCTGGGCGAAGGTGGTGGTCGATCCCCGCGCGCCGGAGTCCAGCACGGGAACATTCTTATAGAGACGCGTGACGAAGTCCTGGGCCTTGGCTTCGTCGTTGTTGTTCTTCTTGAGCGCGTAGCCCCACGCAGCCAGATAAGCCCAGCGTGCGCCGCCGGAGGATTTCGGATTCGGCGTGATCACGGAAACACCTGGTTTGACGATGTCATCCCAGTCCTTGATGTGCTTGGGATTGCCCTTGCGCACCAGGAAAACGATCGTCGATGTGTACGGCGTGCTGTTGTTCGGCAACCGGCTCTGCCAGTTCGCGGGAAGTGCTCGTGCTTTCTCTGCGATCGAGTCGATGTCATAGGAGAGCGCCAGCGTCACGATATCCGCCTGAAGACCGTCGATCACCGCGCGCGCCTGCTTGCCGGAACCGCCATGCGACTGGCTGACCTGCACGTCAACTCCGGTCTTGGTCTTCCATTGCTTGGCGAACGCTGCGTTGATGTCTTGGTACAGCTCGCGGGTCGGATCGTAGGATACGTTCAGCAACTTAATGGAACTCGGGTTCGCGGCAAACATCGCCGTTGCTGTCAGAAGTGACCAACCGATTCGAAGTGTGCGTTTCATAGTCTTGGTTTTCCTATAGCTCAAAAGTTGATTTGGAATCGTTGCAGGAGCGCGCGTTCTGTGGGGCGATTTCCGCCCGTCGCAGCCGTCGCTCCGCCGCCGAAGTTGGTGTTCCCGTAGTCGAGAGAGATGCGGACTGCGCGATTCAAATACCAGTTCACGCCGCCCACCCACTCCCGCGCGCTGCGCGGCGAGGTCGCGACCGTACCGAATCCGTAGTCGAAGAAGCCGCGCTCGACGCTGAAGGCCCCCGTGCGAACTGCCAGCTCGATCGCGCCCCAGCCGTGATTCTTCGGATCGAAACTCTTGCGCGGCGTGAGAGTAGTGAATCCTTTCTTGTCTCCGGTGAGCAGATAGGAAGCCTGTACTTGCCAGGCTCGGAAAGCAATGCTGCGCCGCACGGTGCCCTTCTGGAGGCCTTCTTCGGCCAGCGTGTACTCGGCGAAGATTCCGAAAGGCCCGTTGTAGTAGTACCCTTGCGGAGCCAAACGAGTCCGGTGCCCCGCGGCGACGACGCCAGATGCGAAGGAAAAGAACGTGTTCTGGCCGAAGGTCTTGTAGGACGGCAGCGGAATGCCGTCGTCATTCCCGCTCGAGGCCCCGATACCGAAGCCGAGTCCGCTCAGGGGGTGGTTGGTGTTGGGAAGAAAAGGCGTCAGGAAGATCCGAGCGGCATAATCGCGATGATCGCTCACCGACGCGTCGCTCAAGCCGTTATCCGGCACGCCGTTGAACACGCCCACCGTGTAGCTGACGCGCCGCTTCACGATATCGCCCGAGACCTGATAGCCGATGTCGCGGCTGGGAACCAGCAGGGTAGGCAAGCCGCGCTCGATAAAACTCGTATCGTCATCCGATTGCAGGCGTTCGAGGCCCACGGGAGGTTTGAACTTGCCTACACGAAGGTTCGCGCGGGAGAAATAGTTCAACTGCATGTAAGCTTCGTAAAGCACCGTGGATCCCTGGCCGAAATCGGGCCGCAGGTAGAAATCGACGTACTTATAAACCGTGCCCGAGATTGCCGGCCGTGCGCGCCGGATGAGGATCTGGTCGGTGAAGGGAACACTGCTCTCCCCGGGAAACGTCCGATTGTCGAGTTGAATGTCGAGGCCGATCTTAAGCAGGAAATTTTGATCGTTGGACCGGATGGTGATGCCGGTGGGTTCAGCCCCGACGGTCGCGCCGCTCCGCGCCTTGTCCGCGGCCGATTCCGCCTCCAACTCCCTGGTCCGGTCGGAAACTCTTACGCGCTGGTCCAGATCCTCGACCTTCCTCTCCAATTCTTGAATCTTCTGCTCTGGGGTTTGCGGATCGGGGACCTGTGCCTTCACCGGAACCACCTGGGTGGCCAGAATCAGAAACAGCTCGATCGATAGCTTGCGAACAGACACTTGTGAAGTTTGCTCCTGTTGGTTAATACTATACTATGTCGATAGAGTAATAGTATATTGAGAAGCACGGCTTGTCAAGAGCTTGTTTCAGCTGCGCATTGTGTTTATAAGACACTTATAAACAATGAGATAGTAGGATTCTCCGAGGTGGGATTACAAAAGAAAACGGGGCAACCCGTAGGCTGCCCCGTCTGAGAAACTATCGTCTAGACTACTTTGAAGTGCTGATTCTCCAGACCTTGTTTTGGGTGTCATCCGTAACGTACAGTGCGCCATCGGAACCGGTCACCACACCAACGGGATGTCCCCACGTGGAATCGCCGCCAGGGAAGGTCATGAAATCCTCGTAGACGCCGTTGGATTTGCCCTTCTGCAGCGGGACCCGAACCAGCTCGTGCCCGGAGGGGGTCGTCCGATTCCACGATCCGTGCTCGGCCGCGAACAGATCGCCGCGATACTCTGCCGGGAACATGGTTCCGTCATAGAACGTCAATCCTAGCGAAGCGCTGTGCGCTTGCAGGAGCACATCGGGGACGATGACCTTGTCCATGGTCTTGTCGGCCGGACGCTCCATCTTCGCGCGGGGATCCTCGTGCTTCCCGATGTAGAACCACGGCCAGCCGTAGAAGCCGTCTTCCTTCACGCTGGTGATGTAGTCCGGAACCAGGTTGTCGCCCAGCATATCGCGCTCGTTCACAGAGACCCAAAGCTCGCCGGTCGTCGGGTTTATGCCCAGACCCACAGGATTGCGAATCCCGGAAGCATATATCTTCACGAACTTGCCTTCCGGCGTGTACTGAAGAACGTTGGCGCGGCGTTCCTGAACCGGTCGCGTATCAGATACGTTGTCGGCCGAGCCCACGGCTACAAACATCTTCGTACCGTCCTTGGAGAAGACGATGTCGCGCGTCACGTGGTTGCCGCCGGGCGAGAGATCCGGGACCAGAGTTTCCGGCGGGCCGCTGGCCTTCAAGTCGCCATTCTTATAGGGAAAGCGAACGACGCTCCCGGTGTTGCCTACATAAACCCACTGCGGATTCGGACCGCTCGGATAGAAGTTGATCCCGAAATTCGTGGTGAGACCGGTGGCATACACGGAAGTTGTCTCGGGCTTCCCATTCTTGTTTCCGCGCAAAATCGTAATCTGGCCAGCGGCCTGTTCCATCACGAACAGATCGCCATTCGGCGCGCGGCGGACCTGACGTGGAGCCTTGAGGTTCTCGGCGAATACGTCCACTTTGAAGCCTGCGGGAACCGCCGGCATCGCTCCTTCCGGCGGGGGCGCAGCCTTGCCGAACCCGCCGAAACCTCCGCGGCCGGTGGGCGGCATGGGAGGCGGCAGATCCGGGACCGTGATCTTGCGGAAGGTTCCGGGTTTCAAATCTTTGGAACTCACGAAGGCGTCCTGGCCCGTGATCAGGTTGGCGATCTTCGCGCCGTCCCCGAATAGAGCGTATCCAAACGCCACAAATGCGAGCGCTCCGGTAAACACATAGCGATACTTTTGCATCATTTTCTCCAAGACAAGAGGAGTCTCAGCCTCTATTGTATGCTTCAAGGAGACCATGACACACCAATTCCATAAATACGCGCTCGGCGTTTCAACATTGATTCTGATTGTGGCCGGCGCCTATGCCGCGCCGCCCGTCACCGAGATCGTGCTTCCCGGCAAGGGCATTTTCCCCGAAAGCATCACCTCGACCTCGGACGGGACCCTGATCGTCGGGAGTCTTGGACATGGCAACGTGAGCCGCATCGCGCCCGGAAAAACGGCGGCCGAGGAGTGGATCAAGCCCGGCACCGGCGGACTAAATGGCGTGCTCGGCGTCTTCGCCGATGAGAAGGGCAAGAATCTGTGGGTCTGCTCGAACAATCTGGAGAACAAAGGTGAGGCGACCTCCGTCAAGGCGTTCGATCTGAAGACCGGCGCTCCCAAGGGTACCTATCCTCTGCCCGGCGATAACGCTCTTTGCAATGACATCGCCACGGCTGCCAACGGCACAACTTATATCACCGACACGCGGCAAAACAGTGTATTGATGCTCAAGCCGGGTAGCAAGAGTTTAGAAATGGTCGCGAAGGATCCTCTGCTTGCCGGGGCCGACGGCTTGGCTTTCGGCGATAAGAACATCCTCTACGTGAACAGCGTCAGCGCGAACAAACTGCTGCGCCTGGATCTGGGACCGGACGGAAAATCGAAAGGCGTGATCGAGCTGAAGCTTTCGCGTCCGATCGATCGTCCGGACGGCATGCGCGCCATCGGCAAGAACCGTCTGCTGCTGGCCGAGAACTCGGGCAAGATGAGCATCGTGACGTTCGAAGGTCCGGGCATGCAGAACGCCGTGATCAAGACCATTAAAGAGGGACTGGAAAGTACGCCGGGCGTGACGGCGACGCGCGGCATGGCATGGATCGTCGAAGGAAAGCTGAATTACCGGAACGATCCGGCGCTGAAGGACAAAGATCCCGGGACGTTCAAGATGTTCGCGGTCCCGCTACCCAAGAACTGACGCTAAGCTCGACGGGCAGCCAGCATCTTTCTGTAAGCTTCCCGCAGTTGCGCTTTGGCTTCTTCGCCCAGCGGCGCGGGGAGTTCCTTTGGCTGGTATTTCCGGCACAGGTCCACGGTCTTGCGCAAGCTCTCGGCGAACTCAACGCAGGGCCGGCAACCTGCAATGTGAGCTTCGATTTCGTCACACGTTTCCGGCGGCAGTTCCAGGTTCAGATAGTCCGAGAGCATGGCAAAGACCTCTTTGCATTGGTCATTGTGCTGGTGCGGTTCCATGCGTCTTTTCTCCTTCTTTCGCTCCGTTGCCGCGTAAATACTCGTCCAGTCTCTGACGAATCGCAAGACGGGCGCGATGCAATCTCGTCTTGACCACGTCGTCGCTGACGTCCAGGATCCGGGCGGTTTCCTGCGTGGACAGCTCCTCCATGTCCCGCAGCAGGATCACCGAGCGGTACGCCTCCGGCAGTTCCCGAATTGCTTTTTCCAGCAACTCCCGCATCTCCGATCGCATCGCTTTTCCATCGGGTAGCGAGGACCAGTCCGCGATCTCCATTCGAACCCCGTTCTCATCCTGATGTTTGGCCGGCATGAACTCGTCCAGCGAAAGTTCCCTGGCGGGAGCGAAAATGCTCTTGCGCCGCTTCATGAGGCAGGCGTTCTTAGCAATCCGAAACACCCAGGATCGAATCTTCCCGGGTTCGCGTAACTGCTCGCCGTTTTCGAATACTTTCAGCAAAGTCTCCTGGGCCACTTCCTCCGCGTCTTCGCGATGGCCGCACATGAGCCAGCTATATTGGAAAATCTTCGGGCGGAAGTACTCCACGAAACGGTCGAACGCGCCCGCTTCCCCTGCGATCAACTGCCGCGCGAGTTGGCTTTCGGTGTCACGTTCCAAGGACTAATACCGTTCTGATTCTAAGCGATACTGGCACCGCAGGTCCTTCCTGACTCATACGATGCAGCCGGCCCTAAAAGGTGACGCTCTGTCACCTCGGCCATCGAATTGCATCTGCTCAGGCAGAGGCAATGAAGATAGCACTAATCCTGGCGCTGGGGTTCCTGCCAATTGGGGCACAAGACCCACGCATATCGCTAAACGACGCAATTCGCCTGGCTTTAGATAAGAACAAGTCCCTGGAAGCCGCCAGCGCTGCGAGCAAAGCCGCGGATCAGCGCATTTCTGAAGCCCGTGGCGGCCGCCTGCCGAAGGTTAACTATTCCGAATCCTGGGCGCGGAGCGACAATCCAGTCTTCGTATTCAGCTCGCTGCTGACGCAAAACCAATTCGGAGAGCAGAACTTCCAAATTGGGCCGCTCAACAATCCCAATTTCCTCAATAATTTTCAATCGCAGCTCACGGCGGATCAGGTGCTTTATGACGCCGGCCAGACCAGGCGCGCCGTTCGTTCCGCCGAACTGACCAAGGACATCACCAGCGAAGAGGGAAGGCGCACGCAGATGGAAGTCATCGCGGGCGTGATTCGTGCCTACTACGACTCTCTCTTAAGCTCCGACCAGCTCAACGCAACCAGCCAAGCCATGCGTTCGGCGCAGGCCGATCTGGAGCGCGCCCAGGCTGTCCGCACCGCTGGAATGTCAACCGATGCGGATACACTTTCCATCCGGGTACACCTGGCGAGTGTCCGCGAGCAACAGATCCGACGTGAGGCGGACGTGGACGTTGCACGAGCGGCTCTGAACGACGCCATCGGACTCCCGCTGGATACGCCGCACACTCTCACGACCGCTTTAGTCCCTTTGGATCTTCCCGAACGCTCGTTGGCGGATCAGCAGAAGACCGCTGTTGAGCAACGGCCGGAGGCACGCCAGATGAAGCTCGCGACCAGCCTGGCAGAGACGCAGGCTGCCAATGCCCGCAGCAGTCTGTTCCCACAGGTGACCCTGCACGGGGCTTTTGAAGCCGATCGGCAGCGGTTCGTCACGCGGGGAGGCGATAACTGGCTGGTGTCGATCGGCCTGCGGTGGAATCTCTTCAACGGCTTCAGCGATAAAGCGCGGATCGAAGAAAGTAAGTTCGCTCAACAGCGCAGTTCGGCGGAAGAAGCGCGGACGGATTCCGCCATCCGCCTCCAGGTCCATCGGGCTTATGCCGACCTGCACGCATCCACGCAGCGCATCGCGGTCGCCCAGGCGTCGGTGGCCGAAGCGGAAGAGAGTTTACGAATCACGCAGAACCGGTACGAAGCAGGCTTCAGCAATGTCACCGATTTACTTCGAACCGAGACAGCGGTCTTGGAGGCGCGGTCCCGGCATCTGGCTGCAGTCCGCGACCAGCGCGTCGCCGCGGCGATGCTCGAACTCGCTGCGGGCACGCTCACCCCGGACTCGGCGGTTCTAGATAAGGGGACCCGATGAGGAACAAGTCTCTGTGGTTAATTCCGTTCGCGCTGTGGCTGGCCGGGTGTTCTGAATCGCCGCGCGAAGTGGCATCTTCAAGGACGCCTCCCGTCGCTGTCAGCGTCGTGACCGTCGCCGAGCAGCCATGGCCCTCGATCTACGAGGCCACGGGAACTGTCCGCGCGCGTACGTCCGCGGTCATCGCCGCCAAGTTGCTCGGTTATGTACGCGAGGTCAAAGTGCAGGCAGGCGACCGTGTGCAAGCGGGCCAGCTTTTGATTACCTTGGATGCCCGCGATCTCGACGTCAACTCTCGCAAGGCGGAAGCCGCCCTCGATGAGGTTCGCAGTGCCATACCGGAAGCGGATCACGCTGTGGCGGGGGCTAAAGTGAATCTCGATCTTGCCCAGACCACGTTCAACCGCATGCAGGAGCTCTGGAGCAAGACATCGATCTCCAACCAGGAGTTCGACGAGTCGTCGGCCAAACTTAAGACGGCACAGGCGGCTTACGAAATGGCGCGTGCCAGACGTGCGCAACTCGATACGCAAGCAGCCCGGGTTCAACAGGATATTCGAGCCACGGAGGTCGCCCGCAGCTATGCCGAAATCACCGCGCCGTTCGCGGGCGTCGTTACCGCGAAATCGGTGGATCCGGGAGCCCTGGCCGTGCCCGGAGCGCCATTGTTGACGATCGAGCGCGAGGGCGCCTACAGACTGGAAACGTCCGTCGAAGAGTCGCGACTCCCGGCGATTCGAGTGGGCCAACCGGTGTCGGTGAAGCTGGACGGAGTCGACCGTACCATCGACGCACGCGTCTCAGAAATCGTCCCCGCGGTGGACGCGGCGTCCCGTTCCTACACCGTGAAGATCGATCTGCCCGCCGTGGCGGCGCTTCGCTCCGGCGCTTTTGGACGAGCTTCGTTCTCCCTGGGCAGCCGCTCGGCGCTCGCGATTCCGGCGGGCGCGGTTACGGAACGCGGCCAGCTGCAATCGGTCATGGTCGCAGAGAACGGTGTCGCGCACACCCGCTTGATCACCGTCGGACAAAAGTCAAAAGACCAGGTCGAGGTGCTCTCCGGTCTGGCCGCGGGTGAAAACGTCATATTGCCGGTTCCGCCGGGTCTCTCCGATGGAGCCGCAGTGGAGATCCGGCGGTGACCATACAACGCAAGCTCGGTCCGGCGGGAAGATTCGCGCAAGCCTGGATCGACTCGAAGCTGACGCCACTGGTGATCGCCGGCTCCATGCTGCTGGGTGCGTTCGCGGTATGGAAGCTGCCGCGCGAAGAAGAGCCGCAAATCATCGTGCCGATGGTGGACGTGCTGGTGCAGATGCCCGGCGCTTCGCCGCGCGAAGTCGAAGAACGCGTAACCAAGCCGATGGAAAAACTGCTGTGGGAAATTCCGGGTGTGGAGTACATTTACTCCACGTCGAGCCCCGGCGCATCCACGGTCATCGTGCGTTTCCTGGTCGGGCAGGACGAAGAGAAAGCCATCGTCCGGCTGAACCAGAAGCTGGCCGCCAACCTGGACCTGATCCCGCCGGGCGCGTCGCAGCCGCTGGTCAAGCCCCGCTCGATTGATGACGTGCCGATCCTGGCGCTGACGTTCTGGAGCAAGCGCTACGGCGATTTCGAATTGAGGCGCGTCGCTGCGCAAGTGGATGACGCGATCAAACAGACGCCGGACGTCTCGGCGGTGGCGTTGATCGGCGGCCAGCGACGCGAGATTCGAATTACGCTGAATCAGGCGCGTCTGGCAGCCTATAATCTGTCGCCTGCCCAGGTCGCGGGCGCTCTGGGTCTTTCCAACCGACGTCTGCCCGCGGGGCAATTCGCAAGCGGCAACCAGCAGTTTCTCCTCGAGACCGGGCAATTTCTGTGCACCGCCGACGATGTTCGCAACGTTGTCGCCGGAGTGGCCAATGACAAGACCATCTTCGTGCGTGACGTCGCCGAAGTGACCGATGGAGGCGAGGAGCCGTCGCAATATGTGCGCTTCTCGGATGGCAAGGGTTCGTTTCCCGCCGTCACGATCGCTATCTCCAAGCGCAAGGGCACCAACGCCGTTACCGTGGCCGAGAACGTCCTCGGGCGCCTGGAGCGCCTGCGGGGGACCGTGATCCCCGCGGATCTTGAAATGACCGTCACGCGAAACTACGGCGACACGGCCAAAGAAAAATCCAACGAGCTGCTGTACCACATGCTGATCGCCGTGATCTCCGTGAGTGTGCTGATCGCGATCACCCTGGGACTCCGCGAATCGCTCATCGTATTCACGGCGATTCCCGTGACCCTGGCGCTGACGCTAACGATCTTCTACCTGTACGGTTACACGCTAAACCGGATCACGCTGTTCGCGCTGATCTTCTCCATCGGCATCTTGGTCGATGACGCGATCGTGGTCGTGGAGAACATCGTCCGGCATTGGCGAATGCCGGGAAATGAAGCCCGGCCGCCTTTCGAGGTCGCTGTCGAAGCCGTCGACGAAGTCGGCAATCCGACCATCCTGGCGACGCTCGCGGTCGTCGCGGCCATCCTGCCGATGGCATTCGTCGGCGGCCTGATGGGGCCGTACATGCGGCCGATTCCGATTGGCGCGAGCGCTGCCATGCTCTTTTCCCTACTGGTCGCGTTCATCGTGACACCATGGGCCGCCGTACGAATTCTGAAGGCAGGTGTCGTGCACCACGCCGGCGAGCGCGAAGATTTCGTGACTCGGCTCTACCGGCGAGTTATGGGGACCCTGCTGCATCGGCCCATATTCCGATGGAGCTTCGTCGCCGGCGTGGTGATCCTGCTGGTCGGCTCGTGCGCGTTGTTCTACACGGGATTCGTCAAGGTCAAAATGCTGCCGTTCGACAACAAGAGCGAGTTCCAGGTGATCATCGACATGCCCAACGGGACCACCTTGGAGCAGACCGCGCGCGTCGCCCAATTGCTTGGCGAGGAAACACAGAAGCAGCGCGAAGTGGTGAATATCCAGACGTACGCGGGAACTGCTTCGCCTTACAATTTCAACGGTCTGGTGCGGCACTATTACATGCGCCGCGGACCCAATGTTGCCGACATCCAGGTGAACCTGCTGCCGAAAAGCGCGCGCGACCTACAAAGTCATGAGATCGCGAAGCAGGTCCGCCAGCGTCTGCTGCCTATCGCCGAACGCTACGGCGCACGGATCAAGGTCGCTGAAGTGCCGCCCGGACCGCCTGTGCTCGAGACGTTGGTCGCCGAAGTATACGGACCGGTGATGGAGGGGCGGATCAGGCTCGCGCGCCAGATGCGCGATCTGTTCAAGCAGACGAAAGGGGTCGTCGATGTCGATTGGTACGTGGAAGACGATCAGACCAAATACGCGCTGATAGTGGACCAGGAGAAAGCAGCCCTCAACGGCATCTCGGAGGACGATATCGCCCGCGCGATGCAGGTGGCCTCCGGCGGTTACCAAGCCGGGCTCTTGCACGAAGCCGCGGAGAAGGAAGACGTCGCGCTGACCGTGCAGCTGGATCGCGCGACGCGGTCCGACCTGGCCCGTATCCAAACCCTGAAGATCGCGGGGCGCAACGGACGCCTGGTCTCGCTGGGTGAGTTTGTTCACGCCGACAAAGCGATCGAGGACAAGAGCATCTATCACAAGAATCTGCTGCCCGTGACCTATGTCACCGCCGACATCGCCGGAGAGATTGAAAGCCCCGTCTACGCGGTCCTCAAGCTGGGGCCGGAGATCGACAAGATCAAGATTCCGGAAGGCTACCAAATCGAGCAGCACATGGCAGCACTTCCTTCCGACCCGGACCGCTACTCGATGAAGTGGGACGGAGAATGGCACATCACCTACGAAGTCTTTCGCGATCTTGGTATAGCCTTTGCGGCTGTCCTGATCCTGATCTACGGACTCGTAGTCGGCTGGTTCCAATCGTTCCTGACCCCGTTGATCATCATGGCGGCGATCCCGTTTTCACTGGTCGGCATTATCCCGGCGCACGGCCTGCTGCACGCCTTCTTTACCGCGACTTCGATGATCGGCTTTATCGCGGGCGCAGGGATCGTGGTGCGGAACTCGATCATCCTGGTGGACTTCATCGAGCTGCGCTTGAGCCAGGGCATGCCGGTAGACCAGGCCGTGATCGATGCGGGAGCGGTGCGCTTCCGTCCGATGATGCTGACGGCGGCGGCTGTCGTCGTCGGCTCATCGGTGATTCTGTTCGACCCGATTTTTCAGGGTTTGGCGATCGCGCTGATGGCGGGGGAGATCGCGTCGCTTCTGCTCTCGCGCATGACCGTACCCGTCCTGTTTTATCTGTTCAACAAAAGGAGAAACCTCGTATGACCGTAGATCGCTATTTGCGTATGATTGCCGGCGCGTTTGTGATGTTGAGCCTGGCGCTCGGTTACTGGGTCAGTCCGTATTGGTATCTATTTACAGGATTCGTGGGGCTCAACCTGTTCCAGTCGGCGTTCACCAACTGGTGTCCGATGATGGCGATCCTTCGCAAACTCGGTGTCAAGGATTCGTACGGCCCCGACCTGGGCGAAATGACGCATCATCGCGCCTGACCGAAGAGCGTAAGTTGTGCCAAATGTGTATTTGGAATGGTCTGGGAATTGCCCTTAGAACGGTCGGAAGGAGAGATCTTATGAAAAGTCGATTCATAAGTGTAAGTCTGGCGGCAGGAGCTTTCCTGCTGTCGGCTGTTCTGGCATCGGCCCAAGGACCCCATGCCGCGAAGAACATGCGAATGTACGACCCGGCAACGGAGACGACGCTCAAGGGAATCATCGAGGCCGTGACCGAACAAGCACGTGGCCAGATGATGGGGACCCACTTTACCATCAAGGCCGGCGATGAAACCCGCGAAGTTGTGCTCGGTCCGGCCAAATTCATTACCGGCAAGGGTTTTGCTTTCGCCAAGGGCGACGCCGTCGAGGTAACGGGTTCCAAGATCACCATGGGCGCCATGGAATTCGTAATCGCGCGCGAAGTCGTCAAGGATGGAAAGACTTTGACGTTGCGCGACAAGACCGGTACGCCGCAATGGGCTGGCAGCGGGATGATGCGTCGAGGGCGTGCCAAGTAGCCAGCAGTGTGAGGTTTGTAGTGCTGTATCAGATCAAGTCCGCTAAGACCTTGGAAGAAATCGAGCGAGGACTTCAGGAATCCGCCGCGCGCCACCAGTTCGGCGTCATCGCGATTCACGACTTGCAAGAAACCCTGAAGAAGAAGGGTGTGGATCTGGCCATGGAATGCCGGATTTACGAAGTATGCAATCCGCGCCAGGCGAAAAAGGTGCTCGATGCAGATGGCGCTATCTCTACCGCCCTGCCGTGCCGCATTTCCGTGTACGGCTCGCCGAAAGGTTACATGCTTGCCACCATGCGTCCGACCGAGATGATGAAGGCCTTCGCGAATCCCGAAATCGAGCCGGTCGCGCGGGAAGTCGAAGAAGTCCTTCTGCAAATGATGCAGGACGCCGCGACCGGGTAGCGGGCGATCATGGCCGGCGAAAATATCGCGCTTTTGCTCGCGCTCTTCATCGGCCTGTTGCTGGGTGCTCTGGGAAGCGGCGGTTCGATCGTTACGCTTCCCATTCTTGTCTATGTCGCCGGCGTCGAGCCCAAGGCGGCTGTAGGGATGTCGATGGCTATCGTCGGGGGAACCAGCCTCGTCGGCGGCTATTTTCATTGGCGGAGCCGCAACTTTCTTGTTAAGCCTGCCCTTCTGTTCAGCGCCACGGGAATCGTAGGCGCGTATCTTGGCTCCAGCGGAACTCATCTGGTTTCGTCGTCCGTTCTGATGCTGCTATTTTCGGGACTCATGCTGGTGGTCGGAGCGCGCATGCTCGGGGGCAAACAGGAATGGAAGGGAGTAACGTGCTCGACACGCAAGTGTGTTCCTTCCGGCTTTGCTGTCGGCCTGGTGACCGGATTCCTGGGGGTGGGGGGAGGCTTCCTGATCGTACCCGCCCTAGTGTGGTTTGCGGGCGTCGACGCCAAGAAAGCGATCGGCACTTCGCTCGGAATTATCGCTGCGAATTCGGCGGCGGGCCTGGCCGGCCAACTTCGCTACGAGCACTGGGACTGGCCGTTGACCGGCGCGTTTCTCGCATGCTCCCTCATCGGGATGGGCTTGGGCATCCCGATTGCCAGAAAGGCCCCTGAACGGGTGCTGCGCAAAGCGTTCGCCCTGGTCGTGCTGGCGGTGGCGACCGCGATCGGATGGCAGGTGCTTGGCCGGCGTTGAGACCGCGCCTGAGTGCTTACTTCTTGTGCGCCTGAATGTAGTCGAGCGCGAACGTCTTCATCACGGGACTCATCGAACCGAGTTGCCCGGCTTCCTCGAGCGCACGATCGTTGTCCCACTTGTCGATTAAGACGCGCTTGATGAGCCACATGGCAGCGGCGCGATTTCCACTGGCGCAATGAATGAATGCCGGCTGATTGCCGGATTCCGTGATGATCTTGAGAAAGCGATCCGCCACGGCCGGGTCAGGCATGTTCCCATTGAGCGGGAGGTGCACGAAGTTGATGCCGGCTGCCTTAGCCGCCGCCGCTTCCGCGTCGATATCGGCGCCCTTTTCGGTGTCCAGCCGCAGGTTGATGATGGAAGCGAACCCCATCTTCTTGATCCCGGCCACCGCTTCCGGCGTCACCGCGCCGGCGCAGGCGACGGTCGTCTCCACCTGAGCGAAGTTCGTGATCCCCGGGATAGTGGATTTCTTGACTTGTGCTGCGGCGATGGAAACTCCCATCGCGACCACTGCAAGAACGGCAAGTACTCGTTTCATATTCGTCTCCCAATCAGAGGATGCTAACAAGTCACCAGCGTATATCCACGCTCCTGCGCGCGATTGACGGCGACGATCCCCGCTGGGACCATCCGGCCGTTAGTCGCCAGATTCGCGATCAACTCGCTGTTGATGGTGTCGGCATTCCCGCCCACCGCGCGTGCGATCATCCCGGCAAGCCGGCGAGTAGCCATCGCACACACGGCGAATTGAACGCCCTGTTTCGAAAGCGTGGCTAGGGACGCGGCGCTGGGGTTCGCCTTCGGCGGCTCTTTGGCCGCGGCATCCGCGGAAGCCGGCGGGGCCGCCAAAGACGCCCCGTACTTGGCCCACATGTCGTTGTTGTAGGCGTACCCCGTGGAAAGGTGACGCGCTACCACGATAACGGCCTGATCCTGATTCTCTAAGCCATAATCATCGTGATTCGCCAGTATAAAGTTGCCCGCGAACAGGAGTCCGTTCCGGAATCCGTCAGCGCTGGTTGTGTCGATCACCATGCGATGTTTGCCGGGGAGCGAGTCCATCCAGTCGTCTTTGTCGTGGCGAGCCGGCTCCCAGCGTACGGCCGCGGCTGACTTTTGCTGGGCCATGACGACTCCGCCGATGGCGAACGCCGCCAAGGAAGCCGCTCCGGCGTTGAATCGAGTGAAGAACGAACGCCGCTCCGGCGATGACGGTGTAGATGGCGATGGCCTGCTCATGTGCGATCCCTTTCTGTTAGCAGCTCTGGTAGCAACCGCGAAAACTGCAAGTATCTTAACATGCATCAGCTTGCGGCGAGAGGAACGCGCCATCGGATCAGGCCGACTTTGATCCCATCATTGACAACCAGGCACGCGAACATAGCGTAGCCTAAAATCGAAAGTGTCTGCCACCAGGGTAAGGGCGCGAGCCCCGGAATCCCCAGCAGCGTCAGAACCGTCCCCGCAATCGCATCCGCAGTGAGGGCCGCGAAAAGAGTCCTGCTGGGCTTGGTCGACCAGAACCACCTTCGCTCCCTTGCGGACAGGATGGAGAACACCGCCAGGTACAGCAGTGTCAGGAAACTGAAGGTGTAGAGGGCGCTATCGTTGGTCGCCAGGCCGAATCGCGACCACCCCCAATAGAGGAGAAGGAGACTCTCCGCGACCATGGCCACTCCCAGCACCGCGGAAACCATAACGAAGCCGCCAATATTCCACGTCTCCGGCTTCTTGGACGGTCGAACGTGGTCCGTAGCCAGCGCGACCTTCGCGAAATCGGTCATGAATGTGAGCAGCAGCATCGCGAAGGCGGAGACCACGAACTTGCCCGTGAAGACGAACGCGATCGAGACAAAAGCCGCCTTCAGGATGGTCCGGCTGATCTTGTTCACAACCCACGTCAGCACGCGCTGGTAGATGGTCCGCCCTTGTTCCACCAGCGACAGGATGTTGATCAGCCCTGGCTCCGTCAGGACCACACTGGCGGCGCCCTTGGCGACATCGGTAGCGCTGCTGACGGCGATCCCGACTTCGGCCTGGCGCAACGCGGGCGCATCGTTCACGCCGTCCCCGGTCATCCCAGTTACGTGTCCCGCAGCCTGCAGATGCTGCACGACGATGTACTTGTCTTCCGGATATACTTCGGCGAATCCATCCGCGCCGGCGAGGAGATCCACCGCGTCATTCCCAGGCCCGGTCCCGGCCTTGGCGCTGTTGGCCTTGAGGTCGGCCACGCGAACAATGTTCGCCAATCCCACCCCTTGAGCGATCTCACGCGCAACCGGCAGACCATCGCCGGTCAGCATTTTCACGGCGACGCCGAGGTCGCCGAGCTCGGCGATGAGCTGCTTGGCGTCGGGCCGGGGCGGATCGTACAGGGTCACAAGTCCCACCAGCCCCGGAACGCCCGTCTCGGAGCCGCGCGCCACGGCTAGCGTTCTGTATCCTTTTTTAGCGGATTCAGCCACTCGTGCTTCTAACGCTGCGATCTCCGGTGGCTTGAGCCCGCAGGTCTCAGCGATCGTCCGAACCGCTCCCTTCATCACGCGAAAGAGCTGCCCATTTTGCTGGACGACCGCCTGGGTACGCCGCGTCTGCGCATCGAACGGCTTAAATGAGACGCGCGTGACTGCGGGAAGGCGGTCGAAGACATGCCGCTCCCGGGCGGCGGCAAGAAATGCCAGGTCGATGGGATCCTGATTGGCCTCCTCTGAAGCCAGCGCGCCGGCGAACAGCACATCGGATTCGTTGGATTGCCCCAGCGGGATCACGCCGGTCACGGCGAGCTGATTCATGGTAATCGTGCCGGTCTTGTCCACGCACAGAACATCCATGGTCGCCGCATCCTCCGCCGCGCTGAGACGAGTGACCAGAACGCCTCGCTTCGCCAGTTCCGCCGATCCGAGGGCCATACTGACGGTGAACATCACCGGGAGCGCCACGGGTACCGCGCTCATCAGCAGGACAAGCAACAGCGAAACCATCTCGATCAAGGGCGTGCCACGCGTCACCGAAAGCAGCGCGACCACGCTCAAGAGACTGCCGACGATGACGAATAACCAGCGCACGACCTTCGCCACCACCTCTTCGATGTGAAGTTTCGGGCGTGCCTTCTGTACCAGCTCCGTGGTGCGGCCAAAATAGGTTTGCGCACCGGTTAATATCACCACGCCGTTGCCTTCTCCGCGGCGAACGATGGATCCCGAGGAGAGCACCTCCCCAGGCCCCTTATCTACATCTTTCGATTCGCCGGTAAGGGCCGACTGATCGACGCCCAACTCACCTTTGAGGAGTTTTGTGTCTGCCGGAATAATGTCGCCCGGCCGAACGCGAATGATATCGCCGGGAACCAATTCCCGGGACGGTATCACCTGCCAGTTTCCGTCGCGGCGCACGCGCGCGCTCACCTGCAGGCGTTTCCGCAGTGCCTCCACAACACCGGCCGCGCGGCGCTCCTGGGCGAAGCTCAGGCCGGCATTTACGATCAACAGCGCACTCACCACTGCTAAATCCGAAAACTTATGCAAGACCGCCGAAAGCACAATGATGAGTTCGAGCATCCACGCCGACAGCCCCCAGAATTTCGAAAGGAACCTGAGGACCGGATGTTTCTTCTCCTGCGCAACTTCGTTGTAGCCATGGGCCTTTCGGCGAGCTTCCACCTCCGCCTGGCTAAGGCCGGTGTCGGGGCTGACCTGGAGTGCCGCGAGCGTATCGGGAATCGATTCCGTTGGAGAGATAGGCGTGGTTTCGGCCGACGCGCGGCTGGGCTCAGTGTAACCGAGAGTATGGCTCCCGCCAATCACTTCAGGACGGTATTCAAACTACTGGAGGATGCTTCCGGAACTACCAGGGATCCGGTATAGCTGGATTGCTTGCCGTTGAATAAGGTGGGAGTAATTATGCACAACGGCCGGATCGATTCGCTCGGCGAACTGCGGCAAGCTCTTGAAACCAAGCGAGACAGGCTGGTTAGGAACCACCTCCGCCTGGTGGAGTTCGCTGCGGAAAGAGATCCGGAACTGAGAAACTCCATGGTCGAGCTAATGGAGCGGAATGGCTTCCTCCTGAGTCAGGTATTGAACGCCCTGGATCGAATCGCCGACAGCCGCTACGGCCAATGCCTGAACTGCGGGGAGCGGGTCTGCGAAAAGCATCTGGCGGCGCTGCCCTGGGCCACGCTCTGCCAGCGGTGTCAGGAGCCCTTGAACACCCTAAACGCGGACACGCGCCCAGCCGTATTCCAGGCGGGTTGAAGCAAGAAGAATGTAAAGAGGCGCGACTCCCTAAAGAATTGAGAGACGGGAGGTTGGACCTCTTTGGGGAGAAGGTAGCCCGTCTCTCGTGGGTGACGTTGAATCCATAATATTCTTCCCGCCGGCCAGCCTCCATCGCAGTTCGCAGGTATTATTCGGCTAAATTCAACGGTAGGCGCGTTTCCAGATCGCGTCAGTTTAGTGGATGTAAGCCCAGCCCGCCTCTTGCTTGCGGGCGAGCTCGGCGATGCCCGAATCCACCTGCGAGGCGAACGGGAAAAGATCCTCGGTTTTCACATTCATGAGGCGCATGGCGTTCTGACAAGCCGATAGGGTGACCCCGCTGTCGGCCAGCTTTTTGAGGCGCTCCTCGTAGGCCGTGTTGGTCTTGCGCAGCATGTTGAGCCCGGCCGCAAAGAACACCACCTCCACTTCCGAACCGCCGTCTTTGGCAAAGGCCTCCCGCATATTGGTGACGTGGATGATGAGCGAATTCCAGGCGGGTCCGTCGGGCTCACTCAGCTGGAATACGACATGGTGTTTAGGGCCGGCGGGCGTTTGCGATACGGCAGCAAGCCCGAACATCAGCACCATGGCGCACGCGGCGAGACTCTTTTTCTTCATGAAGTAGTGTTTCCTTTCAGCAGTCCCCGTTTAGTTGTTCGATAATATCAAGTTCCATGAGCGACAGCCCTCCTCCGGCCGTTTCGCCTCCCGTCGAAACCCGGCTGGTATACGCGCACGGGTTGGCTGCGCTCATAACGCTGCTTATCTCGGTGACGTTCGGGGTGCTGGCGTCGATCGAGCTGCTTGCGCCCGACCTGGCTACGGCACACGGGGCTTGGTTGAGCTGGGGGCGGCTCCGTTACGACCACACGCAGGGAATCATGCTGGGGTGGCTCGGCAACGCGTTCTTCGCGTTTCTGTACCACGCCGTGCCTTTGCTGACGGGACGGTCTGTGACCAGCGCGCGGCTCGGGCAATGGATGTTCGGGCTGTGGAATTTTGCCGTGGTCGCGCCGGGCTGGGTGCTGGTGCTCGCCGGCTTCAGCCAGCCGTTGGAGTGGGCGGAGTTCCCGTTGGTGATCGATGTCTTTGTCGTCCTGGCGCTGGTGCTGGCGATCGTCCAATTCCTGCCGCCGTTCTTTTCGCGCGGTTTGGAGGATCTGTACGTCTCCAGCTGGTACGTCATCGGCGGGCTGGTGTTTACGCTGCTCGCGTACCCGATGGGAAACTTCGTTCCGGAGCTGGTCCCCGGGGCTCGCGGGGCCGCCTTCAGCGGGCTTTGGATCCATGACGCGATCGGGTTGTTCGTCACACCGCTGGCCCTGGCCATCATCTATTTTGTGATCCCCGCCGCGACGCGCAGGCCGATCTTCAGCCACTTTTTGTCGATGCTGGGCTTCTGGCTGCTGTTCTTCCTCTATCCGTTGAATGGCACGCACCACTACATCTTCTCGGTCATCCCGATGAGCGCTCAGCTCGGGGCCATTACAGCCTCGACGCTGCTCGGCGTCGACGTCGTGATCGTGGTGGCGAATCTGCTCCTGTCTCTGCGAGGCGCTGGCTGGTTTCCGCGGGACGTCGCCCTGCGCTTCGTGAGCACCGGAACCGTGTTTTATCTGATCGTGAGCATCCAGGGCTCCGTGCAAGCCCAGATGTCGGTGAATCAGAGCGTGCATTTTTCGGATTGGGTGGTCGGCCATTCCCATCTGGCCATGCTGGGCTTCGCCAGTTTCGCCGCGGCGGGTGGATTGATTCACGCCTGGCAAAGAATTCCCACGGCGCGCTACAACCCGAGGATGCTCGACTGGTCCTACTGGCTGCTGTTTGCCGGCGTGATCGTTATGGTCTCCGATCTGACCATCGCGGGTTTGGTGGAAGCTCGGCTTTGGCAAACGACCCAGCCGTGGATCGAATCGGTTCGGGCGGCAAAGCCGTATTGGCTGATTCGCACGCTCAGCGTCGTGCCGATCGGGGCAGGGTTTGTAACGTTCTTGATCGGATTAACCACCGGCGATCGAGGCGGCGGCTTAGGAGCCGTTAAGGCCAGCATTGGGCTGGAGCCGATTCAAGAAATCGCGCCGGTCTTCACTGTATCCACCGCGCCTGAATCCGCCGCGGAGCCCTCATGAAACGCGCGCTCCGGATGTCTTACCTGGTGGCCGGCGTAGCCGGGATCGGGTTCTTCGTGATGTCGGTCCTGCTGCTGGGCGTTTGGCCCGGCCGTGTGCTCGAACAGCAGATCCGCGGCATGTCTCCCGATCATCCCCTGAGACTGACGGCTAGCGAACAACGCGGGCGCACGATCTATGCTCGCGAAGGGTGCGCCTATTGCCACACCCAACAGGTTCGATACGTGCCCAACGACGTTGCACGTTTCGGTGCCGCCAGTCTGGCATGGGAGACGATCTTCGATTATCCGCATCTGTGGGGCACCCGCCGCATCGGTCCTGACTTGTCGCGCGAAGGGGCCGTGCGCTCCGCCGATTGGCAGCTCTCGCATCTCTATTCGCCGCGCGGGCTGGTGGCGGACTCGGTCATGCCGGCCTTCCCGTGGCTGTTCGATGGCGCTCCGGATCGTCCCAGGCAGGAAGCTCAGGATCTGCTCGCATATCTGGAAACGTTGGGCCGGAACCGCGCGCTTGCGGGACCGGAAGGAGAGGCGCGCGCCCGTGCGGCCTGCAACTGTTCCGACGATGAGAAGCAACTCGCGTTTGGCTCGCCCGCCTTGAATGCGAGTCCATCGATCGCTCGCGGCCAGGGAGGCTATCCAAAACTGAGTGAGTCCGGGGATCCGAATCGCGGGCAGCAGCTGTATTCGAGCAACTGCGCCGGTTGCCACGGTCTTCGCGGCGAAGGCGACGGTCCGGGCGCGGCCGGCCTGCATCCTCGTCCGGCGAACCTGTCGGAGCACGACTACACGCTGGACCGGCTGGGTTCTTCGCTCTGGAACGGCAGCGCGGGAACGGCTATGCCAGCCTGGCGCGATCTTCCCATCGAGGATCTATCTGCTTTGGCGCAAGTCGTGCGCGGCTTTCATCAAGCGCAACCCGAACCGGCCTTGCCTCAGGATGTCCTCGATCTTGGCTCTCGTGTCTATGCGGCTCACTGCGCTCAGTGTCACGGAGAGAATGGGGCAGGGGACGGCTCAGCCGCGGGCCAGTTTCCCATTGCGCCTACGAACTTTCGCGCGCAGCGGCCAAGCTTGGCCGCCAGCCTCCGCGCACTTCGCAATGGCGTGGAAGGGACGCCGATGGCCCCTTGGACCAGTCAGTTGTCCGAAGCTGAGTTATCCGCGGCCGCGTACTTCGTGCGAGGATTTTTCCAGGGAGGCAACTGACGATGACGATGCCCATGCCGATGTCACTCATGGACCTGATCGTGTTGCTGGCGGGTGTCTTCGCCGTCGTGTTCCTCGCCGCGTGGATCGTCTCGCCGCGCCTTCGTGTGTGGATCGAACGCCCCAAGTACCGCTTTCTCGCGGATGTGCAAAGCTATGATCAAAGGCAAGAGAAAGCAAGAGAATGACCCAAAGCACACGCGGTAGCGCGACGGTTCTCGTGATGTGCGCCGCGATCGGCGTGGTCACCGTGGCCGCAACGCTCGTGTGGGGTTCGGGATCTCTCGTGCCGAATCGCGCCGGCGCACCCGCGAATTCCTCTGCGACCGAAGAATACGGAAAGCGACTCATCGCCCAAACCACGGAATTGCTGGGTCCCGACGTTGCCGATCCGAAGATGCGTTTCACCGATAGCCGGCTCTCTTGCGCCTCCTGCCACATCGGAGCAGGCGTCGAGCCGGGCAATCTGAGTCTGGTCGCGGCCATGAGCAAGTACCCCAGGATTTCGCCCCGCAGCGGCGGAAACGAGACCATCCAGGACCGCATCAACGGCTGCATGACGCGCAGCATGAACGGTCGCGCGCTCGCCGACAATAGCCCGGAAATGATCGCCATGGTTTCGTATCTGCGGTTCCTGAGCGATCAGGATGCGGCGACCGGCGCCGGCCAGCGCAAAGCGCATGAATCGCCGGCTTTCAAGACTCCCAACCGCGCGGCCAATCTGGAAGCAGGCCAGCACGTGTTTGAGCAGCGCTGCGCGGCCTGTCATCAGAACGATGGTTTCGGACTCCCGGCTTCCCGCAATCCGGTGGATGGCTACGTCTTCCCGCCTTTGTGGGGACCCAACAGCTTCAACGACGGCGCGGGCATGCACCGCGTTCTGACCGCCGCCCGCTTCATCAAAGCGAAGATGCCGCTCGGCGCAGCGAACCTGGATGACGACCAGGCCTCCGACGTAGCCGCGTTCATCAACTCAAAGCCGCGTCCGGAGATGACCGGACTCGACGGGGACTATCCTGACAGGTCGAAGAAACCCGTCGATACCAGTTACGGTCCTTACGCCGATTCCTTTTCGAGCGACCAACACCGCTTCGGTCCCTTTGCGCCGATTGAGGCGTTCTACAAGAGCTTGAAGAAGCCCGCCAAATGAGTTGTCACGCCTTCTGTTCCAAGGGCGTCACCGGATCGAGGAATAGCCAGCAGAAGAAGCCGATCGCGTAGACTGCAGCCGCCGTATATAAGGCCGCCGACCAGCCCTGTTTCCCTCCTTGTGCGATGAATCCGACCACAGCTGGCGCAACCACTCCACCCAGCTGTCCGATGGTGTTCATCGCTCCAGAGACGGCGCCCACATGCCGGCCGCCTAGATCCATGGCGCTGGTCCAGGACGCAGGCACGCTAAGCTCGACTGAAAAACTAGAGAGGCTCATTAAAGTGATGGCCGCCATGACGGAATCGGCCCGGATCGCCAGAACCATCAAGATTGCCGCACCCGCATAGGAAACATAGCAGACGATCTTTCGCGCCCGCCGCATATCGAAACGGCGAATCAGACTGGAAGTGGCCCAGCCTCCGGCCAGGCTGCCCAGAGCCGCCATCAGCAGCGGGAAGCCGGCCAACAGCGCGCTCCGCGTGATATCCACTCCACGAGCTTCCTGCAGGTAAGTCGGGAGCCACGTGATGTAGAAATAGAATCCGTAGAAATGGCAGAACCACTGCACGCACAGCATCCAAAGACTGCGGGAAACAATATAGTCACTCCACGGAGCGCCCCCGTGACCCTGAGTCTTTTCCGCGGCAGGGATCATGGCCAGCTCCATCGCATTCATTGACGGATGTTGCGACGGCGTATCGCGAAACCACCAATAAAAGGCGGCGGCCCAAGCGAATCCCACCAGGCCAAATACCAGAAATACGTTCTTCCACGACATGAACGCGTAGAGAAAGACAACCAGCGACGGCGCGATCGCCGCACCTAGGCGCGCACTCGCTGCTTTCAGGCCTTCTGCGACTGGACGCTCGCGTACTGGAAGCCAGGTCTTGAACAAACGCGCGAGGCTCGGATAGCATCCCGCTTCTCCGGCGCCGAAAAGCAATCGAGCGGTCCAAAGCGAAGCGAAGTTCCACGCCCATCCGGTGGCGATCGTGAAGAAAGACCACCCTACGACCATTTGCGTCAACGCCTTACGTGGACCCCTCCAGTCGCAATACATCCCGGCCGGAATCTCGAGCAGTGCATAAGCCAGGCCGAACGCCGAGAAGATGTAGCCCATTTCGACGGCGGTCAGGCCCAGATCGCGCCGCATCAACGGGGCAGCCTGTCCAATAGCCGCGCGATCCAGAAAGGTGATGAACGACAGCGTCATCCCGTAGGCGACCGCGACGTAACGGGTTCTGGTTGGCGTCGACTCGGAAGTGTCGCGTGCAACCGCCGCTGATGCCTCTATAGCCATTTGAGCAGGTACATACTATCAGCATTCGCGCTACCCTTGAGATTTGCCGAAACGCCATGCAGATCGTCTCTACAGTTTTGTCTGACGAATGAAGCCTATCGACTGGATCGTAATGTTTGCGTGGCTGGTGGCGATCGTGGGCTATGGCCTCTATCGCGGGCGCGGCAGCAATACCGTCGATCGCTACTTGCTGGCCGGCAAATCGATGCCCTGGTACGCCATGGGGCTATCGATCATGGCCACGCAGGCCAGCGCCGTCACCTTCATCTCGACCACCGGACAAAGCTATACGGACGGCATGCGGTTCGTGCAGTTCTACTTCGGGTTGCCGCTGGCGATGGTGATTCTTTCCGCCACTGCAGTCCCGATCTTTCACCGCGCAAATGTTTACACAGCGTACGAATACCTGGAACAGCGCTTCGATGTGAAGACGCGTGCGCTGGTGAGTGCGATTTTCCTGATTCCGCGCGGCTTGGCCGCGGGGCTATCGCTGTACGCTCCGTCGGTGGTCCTCTCGGTGATCCTGGGCTGGCCCGACCGCTGGACCACCATTCTGATGGGCCTCCTGATCGTTGTCTACACTTCGATCGGCGGCAACAAGGCGGTCATCTGGGCGGACGTGCAGCAGATGATGCTGATCTCATGCGCGCTGGTGCTCGCTCTGTTCATGGCGGTCCATCTCATGCCCGCCGACGTCTCGTGGACCAAAGCCATTTCGCTCGCGGGCGCCGCCGGAAGGCTCAACGCCGTCACGACGCGTTTCGATTGGGACGACCGCTACAACGTCTGGAGCG
This sequence comes from Terriglobia bacterium, assembly GCA_020073445.1. Taxonomy (GTDB): domain Bacteria; phylum Acidobacteriota; class Terriglobia; order Bryobacterales; family Bryobacteraceae; genus Palsa-187. The sequence continues at coordinate 96,615 of JAIQFE010000018.1, forward strand.
GCCTGATCGGCGGAATGTTCCTCGCGCTGGCCTACTTCGGATGCGATCAATCCCAGGTGCAGCGCTATCTCACTGGCAAGTCGATTGCGCAAAGCCGTCTAGGGCTGCTCTTCAATGCTCTAGCGAAAATCCCGATGCAGTTCTTCATCCTCTTCATCGGCGCCATGGTGTTCGTGTTCTTCACGTTCGAGAAGCCGCCGCTGCTGTTCCAACCCGTGGAATTGGCCCGCCTGGCCAAAGATCCTCGTCTTCCCGCGGTGGAGCAGCGCTACGACCAAGCCTTCGCACAGCGCAAGCAGGCCGCCGAGGATTATCTCCAGGCGCGCGATCCGCAATCGCAAGAGAATACCCGCACGCGTTATCAGGACGCCCAGCGCGAATTGGACAGCGCGCATGCGGCGGGCGAGCAGCTGGTGGCGAAAGATTTTCACGACACCAACTACATCTTTCTTTCGTTCGTGACCGGATACTTGCCGGTCGGCGTGGTCGGGCTGATTGTCGCGGTGATTTTCACGGCTGCGATGTCCTCTACTTCAGGTGAGATCAACTCTTTGGCCGCGGTCACGGTGATCGACCTGTACCAGAGACACGTTCGCAAAGACGCATCCGACGGCCATTACCTCGCGGTGTCGCGCGTCGCCACGGTGTTTTGGGGCGTGTACGCCGTGGTCTTCGCCCAATACGGGAGCAGCTTCGGAGCCCTCATCGAGGCGGTGAACATCATCGGGTCGCTATTTTACGGCGGCTTGCTCGGCGTATTCGTGCTGGCGTTCTTCTTCAAAAGCGTGGGCGCGAACGGCGCGTTTTTCGGCGTCCTGGCCGGGGAGGTCGCCATTTTTTCTGCCTTCCTGTTTACGAAGATTTCCTTCCTCTGGTATAACGTCGTGGGATGTATTGTGGTCATCGTGGCCGGAGTGCTGGTTTCACGACTGTTTGACCGCACGGAGCGGAGCGGCGCTTTAACATGATCGACTTCAAGCGGATTCTGTATCCCGTGGACCTTTCCGCGCAGAGCAGGGCAGTGGCCCCGTCTGTAGCGGCGATGGCGAAGCGTTTCGGCTCGGAGGTGGTGCTCCTGCACGTCGCGAGCGCATCCACTTCGGTTCCGGCGTTCGACAATTTCGCCGCGGCGGAATTCTCAGGGACTCGCGTTGTTCGGGAACTGCTGGAAGGGGATCCCGCGAGCCAGATCGTGAGTTACGCGGACCAGCACAAGATCGACCTGATCATGATGCCGACGCACGGCCATGGACCCTTTCGGGCGCTGCTCTTGGGATCGGTGACCGCGAAGGTTCTGCACGACTCGCATTGCACGGTGTGGACCGGCGTTCACGCGGAAGATGTGTCGGCGCACTCGCCGGACCGCTGGAAGCGCGTCCTATGCGCGGTAGATACGGACGAGCACGGAAAATCCGTGCTCAAGTGGGCCTGGGAGTTCGCGCAGCAACAGAACCTGGAACTTCAGTTGACCCACGCGGTTGCCGGGGCGGACGGCATGTGGATCGAAGAGCGTGACCCGAGCATGTACGAATTCCTATTCCATGCCGCGCGCGAGCGGCTTGCGAAATCGCAGGCCGAGGCGGGCACCAATGTCGAAATCCGCGTGGTCGGAGGGAGCGTGGGGAGCGGGGTACACCAAGCTGCTCTTGATTACGCTGCCGACCTGATTGTGATCGGACGGGGACCGATCCAGACCTCTTTCGGACGCCTGAAAAACAGCGCTTACTCTATCATCCGGGCGGCACCCTGCCCGGTCATTAGCATCTAACGGATCGCTAATCGAGCGAGCGCAACAACTGCGCCAGTTCTTCGTGCGGTCCGTGTTGACCCGGCGGCAATGCTGCGGGAGGACTGAATAGGTTCCGAAGCGGCTCTGGCGAAACACATTTAGGCAGGTCGAGCGTAAAGCGAACCGTAGTGCCCAGTCCCATCACGCTATCCATTTCCAGGGCTGCTCCCATGGATTCGACCAGCCGCCGGGAGATCCCCAGCCCGATTCCCCGGCCTCGCGTGCGATGCCACGGCGAGCCATCGGCCCGCTGGAAGGGCGCCAGCAGACGACGCTGCATATGCACCGGGATACCGGTCCCGCTGTCTTTAACTTCGAACGCGATCCGGTCCGGCTGGACTTGCCAGGCTCGCAGTTCGACGAATCCATAGTCGGTAAATCGGACGGCGTTGTGGGCCAGGCTTAGCAGTGCCTGGCGGATTTTGCCGCTGTCGCCGGTCACCCACAGCGCTTTCATATCTGTTCCGTCCACGCGGAGATCCAAGCCTTTCGATTCGGCCAGCGGCTGCACCAGCATCGCGACGTCGGCCAGCACCTCCAGTGGCGCGAACCGGCTCTCCTCTGTCTTCAGGAGTCCGGTGCGATCTTCCGAAGCGTTGAGAACGTTCACGAGATTGACCAGGCTTCGGTTGAACTCGCTTAGCACTCGGATGTAATCCTTCTGTTTAGGATCCAGCGGTGTCTTGCGGAGACAATCGAGAACGGCGGTGACGGCCGAGGCTCGCGTTCCGATTGTGTGACTGACGGTTCCTACGAGTTCCTCTCTTTCCCGTTTGACCAGATTGGACCTTCGGGACCGGCGTCGCACCAAATCCACGGTTCGCGCGGTTAATGCGTAGTACCAGGTGAAGGCATAGAGGATCAACAGCTTTGCCGCTTCGATTTCCCAGTTCGCCACGCCATGGGAAGTGGCCACCATGAAAACGTAAACAGCGTAGGAGCCCACCAGAAGATGGCCGAACCAGATGACCCGCCGGACTCCGAAGAAGATCTGATCCGTACAACGCGCCGCCAACAGTAGAAACAGCCAGCTACTCGTCCCGCCCGTGAGATGAATCGCCAATAACAGCACGGGCACGTCCAGGACCAGGAACAACGTCCCCAAGTGCAGCTTCCGGCTTTCTAGAAAGAAGACTCTCAACGTCAGCCAGGAACCGAGCCCGTAGAACGTAGCGACGTAAGCGAACGTCCACACCGATGTCCAATTCACGGTTCCGAGGACAGCCAGGTTGTGCACCGCGAGGAGAGCTGTAATGGTTCCCAGTCCGCCGAGGCGGGTAATCGGGATCACATAAGTGTGAAGCCGGAAGGCCCTACGACCCGCTTTGGATGAGGGCTGCGCGGATCCTGTCCGATTCAATGAACGTGGCATGGATTGGGGTTCTCAGTCGAGCTGCCCGGGGCCGACTGGCTGTGTCGATTCCAGTCTAAAGGGCTGAAAATCTCCGAGCCATGGGACGAACGTCTCAAAACACTGCCAGGGATTCACCCTAGCGGCGGAAACACGCTCATGGAAGTTCCCGGCAAGTTAAGTGACATTCTGTCACCTTCGCTACGACGTGCCCGCGCCAGCTTGTCCAGATCAGTTTCCTGTTGCCTCCAGCAAACCCCTTGCCCCGCAACATATCGCGGTTTGGCGGCGTGCATGCTTCCGAGAGCCCCAGAGGCGCCCACGAACGTGCTTACATTTGACCCCAGCTCACCTCTAAGCAGTACGGGAACCGCGTCGGTACTGCGCGTGTCCCAGATTATGTCCGCGCTTTCCTATGCACTGGATCTCACCGAAGGCCAGCCAATGGGACACTCGGTGCGAGCCTGCATCATCGGGATGCGGATCGCCAAGCACATCGGCCTTCCTGTTCAGGATCAGAGCGATCTGTATTATGCGCTGCTCCTGAAAGACGCCGGGTGCAGCAGCAATGCGTCCCGGCTATTTCACATTCTGAACGCCGATGAGATTCGCGCCAAAGGAGACGTGAAGACCACGGACTGGACCCGCGTCGGGTGGGAGAGCCTGCAGTATGCGATCAGCCACGTGGCGACGGGCGCGCCTTTTCTGGAGCGGATTCGCACGCTCTTGCGCGTGGCCGCGACACAACAACGGGACTCTTGCGAACTGGTGAAGATCCGCTGTGAGCGAGGTTCCTCGGTCGCGCGGAGCATGGGATTTTCGGAGAACGTCGCCCTCGCCATCTTCAGCCTGGATGAGCATTGGAACGGCGGGGGATATCCGGACGGACTCCGCGGGAAACAGGTACCTCTGTTCTCGCGCATCATGAATCTGTCCCAGACTCTGGAAGTGTTTTGGGCCAACCGCGAGGCGGAAGCTGCGGTCGATGTGGCCTGCCAGCGGAGCGGCCGCTGGTTCGACCCCGATCTGGTCAAGGCCGTCGAGTCGCTCCATCAGGCCGGGGCACTCTTTGCCAATCTGGGAACGGAGAAGGTTCTGCAGGACGTCGTCGCCCTGGAGCCGGAAGAACGTCAGTTCCCGGCTACCGAAGGCATGCTCGACGGCATCTGCGCCGCCTTTGCCGAGGTGATCGATGCAAAGTCGCCGTTCACCTACCGGCACTCCACCGGCGTCGCGAACGCCGCCATCGCCATCGGACAGGAACTGGACATGAACCCGCAAGCCATCACATTCCTGCGTCGCGCAGCGCTCCTTCACGATATCGGCAAGTTGAGTGTCTCGAATTCGATTCTCGAAAAACCAGGCAAGCTCACCGACGGGGAGTTCTCCGTAGTCAAGAAGCATCCTTATTTCACATTCGAAATCCTGAGGAGGATCCCCGGCTTCGGAGAACTCAGCGAGATCGCGGCTTCGCACCACGAAAAACTCGATGGATCCGGATATTTTCGCGGATATGGAGCCGAACAGATGTCCTTGCCCGCTCGCATTCTGGTCGTCGCGGACATTTATGACGCCCTCGCAGCCAAGCGTCCGTATCGGGACGCCATGCCATTCGAAAAGGTCCTGGGCATCATGCAGAGCGAGGGAACTCAGAAGCTCGATGCACGATGTTTGGACGCCTTAATCACTGTCCAGCGACAATCTTCAGGCCCTGACCTGAAGGAACTGGCGCAGGCAGTAAATCACCCGGTTATCACCATTCCCAAGGAGACTCTCGTATGAAATCACTCACCAGCCTCTTCAGCCTTCTGGCGCTTAGTGCGGTCGCTACTAATTTGTCCGCCCAGGATTTTTACTGGAACACCACCAGCGCCCGGTCTCAGGCTGTCGGCGGCGTCTATATTCCCTCAACTTCCGGCGCGCTCGACGCGCTGGCCACGAACCCGGCGGGCTTGTCGACGCTGAGCGCGCGCACCGTGGATCTCAGTGTGACCAGCGTATTCGCGCGAGGAAGTTTCACCAACTCCGTGAACCAGAATGCTCCCCTGCAGAACTCCCCGGGCGTGCTGCCCTACGGAGCGTTTGGCATGCCGATCGGCCACTCGCGGTTCACCATCGGAATCGGCGTGGTTCCGGAACTGATGTCGGTATCGAACTGGAATTATGTGGATGCTCCTGGCGCCGCCGGCGCGACGTATGGATTGCAGACACAGAAATCGGCGATCACGGCCGTACGATCGGTCGCCGGTGTGAGCTACTCTATTAGCCGCGTTCTTTCGGTGGGAGCCTCGTTTGGAGTCGATTACAACTCGAACACGCTGGACGCACCCTACATCTTCCAGCAGCATCCGGCTTTGGCGGGTTTGAAGACGCTGCTGGATCTTCATACCAACGGAATCGGACGGAACTATAGCGTGGGTGTTCTCGCCAGTCCCTCCAAGAAGGTCCAATTCGGAGTGGCATGGAAATCTCGCACAGTGGTCGACAGCACCGGCACGGCGGCAGGCAACATCGGCGCGCAATTGGACGCCGTCGGGTTGGCTGCGCGTCCGGATTTTGCGTATGCCGCTGCCGTTCGCAACGTGTTTCCGCAGTCCGTGATCGGCCATATCGTCTGGCAAGTCGATCGCCGCTGGAATCTCGCGTTCCAGACCAATTGGGTGAATTGGAAAGACGCGTTCGTGACGCTGCCGGTGGCGCTGACGAACGGCACCAACGCGGATATCAACGGTCTGCTTGGCACCAACACGCTTAACGATGGAGTGCCGCTGAACTGGAAGGACCAGATCTCGTTCCATGGCGGCGTCGAACGGCTGGTGACCGAGAATGTCTCGATTCGCGGCGGCTACGCCCACGGCGATAGCCCGGTTCCCAGTTCGACGCTTTCTCCGCTCACGGCGGCCATCATGAAGGATCAACTGACGACGGGCGTGGGCTTCCGTCACGGACGGGCTCGTTACGATCTGGGATACGGTTTCGGCTTCCAGGCACACCAGAATGTTGGCCGGAGCGCTCTGCTCTCAGGCGAGTACAGCAACAGCCGCGTGGGCATCGGAACGCAGGCTTTGACGTTCAACACTTCCTTCCAATTCTGATCATGTCTTAAGACCCAGGGCCTTAAGGCTGCTCTCCGCTGGACCGATTTGCCGGGAATCCCGGGGTCGGTCCAGTGTTTTGACCCCCGCCCGGGTAACTGCCTCCCCTATCACAATAAATGTGTTTAATGGTCATTAATTTACCGATAATATCGGTACTTTACCGTAGAGTAGTGAAGCGGGCTGCTACTCTATAATGGAATGATTGTGGGAGACGGATTCATTCAGCCGGCTCCGCTGCTGTTAGCCGCGGCGGCCGTCCTCGCTCTGTTGGCGGGCGGGTGGTGGATTCGGGAGTATCGCCTGGGCGCCCAGCGGCGCGCCATGCGGGCCCTGCACGCCTTGAGCGAGGCCATCATTGGAGCCTCCTCGCCTACTGAGATCGCCGAGATTCTGGCGGCCAGGCTGCCCGAAGCCACTCGAGCGACTTCCTGCAATCTGTATCTTGTCAACCTGCGCAGCAGGGTCCTGGAGCGAGTACCCACCGCGGCGGATCCTGAGCCCATGGCCGCGCCCATCGATTCACCTCCGGAAGGTCTTGCCAGCGCCGCAGTAGTTTGTTACCGTAACCGGACCCAGCTCAATATTCCGGATGTACGCCGCAGCCCTCTGGTGAAAATAGGTCCCAAAACGAGCCTGCCGCGCGCGGCCCTGTTCATGCCCCTCATGGTACAGAGCGGGACGCCGGCGCAAAACGAGGTGCTTGGCGTCCTGGAGGTCCACAACGACCGCAAGCTGGGCTACTTTAAGCCAGAGGAACAAGCCGCGGTACATCATCTGGCCAACCAAGCCGCGGCGTCGCTGAAACTTCAGGACCAGCACGCGATGCGCGAGCAACTGTTCCGCAGCGAGAAATTGGCCGCTACCGGACAACTCATCTCAGGCGTCGCCAGCGACCTGCGCGCTCCCCTGGACAGCATCCTTCAGTTGACTGAGTCGCTCTCCGCGTCTGCCGGTGGACCGGTGCCGGAAGCAGACCTGCAGCGGTTATCCGCCGAAGCTAATCGCGCCTCTGAAATCGTGTGGCGGTTGGTTTCCTTTGCCCGGCACGACCAGTCGGCGCCCCAACGCGTGAACTTGAACGAGATGGTGGCTGGTCTCACTCGGTTTCGCGAACCTGAATGGCGCGTGCTCGGCCTGCGCCACCAGTCTCAATTGAGCCCCGAGCCTGCCGAGGTTGCGGGAGTCGCGAGTCAGATCGAACAGGTGTGTTTGAACGTTCTGGTTTACGCCGAACAGCGCGCTGCCGAGTCGCCGGCTAAGACCATCGCGGTCAAGACCAGCGTCCTCGCGGGCAAGGCGCTGGTGGAAATCGATTACTCCCCGCCAAACGGCTCCGATGCCGAGCCGGACCCGTTCACGGAAGCAACCTCGGCCGGAGCATCCAGTGGGCCAACGCTCGAGGTTTGCCTGGGGATCCTGAGAAACCATGGGGGCGATGCGCGGATTCGGCGCCGGCCGGGGCTATCCGGGATTGAAATCGAATTGCCGCTTGCGCCGGAGTCCAAAGAGCCTGCCCCGCGTTTGCCCGGCCCAAACAGCCAGCAACCCCAGCGGCCGCTCACACTGATGCTGGTGGATCCCGAAGTGTCGGGGCAACGCGGGTTGGTCACCGCGCTCGGATCCAAGGGGCATCGCGTGGTTCCGTCGACCGCCGACGGCGCCGGAGATATCGTCCAGCGCCTGCATTTCGATGCCGTCCTCTGGGCGGTTCGCCCGGGCCGCAGCGGTTGGAGCGAGTTTAACGACCGCTACCGCGCATCCATTCCAGCATTCGTGTTGATCGCCGACACTTACGATCCTCAACTCGCACAAAGCTTGGGACCTCGCGGAGGGTTCCTGCTGTCGCGCCCGGTGCAGGATGCAAAGCTCTCGGAAATTCTTCGGGAAATCGCCGCCCGGATACCAGCTGCCTAGACCCCGGCGCCTAAAGCCTGTCGTTTAGAACCTGGGCGGCGGGATCCGAAAGTCCTGATGCGCTTCCGAGGGATGCCGGACTCTCGACCGCCTACCTTCGGTCGCCATTCGCCGGTGAGCCTCCTTCCAATCCGGAAGGTCCGCCGTGTCCTGGTGCCAGTGGACGACGGAAGCCTCGTTGCACCAGTTCGCCAGCTTACCCATGGCGCGCTTGTGCGGCTCCGCCATCAGGAAGGCTCGCATGGCGGCTTCGTCCTCCCAGGCCGTGCACGTCCAGAAGGTGTTCCTTGCGTCGCGCAATAGCTCCACGCCATGATTGCCGGCTGCATTCCGGGCCTGATTACTCGACTTCAGCGCGTAGGAGATGAATCCAGGCAGGAACCAAATTGACCGGACCCGCAGACGTGTGACCGAAATGAGCACCACGCTTTAGATATCAACGTCCCGCGAGTTGTTTTAGCACGAACGGCAAAATCCCGCCGTTGCGATAGTAGTCCGCTTCCACGGGCGTGTCGACGCGAGCTTTCGCCTGGAAGCCCTTACGCTCACCATTCGCGGCGATCGCCGTAACGCGAACCGTCCTCTTCCCGCACGAATCGACGGCGGCCGGAACACCTTCGATCGAGAATGTCTCAAATCCCGTCAATCCCAACGATTCGCGATTCTGCCCTTCCAGAAACTCCAGCGGCAGCACGCCCATTCCCACCAGATTGGATCGATGAATACGCTCGAAGCTTTCGGCGATCACGGCTTTCACGCCCAGCAAGAGTACGCCCTTGGCGGCCCAATCGCGCGACGAACCCGACCCGTATTCCTTCCCCGCGATGATCAGCAACGGAACGCCGTCCTTCTGGTACTTCACCGACGCATCGTAGATGAACATCACTTCGTTCGAAGGAACGTGCGTGGTCCAGCCGCCTTCGGTTCCGGGAGCCATCTGATTCCGTAGCCGGATGTTGGCCAGCGTTCCGCGGACCATTACTTCGTGGTTGCCGCGCCGCGCGCCGTAGGAGTTGAAATCGCCCGGTTTCACGCCCAGCGAAATCAAGTAATGCCCGGCCGGGCTGTCTTTGGCGATATTACCCGCCGGTGAAATATGGTCCGTCGTGATCGAATCGCCCAGCACGGCCAGCGCCCTCACGCCGCCGAAGTCCTTCACGTGAGTGGCGGGGTTCACTAAGTCGTCGAAGTAGGGAGCGCGCTTGATGTAAGTCGACGATTCGTCCCACTGGTATCGGTCGCCCGCGGGAACTTTGATCGCCTTCCATTGGGCGTCGCCCTCGAAGACCTGCGAATACTGTTTGGCGAACATTTCGCGCCTGACGGACTTCTTAACGGCAGCTTGTACCTCTTGGTCCGTGGGCCAGATATCGCGCAAGTAAACCGCCTTGCCGTCCTTACCCTCACCGAGAGAATCATTCGCTAGGTCCATGTCGACGCGTCCAGCCAGAGCGTAGGCCACCACCAGCGGGGGCGACGCCAGGTAGTTCGCTCGCACCAGCGGATTCACCCGGCCTTCGAAGTTGCGATTGCCGGAGAGAACGGCGGCCACGGTCAGCTTTTCCTTGGTCACAGCCGTGGCTACGTCGTCCGGCAGCGGCCCGCTGTTGCCGATGCACGTGGTGCACCCGTAGCCGACGAGATGGAATTTCAGCTCTTCCAAGTAGGGCAGCAATCCCGCGTCGGTCAGATAGTCAATGACTACTTTAGATCCCGGCGCTAAGCTGGTCTTAACCCAAGGTTTAGACTTCAGGCCGCGCTCCACGGCTTTCTTCGCCAAGAGGCCCGCCGCTACCAGCACCGAAGGGTTCGATGTGTTGGTGCAACTGGTGATTGCGGCGATCACGACGCTGCCGTCCTGGACGATCCCATTTGACTCATGGATCTTTTGTGGCGCCGCGCCCAGCGAGTCCAGGAAGTTCTGCTTCACATCCGGCAGGTTGATGCGATCCTGCGGACGCTTGGGGCCCGCCAGCGACGGCACTATGGTCGAAAGATTGAGTTCAAGAGTGTCGGAGTAGACCGGATCCGGCGCGCCGTCCACGCGGAACAGGCCCTGCTCACGTGCGTACGCCTCCACGAGCTCGATCTGCTCCGGAGCACGATTGGTCATCCGCAGGTAATCCAGGGACGCATTATCGATGGGGAAAACCCCGATGGTCGCACCGTATTCGGGCGCCATGTTGGCGATGGTCGCCCGATCGGCCAGGCTCAGAGCGCCCACACCATCGCCGTAGAACTCGACGAATTTCCCGACCACGCCCTTCTTGCGCAGCATCTGCGTGACGGTCAGAACCAGGTCGGTCGCGGTCGCGCCTTCGGGCATTTTTCCGTGCAGCTTGAATCCGACCACCGCGGGCAGCAGCATCGTCGCGGGCTGCCCGAGCATGCACGCCTCGGCTTCAATTCCGCCGACGCCCCATCCGACCACGCCCAATCCGTTGATCATGGTGGTGTGCGAATCCGTGCCCACGACGGTATCGGGATACGCGCTGCCGTTGTTGTTAAAGATTACCGGCGCCAGGTATTCGAGATTGACCTGGTGAACGATGCCGGTATCGGGCGGCACCGCTCGGAAATTCTGAAACGCCGATTGTCCCCAGCGCAGGAACGCGTAGCGCTCGCCGTTGCGCTGATACTCGAGCAGGGCGTTGGCGGCAAACGCGCCGCTGGTGCCGAACTCGTCGACCTGCACGGAATGGTCGATCACCAGATCCACGGGAATCAGAGGATTGGCCTTTTTCGGGTCGGCGCCCATCTTGGTGAGAGCGTCGCGCATCGCCGCGAGGTCGACGACGCAGGGCACTCCGGTGAAATCCTGGAGCAGGACACGCGCCGGGCGAAAGTTGATTTCCGTTGCGGGAGCCTTGGGATCCCACTTCGCGACGTATTCGATGTCGGATTTCTTGACGGTGGTCCCGTCTTCAAAGCGCAAAAGGTTCTCGAGAAGAATCTTGATCGAGTAGGGGATGCGCGAAAGCTGCGCGATTCCGGCCTTCTCCAGTGCCGCAAGGCGAAAGATCTCGTACTCCCGGCCGCTGGCTTTCAGCTTGCCTGCGGCGCCAAAGGAATTCTGACTTGTCATGGATGTTTTTATTTTATCGCGACCCGATTACATGTACTCAGGCACTTCAATTCCCAAGACGCCCAGCGTGCGTTCCAGTTGCGCGCGGAAGTACGTCGTCAGCCATAACAGGAAAGTTTTCTTTTCCTTATCGGATTCCGCGACCACCGGGAAATCCTGGTAAAACGAGCTGAACGCCTGCGCGAGCTGGAAAGCGTAGCGAGCCACGTGCGAAGGCTCGCCACTGGACACCGCCTGCTCGATCGCCGCGTCCGCTTTCGATGCGGTCAGGAGCGCTTGCCACAGTCGTTCATCGGAAAGCTGGCGATTGATGGCGTCGCGGCTTAGCTCGGCCCGGAAATCAGGCAGGGTGTCGCCGCGCTCAGCAAGCTTACCCAGGATCTTGCTCGCGCGAACCGCGGCGTATTGTACGTAGACGCCGGTTTCGCCCGTGAAGCTAAGAGCTTCAGCGAAATCGAAGGCGATGACCGAATTGCGGGTGTACTTCAACATGAAGTAGCGCAGGGCGCCTATCGCAATCTTTTCCGCGACGCGCCGGCGTTGCGGCTCCGGATCTTCAGCGTGCCGCGATGTGACTTCTTCGAGCGCCTTCTCGATCAGCTTGTCGATCAGATCGTCGGCCTTTACGCCCAGTCCTTTGCGGCCGGAGACTTCGACGTAGGGCTTTTTCTTGTCCTCGTCCGATAGCTCGATTCCCATCTCGATGCAGGTGCGCGGCGAAAGGGCGACCATCTCGTAGGAAAAATGCACGCTGGCCTCGGCCTGCTTCTCGAAACCGAGCGCGCGCAGGCCGGCCACGACGACGTCCTGTAAATACGACTGGCGAGAATCGATGACGTTATACACGCGCGCGCCACGGCCGAACGCCGGCGACCCCGTCTGCGGCTCCGAAGTCGATGCCCACACGTCGTGCCCATCCGGATAGGTGTGCCACTTGCGATAGTAAAAATCCTTGCCCAGCAGGCCGAATTTCCAAAGCTGATAGGCGATGTCCTTGCCGACGTAGGTCACGGTGCTGTTCGAGCGGACGATGACCTTGCTGTCGTCCGTATTCTCTTCCTCGTCGCTGGCGCCCTGCTTGAAAGCCGAAGCCGGCATTACCCAGCAGCCCTTGTTCTTCCCTTCGTTCTCGAAGAAGATCGCCTTGCGCTCTTTCAGCAGTTCGAACGCCTGCGACCAGAACTTCAGATGCAGGATCTCGCTCTCACGCGGCAGGACGTCGTATTCGATGTTCAGGCGATACATCGTCGCCAGATGCGCGCGCACGATGGCGTCGGAGACCAAATGCGCCAATTCCGACGTTGCACCTTCGCCAGATTCGATCGCGTGCAGTGTGGACTTGCGCCATTCGAGTGCTTCCGAATGATCTGCGTAGTAGCTCGACATCCGCGCGTAGAGATCCCAGCAGAGATAGTCAAACCGCGTGGTCCCAATCAGAGTCTGAACGTCGGCGGGCGACTTCTTCTCCAGGCGCTCGAACGCGACTACGACGTCCGCAACCTGTACGCCGGTGTTGTCGATATAGTTCTGCACTTCGACATTGCTGCCAGCGGCACGCAGCATGCGCACGAAGGTGTCGCCGAGAATCGCGTTACGCAGATGCCCGATGTGCGCGGCCTTATTCGGATTGATGTTGGTGTGTTCGATGATCGTCTTTTCCGCCTCGATGGCGGCTAGCGGCGCTTCGCCGCGAAGCAAAGATGACCCATAGGCGCCCCGGTCGAGCCGCACGTTCATGTAGCCGTTGCCTGCGATCTCGATTCCAGCAACGCCTTCAATCGTGCCCACGGCATCCGATAATTCCGCCGCGATCGCCTTGGGAGCCCTTTTCAACTGCCGCGCGAGCTGGAACGCCGCAGGCACGGCTATTTCTCCAAAAGACGCCTGCTTGGGCTGCTCCGTCTGAACTGGGGCATCCACGCTGTAAAGCGTGCTAATCTTCGCGGCGAAGGCCTCCGCGATCCGTTTTTCCACGAGATGAAACATGAAGAACCAGTATGGCAAGGAGGTTGTCCCCGCCGCATGCCGCTAGAATGGAGGTAGTGCCCAAGGTTACGTTTGCCAATCTGAACAAGACGGTCGAATTCGAATCGGGAAAGCTGCCCTATGACGAACATGGCAAACCCGAGTCGATCTTGGACGTTGCAATGAATAACGGCATCCAGTTGGAGCATGCCTGCGGAGGCGTCTGCGCCTGCACTACGTGCCACGTGATCGTGAAGGCTGGGGACGGGAACCTTTCCGAGGCGGAAGAGGACGAATTGGATAAGCTGGACTTCGCTCCCGGTCTCACTCCCCACTCTCGACTGGCGTGCCAGGCGGTGGTGAAAGGCGATGTGACGGTAGAGATCCCCTCCTGGAACCGGAACTACGTGAGCGAAGGCGGCGGCTCGTTGAACCTGGGCGACGCCATTCCACCCCCCAAAACCACCCCGCCCCCGCCGCCGGACGGCACCTCTACCTCAGCGCCTGAATAAACCGCGCCCGATCCTGCGGCGAGATCCCCGAGTTCTTCACGATGTCCGCCCGATCGCGCAGCTTGCGCCGGTAGCGGCCGAAATACTCGCGCACGTCTCCTTTGTCGTAGCCGAAGAAATACATGATGTCGGCGAAGTCGGCCGTGTGCGATAGCCCCAGTGCATGGCCGGTTTCGTGAAGGCAAGTCAGATAGACGATGGTTTCCCGGAACAGCGCGTCCTGCGACGCTGCGGCAAAGATGTCCGGTCCCATGGCGCGCAGGTCCGGCAGAACGTACACCTCGGCTCCGCGCATACCGCCGATATCGAAGGCGCGAGTCTCGCCGTACTTGCCCATTTCCGCATCGGCCCAGTGAACGCGTATGTTCGCTTGCGACATGTGGTCAGTCTTTTCCAGATGCAGCTTTCCGTCCGACGTCGCTTGCCACGCCTGCAACGCCCACTCGGCCAGCTGGGTATCAGCCTTCTGGCAGCCTGTCTCCGGACGCGTGCATGGTTCGATCCAATAGCGCAGATCGATTCCGTAGGCGGAGCACGCCGATAACAGAAGAACCGTAAGCCTGAGCTTGATCGGCATAAGGTCATTCTCCTCCATCTTGGTCGCGAAAAATACGCTTAGTACTCGCTCGATTGTCACAGTCCAGGGCTATAATCGCTTGGGCTGTGTCTTCAGAGCCCGATAAGGAGAATCCCATCAAATGAAACGAACTGCAACAATAGCAGCCGCTCTCACATGTATGGCAGTAGGGCCCGCCACGGCGTGGGCGGACGATAACAACGGCCACGGAGCAAATAATTCATGCTCCAGCCTGCCGAGCCAGATTGCCCTGCAGAACGCGCTGAAAACCGCGGTGACGGATGAATCGAGCGGTTTGGACATGCAAATGTGGGCGACCCTCGTCGATCGCGATGGCATTGTTTGCGCCGTGGCGTTTTCCGGAGCGGACCGCGGCTCGCAATGGCCCGGAAGCCGCGTAATTTCGGCGCAAAAGGCCAACACCGCCAATTCGTTCAGCTTGGGCGATCCCACCGCCAGCTCGAAGTTCCCGCACGGTCTGGCTCTATCGACGGCGAATCTCTATTCGGCCGTGCAGCCGGGCGGCAGCCTTTTCGGGCTCCAGGAAAGTAATCCGGTGGACACCGGCGTCGCCTACAAAGGACCCTCGTCCAATTTCGGCAAGGCCAACGATCCGATGGTCGGAGAAAAGATTGGCGGAGTAAATGTTTTTGGCGGCGGCCTTGGCCTGTACGCGGCCCCTAAGAAGATCGTCGGCGCCGTGGGCGTGAGCGGCGACACATCTTGCGCGGATCACAATATCGCCTGGCGCGTCCGCCATATCTTAGGGCTGGATCATCTCAGCGGTGTGGGCGGGGTTTCGGGCGATCCCCTTCGTCCGGACAACATCATCTTTGATATCACCGGCGGCGCGAGCGCGGGCGGGTTCGGTCATCCTCATTGCCTCTTTGATGTGGATCCCGCGACCCTTCCGGCAGTTCAATAGTCAGGCGGTTATAAGGCTCGGGCGGGTGATTTATTTCGCCTGCCCGGCTCCCGGTCCTAGAAGTATCCCCACCAGCGACTCCACCAACTCCTCTGGCTCCTCGATGTGGATATTGACCTTGTGCGAATCCTGGGTGATGCGCAGCCCGTCGAGAAGACGTCCTTCCTCCGGCTTATCTTTCGGAATCGCAAGGCGACCCAATCCCGACAAAGCTCGCAGCGCATCGTGAAGACTCTTGGCGTCCTGATCGTTGGCGCAATTCCCCGTGATCAGGCCGTTCACTCCCGCGCGCAAATCCAGGTACATTGAGCCCGATTGAATCGACGCGATGATTTTGTTGATATTGGCCATGTCGCCCGGTGCATTGAACGGAAGTTTGGCCACTCCGCCCCCGTATGCAGCCCACAGCACCGACTCGGCAGGCATGTCCTTGAGCAGGGCGGCCAGACTGGAAGGCGGGCCGTTGCTCTTGCCCTTGTTATCGATCAGCGACCGCAGCGCCGGTGTGGAACCCACGCCGATCACCGAAGGGCTTATCAGCAGTACCGCCTCCCGCTCGTCGCCCACCAGGTTGAAGCCCTTGTAGGCGAAACGCGTCGCGCCGGGGATTTCGATGCGCGGTTCCGCTTCGTTGGCGAACTTACCGCGTCCCAGCATGACGTTCTGCTTGCCGTCAGAGATCAGCAGCAGTTCCCACAAATCTTCGCGGCGAACCTGCAAGCCGATTTGTTTAGAAAAATCGTCGAACAGCGGAACCGGACGATTCGCCAGATTCTTTTTGAAGGTCGCTGTTTCCTGAAGTTTGTCCAGGCGCGCGCCCGCCAGCAGGATGGTGTCGGGCGGAATGAGCGACGCTAGCGCCGGATCGATTTTCGGACCCGGTGGAGTCTTGACGCAGCCCGCGAGAGCCAATAGAAGGAGGCAAAAAAGGGGACAGCCAGCCGATTTCGGCGTCCGTTCTTGGATAGCGAAAGGTTCGTTCTTCGAAATCGGAGGCTGTCCCTCTTTTTGCTTCATCATTTTCCGGAGGCCGCCTCAACGGCCCGCATCACCCGCAGAAAGTTTCCGCCGTAGATCTTGCGGATATCTTCCGCCGAATAGCCCTTCTCAAGCAGCGCGCGCGTGAGATTTGGATATTTCGAGACATCATCCAATCCGACCGGCGTGCAACTGACGCCGTCGAAATCCCCGCCGATGCCGATCGCGTCAATTCCCGCGATTTTACGGATGTGGTCAATGTGATCCACCACGTCGGTCAGCGTCGCCCGGGAGAGTTTCAGTTCCTTGCGAAGCTTCTCTGACAAAATCTGCCGATCGGGCTCGCTTAGATTTTTGCCCGCCGTCTCTTTGGCCATGCGTGCGTCCAGGGCTTTGGTGTCGGCCGCGTCGTTGTCGCGGAATTTCTGCGAAATGAAACCGCAGTAGAAGTTTACTTGCACCACGCCGCCCTTCTTAGCCAGGGCCACGATCATATCATCGGTCATGTTGCGCGCGTGGTTCGTGAGCGCCCGGCACGACGAATGCGATGCGAATATGGGCGCTTTGCTGGTTTCCAGGGCGTCCCAGAAGGTCTTATCGGCCACGTGCGAAATGTCCACCATCATGCCTAGACGGTTCATCTCGCGAATAATTTCTTTGCCCAACTCCGTGAGCCCGTTGTGGTGTTTGACGTTGGGATCGTTCACGTCGCCCGAAGAGTCCGCCCAATCGTTGGTGTTGGAGTGCGTCAGCGTCATGTAGCGGACTCCAAGATCGTAATAATCGCGTAGCAGCCGGACACTGTCTTCGATTGCGTGTCCGCCTTCGATCCCCATCAAAGCGGCGATCTTGCCCCGCCGGTGCGCCTCTTCGATGCCGTTCGCGGTGGTCGCCAGGACGAAATCATTGGGATAACGTCCAATAATGTCGTGGCGCACCGTATCGATCATCTGCAGGGTGCGATCCGCCGACCGGTTGCCGTTCACGTACGAAGATGCCACGTACACGGCGAAGAATTGCGCCCCGACGCCGCCTTCCTTTAGGCGGGCTATATCGGTGTGTCCGGTTCCCGTGCGCGAACCGATGTCGAATCCTTCCACCGTTCGGCTGGGAACATCGTTGTGGGTATCGATCAGCAGCGTCGAGCGATGGACCCGCATCACTTCGGCATCGCTGACGGTCCGGGTTTGGGCAGGAGACTGGCCACCCGCCAACACGACCGTAACCAAGGCCAGGAGCAGGCGCGTCTTCATCAGTATCTACTGTAACAACTTGATAGAATATGGCCTATCGGAATTCTGTCGGGTGGAGGTGTTCCATGAAGCGCCTGATCAGCGTAAGTGTTTTTTGGCTTAGTGGTTTCTGTTTTGCAATCCCTTTTTTAAGCGCGCAGGACGAGCCTGCTCCGGCTCCGCCCGCGGATATACCCGCAGTGACGCCGACGGCGCCCGCAGCCCCCGGGGGACGTGGTGGCGGCGCGAATAACGAACCGCGCCCGTACGACCGCGTGATCACCAAGGACGCCAAAACTTCCGAGGGCATCTTCAAGGTCCACAAGATTCGCGAGCGCGGGGTCGACACCTACTACTACGAGATTCCGACGGCCGAACTCGGGAAAGATTTTCTTTTCGTCGGCCAGATTGCGCAAAATACGATCGGCGCCGGCTATGGCGGCCAGACCGTGAACGAATTCGTGGGCCGCTGGGAACGGCGCGAGAACCGCGTGTTCCTGCGCGAGGTTACTTACGACATCACGGCCGATCCGGGCGAGCCGATCGCCAAGGCCGTGCAGGCTGCCAACAATCCGTCCATCATCATGTCGTTTCCGATTGCGGCCTTCGGTCCGAATGAAGCGCCTGTGATCGACGTCACTCGGTTGTTCCTGAGCGACGTGCCGGAGATGAGCGCGCGCGCTCGGGTTCGGGGGCGGGGCATGGACGCCAGCCGTAGCTATATCGAACGCGTCACGGCGTTTCCGACCAACATCGAAGCCGAATCCACCCAGACCTTCACGTCGCCCGTCGATCAGCAGGGCGCCGGCGGGCGCGGCGGTCCTCAGGCCGGCATGCGGCCTGGCTCCGGAACTGTTGTGGTTCACTTCAGCATGGTGAAGTTGCCCGAGAAGCCGATGATGCCAAGGCTCGCCGATGCGCGGGTCGGCTACTTCACCACGTCCACCATGGATTTCAGCCGTCCCGAGCATCGCGCCGAGACTCGTCAATTCGTGGCTCGCTGGCGCCTGGAGAAAAAGGATCCCACGGCTGCCGTGTCCGAACCGGTGAAGCCGCTGGTCTATTATCTGGATCCGGCCACACCCAAGAAATGGGTGCCGTATTTGAAGAAGGGAATCGAGAGCTGGCAATCCGCCTTTGAAGCTGCGGGATTCAAGAACGCCATCATCGCCAAGGAAGCGCCCACGCCGGAAGAGGATCCCAACTGGAGTCCGGAAGACGTGCGCAATTCGGTGGTGCGCTGGCTGCCTTCCACCACGGAAAACGCGAGCGGTCCGCATATTTCCGACCCGCGTACGGGCGAGATTCTGAACGCGGACATCCAGTTCTATCACAACGTTCAGCAGCTGGTGGAAGATTGGTATTTCGTGCAGGTAGGCCCGCTGGATCCGCGCGCGAGCAAGCTTCCGCTGCCGGACGATTTGATGGGCGATCTGCTTGGCTTCGTCGTCGCGCACGAAGTCGGCCACACGCTGGGCTTGCAGCACAACATGAAGGCCAGCTCGATGTATCCGGCGGAGAAATTGCGCGATCCCGAATGGTTGAAGACCATGAGTCACACGCCGTCCATCATGGATTATTCGCGCTTCAACTACGTAGCGCAGCCCGAGGACAAGGTTGATCCGAAGCTGCTGATCCCCGGGATCGGGCCGTATGACAAGTGGGCCATCCACTGGGCCTACGCCCCCATCAACAGCGCCCAGCATCCGGACGACGAGAACAAAACCTTGGACACATGGGCGCGCGAACAGGAGAAGACGCCCTGGCTCCGCTTTAGCACCGATCGTGCCCAAGGCGCCGATTCCGGCGAGAATACGGAAGCCGTGGGCGACGCGGATGCGGTGTACTCCACCGGCCTCGGCTTGAAGAATCTCCAGCGCGTGATGGACAATCTCCTGGTCGCGACCACTCACGAGGGCCAGGATTGGGACGATCTCCGAACTGTCTACGGCCGCGTGGTCGGGCAGTGGGCCAATGAGATGGGCCACGTGACGCAGATCGTCGGAGCGTTTGATTCTTTGGAGAAACACGGCGGTCAGGACGGGGTGCGGTTCAACCTGGTTCCCAAGTCCCGTCAGGTGGCCGCGGTGAAATTCCTGAACGACAATGCATTTGCGACTCCCACCATGCTCCTTCGCCCCGAAGTCTTGCGGCGCATCGAGCCGGCGGGCGCACTGAACCGCATCCGCACGGCGCAGTTGCAAGTGTTGAATTCGCTCTTGTCCACGCAGCGTTTCGGCCGCTTGGTGGAAGAGGAAGCGATCGACGGCGCCGCGGCGTACCGCCCGTCGGAGTTCCTAAGCGATCTCCGCAAGGGAATCTTCAGCGAGATCTATGCGCCTGCGGTAAAAATCGACGCTTATCGCCGCAATCTGCAGCGCGCGTATCTCGACCTGATATCGACGCGCCTCAATGGCGCGCAGCGCGCGAATGACGACCAGCGTCCCATGTTCCGCGGGGAGCTGAAGACCATCGCCGCGGATGCCGGTGTCGCATTGGCTCGCACCACGGATCGCGACTCGCGGCTGCACCTGGAAGATGTGCGCGACCAGATCGCCAAGATCCTCGATCCTAAATTCCAGCTTGTCAATCCGACGCCAGCGCCGGCCATCGCCCTTCCGCTCAGCGAGGACGGCGACATTTTCTGCTGGACGGATTACGCCATCGAGTAACCATTGGACTCGCTTCGTTTTACTTGCCAGCGCGGGTGTATCAACTGCTGCGACCAGGAAGGCTTCGTGTACTTGACGGAGTCCGATCTCAAGCGCGCGGCGAAGTTCGTCAAGATGTCGGCCCGGGCGTTTGAGAAGAAATACGTCTACCGTACTCGCCACCAAATGCGGTTCCGCAAACCTCCGGAGAGGCAGTGCCCTTTCCTCGAGGGGCACGGCTGCTCGATTCATCCCGCCAAGCCGACGCAGTGCCGCACGTTTCCGTTCTGGCCGGAGCTGGTCGAAAGCAAACGTGAATGGAACCGGACGGCTAAGTATTGCCCTGGGATCGGAAAGGGCCGGCTGATCCAGATCGGCACGGCGATGGAGCTCGCCGAAGAGCAGCGTCTCGCGTATCCGGACATGTACAAGTGATGTTGAAAAAGGGGACAGACTACTCTGTCCCCTCCCGCAAATCTTGTGACGTCGCGCACGAGCCTGGGAGTGGACAGAGTAGTCTGTCCCCTTTTTCAGACAAGATCTGTCATTTCTGGCTTAACCCACCGTCGACTGCCAAGACCTGCCCGGTCATAAAATCCGACGCGTTCAGAAAGAACACCACCGCATCGGCGATTTCATCCGCGGTCCCCGCGCGGCCCGCGGGAGTCTTGGCAATCAGACGTTTCACGCGCTCGTCTGGCTCCCCGAACGGGATCACGCCGGGCGCCACCGAGTTCACGGTGATCTTCGGCGCCCAGGCCTGGGCCAGCGCCCGCGTCATGTGAATCACGCCGGCTTTCGAGGCGCAGTAGTGAGCATGATCCGGCCATGCCCGGATTCCGCCCAGCGAGCTGATGTTCACGATCTTTCCGCCATCGTGCGTCAGCATGTGGCGCGCGGCCTGCTGGCAGCAGAAGAAGGTCGCCTTGAGATTCACCGAATGGACGAAATCCCAATCGGCCTCGGTGATCGCGAGCGGGTCCCGGCGTGTGAAGCGCGCAGCATTGTTTACCAGCCCATCGAGCTTGCCGAAATGCTGCGTCACGTCCGCAAACAGCCGTTCGATCTCGGCGATCTTTTCCAGGTCCGCGCGAAAGAGAGGAGCGTTGCCGCATTCCGCCGCCGTTGCCCGCGCTTCGGCTTCCGAAGACGAGTAGTGAATCGCGACGCGCGCGCCTTCTTTCGCCAGACGTAAAGCGATTCCGCGGCCGATGCGTTTCGCCGCGCCCGTCACCAGAACCACGCGTCCTTGGAGCGATGTCATCATATGGATCTCAAACCGTGGGATCTCCGTGGACCTCGACTTCTTCCGGTTCGACGCCGGCTAGGGTCGGCTCCGGCAACTTGCCGCTGAGGTTGCCCCAGCCCCAGAAGATCGCCGTGGTCGAACTGAGCATGCCCGCCCACAGACCAATCGTTCGCGGACTTACGTGATCGGACAACAAGCCGGCGATCGCCATCGAAACCATCATAGTGGCCCAAGTCCAGGTCTCGATGGTGGAGAATACGCGCCCCCGGAAATCGTTCGAAACGTGCCGCAGTAGCTGCGACGTGTTGAGCACTGAGCTGACGGCGACGGCCGCACGGGACAGCGCGATGAACAGCAGAGCACCAGCGAAGGTCGGGGCCTGGCTGAACAGAACGTACGATGCGCCATGAACCACGTAGCACGCCGAGATCACGCGTTTGTACGACTCGAACCGGATACGCTTGCCGATGTAGTTAGCAAAGAGAGCACCGCATACCAGCCCGATGCCGGCGCATCCCCAGATGATGCCGATCCCGGTCGGGCCACGCTGGAATACGACTTCGCCGAAGATGCTGAATAGAATCTGCGCCGCGCCGCCGCCGGTGGCCCAACCGACCCCCACCAGTCCGATCCCCAGGATCAGCGGGGTCGCGCGCATGTAGCGCAAGCCTTCGGTGTACTCGTGCCAGGGACGAACCACGCGACTCTCCGTCAGCGCGCTGCGGTCCGACCGGAATCCTCGCGGGCCGTGGAGCCGCGAAATGCATAGCGCCGAAAACAAAAAGGAGAACGCGTTAAACGCGAACGCCAGCGTGTAGCCGAATCCCGCGACCGAGGTCCCGCCTAGAAACGCCCCGATGACCAGCGTGCTCCATTGCGTCAGCTGCGTGAGCGAATTCGCTGTGTGCAACTCGTCTTTGTTGGCAATCGTCGGGAGAATCGCCGCACGCCCGCTGGTGAAGAACGGCGAAGCGAGCATCAATCCTCCGCTGAGCACGTACAGTAGCGTGGTGTGTCCCTTCGGGATACCGAGAATGAACAGCAGTGCGATCCCCGCGCGAACCAGGTCGCTGGTGATCATCAGCCGTTTGCGGTCCATGCGATCGAGCAGGACGCCCGCGATCGGTCCGCCCAGCATCACCGCGGCTCCGCGTGCCAGTAGAATTCCTGCGACTACAAGGCCCGATCCCGTATTAGCCAGCACCAGGCTGAACACGGCGATGTTGTTATAGTGATCGCCGACCTCGCTGACCACTTGCCCGATCCATGTGTAGCGGTAATTCCGGTTGGAGCGCAGCAGCTCCGTGAAGCCGCTCACGCGAGAGTTTCCTCCCGGACGGTCACGTGGCGCAGATAATTGTGGTCCACGTCGTAACCGAAGCCGGGGGCTTCGGACACGCTGATAGTTCCCTGCGGCGAAACTTCTACCGCCGGTGAAATAATGTCGCGGGTCCAATATCGTTTGCTCGCCGATACGTCGCCCGGCAGCACGAAATTGGGCAGCGTCGATAGCGCGATGTTATGCGCCCGTCCGATGCCGGATTCAAGCATGCCGCCGCACCACACAGGAATGCTGTTCGCCTGAGCCAGATCGTGAATGCGCAGGGCTTCGCGAAATCCGCCCACCCGACCGAGCTTGATATTGATGATCCCGCAGGCCTGGAGGCGGATCGCCTGCTCGGCGTGATGCAGCGTGCGGATGCACTCGTCGAGGCAAATGGGCGTGTCGAGTTGCGCCTGCAACGCTGCGTGATCGACGATTTCGTCGTGCGCCAGAGGCTGCTCGATCATCGTCAGATGGAAGGCGTCGAGCTCTTTGAGCCGGTCCGCATCGGCCAACGTGTAGGCGGAGTTCGCGTCGGCCATCAGCCGGATCGAGGGGAAGGTCCTCCGGACCTCTCGTACAACGTCCACGTCCCAGCCAGGTTTTATCTTGATCTTGATACGTTGATACCCGGCGGCGACTTCTTTCTCGATGGTCTTCAAAAGATCAGGTACGGAATTCTGAATTCCGATCGAAACGCCGCAGGCGATTTCCTTGAACCAGCCTCCGCCGATGTGATCCCAGAGCGGCACGCCCTTCATCCTGGCTTCCAGATCCCACACCGCGGCTTCCACTCCGCCGCGAGCCATGTAGTGGCCGCGAATATGCTCACTGCGCTCACCTACATCCGCTGCGCTCTCAAACGAAGCGCGCAGTATCCGGGGCGCGACATAATCACGCACGATCATCCAGGCCGCGTCGGTCCATTCCTCGTTGTAGAACGGATTCTCCCCGCACGTGACCTCGCCCCATCCGGAAACGCCCTGGCTGACGGCTTCCACCAGGATGATCCTGCGGTGCGTGGTCCGGCCGAAGCTGGTCTCGAAGAAATGCACCAGCGGCATGGCGATCTCGCGAAGAGTGATCTTTTCTATTTGGATGGCCATGGCGATAGCAAATAGGCGCCGGAAGTTTCCGACCGTTCAAACCCGGTAACAGCAAGTCCATCGGCAAAATGCCGTTGCAGCTCGCGAGCCAGGGTCTCTTGCGATTCGCGGGTCTTTCGCGGGGGCAGGGAAACGCGCGCGGTGACCTGGCCTTTTGAAGGCGACTCCGCTAACCACCATTCGGCGATACATCGGTCCGTGGGCAAATCGGCGTGCAGAGGGCTCGCGGTGATGCCGTACATGTTGGGGATGTAGGTCCGGACGATCGCGCCCAGCACTTCCAGATTAAAGTAAGCGTTCTTGGCTTCGAACGGATCGAAGCTCCACTCGATCAAACGAATCCCGCGGGCCAGGGCATCCTCGCGCTGGGCGGTCTTGAGCATGCGGCCGATCCCTGAATCGCGATAATCGGGCAGCACGCCCAGCATGTGGCTGTGAAGATATGGAAGTCCGGTGTCCTTCTTGATTCCGGGAATCGCAAGCAGGAATCCAGCCATGCGGTTGCCCTCGAACGCTCCGAACGTCTGGCCTCCGATGCGCGACGCGACCACGAAGAAGCGCACCGGCAACAGTTCCAGGTCGGGGAAACCCCAGATCACTTTTTGCAGGCGGACGGCTTCGGCGAATTCGGCATGCCCGGAAAGAGCGCGGACGTTCATACGCTCTCGCGCTTGGACTCCTGCCCCTTCGCCTCTTGCCAAAGCCGTTCCATT
>JAIQFE010000019.1 GCA_020073445.1 Terriglobia bacterium
CCTTCAACTTGTGGCGCATTCCAAAGCTCCGGGCCGCGGTGTGTTGAGCGGCGCTTCCGGGGCCCACTGAGAGGCCCGGTTGCCGACTGCGGGGGCGCCTCGCGACGCCTCCTTCTGCCGGTAACAGTGCTCCCTACGAAGTGCCAGTGGTGTTCCCGGACGCTATTTCAGCAAGCTCCTAGCGCACGGACAGGCTTGCGCCTTGCTTTGTCATCCGTCTTGCTTTTTGAGGGGGGCTAACTAAGATCTTGCCCCGCGCATTTCCAATGCCGTTCGCAGGGACATTCACGTCCTCAGAACCAGAATCGAGTTCAAAGTCATCCTTATCGAAAATCTTGAAGGTTGCTCGAACCCGGAACGGCATTGCGCACGAATTTACCACGTCCACCTTCCAGGCTAGTTCGGTGTACACGTCGTTGGTTGAAAGCACACTCGAATCGAAGGTCTGGATTTTGAGGCAATCTGCGGTGCTCGCACTGGGCGTCGGAGCCGAGGAAGCCGCAGGCAACGTGCGGTTTAATGTTGCCTTCCCGTCACTGCGGTCGTCCGGTGGAGCTGGGATCGCCAATCCATATTTTGCGGTAAGATACTGCTGCTCCAGCATAGCGAGCGTGTTGCCGGCTGTTTCGAATGTTGTCTCAGAAAGTGCTAACGCCAATCCGCCAGCGTATCGATCAGCTTGGGCCCGTGCAGCGGTTACCTTTTCCCTTTGGGTTTCGATTTCCTTCGCTAATTCGGCGGCTCGCGACGGATCGGCTTTGATTACGTTTACCACGACCGTAGTTTTTGTGCCTCCCTCAATGGTGTGAATCCTCTGCTCGACTAGAGCAGCATTTGTCTTGAGTAGCTCAAGGCGAACGGCGATAAGCGATTTGATCAGGCCGCCAGTGTATCGTTGGTCTTGTTTCTCCGCTTCGTCAATGTCTTTCCTGACGCGTTCAAGATCGCCCTTAAGATCAGCAACCACTTGCTTCTGTGCGGGCGTGAGTTCCTGAGTACAGGCCTGCGTTCCACAGGAAATCAGAACGAGAAAAAGTGGAATAGGTCGAAAATGACACATATTGCGTCCCTCTCACGTATCTATAGCGCGCGGCGCCCTGGGCGCGGCGTCGGGTTATTGGGTACAAAAGGATTCAGGCTACTTTTGGGGAGTAACACGAAGCTGGCGAACAAGAAGCTGCGGCCGATCTGGAGACCGGCCCTACCAATTAGGCCCCTACGGTTCGGGAAGCTAAATGTCGTCTGACCCCTTTTGTGCCTTCTTTTGTGCCTTGCGTTGATAAGATATCTGGGGCCCAGATCGAATGGCGGCGAATGTGGCGATTGACGCATTGCTTCGAACTTATCCGGAGGACGTGCAAACACTGCTACGCCAGGCAAGGAAAACGCTAGGAGAGTGGTTGCCGGGTGCGGTCGAAAGCGTGGACGAATCCGCCAGAATGCTCGCATACCGATACGGACCTGGTTACAAGGGGATGGTTTGCACGCTCCTCCTGAGCAAGTCCGGCATAAAACTGGGACTCGTGGGCGGTGCAGCGCTGGCTGATCCGCGTGGGCTGCTGGCCGGGTCCGGGAAAGTCCACCGGCATGTCCAACTGCGGACAGTCGAGGATCTCCAACGGGCCGGACTAAAGCAACTCGTGCTCGGCGCGCGCGCGGCTTGCCGAAAACGGTTGAAGTGAAGGCCTCCTGGCAGCGACCCTACTGGCAGGCGACAAGATCGCCTGCCCCACTCTGCAATTTCAAGTCTTTTGCGTCGCCTTCTGCGTTCGCAGGCGATGCACAATCGGCTACACCCGCGCGAGCCTAGTTGTTGCGCCCGGAATCTTTCTTCAGTCTGTCCAGCAATTCGGGCATGACCCATTTCCTGGAAGTTTGCGCCTTATGGACGACTTCCCAGGCCTGGTCGTATCGGCGGTTCTTATCGTAGAGTCCGAACAGAGGATTGTAGGGATCACACGACCAGTCGTCGGCGGTGGCGCCCAAGTCGATTGCTTTCTCGTAATCCGCGACGGCGGCATCATATTTCTTCTCTTTTTGGTCAGAGTCCCCGCGCAAGCAGTAGGCGTTGGCCACCCGACTCTTGCCCAACGAGTTCAGCGCCATCTCCTGCGAGTACTCGCTGATGGCCAGGTCTAATTCGCCGGTCGTCTCATGGGTCAGGCCGAGCATGTCCCACGCTTGTTCGTACCGGCTGTCCCTCTCGACCGCCTTCCTGAAATCGGCGACTGCCGGGTCGAACCAAGCCTTCCGGGCGGCGGCATCTGTGACCACTAATACGCCGTCCACCACGGTCTCCAGGGAGGCCCGGTCGTAATAGGCTTGCCCCCGGCTGAAATAAGCCTCCGCGCTGGCGGGGTCGAGTGCGATGGCCTGGTCATGGTCCTGGATGGCAAGGCCGAACAAGCGGCCGTATTCTTCGGAGGAGATTAGCTTGAAAGCCCGGCTATAGCGGGCTTTCTCCGAATAAGCTCTGCCTCGCTTGGAATATGCCGCGGCGCGCTGGGCGTCGTCGCGAGCGGTCTCGATGGCCTGTGTGGAACTGCTGATGTCGCGGTCATAACCGGCCAGGTACGACGATTGGGACATCGGCCCGCAGCCCCCGAGCAAAAGGAGGCCGCAGGCACAGAGCGCTTCGGCGATCTTCAGTGGTGCTCTCATCCGTTCGTCCGTCGACACGCCAAACTAAGGCGGCCAACGGCATTAGGATCGGCCGGCGAGCCCGACTTCATTAGGCTAACGGCTGTGCCAAGCCGTCCGTGCTAGCGCACAAAAGGGGCCAGACGACATTCAAGCAAACCGCTGTGAGCCGGGAGTTGTGAGCAGCTCGCCGGTCTCCAGCAGCGTCTTGAGACCGGAGAGGATCATGGGCCAGCCGCCGTAGAGCTGATTGTTGGCGTCCTCGCGCAGCTGATCGTGCGTGACGAGCAGGCGGCATGAGTCGCCGATCTGGGTGATCTCGTAGGTCACGCGCGAAGTGCCTTCGCTCTTCACATCCTCGCCCCACAGGGCCTTGAAGCTCTGGACGAGCCGGCGCGGCGGATCGACCTCCAGATTCTCGCCCTCGAAGATCGGCGTGCCCTTGCCGACGGCCTCATAGCGC
The DNA here is from genome assembly GCA_020073445.1 of Terriglobia bacterium. Taxonomy (GTDB): domain Bacteria; phylum Acidobacteriota; class Terriglobia; order Bryobacterales; family Bryobacteraceae; genus Palsa-187. Next base: position 3,104 of record JAIQFE010000019.1, read on the forward strand.
GAGCCGACGGTCCAGTCGGAAGTGACGACGGCGCCGAAGGTGTATTTGCGCCGCATCTCGGTATCGGTGAGCGCCTTCCAGAGGCGCTCGGGCGTGGTCTTGATGTAAATCTCGAATACTTTTTCCATGGTCTTGTTCTCCAATCTGTTCTTGAGATCGCTCAGCGTGGCGACCCAAGGCTCGGTGTATTTGCTCACCCAACGGTCGTGGAGGAGCCGGATGGGGACGGCGTTCAGGAAGTGCAGCTTCTCGCGCCCGCGCTTTTTGGTCACAACGAGACCGGCCGCTTCGAGCAACTTGAGGTGCTTCATGACGCCGAAGCGCGTCACATGAGAGCCATGCGGCAACCGCTGCTCAAGCGAACTCAACGACTGTCCATCTTTCTTGAACAGCTCGTCGAGCAGGTGTCGACGTGTGGGGTCGGCGAGGGCTTTGAATACATCATCCACGCGTCCCATGCTCACGATAAGACGTGACCAAAGAGTCACATGTCAATAACTATCTTGTTCTTGACGGGCTTTGTTGACTCGGTTACGGGGGGATGGAGATTGTGGAATCGTCCGTGCAGGTTGAAAACCCGCCCCACAGATGATGTAATTCTCCTGTTATGAAAGTAGCCATTCTGTTGGCCTTGGTTGTGTCGCTAGGAGCGCAGGAGCTGGCCGCACCCAGGTTCAAGTTCGATCCGGAGTGGCCGAAGCCCCTGCCGAACAAATGGAAGCTGGGCGGCGTCACGGGGCTGGCCGTCGATAAGGACGACAACGTGTGGGTGCTGGATCGTCCGAACGACCTGACCGACATCGAGCTGGAGGCGGAGCTGAATCCGCCGCTGGCCGATTGCTGCGTGCGTCCGCCGGCGATGATCCACATCGATAAGAACGGCAACGTGATCGGTTCGTTCGATGCGCCGCAAGGGCACGGCATGGCGGTGGACAGCAAAGGGTTCGTCTACATCGGGCAGAACACGGTCCGGAAGTACGATCCGAAGACCGGCAAGGTGGTGGGTGCGGTGCCTCGGGCGCCCGAGACGGAGACCGGCGGATCGGCGGGCGCGGCGGAACCGACACTTCCTCCGCGTACTCCAGGGCGGGGCAGCGCTGGACCGGTCGCGGGATTTATTACGCCGCCGGGTGGGCGGGCAGCTCCAAATGCCGCGGCTACCGGGGCTCGCGAGGCGGCGATCGCGGCATTTCGCGCGAAGTATCCTCCGACGACGCCGATGATCGTGGGAGGGATCGAAGAGATCCGGTTGGATGAAGCGGCTCGCGAGCTGTACGCCGCGGACAATTATCTGGGCGGCCGGGTGATGGTGTTCGATCTCGACACGCTGAAGTTCAAGCGGGGCTGGGGGGCGTATGGACACGCGCTATCGGAGATCAGCACGAGCGATGCGGATCGCGCGTATACTCCTGGCGGGCCGATGCCGAAGGAGTTCCGGGGCCATTTGACGCTGAACATATCGAACGATGGGTTGGTGTACGCGGCGGATCGGAATGCGAACCGGATCCACGTCACGACCAAGCAGGGGAAATTCCTGAAGGAGTTTATCCTGGCGCCGATGACGGGCGTGGGCGGGTCGGCTGGCGGCGTGATGTTCTCGCCGGACAAGCAACAACGGCTCCTGTACATTTCCGATCTCACGAACAATCACATCTGGTTTCTGAATCGCGAGGACGGCAAAGTGGTCGGCCAGATGGGGAGCATGGGCGAAAACGGGGGGCAGTTTTACGGGCTGCACATGATCGCCGTGGATTCCAAGGGCACGATCTACACTGGTGAGGTGTTCGGGGGCGAGAGGGTGCAGAGATTCGTCCCGGTCAAATAAGGAGCAAACCATGAAATTGGGAATTATGGCGGTGTTTGCGATCGTCGCGGGCGTGGTGTCGGCGCAGAACATCAATAAGTTCGTGATCTCGGACGAGGCCGCCAAGAAGACGCTGATCAAGAACGAGATCTCGGCGGACACGGCGGCGAAGATCACACAGGCCTGTATCGATTGGGCCACCAAAAACAACATGGCGGTCAGCGTGTTCATCCTCAGCCCGACGGGGCAGATCGTGCACGCGCATCGCATGGACGGGCAGGTTCCGATCAACACCGAGACGGCACTCCTGAAAGCCCAGAGCGTGCTGTACACGCGCGATTCGACGCATGCGCGGGCGAATCAGGTGGCGAACAACGTGGCGCTGCAGTTGCGATGGTCCAAGCTGCCGGTGTTCCCGACCTCGGGCGGATTGCCGATTATCGTCGACGGGCAGATGATTGGGGCGATCGGCGTGGGCGGAGGGAGTCGGGACGAGGACTGCGCGTATCAGGCGCTGACGACGGTGGTCGGGCCGCAACCGCCGTTGGCGCCGAATCTGCCTGCTGCTGCGCCGGGGCCGGCGAAGTGAGGTGTCGTCCGGCCTGGAGGCCGGACCTACTGCGAGGCCGGACCTTACTGCGAGGCCGGACCTTACTGCGAGGCCGGACATACTGCGAGGCCGGACCTTACTGCGAGGCCGGACCTACTGCGAGGCAGGACCTACTCTTCGCGCATGTGTTCTTGACTTCAAAAACGGCGACTGTCATACTGTGGCCAATTTATTAGCGTGCTTTAGGAGGGGGTACTATGATGTCTCGTTCCACCGCACTTATTCTGTTTTCGATGGTCTGCGGCGCCGGATTGTGGGCGCAATCGGCTGCAACTTCGCAGATTTCGGGCACGGTGACGGATCCGACCGGAGCCACGGTCGCGGATGCGCAGGTGAAACTGACCCAGACCGACACCGGACTGGTCCGGACTGCGACCAGCGGTGCGGATGGCAGTTACTCGCTGCTGAGCCTGCCCACGGGTCCATACAAGCTGGAGGTCACAAAGCAAGGCTTCAGCACGTACGTGCAGGCTGGCATTGTGCTGCAGGTGAACTCTAACCCGAGAATCGAGGCGCAGCTCAAGGTTGGCGCGGTCTCGGATCAGGTGGTTGTTGAAGCGGCCACGACCATGGTGGAGGTGCATACCACCAGCGTCGGCCAGGTGATCGATTCGCAGCGCGTTGTAGATCTTCCGCTCAACGGGCGCAATCCGACGGAACTCATCTTCCTGACGGGGGCATCGGCTCAGGCTCCTAACGCCGACCTAGTCTCGGCGAAGAACTATCCGAGTGAGACGCCGATCAGTATCGCGGGCGGCGCGGCAACCGGCGCGACGTACACACTGGATGGCGGGACGCATAACGATCCGTTCAACAACCTGGCATTGCCACTGCCGTTCCCCGACGCTCTCCAGGAATTCAAGGTCGAAACCAGCGCTCTGCCGGCGCAGTATGGCCAGCATTCGGGAGGTGCGGTCAACGCGATCACCAAATCCGGCACAAACGAGATTCATGGCGATTTTTTCGAGTTCGTGCGGAACTATAAGTTCAACGCACGAAATTTCTTCCAGCCCGTCCGCGATTCGCTGAAGCGCAATCAATTCGGCGGAACGGTGGGCGGACCGATCAAGAAGGACAAACTGTTCTTCTTCGCCGGGTATCAAGGAACCATCATCCGGTCGAATCCGGCCTCGGCCAACGGCACCGTGCCGACGCCGCAGATGGTTCAAAACGGCGATTTCAGCACGATCGCGTCGACGACGTGCCAGGCCAGGGGGATCCAATTGTACGATCCCGCCAGTTCATCCGTCGCCGCCAACAGACTGCCTTATGTCGGAAACCAAATACCGGTTTCCCAATTCAGCACGCCCGCGATCAACATGCTCAAGTTCTATCCCAAGCCCGATAACTCGTGCGGGAAGGAAGGCTTTTCCACTAAGTCCGCCCAGGACGAGCACACGGGAGTCGCAAAAGGCGACTATCAGATCAACTCCAAGCAGTCGGCGTTCCTGCGCTACTACGTCACCCACTCCCTGCAGCCGACTCCTTATGACGGAGTGAACCCGTTATCCATGACATCCTCGGGAGCGGACGACCTGGTGAACTCGGCCGTTTTCGGGCACACCTGGGTGGTCAGTCCCACGATGATCAACGCTTTCCGGGCGACTTTCAACAGGTCGGCGGTCACAAAGACTCAAACACCGACCTTCGACGGGCCCAGTCTCGGAATCAAGATGCACACTCTGGTGCCGGGGCACATCGTGATTTCGATGACGGGCGGGCCGTCGAGCGCCGCGATCACCTCCTATCCGGCGTTCGATCCGACCACCGGGTTCCAACTCGCCAACGATTTCACTGTCATTAAGGGCAAACACCAGTTCGCGTTCGGCGGCAGCTGGATCCGGACGCTGCAATATGTCTACGGGCCGCTCAATGGAGACGGCGTGATCAACTTCAATGGACAGCAGACGGGCGGCCCGCTCAACGCAACAGGTTTGGGCATGGCGGATTTTCTGCTCGGCAGGACCAATACGTTTCAGCAGGGCGGAGTTCAGTACGCGTATGAGCGCTATCACAGCCTGGGTCTGTACGCGCAGGATAATTGGAAGCTCACCCCGCACCTTACGCTGAACTACGGGCTGCGGTGGGAACCGTACATCGGCGGTTCCATGCCGCTGGGCTACGTGATGCATTTCGATCGCGGGCTGTTCGATCAGAACGTGCACTCGAGTGTCTATCCCAATGCTCCGGCGGGCGTGCTATTCCCAGGCGATAAGGGATTCGATACCAATGGGCGTCCTTCGCACACAAAGATGAACGATTTCGCGCCGCGCATCGGCGTCGTTTGGGATCCGAAAGGAAACGGGCGGATGACGGTGCGGCTATCGTGGGGAATCCTGTACGACATGCCGCATACGCTGTTCGCGTACGGCTTCTCGCAAGCTCCTCCGTGGGCGGCGGTGATCGGCCCCCTCAATAATGTTTCATTCGCGGATCCTTGGGCCAACTATCCCGGCGGCGACCCGTTCCCGCTCAATTTGGGCAAGAATGCGGCGTTCCCAACGTCTGGCACGTACACTTCGTACCCTCTGGATCTCAAGGTTCCTTATCTTCAGCAGTGGAATTTGAGCTTGCAGAAACAAATCGGTGCGAACTGGCTGGTTTCCGCAAGCTATCTGGGGAACAGTACCATCCACCTGTGGGCCGAACAGGCCATCAATGCGGCAGTCAATATCCCGGGAGCCAGCACCGCCAATACGAATGCCCGACGGGTCTTGACGCTTGCGAATCCGGCTCAAGGGCAATTCTTTGGCGTGATCCATCAGCTCGACGACGGATCCACGGCCAGCTATAACGCCATGCTCCTGTCCGTTCAGCATCGCATCGCGAGTCACTTCAGCGTGCTCGCCAACTACACCCTATCGCACTGCATTTCCGGGCCGTTCAGCTCGGAACTGGACGGAGCCGGATACACGAATCCGGGCAATCGGAACTATGACCGGGGCAATTGCGTGGGGATCGATCACCGGCACAACGCCAACTTCTCGGCCCTGCAAGAAGCGCCGAGGTTCTCGGATAAGTGGATGCGGGCGCTGGCTTCGGATTGGAGATTTTCGGAAATCATTCGAGTTCAGTCCGGCAGCTTTATCACCGTGGCATCCGGCGTAGACAGCGCGCTCAACGGAATCGGCGGGCAACGCGCGAATTTTATTGGCGGGAATCCTTACGCCAACGCGACCTGCACGGCTTCCGCGCAGTTCTGTGTGCCATGGCTCAGCCCGGCGTCATTCACCACGCCTGTCAACGGAACCTATGGAAACCTCGGGTCCGCCAACATCCAGGGTCCGGGATCCTTCCAGTTCGACATGAGCCTGGTGAGATCGTTCGCGGTACGCGAGCGGCAGAAGGTGGAAATTCGGGCGGAGGCGTTCAATCTGCTGAATCACTATCGGCCCGGCGCGCCGGCTGCCAGCATAGGCTCGTTGGCGAGCTTCGGACAAATCACGGCCGGCGGCGATCCGCGCATCATGCAGTTCGCGTTTAAGTATATATTCTAATTTCACTACGCGCAAAACGGAACGCGGCGCGATTATGTCTGGTCGTGCTTGATGGTGCGCGCCGCGTCCTTTGCGCTCCGGACTTATAACCGCGGCATTGCTATTTGCGGATCGGAATGTGTTTTTCGAGCATCTGACGCCGTACCACGGCGCCGTAGACGTTGCCGTCCGCATCGACGCCGACGCCTTCCGCGCCGCTATGCTCGATGGTGGTCGATTCCATATCTTCGATGAAGGAGTTGATCTTGCCGGTCTTGGCGCTGCCGATGCGGATGCCCTTCTTCCAGCCGGGCTGATCGGGGCCGAAGGATTCGGAATCGGCCACGTACATGGTGTCGTCCTTCATGATGAGAATGCCGCTGGGGCGGCCCCATTGGGTCCACGTGTCCAGATACTTGCCGTCCTGATCGAAGATCTCGATGCGGTTATTACCGCGGTCGCCTACAAATAGGAGCCCCCGGGAATCGATGGCGATGGTGTGAGGGTTGAAGAATTCGCCCGGGCCGGAGCCGTGCTTGCCGAAGGATTTGAGAAATTTTCCGTTCTTGTCGAATACCGAGACGCGGTCGTTGCCGGTGGTCCCTCCGCTATGGCCCTCGGTGACGAAGATGTTGCCGTTGGGAGCGACCAGGACATCGGTGGGCTCATCGAACTCGCCGGGCGCCGCGGATACGACGCCTGCCTTGCCGAGCGTCAGCAGCACTTTTCCCTCGGGGCTGAACTTGAACACCTGGTGACCCTTGCCATCCTTGACCTGAGAATCGGTGACCCACAAGTTTCCCTGTGCATCGACGGCGGCGCCGTGGGGGAAGACGAACATGTTCTCGCCCCAGGCCTTGAGGAGTTTTCCCGATTTATCAAACTTGAGAATGGGCGGCTCGGGGCGGCCCGCGCAGGAGTTGTCCTTGCAGCGATGGATGACGTAAATGCTGCCGTCGGGAGAAACTTCCACGGCGGTCACGGCGGCCCAGGGAACGCCGCCAGGAGGCTTGCCCCAATCGCGCACGGTGCGGTAGGGGTTCGGAAGATCGTTGACGGGCTGCGATACGGGCTGGGCGTTACTCTGAGCGTACATGGCTCCTCCCGCGATCACTGCCAGAAGTATCACTCGGCTAGCATGTGGCGACATAGGCGCCTCCCTGGTGGATTGTACTATTTTGGTTGCTGCAGATGGCTACGGATATCCGGCTGGTTACCGACAAGGACGCGGCGGCTATTGTGGAAATCTACCGGCCCTTCGTCGAGTCGACTCCGATCTCATTCGAGATTGAGCCGCCTGACGAACTTGAAATCCAGAGGCGCATCGACGGGATTCTGCCGGCGTATCCGTGGCTGGTTTGCGAGCAAGGAGGCCGGGTGGCCGGCTATGCATATTCAAGCCTGCACAGCGCGCGTGCCGCGTACCAATGGTCGGTCGATATGTCGGTCTATGTGCATCCCGACTTTCGGCGGCGGGGAATCGGCCGGGGCTTATATGTGTCCCTGGTGCAAATCCTGCGGGCGCAAGGCTTCTTCAATGCTTATGCAGGTATTAGCTTGCCCAATCCGGGCAGTGTGGGGCTGCATGAATCCATCGGATTTCAGGCGATCGGCGTGTATCGTAACGTGGGTTACAAGCAGGGGGCCTGGCATGACGTGGGCTGGTGGGAGCTGGCTCTACAGCCGCTGCCGGCGGAGCCTCGGCCGCCGCTGAGCGTCGGGAAGATTCAAGAAGATCCATCCTGGGCAGGCATGCTGGCGGCAGGGCTTGCCTGTGTTCGAGAAACAGCCTGAAGCGGTACAATCGACGGTCGGAGGACTGCTGATGCGCACTGTCCTGTTGGCCGTTCTGGCGATCTCGGCTTTCGCCGCGGACCTTCCCGTTATCGCTGTCACCGGCGGACAGATTCGCGGAGGCACGCTTGAAAAGGGCGGGACACTTTCGGGAGCGGTATTTAAGGGTATCCCGTACGCTCAGCCGCCGACCGGCGATCTGCGCTGGCGCGAGCCGTCGGCCGTGAAGGCCTGGACCGGCGTGCGTGAGTCGACCTCCTTCGGAGCACCGTGCGCTCAAAATGCGGGCGGCCGAATGCAGGAATCGAGCAGCGAGGACTGCCTGTTCCTGAACGTGTGGACTCCCGAGTGGCCGGCCCGCACGCGCAAGCCGGTGATGGTCTGGTTTCACGGCGGGGGGAATTACGCGGGGACCGCATCGGGAAACAACTTTGACGGCGAAAGCCTGGCTCGGCGCGGAGTGGTGCTGGTGACCGCGAACTATCGCCTCACGGTGTTCGGTTTCCTGGCGCATCCCGAGCTGACGAAAGAGTCGCCGCATCACGCTTCCGGGAATTACGGGTTGATGGACCAGATCGCGGCGTTGAAATGGGTGCGCGACAACATTGCGAAGTTCGGGGGCGATCCGGCGAACGTCACCATCTTCGGGCAATCGGCCGGCGCCGTCGACGTGAATGTTCTGATGACTTCGCCGCAGGCCAAAGGCCTGTTTCATAAAGTGATCGCCGAGAGCGGGACGGTTAGTAGAGCGCCGGACGATGCCACCATGCGCATGACGGGGCTGGGAGCGGTGATGTCGCCACGTGGGGGAAATACCTATTCGGACGCGCTGACACTGGCCGAGGCGGAGAAGGCGGGCACACAGCTTTTCCCCGGATCGCTCAAGGAATTGCGAGCCATGCCGGCAGGCGATCTTCTGAAACCCACGGCGGCGCCCCGCATGAGCATCGGACCGGCGAACGGGATCATCGTGGATGGCTGGATTCTTCCCAAGCCGCCCGCGGATGTATTCGCGAAGGGCGAGGAGCAGCGCGTGCCGCTGCTGATCGGTAACAATTCGCGCGAGCGGACGCCGCAGACCACCGACGAAGAACTGAGCAAGGCCGTGGACGCCATGTACGGACCGTTCGCCTCACGGGCATTCGGGCTCTATAAATCATCCACGGCGGATCCGTTATATGGAAACGCGGGTGCGCAGTGGGTGGTGGACACGATGTATCGCTGTCCCGTGGTGGTGCAGTTGAATTGGCATGCGGCGGCCGGAAATGCCGGCTACGAATATCAGTTCGATCGGGCTGCTCCGGGCAGGGAAGCCGCGGGTGCGACACACGGCGCTGAAGTCGCGTACGTCTTCGGGAATCTGAATGCCAACTATGCCGCTCCCGATCGCGACATCTCCGCCGCGATGCAACAGTACTGGACCAACTTCGCGAAGACCGGCGATCCTAACGGCGCGGGTCTGCCTAAATGGCCCAAGTACGATGCGACAGCTGGAGGCTATATCGAATTCACCGATAGCGGGCCGGTGGCGCGAGAGGGCCTGCGGCGGCCGTTCTGCGATATCTACCTTGAAAACGCCAAGCGCTTGATGCCGCGCTAGCTGCCGTGATGTCGCGGGTGTATACTGGCTCACGCTCGAAAGGAGATCGCGTTATGAAATACTCGCGCAGACAGTTGGGATGGTTGCTCCCCGCATTAGCGGCTGCCACGGCATCGGCCCAGACCAAGGGGCAAGACAAAGGGAAGGCCGCGCCCGCCGCTGCGGCGCCGCCGGTGCGCGTGGAAGATCTTCCCGTCATGAAGACCCAGGCGTTCCTGTACAAGGACATTCCGGATACGATCAACGGAAAAAACAAGTCGAAGCGAATGTTCACCGCGAAGACGCATACGGGCTTCAAGATCGAATCGCACATGAGCGACATCGCGCCGGGTGAAGTGAATCATCCTCCGCATCAACATTTGCGCGAAGAGATGATGTTCATTCGCACGGGGACCATGGAGCTGACGATTGCCGGAAAGCCGTACCGGCTGGGTCCCGGCGACGTGGGCGTGATCGGTTCCAACGAACTGCACAACGCGAAGAATGTGGGAACCACGCGCGCGGAGTATTTTATCTGCAACATCGGGCGCGACGACATTTGATGATCGGGGACAGCCAGCCCGTTTCCGCGATAGTCCAGTGACCACACTCAGGCGTTGCCGCTCGCGGAAACACGTAGGCAGTCCCCCCTCGGTTAGCTGCGTTTGAGGCGCACGCGAAAGTATACGTTGACGCTCCAGGGATGCGCGCCGTAGGCCGGCTGGATGGCCGAGGGGATCATGTAACCGGTCACGTTTGCGCCGATGCCCGTTTCCAGATTCGACTTGGTCGCCAGATCGCGTGTGTAGCCTCCGGTGAAGGCTTTCACCCGGAAAGCGTCGTGCTGGTCTGGAAATAATTCGTCTTTGTCCGCGACTTCGAAACGCCCGGTCAGGAAGTCCTTGCCCGTCGCGGGAAACACCGTCTCGAGCAGCCATGCGTTGGTATCGTGCTGGCTCGCGGTGTTGTGATTCCGGCCCCAAATGGCACTGGTCGACCAGGCCTCGCCACTACTTCTGACCTTCGAGTACTGGATTGAAGCCGTGGTGCGAACGACGTCGCCTTCTTCCAGTACTTCGGGTTTCGTGAGCCGGGCGGCGGATAACTGCGCCGTCCAGTTCTTCGAAGGAAGCACGGACACGCGGCCCGAATAGGAATCCATCCTGCCCCAGTCGATATTCCACCGGTTCTCGTTGGGTTCGCCGCCGTGGAAGCCGGATGCTTCCAGGCGGATCCATCGGTATTTGACGCCGACCGTCGCCACGTTGCTGGCGATGTGCGTAGAATCCTGCCAGTGGTGACCGATGGTCGCCTGCGGCAGTTCGGCAGCCGACGCGCGATGCGAGAAAGCGACGGGTCCCAGGGCTGGATCGCCGATAGCCGCATAGTAGAAATGCAGGAGTGTGTGCTCTCCCACAGGCAGCACGTAGTGCGCGCCCAGTCCCATGACGAAATCGTGCGGATGCTGCGCGTCCTTCAAGGGCTGGCCGTAGGCCGTTTCGCCGGTTTGGAACAGCAGAGGGTAACTGCGATTCGTGACGGTGGCGGGTTCCAGGCTCAGCATCGCGTCGAACATAATGTTTCCGGGACCGAGCGAGTGCTGCGCCGAGGCCATGCCCCAATTGGTCGAGTAAAGCTTGTCGCCGCCACGCGGACCGCTCTGCTGGGTGTCCACCAGGAAAGCTTGTCCCATGAACATCAGGGTCCACGAGGCTTTGCGCTGCATGAGCATCGGCATGGGCCAGGCGAGCGGGTTGAGGCTGGTCCCGGAGGCCAGACTCATCAGGTACATGGATGGTGCAAGTTCCGGCTCGGGCTTGCTGTTGGGTTCCTGAGCGCACAACGCGGACGCAGATAGGACGACTGCAAAAACGAAACGACCTTTCATGACACCTCTCCCGTGGAAATCGAATCAAGCGGAGGAAACGGGAGAGATCAGATACGAAGGATCGTTAGCAGTCGCACGGGCAGCTTCACGGAGGTTTCCGCAGGATCGCTGGCCAGTGTCACGTGAGTTACCAGAGCGACAGGCTGAGCAGCCACCGCCTGCATAAGGGCCACGAATTGGCCGTGCTTGCAAGACTCCGTCTTCTGCGAATTCTGGTGACAAGGCGGAACGTGAGGCTGCGGCAAGCAGTCCGCGACGCACTGCGTGCTGGCGCCGAAGACCGCCAGCAGCAACAGGATAACGGTGAGCGTCCTCACGCTTTCAGTGTAGCCGGTTAAGATAAAGGATTGATGACTACGCTCCGGCACGACTGGACCATCCAGGAAATCGAAGGCATTTACACCGCGCCGCTCTCGGATCTAGTGTTCCGCGCGGCCGAGGTCCATCGCGCGCATCATCGAGCCGACGAAGTCCAGGGCTGCATGCTCCTCAGTATCAAAACCGGGGGCTGTCCCGAAGATTGCGCGTACTGTCCGCAATCGGCGCGGTATGACACTGAGGTGGATCGCCAGGATCTGATGAACGTCGAGGAGACGCTGGCGGCCGCCGGTCGCGCTAGAGAGCAGGGCGCTACGCGGTTCTGCATGGGCGCAGCGTGGCGCGACGTTCCTAATGACAAGAGGTTTGACCGTGTACTGGAAATGGTGCGCGGCGTTCGTGCGCTCGGCATGGAAGCTTGCTGCACGCTCGGGATGCTGACGCAGGATCAGGCCGATGCGCTGGCCGGTGCCGGGCTGAGCGCGTACAACCACAACCTCGATACGTCGCCCGAGTTTTACGGCAGCATCATCACTACTCGGGCATATCAGGAGCGGTTGGACACCCTGGCGCGTGTGCGGCGGTCGGGGGTTACCGTCTGCAGCGGCGGCATCATCGGGATGGGCGAAGATCGTGCGGCGCGATATGGTTTGTTGCGCCAACTGGCGACGCTCGATCCGCATCCGGAAAGCGTGCCTATTAATATGTTGGTTCCAGTGGAGGGAACGCCTCTGGGCAGTCGGCCGGCCGAAGATCCGTTGGAACTGGTGCGGATGATCGCCACGGCGCGCATTCTGATGCCGAAATCGATGGTGCGCCTGAGCGCAGGACGGTTGGCGCTTTCGGACGAGGCGCAGGCGTTGTGCTTCCTCGCGGGGGCGAACTCGGTGTTCCTGGGCGAGAAGCTGCTGACGACGCCCAATCCGGAATCGGATGCCGACCATCGCCTGTTCGAGAAGCTCGGAGTGAAACTTCGTGCGAGCGCTTGAGCAGCGCCTGCGCGCGCATCTCATTGAGCTGGAGCGCGACGGATTGCTCCGCAAGCGCCGGCCGCCGCAGGGCATCGATCTGTCGTCGAACAATTATCTGGGGCTCGCCGCGCATCCTCTTATAAAGGAGCGCATGGCCGCAGCGGTCTGCGCGGAGGGTGCTGGTAGTACTGGTTCCCGCCTCCTGCGGGGCGAGCGCGATTGCTTCACGGCGCTGGAACAGCGCTTCGCCGAATTCAAAGGAACCGAACGGTCGCTGTATTTCGGCAGTGGATACCTGGCGAATCTGGCGGTGCTGACGACGTTCCCGGAAGCCGGCGACACGATCTATTCGGACGAGTGGAACCACGCGAGCCTGATCGATGGCGCGCGATTATCTCGGGCAGAGCGCGTGGTGTTTCCTCATCTGCAACCGGATGCCGTTCCCGACAGCGCGTTCCTGGTTACCGAATCCGTGTTCAGCATGGATGGCGACCTCGCGCCGCTGCCGCAGTATGAGAAGTTCGGCGCGGCGCTGATCGTCGACGAAGCTCACGCAGTTGGTCTGTATGGAGATCGAGGGCAAGGCCTGGTCGGAGGCGATGGTGTGTTCGTTTCCGTAAATCCGGCGGGCAAAGCGCTGGGTGTCGCGGGGGCTTTCGTCGCCGGACCTGCGTGGGCCATCGAGTATCTTGAGCAGCGGGCGCGTCCATTCATTTTTTCAACGGCGGCGCCGCCTGCGATCGCTGCTGCGCTCGACGCGAGCCTGGATGTGATCGCGGCGGAACCGGAGCGTCGCGAGCGTGTGCGGACTCTGGCTCGATATCTGCGCGAGCGGCTTGCGGAGGCTGGCATCGCGGTCCCAGCCGGGGATTCTCCAATTGTCCCGGTGATCATTGGCGAGAATGAACGGGCCGTCGCCGTTGCCGCGGCTCTGCAGCAGGCTGGATTCGACGTGCGGGCGATCCGGCCGCCAACGGTCCCGCAGGGCACGGCGCGGCTGCGAATATCGGTAAACGTTGGCCTCACGGAAGAAATTCTTGACCGCTTTGTGGGAGAACTGTGCGCGGTCTTTTCGTAACCGGTACCGACACCGGCGTCGGCAAGACCGTATTGTCGGCGGCGCTGATGCTGCGCTATCCGGAAGCGCGCTACTGGAAGCCGATCCAAACGGGTCCCGATGATGACACTGCGGAAGCGCGGCGCCTTTCGGGCGGCCAGGTGGTCGACGAAGGTATCCGCTTGCCCGATCCCGTGTCTCCGCATCTTGCCGCGCAACGTGTGGAGATGAGTATCGATCTGGAGGCGCTGGTGAGGCCGGTGCGCACGACTCCTGTCATTGTGGAAGGCGCTGGCGGGGTGCTGGTCCCGGTCAACGATTCGCAAACCATGGCCGACCTGATGGTGCTGCTGGGCCTTCCGGTAATCGTCGCGGCGCGAAGCACGCTGGGCACCATCAACCATACGCTGCTCACGATAGAAGCGCTGCGTGCTCGCGCGCTGCAGGTGGCCGGTGTCGTTATGATCGGGTACGGTAATGCCGACAATCGAGCGGCGATCGAACATTATGGGAATGTTGCTGTGATCGCCGAAATGCCGCTATTCGATCCGCTGACTCCGGAATCCCTGCGAGCGTGGGCGCAGACACTTCCGAAAGATCTACTTGCATGAGTCTGGTGGACCGCGATCGTGCTGTGCTGTGGCATCCGTACACGCAAATGCTTACGGCTCCCGCGCCTTTGCCGATCGCGCGCGCGGAGGGCGTTTGGCTTTACACCGAAGATGGCCGCCGCATTCTCGATGGCATCTCCTCGTGGTGGGTGAACATTCACGGGCATTCGCACCCCAAGCTCAATGCGGCGCTGGCCGCGCAGGCGAATGAATTGGAGCATGTGGTCTTCGCGGGCTGCACGCATCGGCCTGCGGTGGAACTGGCCGAGCGGCTCATCGAAATACTTCCGGCGGGCCTGGCGCGGGTGTTTTATTCCGACAACGGATCGACGACGGTCGAAGTCGCACTGAAACTCGCCCTGCAGTACTGGCGCAATCTCGGGCAGCCGAACCGCGGCACGTTCATCACGCTTCACAACGCGTATCACGGCGATACCGTGGGAGCGATGTCGGCCAGCGAAGACTCCATCTTCACGCGAGCGTTTTCGCGGATGACGTTCCCGGTGCAGCGCGTGCGTGGCCTGGAGGACATGGAGAATCGGCTGCGCGACTTGCGCGGTTCGGTCGCCGCGGTGCTGATCGAGCCCATGCTGCAAGGCGCGGGCGGCATGATCGTGTGGCCGAAGGATTTCGTGGCGGGAGTCCGCCAGCTGTGCGATGAGCACAAGACGCTGCTGATCGCAGATGAAGTGCTCACCGGGTTTGGACGCACGGGGAAAATGTTTGCCTGCGAGCACGCGAGGATCACGCCCGACATTATTTGCCTGTCGAAAGGTCTCACCGGTGGATATCTGCCGCTGGGCGTGACCGCGACCACCAGCGCGGTCTACGACGCTTTCCTGAGTGACGATCGCAGCAAGACGTTTTTTCATGGGCATTCCTATACGGCGAATCCGCTGGCCTGCGCCGTGGGGCTCGCGAGTCTGCGACTCTTTCAGGAGGAGCCGGTCCTCGCCAACGTTGCCAGTCTGGAGCGGCAGCTCCGAGACGGATTCGAGCGATTGCGAGCGCTGGGGGACGTTCGCGTGATTGGAGGAGTGGCGGCTGTCGAACTGCTTTCAGATAAGCCCGGTTATCTCGACGGAATCGGCCCCCGGCTGGCCGCAGCATTCCTGGAACGCGGCCTGCTGCTGCGACCGCTGGGCAACGTGGTTTACTTCATGCCGCCGTATTGCATTACGGAATCCGAGACGGCGTGGGCGCTCGAACAGATCGCTGCGGTCCTCCATTCATCCCTGTAACACTCTATTAACGTGGCCCGTCGGCTTATGGTAAGATCCACTGTTTGCGGGTTTTGCACAGGAGAGTGGTCCCGTGAAAGTATACGAAACAAATGACATACGAAATGTAGCCTTGATCGGCCACGGACACTCGGGGAAGACTTCCCTGGTGGCCGGAGCCTTGTTCGCCAGCGGCGCTACCAGCCGGCTGACGCGCGTCGATGAAGGCAACACGATTACCGACTTCGACGAAGAAGAAGTAGCCCGCAAGCTCACCATCTCGACCGCCATCGCGACTGCCGAGTGGAACAAGAAAAAGATCAACCTGATCGACACGCCGGGTTTCAATACCTTCTTGATCGATACCCAGGCCGCGCTGGTGGCAGCCGAAGCGGCGCTCGTCGTGGTGGACGGAGTCGCCGGTGTCGAGGTCCAGACCGAAAAGGTCTGGAGCTATGCAGACGAGTTTATGCTTCCCCGTGCCATCGTGATCAACAAGCTGGATCGGGAACGCTCTAGCTTCGATCGCACGCTGGAAAATGTCCAGTCCGTCTTTGGCCGCACCGCCATTCCGATCCATTTGCCGATCGGTTCCGAGCGCGAATTCAAGGGCATCGTAGATGTTATCCGAATGAAAGCCTACACCTACACGCCGGATGGCGACGGCAAGGGTAAAGAGAGCGAAATTCCCGCGAACCTGGTCGAGGCCGCCGAGAAAGCTCACGAAGCGTTGATCGAAATGGTGGCCGAAGGGAATGACAAACTGCTGGAGGAGTTCTTCGATAAGGGTACGCTGCCCACGGATGAGATCATCGAGGGGCTTCGCGACGCAGTGCGCCAGATGCGCATGTACCCGGTCTTATGCGCCTCGGGGTTGCACAACATCGGGACCGATTTGCTTCTGGATTTCATCCTGGAGGATTTTCCCGCGCCATCCCATCAGCGTCCGTGGAAAGGCACCTTGAACGGAAAAGAAGTGGAGCGGCCCTTTAAGGACTCCGAACCGGTGTCGGCATTCGTATTCAAAACCGTCGCCGATCCGTTTGCCGGCCGTGTTTCGTATTTCAAGGTGATCTCCGGCATCGTCAAGAATGACGCGAACCTGGTGCATGTCCGCACCGGCGGCGCCGAGCGGCTGTCGCATATCGGCGTGCTGGCAGGCAAGACCATTCAGCCCGTGCCGGAGCTTCACGCGGGCGATATCGGCGCGGTGGCGAAACTCAAGGAAACGCTTACCGGCGATACGCTGGCGGACAAGTCTTCGCAAATCGCATACCCGGCGGTGCGGCTGCCCGAGCCGTCCATCGCTTACGCGATCTCGGCTAAGACGCGCAACGACGAAGATCGCATGGGCCACGCGGTGCACAAGATTCTGGAAGAGGATCTGGCTCTGCGCTTCTATCGCGATCCGCAGACCAAGGAATTCCTGCTGGCCGGCACCGGTCAGCAGCACGTGGAAGTGATCGTCAGCCGCCTGAAGAAACGCTACGGCGTGGACGTCGAGCTTCACGCGCCCAAGATTCCGTATCGCGAGACGATTCGCGGGAAGGCCGATGTGCAGGGCCGCCACAAGAAGCAGACCGGCGGGCACGGGCAGTTCGGCGATTGCTGGATTCGCGTGGAGCCGCTTCCGCGCGGCGCGAAGTTCTCATTCGAGAATGAGGTGTTCGGCGGAGCCATCCCCAAGAACTTCATCCCGGCCATTGAGAAAGGCATCGTGGAGGCTGCGGAGAAGGGTTATCTCGCCGGTTTTCCGATGGTCGATTTTCGCGTGGTGGTGTACGACGGTTCCTATCACGACGTGGATTCTTCGGAAATGTCTTTCAAGCTGGCAGCCCGGAAAGCGTTCCGGGCGGCGATGGAGCAGGCCAAACCCACGCTGCTTGAGCCGATCATGAACGTTGAAGTGCAGGCGCCGGTCGAGTACGCGGGCGACCTGATGGGCGACATGAACGGCCGCCGCGGGCGCATCGCGGGCATGGATACTAAGGGCGGCACGCAAATCATCAAAGCCCAGGTTCCCATGGCTGAAATGCTCAGCTACCAGAACGATCTCACGTCCATGACGCAGGGACGGGCGTCGTTTTCCATGGAATTCGATCACTATGATTACGTCCCTCAATTGCAGGCCGAAAAAGTGATCGCGGCAGCCAAGGCAGCCAAGGTCGGCGAAGTGGAAGAAGAAGAGTAGGCAGCGCAGAAAAAGGAGGACAGACTACTCTGTCCCCTCCCGTAAACTTCTGACTTTGCGAGCAAGTATGGGAGTGGACAGAGCGGTCTGTCCCCTTTTTCTGCCACCATAGAGTGTGTTCCAGAAACCTGCTTCCGCCGACCATCCTATCTTTGACCTGCTTGCCCGCCGCTGGAGTACGCGGGCGTTCGCCGAGCGTTCCGTGGATCGTGAAAGCCTCGCCAGCCTGTTCGAAGCCGCGCGCTGGGCTCCTTCGAGCGGCAACGGACAGCCGTGGAGCTATCTTGTCGCGACGAAGGACAACGCCGCCGAACACCAGCGCATGGCGAGTATTCTGACGCCCGGCAACGTGTGGGCGCATAAGGCTCCGGTTCTGGCGATTTCCGTAGCGACGCTCCATCGCGCCGATAAACCCAACCGCACCGCGCTCCATGATCTCGGCCTGGCGAACGAGAACCTGGTAATTCAGGCTATTTCGATGGGACTCGCCGTTCACATGATGGCGGGATTCCACGTGGATATGGCGCGCGAGCTCTTCGATATTCCCGCGAATCACGATCCACATGCGATGATGGCAATCGGCTATCCGGGCGATCCGGAATCGCTTCCGGAGGATCTACGCGCGAAGGACCTTGCTCCGCGCCAGCGAAAGCCGATCCGCGAATTCGTGTTCAGCGGAAAGTTCGGCCAAGCGGCCGGGCTAGAATAATCTCGGAGGACCTTTTGGAAAAACGCAAGATTGGCTCGCTGGAGGTTTCCCTCGCCGGCCTTGGATGCAACAACTTCGGCTGGCGTATCGACGCCGATGGCACGGCGGCCGTGGTGACTGCCGCGATCGAAGCCGGGATCAACTTTTTTGACACCGCCGATATCTACGGCGGCGGGCAAAGCGAAGAATACCTGGGACGCGCCCTGAAGGGCCGCCGCGACAAGGTTCTGATCGCCACCAAGTTCGGCATGAAGATGGCCGACGGTAAGGAAGGCGCCAAGCCGGCGTATATTCGCCAGGCCGCCGAAGACAGCCTGCGCCGCCTGGGGACGGATCATATCGATCTGTATCAGATCCACAAGCCGGACGCTTCCACGCCTATCGCGGATACGCTGGGTGCGCTGGATGAGTTGGTCAAAGCGGGCAAGGTGCGCGAGATCGGGTGTTCGAATTTCTCGGCCGAACAGCTGCGCGAGGCGGCCGGCGTTTCCGCGAAGAGCGGTGGCGCGCGTTTTGTCAGCGTGCAAAACAACTACAGCCTGCTGCACCGCGAGCCGGAACCCGAGGTGCTGCCTGAGTGCGAGCGTCAGGGTATCGCGTTCCTGCCGTATTTCCCGCTCGCCAATGGACTGCTGACGGGAAAGTATCGCCAGGGCCAGCCGTTCCCGAAATCGAGCCGCGCCGAGGATGGATTCGGCCCGAAGGTTTTCACCGACGAGAATCTTGCGTTGGTCGAACAGCTTCGCGGTTTTGCGGAATTGCGCGGGCACACGCTGCTGGAGCTTTCGATGGCGTGGCTGGCGGCGAAAAGCGCGATCGCTTCGATCATCGCGGGAGCCAAGACGCCGGAGCAGGCGAAGGCCAACGCGTCGTCGGTCGCGTGGCGTCTGACTGAGGCCGATGTGACGGCGATCGATGGGATCTTAACGGCGAAGGCACACGGATAGTTTGCACGAATAGTCTACATGGACGAACAGGAATTTAAGATGCGCGCCGAACAGGCGCTGGACGATCTCAACCGCAGGCTGTCCGCAGCCGCCGAGGAACACGAGTTCGAGGTCGATTTCAATGCCGGCGCATTGGCTATCGAGTTTGAGAAGCCTCCGGCGAAGTTCGTGGTGAGTCCGAACTCGCCGGTGAGCCAAATCTGGGTTTCGGCGCATTCGAAGAGTTTCAAGCTGGATTGGGATGCGGCCCGCGGCGCCTTCGTGCTCGCCGGCACTGGGCAGTCGCTCGCTCAGCTAATCGGCGACGCGGTGGGCCAGCAGTTGGGAGAGAAGGTCACTCTCTAGAGCCATGGCCGGCGTCTACATTTCCTATCCGTTTTGTGCGCAGAAGTGCACGTATTGCAACTTCGCGTCGGGCGTTTTCCCGGCGGAGCTCGAACCACGGTATCTCGATTCCGTGCGGACCGAACTCAGGAACACCGAGTGGCAGTGGACGCCGGAGACCGTGTATTTAGGCGGGGGAACGCCGAGTCTGATCGATCCCGAGGCGCTCTCTTCTTTGCTTGGCGAAATTCCAGGCGAGTGGCCCGAGTCGACGATGGAAGCCGCGCCCGGAGGCATCACGCCGGAGAAGGCTTTGGCGTGGCGAAGGGCTGGGATCAATCGCGTCAGCCTGGGTGTGCAATCGTTCAACACTCGCGAACTGGCGCGCACCGGCCGCAAGCACACGGAGGAGATCGTCGAACGCGAGGTCGCGGTGCTTCGCGCCGCGGGGATCGGCAACTTCAATATCGACCTGATCGCTGGACTTCCGGGCCAGACGCTCGAAAGCTGGAATCACTCGCTTGATCGGGTGGTGAGTCTGAATGCCCCGCACGTGTCCGTTTACATGCTGGAGGTCGATGAAGATAGCCGGCTCGGGTCGGAAGTCATGGCTTTGGGCAAGCGCTACGGCGCGCCGGACATTCCTGCCGACGATCTGATTGCCGACTTCTACGAGATCGCGGTGGAGCGGCTGGCGCGCGCGGGTATCGATCGCTACGAGATTTCGAACTTCGCTCGTCCGGGATTCGAGTCGCGCCATAACCTGAAATACTGGCGGCGCGAGCCGTATTTGGGCTTCGGGGCCGATGCTCATTCGTTCGACGGCACTTGGCGCTGGCAGAATCCGGAGTCAATCGAGGAGTACCTGCGTGGCTCAAAGCCGGAGCGAACCGTGGCCGATCCCACCGGTGAACAGTTCTTTCTCGGCCTTCGCCTCTCCAAGGGCATAGAAGGCGACTGGTCTGCTTTCCGACCCGCGATCGAACGTCTGATTCGCGATGGCCTGCTGGAATCCGATGAGACAGCGCTGCGGCTGACCGCCCGCGGTGTTCTGCTTTCAAATGAGGTATTCGCCGAATTCGTATGATTGACCTGCGCAGCGATACTGTCACGAAACCGACCGCCGCGATGCGTCGTGCCATGGCCGAGGCTGAGGTCGGGGACGACGTTTACGGCGAAGATCCTACCGTCCGCAAGCTTGAGGAGCGCGTGGCCGAGATGCTCGGGAAGCAAGCCTCGCTGTTTCTTCCCTCGGGAACCATGGGCAACACCATCGGCATCAAGCTGCACACGCGGCACGGCGAGGAAGTTGTCTGCGATCATCGCGCGCACATCCTGGATTGGGAAATGTCGATGATGGCCTGGTTCTCCGGCTGTCTCGCGCGTCCCGTTCCCACGGTAGACGGAGTGCTGCGCTGGGCCGATATCGAACCGGTGGTCCGGCCACGCGGGACGGGGTTCCCCGCGCCCACGGCGGCGGCCAATATCGAACATCCGCACAACATGGGCGGCGGGACGCTGTTCCCGATTGAAGGGATCGAGGAGATCTGCGATCGTGCGCATGAGCGCGGGTTGAAGGTTCACATGGACGGCGCGCGCCTGTTCAACGCCGTGGCTGCATCGGGCGTGTCGGCTGCCCGTATCGTGGCGAAAACGGACACCGCCATGTTCTGCCTGTCGAAGGGCCTGGGTGCGCCGGTCGGGTCGATGCTCGCGGGCGATGCGGCCACGATGGCCGAGGCGCGGCTCTATCGCAAGCGCCTGGGCGGCGGGATGCGGCAGGCCGGGATACTGGCTGCCGCGGGGCTGGTCGCGCTGGAAGCCTCTCCGAGGCATTTGCCTGAAGACCACAGTAATGCCAGGCTTATGGCGGAACGCATCGGACTGGATCCCGCGAAGATCCCGACCAATATCGTGATCTTCGATATCGCGAAGACCGGTCTAACGCCGGCGGACTTTCTGGCGCGGCTCAAAGCCGACGGAATTCTGGCAAGCTCGGTGGGCGGGACCCGCATCCGCTTAGTCACGCACTACGACGTCTCGCGCGCGGACTGCGTGAAGGCCGCGGACGTGATCGCCACGCTACTCGCGTAGCGCATCGCGCAATCCGTCACGAAATCCATAGAATGAGCGTGTTTTGGGGATAGTGCCCACGTAAGGCAGAAAAGGGCTGTAGAACTTCCTCATATTGTGATAAGCTATCGCCTTAAACGGCTGGTAAAGATTCGGACGAACAGCCCGTTAAGGGAGCTTGCCAGTCAACGTGAGACGTCCTGCAGGTATGGGGAGGATTGACTTATGGATCCTGCTGAACCTTCTAAGAATGACAAGACGCCTGCGAAGCTATTCGAGAACATCAAGCTCGACTTCAATACGATAAAGATAGTCCTGCTTACGGCGGCCGTGCTTCTGGTTCTGCTTGCCGCTCCCATGGTGTTTATCCTAAAACACTTCGTCACTTTCGACCAGCTTGACGATTACTTGGGCGTGACCAAGAGTGTGGGACCCAAGATCCTTCACACAATATTGGAAGACTTTGATTCTGGGTATTCCAAGAACTTTCTATTCGATTCCGATAAGGCCATATCTTCCGCGGACACCGCGCTGCTGTTTCATGCTCTGGCTCATGAGAAGGTAACGATGTCCGTAACTGCGCATGCGATCGGCGCTTTTCCAAAGATTGTTCTGAAGCTTAACAATTGCGTTATCGATACACGTGCTGAAGAATTTCATATATTCGAAAGGGAGGTGACCGCGGATCTTGAACGCTGTTCTCCGGATGAGCCCAATCTGCACTCTTTCAAGATTGACTTTCCGAATGGCGTAGGTAAGAGTACCGTGGAAATTCGCTGCGTCGTCCTAGTGAACAACCGGATTCGTCCACACATATAAGGGGCCAGGTAGACCATGATAAAGGCGCTGTGCATTCTGTCGTTGATGGCGGGTTTGACGAATGCGGAAATCAACCGATGGTCTACTCTCGGAGCCGGTCTGGAGTCTCTGCAGGGAACTTTCGACGATGGCGGTCAGCCAGTGAAGTTCCTGTTGATTAGAAGCGATCCGTTAAAGATCCACGTTCGAATTATCGACACGTTTCACGAGCTGGGCAAGGGCAATTCGCTGGGAGGATTTAGCGTCAGAGAAGTTGCTAAGAAGACGGGCGCACTGATAACCGTCAACGCGGGATCAACCGCTTCTTACACAACCCCGATTGCCGTGGGGCTGTTGCTGATCCATGGCCGCATTATTCACGAAGTGAATTCCAAGGCGACGAACGCCGGAATTCTGTGCATAACCGCCGATGGCGTGCTCATTGCCAATGTCCAGACCTTCGCGTCCCATAAGTGCGTTGACGCCGTGCAGCGTGGACCCTTACTAGCTCGACCATCCGCGGCCGCCGGTCAAGAAAAGGGTGACCGGTATCGAAGAACCGTGGTCGCAGTGGACAAAAGTGGCAAATTGCTGATTCTAATCACAAGCGATAAAACTACATTGGCGGCGGTGGCCGCATTCTTATATACGGCGCATCCGGAATTCGGCGTTCAACTGGGTCTGAATATGGACGGTGACGCCAGTAGCGGCCTGCTTACAGCTGGTTTGGGCGCAGTGCCCCTTGAAATCGGGAGTGTGGATGCTTTAGTAGCCTCGGCCATCGGGATATACGCCAAAGGCACACGCTAGGCTTGACACCCGGGTGCTTAGTCACGCACTACGATGTCTCGCGCGAGGATTGCGTCAAGGCCGCGGACGCGATCGCCACGCTACTCGTGCAAAACCTACTTAGCCATCTCCGGCGGAACCGGTATCGTGACCTTCCCTGTAGTGGCCCATTCGACGCCGCGCGCGAAGATCGCCTTGAATTCGGGATTCTCGGTGTCCTCGGGGCCATGGCCCAGGGCGATGTTGAACACGCGGCCTTTGCCGAATTCGGTGGTCCACAGAATCGGCTCGTCGGTGCCCGCGCCGACTTTGGTCTGCTTATCTTGCGCGCCATAGCGCGAGTGGTCGTCGTAAGCGGTTGCCAGCACGTGATAGCTGCCCTCGGGCTGCCACCGCAGGTTGGCGAATAGCTCGTCGTTCTTGATCATGAGAGGAGTCTTAAATCCGTTCATGATCGGATGATTGGGATCCTTGATGTCGAGCGCGTAATCGTGCTGCGGGGAATGGTGCCCTTGGTTCGGCCGCCAGTTCCCGCCGGACATCTTCTCGTAGTCGGTCCAGCCGTCGAAGGCGCCGAGCGACAGATGATACAGGACCAGTCCCTTGCCGGAGCGGACGAAATCGGAGAGTGCAGTCTCCGCGCGCTCGCCCCAGCGATTCTTAGGGTTTGTCCCGTCGTAATAGTTCACGATCACCACGTCGTAGGGCGCCAGGATTTCGGGGCCGCTGCCGCGGAACTCTTCGACCACGCGGGTTTCAAACTTCTCCGTATCGTCCAGCGTCTTCCTCATTGAGGGCGTGGTGGCGCGCCAGTCGTGGGGGTTCTGTCCGGTGATGATCAGGACCTGGATCCGCTCAGGATGGTTCGCTCCCGGGGGGCCTTTACCCTTGGCCTTGCCTTTACCGGCGCCGGGCGGCCCTTGTGCGGTCAGAGTCAGGGTGGCTAGCAATGCTGCGCTGCACAACGTGAGGAAGAGAGCTCGAGTAAGACGCATGAGACTGAACACCCCTTGTAGGATCTAAGATGTCGCTAACCGAGAGTGCTTGTCAAGCGATGACTGCTTCCCGCCGGATCTGCCGTTCGGCTCTCGCGGGCGAGGAACAGGTAAGCCGCCACCCCGATGATCAGGAACACCCAAATGGTCTGCATGGGAGCCGCATAGCTGCCGGTAATTTGCTTCAGCCATCCGGTGATGATGGGTGCGACGATACCGGCCAGGTTCAGCGCCGTGTTCTGAATTCCGGCCACTCGCCCGGGGGCGACACCCGGCAGCAGCGTCTGCGTGATCGCCCAATAGTTGGCGGTGGCCAGACCCAGGCCGGTCATGGAAAAGATGGCGAAGAAAACGGCCACATCGGTCGATTTCGACATCGCACCGAAGACCTCCGTTGAAGCTGCCAGCAGGCCAGCGATGGTGAACCAGCGCCGCGTGTTCAACGCACTCGCGCCGCGGCGGATCATCCAGTCGGCGGCCGCTCCCGCCAGGATCGCCACGGTCCCCGTACCGGCGAAGCTGAACATCGTATATATGCTCATCGAACTGAGCGTGAGGTTACGGCTCTCCACCAGATAGGCTGGCATCCAGGTCAGCGAGAAAAACAGGAAGTAGTTATAGCAGAACGTCCCGATCACCGTGGCCCACATGGCGCGAGTCTTGAATAGCGCGCCGAACGACGGGGCACCTTGATTCACTACCTGAAGCCGTCTATTCTCGGGCAGATCTGGCCCGGCGAGCGCAATCCACGGGATCACCCATACCAGCCCGCCGAGGCCCAGCAGAAAGAACATGGTCCGCCAACCGTAACCTAATATCAGCCAGGTAGCTAAAGGCGACGCCATGGCCGGTCCCCACTTGCTTCCCGACACGAAGATGCCGGCGGCGAGCCCGCGCTGCCGTTCGTCCACGTGTTTGGCGAGCCAGGCCAAGCCCGCCGGGAACAGCGCCGCCTCCGCCACGCCCAGCAACAACCGCAGCCCGACCAGTTCCCAGAATGCGCCTGCCGCGGCCGTTGCCGCAGCCACCAGGCACCACGCCACGAAGCTGAACGTCATCAGACGCTTGACGCCGAAGCGATCCACCAGGAGGCCGGCGGGGATCTGCATGACGGTGTAGCTCCAGAAGAAGACCGAATTGAGCACGCCTCGGCCGGTATCGCTCAGCGCGAAGAATTGCTTGAACTCGGCGGAAGCCAGGGCGATCGCCAGGTTGGTGCGATCGATATAGGCGATGATCACGCCCAACCCCAGCAGCGTGACTAAGGTCCACTTGCGCACTTATTCTTTTATCGGGTCGATTATACCCTCTTTGGTTTTCGATCCAGCGCGCCGTCTTGTTTGCGGCGGAATTGCGCCGGCGGACAATCGAACTCTCGTTTGAACGCGCGGTTGAACGCCGCCGCCGATCCGTATCCTACGGTCGCGGCTACTTCGGTAACGCTCTGCTCGGTGGAGCGAAGGAGTTCCGCTCCCAGCTTTAGCCGCCATCGGGCCAGGTAGGCCATCGGCGGCTCTCCCAGAAAATGACGGAACCGCTCCGCCAGCACCGTGCGCGACAGGCCGACGCGCTTCGCCACATTCGAGATAGTCCATGCATGCGCGGGTTCTTTGTGCAGAAGGACGAGAGCCTGCCCGATCACCGGATCGCGCGCGCCTGCCAGCCAGCCAATCTGATCGGGAGGCAACGCGTTAATGTAGCGGCGCAGAGTTTCGACGAACAGCACCTCCGACAGCTTGGCGAGCACCAGCCCGCTGCCCGCATTCGATCCGCTCACTTCGCCGACCGAGAACCGGATCGAATTCGCGAGCCATTGCCCGGAGGGCCCGTCGACGACGTTCACTTTCATGATGGGCGGCAGACCAGCCAGGAAAACTTCGCTCAGCCGGGGCTCGCAGGCCAGGAATCCGCACACAAACCGGGTGACCTCGCCGCCGCCGCCAAACTGGACGACCTTGAGTCCCTCAGCGAGGTTCTTTGCGAACGCCTTCATGGAGTCCACGGGATGTTCGGGTGAGCCGTTGCCCAAAACGTGCGAGTCGCCGTGAGGCAACATCACGATGTCGCCGGCGGTCAACTCTTCGCGCCGCCCGTCCGGCAGCCGCGCATAGGCACGCCCCTCGGTTAGAAAGTGGTAAATGATCAGGTGCTTCGCTCCGGGCGAAAGATAGGGCGCTACGGCGGCTGATCGAGGCGAGGCGAGACACCAGGGCTCGGAAAACTCCCCGTTGAAGAACAGGGCTCCCTCGAGCCTCACTGCCTTCAAAACCTCGGAGAGGACATCCATATATATAGCCTCGCTGAATTGGGCGTTTCTGACAAGAATACCGGACGACGGATCAAGTTCGGAAGGCCCTCCAGCTACATCCTATGAGCATGAACGCAACAGCCAACGAAACACAGACCAACACCCAGCAGAACACGGAATTCGACGCACTCAAAAGCCGGTTGAAGACGACCTGGATGACCGGCGACTACGACCGTTTCTCTCGCTTTATGGAAAAAGATGCGGAACAGTTTTTCCTGCGGCTGGGAGTCGCGCCGGGCACTCGTCTGCTCGACGTCGGTTGCGGCGCCGGGCAACTCGCACTGATTGCGCACAGAGCCGGAGCCAAGGTCACGGGTTGCGACATCGCCACCAACTGGCTGGAGCAAGCCCGGGTCCGCGCGGCTGCCGAGGGCCTGAGTATCATCTTCGAAGAAGGCGACGCCGAAGCACTGCCGTATAAGGACGCTCAGTTCGACGCGGTGGTGAGTCTGATCGGAGCGATGTTCGCGCCTCGTCCGGAATTGGTCGCGGCGGAGCTGACTCGCGTGTGCCGGCAGGGTGGCATGATCGCCATGGCCAATTGGACCCCTGGCGGATTCATCGGGCTAATGTTCAAGACGATTGCCAGGCACATCGCTCCGTCCGGCATGCCCTCGCCCGTATTGTGGGGCGATGAAGCCACTGTTCGCGCACGCCTCAGCGAAGGCATCGCCGATCTGAAGCTGTCGCGTCACGACTATCACTTCGACTATCCGTTTCCGCCGGATGCAGTGGTCGAATTCTTCCGCATTAACTACGGCCCAATGTCGCGCGCGTTCGCGTCGCTCAACGGAGAAGGGCAGGAAGCGCTGCGGAGCGAGCTCGTCAGCCTGTGGTCCGCGCATAACAAGGCTGTGGACGGAACCACCAAGGTCGACGCGGAATATCTTCAAGTGATCGCGATTCGCGGCTAACGAAAGGAACCGACACTATGCACAAGATGGACAATCTTAGGAAGTTGCCCAAGTTCGGTGAACTCGCCCCAGAGGCCACGACCGCGTTCTGGGCTTTCGACAAGGCCGCGCTCGCCGGCGGAGCGATCCCCAAGAAGTATAAGGAACTCATGGCTCTCTCGGTGGCGCTCACCACACAGTGTGCCTACTGTCTCGAACTGCATCGGCAGGCGGCACTCAAGGCGGGCGTGACCGAGCAGGAACTAGCCGAAGCTATTCACGTCGTCGGTGCACTTCGCGCCGGCGCCACGGTCACCCACGGCACGCATCTATTCGAAGGCTGAGAGATCGAGGCGGACAACACAGATGGCGCGTCAGACGCGGTCGTGATCGGCGCGCCAGTTTGTCACGGCCTTCTTGATTGCGTCCTGCGACATACCGCCTTCGGCCGCCTTCCGAGCCAGCTCGACGAACTCGGCGTCGGATGCGAATCTCAGGCCCACGATCTGCTTGATCGTGAGCCGCGGATCGAGCCGTTTGCCCGTCAGCGCGAAGTGGCGCAGATTCTCTTCCGCGCGGATGGCCCGGTCCTGCACGCCCATGGCGAAACTTCGGGTGGACACGAACAGCAAGAACAGCGCGACGGACATGGCTGCGATCAGCGATGCGTTATAGAGGAGCTCATGATCGCCGAGCGATTGCCACAGGTTGACGAAGGATCCGATCAAGGTAACTAAGAGGATGGGGCCCAGCACAAAGTGGAACATGGGCACGAACTTCGCATGCTTGGCATAGCTTTGCTCTTGCATGTGCCGATTATAGCTGGGGAGAGGCTAGTCCCCGGTGGCGACCGGTTCGGGCTCGTGCGTCAGCGTGCGAGGTTTCTTGCCCTTGCCCAACTTGGCCTGTATCGCCGCCATGTAGGTATAAAACACCGGCGTGAGGTACAGGGTCACCAGTTGCGAGAACATCAGGCCGCCGACCACCGCCAGACCCAGCGGCTGCCGGGCTTCGCCGCCCGCGCCATAGCCTAAAGCAATGGGTACCGCGCCGAACAGTGCCGCCATCGTGGTCATCATGATCGGGCGGAACCGGATCAGGCAGCCTTGGTAGATAGCCTTAATCGGAGGCAGGCCCTGGTTGCGTTCGGCGTCCAGCGCGAAATCGATCTGCATGATGGCGTTCTTCTCGACGATGCCGATCAGCATGATCAGACCCACGAACGCGTAAATGTTGAGATCCATGTGGAACAAGTACAGAGTCGCCAACGCGCCGAATCCGGCCGATGGCAGGCCCGAGAGGATGGTGATGGGATGAATGTAGCTTTCGTACAGAATGCCCAGCACGATGTACACGACGAAGATCGCCACCAGCAGCAGGACCCATGTATCGCCGAGCTGGCCTGAGAACGCTTTGGCCGCGCCCTGCCAGGTGGTGCCCACCTCGGGCGGGACGTTCTCCGCAGCGATCGCCTCAATTTTCTCGAACACGTCGCCGAGCGATGCGCCCGGAGAAAGGTTGAACGAAATGGTGGCCGCCGAAAGCTGTCCGTAGTGGTTCACCGACTGCGGGCCGACCTCCTGCTTCACGCCCGCCAGCGTGTCCAGAGGAATCAGGTTGCCCGTATCGGCCTTGAAATACAGCATCGACAAGGCGCGCGGGTCCGCCTGGAACTCCGGTTTCAGCTCCAACAAAACTTTGTATTGGTTCGACGCGCCGTAAATCGTGGATACCCACCGCGGGCCGTAGGCGTCGTAGAACGCGTTCTCGATCTGGTTGGCGTTCACTTGCATCGCGGCGGCTTTGTCGCGATCGATATTCACGCTGATCTGCGGGCTGGTGATGGCCACGTTGCTGGTGACATCTTCCACGCCGGGCACGGCAGTGATCAGCCGCTCGAGTTTGTCGGCAGTGGCGTACAGCAGATTCTTGTCGGCGGACTGCAGCGAATACTGATACAGACTCTTGGTGACCTGGCCGCCGATTCGCACGGTCGGCGGGTTCTGCAGGTACACCCGCATGCCCGGAAGGTTGTCGAGCTTCGGGCGCAGATCGGCGATGATGTTCTCGACCAGTTCTTTCCGCTGGGCGCGCGGCTTGAGGCGGACCACCAACTGTCCGAAATTAGGCCCGCCCAGGGTGTTCGAGGAGGCGCCGCCCACCGACGACGTGAAGGCCTCCACGTTGGGGTTGGCGCGCACGATTTCGGCGACCTTGCTCTGATACTGCACCATCTGGTAGTAGGAAGTGCCCTGCGCGGCTTCCGTGATTACCGACAACTGGTCGGTGTCCTGGTCGGGAATGAAGCCTTTCGGGATCTTGATGAACAGGTACACGGTGCCGATCAGCACAACTACGAACACCGCCATAGTGGCGGGCCGGAAGCGCAGAACCATGTCCAGGCTGCGCTCGTACACTTTCAACATGCCGTCAAAGAACGCTTCCGTGATCCGGTAGAACCAGGAATGATCGCCGTGTTTGACCCGCAGGAACCGGCTGCACAGCATTGGTGTCAGCGTGACCGACACCAGGCCCGAGATCAGGATGGCCACGCAGATGGTGACCGAAAACTCGCGGAACAGGCGTCCCATGATGCCGCCCATGAACAGGACCGGGATAAACACCGCTGTCAGGGACAGGGTCATGGAGACGATGGTGAAGCCGATTTCGCTCGAACCCATCAGTGCCGCGGCCAGAGGCTTCCTGCCCATTTCCATGTGGCGGAAAATGTTCTCGAGCATGACGATGGCGTCGTCCACCACGAAACCGACCGACAAAATCAGCGCCATCATAGACAAGTTGTCCAGGCTGTAGCTGAGCATGTACATGACGGCGAACGTTCCCACGATTGAGAACGGCAGCGCGAGGCTCGGGATCACCGTGGCCGAGACGTTGCGCAGGAACAGGAAGATGACGCCGATCACCAGGGCCAGCGTCATCAGCATGGTGACTTCGACATCCTGGTAGGAGTCGCGAATGGTCTGCGATCGGTCGTACAGGATGTCCATGTGCACCGACGGAGGAAGCTCCTGCTGGAAGATCGGAAGCAGGTTCTTGACGTTGTCGGTTACCGCGATGGTGTTGGTGCCCGGCTGGCGCTGGATGGCGAGCACGATAGCGCGCTGTTCGTCGTGCGGCGTGTAGAACCACGACGCGGTCTTATCGTCCTCGACACTATCCTTCAGCTCTCCCAGTTCCTGCAGCCGGACCGGTATGTTATTGCGATACGCCACCACCAGCGACCGGTACTGGTCGGCCGTGGTGAGCTGTCCGGAGGTCTGAAGAGTAAACGAACGCTGCGGTCCGGTGATCTGCCCGGTGGGCAGGTTCACGTTCCAGACCTTCAGCGCCGATTCGACTTCGTTGATGCCGACCTTGTGCGCGGCCAGCAGATGAGGATCCATCTGCACATGCACGGCGTACTTTTGCGCGCCCAGCACCTGCACCTGCGCCACGCCCGTCACCTGCGAGATGCGCTGGGCGATGCGGGTTTCGGCGAACTCATCCAGCGTCCACAGCGGGACTTCCTTGGACGTCAACGTCAGATACAGGATGGGCTGGTCGGCTGGATTCACGCGGGCAAACGTGGGCGGCGTGGGCATTCCCAATGGAAGCTGCCGCGAGGCCTGCGTGATGGCGGACTGCACGTCGATGGCGGCTCCGTCCATGCTACGGTTCAGAGCGAATTCCAGCGTGACTTGGGTTGCACCGAGCGAGTTGATGGAGGTCATCGACTCGATGCCGGCGATGTTGGAGAACTGGTTCTCCATGGGCGTCGCGACGGAGGCGGCCATGGTGTCGGGGCTCGCGCCGGGCAAAGCGGCCGTCACCTGCAGGGTTGGGAAATCGACGTTGGGAAGATCGCTGACCGCCAGCTTCTGGTAGGCTACGGTGCCGAACAGCGCAATGGCGCCCATCAGCAGGCTGGTGGCGATCGGCCGTTCAATAAATGGTTGCGAGAAGTTCATGCTTACGGAAAAATCGGTTCTGCGGCCGTCTCAATCCGAGAATCCAGGCGCGACTTCCGGCTGGCGGATGACGACCTCCTGACGCTGTTTCTTGCGCTTCGTGAATCGCGCCATGTAGGTGTACACCACGGGGGTGAGATACAAGGTCATGATCTGCGATACGGCCAGGCCGCCGATCACGGTCAGTCCCAGGGGGCGGCGAGCTTCGCCTCCCGCGCCCCAGCCGAGAGCTACGGGGATGGACCCCAGCATGGCCGCAGCGGTGGTCATCATGATCGGCCGGAAGCGGATGATGCAGCCCTGATAGATGGCGTCTTCCGAAGATGTGGCTCCGCTGCGTTCGGCTTGCAGC
Source organism: Terriglobia bacterium (assembly GCA_020073445.1). Taxonomy (GTDB): domain Bacteria; phylum Acidobacteriota; class Terriglobia; order Bryobacterales; family Bryobacteraceae; genus Palsa-187. Next base: position 34,779 of record JAIQFE010000019.1, read on the forward strand.
GCGAAGTCGATCTGCATGATCGCGTTCTTCTTCACAATGCCGACCAGAATAATCAAGCCGACGAAGGAGTATATGTTCAGCTCACCCTTGAACAAGTAGAGCGTCAACAAGGCTCCCAAGCACGCGGAGGGCAGCCCCGACAGAATCGTCAGAGGATGGATGTAGCTTTCATACAGCACGCCCAGGACGATGTAGACCACCAGGATCGCCACCAGGAACAGAGTGCTCAGGTTCGCAAGAGAATCCTGGAACGCCGCGGCATTTCCCGAGAAGCGCGCCGAAATGTTGCCCGGCAGCGTCGCCTTGGCCAGCGCCTGGAGCTTGTCGGTCACGCTCCCCAGGGAGATGCCCGGCTTCAGGTTGAACGAAACGGTGACGGCGGGAAGCTGGCCCGCGTGCGAGATGCTCTGCGGTCCCACGTCTTCCTTGATCTTCGCCAGCGAGTCCAGTGGAACCAGGACGCCGGTGTTGGTCTTGAAATAAATCTTGGACAGATAGTCGGAAAAGGCCTGATACTTCTTGTCCACTTCCATCACGACGCGGTATTGCGATATGGGCGAATAAATGATGGAGGCGTAGCTCGGTCCGTACGCTCCATACAAGGCGTTCTGTATATCGCTGGGATTCAGCCCGTATAAGGCCGCCCGTTCGCGGTCGATCTCGACGTTGACACGGGGGCTGCGATATTCCAGATCCGTGTTGACATCCTGCACCTCGGGCACCTTGCGGATTTCCTTCTCCAGCACCGCCGCCTTCTCGTACAGATCGTCGGTATCGGGGCCCTGCAGCGTGAAATCGTAGTTGCTCCGGGAGTTGTATCCGCCCCCGCCGATGCGGATGGGAGGCGGTACGTTGGGAAACACATTGAATCCCGGGAGGCTCACGATTTTGGGCCGCAGGCGCTCGGCCACCTGCTGGGCGCTGGCTTTTCGCTCGGGATGCGCGCGGAGCATGACGAAAAAGCGGGCGCTGTTGCCGTTCCCGGCGTTGGTCATGAAGGCGTCCACATCGGGATCCTTGCGGACGATGTCGGCGATCTTCTTCTGATACTCCACCATCTTGTAGAAGGAGGTTCCTTGCGCCGCTTGAATATTCAGCTGCATCTGGTCGTTGTCGGCGTCCGGGATGAAGCCCTTCGGAACCTTCTGGTAGAGGTACCCGGTGGCGCCGAGCACCGCGAAAAACATTACTGCCATGACCGGGCGATGGCGCAGAACGCCGCGCAAGGTCCAGTCGTAGAAGTTCAGGCACCCTTGGAAGATACGTTCGGTGCCGCGGTATACGATCCCGTGCTTCTGATGCCCTTCGCGCAGCAGCCGGCTGCACAGCATGGGAGACAGCGTAATGGACACGACGCCGGAAACCAGGATGGCCGTGCAGATGGTCACCGCGAATTCCCGGAACATGCGGCCCAGCATGCCGCTCATGAACAGAATCGGAATGAATACGGCCGCTAGCGACAGCGTCATGGAGAGGATGGTGAATCCGATCTCCTGCGATCCTTTGTACGCCGCTGCCATCGGGCTCAGGCCGCTCTCGATGTGGCGGACGACATTCTCCAGCATCACGATGGCGTCATCCACCACGAAGCACACCGAAAGAATCAGCGCCATCATGGACAGCGTGTTCAGGCTGAAGCCCAGCAGCGCCATGACCACCAGCGTTCCCAGGATCGAAAAAGGCAGCGCCAGGGCCGGAATCAGCGTGGCCCGCCCGCTGCGCAGAAACGCGAAGATAACGATCACCACCAGGAGCAGCGTGAACCCCATGGTGGTCTGGAAGTCGGTGAACGCATCGCGGATCAGCTTGGCGCGATCGCCGCGCGTGGTGAAATGCACCGAGGGAGGCAGCTGAGCCTGGAACTGGGGAAACAACGCCTTGACGGCGTCCGACACCTCGATGGTGTTCGAGCCGGGCTGCTTCATCACCTGCATCTGGATGGCGCGTTCCATCTTGCCGCCGGTGTACATCCAGGCGGCGTTCATGTCGTTCTCGACGCTGTCCTTGACGTTGGCCACTTCCGAGAGGCGTATGGGAGTTCCGTTGCGCCATGCGATGACAATCTGGGCGAAACCGGCCGCGTCATGCAGTTCGCCGTTGGTCTTTAGCGTGAACGCCTGGCGGGGCCCATACAACGTGCCGGTGGGAGAATTCGGGTTCCAGTTGGAGATGGCGTTGCTGACTTCGTTGATGCCGATTTTCTTGCTGACCAGCTTGTCCGGATCGAGTTGCACCCGCACGGCATACTTGGTGGCGCCGCCCACTTGCACCTGCGATACGCCGTTGACCATCGATATGCGCGGAGCAATGATCTGTTCCGCATAGTCGTCGAGTTGCGATAAGGAAATGGCGTCTGAGGTGAGCGTCAGATAAAAAATAGGCTGGTCCGAAGGGTTCTGCTTCTTGAAGGACGGCGGCGCGGGCAACCCGGCCGGAAGCAGCGGCATGGCCTCGGCAATGGCGGTCTGCACGTCCACCGAGGCCCCGTCGATGTCCCGGCTCATGTCGAACTGGAGCGTGATCTGAGTTTGGCCCGTGGAGCTTTGCGAGCGCATCGAGTCGATGCCGGAGATAGAAGTAAACTGCCGCTCGAGCACCGTCGCCACCGAGGAAGCCATGGTGGCCGGATCGGCGCCGGGCAAGTTCACCTGCACTTGCAGCGTCGGCATCTCCACATTGGGCATGTCGCTTACCGGCAGGGTGCGGTAGGCAACCACTCCGAACAGGGCGATGGCTGCCATCAGCAGGCTGGTGGCGATGGGCCGCTTAATGAATACTTCCGAGAAGTTCACGCGATCTCCCTGGGTGTCACAGAGCAGCTCATAGGGCGAGGATCGGTTAAGGCGACGACCGCGGCCGTCCGTCTCCGGTTTGCTGATCGCCGCGGACCTGTACTTTGGATCCCGGCTGCAAACGAAGCTGGCCTTCGGTCACTACGGTTTCCCCGCCTTTCAGGCCGTCTTCGATCACCATATCCTGATCGATGCGTGGTCCCGTCTTGACCGCGACTACCGATACCGCGCGATCGTCTCCGACGACATACACGTAAGTTCCATCCTGGCCCGTCTGAACGGCCTGATTCGGAACCACCACGGCATTGTTGCGCATGGTCAGCCGCAACCCGACGTTCACGAACTGCCCGGGCCACAGCTTGTGGGACTTGTTCTGGAACGTGCCCTTCAGCCTGATGGTGCCCGTGGAGGTGTCCACGGAATTGTCGATGAAGCTCAGCTCGCCTTGTTCTATGTCGCCGGTGCCATCCTGGGCGCGAGCCGTGACCGGGAGCTTGTTCTTTTCCGAATACCGTTTGATATCGGACAACCTGGCTTCCGGGACGGAGAATGTGACGTAGATGGGTTCCACCTGGTTGATGATCGCCAGATCCGTCGTGCTGGCCGTAATGATGTTGCCGGCCTTCTGCGATATGTTGCCGGTGCGCCCGTCTATGGGTGCGTAGACGTTGGTATAGCCGAGCTGAATATTTAGATTGTTGATGGCCGACTGGTCGGATTCCATCTGCGCCTTGGCGCTGTTAATCGCCGCTTCATCGGCTACCAGGAGCTGGGCCAGCGCATCCGCGTTGCTTCTCAGCTGTTCGCCTTGCTCCTTGGCGAAAATACCCTGTTCCACCAGTTTGAGGTAGCGCTCCGACTGTTCCCGGGCATACTTCGCATTGGCTCTGTCGCGATTCAGATTGGCTTCGGCCTGGAGTTCCAGAGCCGTGCTCTTTTGCAGATTCGCCGTCGCCGACTTCATCTGCCCTTCCAGAGGCTTCCGGTCAATTAAGAACAGCACATCGTTCTTCTTGACGTAGTCACCCTCTTGAAAATTGACCTTGGTGAGCATGCCGCCCGTCTGGGCCCGAACCGTTACCACCGAGTAGGCTTCCACGTTGCCGACCACGGAAATGTCCACCGGAACATTCTTCAACATGACCTTCGCGACTTCCACCGGCACGGTTCCGCCGCCGGCATTCTTGCCCTTCCCCTTTCCCTTGCCTTTGCCGCCGTCCCCAACGTCGGTCGGGGTAGAAGCGCAGGCGGATAGCAGGAGAGCGGCGACAAGGACGCCTAGTAGTTTAGAGGGCTGCAAGCTGGTAGATTTCACGACAGTCTTCAGTATACTGCCCGCACTGTAGCCATGTATTGGTAATATGGCAGGGGCACCGATATAGAACGGGCGTTGCCCGGAGCGTCCAGGTTACCGGAATGTAGATAAAGAAGATAACTCCCATTCAGGCCTGTGCCATTCGGGAACACCACATTGTTGTGGTGCTCTAGTCCTCGAGCTGCGAAGTGGCCGACTGTGAAATACTGAATCGAAACGTACCACCTCGTGTCCAAAAGCTTAATTATCGCGATCGACGGCCCGGGCGGGTCCGGCAAGAGCACCGTGGCCCGCTCCGTGGCCCGGCGCCTGGGATTCACCTACATTGACTCCGGGGCCATGTACCGGGCGGTCGCCCTGTGGGCCCTCCGCCTGGGTATGGATCTGGACGATCTCCATCGCCTGGAACAACTTGCCAAGGAAGCCCGCATCGAACTCCCGGGCGACCGGGTGCTGCTCAACGGGGAAGACGTGACCACCGATATCCGGGACCCGAAGGTGAGCGATGCAGCCTCCCGCGTAGCCGCGCAGCCCGGCGTCCGGCGCGCCATGCGCGAAGAGCAAAGGCGGATCGGTTCGACCGGCCCCTCGGTGATGGAAGGCCGGGACATCGGAACCGTGGTGTTTCCGGAGGCCAGGGTGAAGATTTTCCTCGACGCACAACCCGAGGCCCGGGCCCAGCGGCGGGCTTCGGAACTGGGCGCGCCGCTGGAAGAAGTCGCCCGCGAACTGGACGCCCGCGATCAGAGGGATCGCAGCCGCGCGGAAGCTCCGCTCACCCAGGCGCCCGATGCCGAATATCTGGACACCACTCATCTGACTCCCATCCAGGTGGAAGAAGCGGTGCTCAAGCTGGTGCGCGAGCGTACCTCGAACGGAAAGGGTCACAAGTAACAACCCGTGAGCAATCTGTTGGTCATGAAGTTCGGCGGCACGAGCATGGGCTCGGCCGAGCGCATCCGCGTCGCGGCGCGTCTGACCGCCGAGCAGAGCGCCAAGCGACCGGTCGTGGTAGTTGTCTCGGCGATGTCCAAGGTGACCGATCTATTGCTCGATTCCCTGCGCAAAGCCGAGGCGGGCGATCAAGCCGACCTCGACGCGAATCTCGAAAAGCTGTCCGAGCGGCATCGCGAATGTTGCCGCGGCCTCCTGCCGGAAAAGAAGCAGCACGAGGCCATCGCCGGCGTGGAACGCCTGATCGCCGAATTCGCGCGCATCGCCAAAGGTGTGATGATGCTGGGCGAGCGTCCGCCTCGTTCGGTGGACGAAGCTGTGGCTGTGGGTGAGCGCCTGTCGGCTTATCTGATGGCGCTCCACATGGAAGCCGAGGGCATGCCGGCTGTGGCGGTGAACGCCGCCGACGTGATCGCGACCGATGCCGTGTTCGGCAACGCCACGCCTTTAATGGATCCCACTCGCGCGCGCGCCGCCGCGGTGTTGCAGCCCCTGTTGGAGGGAAAGCCCGATCAGCGCAGGGTGCCCATCGTGACCGGATTCAACGGGTCGACGTTGGATCATCGTCCCACGACGCTCGGGCGCGGCGGCTCGGATTTTTCGGCGTCGATCCTGGCTGCGGCCCTGGATGCCGCAGAGCTGTGGATTTGGACCGATGTCGATGGAATCATGAGCGGCGATCCACGCCTGGTCACCGACGCGAGGGTCCTTCCCGAGATCACCTATGCGGAGGCCGCCGAGCTGGCCTATAACGGGGCCAAGGTTCTGCATCCCCGCACGCTCGCGCCGCTGGTCGAGCGGGGCATCCCGGTGTGGAGCAAAAATAGCTTCGCGCCCGAAAAACCGGGCACGCGCATTCTGCCGAGCGTCGACTCAGGGCACGGCCCGCACGCGGTAACTTCGATGACCGACGTCGCGCTGGTTTCGATGGAGCCCGCCAGTGCGGCCATCAGCGGAACCAAACTGATGGCGCGGGCGCTGGACGCGCTGGCTCAGGCGAACGTGGAAATCCTGGCCTTCACCAGCTCGAGTTACCGGCAGAGCTTCTGTTTTCTAGTCCGCCAATCGGAACTGGAGCGCGCCCGCGAGTTTCTGGAAGAAGATCTCGCGCTCGAACTGGTTCACGGCTATTTGAAGCCCATCGAAGTCGACACCGATGTCGGCCTCATCGCGGTGGTGGGCGAGGGCATGCGCGGTACACCGGGCTTGGCCGGCCGTCTCTTCACGGCGATTTCCAAGCACGACATCAACATCATCGCGATCGCCCAGGGATCGAGCGAGCTGACCATCGCCATCGTCGTGCGTCGTAGCGGCCTGGAGCAAGCGGTTCGGGCGATCCACGGAGAGTTCTGAGAAGGCCGGTACCGCGTCCCTTACTATGCAGCCCCGGAGGGGTAGGTAACGATGGAGCCAATAGGACACAATCCACAATCGGTTGAAGAGCTCTCGCACGCCGTACGGAGTCGTGAAGAACTGCTTGCGACATTTCTGCGCTACGTCCCGGCCCCGGTGGCGATGTTTGATCGCGAAATGCGTTATCTCCAGGCAAGTGATCGCTGGTGTGCGGATTACGGGTTGGACAGCGCGTACATATTGGGCCGATCGCATTACGAGATCTTCCCTGATATCCCGCAACGATGGAAGGAGATTCATCGCCGCTGCCTTGCCGGTGAGGCTGTGCGAGCTGAAGACGATGTCTTTGAACGTGCCGACGGCGGCCACATTCATCTGCGGTGGGAAGTCCGACCCTGGGGAAATCGAGACGGGCTTCCGGAGGGTATTCTGATTTTTTCGGAAGATATCACTCAGCGCAAGAAACTGGAGTACGCGTTACAGGACGAGCGGGATCGGCTCGAAAAGATTCTTGCTACGACGCCGGGCGCCATTTGCGCCTTTCGATTACGTCCGGACGGCTCGACTTCACTCCCTTACGCGAGCCGAGCCTTCCAGAGAATGCTCCCGGAACTTCCGGATTTACGTCAAGACGCCTCGCCGCTGTTCGCCATGATGCATCCCGAGGACGCGATACGCGTACGCGCCAGCATTGCGGAATCCGCCCGGACGATGACGCCTTGGCGTGACAATTTCAGGATGCTCACTCCGTCCAGGGGAACGATGTGGTTCGAGGGGCACTCCTTGCCGGAGCGTGAGCCGGATGGCAGCGTTTACTGGTACGGCCTGCTCACGGACATCTCCGAGCGCACGCGGATGGAGGACGCGCTGCGGGAAAGAGATGCGATCATCACAAGTGTCTTCGATTCGGCTTCCCAAGGCATCGTGGGGGTATATGCCGATGGAACGATCCAACTCTTGAATCGGATGGCCGAGAAAATCTTCGGCTACGAAAAGGAAGAACTGCTCGGGCGGCCACTCGAGATTCTAGTGCAGGAAGGCGCACGGGGGCGGCACGCCGAGTACTGTCGGGCTTACTTTGCTAAGCCCCAAGACAGACCGATGGGCGTCGGATTTGATCTCGAGGGACTCCGTAAGGACGGCTCGACCTTCCCCATCGAAATCGGCTTGAGTTCCATCGAAGCGGCTCAGGGCAGGCTGGGGGTCGCTTTCGTGACCGACATCACGGCCCGCAAGCGGGGGGAGGAGGCGTTACGCAACAGCGAGGAGCGGCTGCGGCTGGCCATCGAAAGCACCGGGTTGGGCACGTTCGACTACGATCCGCGTACCGGTGCGATGGCTTGGTCCGATATCACCAAACGCCACTTCGGGTTGCCGCCGGATGCGGAACTCGACGTGGAAACGTTCTATGAAGCCCTTCATCGGGACGACCGCGAGAGACTGCGGCAACTGTTGCAAAGCGTTCTTCAGCCCGAGAGCGGCGGGCACTACGCTACGGAGTATCGCACGATCGGAATCCAGGACCGGAAGGAGCGATGGATCTCTGCATGGGGCCAAGTCTTCTTCGATGGGGAGGGGCACCCGAAGCGCTTCATCGGCGTGACCCAGGACGTCACCCAGCGCAAGCGAACCGAGGAAGCGCTCCGCCAGCGCGAACAGGAAGTCAGCACGCTGCTCGACGATACTCCGGACGTGATCCTGCGCTTGGATCGCCAGTTCCGCTTCACCTACGTCAATGCGAAGACGGCAAGCATCGCGGGAATCCCTCGGGAGGCATTCATCGGGAAGACGTCCCTGGAACTCGGGTTACCGCAAGACCTGATTGATATCTGGATGGTCGCGACCCGCCGCGCGTTCGAGACGGGACAGCCTGCCACTCTCGAATTTTCCTATCCGTCTCCCGGTGGCGCGACCGAGTGGGAGGAGCGGTTTATTCCGGAATGCGCGGCGGATGGCTCGGTGGAATCGGTCTTGGTGATCGGACGCGACGTGACGGAGCGAAAGCGCCTGGAACGGATCGCCGAAACGAACCGCCAGGAAATTCGTGCTCTGTCCGCCAGTCTCCTTACGGCGCAGGAGGAGGAACGCCGAAGAGTGTCGCGCGAGCTGCACGATCAGATCTGCCAGCAACTCGCTTCCCTGGCTTTCGACATCGGCGGGCTGGTAGCCGATCCCCCGGCTCCGGCAGAAGCGCGAAACCGGCTGAAGGCCCTGCAAGCCCGCGTCGCCAAAGCGTCCGACGAGACTCGCCATATCGCGTACAAGTTGCACCCGTCCATTCTGGATGATCTGGGAGTAGTAGCTTCGCTGAGGAGCCTGTGCAAGGAGTTTTCGGAGCGGGCTCCGGATGTCGAGTTAGCATTCAACAGCGACGCCTTGCCTGGCACTTCTGTGTCCCGCGAGGTGACGTCGTGTGTTTATCGCGTCGCCCAGGAGAGTCTGCAGAATATAGCGAAACATGCCAATGCCAAGCACGTCTCGATGACCTTCAGGCTGCAGGGAAGAGCTATAGAACTCACCATCGCTGACGACGGCATCGGTTTCGATCCTGAGGCTATTCGGGGCCGAGGAGGCTTGGGATTGATCGGAATGGAGGAGCGGGCGCGGCTCGTCAATGGGAAGCTATCGATCGCCTCGAAACCAGGTCACGGTACCCGGCTTGCACTGGAAGTTCCCTTGGACGATGCGAGCCTATGAAACACACTCGAGTCTTGTTGGCCGACGACCATCCGCTTACGCTCGAAGGCCTTCGCGCGTTTCTTGAACCGCATCTGGAAATCGTCGGGACGGCGATGGACGGGCGGGCTCTGGTGGACGCGGCTCTTCGCTTGAAACCGGATCTGATTATCCTGGACATCACGATGCCGCTGCTGAACGGCGTCGACGCCGCCCTCCAGATCAAGAAGAGTCTGCCCGACGTGAAGTTGCTGTTCGTTACGATGCACGTGAACCCTGCCTACCTGGAAGCCGCGCTCAACGCGGGCGCGACAGGATACGTTCTGAAATCAGCCGCACGCGAAGAGCTTCTAGACGCCATCAAAACCGTCATGGATGGCCGGATCTATGTAACTCCGGCTCTTGCGACCAAACCGTTGGAGCGCTCCACCGATCCCGCGCGTGCCGCGGCGAGTCTTCACCTCAGCACGCGGGAGCGCGAAACTTTACAATTGATCGCCGAGGGCCGCGCGGCGAAAGAGATTGCCCACGTTCTCAATATCTCCGTCAAGACAGTTGCGTTTCACCGAGACAACATCAAGAAAAAGCTGGGCTTACGCACCACCGCCGAATTGACCAAGCACGCCATCGAACAAGGCTTAGTTTAGCTCCAGAAACCCTGGTTCTTGGCAAAGATTAAAATTACCTAGTATTTTACCTAGCTTTCCCAGACGGCCGATCCCTGATAGTTTTGGCTTATCGGAGGACGCAGCGGGGCTGGAGAGATAGCGCTCCAAAGAGGGCGATCTATCCAGCCCGGGGAGAGTGGATGCCGAAGCTGGATCTTGAAAAAACACAACCACCGTTCCTGGAGCAAGCGGAAGCAGCATCGGACGTCTATTGCGAGCATTGTCCGATGTGGGGGCAGTGTTCAGTGTGCGGGTCGGACCACCCACGCTATCTACTCCTGAAGAGCGAGTTGTCCGTAACGCAGCGGCTCCCTTTCAAATCATTGGGAAAGGAGCGATCTCTGAGATGAATCGGACCGATCCGTGGTGTGTGTATCTGACCGCTCAAATGCACGACAAGTACGGATTTTCTAAGGATGTGGCGCACCAGATGGTTTGCAGGTGGCTGAAAACGATCGAGAGTGTACGCACTCCCCGTAGCCGTGAGACCGAGAACCCAAAAGCATCGCGCCAGGTGCGAGCTCAAAACAAAATGGCCTCGGCCAGGGTGTGACCCGAATCCCTCCGGCGAATCGCGAAACACGATATCGTGTCAGTCGCCCGATGGATTTGACGTCGGTACCGCCAGGACTTCTCAGCGAACCGTTCCGGGTGTAGAGTACTGATAAGCGGGATAACGCGGGGTGAGAACCCGCCCAAAACGAAGTCGGTCGTCCAACGGAGGAATACTTAAATGCGCTGGGAATTGCAGGGCGCGACCTTGCTTGCTCTTGGGATGATGCTTGTACCATCCGCCAGGGCCTCGGTGATTTATAACAATCTGACCCCCACTAATCTGATGGCGATGGCCTCGCGGCCCGACAGCGGCGGGGGCGTGTTTGAAATAGAATCAGCCGACGATTTCGTACTTGGCTCGCCGGCCAGTATCTTTTCGGCTTCCTTTACGGGCTTGATCGTCCCGGCGCCGCAAGGCAGCCCCACAAGCGTGTCACAGGTGGTTGTAGAGATTTACCGTGTGTTCCCTTTGGACTCAGATACTGTCCGGACTCCTAACGTCCCCACCCGCGCCAATTCCCCGTCCGATGTGGCTTTCGATTCCCGCGACAGCGCGGCGAGCGGGTTGTCCTTCTCAACCTCGACGCTGAACGTGAACTTTACGGCGCTCAACAGCGTCCAGCCTGGGGGGATTCACCCGGCGCCAAATCAAGCCACCCTGGGCAACGGGCCGGTCACCGGACAAGAGGTGCGGTTCGATGTGTCTTTCGCCACGCCGTTCGACCTGCAGGATGGCCACTATTTCTTCATCCCTCAGGTGCTGCTGTCGAATGGCGGGCAGTTCTACTGGCTCTCGGCATCCAGGCCGATCAGCGGAGCCGGAACCACTCCGTTCTCCCCCGATCTGCAGGCATGGACCCGGGATGCCGATCTCGACCCCGACTGGCTGCGAGTAGGCACGGACATTGTCGGTCCTGCGGCCAACGGTAATCCGGCTCCCACCTTCAATGCCGCTTTTTCCTTGGAAGGGACGGTTGTTCCCGAGCCCTCGAGCATCGTGTTGATGATCGGCGGCCTGGCCCTGATCGGCGCTCGAAAATATCGGGAATCGCGTTAATACAACTGTCCGGCAGGCTATGCATTTCACCCCAGGCGTACGAGCGACGCGCCGGGCTTTATCAGCACGGGATCTTTGCGACCGCTGGCCGAATCCCAATTTCCGGGCGATCTTCTTCGCTCTCTTCGCAAACACTTGCGTCCCCGTCGCACTACTGTCCAGCCATCTCGCTGGTAGAACTTGATTTGAAACCCGCTTCGGTGCGGGAACGGAGCGCTGGGAACGAGCACTTTGAACCCCAGCGGCTTGGGTTCGTTTTGTCGTACGCATCTTCCCGCCGGAACCGCCCCGGAGGGGTTAGACTTCGCCATATGCTGCGATATACTGGAGCTAGCTCACCCTTGAAAATCAAGAGGTTTCATGCGCGCACGCCGCGCGCCAGCAGCTGGAGATATCACCATGTTTGATCTGTTCCGGAGCTCGGATAAGGTTAAGAAATACGTCCTCGGAGGATTGTTGACCCTGGTCGCGCTGTCCATGGTCACCTACCTGATCCCCAACTACAGCACGGGGACCACTACCAGCGACAATCCGGTGCTCGCTGAAGTCGGCGGCCGCAAGATCACCGCGCTGGAGGCGCAGCAGCTCTTCCAGAAGTACAGCCAGGGGCGCATCCCGCCAAATCTGCTGGAGATCTATCTGCCGCAATTCGTGGAGCAGATGGTCTCGGAACGCGCGGCTCTCTATGAAGCCAACCGGCTGGGCTTCACGGCCACCGACGACGAAGCTCTGGCGAGCATTGTGGCCAACTATCCGCAGTACTTCCCGAACGGCACGCTGGCCTCCAAGGACCAGTTCGAGGCCGCGCTGGCCCAGCAGGGAATCACGCTTCAGGACGTCGTGGACGAAGCCCGGAATCAGGTGATTCTGCGCAAAATGCAGAGCGCGGTCCTGGGCAGCGTCGTGGTCACGCCCAAGGATATTGAGAACGAATACCGCAAGAAGTACGAAAAGCTGCGGATTCAGTACATCGCGTTTCCTCCGGCCAAGTTTCTCGATAAGGCGAAGCCCACGGACGAGGAAGTCCGCAAGGTCTACGACTCGTCGAAAGCCAACTTCACCCAGCCCGCCAGAACGGCTTACCAGGTGGTGGTGCTCGATCAGGAAAAAGTCGCCGCAACCATCAACGTAACCGACGAGCAGCTTCGTACGGCTTATTCCAGCTCGCTCGACAACTTCCGCATGCCGGAAACGGTGCATGCGCGTCACATCCTTCTCAAGACGGAAGGGAAATCGGACGCCGAGAAGAAAGCGTTGAAGGCTAAGGCTGAGGATTTGCTCAAGCAGCTCAAGAACGGGGCCGATTTCGCCGAGCTGGCCAAAAAGAATTCCGACGATGGCAGCAAGGATCAAGGCGGCGATCTGGGCTCGTTTACTCACGGTCAGATGGTTGCCGAGTTTGATAGCGCGGCCTTCGCTCTGAAGCCGAAAGAACTCAGCGGCGTGGTGACTTCGCAGTACGGCTATCACATCATTCAAGTCCTGGATAAGGAACCGGCCAAGCTTAAGCCCTTTGAAGAAGTGAAGGATGCGCTGGCCAAGGAAGTGCGCGCCCAAGCGGTCACCGACAAGATGCAGATGCTCGGCGACCAGATGCATGCCGATCTGGTCAAGTCGCCCAAATCCGCCGCCGAGATAGCCAAGAAGTACGGCGCGGATCTGATCGCCATGCCTTCGGCCGTGCCCGGCGAAGCCATCCCGGGCCTGGGTGTGAATCCGGAAATCGACAGTTCGCTGGCTTCGATGAAGCCCGATGAGGTCTCCTCGCAAGTGATTTTGCCCAACAACAGAATCGCGGTGGTGATTCTGAATAGCCGCACTCCCGGCCGGCCGGCGGAGTTTAGCGAAGTGCAGGCGCAGATCCGCGAAAAGATGGTGAACGACAAGGCGGCTCAGCTGGCGGCGGATAGCGCCAAGGACGCCGCGGAACGGTTGAAGAAAGGCGAGGACATCGCCAAGGTCGCCAAGTCGTTCCAGCTCGATATCACGACTTCCAGCAGTTTCGGACGCGCCGATTCCATTGACGGCCTGGGTCCGGCAGCTGCCTTGGCAGACGCCTTCGACGCGCAGGTAGGCGCGGTTTTGGGTCCCCTGCCGATCCAGGGGCGGAACATCGTGGCCAAGGTCACCGAAAAGACGGATGCCGATATGGCCGCGTTGCCGGTGGAACACGATACCTTGCTCGCGCAGCTGAAGCAGAAAAAGATATCGGAGCGCAATTCGCTTCTCATGGACGGTATCCTCGCGAAGCTGACCGCCGAGGGCAAGGTGACGGTGAACCAAAAAGAGATCCAGAGTATGGTCGCATCGCTGCGCCAGAAGTAGGCGCACCGTTCTGATGGCCCATTCCTTGGCCCAATCTTTGATAGACGTCTGGCGGAGCCTTACCGATCCAGACCGCCTGATTCAACTGCTGACCCAGGTGATTACGGGCTGGTGGGGATACGCGCTGCTGGCCGGCATCGTATTTGCAGAATCCGGATTGTTGGTCGGGCTCTTCCTGCCGGGTGATTCCCTGTTGTTCACCGTGGGTGTGGTCGCGGGCGCGGGCCAAATCGACATCGTTCAGATTTGCGCGCTGTTCGTAGTCTTCTCCATCCTGGGCGACCAGAGCGGCTATCTGCTGGGCCGCCGCGCCGGGCCGCGCATCTTCACGCGCCCCGATTCGATGCTGTTCAAGCAGGAATACATCAAGCAAACTCACGAGTTCTACGAGAAGCACGGCGGCAAGACCCTGATCTACGCCAAGTTCGTTCCCATCGTTCGCACCTTCGCGCCTTTCATGGCGGGCGTGGGCCGCATGCAATATCCGCGGTTCGTATCCTTCAACGTGATCGGAGGGCTGGGTTGGGTGCTTTCCATGACCTTGGCCGGTTATTTCCTGGGAGCGATTCCGGTTATCCGTGCGAACTTCGAAAAGGTTGTCTTGGGGATTGTGTTCGTGAGCGTCGCCCCGATGGTCGTGCACTACTTCAGGGCGCGCCGCGCAACTTCTTGAGCGCGGCCTGAATCACGGGATCGCGCTGCAGCTCGATCTCATCGCCGCGGGCCACCCCGAACTTCAGATTCAGGATCTCCTGCCGCAAGCGGTTGGCGATCCAGTCGCGGTTGCTCAGCCAGTCCGCGACACCAGGTTGAATCGACCGCTCGGAGAGAAAGACCTTGAGCGCGTCGAGCATCTCCGATGTCGCCTGCCCATCTTCACCGACAGTGTGAGTCAGCAGGTATTCCCCGGCGAAGCTGGTGAGCGATCCGGTGGCGTCCAGTACGATCTGAAGGCGGTTCTGTTGCGCGGGATAGACAATTTGGTCGGGCTGGATGCCGCCTCCGCCGGGCAGCGGCCGGCCCGAATCGGAGTGGAACGGCCCGCGAGCCATCACCGAGGCCGCACCCAGCTGACCACCGCCGAGGGGTTTTTGAATCGACCGGCCGCTGGGCGTGTAGTAAAACGCCGTCGTCAGCGCCAGGCCGCTTAAGGCCGACAGCGGGAAAACTTGCTGGACCAAGCCTTTTCCGTAGCTCGGCTCGCCCAGCACGACGGCGCGATCGTGATCCTGCAATGCGCCGGTGACAATCTCGGAAGCGCTGGCGCTCTTGCCGTTGATCAGAATCGCGACGGGAAACGTGTAGGGCGTTACGCCCTTGGGAACGGCGGCCTGCTCGGGCTTCGTATTGCGGCCGCCGATGGTGAAGATCAGCTGATCGGGCGAAAGAAACAAGGCGGCGGTCTCGGCGGCCGATTGCACAGCCCCGCCGGGGTTGTCGCGCAGATCGATGATCAGGCCCTGGAGAGACTTGCCCCCCAGTTTCTCGATGGTCTGCTGCACCAGTTGACCGGTGGGCTGTTCGAAGCCGGTGATCCGCAGGTGGCCGATTCCGGGAGCGATCATGTAGGCTCGGTCCACGGTGGGCGCGTCAAGCAGTGCCGGCGACATCTTGATCTGCACGGTGCGCTCGTTGCCGGGCTTGCGGACATCGAGTACGGCTTCCTTCTGGCGGGCCTCGGTTAATACCTGCGTGAGCTGCTCGATATCCAGATAGCGAACCGGGATGGTGTTGATGCCGAGAATCTCATCGCCGGCAGACAGGCCGGCCTTCGCGGAGGGCGAGCCCTCGATCGTCTGAAGCACGATCACGCGGCCCGGCAGCAGGCTTACGACGGTGCCGAATCCTTTGCGCTCGCTCGACTGCATCTGCTTGAGCTGTTCGAACTGATCGGGATCGAAGAACACCGAATGCGGATCGAGGGTGCGCAGCATCCCGGGAATCGCACCCTGGTAGATCGCAGCCGTAGCCGGCACCGGATCGGCGGATTCGCTTTCAATAGTGGCGTATACGCTGGCGATCTTCTTGAGTTCCTCTTCGATTTGCGATGCGGGATCGTCCGTGGCAGGCAAAGGCCGCAAACAGACGCACAGGAACGCGAATAGCCTTAGGAACTTCATCTCTTAAAGCGAGTGGCCTGGCGAGCCCGGTGGCGATCGAGCGCCAGTCCGATCAAGCGGTCCAACAGCTCGGCGAACGGCACGCCGGCTGCCTCCCACATTTTCGGATACATGGAAATGGAAGTGAATCCGGGGATGGTATTGATCTCGTTAATGTAGAGTTTCCCCGACGCCGTCTCCATCAGGAAGTCGACCCGCGCCATGCCTTCGCACTCGACGGCCTGATACGCGGCGACGGCGAGCCTCTGCATCTCCGCGGTCTGTTCGGGCGTGAGCGGCGCCGGCACGATGAGCTTGGCTGCGTCGAGGAGATACTTGTCTTCGTAATCGTAGAAATCGCGCGAAGGGATGACCTCACACGGAACCGCGGCCAGCGGCTGTTCACTGCCCAGCACCGAACACTCGAACTCGCGCCCGGCGATGCCGCGTTCGACCAGGATCTTGCGGTCATATTGGCCTGCGAGTTCCAGAGCGGCGGGAAGCTCGGCGCAACTCTTGACCTTTGAGATACCGACCGACGAGCCGAGATTGGCGGGCTTGACGAACAGCGGAAACGGAAGGTTGACGTCGCTATGGTGGCCGCGGATTACGGTGACATATTCGGTCACGGGCAGTCCCCGCTCCGCCAAGAGTCGCTTGGTGACTTCCTTGTCCATCGCCACCGCGGATGCCAACACGCCGGCTCCGACGTAGGGCAGTCCGGCCAGTTCCAGAAGGCCCTGCACGGTGCCATCTTCTCCGAACGTGCCATGCAAGACCGGGAACACGACATCGATGCCTGGATTGGCTCCGGGCTCAGGCGAGATCGCGCGCGGCTCCCAGTGGCCTTCGGGCGTGATGAAGATGCGCTGGACTTCGTACTTCGCGCGATCCAGGCCCGCGATGATCGATTCCGCGGAGCGCAGCGAGATCTCGTGCTCGCCGCTCCGTCCTCCGTATAATACGGCTACCCGCAACGCCATCCTAGAGAATCCTCTTTCCTAAGGCCGACATCAACAGTTCGACGCCGAGAATGGCGGTGCGGTTCGCGATATCGAGAACCGGATTCAGCTCCACCATTTCGAGTGAGGTCATCAAGCCGCTATCGCACACAATTTCCATGGCCAGGTGCGCCTCGCGATAGGTGATGCCCCCGTGGACAGGGGTTCCGACACCAGGCGCCTCCGCTGGATCGACCGCGTCGAGGTCGAAGGAGAGATGGAAGCCCATGGTGCCCGACGAGACCGCGTGGATCGCCTCCTGCATCACGGTGCGCATGCCCCGTTCGTCGATATCGCGCATGGTGAACGGGTGCACGCCGGCGCCGCGCACATTCAAGCGCTCGATGTCGTCCACGCTGCGGAGTCCCACGATGGCGACGTTCCTCGGATCCACCATCGGCACATGCGAGGCGATGCCTGTCAGCTCGGACGGTCCCTGACCGATGATGCAGGCCAGCGGCATACCGTGGATGTTCCCGGACGGGCTGGATTCGGGAGTGTTCATATCGGCGTGCGCGTCGATCCACAGCACCCCGAGCTTGTGGCCCTGCTTGTGGAGATGACGCGACATGCCGGCGACAGTTCCGATGGCCGCGGAGTGATCGCCACCCAGCACGAGCGGGACGTGTCCTTTATCGGCGGCCCGCTCGACCATATCCGCTAGGCGCGCGCAGGTGTGGGCGATCTGCGGAAGATACCGCGCGTGCGTGGGACCGGTAGGCAAGCTTTCCGGCTGGTCCACAACCACGTTGCCCAGATCTTCGATTTGGTAGCCGATCTCGGCGAGTTTCTGGTTCAGCCCGGCGACGCGCAGGGCCGAGGGGCCCATATCGACACCGCGGCGTCCCGCGCCCAGATCCATGGGCGCGCCTATAACGGCGATGTGAGACTGACGCATGGGAACTATTAATGATTATCGCGTCTTTAGTCTTTGAGCTCGAAGCTGATCAGGTGAATCTCGACGTCGCCGACGTTTTCGACGCTGTGCGGCGGCAGGCAGTCGAGCCACGCGGCCGGGGGCAGGGGATTCGTAAGTTTCCGGCTGTCGAACAGGATCTTTCCCTCACCGTCGCGGCGGATGAAATGGCTGAAGCGGACGGTGTTGTAGACGGCAGGCCAGCGGTGCGTGTGGACGGGCACAGTATCGCCTACCGGAATGCGGGTGTCGAGGACGCGCACCTGTTCATTTTCGAAGATGAGGGTGTGGTGCCTGGGCGCGGCGATGACGGCGTCGAGCTCGGGTGGCCAGGGCCAAGGTTCTGTCATGATCTAGAGAAGTCGTGCGAACTCGTCCACGGAAAGTCCCGCTTCGCGGATCAGTGCTCTAAGGGTGCCTTTGGCAACTTCCTTATGGTTGGGAATCGACAAGCGCCTGTGTGGCGGATCCGAGTGCCTCACGATAATGTGGCTTCCGTGTTGCTCGTCGAATTCGTATCCCACGCTTCTAAATGCGCGAACAGCGTCGCTGCCGGATACCACCGGCAGTTTCACCGATTGGTGACCTCGATGACTTCTTCCTCAATACCTGGGGGCACAGGATCGCCGTGCTTGACGAGGCTTTTCAGGTATCCTTCAATCGCTTCCCGGATATTCGCGGTCGCCTCTGCTCGAGTGTGGCCCTGGGACACACAGCCGGGCAAGGTTGGGCAGGTGGCGACATAAATTCCGTCTTCGTCCTGCTCCAGGTAGACCCGGTATTTCATCGACTTGTATTCTAGCAGGCCCTGCTCAAAGGTGGCCATACTCCGGGCCAGTTGGCTTCTGAAACTTCTCCCCGCACAAGGAACATTCGTATTGTCCGGTTTCTTCGCCGGTATTGATCAATACTGGCACCTGGAGCTCGTGGGGGCACGGGTGTTTGGCGGTCACATCGGTTGATTTTTCCATGGGCGATCATAACCCCGGTCGCAAATCTAGTCAAACCTGTTTCAATACTTAGTTCTCCCAGGCCGACTTCACGAACTTGACGGCGGCGTACACAATGGCAGGGACAGCCAGAATGCCGAAGAGCACGCCTAAAACGATTACCAGGAATCTTACTGCGCCTCGGACTACGTCGTTCCAGATGGGAGACCAGCGCGCCAGGAATAAAACAGCCGCAATAATGATAAGCAGCGTGATGATGGCGGAATCGCTCACGCTGAATAGTGGCGGCCGACTAACCTCTAAGGTTTCGCCTTCGCCTGATTCTACCCCAGTTGCTGCCCAGTCCCCACACCGGATCCGTGAGCCTGCAGGGCCGATTTGGGCGGCGTAGCCACTTCCGGCTGGAGCCTAAGGTTTCGTGCGATATATCATCCGCGGGAACGCAGTGGTTTCGCGGACGTGCTCCAGGCCGCACATCCAGGCCACGAAACGCTCGACGCCCATACCAAAGCCGGCGTGCGGGACGCTGCCGTACTTGCGCAGATCCAGGTACCACTCGAACGCCTCGCGCGGCAGTTTGTGTTCCTCCAGGCGCTTGAGCAGCAGATCCAGCTCGTGAATGCGCTGGCCGCCGCCGATGATTTCCCCATAGCCTTCGGGCGCGATGAAGTCGACGCCTAGAGCAACGTCCGGACGATCCGGCGCCGGCGCGAAATAGAATGCCTTGACCGCAGCCGGATAGCGATCGATCATCACCGGGCGGTCGAGATCTTCGGTGACCAGCGTCTCGTCGGTGTTGCCCAGATCGCTGCCCCACTGGATCTCGCTGCCCTTGGATTTGAGTTTTTCGACCGCCTGATCGTAGGTCATCCGATGGAAGGGGGCCTTCACCGCTTCGAGCTTCGAGACGTCGCGCTCCAGAATCTTCAAGTCCTCGCGCCGATTCTCCAGAACGCGACCGATGACGTGCAAAATCAGTTCCTCGCCGACATGCTTGACGTCTTCGAGATCGGCATAGGCCATCTCCGGTTCCACCATCCAGAACTCGGTCAGATGGCGGCGGGTCTTGGATTTTTCGGCGCGAAACACCGGACCGAAGCAATACGTTTTGCCGAAGGCCGCGGCAGTCGCCTCGCCATAGAGCTGGCCGGATTGCGCCAGATAGACCTTTTCGTCTTCGAAGTAATCCACCTCGAATAACGTGGTGGTGCCTTCGCAGGCCGCGGGCGTAAAGATCGGCGTGTCGACCAGGATGAAGCCGTGAGAATCGAAGTAATCGCGAATCGCCTTGATCACCTCATGGCGGACGAGCAGCGCCGAGTGCTGGCGGCGGCTGCGCAGCCACAGATGGCGATGGTCCATCAGGAAGTCGATGCCGTGCTCTTTCGGCGTGATGGGATAGGGATCGGATTCAGGCACGCGCTGGACGATTTCCGCGCTTTCCAGATCCATCTCGTACCCGCCGGCTGCGCGAGCTTCCGCGCGAATCTTGCCGCGGACGATCAGGGACGATTCCTGGGTCAGGTGCTTGAGCGACTCGAACAATTCTTCGGGCAGCGCCGATTTGACGGCGACGCATTGTATGATTCCCGAGCCGTCGCGCACTTGCGGGAAACAGATCTTGCCGCCGCTGCGAAGGTTGTAGAGCCAGCCGGCGATTTCGACCGCCTCACCCACATGTTTGCCAGCTTCAGCGATCGTGATTCTCATCGACAGATTTCAGTCCTTCCAAATAATCGAACGTTGCTCGCGCAGAGTCGATCGGATGCTGCATTTCATCCACTTCGCGCAATTCCAACAGCAAGGGATACTGGCCATCCGCCGAGCGCAATAAATCCATGGCGCGGGCCCAATCTACGGTCCCTTTACCGGGAAACAGGTGCGAATCGTCGGTGCCGTTGTTGTCGTGCACGTGCGTCGAGCGGATGCGCGGTCTCAGGAGGCGATATTCGTTCTCGATGCTGCCAAGCATGTGGGCGTGCCCCACGTCGAAGCATACATTCAGATTCAGATGGGTCACCTTGAGGAACATCGTCAGGCGCTCGGCGCTGGATAGCTCGTTGGGCGTGTTTTCGAGCAGCACTTCCACGCCGCGCTGGCGTGCGAACAGATTGATTTCCTCGAGCGCGGAAAACGCGGAGTCGATTTTGCGCTCGTCGAATTCTTCCCACGCGACGCCCAGGTGCTGGATCAGGTAGCGGAAGGGCACGGTCTCCGCGATCTCGAGGGCACGCTTGATCTCGTCAACCGCGTCCAGGCGTTTCGATTTCACCGGTTCGGTGATGGTGATGATGGAATTCGGTCCGGTGCGGCCCCACACGTTGTCGCTGTACATGGGCGAGTGCAGAGAGTGAACCTTGAGTTCGGCATCGCGGAACCAGTGACCAAGATCGGAGATCTGGGCCTTGTCGCGATAATCCAGGTGCTGGCGGGCGCAGAAGATCTCGACCAGCGGAATGCCGGTGTTCCAGATCCGCTCCAGCCACACGGTGGTCAGGCGGTGATTCGCGAAGAGGTGCGTAGAAAGGGCGCGCTGCATCTTATCCTAAGTATCGGCGTCAGTAACCGGCAACCTTTCCCGACGCGCGCCCATCCGAGCCGCCCTGGAGCCCACCCCCGCTGTTGACGATCGCCTCCACGCGGGCCAGCACTAAACCGGGCGAATGGTCGACGTCATAGCCGCGCGATTGGAGCAGCGCGACGGTGTCGGGAGAAATCCCCGGCTCCAGATACAGCTTGTCCGGCTGCCATTGGTGATGGATGCGCGGCGCGTCCACCGCGTCCTGGGCGTTCATGCCGAAGTCGACCACGTTCAGGATGGTTTGCAGCACCGCGGAGATGATCCGCGAACCGCCGGGAGCCCCCACAGCCATGAAGAACTTGCCATCGCGGGTCAGGATGGTCGGCGTCATCGATGAGAGCGGGCGCTTGCCGGGCTGGATAGCGTTCGCTTCGCCCTGGATCAGGCCGAACGCGTTGGGCGAGCCCGGCTTGGCCGCGAAATCGTCCATTTCGTCGTTCAGCAGGAAACCGAGGCCCGGCACAGTGATGCCGTTGCCATAGCCTTCGTTGAGCGTGAAGGTAACGGCCACGGCGTTGCCCTGCGCGTCGACGACGTTGTAGTGCGTGGTCTCGCCGCCATCGCGTCCGGTGGGCAGGCCGGGAAGTATCCGCGAACTCGGGGTCGCATGATTCGGATCGATTGTATCGCGGCGGCGCTTGATGTAAGCCGGGTCGAGCAGGCTCGTTAAACGCAACTTGCCGAAATCGGGATCGCCCAGGTATTGGCTACGGTCGGCGTAGTAGCGCCGCATGACTTCGGCGACATACTCGATTTCAGCAGCGGAGCCGAATCCGGATTTCTGATACCCGGAGTTCTCCAGCATCCCGAGCATTTGCAGAATCCCGACGCCGCCGGAACTGGGTGGCGGCGCGGCGATGATCCCGTACCCTTTATACGAGCCAGTCAGCGGGGTGCGCTCGACGGCGGAGTAGTTCTTCAGATCGGACAGCGTGATGAGGCCGCCCTTGCGGGACATCACGTCGGAGAGTTTCTGGGCTGTCTCGCCTTCGTAGAATTCTTTCACGCCGTTTTGCGCGATGCGATGGAGCGTGCTCGCAAGCTCCGGCTGAGTAAGCGTGTCACCCGGTGCGAAGTAGGCTCCGTTGTTCTGAAAGATGCGCCTGGATTCCGGGTCTTGCGACAAGTTGCGGGCGGCTTTCAGAGACTCCGCGAGCGGATAGCTGACCTGGAAACCGTGCTCCGCTAAGGCGATAGCCGGCTCTAGGAGCCCCGACCATTTTCGGCTGCCGTACTTGCGATGAGCCAGTTCGAATCCGCGCACGGTGCCGGGGACGCCGGCGGACCTCCAACCTTCCAGGCTTTCGCGGGTAGGTTTTCCGGAAGTATCCAAATACATGTCGCGCGAGGCTTTTTCGGGGGCGCGCTCGCGGAAATCGACGAAGGTGGATCGGCCGTCAGCGAAACGGATCAGCATGAATCCGCCGCCGCCCAGGTTCCCGGCATAAGGATGCGTCACGGCCAGGGCGAAGCCGACGGCGATCGCGGCGTCCACGGCATTGCCGCCGTCGCGGAGGACCTGAACACCGACATCGGTCGCCAGAGGCTCCTGCGCCCCCACCATGGCGTGGCGGGCACGAACCGGTTCGCGCGCGTCCGCGGAGGGACACAAGCCTACGATCAGGGCAAAGGTGACGAACAGCCACCGCATGCATCCGATTCTAGCGAATCGGCGAAAGGCGAATCGGTGAACGAGACGTTAATTCGTAGTTACGACTAGAATTGGACATATGCCACGCAAGGACATGCGCCGTCACGAACGTATCCCTTGCACGCTGTCGGTTCTCCTCGGTTGGGCCGCCGAAGACGGCTCCGATCGATACGCTCGCGGCAAATGCCGGGACGTTTCGGAGGTGGGACTCCGGGTGGAGACAGTCGATACCATCCCGCGGCATACCTACGTGAACCTGCGAATCGAGAAATGGGACATGACCACTTCCGCGCGGGTACGCTATTCGCGGCGTGCGGGAGCGACCAATGTCGTCGGGCTGGAATTGACGCAAAAGGTCCGCAAGCAGATCCTGGATTCGCTGCGCGAACCGCCGCCAGGCTCATAGAAAATTCCAATCCATCCCATCAAAAGAATCGAACGCAACGTCGGTCTGGAAGTTACTATACTGTTTAGACTTACGCCACGGAGCGTAAAGACACAAAGGAGCCCCTATGAGGAACTCGTCTTTCTCCAGGCTTCGCGCTTTTGGGAGCGCGCCGGCAAAGTCTGCCAAATCACCTGCAAACATGATTCGCAGCATACAGTTTCTGATGCTCATGGCCCTGACGGCGGGAGTTTCACTCGCGCAGTCGATTCCGCCGGATATCGCCAAGAAGCTGGACGATCTGGACAAAGCCACGAAGAACGCCCAGATGGCTGGCGATAACGCCTGGATGCTCACCAGCTCGGCCTTGGTGTTGATGATGACCGGTCCGGGCCTGGCGCTGTTCTACGGCGGCCTGGTGCGCAAGAAGAATGTGCTGGGCACCATGATGCACAGCTTCATCCTGATGGCCACGGTTTCCATTCTGTGGGCGGTGGTCGGCTACAGCCTGGCGTTCGCCGAAGGCTCACCGTTCATCGGGGATTTTCGATACGTGTTTCTGCACGGAGTGGGCGCGGATCCAAACGCCGATTATGCCGCCACCATCCCGCATCAGACGTACATGATCTACCAGCTCATGTTCGCGATTATCACCCCGGCGCTCATCTCCGGAGCGTTCGCCGAACGGATGAAGTTTTCGGCCATGCTGCTATTCATGACGCTGTGGTCGTTCGTGGTGTACTTCCCGATGGCGCACATGGTGTGGGGCAAGGGCGGATTCCTGAATGGCGTTCTGGGCGGCACATTTCCGGCCTGGGATTTCGCCGGCGGCACGGTGGTGCACATCACCTCGGGAGTTTCGGCTCTGGTCTGTGCGCTGTATCTGGGCAAGCGCGACAACTATCCGGACGAATCCATGCGGCCGCACAGCGTGGTGCTGAGCGTGATCGGCGCGTGCCTGCTGTGGGTGGGCTGGTTCGGATTCAACGCGGGCAGCGCAGTGGCGGCGGGATCCCTGGCTACCAGCGCGTTTGTCGCGACGCACTTCGCTACTGCGGCGGCTGTATTGAGCTGGATGACGGTCGAATGGATGATGGCGGGCAAGCCGAGCGTGCTGGGAGCTATCTCGGGCGCCGTCGCGGGTCTGGTGGCGATCACCCCGGCCTCGGGCTTCGTGAAGCCGATGCCCGCCATCGTGATCGGTCTGGCGGCGGGAGTGGTCTGCTACCTGATGGTCACCAAAGTCAAAAAGATGTTCGGCTACGACGATGCATTGGATGCATTCGGCGTGCACGGAATCGGCGGTACGCTGGGTGCGTTGCTGACTGGCGTGTTCGCGACCAAGGAAGTCAACGATCTTCGGATGGGCAAGCCGATGGGTCTGGTGGACGGCGATGCCGGCCAGATCATCAACCAGCTGATCGCGGTAGCGATCTCGATTGGGCTTGCCGTGGTGGGGACGCTGATTATCTTGAAAATTTGCGACGTTGTTTGTGGCGTTCGCGTGACCAAGGATCAGGAAACGGAAGGCCTGGATCTGAGTATGCACGGAGAAGAGGGCTACAATCTCGAGTCTTAAGCGAGGTGGCCGCGTGCGGAGGAGTATACTTCCGCAAGGAGACCTGACATGAAAAAAATCGAAGCAATCATCCAGCCGCACAAGCTGGAAGACGCAAAAGAAGCCCTCAAGAACATAGGCGTCGATGGGATGACGATCACCGAGGTTCGCGGGCACGGTCGCCAGAAGGGCCACACGGAGGTCTACCGCGGGATGGAATATAAGGTAGACCTGCTGCCGAAGGTGAAGCTGGAGCTGGTGGTGACGGATCAGCGCGCCGATGAAGTGATCCGGACGCTGGCTACGGCCGCGCGAACGGGCAAGATCGGCGACGGCAAGATTTTCGTGTATGCGGTAGCCGACGCGGTCCGGATCCGCAACGACGACCGGGGAGAAGCAGCATTGTGAAGGAAGTGGCGGTACTTCCGCCGCCCAGTCTGGAGGAAGTCAGGCAGTCGCTGGCTGGACGAACGGCGGAAGTCGAAGAACGCGTGCGGCAGGCGTACGCGCGAACGTTAGAGCCGTCGTTCCGCACGGGTCTGGCAGTAGTGGCGGTGGGAGGATTTGGGCGGAGCGAACTGTTCCCCCATTCCGATGTCGACCTGTTATTGCTGGCGGAATCGGACAAGAACCTGCCGCCGCGCGAGAATATATCCGCCTTCCTGCAGGGCTTGTGGGATTCGGGTCTGCGACCTAGCCATTCCGTGCATTCGGTGGCGGACTGCGTCGTCGAGCACGAGGACAACGCCGAGTTCACCATCAGCCTGCTGGACCGGCGCCTCTTGGCTGGGGACGCAGCGCTGTACCAGACTCTGGAAGATAAGTTCCGGCAGTTCCAGGCCAAGCGCGGCCATTCTCTGGCCCGTCAGATCGCGGGCCTGGCGGAAGGTCGGCGAGCCAAGTATCAGAACACCATTTATCACCTGGAGCCGAACGTCAAGGAGACTCCCGGCGCGCTCCGCGATCTGCAGACTACGCGCTGGCTGTTGATCCTGGAGCCGCGGGAGGGGACGCCCGACTTATCGGCCGCGCTCAGTTTCCTCTCTGGCATCCGTCTCCGGCTGCATGAACTGGCCGGACGGGATCAGAACGCGCTGAGCTTCGACGCCCAGGAATCGCTGAGCGAACATCCGGCTTCACTGATGCGCGACTATTATCGCCACGCCCGGGTCGTCGACCAGGCGGTGAGACAAGCCATCGAAGCGTCGACCGAGAAGGCTGGCACGCTTTTGGGCCGGTTTCACGAATGGCGGTCGCGACTCTCGACCAGCGAGTTCACCGTATCGCGGGACCGCGTGCTGCTGCGGTCGCACAAGCCGCCACAGGACCTGAGCCTGTTCGAGTTCGTGGCGCGGCATGGGTTGCGGATCGCGCCGGATACCATCGATCGGCTGCAAGGCTTCACCCCGGAAGCGAAATGGGACGACTGGAAGCGCATGCTGTCCTTGCCCAAGGCATCGGTGGGCCTGCGGGCCATGCAGGAATCGGGCGTCCTGGCGAGCGCGCTCCCGGAGTGGCGCAACATCGAATGCCTGGTGGTGCGGGATTTCTACCATCGCTACACCGTGGATGAGCACACGTTGGTGGCCATCGGATCGCTCGAATCGGTGACCGACGGGCGGTTCACGGATCTGATGAGCGAAATCGAAGAACCGTGGCTGCTGCGGTTTGCGTTGCTGATGCACGACATCGGCAAAGGCTCGGGCCGCGATCACTCGATCGCCTCGCTGGAGATCGCCCGCGCCGTGATGGAACGGCTGGGCGCGCCGGAAACGGATCGAGAAACGGTCGAGTTTCTGGTGTTGCGCCACCTGGATTTATCGAGCGTCATGAGTTCCCGCGATCTGTACGACGGTTCCACGGCGCGCGCGCTGGCCGATCGCGTCGGCACGCTGGAGCGCCTGAAGCAGTTGACCATGCTGACGTACGCCGATATCAGCGCGGTGAATCCGCAAGCCATGACGCCCTGGCGCATGGAGCAGCTTTGGCGCGTGTACCTGATGGCCTACGAAGAGCTGACCCGCGAGCTGGTCACCGAACGTATCCACGATGCCGCCGGGATGCCGGCCGAACGGGCCCGGTTTCTGGAAGGGCTGCCGACGCGCTACTTGCGTACGCACACACCCGAAGAGATCGATTCGCATTTCGCCCTCGCGCAGCAGCTCGCTTCGCGTCCGGTGGCGGTCGAGATCCATCATGAGCGCGGCTTCTACAAACTCACGCTGCTGACCAAAGACCGTCCGGCTTTGTTCGCATCGGTGGCGGGCGCAATTTCCAGCTTCGGCCTCAATATTCTTAAGGCTGAGGCATTCTCCAACGCCTCCGGCATGGTGGTGGACACCTTCACGTTCGCCGATCCGCACCGGACGTTGGATTTGAATCCTCCGGAAGTCGACCGCTTGCGCGGCGTGGTCCGCAAGGTGGTGGAAGGCAAGCAGGAAGCCGACAAGCTGCTGAAAGGCCGGCCGAAGCCCTTCTTGTCGTCGCGCATGAAGATCCGGCCGCGCGTCTCTTTCAAGGACGACGCTTCCGACGGCGCCACGCTCATCGAGATCGTGTCCGAGGACCGGCCCGGCCTTCTGTACGATCTGGCGAACGCCATTTCGCTGGCCGGCTGCAATATCGAGGTGGTGATGATCGACACCGAAGCGCATAAGGCGCTGGACGTGTTCTATGTCACGCACCAAGGCGGCAAGCTGGCGGACGAGCTGCAATCGGAACTTAAGTCTGAGTTGCTGGCCGCTTGCATCGGCTCGCGATAGTTTGGGAGGCTTCCCATGAACTGGACGCTGTGGTGGCTGTTCGTGCCCGTGGAAACGGTTCTTTGCCTTACGCCGGGACCGGCAGTTCTGTTGGTTCTGGCTACCGCACTACGCCGAGGTCCGCGCGCGAGCGCCTACTCGATCCTAGGCATTCTTTCCGCCAATTCAATCTACTTCGCACTTTCCGCAACCGGGCTGGGAGCGGTGCTCCTGGCCTCGTATCGCATCTTCTTTCTGGTGAAGTGGGTGGGAGCCGCGTATCTGATTTATCTTGGCTTGAGAGCCCTGCTTTCGAAATCAAGCTCACTGGGGAGTCCTCAGATTGACCGGGAAGGCAGCCGGCCCGCCCGGCGGCTGGTTGGGGACGGCTTACTGCTGCAACTCTCCAACCCGAAAGCGATCGTATTTTTCGCCGCGCTTCTGCCCCAGTTCATCGACCCCAACGGTGACCTGGTCGTGCAATTACTCGTGCTGGGATGCACTGGTATCGTCATCGAGAGTATCGTCCTGCTGAGTTACGGCCTGGCTGCGGGAAAAGCTCTGGGGGTGGCGCGGCAACCCCGCTATGCAAGATGGACCAACCGTGTTTCAGGAATGTTACTGATTGGCGCGGGCGGCGGTTTGGCCGCTCTGCGGCGGTCATGATACACCTGAGTATTGCGCTCAAATATTCTCCGGTTCGCTCTCGCGCTGTTGGTGATGGGTTCGGCTGCGGCGCAGGATTCCACAGTTGACCAGCCTTCCGAACGCTGGAATCTTTACTTTCAGGCCACTTCTATTGGCGATTATCACGGCGACTTCCCCGCGCGTTACAGCGGTGCGCATAGTCTCCAGAACACCTGGGAGCGCGACGTCTCTCTAACCAGCACGCTGTATCTGGGGCTTCGCCTGCCCGGCGACACCCAGATCTATATCGATCCCGAATTAGCAGGCGGGCGCGGATTCAGCGGCGTTAACGGAGTCGCGAACGCTCCCAACGGCGAGTTGCCGCGCGTCGCCACAGCAACTCCCAAACCGTATCTCGCCCGAGCCTACATCACCCACGACTTCGGCTTCGGCAGCAAGCGCGAAGAGGTCGAGAGTGACGCGAACCAGCTCTCGGGATCGCGGCCGATGACGCGTTACTCCATCACGGCCGGCCGCTTCACGGTCACCGACTTCTTCGATAACAATCGCTATACCCACGATCCTCGGACGCAGTTCCTGGGTTGGGGCATCATGTACAACGGTGCGTGGGATTATCCTGCTGACGTTCGCGGCTACACCTGGGGCTGGATGCACGAGTTCCACACTCGCCGCTGGACCGTGCGCTACGCCAACGCGGCGGAACCCCGCGTCGCGAACGGCTTGCGGTTCGACCGGCGCCTTTTCGTCAATCGCGGCGATATGTTCGAGGGCGAAATTCATTACAGCGAAGGTGAGCATCCCGGGACGCTGCGGCTGCTCGGTTTCGCCCTGCACACGAATTCGGGCGACTATGCCGAAGCGTTGCGCCTCGGTCAACAGACGGGATCGGTCCCGGATATCACGGCGGTGCGCCGCAATGGCACGCTAAAGTACGGATTTGGGATCAACCTCGAGCAGCAGATTACGAAGAGCGTGGGCGTGTTCGCTCGCCTTGGTTGGAACGACGGCAAAACGGAAAGCTTCGCGTTTACGGCGATCGATCGTCTCGCGACCGGCGGGGTCTCGGTCTCGGGCCCGCGCTGGAAGCGTCCCGATGATGTCGTGGCTACGGCCCTCACGGTTAGCGGCCTCTCCGGCGTGCATGCGTCCTATCTGGCGCACGGCGGTCTGGATTTTCTGATCGGCGACGGGGCGCTGCAATACGGTCCTGAATACGTGTGGGAGAGCTACTACAGCGCGCGCCTGTTCGGCGGCGTGTTCGCATCGATCGATTTGCAGCACATCGCCAATCCCGCCTACAACCAGGATCGTGGCCCAGTGTGGGTTCCCAGCGCGCGCCTGCACCTGGAATTCAAGTTACACGGCGCGTCAAAGAACCCGTAGCGACTCGCGAGGGAACTCGATCACCCAGTCCTTGGTGTCGCGAACGCGCTCGTAGTCGGAACGTGAAAGATCGACCGCGATGGCACCGGCAAATTCCAGACGCATCCCTTGGGGCTTTTGGACGGTGCGTTCGAGCTGTGCGGGAATCTGATTGGCGCCGGGCTTGCCGTTGCGTTCCAGCGCGTGCAGGCTCTCAGGCCGCACACACACGGTGACACGATCGCCCTTCAGGTGGCCCGGAAAGTAGGGTCCGTCCAGCTCGTATTCGCCCATCTGCACTTTGCTCGTATTGCGCCCGGGGTCGAGCGCACGGATCTCTGCGGGAAGCAGATTGAAGATACCCAGCAGGCGCGCGACGTCGACATTCGCAGGTTGTTCGAGGATGGCGGCGGGCGTGCCGCTTTGCACCAGCCGGCCTTCGCGCACCACCATCATCGCTTCGCCCAGTTCGAAGCATTCGTCCAGGCTGTGGGTCACCAGCAGCGTGGGAGTCTTGAAATCCGCGCGGACCTGACGCAGGACCTCGTAGAATTCGGCTCGCAGTGGTGCGTCCAGACCCTGCGCCGGTTCGTCGAACAGCAGCAGCTTGGGCGCTCCGATCAACGCGCGCGCGATACAGCAGCGCTGACGCTGTCCGCCGGATACTTCATGCGGACGGCGGCCCGCCGAATCGACCAGCCGGAACTTTTCGAGCATCTCATTCACGCGGCGATGGCGCTCCAGGCGCGGCCTGCGCTCGGCCGCGAACTCCAGGTTCTGGCGCAGTGTCATGTGCGGGAACAGGGCGTAATTCTGGAACACGTAGCCGCAATTGCGGGCTTGTGGGGGCAGGCTGACGCCTGCTGAACCGTCAAAGAGAATCTCGTCGTCGAGCAGAATGCGGCCGTCGTCCGGTCGAACGAAGCCTGCGATCAGATCGAGCGTCAGCGTTTTTCCCGACCCGCTCGGTCCGAACAGAACTGTGACGCCCGCGGTCGCCTGAAATTCGAGATCGAGCGAGAACGACGCCGAATCAGGCCGTGCGGGAAAGGTCTTGCGGAGCCGGGCGCTGATCATATTGAGAAGATCAGGCCTTTGCCGGGCTCAGGCGGTTGGCCAGCGTCAGGATCAGCAGCGCGACGGCCGAAATCACCAGCACCAGCGTGCGCGCGACCATGGTGTTGCCGGCTTCGTAAGCGTCGTAGATCGCGACCGCGACCGTCTGCGTGCGTCCCGGAATGTTGCCCGCCACCATGAGCGTGACGCCGAAATCTCCCAGCGATCGCGCGAAGGCCAGCGCCACGGCGGCCAAGATCGACCGTCGCGCGAGCGGAAGCGTCACTCGCCAGAACAATCGCCATTCCGATGCGCCCAGGTTACGGGCTGCGCGTTCCAGGCTGCGGTCCACACTTTCGAGCGCGGCCCGGGCCGACTTCACCAGTAAGGGAAGCGCATGCAGCAGAGCGGCGAGCACCGCGGCTTTCCAGGTGAACACGAGAGGCGAACCGAAGATGTTTTCCCACAGCTTGCCGAGCGGACTATTTCCCGCAAGCAGCACCAGCAAGTAGTATCCGAGGACGGTGGGAGGCAGGACCAGCGGGAGAGTGATGGCTGCATCCAGGACTTCCTTGCCGCGAAACTCGCGGTTCGCAAGGATGTATGCGAGCCACAGGCCGGCGACAAAAGCTACCGCGGTGGAAACGAATGCAACACGCAGGCTGAGCCACAGCGGAAACCAATCGATCTGCATGGAAGTTCCAATTATAGAACCTCTTCAGATCATCCGCGAATGAACGGGAAAATGTTTTATTCGACGCCGTCTGCCAGAACGCGGACGTGATTGTCGCGGACTTCGACGTATCCGCCGGTAACGGTGAAACTCTCGGTCTTGCCGCCCGTGGTGAGCGTCAGCTTCCCGTGAGCCAGTTCGCTGAGCAGAGCGGCGTGGCCGGGAAGGATGCCCATGTAGCCGTCCTTGCCGGGAATCTCGGCGTAGTCGGCCTGCTGGTCGACCACCAGCTTCTCCGGCGTCGCGATTTCGATATGCAGCGTGTCCATATTCTAATGCGCACAACGGAACGCGGCGGCAGCGACAGCCAGCATGTAATGACGCCGCCGCGTCCTGTGCGCGATCACGGTTATCCCTGCTTCTTCATCTCTTCGTAGCGTTCCAGCACGTCGTCGATCGAGCCCTGCATGTAGAACGCCTGCTCCGGAATATGATCGTGCTTACCTTCGACCACTTCCTTGAAGCTGCGCACGGTATCGGCCACCTTGACGTACTTGCCCTTGAGGCCAGTGAACGCTTCGGCGACCGCGAACGGCTGCGAAAGGAATCTCTGGATCTTGCGGGCCCGAGCGACCGTGGCTTTGTCTTCATCGGAAAGCTCGTCGACACCGAGAATCGCGATGATGTCCTGCAGATCCTTGTAGCGCTGCAGGATCTGCTTCACTGCCTGCGCGGTGTTGTAATGCTCCGCGCCGATGATCAGCGGATCCAGAATACGCGAAGTGGACGCCAGCGGATCGACAGCGGGGTAAATTCCCAGCTCGGAGATCGATCGCGAAAGATTCGTGGTCGCGTCTAAGTGAGCGAAGGTTGTAGCCGGCGCCGGATCGGTGTAGTCGTCGGCGGGCACGTAAATCGCCTGCACTGACGTGATGGATCCGGATCTGGTCGACGTGATGCGTTCCTGCAGGTCGCCCATTTCAGATGCCAGGTTGGGCTGATATCCCACGGCGCTAGGCATGCGGCCCAGCAGCGCGGACACTTCCGAGCCCGCCTGGGTGAAACGGAAAATGTTGTCGATGAACAGCAGCACGTCCTGGCCTTCTTCATCGCGGAAATATTCGGCGACGGTCAAGGCGGAAAGCGCAACGCGCAAACGCGCCCCGGGCGGCTCGGTCATCTGCCCGTAGATAAGGGCGCACTTGGACTTCTTCCAGTCGTGCGGATCGATCACGCCGGCTTCCTGGAACTCGAGCCAAAGATCGTTGCCTTCGCGGGTTCGTTCGCCGACGCCGGCGAACACCGAGACGCCGCCGTGCTTGGTGGCGAGGTTCGAGATGAGCTCCTGAATGATAACGGTCTTGCCGACGCCCGCGCCGCCGAACAGGCCGATTTTTCCGCCGCGCACGTAGGGTTCCAGCAGGTCGATCACCTTGATGCCGGTTTCGAACATCTGCGATTCGGTGGATTGCTCTTCAAAGGTCGGCGCCATGCGATGAATGGGGCTGCGCTTGGCGGTGTTCACCGGACCCATCTTGTCCACCGGCTGGCCGATCACGTTGAGCACGCGGCCCAGCGTCTCCTTGCCCACCGGCACCATGACCGGCTCGCCCAGATCGATGGCCTTCATGCCGCGCACCAGGCCGTCGGTTGGCTGCAGCGCGATGGTGCGCACGCGGCTCTCGCCGATGTGCTGCGCCACCTCGCAAATAATATCGATCGGATCGGGAACCTTGAATCCCTCGCTCGTGATGCGAATTGCGGTGCGGATGACGGGAATGTGCCCTTCAGGAAATTCCACGTCGACGGCCGGTCCGGCCACCTGGATCACTTTGCCTTCGTTCATATCAATTCCTCTTCGGGCGAGGCATGCCTCGCCCCTACTCTAATGCAGATGCCCCGCTCACGATTTCGATAATCTCGCGGGTGATGCTGGCCTGGCGGACGCGATTCATCTGCAAGGTCAGTTTGTCGATCACTTCGCCGGCGTTCTTGGTGGCCGCTTCCATCGCGACCATGCGCGCCGCATGCTCGGCCGCAACCGATTCCAGAAACGCGCGATAGACCAGCAATTTTACGTAACGCGGCAACAGGCTTCCCAGCAGCTCACCCGGATTCTGTTCATAGATGTAATCCACGGGTTCGGCTGTCTTGGGCACCTCGATCGGCAGAATCCGCGTCGAAGTGAGCGCCGGAGCCATGGCGTTCTTGAATTCGTTGGTGAACAGGTAGACCGCGTCGACCTCGCCCGATTCAAAACGGGCAATGATCTGATTCGCGATCCGCTCGGCGTCCTCGAATTTGACCCGGCGGAAGAGATCGGTGTGCGTGCCCGCGATGCCGTCGAACCGGCGCCGGAAGTAGTTGACGCCCTTTTTACCGATCAGCTCGAAGCTGAGCTTAGCGCCCTTATGTTCGTCGGCGAAACGGTGCGCCAGCTTGATCAGGTTGGAGTTGAACGCGCCCGCCAGCCCGCTGTCCGCCGTGATCACCACCAGCAGGATCTTTTGCTCGGGCCGCACCGCCAGCAGCGGATGCGCACCGGCGTCAGGATCGTTGGCCGCGCCCTGCGCCACGTTGGCCAGCATCTGGCGCAGCAGAATCCCGTAAGGGCGCGCCGCGATGGCCTGGTCCTGCGCACGCCGCAGCTTTGCCGCGGAGACCATCTTCATGGCCTTGGTGATCTGCTGCGTGTTCTTGACCGAGCGGACACGCCGCCGGATGTCGATCAGACTTGGCATTTACTTGCGCGCCGCGACAGCCTTGTGAGATTGATCCTGGACAAACCGCGACTTGAATTCCTGAATCGCCGAATTCAGCTTGCCCTTCATTTCGTCGTCGATGGTCTTCTTTTCCTTAATCGTCGTGAGGATCGCCGGATGCGCATTCTCCAGGAACCTGTACAGCTCCTGTTCGAACGCTTTAATCTGATCCAGAGGCAGGTCGTCCAGCACGCCGTTCGTGCCGGCATAAATAATCGCCACCTGTTTTTCGACGGGGAGCGGCGAATACTGGCCCTGCTTGAGGATTTCGACCATGCGTGCGCCACGCGTCAGCTGGGCCATCGAAGCCTTGTCGAGTTCCGAGCCCATCTGGGCGAAGGCTGCCAGCGCGCGATACTGCGCCAGACTCAATCGCAAGCCGCCGGCGACTTGCTTCATCGCTTTGGTCTGCGCGTTGCTGCCGACGCGGCTGACCGAGATACCTACGTCGATAGCGGGACGAATGTTCGAGTTGAACAAGTCGGTTTGCAGGTAGATCTGGCCGTCGGTGATCGAGATCACGTTGGTCGGAATGTAGGCGGAAACGTCGCCTGCCTGGGTTTCGATAAAGGGCAGGGCAGTCAGCGATCCGCCGCCCAGGTCGTCATTGAGCTTGGCAGCGCGCTCGAGCAGGCGGCTGTGGAGATAGAACACGTCGCCGGGGAACGCTTCGCGTCCGGGCGGCCGGCGCAGCAGCAGGGAAATTTCGCGATACGCCGCGGCGTGCTTGGAAAGATCGTCGTAGATGCACAGCGCATGGCGTTTGGTATCGCGGAAGTACTCGCCCATCGCGCAGCCCGAATAAGGCGCGATATATTGCATCGGCGCCGGATCGGATGCCGTGGCGGCGACGACGATGGTGTACTCCATGGCACCGTAGGTTTGGAGCGTCTTGACCACCTGCGCGACGGTCGAACGCTTCTGCCCGATCGCGACGTAGATACAAATTACGCCGCTGTCCTTCTGGTTGATGATGGTGTCGAGCGCGACGGTGGTCTTTCCGGTCTGACGGTCGCCGATGACCAGTTCGCGCTGGCCTCGGCCGACGGGAATCATGGCGTCGATGGCTTTGATCCCGGTTTGCAGCGGTTCGCGCACCGGCTGCCGGTCGACGATGCCGGGAGCCAGACGCTCGATGGCGTAGAACTCCTTGGTCTCAATCGGCCCTTTTCCATCGATTGGCTGGCCGAGCGCGTTGACCACGCGGCCCACCATGGCTTCGCCCACCGGAACCGACATGATGCGGCCCGTGCGGCGAACCTCGTCGCCTTCCTTGATGCCGGAGAATTCACCCAGCAGTACGGCGCCGACCTGGTCTTCTTCCAGGTTGAGCGCGATTCCGGAAACGCCGCCCTTGAACTCGATCAGCTCGCCGGCCATGACGTTTTCCAGGCCGTACACGCGGGCGATACCATCGCCCACCGAGATCACCGATCCGGTTTCCGCTACGTTTACCGCGCGTTCGTAATTGTCGATTTCCTCGCGCAACAGGCGCGAGATTTCATCTGCCCGAATTTGAGCCATAGTTTGTTTTCACGAGACAGGTTTTACTTCAGGGAGCTTACCCTGCTCCCAGCCTTGTTCGTAGCCTTTCCAATTGCCCCCGCACACTGCCGTCGTAGACTGTAGAGCCTACGTGCGCGACCACGCCACCGATCAGCGAAGGGTCGCTCGAAAACTTGAGTTTTGCTTTCTTTCCCGCTATACGCGAGACCTGGGCTTCTAATGTGGCCCGCTGCGCATCCGTAAGCGGCGTCGCGCTGCGAACATCCGCGGCGACAAATCCCAGACGCTCGTCCAGCAGGGTTTCGAAACCGTCCACGATAGAGGCGAATTCGTGCGCGCGGCGATGGTCGATCACCACGTACACGAAATTGCGGATCTTATCCATCACGCCCATCGGTTCCAGGAGCTTGCGCATCACGGCCCGCTTGCGGGAAGGCGCTACGGCCGGAGAATTGAGCGCGTTCTGCAGCGTCTGCGATCCGTGGATCAGGGCCTCCACCGCGCGCAACTGGGAGAGCACCTGTGCCGGGTCGACATTCGATCCGGGTGCGGTAACCACGTCCACCAGCGCCCGCGCGTACCGTGCTGAGACTACCGAAAGCATGCTAGTTTCTTGCCCCGCCGTTCTGAGAGGCTTGCCGCTCCAGATCGCGCACGAAATCGTCCACTAACGCCGATTCCGTAGCGCCGTCGATCCGCGAGCGGAGGCGCTCTTCCGCCAGACCCATGGCCAGCTCGCCCGCGTATTCCTTAAGCTGGCGGCGCGCGGTCTTGCCGACGGATTCAATCTCCACCGCGGCCTGCTGCTCGATCTTCTTGATTTGTGCCGCAGTCTCCCGGCTGATGCGGTCGCCTTCCTGCTGCATCTCGGCGGCGGATTGCGTGCGGAATTTTTCGATGTCGGCTCCCAGCGCATTCAGGCGGGCATCCATTTCAGTGGAACGCTTTTCCGCGTCCTGCTTCATCTGTTGCGCTTCGGAGATGCCCATCTGGATCTCTTTCGTGCGCGCCCGGAACAACGGGGGCAGGCCTTTGGCCATCCCGTAGCCCAGGGCGATCGCCAGGATCCCGAAATTGGCCCATTTCCACATTTCGTCGTTGTTTGGAACGGGCTCGCTCGCCTTGTGCTCGGCAGGTTCCTGGGCGGCCAGCGACATCGCCAGCGCTATAACAAAGACCGGGAGGAGCAACAGCTTCTTCATGAGGCCCTCTTGCCCAGGACCATCGCGACGATCTGATCCGCCACCGCGGCGCTGGTATCCTGCAAGGACTTGCGGGCTGCCGCGGCATCCTGGGCGATCGCTTCCCGCGCCGATTTCACGGTCGCCTCGCTCCGGGACCGAGCTTCCGCCATTTGTTGGGCTTGCTCATCCAGCCAGCGCTTCCGGATCTCTTCCTGCTGCTTGTACACCACTGCCCGGGCGTCGCGAAGTTTCGCCTCGTATTCGTCGGCCTTGCGAGTGGCTGCCGCGAGGCTGTCTTCGGCGGTCTTGCGAGCGCCTTCGGTCAGCTCGCGCCGCTTCTGCATCACGCGATCCAAGGGCCCGAACAGCACGGCCTTCAGATAGAAGTGCAGGATGATCAAAAGAACGACGGTGATACTGGCTTTTTGCAGTATCCCACCTAGGGCATTTAGCGTTTCTTGCATTCAGAAAACTTTTTGCAGGGAACCTGGAGTTAAGAAACGAGCAGAACTATCTCTTAAACGGACAAGCTATCACATTGGGAGGCTTTTGGTCAACTTTCAATAGCTTACGGATGGTATTTCCGGCTCCCCGGGAAAGGGTAGGCCGAAACGAATTCTAACGCCCAATTCTGTCAAGTGCCCGGTGGTATCCTCGGGGTGTGAATTGGCCGAAGGCGCTATTGGCAGTCGCTGGGGTAGCTGCCTGCGTCAGCGCCGCGTACGCCTTCCAGAACAAATTCCGCGAATTCCCCGGCGAGGACGAGATGGGGCCCGTGTCGGCGGACCAGCTGACTCCTTCCGAGTTCGTTTTCGGACGGCTGATGTACCCTTCCAGTGGGGGAGGCGGTCGTTTTAGAGGCTTCGGCCGGGATTGGCGCCAAGGCGGCCGCACCAACTGGACCAACGACTATCCGGCTGGGGATCGCCACTTCATGACGGCACTCCTCCGGCTTACGCGAATTAACGGGCGGCGCGTGGAGCAGCCCATCAATCTCGAGGATGGCGACGATATCTTCAACTGGCCGTTCCTATTCGCCGCCCGCACCACCAGCATCGACCTAACCGGCGACATGGCGGCCAAGCTGCGCGAGTACCTGGATCGGGGAGGCTTTTTCATCGCCGACGACATGTGGGGGGTCGGCGAACAGCAGGCAATAGCCGACACGGTCCATCAGCTCTATCCCAACCGCGAGCTTGTGGAGTTGCCGGACGATGCCCAGGCGTTCCATATGCTGTTCGATCTCGACAAGCGCTATCAGATTCTCGGACAGTGGGCCAGGTTCAACGGGATGCGCCCGCTCGACGGCGTTTCTTACGACCCGCACTTCAAAGGGGTCTTCGACGAGAAGGGGCGCATGACCATGGCGGCGTGGTTCAACAACGATACGGGCGATTCGTGGGAGTGGGCCGATGATCCGTCGTACCCGGAAAAGTTCTCGGCATTGGGCATCCGAATCATGGTGAATTACGTCGTCTACGCGATGTCGCACTAGGTCCGCGCGACGCGGACTAGGATCACCGCAGCCACGAACAGCAGATACAGCGCGATTTGGGAGAAAGGCGCTCCGTGGATTCCTTGCGCAGGTTCGAGGGCGAAGGCCGCCAGAAAAAGCGCCGGCGCAACAAGCACGCAAGCGGACACAATCTGCCGGGCCCGCTGCTTCGCCGACGGGGCCAACGCGAATGCCAGATTCAGCACTGCGGAGAGCAATATGAACAAGTGCCGCGAGCGGTAAACAGCCCGGGTCACGTCATCCAGCTGCGGGACTGGGGGCACCCGAATCCACCGCATATACGCACCGCTCAGCAGAAAGACCACCAGTGTCGCGGTGCCAACGATCCAGTGTGCTCGCCTCCAGTTCATGCAACGTCTCCAGATAAGATCCGCTTACGCTGTGCCGCGGGAAATCGCTCGATCGCGTATCGAAGCGTCGTTCGGGGCAGCGCGGAGTAGTTCTGCTTCAGAAAGTGCAGCAGCGCGGGCGCTGACTGTTTCCCAGTCTCGCGCAACGCCCACCCGACGGCCTTATGGATCAGGTCGTGGTCATCTTCAAGCAGAAGTTTGGCGATGGCGAATGTGTCGTCTATCTCGCCAGCCTTGATGAATGCGAACGTGGACACAATCGCGATGCGGCGCTCCCAGAGATTCGTGGATTTCGTCAGGCCGTACAGAATCTTGCGAGGACGCGTCAAGAGATGCTGGCCGACGATGTAAGGGGCTGACGTATCGACCAGGTCCCAGTTGTTCACGAACTTCGTGTGCTTTAAGTAGAAGTCGAAGATCGCTTTGCTCTTTTCGCGTTCATACTGCGCGACCAGGATCTCGAGCGCGGCGAATCGATGCTCGTGTATTGGAGAAGCAAGCAGCTTGGCGACATCGGTCAGTGGAAAGTGAATGTAGTGGTGAGCAATCCGCCGCATCGTCGGAACGGTGAGCCCGATGAAGCGGTCGCCATGGCCGTACTCGCTTTTGCCGGTCTTGAAGAACCACGCGAGATTCTTCGCTCGCTCCGGGTCGGCTGATGCCCTCAGTTCTTTCTTAAGATCGGAAAGTCGCACATTGACACAAGATAGTATACGAATGCCGATGGAGGTAATCCGGATCGTTATCGACGCCGAGCTGCTTCGCGAGATTGATCAGGCCGCTCGCCGTGCCGGCATCAGCCGGTCCGCGTTCATTAGCGATGCGCTCCGCGAATACCTCAAACGACTACGCCCCCGCAGGCCGACGGAGCGGGATCGCAAGTTTTGAGTTGGATGCTCTTGCGGTTTGTGGGGTCAGGCTTTCAAGCCTGCCGTCGGCTTTCCAGCCGGCGTCTCATATCAGGATCGGGGCCGGGCAGAAGCCCGGCTGCAGCCTTGAAAGGCTGACCCCACGTTTGTTACCTAAACTCTTCCTGCATCCGCTCCAGCTCCGCCGACCCCGGACACAGCTTCTCATACGCCAGATCGCGCAGCGGCGTCGGCGATGACTGCCCCAGCTCGTGCATATCCGGCGCGTTTGGATCGATGTACAGGAGCCCCGTGACCACGGCGTTCGCGGGCTGATCATCCAGATACGCCGCCACCTTCCGGCGATCCGTGGGATCGTAATCCTTGGGAACCGTGGAGAAGTGGACCACGCTGCCGTCGTGCATGGCAACCGATGTCGTGCCGGACTTGCTGATCTGCGCCAGGATTTCGCTCTGCGGCGGCACCCAATCGGCCTGCGTGGCCCGCAGCGTGTTCTTGCGCGTGTGCTTGTAGCTCTTGGTCGACCCTTCGTGATCGTTGAAGGTCACGCACGGCGACACCACATCCACCAGCGCGAAGCCGCGATGCGTGAACGCAGCCTTCAGAATTGGCACCAGTTGTTCTTTATCGCCCGAGAAACTGCGCGCGATGAACGTCGCTCCCAGCGACAGCGCCAGGCGCACGGGATCGATAGGAGCCATCCGGTTCGGCTCGCCGCGCTTGCTCTTCGACCCGATGTCGGACGACGCCGAGAACTGACCCTTCGTCAGCCCATACACGCCGTTGTTCTCGAGAATATACGCCATGCGGATATTGCGACGGATCGCGTGGCACATCTGGCCGAGGCCGATCGAAAGCGAATCGCCGTCACCCGATACGCCGATGTACAGAAGGTCGCGATCGGCCGCGCCGGCTCCCGTCACGATCGCAGGCATACGCCCGTGGGCGGAGTTAAAACCGTGCGCGCCGCTCAGAAAATATGTCGGAGTCTTGGAAGAACAGCCGATGCCGCTCAGCTTGGCCACCATGTGCGGTTGGGTATCCAGCTCCCACAGCGCGCGAATGATGGCGGCGGTGATGGAATCGTGCCCGCAGCCGGCGCACAGCGTGGACATGGACCCTTCGTAATCGCGGATGGTCAGCCCCAGCGCGTTGCGCTGCAGGGTCGGGTGCGTGGCGATGGGTTTTGCGATCGACGGCATGGTCGTTGCTCTTTCTAAATTTGGCTCAGAATCCCCTGCACTACGTGGCGGCTGCTCAGCGGGAATCCTCCGTACACCAGAACGCTACGCAGCTTTTCCTTCGGCACGGCGGTTTCCAGGATCAGCAGCGAGCGAAGTTGCGCGTCGCGGCTTTGCTCCACCACGAAATAAAAATCGTGCTTGGCCAGAAATCTCTCCACTACTTCGCCGAACGGGAATCCGCGTATACGCAGATAGTCGGCGGGCGTGCCCTGGCGATCCAGTTGATCCAAGGCTTCGCGGACTGCCGGATCGCACCCGCCCATGGCGATCACGCCGAATTTCGCGCCTTCGCGAGGAACATACTCCGGCTCCGGGATGAACTTTGCCGCCGCCGCATGCTTCTTCTTCAGGCGATCCATCACTTCCTGGTACTCGTCCGGAATTTCGGTATAGCCGCCGAACTTGTTGTGCCCCGATCCGCGCGTGAAGTATGCGCCCTTCTGGCTTACGCCCGGCAACGTGCGCGCCGCCACGAAGTTTTCGTCCTCTTGGTTGTAGCGCTGGAATTTTCCGATCTTCTTCTCCAGATCCTCGGCGTTCAGAACCCGCCCGCGGTCCGGTTTGTAAGAATCGTCCCAGGTCAGGCGCGGCACCACCCAGTCATTCATGCCGATGTCGAGATCCGACATCAGGATCACCGGCGTCTGGAACCGCTCCGCCAGATCGAACGCCTTGACGGCGAAATGGAAGCACTCGTTCGGATTCGCCGGGAACAGCAAAATGTGCCGCGTATCGCCGTGCGACGCATACGCCGCCATCATCACATCGGATTGCTGGGTGCGCGTCGGCATCCCCGTGGACGGCCCCACGCGCTGGACGTCGACTACCACCGCCGGAATCTCCGCGTAGTAACCGAACCCCAGCAGTTCATTCATCAAGGAAAGCCCGGGACCAGCGGTCGAGGTAAACGCGCGGGCGCCGTTCCAGGACGCGCCCAGCACCATGCCGATCGCTGCCAGCTCGTCCTCGGCCTGGATGATCAGGTAGTTGTTCTTCCCGGTTTCGGGATCTTTCCGGTATTGCTCGCAGAATCCTTTGAACCCGTCCATCACCGAAGTCGCCGGCGTGATCGGATACCATGCCGCGACGGTGCACCCGGCGTAAATCGCTCCCAGGGCCGTGGCCGTGTTGCCGTCAATCAGGATCTTGTCCTTGTTGGCGTCCATCTTTTCCAGACGGAAGGGCAGGGGACATTCGAAGTGGTCCTTGGCGTATTGATAGCCCAGCAGCAGGGCCTTGCGGTTCGAATCGGCCAACGCCTTCTTGCCCGCGAACTTCTCTTCGAGCAGCGCGTTGACCACGTCCATGTCGATATCGAGCGTCGCCACCATCGCGCCGGCGTAAGCGATGTTCTTCATCAGAATCCGTACCCGGGGATCGTCGAAATTCTGATTGCACAGCTCGGCCAAGGGCACGCCGAGAAACGTGATGTCTTCGCGATGCAGATCGGGGTCCAGAGGCCAGGACGAATCGTACAGCAGGTACCCGCCTGGCCGGACTTCTTTGATATCGCGATCGTAAGTCTGCGAGTTCATCGCGACCATCAGGTCGTAATCGAGCGCCCGCGCGGAGTAGCCTTCCTTGTTGACGCGGATCTCATACCAGGTGGGCAGGCCCTGAATATTTGACGGGAACAGATTCTTGCCGCACACGGGAATACCCATGCGGAAAATGGCCTGCATCAGCAGCCCGTTCGCGCTAGCGGAGCCGGTTCCGTTGACGTTGGCGAGCTTGACCGCGAAATCGTTTACGCGAGTACGGAGGACGTCGTGCATGAGACTCCAGAATTAGGTGCGCCAGCGTATGGAATGAGTAAGTCGAACTTTTGCATGTCCCAGGCCGCCGTCGGGCAGCGCTCGGCGCACAGGCCGCAGTGAACGCAAACGTCTTCATCCTTCACCATGGCCCGTCCGGTTTGCGGCAAGGGATTCGAAGCGTAAATTGCCTGTTCGAGGTTAGTGGCCGGCGCGGAAAGCCTGGTCCGCAGTTCCGATTCCTCGCCATCCCGGGTAATGGTCAGGCACTGCACCGGGCAGATGTCCACGCAGGCGTCGCACTCGATGCAGCGCTTCTCGACGAACACCGTCTCGATATCGCAGTTGAGACATCGCTGCACTTCGCGTGCAGTCTGCTCCGGGTCGAACCCTAGCTCCACTTCAATGTTGAGCTGCTGGAAGCGCTTGGTCAGCTCCACATGCTGCATCTTCTGGCGCTTCGATGGGTTGTAGTCGTTGTGATAGCTCCACTCGCTGATGCCCATCTTCTGGCTGACCAGGTTGGAGCCTTGCTTGGGGCGATCGGTGACCGGCACACCCTGGCAATGGTTGTGAATCGAGATGGCCGCTTGGTGCCCGTGCGCGACCGCCCAGATGATGTTCTTGGGTCCCCACGCCGCGTCGCCGCCGAAGAAAACTCCCGGGCGCGTCGATTGGAACGTGGCCTTGTCCACCGTGGGCATGCCCCACTTGTCGAACTCGATTCCGAGGTCGCGCTCGATCCAGGGGAACGCGTTTTCCTGGCCGATCGCAAGGATCACATCGTCGGCGGGAAGAAACACTTCGTCGATCACGCGCGATTTCTTGGCCTCGGCGTCCCATTCCAGACGCTCGAACTCCATGCCCTTCAGCACGCCGTTTTCGACCACGAAGCGCTTCGGCGCGTGGTTGATGACGATGTCGATGCCTTCTTCTTCGGCATCGTCCAGTTCC
This sequence comes from Terriglobia bacterium, assembly GCA_020073445.1. Taxonomy (GTDB): domain Bacteria; phylum Acidobacteriota; class Terriglobia; order Bryobacterales; family Bryobacteraceae; genus Palsa-187. The sequence goes on from JAIQFE010000019.1 coordinate 78,234, forward strand.
CACGGCGACGCCTTGAAGTATCCGCGCGGGCGGCGAGCCATCACCTTGATATCTTTCCCGCCCAGTCTTCGCGACGACCGGCAGCAGTCCATGGCCGTGTTGCCGACGCCGATGATCAGAACCCGCTCGCCGATCTTATCGATATGCCCAAACGCGACCGATTCCAGCCAGTCGATGCCGATGTGGATCCGGTCCGTGTCCTTGCGGCCCGGCAGATCTAATTCCTTGCCGCGCGGCGCGCCGGTGCCGACGAACACTGCGTCGTACTTATCGTTCAATAGTCCTTGGAGGCTGCTGACAGGCGAGTTGTAGCGAATATCGACGCCCATGTCGAGAATCGTGCCGACCTCGTCGTCGAGCACCTTTTCGGGCAGCCGGAACGACGGAATATTCGACCGCATCAGCCCGCCGGGCTTGTTCTGTTTTTCGAAAATCGTGACTTCGTAGCCGAGCGGCCGCAAATCGTTCGCCACCGTAAGTGATGACGGGCCGGCTCCGATCAGCGCCACGCGCTTGCCATTCGATTCTGTTGGGATCTTCGGGAGCAGGTGCGAAATATCGCCCTTGAGATCGGCGGCCACGCGTTTCAGGCGGCAGATCGCGACGGGAGCTCCATCCAGGCGTCCCCGGCGGCAGGCCGGCTCGCATGGTCGATCGCAGGTGCGGCCTAGAATCGCCGGGAACACGTTGGATTCCCGGTTGACCATGTAGGCGTCGGTGTACTTACCCTGTGCGATAAGTCGGATGTACTGCGGCACGTTCGTGTGCGCAGGGCAGGCCCACTGACAATCGACTACTTGGTGGAAGTAATCAGGGTTGCGAACGTCGCTAGTCTTCAGAGTCTTTCCCCTGAGATTTGATTTTACAACAACTTAATCGCTAAACTTGACATTCTTCTCGACCTGTGAATTCTAGCAAACAATCCTTAGTGCTCCTGCCCGGCTTCCTCTGCGACCAAACGGTATGGAAACATCAGATGACGGCATTGGCGGATGTCGCAGACTCAAGCTGCATGGAATGGGCCCCCGAGCACGATTCCATCGTTGCCATGGCCGAGGCCGTGCTGCGCTGGGCGCCGCCGACGTTCGCACTCGCCGGGCACTCCATGGGCGGCCGCGTAGCCTTCCAGGTCTATCGGCTGGCGCCCGAACGAGTGACCAAGCTCGCAGTATTTAACACGGGCTCCGATGCGCGTCCCGCAGGTGACGCAGGGGCAGCCGAAGAAGCCGGTCGCCGAAAGTTGCTGGCGATCGCCCGCTCCCAAGGCATGCGGCCCATGGCCGTCGAGTGGCTCAAAGGCATGCTCCCGCCGTACCGGCAGAGCGATACCCCGCTGGTCGAAGAAATCATCCAGATGTTCGAACGCAAGTCGGCGGATCTGTTCGAAATCCAGATGCTGGCGCTGCTCGGCCGCCCGAATGCGACTCCCTTGCTCCAGCAGATCCAGTGCCCGGCGCTGGTGCTGACGGGTGCCGACGACGCCTGGAGTCCGCCCGCCCGCCATGCTGAAATCGCTCAGTTCATTCCGCATAGCGAACTGGTGCTGGTTCCCAAGTGCGGGCATATGTCGACCATGGAGCGGCCGGATGAGGTGACCGCCGCCATGCGCGCATGGCTGAATCGGTTGTAAACTGAATGGCGTACTTGCGCCCGACCCCGATCGGGACGGTATCATTAACCTTTCCCCTGAAGTGAACGGAATCATATAGTGGCTAGAATAGTTGGGGTCCTGAAAGAGACCTTCCCCGGTGAGCGGTGTGTGGCGATCGTCCCGCGCTCGGTGGAGGTTCTCAAAAAATCTGACATCACGGTGATTGTGGAACCGTCGGCTGGCGTCGAAGCTGGCTACACCGACGACCAGTACATCGCCAAGGGCGCGACTACCGCCTCCCGCGCAGAGATTTTCGCGCAGGCCGATATCATCATCCAGTTCCGCAGCCTGGGTGCGAATCCCGAGGCTGGCCGCGCCGATCTTGGCTCCCTGCGCGCTGGCCAGATCGTGATGGGACTAGGCGAGCCGCTCACGGCGGTCCGTGAGGCTGCGGATCTCGCGGCCACGGGCGTGTCGTTCTTCGCGATGGAACTGATTCCGCGAACCACGCGCGCGCAGAGCATGGACGTGCTGTCCTCGCTCGCGACCATTTCGGGCTACGAAGCCGTGCTGCTGGCCGCTCAGGCGCTTCCGAAAATCTTTCCGATGCTGATGACCGCCGCCGGCACCATTACTCCTGCGAAGGTATTCGTCATCGGCGCCGGTGTGGCCGGGTTGCAAGCCATCGCCACGGCGCGACGCCTGGGATCGGTGGTCAGCGCGTACGATGTCCGTCCCGCGGTGAAAGACCAGATCGTCAGCGTGGGCGCGAAATTCATCAGCCTGGACGTCGAAGCCACCGCCGCCGAGGATAAGGGCGGTTACGCCAAGGTCATGGACGAGGCGTTCTATCGCCGCCAGCGCGAACTGATGCTGGAGGTAGTCCGCGAGCAGGACGTGGTGATTTCGACCGCCGCCGTTCCCGGCAAGAAGGCTCCCGTGCTGATCACCAGGGAAATGGTCGAAGCCATGGCGCCCGGGTCGGTGATCATGGATATCGCCGCGGTGCGCGGCGGCAATTGCGAGCTTACACGCCCCGGCGAAACCGTGATCCACAAGGGCGTCACGATCCTGGGCCCGACCAACTTCGCGTCCATGGCCCCCTACCACGCAAGCCAGATGTTCTCGGCCAACGCGATCACGTTTCTGAAGCACCTGATTGGGTTCCTGCCTCTGTCGAGCGAAGTGACCGATGACATCGTCACCGACACTCTGGTCACGCACGGTGGTGAGGTGACGAATTCTCGGGTCCGTGAAGCGCTCGGACTACCCGCCGCGGAGCCGGTTTCTTCCGGGAAGGTTTCCTAAACAATGCAGTCCTACGAATTTGGTTTGTACGTCTTCATGCTCGCTGCGTTCCTCGGATTCGAGCTGGTCAAGCGAGTTTCCCCACTTCTGCACACGCCGCTGATGTCGCTCTCGAACGCGATCTCAGCCATCGCCGTGGTCGGCGCGATCCTGATTTCCGGCGAGAAAGACGCCTCCACGCTCCAGCGCGTGCTTGGATTCGTCGCGGTGATCTGCGCCACGCTCAACGTGGTCGCGGGGTACCTCATCACCGACCGCATGCTCAAGATGTTCCGCAAGCGCGAGCCTGAGAAGAAATAACCAAGAAATAGTCAAGACCAGATGATAGAAAACGTTCTTCCCGCGATTTACCTGCTCGCCTCCGTCGGCTTCATTCTTGCCGTCAAGTGGATGAACAACCCTGCTACCGCGCGCCGCGGCGTGATCATCGGCGAAATCGGCATGCTGCTGGCCGTGATCGGAACGCTGCTGCGGCCCGAAGTGGTTGAGTACCGATGGATCTTGATCGGACTGGGAATCGGTTCCGCGATCGGCGCGCCCCTGGCCTACCTGATGCCGATGACGGCGGTTCCGCAGCTCACCGCGCTCTCGCATGCGTTCGGCGCTCTGGCATCGGCTTTAATCGGTACGGCGGAATACTACAAGGGCGAGATCCCGCTCGGCTTTCCGATGGGCGCCCTGGTGCTCGAATCGCTTCTGGGATTTCTGACCACCACCGCCAGTATCATCGCCTTCGCAAAATTGCAGGAGCTGATGCCCACGCGCCCGATGACCTATAAGGGCCAGAACGTGGTCAGCCTCAGCATGCTGACTGCGGCGATCGTGATCGGCGGCTGGATGGTGGCCGCGCCCGCGCCTACGTGGGCGTTCCCGGCATTCATCGCTCTCGCTATGGGGTTCGGCATCATGCTGGTGATCCCGATCGGTGGAGCCGACATGCCCACCGTGATCGCGCTGCTCAATTCTTATGCCGGCGTCGCAGCCGCGGCCATGGGTTTCGTGCTCAACAACCGCCTGCTGATCATCGCCGGCGCGCTGAACGGTTCGGCCGGTTTGATCCTGTCGATCATCATGTGCAAGGCCATGAACCGGTCGTTCACCAACGTATTGTTCGGGGCGTTCGGACAATTGGCGGCCGCCGCTACCGGCACAGTGGCCCAGAGACCGGTCCGGTCGGCGACCCCCGACGAAGCCGCGTCGATTCTCGATTCCGCCCGCTCGGTGATCGTCATTCCGGGTTACGGGATGGCCGTGGCGCAGGCTCAGCATAAGATTCGCGAACTGTACGACGCACTCACGAAGCGCGGCATTGACGTGAAGTTTGCGATTCATCCGGTCGCAGGCCGCATGCCCGGCCACATGAACGTGCTGCTGGCCGAAGCCGATATTCCCTACGACAAGCTGCTGGAGATGGACGAGATCAATGGCGATTTCCCCAATACCGACGTCGCGCTGGTGATCGGCGCGAACGACGTGGTGAATCCCCTGGCGCGTACCGATAAGACCAGCCCGATTTACGGCACGCCGATCCTGGATGCCGATCGCGCCCGCACTGTCATGGTGATCAAGCGCAGCATGAGTCCCGGTTTCGCCGGCATCGACAACGAGTTGTATTACATGAACAACACGCTCATGCTCTTCGGCGACGCGAAGAATTTCGTCGCCGGCATCGTCAAGGAATTGGCCGGTTCCCACTAGATGTGGCACAGGCCTTCAGCCTGTGCGCCACGATATAACATTGTCATATGAGCTGGCTGTTGCTCATCATGATCCTCATCGCGCAAGTACGCTCCCGCGAATTCCCGCCTGACATCGTTCCCCCGGAAGTCCTCAAAGGCAAAGACGCACTGGAAACCGATCCCAAGCACTACAGGCTGGAGCTGGAAAACGACCGTATGCGCGTCCTCCGTCTGACGCTCAAAGCCGACGAGGTCGCTCCCGTACACGACGATCACGATGCCTTATTCGTGTGTCTTAAAGAGTGTCACCTTCGCCTTACCCGTCCCGGAGGCCGCAGCCAGGATATCCATATGCAAGCCGGGGAATCGCGCTGGATCTACGGCGACACACGCTCCGAGAAGAACCTCGGCCCCCAGCTCTTGGAAATGTTGGTGATCGAGACTAAGTAGCCCCTTTGGCGAGGGCCGCTATAATGGGGAGTTCATGAAAATCGATATTTTCAATCACATCTTCCCCCAGAACTACTTCGACGAGTACATCGCAGGCCCCAAAGCTCTCCCCGATATCGGTAAGCGCGTGCGCAACATGCCGACCATCGTGAACCTGGACGCACGCTTCAAAGTAATGGACGAGTTCGGCGCATACTGCCAGGTCATCTCGTTGCCCGCGCCTGCTATCGAAGCATTCGGCGGGCCCGATGAGACCCCTGAAATCGCACGGTTCGCCAACGATGGTCTCGCCGAACTGTGCCGAAAACATCCCCAGCGTTTTCCGAGCTTCATCGCATCGCTCGCGATGAATAATCCCGACGAAGCCACCAAGGAAGCCATCCGCGCGGTGACCGAACTGGGCGCCGGCGGGGTCCAAATCTTCACCAACGTCACCGGCGAGCCGCTCGATGAGCCCAAGTACCAGCCATTCTTCGATGAGATGGCCAAGCGCGATATCGGCATCTGGATGCATCCGGCGCGCGGTGCGAACTTTCCGGACTACATCACCGAGAAGAAATCGAAATACGAGATATGGTGGACCCTCGGCTGGCCCTATGAAACCAGCGCGGCGATGGCGCGCATGGTGTTTTCCGGTCTGCTCGACCGCAACCCGGGAATCCGGATCCTGACGCACCACTTGGGCGGTATGATCCCCTATTTTGAGGGCCGCGTCGGCCACGGCTGGGACCAGCTCGGCACGCGCACTTCCGACCAGGACTACGTCTCGCTGCTCAAATCGATGAAGAAGCGTCCGGTGGATTACTTCCACATGTTCTATGCCGATACGGCGCTGTTCGGCGCGGACGGGGCCACGAAATGCGGGTTGGACTTCTTCGGATTTGACCATGTTTTGTTCGCTTCCGACGTGCCATTCGAGCCGTCCCCGGGTTTGTACATCCGCGAGACCATCCGCATTCTTGACGCTATGGATATCACGGACGCCCAGCGCGAACAGATCTACCGCGGCAATGCGCTAAAATTTCTGAAGCCTTCCAAGGCCCTGCAAGCCGCCTAAATTATGCGCTATCCCGTTGCCGTCGTAGCTTTGTTGATCGCGGTCGTACCTCTGACGGCGCAGTCCTACCGGGCGCCGCGCACTCCCGATGGCCATCCCGATCTGCAGGGCATCTGGCAGGTGATGAATACGGCCGCGGTGAACCTCGAAGATCACATCGCTACGCTGGGCATGCCCGCCGGCCGGAGCGTGATCGTGGATCCGCCCGATGGCAAGATTCCGTACACGCCGGCAGCGGCGCAGCAGCAGAAAGAGAATTACAAAAACCGCGCCAAGGCCGATCCTCTCAACATCTGCTACATTCCGGGCGTTCCGCGCGTGATGTACCTGCCGTTTCCGATCCAGATCGTGCAGACGCCCAAGTTTGTGCTGATGGCCTCGGAATTCGCCCACAGCCTGCGTCGCGTCTTCATGGATGGCAGCAAGCATCCCGATGTCGCCCTGTTCTGGATCGGCGATTCGCGCGGGCATTGGGAGGGCGAAACTCTGGTCGTCGACGTGGCCAACAACCTTCCCGACACGTGGTTTGACCGGTCGGGTAACTTCCACAGCGACGCTCTGCACATCGTTGAGCGCATCACTCGCACGGAGCCCGATATCCTCACCTACGAAGCGACGCTTGAGGATCCCCAGGTGTTCACCCGGCCCTGGACCATCCGCATGTTCCTATACCGCCATAAGGAGCCAAATCTCCAGTTACTCGAGTACGAGTGCAACGCGTATTTAGAGGACGCCGAGAAGGAGAACAAATGAGAAAACTGAATACGCTGAACCTGGTGGTGGCAGCCGTCACCGCCGCCGCGCTGATGACCTTCGCGCCGATGCCCGGTGCGGGCCAAGATCAAAAAGGCGGACGAGGAGGCGGCAAAGGCAAGGGCGGACCTCCCGGCGGCGAGCAGTACGGGCCGTATTATGCCGCACCCCCGAAGGCCGGCGACCCTGTGGGGCGCACTCCTGACGGACAACCCGACATGCAGGGTTTCTGGACGCCTCGTTTCAATCAGGCGATCTTCGAAGTTCAGGATCATCCCAAGGCGCAGCCTGGAATCGGACCGGGCAAAGGCGCGATCGTCGATCCGGCCGATGGCCGGATTCCCTATAAGCCCGAGGCCGCGGCGAAAGCCCAGGAATTGCTCTCCAAGCAAATCTATCTCGAGCCGGAAGCGCATTGCTATGTGTCCGGGGTGCCTCACGCGGCCTATCAGCAGTTCGGCTATCAGATCGTGCAGCCCACGGGCTACGTTCTGTTCCTGACTGAGTACGCGCATACCTATCGCGCCGTCCCGACTGACGGCCGTCCGCACATTTCGCCCAACATCAAGATGTTCCGCGGCGATTCGGTGGGCAAATGGGAAGGCGGGACGCTGGTGATCGATACGACGAACCAGAACGGCAAGACCTGGTTCGACATGGCGGGCAACTTCACCACTCCGGCGATCCACGTGGTTGAGCGCTACACGCCGGTCGATACGAACAATATCAACTACGAGGCCGTAGTCGACGATTCCACCATCTATACGCAACCGTGGAAGATCGCCGGGCAGCTCGGGCGGCACCCCGATCTCAACATGGAGCTGATGGAATTCGCCTGTGTGGAAGGCAACCAGGATCTGGTGCATTACACCGAAGGCGTGGGCGGCAAAGCCAAGGAAAAAGGCCCGCTGACCAAGTAGCAGTGGGGCCGACCTCCAGGTCGGCCGCTACTCCAGGCCGGCCCTACTTCAGAATGGTCGCCCGCTTGATATAGTCGAGCTTCGGAAACCGCGGAACCAGGTACGCATTGGCTCCTTCTTCCACCGCGCCCGGATCGATGAACTTGCCTGTGGGCCGCAGCTCGCCATAGCCCGAGTAAAACTTATCCACGACGTCCAGGCCCTCCACCACCTTGGCGAACGGCACGAAACGTTGCTCGTCCAGGACCGCATTATTGTTCAAGTTGATGAAGATCTCCGTGGCCCGCGTGTTCGGCCCGGATTGCGCGAACGCCAGCGTGCCGACCAGGTTCTTCTGTTGCGGCGGATCGTCGACGATAAAGAGATTGCGCCAGACGGTATGAACATCGTAATCGCGATGCACGCCGAACTGTACGACGAATTGGGGAACCACGCGGAAGAAGCGGCCTTCCGTGAAGTATCCCATCCGGACCAGCTCGTGGAACCGGTCCACTCCGTGGGTCGCCCAGGAACGCGTCGCCTCCACGATAACGTCCCCTTTTGAAGTTTCGAACTTCACCCGGAAGACTTCCGGGACCACGACCTTCTTCTCCCCGCAGGCGGAAAGTAAGAGACCGATCGCAAGCCCAACCGCGATCGTCCCAGCTCGCATGGCGTGGGTGACTACGAAATCCCCAGCAGCTCGATCTCGAAGACCAGAGTCGCGCCGCCGGGAATATCGGGCGGAGCGCCGGCATCGCCGTAGGCGATATTCGAAGGGCACACCAGCCGCGATTTCCCGCCGACTTTCATCAGCTGGACTCCTTCCGTCCAGCACGGAATCACCCGGTTCAGCGGAAACTCCGCAGGCTCTTTCCTCGCATACGAGCTGTCGAATTCCTTGCCGCTGGTCAGCGTGCCGCGGTAGTGGACCTTCACGGTATCTGTCGCCTTGGGCGATGCTCCCGAGCCGGCCGTTATCACGCGATACACCAGGCCGCTGGCGGTCTTAACCGCGCCCGGTTCGGCGGCGGCTGGGTCTAGGAAGGCTTTCGAATCGGGGTTTGAGTTAGGGGTTACGCTCACGAGTTTTTTCTCCGACGTGGCAGATGAATCCGGCGCTGAGGAGCACGAGGCCAGGACCACGGGTAACAAGCAGATTAGGACGCGACGCATTCGCTCAGGATACCAGTCTACGGATTAATTGCCAGCAGTTCGATCTCGAAAACCAGAGTCGAGCCGGGAGGAATCGACGGGCGGCCTTGGTCTCCGTAGGCGAGATCCGACGGGCAAACCAGCTTCGATTTGTCGCCGACTTTCATCTTCTGCACGCCTTCGGTCCAGCACGGGATCACGCCGGTCAGCGGAAACTCCGCCGGCATATTCCGTTTGTAGGAACTGTCGAACTCGGTCCCGTTGATCAAGGTGCCCCGGTAGTTGACTCGCACTCTGTCGCTCGCTTTCGGCGAAGCGCCCGTACCGGCCGCCAGCTCGCGATAGACCAATCCACTGGACGCACGAGTCGCCCCGGGTTCGGCCGCGGCCGTATCGAGAAAGGCTTTGGCCTTCACTTTTTCCGCAGCCGCCATTTTCGCCGACCGTGCCTGCGTGAACGGACCGAACTTGGCTTGCCACGCGCTCACTTCCAGGGCCGGCTTGCCAGCCGCGGCATCGGCAAGGGCTTGCCGGACAATGGCGTACTCTTCTGGTGAGATTCCTAACTGCGAAAGCTGCTGCGCCATGCTGAGCCCCAACGCATAGATCGTCTTTTGATCGTCCGTGGTCAATGCCCCGGGCGCGGCTGCCGGAGTGGTCGCCTTGGCCTTGGCGGATTTCGCCGCGGTAGAAGGAGTAGCGCCCTTAGCCGCAGGAGTCGCGCCCTTAGCCGCGGGAGTCGCCGCTTTCGGAGCCGGCGCGGCCTTGGTCGCTGGAGGCGGGGTTTGCGCCATGAGGATGGCCGGGAAAAGGATCAGCAATGCACGCATTTTTCCAGGGTAACATTGGAGGGTGCGTGTCACGTATTTCGCTGCCGCCCTCAGTCTGACGTGCTCCACTCTGCTGCTGGGCCAGGATACTGCAGCGAACAAGGGGAAGGCGCTTTTCTCCAAGTACGGCTGCTACGAATGCCACGGCACCCAGGGGCAGGGGACCACCGCGGGTGCTCGCCTCGCACCCAAGCCGATCGCTCTGGCAGCGTTGATCGCCTACGTGCGCCAGCCCAAGGGACAGATGCCGCCCTATACCGCCAAAGTTGTTTCCGATGCCGATCTCGCCGACATCCGCGCGTATCTCGCGTCCATTCCCGACCCGCCGCCCGCCAAAAACATCCCGCTCCTGAACCAGTAGGATTCTAGCGACCCGCCGCCTTCAGCCGGACCTTGAACAGGTGCGTGCAGGCAGTAATGTACAGACCCTTGCCGTCGGCATCGCCGAACGCAACGTTACTCGCGCAGATGCGCGGCCTCGGTTCGCCCTGGATCTGCGGCAGTTGAAGGGTGCCCAGATGCTTGCCTTCCGGCGATGTGATCCACACCTCCCCTGGGCCCACCGCGTTGACCGAATACAGATTCCCTTTGGAGTCGGTCTTCATGCCGTCGTTGCCGGCGTCGATAAACTTTCGGGGGTTGGCGATGCTGCCGTCGGGCTGCACGTCCCAGCGCAGCGTTTTCCCGAATCCGGCCGTCACGTAGAGATATTTCTCGTCGGGTGAAAATGCGATGCCGTTAGGAAACTCGCCCGGGCGATCCTTGTCGCTGTCGAGCAGCGTGATCTTTCCATCCTTGACTCGATAGACTCCGTTAAAAGGCAGTTCACGAAGTGGTCCAGTCGCCCCGCCGCGCAGTCCGTTCACGCTGTCGGTGAAATACACCGCGCCATCCGACTTCACCACCACATCGTTCGGACCACTCAAGCGCTTGCCCTCATAGCGATCCGCAAGCAGCGTCCGCGTGCCGTCTTTTTCCAGCCGCGTTACTGTGCGATCCGCCATTTGGGTGATGATCAGGCGGCCCTGCGGATCGAGCGCCAGTCCATTGGAGCCGATCAGCAGGATCGCCAGTCGGCCGCTGACGGTTTGTTGGCCGACGTTCAAGGTGTCCGTTCCGGTATAGCCGCTTTTTTCGAGATACACCGAGAGCGGCTTGCCCGCCATCCATTTGTAGATCACGTTCGCGGCGCAATCGCTGAACAGGAGATAGCCGCCGGCAGGATCCTGGATCCACACCGGACCCTCGGTCAGCCCGAAATGCTCGCCCAGGATCTCGATCTTGGCGTCGGTGGAAATGATCGCGTCCAGTGCCGGATCCAGCTTGACGACCTTGAACGGTCGCGGCGCAGGCGCCTGAGCACCGATCAATGCCGGCAACAGGACTGCGAGTGCCAGCGAGCGGCCCACTTGGCGTTTCATCTAATTCAAGTCCGCCGATTGCAGCAATGGATTGCTCCACGCCTTATTCCGCACATGCGTGCGCTTCTTTATCCGCCATCCTGCCGAGGTCTTCACGTACTGGTCCTCATACCCTCCGTATCGGGTTACGTCGCGCGGGCCCTTCTCGCCGATCGCCACCAGGTAGACACGTCCGCTCGCTCCATCTGGTGTCGGCGTGATCACGTGATTCACCATCAGGTGGCTCCAGTCCTTCCAGCCGACGTTCTTGCATCCCAGCGATCCGCCCCCCGCGGCGGCCGCCAGTTGTTCCCGGCCTTTGGCGCGCACCAAGCCGTGTTTCGCGAAGCCTTCCTCCGTGATGTTGTCGACGAATTCGCCGTCCGGCGTGTACAGATCGGCGTAATCGTATCCGTTGTTCGCACACGAATCGATGGCCTGTGCGTAACGATTCGCCAGTTGCTGAATCTCGATGTAGTCCAGCGCCGTCAGCGTTGGTTTCTGCTGCGCGCGAACCGCAACCAGCGTCAGAGCGCCAAGGCAGAAAATACCTGCCGCAATCAATCTGTTCCGCATGTCGAAGCTCTCCTTGTTTCCTGCGGCTTACTTCAAGTCGCGTGGGGGAATCGTCCAAAGATACAACTTCCGGCTGAAATACCCTTCGTCGCCGGTATCCACGGTGAACTCTTTCGCCGGTTTCCAGTCGCCCATATCGAACGTGTTGGAGACTACGCGCGTTCCCACGCGCAGTTCCTGCAATAGCTTGGGACGAAGCCGTGCGTTCACGCTGGTTAGCAGAAACAGCGTCACCACGCTAGCCTCGCGGATGTTGGCCTTGAACAGGTCGTTTTCCTCGAACCGGACCAGTTGTTCCACGCCGGCTTTCTTGGCGTTTTCGTTGGCTTCCCGGATGCGTTGCGGATCGATGTCGATCCCGACGCCCCGTGCGCCATAGAGCTTGGCCGCGGTGATCACGATACGGCCGTCGCCGCATCCCAGGTCGTAAACCACGTCGTCGCTGGTGACTCCGGCCAGCTTCAGCATGGCTTCCACGGCCACCTGAGTGGTCGGCAGATAGGGAACCTCGGGTGCCGGTTTTGGCGCCTGGGCCAGGGCACTCGAAACCAGGAGAATTGCGGCTGCCAGGGGTCGCATCTGACACCTCCTGGGGACCAGCCTATCCTAATCTGTACAAAACCGGGATTTCATCCGATAGAAACCCGTCAGACATGTAGTTGGATCACAATAGAGGTGAGGGAGCTTCTGTGAATCTGGCGGGCTTTTTCGGCTGGCCAACGCGACTGAACGGGTCCGGGCCTCGAACCCCATCGCGCGCCGCGCGCAAGGCCATCCTGCTTTTCCGCAATCTCCTGTCCGAACGTGGCGAAGTTTCTGGCACCCTTCTCGCGGCCGAAGCATTGGCCGCCTATCAAGCGCTGGATGATTCTTCCCGTACTGGATTCTTCGATCTTCTGGTTCAGGAATTCTCTCCCAATCCCGAGCAAGTCGCTAAAGCCAGCGACGCTTACCGCGCTGAACCATCCGCTGAAAATCTTGCCCGCCTGCAAGCCGCCGTGGAATCGCCTCGGGAGGAACTGTTCCAGCGCTTGAACCTTGCGCCCGGCGGCACCGGAATGTTGGTGGAGTTGCGCGGCCGGCTGCTGCGGAAGCTGGATCAGAATCCGCACTGGGAGCCGATCGTGGCGGATCTGGAGCGCCTGCTGATCGCCTGGTTCAATCGCGGATTTCTGGAACTGCGCCGGATCGACTGGCGCACCTCCGCCCTGGTTCTCGAGAAGCTGATCCGGTACGAGGCGGTTCACGAGATCAAGGGCTGGTCCGATCTGCGCCGGCGCCTGGAATCCGATCGCCGCTGCTACGCGTTCTTTCATCCCGCTTTGCCGGACGAGCCCATCATCTTCATCGAAGTGGCGCTCACGCACGGCATGAGCGAAAAGGTCCAGCCGCTGCTCGATCCCGATTCTCCCGTTCTGCCTTGGGAATCGGCGGATTGCGCAATGTTCTATTCCATTACCAATTGCCAGGAAGGCCTGCGCGGTGTGCCCTTCGGAAGTTTTCTGATCAAGCAGGTGGTGGAGGACCTGGGCCGCGAGTTCCCGCGCATCCGGAAATTCGCCACGGTTTCCCCGGTTCCCGGTTTTCGCGAATGGCTCGCGTCGAATCCCGAGCTCGCCGGTCTTCAGGCCAAGCTCGCTCAAACCGGCTGGTGGGAGAACTCGGATCTCTCCGAAGAACTTCGCCAGGAGCTGGTTCCCCTGTGCGCACGCTATTTGCTGCACGCCAAGAACGGCCGTGAGCCGCTGGATCCAGTGGCGCGCTTTCACCTCCGCAACGGAGCGCGCCTGGATCGGATCAACTGGCTGGGCGACATCTCCGCCGTGGGAATGCACCGCTCCGCGGGCATCATGGTGAACTACTTCTATCGCCTGGCCGATCTCGAAAAAAATCACGAAGCCTACACGTGCGACTATGACGTGGTGGCCGCTTCTGAGATCGAATCGCTCGCCAAACGCAATGCTCCGCGCCCCGCGCCCGCCCCCGACAACAAGCGCTTGCCCGCCTGATTCAAGCCCTTCAAGCGCCACGTCCCGATGTGATATGCTGCATCGCCAAGGACACAAATCAAAGGACACAAATCAAAGGACACAAATCATATGAAAACCTTGGCTGTTCGCCTTGCCCCGCTGGCGCTTGCAGCGTTCTTATTCGGCTGTGCTCAGGCGCCGCCGCCCGCGCCCCCCGATACCCGCGCCGCCGATGAGAAGGCCATCCGCGACATCGAAACCGAATGGGTGAAAGCATTCGCCGCAAAGGATATGGATAAGATCCTCGCGCCCTATGCCGACGATGCGACGGTCCTGTTATCCAATGCGCCCACTATGGTTGGAAAAGACGCTATCCGGGCGGGAATGAAAGACACCGTCACTGATCCCAAGTTCTCCCTGGATCTGAAAACCGTCAAGGTCTACGTATCCAAGGACGACCTGGCGTATTCGCAAGGCACCTACTCGGTCAAGACTGCCGACCCGAAAACCAAGAAGGTTACGGCCGAAACGGGCCGCTACGTCGAGGTCTACAAGAAGCAGCCCGACGGTTCCTGGAAAATCGTCGAAGACATCAACAGCCCCGAAGCTCCCGCGACCCCCGCGAAGTGATTTGCTGGGAAGGGGACAGGCTACTCTGTCCCCTCGCGCAAAACCTTGACTTGGCGCACGAGCCTGGGAGTGGACAGAGCTGCCTGTCCCCTGCAATCGCCTGCAGCCTGCGCTTTATTTGCCCTTGACGCTCGCCGCGGCGGGACCCACTGCGCCCTTGGTCGCCGAATCCCAATGCTCCACCAGTTTCCCGTTCACGACCCGCAGCATGTCGAACCAAGTGGTGGTGTACTTTTTCCCCGGAGCCGACGGATCGTCGTACTCCTTCACGAACGATAGCGTCACGTAGTCGCCTTCAGCCTGGATCGCGACCAGATCGTCGAGCGTCGCTGGAATCGGCGGCAGTTCCTTCGGCTTGATCGCATTGAAGTACGCCTTGAACCCCGCCATCCCGGTTTCGGCATTCGGGTTGTGCTGAATGTAGTCAGGCGCCATGTACTTGTCCGCTTCGTCTATGCGGAATCCTCGGAGCACCACGCGGAAAAAGTCATACACCACCTTCTTGTTCGCCGCGAGCTTCTTATCCTTGCTCTTGAGCATCGCGGCCTGATCCTTACCCGGGACCACGGGCAGTGCGGCGAATACCGGCGCGCAGGCCGCGGCCAAAGCGAGAGCACAACTAAGTAGGTTCATCTTCGTCTCTCCTCAAAAGAAATAGTCTTACTTGCCTACCAGATGCCGGACGTCTACGTTGTTTTCCTGGCAGATGTACTCGTACAGTTCTCCGCCGGGGACGAACGGAATCAGATAACTGGTGGTCCACGGCTTCTCGTACATCTCGGGATCGTCGATAGTCACTTCGTAGCGCATCGACAGTTCATTCAAGCGCGTGAACTTCTCCATGATGTGCAATTGTTCCCCATGGGGGTGGCCGTCCTGGTCGAGCCAGGTGCGGTTATTGAATCCGATCACATCCGTCACCAGCGTGTCACCTTCCCAGTGCCCGATCGACTCCCCTAGGTACGTCGGATTCGGATCCTTGGAATGCGGGCGTCCGTCCGTGTAGATTTCGCGCCATACGTGCGCGGCGCCTTCGAAAATGAAGAGCACGCGGTCGGGCTGCTGGAAAATTTGAAATGGAAACGGAGTCGCATACATGCGGGGAATGCCGGGAGGCAGGCACAGCGCCTCCGGGTCGTCTTTCGATAACGTCGCCAGCCGCCGTTCGTATTCCGCTTTTGCCGCCGCCTTGAACGGGACTTCGATCAGCTTCTCCACAGGCGACCGGTTCGGCCCGCCCGTTCCGGTTCCCGATAAATTCACGATGGTCCGGGGGTTCCAGGCGCCCTTGCCGTTCCCCAGATCCGGCTTCCCGTCGGCCAGCCGTGGCGTGGGTTTCGGATTGGCGGCTTGCGCACGCGGAACGTCGTTCAGCCGCCCGCCGATCCCCCCTTGCGCAGCCAGATAAGCTGGAATGATCGCGCCGAGCGCAGCTGCCGCCAAGACCCGCTGGTACATAATGTTTTTCCGGGTATGCATAACGCCCTAAAATGATAGCCTATGTCAGAGGTGATCGCCATTATGCATAGCAGTCGCCGGGAATTCCTGAAAGTTTCGGCCGCCGGACTCGCCAGCGTGGCTGCGGCATCGGCCGCGGAGCCCGTTCTGGGCATGATTTTCCCGCCCGCGGACTATCCGATTCCACCGGAGGCGAAGCTCATGTACCCCACCGGGATCCGCTTTCTGGGCAAAGGCGTCGGCCTGGAACGGATGACGCCCGAGGGCTACGATAAAGCCGTCCCCAAGATTCTGCCCGCTGCCGAGGAACTGGCCAAGCAAGGCGCGAATGCCATCTCCATCATGGGCACTTCGCTTACGTTCTATAAGGGCGCGCAGTTCAATAACGACCTGATCGCGGCCGTCGCGAAAGCCACCGGGCTACCCGCCACGTCGATGAGCCGCGGAATCGTTGAAGGTCTCAAGGCAGTCGGTGCCAAGCGCGTCGCGGTCGCGACCGCCTATAACGAAACCGTGAACGGCCGCCTGCGCGTGTTTCTGGAAGAATCCGGATTCCAGGTGCTAGGCGTGAAGGGCATGGGCATCGAACGCTTCGAGGATCGTCCTCCGGTGACGCAGGACGAACTGTTCAACTTCAGCGCGACCACCTATGAAGGGATGTCTAAAGCGGATACGCTACTGATTTCCTGCGGCGCGCTGAATACGCTGCGCTTGCTCGATCCGCTGGAGAAACGATGCAAAGTTCCTGTGGTGTCGAGCGCGCCTCACGCCTTATGGGCCAGCGTCCGGCTGCTGGGATTGAGCGGGCAGGCTAAAGGTTACGGCCGGCTTCTATCGCGGGCCTGAGCGCCATGGGCGGCGCTTTGAAGAAGAGTTTCATCGGACGGCTCGGGGGCTCAAAAGCTTTCCAACGGGTTATCCCAAGCCTCTTCATTCGAGCAGTGAGCCGTCCTGCGCAGAAGATGGATGCGCACGGGATTTCGTTACGCGGGCAGGTCTCATGAAGAAGAAACGGCCGAGCTTCGATACTAAGTCCTTTTTGGCCAAGGTCGGCAAAGGCAGGACGATTACCGCCTACTGCAAGAACCAGCCGGTATTTGCCCAAGGCGATCCCGCCGACGCGCTCTTTTATCTCCAAAAAGGCAAGGTCAAGCTCACGGTGGTTTCGCGCCACGGCAAGGAAGCGATTGTGGCCATTTTGGGGCCCACCGATTTCTTCGGCGAAGGATGCCTGGCGGACCAACAGAAGCGCATCTCGACCGCTACCGCACTTTCTGATAGCTCGATCGTACGCATTGAAAAATCGGCAGCGATCAAAGTAATCCGGGACCAGCCCCGGTTCTCCGAGCTGCTGCTATCGTATTTGCTCTCCCGTAACATTCGGATCGAGGAAGATCTAATCGACCGGCTTTTCAACTCCAGCGAGAAGCGGCTGGCAAGGGTACTGCTCCTGCTGGCCAACTTCGGCACGAACGGCTCGCCCGAGCAAGTGATTCCAAAGGTCAGCCAGGAAACCCTGGCCGAGATGGTCGGCACCACCCGGGCCAGAATCAGCTTCTTCATGAACAAGTTCCGCAAGCTGGGCTTCGTCAAGTACGATGGCGGCCTCGAAGTCCACAGTTCACTCCTGAACGTCATCCTTCACGACTGACGCTTCTCACAATTCCGCAAAAGTGAGCAGTTTTGTACAGACTGCGGTGAAGTTGTCCCTTATGCTGGAAGCCTCTTCGACAGCATGAATATTCGCTGCTCCGCAGCACTCGCGTTGGGTCTGGTGTGCGGCCTGCCTGGCCGCGCACAGGAAGTTCCAGAACAAATCCAGGCACCTTCCCGCGATCTGGATCAACACACCATCAGGTCGAATATCGAATATCGGCTTACCCGCGGCGACCTGCCAAAGCTCTCCTTCGGAATCGAAAAGCCGAAAAACGTCGAAGTGGTCGGCGGCGGCGAAGAGCTTCTAAAGAGCTGTTTGAGTAACGCCACGATTTGGTCGAAAGATCCCCTGATGTTCCGGCTGGCGCACAGTCATGCGACCGAAATCCAAAGCTGCCGCGAGAACGAATCCCCCTCCATGCATGCCATCTTTCGGAAGGTGCCCAACAAGCCCCTGCAAGCCTGGGTGCATTTAGACGGGCACGGCGCTCAGACCTCGGGGAGCCGCATGGTCCACTTCGGCGAGTTCATCTATCACAAGCTCACCCTTCGGTCCAACGATCAGGACCAGATGTTCGAACATCTCCAGCGGTCATTTTCAAGCTCGCTCCAGACGCAGCCGGATCCCGTAACTCCGCTTACCGGGCACGAACAGTTCACGCTCTTCGCCTCCAAAACGCTGACCCGGGCGCAGCCATACGCCTCTTCCGTGATGTCGTCGGCTTTTCAGTTATTCAGCCCGAGCGACGTTTGGGGCCGGGGTATCGATGGGTTCACGAACCATCTGACGGCTTCCTTCACCCAGCGGGTGGCGACCTACGGCCTTCAGAGCGGCGCCGCCGCGGTTCTGCATGAAGATTTCCGATACCGGCCGTCGACCAGCAGCAACGTGTGGAAGCGCACCGGCCACGCTCTTATCAGTACGGTCGTCCTGGAAACGCCTCGGGGCGACGACATTGCTTTTGCCAACATTATCGCCGCCGTCGGCAGCGGAATCGTGATCCATACCTATCATCCAGGGCGGGAAATCTCTGCTCGCCCGGGCGCATGGAACCTCGCCGCTCTGAATCTGTTGGGATTCGCTCAAGGCAACCTCTGGACCGAGTTCAAGCCCGACATCAAGTACCTGGTCCGGCACAAACTGCTCCATCGAAATTGACCTCCGGCGATCCCCGCTCCCTTGCACCTGTCAGGTGGAATCGGTACGCTCTTCTCAATGAAGGCACTTCGAATTTGCCTGGCGGGAATGTTTGCCGTCATCTTATCCGGACAAGCTCAGCCGAGAGATGTCGACGGCTGGGGCAAGATCCACTGGGGCATGACGATTGCCGATGCCAGCCAAGCTTATGTAATCGACCGGCACGAAGATAACGAATTCTGGTCGCAGCTGATCGCACAGCCGGTTATGATCGGCGACATCACGATGCGGGTTTCCATCGGCGCCAAGCACGGCTCCGAGCAGATCAGCCGGGTACGCTTGTGGACGAACTTCAGGGGGAAGAACGGCGCGGACGATTTCGATACACTCAAGACGCAGCTGATCCAGAAATACGGCCCTCCAATCGATGGGGAAACGAGATCGGAAGGCACCGACGGCATCAGAACGTTCCTGTGGACCTTTCCTTCCACTTCCATTCGTCTGACCGTGACGCAAAGCCAAAACAGCCAGGGTCGCATCGAAGTGGAATACAACGCTACCGACAAGAACGCTCTGGACGCGTTGTAGCCTGCCCTTAGAACGTATTGGGCATGGGAGTGAGTTTGGCTGACGAATAATCGGGAATCCTATTGCCGATGTAGTGGTGGTCGCGTCCGAGTGCTAGGGGACCACCCCCGTTCTTGATTGCCGTCATTGTCACGCGCATTCCATCTTCCTGTGTAAGCACGTCGAACTTACAGGTCGGGATGCCCGTGGTTGAGTCAAGATGACCTGTCGCAGTGAAAGTGATATGGCCATCCTCAACGCGTCCGTCTTCGATGGGGGCTTCGCCGGGCCATGAGCCGATGCGCACCTTTCCAGTCACTAGATTCCCGTCAACCTTTAGATCCAGGATGATAGAGCCTACGGTCTTTGGACCTGTTCGTGGATCGCCCACAAATACAACCTTCCATGCTCCGGTCAAATCGGAAGCGGTGGCATTCAGAATCAGGGCTGCGAAGAGAATCAGTATTCCACTGAATTTCATTGGCTGGCTCCTTTCGGTGCCCGTATTATCTCGAAAGGCAACTTTGAAAACTAGGGGCCTCGCAAAGCTGTAAAGCCCGACTAACTCCGCTCCCGATTTACAATAAGAATCGTGCGTAAGGCAATTGGGCTCGTCGTTTTTGGCTGCGCCGTTCTAGCAGTCAGCCAAGCTGGCGAGCTGGTGTCCCCTCTTTCCTCACCGCCCGATTTTCGCCAAGCCGCCTGGGGCATGACTCAAGCAGAGGTCCTGGCGACCGAAGCGGCCCAGCCCAGCGAGATTCGCGAAAGCAGCGGCGAAATCATCGTGCGCTACGATTCGATTCAACTGGGCGGGCTGGCATGCCGGGTCGTCTACATTTTTGCGGACGACAAACTGGTGAGAGCGAAATACGTCTTCGATGCGGAGCACCGCGAGCCCAACGACTTCATCCGCGATTACCGGGCCATCGAACCGCTGTTGCACGATATGTACGGGAAACCCGTCAGTGAGCGCGCCTTCTGGTCCGATGATTCGCTCCAGGACGAACCCAAGTCTTACCTGGAGCAAGACCGCGCTTCCGCCACCGATATTCTCCCTTCAGACCAATTCGCCGGTCCTTCGATTGCCGCCGGGCATCTCAAGCTCTACACGCGCTGGCGCGGAGACCGCACCAAAATCTCGCACGGCCTGACAGGCGAGAATTCCCGCATCACCCACCAGATCGAATTCCTGAGCGTCGAGCTGGAGCGCCTGGAAAACGACGTGCGCGGCGCCTCTCGCAACTAAATGAAGCTCACGCGGAACATCCTCGGCGGGCTCGCGATCCTGTTCGGCGCCATCTGGTTCCTGCAAGGGATCAACGTCCTTCCCGGCAGCTTCATGACCGGCGACATTCGATGGGCCTTCTATGGCGGCGTCGCGATGAGTGTCGGCGCGATCCTGCTGGTCAGCACCAACCGCAAGCCGCGGCCAAAACGCTGAGATAGGTGGTGGGCGCGCAGGGATTCGAACCCCGGACCCCCTCGGTGTAAACGAGGTGCTCTAACCAACTGAGCTACGCGCCCCTTCAAGCCATTCTAGCGTGTGGGGCCGGTTAATCGGCGTCACAGGGACAGGCTACTCTGTCCCCTCGCGTAAACTTGTGACTTCGCGCCAAGCTGGGAGTGGACAGAGCTGCCTGTCCCCCTGCCCCGCTACTTCAGCTGCGCCGTCTTGACACCAGTCTTCGCATCGCCCCAAGCGATCCAGGTTTCGTTCCCAGCGCGCACAATCTTGGGATATCCCAGGCTCGTCCGCGGACCTTCGGCGATCTTGAGCGCCGGTCCCGCGACCCCAGCAGGCGATATCAATCGCACCTGAGCGCTGGCCGAGCTCGCGCCTTCCTCGATCCAGGAAACGAACGCGCCCCCGTCGCTATTCAACGCCGTCGACGCATAACCCAGCGTATCTCCAGTGTTGACCTTGGTCGGCTTGCTGAACGTGGTTCCCGCATCCGAAGAGAACACCACCTGCACTCGCGGTTTGTCGTCCGCCTCGGTGTACCAGGCGATGGCGACGCGATTATCCTTGGCCGCGGCCGACGCCGCATTCACCGGGCAGGCATTGATCTCCCACTTATCCGGATACAGGATCTTGGACGTCGACCACTTGCCGCTCTCGAAACGCATTACCGCGATGTCGCGGATGTCTTTCGGCGTGTGGTCGCGATACGCCACCAGCAAGCCCTTTGAAGTATTCGCGACCGATGTCGGGCAGCACGAGCACGTATCCTTATCCAACTCTTCTTCTTTGATCTCTTTCCCATCCGCCCCGACCACGGTCCGCATCAGCGATACCGGGCCGTCTTCGCCCTTCAGCGCCTGGAGCCAGAACAGCGACGCCTCCTTGGGCCCGCTCGCCGCGATCGAGACTAGCCCATGCTGGACCGGGCTGTGGTCGTGGTGCGCGATCAGAGGCTTCGTCCATTTCACGCCGTCGATCGAGCTCGAGACGTAGATGGTCTCTTCCTCGCTCGATTCCTTCCCTTTTTCGACCCAGTGAGCCAGTAGCGTTCCGTCGCTCAGGCTGACGAGCCCCGGCACCTCCGCCGGATGCCGCCAGAACGGCCGGGCCGTGGCGATGATGTGCGCCTCCGACCATGCGGCTCCCTTGCGCACCGCATATTTCAAGGTGTATCCGCCGCCTTTGGTCGGTTCCACCCAGCTGAGAAGCGCGCTCCCGTCGGCGGCCACGGCCCAGTTTGGCTGGATGCTGCCTGCGACGGCCGGGTTCGGAACCGGCACTGGCTTAAGGGCCTGCGCGAATCCGCATGCAGACAAGGCCAGCAGAAGGATTGAGTGGGAAATCTTCATTGGGAACCCCACCCGATTCTACCAATCCGTCTGATCGGCTTCAGAATGTTCGAAACTATTTAAGGAGCCATTCGTCTACTGACCCGATGCGAAACGCGCCATTCTTCGCGATTGTTTTCGTTCTGTCCGTTTTCGGACAAACCGCGGACAACCTGACATTTGAAGTCGCCTCGGTGAAGCGCACGCCCCCGCCGGAACCCAACGCGAGGGTCTTCTTTGGCCCCCCGCGCGGAGGGCCCGGCACTCCCGACCCGGGACAAATCACCTGGTCCAATGCGGCTTTGCGAAACATCCTGATGACCGCCTATGATGTCCAGACCTATCAGGTCACCGCACCGGACTGGATGAACACCGAACGGTACGACATCGTTGCCAAGATTCCCGAAGGAGCGACCAAGGCACAAGTCAACGTGATGTGGCAGAACCTGTTGAAGGAACGCTTCGGCATGGTCCTGCACCACGAATCGAAGGACTTTCAAGTCGACGAGTTGACTGTTGCCAAGGGCGGATCAAAGCTGAAAGAGACAGAGCTGCCTCCGGATGCACAGTCTTTTACGCCGTCCGGCGGCCCGCCAAAACTCGATAAGAACGGCTTTCCGGAGATGAATGGCAGCGGCGCGATTGTAATGATCTCCTTGAACGCGGCTTCGACCTCGCCCAACGCGAGGATGGTCGGCAAGGGGCTGCCTTCAGCGGAGATTGCCAGCCGGTTGGCGGGATTGCTTCGTCGTCCCGTGATCGACAAAACCGGGCTCACCGGCAAATACGATTTCACCCTGGAATATACGCCCGACATGTCGGGAATCCCGCTTCCGCCCCCGCCGCCGGGACTTGCGGGGCCTGTATCCTCCGGCCCAGCCGGAGTCGCCAGCGATCCGCCTACGAGCATCCCTTCCGCGGTCGAAAAACAGCTCGGCCTGAAGCTCACCTCGACCAAGGGGAAACTCGACGTCATCGTGGTCGATCGCGCCGAGAAGGTTCCTACCGAGAACTAATACTGGAGCGCTTATGCTCCAAGAGCTCGTTTAGTCTCTGTTGCATGCGTGGGTTCTTCGGATCCAGCTTCAGCGGGTCCAGCTTCAGCGCCTGCTGGATCTCTTGCGTCGCACGATCATAATCGCCGGAGCAAAGCAGTGCGAGCCCCAGGTAATAATGCGTCGTTGGATCGTGAGGCAGCCACTGCGCGGCCTGTTCGAATGAAGTTACCGCAGTCTCACACCGGTCCGTCTTGACGTAGGCGACGCCGAGGAGACTAAAGACATAAGGAGCCGAATCAGGATATTTCGCAAGCATCAGGTGTAACTGCTGAATGGCGGCCTCGTGGTCGCCGGATTCAATTTCGTCTACCGCTTTCAGGAGCAGTGGCCGGACCTTCTCGCTGATGGGGTGACGGAGCAAATCAACGGAAACCGTCTGAGCCGAGACAGCGGATACGGCGCAAGCCGCACCCAGGACGAATGCGGCGAATCCCTTGGAAAACGTTCTTTCCATCACCTTGTCCTCCCGTTAGAATCATCGGCGTCCGGGCGGACGAAGATTACATATCCATGACGGTAATGTTACATTACGATGACTGCTCGCGCAATGGGTAGTTGAGCGGGCTTAGCCGCCGAATGCGCCAATAGGCGGGCACCTGCTAGTAGGCCCAATACGGTCCGGTGCCGGCAGCTGAGCGCTGGCCTTCGATCCCAACAAAAACAGTCCGGCCGAAGAAGAAAGGCAGCCCCCAATCGAACGCGCCCGGGTTGCTCCCGCCCACATCGTTGAACGCGTTATTGCCCGAACTGAAGAGCGTCACCGCATTCGCTACGGAGAACGCGACATTCGCCGAAACAGTTGTCGCGGATGCAATTGGATTCGGGCCGCTGTTGATCGCCGTTAGGCTTGTCGTGGAAGCAGGGCAATAGAAGCCCGCCTCCTGCCTGCTGCAATCGGGGAGGCCGGTAGTGGCCGAGTCCAGGAAGAACAGGCCGTTCGAGCCGCTGTCGATGAAGCTGCTGGAGTACTTCGTTCCGTTGAACGTGGTGGTGAAGTTGCCAAAGCCATCGGCGGCTTGAGCCTGCGCGCTCCCCAACGCATTGTCGGACTGCGTGCCGATGCCAAATATCATGGATCCCGATACCGATGCTGCCCCGCCCTCTGCAATCTGGGGAAGGACGATTAAGAAGCCGTTGTTGTCCTGGGGAAACGTCCAGACAGGGTTTTGCAGCTGCTCCGCCACGCTAACGGAGGCGATCGAGCAACCGGAGGCAGGGCAGCTGAAATAGATGGCGGGCGGCGACGTTGGGGAAGCGCACGCCGGGCCGCAATCCTGCCGGAAAAGGCCCACGCCGAGAATGCCGTTTGCGCCGAGATCGGAGATGGTTTCGACGGGCGTTCCGCCGGCGGTGCAGTCGTTTGGAGGGGCGGGGAAATTCGCGGGTCCCACTATCTGGATCGGCACCGCGGAGGCCACTTCACCCGCCATCTTGATATCCGCTTTCGCGATCGGTCCCCATTGATACGTGTTGTCCGCGAATTGGATGCAGTTCGCGATCGGCTGGCCGCTCGCATTCATGCTGTTCGGCAAATTCAACGTCAGTTGCGAAGCCAGAATGCGCAATCCCGTGGAACCGGTGTCGACCACGATGTGGTCAATGGTCTGGCAGGTAGCCGTGCCGGGTACGCAGATGGTGACGGTGGTGAAGAGAACATCTTCGTTTCCGGCAAACTGGCCGTTGACCAACGGACCTGCGTCCACGATCACAGGCTGGGTGTTGTTCACAGGTGGAGGCGAAGGTGTGGTTTCACTGGAGCTGCTGCTGTTTCCATCGCCGCAACCCGAGAGACTCACCACTATCGAAGCGACCGCGAGGGCCGTGAAGCCGCGCCTCACTGCACCACCTCTTGCGATACGCCATCCGGCAGCATCGAGTTCAGGTACGCGCGCCCCTGGAAAGCCCGCGTGTGACCGGTGCTCTCCACCACCAGGTCGCGGTTGTGGACCACTGCCGCTTTTCGCCGGCCCGCCTTGGGGTGCACACTATTCTGGAACTCCGCGAAGCTCGATCCCAGCAATTGAGACAAATCCGGGAGCGTCGGCCCTTTCCAGGAAACTCCAAACACCTTGCCGTCGAACGATACGTACTCCTTGATCAAGGTGCCGTCATCGCGGCTGATCTCATGCACGCGGTATCCATGCTCCGGCACCACCCTGCGGCTCGCTTTAAGTCTGACTTGGTCGGATATCACCGATTGCTCGGAACCGCCCAGCGCGGCGAATCCAGTCAGTGCGCTGACGAACAATGCCGTTAACGCGATCAGCGGCTTCTTCATCCCTGTACTCCGCAAACCCTATCGAGTAAGGGACGCGGGACGGCCTCACAGCGTTACGACCGGCCTAATTGCCAAAAAGATATACTTTCCTCAAGGAACGGTCGGCGTCGGTCTGATTCTAGTTCCCAGATTGACTGGAAACCTGCCCAGTGCGCCTGGCGGCCAGAGAACTCTGCACTGCATCCCTGGTTTGACGAATCGTGGTCGTAAGATATTCGCGTGATGCGCGGCGCACCAAGGGTCCAACGAACCATCGGATCGCCGACGGTATATCGCGACTCAGGACCATCACTTCCATTTCGATATGCACTCCGCCATCGCGCTCCTTCATGCGCGTGACGCTGTAGGCCCGCCAGATGAGGCCCGTGCCTTCGTCCTGCGGAAGAGTGTGCTGCCCGGAAGTGCCATAATCAGCGATTTCCCGAACGCGAGTCGTATGCGAGAGGCTGTACAGCCGTTGATCGTCTATACGAACGTAAGTAGTCTGATACTCGTTCTCGAGTACAATTCTTGAGAACACCGATTTGTTCCGGAGCACCATCGAAAACCGGTCGATTGCCTCGCCGCTGGCGATGGCTCTGGAATCGACCACATTGGGACTGTAGAATTCGCTGTACCGCTCATAATCCCGGACGATCAGCAAGACGTCCTGGATCGAAACGTTTGGAATGAATGCTGCCCCTATCCAGTCATGAACCAGCCCGGATGGCACTGGCACCGGAATATCGGGGCTGGCGGGAGCGACCACGATCTCTTTTCGCAACACTCTGCGCGCTCTATCCGGAGTCTGGTCCGTCCAGAGAAACGCGTCGTCCGCGTCTAGGCGGTGTTGTAACTGGACCCCCGCGGCATGAACGTACTCGTCCCAGGCGTTCACCGTCTCCTGTTTCAGGCTGGCTCCGCTGGTGTTCGCCGCGCAAACGATCGCGTTTAGCGCCAACGCGCAGGCTGCCCCGAAGCGGTGAGTGGGACCATGCACGCTGTATCACAGCGCAGTTCTGGGTCCGATCTATCTGATTGATTACAGGAGGCCGCGCAGGCTACAGATGAGCCTCAGCACTCAACTGGGCGGGAAGGCTCAGTTCGCGGTCCGGGGCCGTCGATGAATCGTCACACAACGGCACGTCAACTTACTGCTTGGGCGGACCGCCCTTGGCTGGACCACCCCGAGCCGGGGCAGGAGGCAGCGTGCCGCCTTCGGCCAGGATCTTCATGTTTTCCAAGAACGGCGTAAACTGGGCGGCTCTTCGCGTTTTGTCAGCCTCGCGCGCGGCGTCGTCCGCCAGCGTCGAGTTGTCCAACATCAGCGTGTAGATGATCTTCGACGTGGTCGCGGTTACCGGCCTCGCTTCCAGCGTGCCGTGATAGAGAATGTACGGCTGGCCTTCCCGCACGGGCTGCGTGTAGGTGTAGGAGAGTTCCGTCTTCCCTACCAAGATTTCGTTGCCGACCGACCGGACTGCGCCGAACTCTCCATCCTTGCCCGAGATGATGGTGCAGGGGATCCGCGCCCATTCTCCGATATCGCAGTACTTACCGATGCGTTTCCACACTTCAGCGGCGGGACGGTTCACCATGATTTCCATGGGAATGGAAACGTAGGTCGGATTGGGGATCGCCAGGGGAGCCGGGCCCCGGCCCTGCGCATGGGCGACTTGCGTCAGACAGGCGATTGCGATCGCGCAGCCAGCGGCTGTCTTACTGAAATAATTCGGCCTGAAGTAATTCGGCATGGATTCTCTCCAAAATAGGTTTCGCCTCGGGGCGTCGTGCTGACGCACAATATTGGCACACGCAGCCCGCGGTAATCAACCTGACCGGATTCCCAGTAGCGGAGCAAGGGCTCAAGCGCGTAACCTAACGCTTGATAGAGAAGGAATTGATCGCGGCATGACGATAGTTCACATCAGCGGCTGCCGTCGTGGCTTCTTGCTGATATCTTTTGTCAAACTGCTACGTAGCGCCACCGGCGAAGGTCTGGCTTCGGCATTCGACAAGGCAAATCGACTTGTGGAAAATCGCGAGGAGATTCGAGTGGAGTTCGGTGACGCAGGGGCGGCGACTAAATTCCTGAACGATGCGGAGGGCATTGGTGCAATCGGAACCCTGTCCGCCTTGTGATCTCACTCTCGGGGCGCCGTCCTTTGGTTTCAGCAACTTCGTGGGTTCGTCTTGTCGCCAGGCCTCTTGATCGGGCGCTCGCGGAGGTCGCTTTAGTTAAGGGTGTATACTAGTTCCAGGGACGAGCAGTGGCAGTGGGCGAAAGCCCACTTTTTTATTGCTCGCATCCATTGCTTGAGTTGAGTGTTGAATCGAGTGATTGGTCGGGATGTGAAACATGGCGGACCGGGCGACCATCGTAGAGAAAGTGCGGGAAATCACGGAACGGGTAGGCGCCGACAAGGCTCTGGAAGTCGTCGATGTCCAGCTGCTGGGCGGCGGCGGTACCCGTGTGCTGCGCATTTTCATCGATAAGCCCGAAGGTGTTACCCACGCCGATTGCGAGTACATCACGCAAAACGTGGGCACCATCCTGGACGTCGAAGACGTGATTCCAGGTGGACGGTACACCATGGAAGTGAGCTCGCCCGGCGTCGAGCGGAAACTCGCCAAACCCAAGGAATTCGAGCGGTTTGTCGGCCATAAAGTGAAAATCGTCCTGCGCCAGCCGGTCGAAGACCAGAAGACCTGGATCGGCGCGCTGCGAAGTTTTGCCGAAGGAATCATCACACTCGAGCCTTCTCCTGGCAGGAGCGTCCAGTTCCCCCTGGAACTGGTGGAGAGGGCCAATCTTAAGTTCGAGTGGTAATCCCCCGAATCGGAGCAACTAACTGACATGACCAGCCTGGGCAATATTTATCAGTCCATCGAGATCCTGAGCAAGGAGAAAGGGATCGATCCGCAAATCATCCGGGATGCGGTGAAGGATGCCATGCTGGTAGCCGCTCGCAAGCATTTCCACGCCAACGAAGAGTTGGTAGCGGAAATGGAGGAAGGCACCGGCACGATCCAGATTTTCGGGGTAAAGAAGGTGGCGGATCCGGTCACCGATCCGGATAAGGAAATTTCGCTCGCGGACGCTCGCAAGCACAATCCGGAAATCGAAATCGGCGGAGAAATCCGCACCCCAAAATCCCTGGATGCTCTGGGCCGGATCTCGGCGCAGACCTTCAAGCAGGTGATTCTGCAAAAGGTGCGCGAAGCCGAGCGCGAAAATATCTATTCCGAATTCTCCGGCCGCGTGGGCGAGCTGGTGACGTGCGTGGTCAAGCGCCTGGAAGGTCCCGATCTGGTGTGCGACCTGGGCAAAACCGAAGCCAGAATTCTCAAGAAAGAGCAATCGCGCCTGGAAAGCTTCAGCGTGGGCGACCGCATCCGCTGCGTGATCCGCAGCGTCGAGAAGGCCGGCAAGAACGCGGGCGTGATTGTTTCGCGCGCGGCTCCCGAACTGGTCATGCGCCTGTTCGAGCAGGAAGTTCCAGAAATTTACGACAACACCGTGGTGATTAAAGGCTGCGCCCGCGAAGCCGGGGAGCGGACCAAGATCGCCGTATCCAGCCGCGACCGGGACGTCGATAGCGTGGGCGCCTGCGTCGGCATGAAGGGCATGCGCGTGCAATCGATTATTCGAGAATTGCGCGGAGAAAAGATCGACATCATCGAATACAATGACGATCCGGTGGTGTTCGCCACACACGCGCTGAGCCCGGCCAAAATCTCGCGCGTGACGATTCTGGACCCTATAGGTAAGCACATGGAAGTGATTGTCGACGACAGCCAGTTGTCGCTGGCCATCGGCAAAAAGGGCCAGAATGTGCGCCTGGCGGCCAAGCTGCTGGGCTGGCGGATCGATATCAAGAGCGAGGAAGAGAAGCGCCAGGAAGTGGAATCGCAGATGGACGCGATGGTGGTGCCGGGCGCTCCGGTTTCGGTCCTGATCGATCACGGGATCCCCGATACGCTGGTCGAGAAGCTGATGGAGGCGGGCGTAGGCACCGTCGAGAAATTGGGCGGAATGACTCCCGAGGAACTGGAAGTAATTCCTGGAATTGGTGTCGAGATGGTGGAGAAAATCCAGGAAGCCGTGGTGAGTTACTACGGGCAATTCGAATCCGGCGGTGAGACGGAAGCAACGGTCGGGGAAGCCGCGGCCGCCGAACCAGTCGCCGATGCCGGTGCATCACTAGCGGAAGCTCCGCAAGAGCAATCTGTTACGATAGAAATTGCAGAGGTTCCGGCAGGCGCGGAAGCTCTGGATAAGGAACAGGGTTTAATCTGACAACCCCGGTGTCGGAATTGGACGGCGGGGCACACAGTATGGTCAAAATTCGAATTAACGAGCTGGCACGCGAGCTCGAGGTGAAGCCGAACGTGATCCTCGACATGCTCCCCGAGCTGGGCGTCACGGAAAAGAAAACCCACTCCAGCTCGGTCGATGAGCCTGTCGCGATAGAGATCAAGCGCCGGCTGACTGAGGAATCGAACGGATCGCCTGGCTCCGCCAGATCACGTGGTTCGAAATTGGCGGAGACCGAAACGCCGGTGGAACACGTAGCCGAAGTTGCTCCCGAGCCGTCGCGCGCACCTTCTGCTCCCAAGCATGAACCGGTAGCAGAAGCTCCGCAACCAGCAGCCCGCGAAGTTCCTGTGGAGGTTGCTCCTCCTCCTCCGGCTCCTCGATCCGCGCCGCTGCGTCCGCCTCTTGCTTCTGGACAACCGGGACACGTTCCGGGACACGTTACCGAACGACCGGTTGCACCTCCGGTGGCGCCGCGCGGCATTCCGATTCCTTCGCGTCCTGCTCCGCCGGCGCCCAGGCCCGGCCAGATTCTTTCCGGTCCGCGCCAGCCCTTGCCGGGGTTGGAGACACGTTCATCCCAAGAAACAGCAGGGCCGCGGCCTCCGCTTGGACCTCCGCCCGCAGCTCCACATCCGACTGCGCACGTTCCCGCACAACATCCGTCAGCACCGGTGCAAGCCGGTCCGGGAATTCCCAGTATGCCGGCCCGCCCCGCGCCTCGGCCCGCGGTTCCTCCGGCCGCAACCATCGTGCCGGGAGCACCGATGGGCGCAGGTAGTCCGCTGCGGCCTCCCGCAAAACCGAATCTAGCCGGACAGCCGGTGGCCCGGCCGATTGTTCCGCCGCGCCCGGATTTAGTCGCAAAACTCACACGTCCGCCGGGTGCACCTGCCCCGGGGGCTCCTCGTCCCGGAATGCCGACGCGCCCCGCGAGTCCGGTTCCCGGCCAGCCGATTTATCGTGGTCCGATTCGTCCGGGTCAGCCGATGATGCGCGCCCCGGGCCAAGGGCCCGGAGGTTACCAAGGCGGAGGCCCCGGCGGTCCCGGTGGTCTGCGCGGCCGTGGCCGTCCGATGCATCCGACTTCGCCGCTGCGCGCGGAACCCGCCCCGCTGCCCGCCGAGCCTGGCCGCCGTCATGCGATCAAGCCCGGATCCCGCGACCGGCGCCGCGATGTGGAGCAGGAAGAGGGTCGCATCCGCCAGGTTTCGCGGAAGGCCCAGGCCTTTGAGCCGCCGCCCATCGATCGCGAGATCACTATCGCCGAGGGCATCACCGTAAAAGAACTTTCGGAGAAGCTCGGCATCAAGGGCAACGTGGTCGTGAAGCGCCTCTTCGATAAGAAGATCTTTGCCACCATCAATCAGACCCTCGACGTAAAACTGGCCGAGGAATTGGCCCGCGATTTCGGAGCTTCCACCAACAAGGTGAGCTACGAAGAGGAAACCACGCACGAGATCCAGCAGGCGGAGATCGACGAGGACCGCGTTCGGCGCGCTCCCGTGGTCACTGTCATGGGTCACGTCGATCACGGCAAGACGTCGCTGCTGGACGCCATCCGTTTGGCGCATGTGGCCGATAAAGAAGCCGGCGGGATCACCCAGCATATCGGGGCTTATCGCGTCGAGAAAAACGGCCGCAATATCGTGTTCATCGATACTCCCGGTCACGAGGCGTTTACGCGAATGCGCGCCCGCGGAGCCAAGGTTACCGATATCGTGGTTCTGGTGGTGGCGGCCGACGACGGCGTGATGCCGCAGACGCTGGAAGCCATCGACCACGCCAAGGCGGCGAAAGTTCCGATCGTAGTCGCGATTAACAAAATCGATAAGGGCGACGCCCAGCCGGAGCGTATCAAGCAGCAGTTGGCCGACCGCGGCCTGCTGGCCGAAGACTGGGGCGGCGATGTCGTCATGGTTCCGGTTTCGGCTCGGACCAAAGTAGGTATCGACCTGCTGCTCGAGATGATTCTGCTTTCGGCCGACCTTCTCGATCTCAAGGCCAGCCCGGCGCGGCCCGCCATGGGCAACGTGCTCGAAGCCAAGCTCGATCGCGCACGCGGTCCGGTGGCTACCGTCTTGGTGCAGAACGGCACGCTGCGCGTAGGCGACCATTTCATCTGCGGATCGGTGTTCGGGAAAGTCCGCGCGATGTTCGACGATCACGGCGAACCGATCCGGGAAGCCGAGCCGTCGACTCCGGTTGAAGTATTGGGATTGGATGCGGTGCCGGAAGTCGGCGACACGTTCCAGGCAGTCACCGATACGGCCAAGGCCAAGCAGATCGTCATGTACCGCGAAGTCAAGGCGCGCGAGCAGTCCATGTCTCGCAATACCCGCCTGACGCTCGACCAGCTGCACGATCAGCTGAAGGCCGGCGAAGTCAAGGATCTCAACATCATCCTCAAGACCGACGTGGGCGGCACGGCCGAGGTGCTCTCGGATACCTTGCAGAAGCTCTCCACCGACAAGGTGAAGATCCGCGTACTGCGCGCGGCTGTAGGCGCCATCACGGAAAGCGATGTTTTGCTGGCCACCACGTCCTCGGCCATCATCATCGGCTTTAACGTCCGGCCGGAGCGCAATGCACAAGCCCTGGCGGAGCAAGAAAAGGTCGATATCCGGAACCACACCATCATCTATGAGCTGGTGGACGAGATAAAGCGCGCCATGACCGGCTTGCTGGAACCGGTGTTCAAGGAAGTCTACAAGGGCCGCGCGATCATCCGCGAGGTGTTCCGCATCAGCAAGGTGGGCGCGGTCGCGGGCTGCACGGTGGACGACGGCGTTATCGGCCGCAACAACGAAATACGCCTGTTGCGCGACAACAAGGTGGTCCATACCGGCAAGATCCTCTCGCTCAAGCGTTTCAAGAACGACGCCAGCGAGGTCAAGGCAGGGTTCGAGTGCGGTATCTCGCTCGCCAACTATAACGACCTGAAGGTCGGCGACGTGATCGAAGCTTTCGCCACTGAGCGCGACGAGACTGCGGCCGTAGCCTAACGGGTCCCGTGCCGGCGGTCGGCGTCATCACCTTTGAGTTGCGGCTGGAAGGGTCGCACTCGCTCAAAGACAAACGGCATTTTGTAAAGGGTTTGAAGGATCGTCTTCGATCCCGCTGCAACGTAGCCGTGGCCGAGATCGACTATCAGGACTCCTGGTCACAGGGCCTGGTGGCGGCGGTGACGGTATCCCCGGACAAGCCTCATGCCGAGAAGATCCTCCAAAGCGCCGAGAAGGAAGCCGCTGCATTGCTGGGTCCGCTACTGGTGGATGTTACGGTCGAGTGGCTGGCGTAGTACATCCAAGCGGCACACGTAAACTGAAACCGCTCCATTACTGTCGCGGCTCGGAAACCTTACAGAGCCGCGACATCTCGCAAAGGCAAATTGCCAGTAATGGAGCGGTAGAAGTAACTTACTTCGGCAGCGATCCCAGCCGCAAATACGGTTTCAGAGTCTTCAAGCCGCCAGGGAACTTCTTCTTGACCTCATCCTCGGGCATGGCTGCGGGGACCACGACATCTTCGCCTGGCTTCCAGTTCACCGGAGTCGATACACCCATCTTGGCGGTGAGCTGCAGGGAATCGATCACGCGCAGGATTTCGTCGAAGTTCCGGCCGGTGCTCATGGGATAAGAAAGCATCATCTTGATCTTCTTATCCGGACCGATCACATACACCGTGCGGACGGTAGCATTGTTAGTTCTTGAAATCCGGCTCCAGTCCCGCCATGTAGCCCAGTTCGGTGGTGCACACCGGCGTGAAATCTTTCGGGTGCGAGAACAGAATCGCCCAGCCGTCTCCGATCCATTCGTGAAACTTGATCGGGCCCTGTGTTGTCTCGGCCGTGAAATCGGGAGCTACGTCGTTAATCCGTAGGGACATGAATCACCTTTCTCAATCTAAGCTAAATCGAATTTCTCGTGATGCAATTGCGAGTCGCTCTTGATGAGCACCGGACGCCGCAGCACCTCTTCGAGTTCTTCCAGATACTTATTTTGATGCGATTTCAGAACTTTGGCTACATCCGCGTGAACGCGTAGGACAACTTCCTTGCCTTCAACGCTCCCAGCCATCTTGCGGGCTTCCGCCAGGATCTCGCTGACCACCGTCTGGACGCTCTTGATATAGCCGGCGCCGTCGCAGTGGGGGCAGGGCGAGCACAGCGTGCGCTCGAGTGACTGCTTCACGCGCTTGCGGGTGATCGCCACCAGTCCGAAATCGTTGAACTGGAGAATTTTGTACGGAGCGCGGTCCGCACGCATGGCTTCTTCGAGCACCTGCATCACTTTCGTGCGGTTCTTGCGCTCATCCATATCGATGAAGTCGATGACGATGATGCCGCCCAGGTCGCGCAGGCGGACCTGCCGGACGATTTCCTTGATCGCCTCGGTGTTGGTCTTGACGATGGTATCTTCCAGGCGGTTGGTCTTGCCGACGTATTTGCCGGTGTTCACGTCGATGGCCACCAGCGCCTCAGTCTGGTTGATCACGATGAAGCCGCCGGATTTCAGCCACACCTTGGGGCGCAGAGCTTTTTCCAGCTCGCTGGTCACGCTGAACGCGTCGAAGATGGGCGCCTCGCGGGTGTACATCTTCACCTTGCCGACCAGCGCCGGCTGAAAGCGCTCCACGAACCGCAGAACGCTCTCGTAGGTTTCTTCGTTGTCGATCCAGATGGCCTTAAAGCTGTCGCCAAGCTGGTCGCGCAGGATTCTCTGCACGATATCGAGATCGTGATGCAGCAGCGCCGGCGCGGGTTTCTTGTCGGCCTTGTTGCGGATGTCCGCCCAGAGGTTATAGAGGAACTCCATGTCCCCGGCGATTTCTTCTTCGGTCCGGCCTTCGGCGGCGGTACGCGTGATGAACCCGCCCACTGGTCCGGGACGCTTGCCTTGCAGAATGCGTTTCAGCCGGAAGCGTTCTTCGTCGCTGGCGATCTTGCGCGAGACGCCCATGTGTTCGAGCGTCGGCATGTAGACCACGAAGCGTCCAGGCAGGGCGATGTGCGAGGTGATGCGCGCGCCTTTCTGACCCAGGGGCTCTTTCGCGATCTGAACGATGATCTCCTGGCCTTCTTTTAAAAGGTCGGCGATCGAAATCTGTTGCACTTGCGCGGATAAGACGCGCTCGCGGCCGCGGGGCCGTTCGCCTTCGGGCCGCGGTCCACGCTCCTCACCCTCGGGGCGGGGAGCACGAGCGGTTTGTTCTGCCGTACCGTGTTCACGCGGGCCGCGATTATCCGGCCGGTCTCCACCACGTCCGCCGCGGCGGCGATTGCGGCGCGAAACACGATGCGGAAAGCGTCCGCCTCGTTCGCGAACTTCCGCGGTGCCGCTGGCAGGCTCGGCTCCGGTTGTCTCCGCGGCGCCTTCCGCGGCCGCTGCGACCTCGCCTCCGGCTTCGACTTCCGTTTCGGATTCCCCTTCGGCCGTTTCCTCGTCGTCGGCTTCCTCGGCGTTCGCTTCCCCGAGGATCATCGCCTGGATATCCAGGTCTTCATCCTCATCGAGCATCGGCGCGGTGATCGGACCGGACTGAGCCGCGTCTTCCAGGTCTTCCGCTTCCTGAGCGCTGACAGCCTCAACGCCAGCGTGCGGCAAGGGCGGTGGCGTTGGAATGTGCCGGTGGGACTCGTGTCCGACGGAAGAAAGTGATCCGTCCGGAGCGGAGTGCGAGGGAGCGTCCGGCAGGGCGTTCTCCGGCGGATAGTGGATGGGCTCTTCGTAGACCTTTTGCTCGAGCTGTACGTCTAGTTCGACCTCGTCCAATTCGGCTTTGTCCAAGTCGGCTTGGGTCGGCAGCGGCGGCGGAACGGCGGCCGGCCGGGCATGCTCGACGGCATGTTCGACATGCGGGGGCGGACCACCGCGATACTTGGCCAGCGATTCGCCAGGCAGCACCAGCGGAATTTCCGTTCGAGATTCCTCGCGTGTTTCCGGGCGTCCCATGGTGGCCGGTGCGGCGGGCTCGACGGCTTCGGTTTCCGATTCGGCTTCGGCGGGTCGCGGTCCAGCGTTGGCGGATGCAGGCCCCACCTCGGCGTATTTCGATTCGGGGAATCCGCGTCCGCGATTGCGGCGGCGGCGCGAACGGCGTCCCCGCCGGTCACGATCCTCTCCGCGATCCTGGCCGCCTGCGGAAGGCCGTTCTTGGCCTCCGGCGGTTGGCGCAGCGCCTGCCGGGGGCGCGGTCTCCGCAACACCGCTCACAGCGGCGGGAACTTCTTCGCCGACGGGCGCCGAAACGGCGGCCACAGGCTCCTGCGGCGGACGCATTGCGGGACGGCGTTCCCGATCCCGATCCCGATCTCGATCCCGGTTACCCTCACGCCCACCTTCACGAGGAGGGCGTTCGTCGCCAGTGACGCGATCGATGTCTTCGTGTTCCTCTTCCAGGAAGTCCGATACGTACAGGAACGTATCGCGCTCTAGGCCCAGGTCGACGAAGGCCGACTGCATGCCTGGCAGCACGCGTGTCACACGGCCCTTGTGGATACTCCCGGCGAGCGAATACTCATTGGCCCGCTGGAAGTAAACCTCCACCAACTGATCGTCTTCCAGGAGCGCCACTCTGGTTTCGTGCCGATTGGACGAAATCACCAGTTCTTTGCTCATCCTCAGCCTCCCTCCCGCGGTTACGCGGGGTGTTACGGGACTCGGGCTTTGGGTGGGACAGTTCTCAGGCGACTCGGGGTATGCGGCTGTCTCGTCACACGGAAGTGGAGTTCAAACTCGAACACCTCCGACTCAACCAGCCCAAAAGAAGCCTCCAACTACCGGCAGGCCTCAAAAATCTTCTACCGAAACTCGCCTTCCGTCCCCACGCCGATACAACACGCGAGTCCGTACAGTATCTAAAACCTTTAATCGCGCAAAGCGCCCCGCCCCGCGCCTAAAACTAAACTCAATTCAACTCGAAAACCGCCGGAGCCGGACATTGTTCACCAGCCCCAGCATGATAAATATCGAAAACAGATTCGAGCCGCCGTAACTCATCAGCGGCAAGGGAATCCCCGTCACTGGCATATTGCCCACTACCATGCCCACATTGATCAGCACATGGAACAACAACATGGTCGCCACGCCCATGCAGATATACATGCCCGCCCGGTCTGGAGCCATTTGAGCATTCTGCACGATCTGCATCAGCAACAAAAAATAGAGCCCGAGCACTACCACCACCACTACAAACCCGTGTTCCTCGGCAAAGGCCGCGAAAAGAAAATCGGTGTGCGGAACCGGCAGAAACCCGCCCTGAGTTTGGGTGCCGTGCGTCACGCCCCGCCCCCACAGCCCGCCGTCCCCAACCGCGATCTTGGACTGGATCACCTGATAGCCGTTTCCGCGAGGATCCTGGGAAGGATCGACGAACGAAGTCAGCCGCGCCTTCTGATAATCCTGCAGAAAGGGATAGGCTACGGTTATAGCCAACCCACCCGCTACAGCGATCGCTACCAGATAATGCCATCGAATCCCCGCCAGCAGAATCCCGACGCCCAACACCGGAAGGTACGTCAGCGACGTCCCCAAATCCGGCTGCTTCATCACCAGGGCCGTCGGAATACCGACTAACACTCCTAGTTTCAACAACTCACGCCATCCCACCTCGTCGCGCTTCAGCTCCGAGAGGTAACGTGCTACCAGTAATATTATCACCAATTTAACGAATTCCGAGATCTGAAAATTGAACCCGACCCCGGGAACCCGGATCCAGCGGCGGGACCCGAATACCTGCTTTCCAATCGCGAACGTCGCGATCAGGGCGGCGATCGAGAGTCCATAGAGAATCGGGACCTGTCCCAGCAGCGTGTGGTAGTCGATAGACGAAGCGATCCACATCATTCCGATGGCCACCACTACCCAGATCGCTTGTTTCCACCAGGCGTCCGACCACTTGGTGTTCTGGGTCGCGGAGTAGATCTGGAGGATCCCCAGGCAGCAAATGATCAGCGTGATGACGAGGAGGGACCAGTCCAGGTCGCGGAAGGATCGGTAGCGGGCCATCTCAGTGATCCTCGGG
This sequence comes from Terriglobia bacterium, assembly GCA_020073445.1. GTDB lineage: Bacteria > Acidobacteriota > Terriglobia > Bryobacterales > Bryobacteraceae > Palsa-187. Next base: position 115,799 of record JAIQFE010000019.1, read on the forward strand.
AATGGACGTGGCCATCGAAACGGCAGGCGGCGAGACCGCTTGCCCCACCACAGAACCGGGCCGCTGGATCAGCGCCAGGGTGGGCTGAGTGAGTTTCGATAGCCGGGTCTTCTTGTCGAAGTAGGCTTTGATGACGTCGCGCGCGGTGGGAGCGGCCAGATTGCCGTGTTCGCCGGATTCGAGCAACACCGCGATCACGATCTCGGGATTTTCCCGCGGCGCGAACGCCACGAACCAGCCATTATCCTGCAGTTCGTCTTTTTCCAGCTTGCCCGACTTTCTGAGGTCGTTGGACACGCGCTGGGCGCTTCCGGTCTTGCCAGATACGGTAATTCCGGGGATTGCTGCCGACGTGCCGGTGCCGCCTTCATTCACCACTCCGTACATTCCGGAGACGACCTTGGCAATGTTATCCAGATTCCAGTTTTCGCGCCGTGGGTCAGCGGTGGCGGCCATCTTGACCAGATGCGGCTTGAACCAGACGCCGCCGTTCGCCATCCCGCCGATGGCGCTGGCGAGCTGGATGGGAGTGACGGTCACCGCTCCTTGTCCGATGGCGACCGAAATCGTTTCGCCCGCGTACCACTTCTCGCGCTGGGTTCGGAGCTTCCATTTGGACGAGGGCATCAAGCCTTCGGCCTCGCCAGGAAGATCGATGCCGGTCCTTTTGCCGATGCCGGCTTGCTCGGCGTATTCGGCAATCCCGTCGATCCCGATCTTGTTGCCCACGGTGTAAAAGTAAACGTCGCAGGAATGGATAATTCCTGCTTTCATATTCACGCCGCCGTGCCCGCCCTTTTGCCAGCACTTGAAGTAACGGCCATAAAAAGTGCCACCGCCGCCGCAGCGCACGCTGAAGTTATCGTCGACCGAGCCGGTTTCCAGGCCCGCCAGGGCCACTAGAGGCTTGAATGTCGATCCGGGCGCGAACTGCGCTTGAATCGCCCGGTTGATCAAGGGATTGTCCGGGTTGGACGTCAGCGCTTTCCAGTCAGCGGCTTTGATATGCGCCGCGAACAGATTTGGATCGAAGGCCGGGCGGCTGACCATTGCCAGCACCGAGCCGTCGCGCGGATCCAACGCAACCACCGCGCCCTTCTTGCCTTCGAGAGCGATCTCCGCGACCGCCTGCAAGTCCAGGTCGATGGTCAACTGCAGGTTCTGGCCGGGAGTAGCGTCCTGGCTTTCGAGCACCTGGTGCTCGCGCCCGGCGACGTCAACGACAACACGTCTTTGGCCGTCGACGCCCTTCAGGATTTCGTTGTACTGGCGCTCGAGGCCGGACTTTCCCACCAGATCGCCTTGCGAGTAACTCGCGAAGTCGGAGGAATTCAGCTCGGTTTCGCTGACTTCGCCGACATATCCGATCACATGCGCGGCGAGGCCATTTTGCGGATACAGCCGGCGGGGTTCCTGGACCAGCTCGAGTTCCGGGAACGTTCCTGGGTCGCGATGCGAATCGATGAACGTCAACTCAGCCGGTGAGAGGTCGCGTTTGATAGGAATGGGACTATAGCGTTTACCGGAAGCGTAGCGCTTCACCGTGGCTTTCAAGTCGTCCAGATCCAGGTGCAAGCCTTCGGCGATGGGAGCCAGGTGCTCCAGCTTGAGGTTCTCCTGCGTGAGTTGGACCACGAAGGCGGGCTGATTGTCGACGATCACGCGGCCGTCGCGGTCGAGAATCTTGCCGCGGGGAGCGAGCATCGGAACGGTCTTGATGCGGTTGCGCTCGGCCAGCGTGCTGTTGGTTTCGTGATCGCGAATCTGCAGGATCCAGAATCCGGCGATCAGGAACAGGAATATCGCCACCGCGGCGTACTGGAAGACCGCAATACGGCCTAGCGCGAACTTGGTATCGTCGCGAAACAGCCGGTCGGAGGACTCATTCGCCGGACGTTCGGGATCACTCATTGCCCACCCTCATTCGGGCCCTTCCTAACAACTATCGACAGATTAGTCGGTAACATCCAGTTTATCCAAGATGCGAAACAAAGGCACGGCGACGGCGGCATTCAGGACCGCAAGCACCAGGGTCTGAACGGGTTCGAAGGATACGGCCTCCCCCAGCAGGGCGCGCGACAGCACCCAGTAAAAGAATTGGTGAAAGAAGAAAAAGAAGAATGCCAGCACCAGCCGGAGCAGGGCGCTGCTGCCTTCGAAGCGCTGGCTGACCGACGCGGCAAAATATCCCACCAGCGTCTTGGCGATCCCGAACATCCCCAGAGGATGGTTCGAAAGGGAATCCTGCGCTAGCCCGATACACATCCCGAACATCACTCCGAACGGCGGAGAGCGCCGCCTCAGCGAGTAATAGACGGTCACCAGCAGCGGCATCTCCAGGTAGGCCAGATACGTGAAAAACCGTGGCACATAAACCTGAAAGAGAATGGCAATCAGCGGAACTCCGATGATCGCGAACCATCCGAATTTAGGGACTTTGGTTCTGCGGGGCGGTTCGCTGAATCCAGCGGAAAGGTCGCTCATGGACGGGGCTGGTTTACTGAGGGTGCCGCGGAAGGTGCTGCCGGATTATTAGCCGGAGCTTTTGGCGCCGGTGTTGGCGACGGAGGCGGCGCCGCCTTGGCTGCGCCCGGATCGGGGATCTTGTTATCGGGGATCTTATTAAAGTCGGGCGCTCCGCGGCCACGTTCTCCGAAGACATGCTTTTGGTCTTCGCCGATCCGCCGCGTGCGTTCCACTTCCCGGTCCAGATCCGTCTGGGCGCCACGGTTATTGGATGTGTTGTGTGCGGTGTTCAGGGGATCCGTAACCTCGCCTTCGGCGGGAGGCAGAGGCTGGAGATGAACGGACTGGTTGGGCGGAGGCAAATCGGGAATCGGCTTGTGGTCGCCTTCGAGGATCACGAGCACGTCTTCGAGTCCGTGCTGCAATCCGCTGGGACTCAGGAAAATTTCCTTGACCGTGCGGCCCGGGCGGACGGCGGTCACGATTCCCGCGGGGAGCCCTTTGGGAAAGATACGGTCGTCGCCGGCGGTATAAAACCATTCCCCGATCTCGACGTTTTGCTCGTTCTGGACGTAGTCCACGATCGCGTTGCTATTTCCGCTACCTTTCAGCGTTCCGTGGACCCGGTTCTTCTGCGACAGGACGCCCGCGGCGAACGTGGGATCTGTGGCCAGCAGAAGATTCGATGCGGTGGGGTAGGAGCTGACGATCTTGCCGACGATCCCATCCGGCGTGATCACTGCCATGCCGGGCTGAATGCCGCTGCCGGTGCCGCGATCGATCAGGACAACGCGGCCGTTCGATCCCGGCGAGTTTCCGATGATACGCGCCGCTACCGTCTTCATGCCGGATTGTTCCTGGAACACGGAGAGGGCCTTGCCGCGCTCGGCCGTATCGAGCTCGGAGCGAAGAACCTGGTTCTCGAGCTGGACGCGATTCAGATCGGTTTGGAGGCGCTTGTTCTGCTCGCGCACGTCGAGCAGAACGAAGTAATCCTTCAGGAAATTAACGCTGCCGCTGCGGCCGCCTTCGAGCAATCTCGCCAGCGGCGTGACTGCGGTGACTGCCCATACCCGGATCAGGCGGACTTCCGTATTGCTCTTGACCTGGTAGGCCAGCAGGACCAACTGGACGAGAATCGCCGCCACCAGCGCTGTAAGGTTGCGGTAGCGATTGAGAATCAAATCCATAACAACTACTCCGGATTTATTCCAGGTCTTTACTCAACGTTATTCAACAGCGATGCGTCTTAGGAGCGCGAATTCCGTAAGCATTTTCCCGGTACCGAGCACCACCGATGCCAGCGGATCTTCAGCGATCGACACCGGCAGGCCCGTCTCATGGCGGATGCGCTTGTCTAAGTTCTTAATCAACGCCCCGCCGCCGGTCAGCACAATCCCCCGGTCGCTAATGTCGGCGGAAAGTTCCGGAGGAGTACGTTCCAGGGCCACGCGGATAGCGTTCATGATGGTGGCGATGCCTTCGGAAAGCGCCTCGCGGATCTCCTCGTCTCCCACCGTGATGGTCTTCGGTACTCCCTCGATCAGGTTGCGGCCCTTGATTTCCATAGTGAGCGGCTTATCGAGGGGAAACGCCGAGCCGACCTGCATCTTTACTTTTTCCGCTGTCGTTTCGCCGATCAGCAGATTGTATTTCCGCTTCATGTACTGCACGATGGCGTCATCCATGGCGTTTCCGGCCACGCGCACCGAGCGCGAATACACGATCCCGGACAGCGAAATCACCGCCACATCGGTGGTGCCGCCGCCGATATCGACCACCATGTTCCCGGCCGGTTCGGTGATCGGCAAACCCGCACCGATGGCGGCCACCATGGCCTGTTCCACCAGATACACTTCGCTCGCTTTGGCGTGATACGCGGAATCGATGACGGCGCGCTTTTCGACCTGTGTGATCTCGCTGGGCACGCCGATGATGATGCGCGGATGCACCAGCATTTTCCGGCCATGCGCCTTCTGAATGAAGTAATTCAGCATGCGCTCGGTCACTTTGAAGTCGGCGATGACACCGTCCTTCATGGGGCGAATCGCCACGATGTTGCCGGGGGTGCGGCCCAGCATCTCTTTGGCTTCTTTGCCGACGGCTTCCACTTCGCCGGTGTTCTTGTTCAGGGCCACAATCGAAGGCTCGTTGACTACGATGCCTTTGCCCTTGGCGTACACCAACGTGTTGGCCGTACCGAGATCGATGGCCAGATCGGATGAGAACACACTAAACAGCGACCGCAGATTCATAAGAAAGAACTCGACGTGCAGGAACCCCTAAAGAAGGTCAGCTCTGGCCAAGCTAACTCTGAAGGTACCATAAGGGTCCCAAGCGGGCAAGGTTTTGTGTTTTCAGCGCGCTAGACTGGAACAAGTGATCTCTCGCCGTACCCTTTTGGTCCTGCCCCTGGCAGCCGCCTGTACCCGACCCCAGGAAGCCTTCCAGGGCTATGCCTTTGTCGCCAACCAAGAGGGCGGGGCGATCGCCGCCGTCGATCTGGGCGCTTTGGCGGTGGCCCGGCATATCCCTCTGGAGGGCGCGCCTACGGAGGTCACGGCGGCCGCCCAGCGCCCTTCTGTGTATGCCCTTACGCCCGATAACGGCACGGTTCACGAGATCCAGATCGGCAACCTCAAGCTGGCTCGCAAGCTGGCGGTGGCGTCCCAGGCGATCACCATGGCCCTGGCGGTCGACGAGCGGACGTTGTACGTCCTGGCCCGGGAACCGCGTTCGCTGATCGCGGTGGATCTGGATGGCTTCAAGCCAGCCTGGAAGCTGGCTCTACCCGATGAACCGGTGGGGATGGCGCTTTCCCCGGACGGGAAGACTGCCGCGCTCACCTCCGGGCGGGCGGTGTATTTGGTGGATTTGGCGGCCCGCAGGCTGAGTCCTCCGCTGGGCCAGGGGGATTATGGGCCGGTGCAATTCCTCACCGACAGCAAATCCCTGGTTGCGGGGAATCGCGGGGAGCGGCTACTCTCGGCCTACAGCGTCGCGGCCCAGCGTCTGATCACCCATCTGCCGATCTCCGTCCGGCCCGATCAATTCTGCTTCAGCCGCGATGGCGGGCAGTTGTTTGTGACCGGCGAGGGCATGGACGCGGTGGTGGTCGTGTACCCGTTTTTCACGCCTCAGGTGGGCGACACGGTGCTGGCCGGGCACACTCCGGGAGCCATGGATGTGTCCGAAGACTTGCTGTTCGTGGCGAGTCCGACGTCCGGCGACGTGAGTATTCTCAGCATCGCGACGCGCAAAGTGATGGCGGTTGTACCTGTTGGAAGCGATCCGGGGTTTATCCGGGTCATGGCCAACGATCAGTACGCCTTGGTGCTCAACCGGAAATCGGGAGACATGGCAATTCTGAGCGTGGCTGCAATCGCCCAGAAGAAGAGTCGCTATAGTCCTGTCGGTCTACGGGCGATGATTCCGGTGGGTTCGCGGCCGGTGAGTGCGGTCGTTAGGGCAATATAGTCGGGGCGGTTTAGCTCTTGTTCCCGAGTTCGATCGAGGTGGGGTTGATCGGGTGATCCATTTCGCTCAATGCGGCCCGAAGCATTTCTTCGCCGGATGGAACGGAAGGAAGCGCTGATGCCACCAGGGGATGCCCGATGGCAGGCCCGGAAGCCGGCCCAGAGGCGGGATGGATGGGAGCGTTGAGCTTGATGGCCGTGAGCAGATCCTTGATCTCGGTCAGCGTGGTCGCCATCTGGAAGACTTTCATTACCCCGGCAGCGAAGATCACAAAAGACACAATGCTGACAATGCTGCTTAGGCCGCCCATGTAGTCCATCCGTACGTTCTCCTGGTGGGTATGGTCGGCAGAGTCGATGGGAAACTTTAGTTATCGGAAACGACGGGTACGTTCAATGCATCCAAGGAGTTAGTAATGGCTAAGGCTAGTGTTGGTTTGTTCGCTGCGCTCCTGATGCTGGCCTCGGCGGGCCGGGCGGCCGAGCCCCCTGCGAACGTGGACCTTCAGCGGACTCTGAAGGGTGTCGAAGATCGCTACAACAAGATCCAGACCCTGCAGGTCAAGTTCACGGAGAACCTGACCTCGCGCGGACGGACCCGCACCGATTCAGGCACGCTGTACCTCCGCAAAAAAGGCAAGATGCGCTGGGAGTACATGTCGGGGACGCTGTTCGTCTCCGACGCCAAGTTTATCTATTCCTACTATCCCGACGAGCATCGCGCCGAGAAGATGAGCATGAAGGAATCCGACGACATGCGGGCACCTCTGGCGTTCCTGCTGGGCGAAGTCAATTTCGAGCGGGATTTCGGCGAATACCACACCAAACCGCAGGACGGAGCCGTGCTGATCACCGCTCTGCCCAAGTCGGATAAATTCCCGTACACGGAAGTGACGTTTCTGGTCGCGCCGGATTCGACCATTCGCAGGCTCGAAGTGAAACTGCAGAACAACGATCTGATGGTGTTCACGTTCGAGGGTGAAAAGAAGAATCCGCTGCTGACCGATGCGCTGTTCCAGTTCACACCGCCGAAGGGTGTCGAGCTGGACGACCTCACGAAGTAGGGCCGGCCTGAGGCCGGCCGCTACAACCACAACAAGCCTGAGAATTTCGGCGCGCTGGCTGCACCTATCATCATGCTGCCAACCGAACGCAATCGCCTGATCATGCAGACCATCCTGCAGATGGAAAAGCAGTTTGGGAAAGGATCGGTGCTGCAGTTGGGCTCCCGCAACGCGGTGCCGGTCACGGTGATTTCGAGCGGATCGATCTCGGTGGACGCGGCACTGGGTGTCGGCGGATTCCCGCGCGGCCGCGTGGTGGAAGTGTTCGGGCCGGAATCGTCGGGCAAGACCACACTTGCACTGCAGGTAATTGCACAAGCTCAGGCCGCGGGCGGGGCGGCGGCTTTCGTGGATGCGGAACACGCGCTCGATCCCACATATGCCCGCAAGCTGGGCGTCGACATCGACAGCCTGATCGTGTCGCAGCCCGATTACGGCGAACAGGCACTGGAAATCACCAGCGCGCTGATCTCGTCTGGCGTGATTGACGTAGTGGTCGTGGATTCCGTGGCGGCCCTGGTCCCCAAGGCGGAGCTCGAGGGCGAGATGGGCGATAGCTTCATGGGACTGCATGCCCGGTTAATGTCGCAGGCGCTACGCAAAATCACAGGAGCCGTGGCCAAGGCCAACGCCTGCATGATCTTCATCAATCAGGTCCGCGAGAAGATCGGAGTGATGTTCGGGAATCCCGAGACGACGACCGGTGGGCGCGCGCTGAAATTCTTCTCGTCGGTACGAGTGGAAGTGCGGCGCATGTCGGCGATCAAGGATGGCGAAACGCTGGTCGGCAATCGTACCAAGATTAAGGTTGTGAAGAACAAGATCGCGGCGCCGTTTCGCGAAGCCGAGGTGGATATTCTCTACGGCGAGGGGATTTCCCGCGAAAGCGACCTGATCGATCTGGGTGCGGAGCAGGGAATCGTCGAGAAATCGGGCGCATGGTTCAGTTTTGCCGGAGAACGCCTGGGCCAGGGCCGCGATAACGCTCGCGTGTTCCTGAAGGAGCACCCGGAGATCCGGCAGCGGGTCGACGCCGGGCTGCGCGAGAAGATCGGGTTGCCCAAACCTGAAATATCCGCCAAGCCCGCCGCCTCGGAACCATCTCGGGCCGCCGCGCATACGGCTTAAAGCCTCTTCTTCTTTGATAGAATCAGCGTGGAGCTCACGCTATGAAGAAGATTTCGCGGCGAAGGTTCGTTGAAGGCACTAGTGCAGGCATTGTTGCGGTTGCGGCGATACCTGCCGTTGAAGCGCAACAAAAACAGACTGCAGCGGTACCCACTTCCCCAGGTGTTCCCCGGACCACGATCAAGATCACCGTCAACGGCGTGGATCGGCGCGTGGAAGTAGAAGACCGCTGGACCCTGGTCGAGCTGCTGCGCGACCACCTGCAACTCACTGGAACCAAGATCGGCTGCGATCGCGGCGAGTGCGGGGTTTGCACGGTTCTGGTCGACGGCACGCCGCTGTACTCATGCAGCCAGCTCGCCGTGTGGATGAACGGGCGCTCGATCCAGACCGTGGAGGGGCTCGCCAAGAACGGCAAACTCGATCCGCTCCAGGAAGCTTTCATTGAGCATGACGCGCCGCAGTGCGGCTACTGCACGTCGGGGCAGTTGATGATCGCCAAGGCTCTACTGATGAAGAACGCGCATCCGACTCGGGATGAAGTTCGGACCGCGATGACCGGAAATCTGTGCCGCTGCTCGAATTACAACCATTATGTGGAAGCGGTGATGGCGGCCGGTGGCACCACGCCGGCTACCGGGGGAGGGAACGCAGCATGACACCCCTGAAGACGGTCGGCCACGCAACCCATCGCATTGATGCGCTCCAAAGAGTTACAGGTGCCGCGAAATACACCAGCGACCTTCATCTCCCCGGAATGCTGTACGCGCGCGTCCTGCGCAGCCCGCATCCGCATGCGCGCATTCGCAAGATCGATGTTTCTAAGGCGATGGCGCTGCCCGGGGTGAAGGCGATCCTGACGCATGAGAATTGCGACACCGCCTGGAGCAGCGGCGATCAGCTCAACCAGCGCAAGCTGTTCAACAATCCGGTGCGCTTCGCAGGCGATCCGGTGGCCGCGATCGCCGCGATCGACCGGCATGTCGCCGAAGACGCGACCCACCTGATCGAAGTCGACTATGAAATTCTGCCGTTCCTGACCGATCTCGAAGATGCGCTGAAACCCGGCGCGGTGGCGATCCATGAGGGAGGCAACCTCTCTCTCAATAACCAGCGCCAGCCCGTGCCGCAGACTTATAAGCGCGGCAACGTCGCCGATGGGCTCAAAGCCGCCGACCGCGTATTCGAGGATAACTTCACCTCGGCGCATCACAACAACGCGCAGCTGGAAATGCGCGTGTCCGTCGCGGAGTGGTCAGGCGACAAACTGACAGTGCACGCCGCGACGCAGGGAATTGCCAATTGCCGCACGGATATCGCGAAGGATCTCAAGATCTCGGCGGACAACGTAAGGGTCATCAGCGAATACATGGGTGGTGGGTTCGGCAATAAGAACCAGTGCCAGGATTCCGACCTGATGGCCGCGCTGCTCGCCAAGCAGGCCGGCGCTCCGGTGAAGCTCGAGTTCACGCGCAAAGAGGATTTCGTCGCGGTACACGGGCGCTGGTCCAGCCGGCAATCCTACAAGGTCGGCGTGAAGAATGACGGGACGCTGACGGCGATCCAGTTCACGGCTCTCAGCGGCGCGGGTGCGTATCGGAAAGGCTCTTGCGATCTTTCGGGGACAGAGATTTATCAGGTGCCGCATTTGGAGACCAGCGTCTCCCCCGTATATACGAACACTGCTGTAGCGGCGAATTATCGCGCACCGGCGTATCCGCAGGCCGTCTTCGGGATCGAGTCGCTGATGGACGATGTCGCCTATGCGCTCAAGATGGATCCCATGGAATTCCGCCTCAAGAACATGACGCGGAAATTCCGTGACCAGACGCCGTATACGAGCATCGGACTCGAAGACTGCATCCGCAAGGGCGCTGAAAAGTTCGGCTGGAAGCAACGCTGGAAGCCCGTAGCGGGATCCGGCGAGGGTCCCGTCAAGCGCGGCGCGGGAATGGCCATGGGCATGTTCGGCTCGGGCCTGGGCCGCAGTAGCGCGGTGGTTCGCCTGGATGGCCAGGGCCAGTATCATCTTCATGTTGGTGTTACCGATGTAGGAACCGCCGCCAAGACCACCATGGGCCTGATCGCCGCGGAGGAATTGGGCGTACCGCTCGAAAAGGTGACGGTCGTCTGGGGCGATACCGACACTTGTCCGTACTCGGTGGGGGAATCGGGCAGCCGGACCACGGTGCAGACCGGCATGGCCGTGATCGAGGCAGTGCGCGACTTGAAGAAGCAGATCGCCGAAAAAGGCGCGCCCAAGGGCAATGACGTTCTCACGGCGATGGCGACCACCAATCCGCCGCCGCTGCAAGGCGTGAGTCGCAATTCCTTCGCGGCACACTTCGCCGAAGTCGAGGTGAATGTCGAAACCGGCCACGCGATCGTTACGAGGTTCGTCTCGGCGCACGACAGCGGCCGCGTCGTGAATCCGCTGACCGCGCAGAGCCAGGTGCAAGGCGGCGCGATCCAGGGAATCGGCATGGCGCTGCACGAAGAGCTGCTATACGACAAACGCTCGGGTCAGCCGCTGAACGCCGGATACTACGGCGCGCGCATCATGACGCATCTGGACGCGCCTTTGGTCGACGTCGTGTGGGTGGAGACCGATGAGCCGTACGGCCCCTTCGGCGCGAAAACGCTCGGCGAGCCGACCATCATTCCGACGGTCGCCGCGGTGGCGAACGCGATCCATAACGCGATCGGGCGGCGCGTCAAGAGTCTTCCCATAACTCGCGATAAGATCTTGGGGGTGCTGGCATGAGGTCGTTTGCGAACGTTAATCCCAAGGATCTGAAAGAGGCAACGAGCGTTCTTCGGCAAAAGGGACAGGCCGCTACCATCGTGGGAGGCGGCAGCGACGCACTGGGGATGGTCAAGGAACGCCTGATCTCGCCCGACGTGCTGGTAAGTCTGAAATCGATTCGCGGCCTGGATAAAGTGACGGAGAAGGGCGGGGAAGTCGTCATCGGCGGGCTGATCACGCTCGACGCTCTGAGCCGCGATCCGCTGATCCGCAAGAATTACAACGTGCTTGCCGAGGCTGCTGGCAAGGTCGGTACTCCGCAGATCCGCAATGCCGGGACGCTCGCCGGGAACGTCTGCCAGCGGCCCTGGTGCTGGTATTACCGCAACGGATTCCCGTGTTTCAAGAACGGCGGCAATACGTGCTTTAGCATCACCGGCGAAAACGAATTCCACGCGATTTTCGGCGGCGGCCCTAGTTTTATCGTGCATCCGTCGGATACCGCGCCGGCGCTGGTCGCGCTGGACGCGAAGGTCCGTATCGTCGGACCATCGGGCGAACGGACGATTACTGCAGCCGATTTCTTCAAGCTTCCTGCCGACAATCCGGCGCGCGAGAATGTCCTGGCGAACGACGAAGTGCTGGCCGAGATTCATTTGCCCGCCGCGAAGAGCGGAGCGCGCGGCACTTATCACAAAGAGATGGATCGCGAGGCGTGGACCCACGCAGTGGTCAGCGTGGCCGTGGTGATGGAAATGGATGGCCAGGTCTGCAGGGCGGCTCGGGTGGTTTTGGGTGGAGTGGCTCCGATCCCCTGGCGACTGCCGAAGGTCGAAGCTATGCTCGCCGGAAAGCGCATCACGCCGGAGCTTGCCGCGCAGGCCGGAGCCGCAGCGGTGGAAGGTGCGCGCCCGCTCGCCAAAAATCAATATAAAGTCCCGCTGACACAAGCTGTGGTGAAGCAGACTCTGATGGCACTTGGTGGCTGATCCAATAAAGGTCGGCCGCACGCAGGTTGGCATCGTCGGCGCCGGTCCCGCCGGACTCATTCTCGCGCACCTTCTGCACCTTGAAGGCATCGATTCGGTGGTGCTCGAAATGCGCACGCGCAAGTACATCGAGGAGCGGGTGCGCGCCGGCGTGCTCGAGCAGGGTACAGTCGAGCTGCTCGCCGACATGGGCGTCGGGGACCGGCTCAAGCGCGAAGGCCTGGTGCACCACGGCGTCGAGTTTCGCTTCAACGGGCAGGGTCATCACATCGATTTCCAGGCGCTCGTTGGCCGATCGATCACCATTTACGCGCAGCAGGAAGTGGTGAAGGATCTCGTAGCCGCCCGTCTGGCGTCGGGTGCGCCGATCGTGTTTGAGGCCGCGGACGTCACCGTTCACGAGCTCACATCGAAGTCGCCCAAGATCCGTTATCGCAAGGACGGTGTGGAGCACGAGCTGGTCTGCGATTTCATCGCCGGGTGCGACGGATTTCACGGCGTCTGCCGGGCGTCGATTGAAAAGAGCCTGACGATGTACGAACGGACGTACCCCTTCGCCTGGCTGGGCATCCTGGCGCAAGCGCCGCCGTCTTCGCACGAACTGATCTACGCGAACCATGAACTGGGCTTCGCGCTGTTGAGCATGCGGTCGCCTGAAATCTCGCGCCTCTATATCCAGTGCGATCCGGATGAGGACATCGCCAACTGGCCGGACGCCCGCATCTGGGAGCAGCTGCACCTTCGGTTCGCGACTCGCGACGGGAAGTGGAAACTCACCGAAGGGCCGGTGATCCAGAAGAACATTGCCGAGATGCGCAGCTTCGTGGCGGATCCGATGCAATATGGCCGCCTGTTTCTGGCCGGCGACGCGGCGCACATCGTCCCGCCCACGGGTGCGAAGGGGCTGAATCTTGCTGCGACGGACGCCCGTGTCCTCGCGCGCGCTCTGGCGAATTTCTACTCTTCGGGTAACACAGACTTGATGGACCGGTATTCGCAAATCTGTCTGCGCCGCTGCTGGAAAGTGCAGCACTTCTCCTGGTGGATGACGTCCATGCTTCACCGCATTCCGGGCGAGAGCGCGTTCGACCGCCAGCGCCAGCTTGCCGAGCTGGATTACGTTACTAGCTCGCGGGCCGCATCCACGGCGCTCGCAGAACACTATACTGGCTTGCCGTTTACTATTTAAGAATGCCGGGCGAAGTTTTAATTGTGGGCGGGGGGCTCATCGGCAGTTCCATCGCTTGGCGGCTCGCGCAGAAAGGCGCTCGCGTGATCATCTCCGACGCCGGAACTCTGGGCGGTGAAGCGAGTTCCGCCGGCGCCGGAATGCTCTCGCCGAACGCCGAATTCGACAAGTCGTCAGCATCGCGCGATCTGGGGCTTGAGAGTATGCGCCTCTATCCGTCCTTCGTCGAAGAGCTCCAGGCCGAGACGGGCATCGACGTCGATTTTCGCCTCTTCTCTCCGCACGACGGCATCGTCGATCCGGGCGCTCTCCTTCGCGCTCTGCACTGCGCATGCGAATCGCGCAACGTCCGGATCATTCGGGAACATGTCACGAGTGTGGAGCCTCGGGATCATTCGGCCGTGGTGATCGCGGCGGGCGCATGGTCGGAGCGAGTTCGCGTGCCAAACGTAACGCTGCCGGCGGTCGTCCCGATCAAGGGCCATCTGATCGGATTCCAACTGGAACCCGGCGCGCTCGGCCCCACACGCCGCCTCGGAGAAACGTACGTTCTTCAGCGATCCAGCGGATTCCTGATCGCCGGATCGAACGAGCAGGACATCGGTTTCGATCGCACCGTGGACCCCGCGATTTGCGAGGATATCCACCGCCGCGCTGCGCGTTTGTTTCCGCTGTTAGAGAACGCGACGCCGGTGCAACGCTGGATCGGCTTCCGGCCGCGCCCCGTTGAAGGGGACGGTCCGCACATCGGCCGCGTCGCGGGATCCAATGTATGGCTGGCATACGGCCACTATCGCAACGGAATCCTGCTGACGCCGGTCACGGCCCAACGAGTCGCGGATGAAATTCAGGCGACCCAGGCGTCGGCATGAGTGCCGACGCGGCAAACTAAAGTTCGCGCCACGTGGCGCACGCACTCCTGCGTGCCGTGTCGAGACTCATCTCGACACCAGGGAACTGGCCACTACCGCAGCCCGAACGTGTACAGCGCGTTGCCGGCCTGAATGGCGATGTACTGTTTGCCGTTGACCTGGTACGACATCGGACCAGCCGAAACCGATGGTCCGAGATTCGTCTCCCACAGCAGCTTGCCGTCACGCGCATCCAGGGCGACGAACTGTCCGTCGCGGCCGCCGGCGAACAACAGATTCGATGCTGTCGTCAGGACGCCACCTTCCGTCGAAGGCGCGGCTAGACGGAACGACCACTTCTTGTCGCCGGTGTTCGGATCCATCGCCACGATGGCGCTGTAGACGTCATCCGTCGTAGCCCCGTTGCGCGGGAACAATCCCGTGAAGCTCTGGCCATCGTGGAACTCGGGGGGCTGTTCGCCCTTTACATAAGTGCTGGAGCTGTTCTCCCAAGCCGGGATGTAGAACAAGCCGGTAGCCGGGCTGAACGATGGGTTGTACCAGTTGGTTCCACCCTGATTGCCGGGGTAAACCAAGGTGCCTTCCTTGGTGGGCTTGACGGCGGGATCGAGCATCGGCCTGCCTCGCTCGTCGAATCCCTTGAGCCAGTTCACCTTGGTAAACGGCTTGCCCATGATGAACCGGCCGTCCGTCCGGTCCACTACGTAAAACATGCCGTTGCGATTCGCCCACAACATGACCTTGCGCGGCCTGCCCTGAATCTGGACGTCGGCCAGCACGGGGACCTGCGTCGCGTCCCAGTCGAATTCGTTGTGTGGCGAGAACTGATAGTGCCACTTCAGCTTGCCGGTATCGGCGTCGAGCGCAACTACGGACGAACTGTAGAGGTTATCGCCCAGTCGCGCGTCGCCATCCCAATCCGGGCCGGCGTTGCCGGTGCCCCACATAGTGAGGTTGGTCTCGGGATCGTAGGAACCCGTCACCCAGATCGGCGCGCCGCCGTGCAGGTAGGAATCGTTGGGCTTGCCATCTTTGCCCAGCCATGTTTCGTAGCCTGCCTCGCCGGGTCCAGGGACCGTGTTGAATTTCCAGACTTCTTTGCCGGTATTCGCATCGTAGGCTACGATGAAGCCGCGGATTCCGTGCTCGCCGCCGGCGACTCCCGTAATCACTTTATCCTTCACCACCAGCGGAGCGACCGTCATGGAATATTGCTGCTTATAATCGGCGACGTCGGTCTTCCAAAGTTCCTTACCCGTCTTGGCGTTGATCGCGATCATCTGCGCATCGAGAGTCGCCAGGAATAATTTGTCACCCAGAATCGCGACCCCACGAGTTAGGTTGCCGCAGCACGGATTCACTGTACCGGGAGCGGGCTTGTGCAGGTAGGTCCAGATCGTCTTGCCGGTGGCGGCATCGAGCGCGATCACGTCGTTGGGGCTCTGGATGGTGTACATCACGCCATCCACTACCAGCGGCGTGTTCTCCTGCTTGTCCAAGGTGCGCGTCTGGAACACCCACTTGAGCGTCAGGTCCTTGGCATTGGCCGGAGTAACCTGCGTGAGCGCGCTATGGCGCTGGCTCATCGTGCCGCCCGAGTAGCTCAGCCAGTTCTGTGGCTCCGGTTTGAGGATACGAGCGAAAGGAACCTCGGTCACCGGAGCTTCCCGATTTGCGGGGCCTCCACGGCCCTGGGCGAAAGCCAATCCAGTGAGCGAAACGAACACTAAAACGGGCGTAAAGACGCACTTAGTCATAATGGAAATCCTACCTCTGTTGGGGGTGCCTGCCGCCGGTTATCTTAACACACTGTCGGCTATTGCCTGAGCGCCCACACAAACAGCGAGTTTCCCGCGTCCACCGCAACATACTGGCGGCCATTGACCGTGTACGTCATGGGTCCGGAGCGCACCGCGCCCCCGACCGTGGCCTTCCATAGCAGTTTCCCGTCGCGCGCATCCAGCGCGAAGAAATAGCCTTCCCGGCCGCCCGAGAAAAGCAAATCGGAGGCGGTGGTCAGGATTCCCGCGTCGGTCACGTCGGCCATCTTGAATTCCCACTTCTTTTCGCCGGTTTTGGGATCGATGGCCCGCACCGCACCGTAGATGTCGTCTTCCGCCCGGAAATTGGAGCCGCCGGGAGCTACCGGCGCCGAAGTGGTCGGCCGGGGACCCCCGCCGCCGAACGTCCGGCCTTCCACGAAATCCTGGTCCTGCTTGACGAAGAGCGAGGAATAGTTGTCCCACGCCGGAATATAGAACAGCCCCGTGCGCGGGCTGTAAGACGGATTGTAATAGTTCGTTCCGCCCTGGTTGCCTGGCAGAATGAGCGTGCCATCCTTGCTCGATGCCGCGCTGGCCAGTTTCATGGGCCGGCCGCGTTCATCGAACCCGTTCATCCAGTTCACCTTCACGAAGGGCTTGCCCATCAGGAACTGGCCGTTGACGCGATCCAGCACGTAGAACAGACCATTGCGGTTGGCCCACATCATCAGCTTGCGCGGGCGGCCTTGCCACACGGTATCCACTAGCACGGGGACCTGGACCGAGTCGTAATCGAACTCATCGTGCGGCGAAAACTGGTAATACCATTTGAGCTTGCCGGTGTCGGCGTCCAGCGCGACCACCGAATCGCTGTACAGGTTGTCGCCCGCGCGCTTGTCGCCATTCCAATCCGGACCAGGATTGCCGATCCCCCAGAAAGTCAGGTTGGTGTCGGGATCGTAGGATCCCGTCACCCACACGGAAGCGCCGCCGGTTTTCCAGGAATCGCCCGCCCAGCTTTCGTGGCCCGGCTCGCCCGGTCCCGGGATGGTGTAGAAGCGCCAGGCTTCCTTACCGCTCTTGGCATCGAGAGCCAGGATATAGCCGCGGATGCCGTACTCGCCGCCAGCCATGCCGACGATCACTTTGTCTTTGACGATCTGGGGAGCGTGCGTGATGGCGTAACCGGACGCAGCTTTGCCGACTTCCACATCCCAGATCGCCTTGCCGGTCTTTGCATCGAGAGCCACCACGTGCGCGTCAATGGTGCCGATGTACAGCGTCTCGCCGAGGATCGCGACGCCGCGGCTCAATCGCCCGCAGCATGGTCGAGCGTCGGGCGAGACCTGATAGGAGTACGTCCAGAATACTCGTCCAGTGGCCGCATCCAGCGCGACCACGTCATCCGGATTCTGCACCGTGTACATCACGCCGTCCACGACCAGCGGCGTCGATTCGTACTTCTCGAGCGACCGGGACTGGAAAACCCACTGGAGCTCCAGGTTCTTCACATTGTCCGGAGTAATCTGCGTCAGCAGGCTATACCGCTGGCTCCGCGTGGTGCCGGAATAGCTCAGCCAGTTCTGGGGCTCTTTGTCGGCGTTCAGAATACGATCGAACGTGACCGGGCTTTGCGCGGAAAGTGCCGCTGCCAGGGATAACAGGGCCAGCGCGGACGTCTTCATGGTTTTCTGGCTCCTTTTAGAGACACGAGATAGGCGACCACGTCGGCTCGCTCCTGCGAATTCAACCGGTCTTTGTACGAGGGCATAGAGGTGGTGGTAATCACGCTGTGCTGCCGCAGATCGGCAATGGGGAAGGATCGCAGGCGGTCTTGGGAATCGATCATCTGCAAGGTAAACGTGTCCTGATTCATCAAGCGGCCGGTTAGGGTGGTCCCGTCCTTGGTGACGACCTTCACGAAGCGGTTCTGAGGCAGCACCACGGCGCCCGGATCGATCAGAGATTGTTCCAGTTCCACCGCTCGATGGAGCGCCCCGATATCGCTCAGATCCGGACCTGAGCGCGAGCCAGTGCCGGCGGCGTGGTGGCACGCGGTGCAACCGCCCTTGCCTTCGAAGATGGTTTTGCCGCGAGCGGCGTCGCCACCGGTGACTGTGCTGGCCGGCACGGCAGCCGACGAGCGCAAATACGCCACGATAGTCCGGGCATTGCCTTCGTTCATGTTCTGCGCCGGCATACCGGTTCCGGGAATGCCTTCGCGAATAATGCGCGCGATGTCATCGTCCGATAGCGTGCGCCGGAACTTGCCCTGCAGCAGGTTGATGCCGGGAATCTGGTCGCCCTCGGGTCCATGGCAGTAGACGCAGTTGTTGGTGTACGTCCGGGCGCCGTTTTCGGTATCGGTAGCGGCGTATTCATGTTGCGCCAGCAGCGCGCTGGACGCCAGAAGAAAAAGACAAATGACAGATGGTTTCATCGGGGAAACGCAGTCATCATACAGGGGAAGGCCATCGAAATCAATGCCAGCGCCGCATTGGCGTTATTCGAAAATGAGCGTTACCTTCGCTGCGCGCGTACTTTCGGCGCGGCGATTCGAACTTCCTCCGCGATGCCCCGTGCCAGCTCCCGCTGGACGGCAAAGGATTCTCCAGTGCCGCGCTCATACTCGCCGGCCCATTCCTTCCAGCCGCGCTCGGGGTTGATAAGTAGCGCGGCAATTCGGCGCTGGTCCTGATCCTGTCGGACGGAGACTTCTAACACCGCCTCCACTCCTAAGTCCTTGGCGATCCGCCCCGGATTCCCAGCCGACCCCACGCGCTTCCGATATTCGGCGACCACAGGCCAGGCGACCACGCGTACTCCAGGGTTTTTCGAAAGCTCCATGGACACCGCTTCCACTAGACCGTCTGCAAACTCGGAGTTGCCGGAATCCGAGGACGGAATCGCGGCGATGGTAACCGCTTTGGCACCCGCCGATGTCTGGCTTCGTATCAAATACAGTCCCGCGCCAGCCACGGCGATCACCAGGGCGGCTGCGGCGATCCATTTCATCTGAGCTGGCTTGGATGTTGGTATCGCGGCCTGGGTTGCCGCCTCGAACGTGGGCGCGTAGCTGCCCTTCCGGAACACGATCCGCACTGGATCGCCTTGGCCTCCGCCCTCGTAATACTCCTGGAGCTTGCCTCGCAGCCGGCCGGCTTCCACCCTGACGATCGGGTCCAGACGAGGGTCAAAGTCCTGACCTCGGTCGAACACTTCGACGCCGAGTAGGTACTCCTTCAATTCCGCTCCAGCGCCTGCCAAGGCCTTCTCGACGGCGAACCGCAGGAAGCGGCTCAGTCGGGTCGCATTTACGAACTCGGGAGCAGCCAGCACGCGGTCGAGCGCGGCGCGGACTTGATCTTCGCTAACTCCGGCAAGCACCGTATTCACTCTCCCAGACTCGCCTCCTAAATTCAACATAAGTTACGGTTTGTTACCGTAACATCACCCCTGGTTACTGACGAACGGAGACTTTCGCGGCGCACTGTGGCTATCAGGAGGTGCAATGAAATGCACAAAGCACTACAACTCGCGGTTCTGACAATCGGACTGGCCGCTTCTGCCCTGGCCGGTCCCACGCTGGCGTGTCACGAATGGGTGTCGACGCCGGGGTCCGTTTTCGAAACCCTCGACCAGCTGCGCCGGACATCGATGGCGGCGGACGACTCGCCGGCGAATATGCAGGCTGCCAGGGCCAAACTCGCTCAGCTGCGGGCCGACATCAAGCCGGGCGATCCTGTGTCTCTGATGAAAGCCGGCTACTGGGCGGAGGTGATGCACGCGATCGGCATCTCGCCGGACAGCGATGGTCCTGAACTAATGCTGCGGGCGCTGGCGTTGCGCCCCAACGACGCCGAGTACGAGTTCATGGTGGCATTGGCCCATTTTGACCATGACAAAGCTACGTTCCAGAAGCACTGGAATCGGGCTCAGGAGCTGGCGAAACCCGGATCGGTAGCGGCGCAGAACCTGGAGCTATTCAGGAAAAGTCTCGCCGAGCGGGGCGTTTAAGCTACTCCCGCCAAAACGTACGGACCCTCCGGAACCACGGCGATGCGGCTGCTCGTGGGCAGTTGGGCGAAGAGCGCCTTCACGGCTTCGGAGGGATCCCGGAAGCCCGGGCCCCACAGCCCGCCGATGAATTGCTCCGGCACGCCCGGCACGCAGTATGACACCTTGGCCTTCTGCGTCGCTAGCGCGAGTTTTTCGAGCTGCCACTGATCGATCGTCACCGGCACGTTTTCGATCGACCTCAGGAACTCGGTGTCCGAGGTGTGCTCGCAGACCATGCGGGTGAACTCCGGCGCGCCGACGCCTTCATCGCACGCCCCGAACAGGAGAATGTTCCCGCCCTGCCGCACGATTTGCGAAGCAGCCGTGATCCCTTTGATGCTCTGGTAAAACGTCATGTCGAGAGGGAAGCCGGCGCCCGTGGTGATCACCGCGTCGAACGGTTTGCCGACTGTCTGCATCAGGGCACTCGAAACCCAGCGGACGCCCGTGCGATGAGCCGCCTCCGGCTCGCCAGCGAACACCGCCGCGATCTTTCGATCCCGCGTGAGCGAGACGTCGACGATGAAATCATGCCGGGCCATCCGCGCAATTTCTAGGAGCTCAGCATGGAGCGGATTATCGTCGATCGATCCTTCGCGCGCCCTTGGATCGCGCATGAAGCGCGAGCTGTGCAGTTCCTTGATGGTCGCCTCGGCAGCCAGGCCGGGCGCGACCAACTTGCGGCCTCCGGAAAACCCGAGCATCAGATGCGGCTCGATGAATCCTAGAGAGAGGTGCAGGTCCGCGCCGATGAAGCGCTCGTCGATAAATACCGGCGTGCCGGATTTCGTGGTGCCGATGCGGCGATGCTGGGAAGCGTTGCGCGCGTCGTGATTGAGAACCTCGAAATTCGCGGCCGTCTCTTCTCCCACGATATGCCGGATTTCCGCCGGTGTCGCCGCGCGGTGCAGGCCCGTCGCGATCAGGATACGGATGCCTTCTTTCGGGATCCCAGCGGCCTGCAAACGCCGCAGCAAAGGCGGCAAAACGATAGGATTTGGCGCGGGCCGGGTGATGTCGCAAACGGAAATGGCCGCCGATCTCTTTCCTGCCGATAGCGAAGCTAGCGGCTCACCTTGAGTGGGCCGATCCAACGCAGCTTCGATCGACGCGACGGGATCCGCCAGCGCCGCGATCGACGGGGACTTCAGAACGCTGTATTCATGCGTATCGGGAAGGTCGATTTCGAGGCCGTTGCGGCCAAAGGCGAGCGAAGCACGCATCACCTTGAATCTACCATCAAGCGTTTACGTCAATCACCATCCGGCCCCGGATCTGCCCCGCCAGAATCTTTTCGCCCAGCTCGAAGACTTTCCCCAATGGCGCGACATCGGTCAACGAGTCCACCAGCTTCACCGGCAGATCCGTCGCCAGCCGCGACCAGATTTCCAGGCGCAGCGCCTTCGACGCCTTCGACGAATCGATCCCCAGCAGGTTCACGCCGCGCAGGATAAACGGGAAAACGGTGGTATTGAGCGCAGCTCCGCCCGCCAGCCCGCATGCCGCAACGCTCCCGCGCGCTTCGAGCGATCGCAGGACTGCCGCGAGCGTATCGCCGCCGACCGAATCGATCGCCGCTGCCCAGCGTTCGGTGTCCAGGGGACGTTTGGAAGGCGCGGCCAGCGTGGTCCGGCTCAGCATTTCTGTCGCGCCCAGGCTCCGCAGGTAGTTGTGCAACTCCGGCCGGCCCGTGGAAGCAACGACCTTGTAGCCGAGATTCGCCAGCAGCGCGACCGCCAAGCTGCCCACTCCGCCCGCGGCTCCGGTGACCAGGACTTCGCGGCCTCCCGGCTTCAACCCGTGCTTTTCGAGCGCCAGCAGGCTCTGCATCGCCGTGAATCCGGCCGTTCCGATGCCCATGGCCTCCACCAGCGTCATTCCTTTCGGCAGCGGAACAATGTGCTCGGCGTTCAGCCTTGCCAGTTGGGCGTAGCCGCCCCACATGGTTTCTGATGTGCCGCATCCGGTCACCACCACTTGATCGCCAGGCTTGAAATCGGCCGACGACGATTCTTCTACCGTTCCCGCGAAATCGACGCCGGGAACCATAGGAAAGTTGCGGATCACGCCCGGCCGCCCGGTGACCGCCAGACCGTCCTTGTAATTCAGGCTGGAATAGGCGATCCGTACCAGAACTTCGCCCGGCGGAAGGGCCGATCGCTCCAGTTTTTGAATCGATGCCGAAGTCTTTCCATCGTCTTGGGTAACTAGAATCGCCGTGAAGGTCGTCACTCTCGGTATCATAGACCGTTCAGAGCATGCCCGTTTACATGGAACAACACCAAAGCTCGTCGCGGCCGTATCTTCCCATCCTGCTGGTCTTGTTCGCCGGGAGCGGCTGCGCGGCGCTGATTTACGAAATCGTCTGGTTCCAGCTGCTTCAGCTGGCCATCGGCTCATCCGCGGTGTCGCTCGGCGCATTGCTGGGAACGTTCATGGGTGGGATGTGCCTGGGCAGCATCCTGCTTCCGAAGAAAATTTCGACGCGGCATCATCCGCTGCGCGTGTACGCCTACCTCGAACTGGGCATCGGAGCGCTGGGCTTGCTCGTCTTGTGGGCGATCCCGGTTCTCGACCGGGTCTATGCCGCCGTGGCCAGCATCGGGCTGCAGGGCGTATTCCTGCGAGCAGTCGTAGCTGCCATCTGCCTCATGCCGCCGACCCTGCTGATGGGAGCGTCTCTGCCCGCCATAGCGCGCTGGATCGAGACCACGCCGAGCGGCATCTCCTGGCTCGGATTTTTCTACGGCGGAAATATCGCGGGGGCGGTGGCCGGAAGCCTGATCGCCGGATTCTATCTCCTGCGCGTTTACGACATGGCATTTACCACGTACATGGCTGTTTTGATCAACGTGGCGGTCGGAGGGCTCGCGCTGCTGCTGGCCCGATCGGCCGAATACAGCCCGCGTGTCGAGGATTCCAGCGCTGCGCCGGTGCGCGCTCCCGACGCCAAGATCGTATACATCGTCATCGGGATCTCCGGCATGTGCGCCCTGGGCGCCGAAGTCGTCTGGACGCGTCTGCTCGCGACTATGCTGGGCGCTACGGTTTACACATTCTCCGTGATTCTCGCGGTGTTTCTGGTCGGGTTGGGAATCGGCAGCAGTGCTGGAGCACTGGT
This sequence comes from Terriglobia bacterium, assembly GCA_020073445.1. Lineage (GTDB taxonomy): Bacteria > Acidobacteriota > Terriglobia > Bryobacterales > Bryobacteraceae > Palsa-187. Next base: position 138,672 of record JAIQFE010000019.1, read on the forward strand.
GGCGCGGTCGATCGCGCGGCCCCGCGTCGCGCTGGGATTCTGCCAGTTTCTGGCCGCGGCGGGCGTCGGTTGGACCGCCTTCATGCTGGCCGATTCGATTCCTTACTGGCCGGTAAATCCGATTCTGTCCACCAGCCCGTGGTTTACCTTCCAGATTGATCTGGTGCGCAGCCTCTGGGCCGTGCTGCCCGCCACGATCATGTGGGGCGCCAGCTTTCCGATCGCGCTCGCGGCTGTGGCGGCGCCGGGCGAAGATCCAGGGCGCCTCGCCGGAGAGACCTACGCGGCGAATACCGTCGGCGCGATCCTGGGCGCTCTGGCCTTCAGCATCGTGATCATTCCTCTGGTCGGAACCAGCAATGCGGAGCGAATCCTTATGACGATCTCCGCCATCGGCGCGATGATGGCTCTCGCGTATCTGGGGAAGGCGTTCGCGGGATACATGCTGGCCGGGTGTTTTGTGATCTCCTTCCTGATCCGCATGGTCGATGACGTTCCTTGGCAGTCATTGGCGTACGGCCGCCGCAGCATCACGACCACCGATGCCGGCCAGCCTCTCTACATCGGGGAAGGGATGAACTCGTCCGTCGTCATTTCGCAGCTTCCGAGCGGCCAGCGATACTTCCACGTGAGCGGGAAGGTGGAGGCGTCCACGGAACCTTTCGATATGCGGCTCCAGCGCATGCTGGGGCACATTTCCGCGCTGGTCGACAAGGATCCGCGCTCGGTACTGATTGTCGGCTTCGGCGCGGGCGTTACCGCGGGCTCGTTCACGACGTACCCGGAGATCATGCGGATCGTGATCTGCGAGATCGAGAAGCTGATCCCGCCCGCGGCTACGCGCTATTTCGGCGATGAGAATTACCACGTGCTGAACGATCCCCGCACCGACATTCACTATGACGATGCGCGCCACTTCGTGCTGACCACCGCGGAGAAGTTCGACATCATCACTTCCGACCCCATACATCCCTGGGTGAAAGGCGCGGCGACGCTGTACTCGAAAGAATATTTCGAGGAGTGCAAGCGACATCTGAAGCCGGGTGGCGTGATCACGCAATGGGTGCCGCTCTATGAGAGCGATCCGGACACGGTGAAGAGTGAGATCGCGACTTTCTTCGATGTGTTTCCCAATGGGACCATCTGGGCCAACGACAACAACGGCCAAGGTTACGATGTGGTCCTGCTGGGGCAAGTCGAGCCGACCAAGATCGACGTGGACGCGTTGCAGCAGCGGCTGGATCGCCCGGACTACGCGAAAGTACGCGCGTCGCTGCAACAGGTCGGATTCCCGAGCGCGATGAGCCTGCTGGACACGTATCTCGGCCGAGCTTCCGATCTAAAGCCGTGGCTCGCGAACGCGCAGATTAATCGCGATATCGACTTACGCCTGCAATACCTCGCCGGCATGGGCGTCAACAATTTCAGCGCGAGTGCCATCGCCAGCGAGATCGCTCGCGTCCGCCAATTCCCGCAGGATATGTTCACCGGCACGCCGGAATCGATCGGGGCGCTGCAAGGCTCCCTGGTGCGCTTTTAAGCGGCGTCGAAGAGAAGGCTGGTGCAGGTGACGCCCGCCTCGGCCTTCAGCATCTCCGAATTGTCGATCCTGCGCACCCGGAATCCCGAACGTTCTAGCAATTCGCTGGTCCGCGGGAACGCTGCCGGCATCACGACCGTTTCGCCGATCCGTAATGCGTTCGCGCCTCGCGGCTCCGGCACATCCAGGAACTTTAGCGAGCAGAAAGCATCCGCATCCATCCAGGCACGGTTCGCCAGGATGGTGTCCTCGCCCACGTAAGTGCATGCGGTCTTGAGGTGCAGGCAGCCACGCACCTCGACCGGCACGACGAAGTATCCCAGCGGATGCAGCATCGTCGCCAGCTGTTGGATGCCCGCGATATTTGTCCGCCGCGAGTATCCCACGTACAGCGTTTTGCCGATGCGCATCACGTCGCCGCCTTCGAGCGTCGCCGGTTCGACGATGTGGCGTAGTTCCCGATACTTCGCCAGCGCCCGCGCGAGCGACTCTCCTTCGCCCCGCCGCGATGCCGCACCCAAACGGGTCATCACCGCGATCTCATCCAGTACGATCGCCGGATCTTCCACGAAGACACTGTCCGGCAGCTTGGGTTCCGCAGGCAGTACTTCAACGTGTACGCCGAGTTCCGCTAAACAAGCCTGGTACTGACGATGTTGTTCGATCGCCAGCGCCAGATCGATCGGCTCGCGATCCAGGAATTCCAGCTCGCAATTTGCAATCGTGGGGCTGACCTCCCGGGTAATCGCCCGCAGCATTATTTCGTCGCCGATACTTCCATGACCGCTTCCCAGGTAAACCGCGCGAAGCTATAAAGCGACGATTCCAGCAGCCTCTCGACGTCGCTATGCGCGCCGTAATTGGTGCGATCCGTATCGCTTGCCGCCGGACCGATGCCGTAGCTCTGCATTCCCTTCGCTCGCAGAAATGCCATGTCGGTAGCGCCCGTGAGCATGGTAGGCAGGGTCACGGAGCCGGGATACATCCGCTTGCTCACGGTCTCGAGCGCGCGGAACATGTCCGTATCCAGCCGTGAGGGAGGCGTCGGAGGACGGTCCCCATCCGTCAAACGCTGGATCTTCACCGCCGGATCGCCGATCAGGCGCTGCATCTGATCGAAGAAGGCCTTGTCGTCTTCGCCGGGCGCCATGCGGACGTCGATGGTGGCTTCCGCTTCCGAAGGGATCACGTTCATGCGGAATCCGGCGTTGAGGATGGTCGGCACCACGGAAGTCCGCAGCATCGAATAGTGCATCGGCTCGTTCTCGGCCAGATATTTCTGGATCGCTGCGCCGCGCTTGGTATCGGTGATCCCGTTGTAGCGAGCCGCTGCTTCAGGCGGGCTGATGCCGGCCAGCCGTTCGAAATAGGTCCGGGTGGTATCGTTCATTCGCAGCGGCGTTTCCCAGGTACCGAGCTTCGCCACCGCCGCCGACAAATGCGTGAGCGCATTGTCGGTGCGCGGGATCGATCCATGTCCCGACGTCCCGTTCACCACCAGCCGGATCCGTCGCGGCAGTTTCTCAGTCGTCGAGACGGTCACGGTGGTGACGCGCCCGCCACTAAGAGTCGCGCCTCCGCCTTCGGTCAAACAGAACTCCGCTTCGATCTGGCTGAAGTGCTGATTCGCCATGAACTCGATGCCCGGCTTGGTGGTCCCCTCTTCTCCGGATTCGGCCAGGAAGATCACGTCGCGATCGAGCTCCGCGTTGGTACGCTTCAACAGCAGCATAAGCACCAGGTTCGCGGCGAGTTTGTCCTTATCGTCCACGCTGCCGCGACCCCAAACATACCCGTCCTTGCGAATCGCCCCGAACGGGTCCACGGGCCACTTCTCCCGTTGCACCCCGACCACGTCGGTGTGGGCCATGATCAGGATCGGGCGCTTCGTGCCGTTGCCCTTAATACGCGCCACCAGGTTGGCCCGCGCGGGCTCCAGCGCGAAAATCTGCGACGGGATGCCCTCCGCATCGAAGACTTTCTTAATGTAGGTGATTACCGCCGTCTCATTCCCTGGTGGATTGCTCGAGTCGATCTGGACTAACGCGCTGTAGTGGCGCAGGATCTCGGCTTCCTGTGCCTTCCAGTCGATCGTCTTCCAGTTACGGGCCGGCGTTTGCCCCGCTGCAATCCCGGATAGGAGTGCGACTACGGCTATGAATCGCATGGAACTATTATGCTCTTTCGCCGGTCTATGCACTTTCGCCGGTCGGGGGGGCCGCTGGTTGCTAAACTGAGCGACATGCTCGCCGATAAGAAAGCTTTGACCCTGTCCGTCGCTAAGCGTATCGCCGCTGCAGCCGAACAAGAGGCGGCGAAGAACAACTGGAACATATTCATCGCCATCGTGGATGACGGCGGCAACCTCATGTTTCTGGAACGGATGGACGATTCGCAGCTCGCCAGCCAGGAAGTCTCCATCGCCAAGGCTCGCAGCGCTTTGTTGTTCAAGCGTCCGACCAAAGCCCTGGAAGATTCGGTGTCCGGCGGGCGCATGGTGGTGATGGCGCTCGCCAACGCCGTGCCGGTGGAAGGCGGGCTTCCGCTGATGGCCTACGGCAAGATTGTCGGGGCCATCGGAATCAGCGGTGTCAGCTCTGCTCAGGACGGGATCATCGCCAAAGCCGGTGCGGACGAGCTCGAGAAGATCCTGTCGCAAGGTTAGGAAACGAAGTCCCAGCCGCGGGTCTCTATTTATTCGGAGAGATTCGTATGTGTGACTATTCTCTTGCAGAAGTGAGGAACCGGTTGGCGGTGGAAGGGGAAGACCTGACCGTCTATCGCTTTCCTACGGGAACTCTTGGATTTACTGCGCCGGCGGAACTGGAACAGCGCCCCGAAATGCGCGGCTGGCGTTCCTGGTTCAGTCTGCGGCAAGTGCCGTGCGCGGTGTGCATTCCTCCCGGTGCGCGGCTTGTGCTGCGGGATATTCCGGCGCGCCTGCAATCCAGTTTGGGAATCGGAACCGAGGAAGAAGTGGTCTTTGTTCAGGTCGGCATGGACGCCGGACGGCACCGCGATGCTATCCGCTTTCGCAACAACCAGGAACTGTTGCTGCAGCGCCTTGCCGAGGGCCAGCGCGCCCGCATGGTTTCTCTTGGCGGCGACATGGCCACCGTTGAAGAAACGGTTACCGGAATCGCGGGCCGGGTCTAAAGATCACGTACTGCCGCCTCGACGCGCTGAGCCAGCGCGGTGTAGTCGTCGCCGTCTAGTTTGAGCGGCGCGCCGAACTTGATCCGCGCGCGGCCGGGCTTGGCCATGCGCCAGCTCTTGTGGAGGACCCGGTCCAGGCCTTCCAGGCGCACAGGGATTACCTGTGTCGCCAGCCGTGACGCCATCATCGCCACGCCCGGCTGGAAAGGATGAATCTCGCCCGCATCCGTCCGGTCGCCTTCCGGAAAAATCAAGATGCACCAGCCTTCGCTCATCAGGCGTCCAGCGTAGCGCAGCGCGTCCATGGCGCCCGCTTCCCGCTGGGGCAGCGGGAAAATATTGAAGAACAAGGATGCCAGGAAGAAGCTCAAGCCGCTCGTAAATCTCTGCCGGCGCGAGAAGCGTTCCGGATGGAAGTGCGCCGCGAAGAATTCGCGCGATGCCGCGATCGCCACACGCCGGCGCAAACGATACGGCAGCGCCATCAGGATCGTCGGGCCGTCGAAATGGCTCTGGTGATTCGATGCGAAGATCACGGGGGCGTTCACGCGGTCGAGATTGTCCCGGCCTTCGATTTTCAACCAGGCGAACGCGCGGGCGAGCGGCAGGATCACCAGCGCCAGGCCGATATCGCGCACCAGGGAAGCAATTCTCGACCGCGGCCAACTCGGGATCTCTTGCGCCGGAGCGGCGGTAGCAGCGACCGTGGGATGGTCGCGGATCGACGTCAGATCGCCCACGGTTCGAGCGGTCTGGAAATCCGGCTCGTTCACGCCCAACTGGATCATCAGTTCGACCCGTTCCAGCGAGCTCAAACCCAGTTCTTCAAGCGTCGTCTCCGGTGTGAGCGTTCGCCCGTGCGCGTACTGCGCCATCAGTTGCTCGATCGCACTGCCGGTTCGCGAGGGCTCAACTCGACCGCCAGAATTCACCCACTGCCAGATCGCCGCGCGCTTCAGCTTGCCGGTGCCTTCGGTGCGAGGTAGTTCGCGATCCGGCCACAGGCTCACGCCTTGAATGCGCTGATGATCTTCCAGCTTGCTATTGGCGGCGCGTACAATGGCGTCCGCGTCGGCTCCTGGTTCAAGAACAAACACAGCGTGAACGCGGTCCTTCCCCACGGCCGCGGATTCCTTGACGCCGGGGATCTCGTCCAACACGCGCTCGACGTCTTCCGGAAAAACTTTCAGGCCTTCCGGAGTGACGATCATTTCTTTCTTGCGGCCCTTGACCGACAGCCTGCCTTCGGCGTCGAATGCACCGATGTCGCCGGTGTGCAGCCAGCCGCCTTCGAAGGAGGTTTCCTCAGTTTGCCCGTAATAGCCCGAGCTGACGTTTTCGCCGCGCACCAGGATTTCACCGTCGGGCGCGATCTTCACCTCCACCCCGCCAATCGGTGTGCCCACCGTGCCCCGGCGCGCGTGGAACGGATGATTCAGCGTGACAATTGGCGCGGTTTCGGTCAACCCATAGCCTTGGATCGTGAGAAACCCGAGGCTCGACCAGAACTCCTCCACATCCGGCGCGAGCGGTGCGGCGCCCACCACGAACGCCCAGAACTTCCACCCGAACAAGCGATGAATGCGGCGGTAGTGCCACCAGCGCCGCGGCCAGCGCGCACCCTTGGGCAAATCCGTGGCCGCCTCGGGAAACTGCCGCACGACGTATTCGCGCAGGATCTCAAGAATCTTCGGCACCGACACCAGCACGGAGATCCGCCGCGAGCGAATCTGCCGGATGATTTCTTCCGGGCTGTATCCCCGCATGAACACCACCACGCCCGGCAGCATCGGCGGGACGAAGGTCGCCATCGCCTGGCCGAACATGTGGCTCAGCGGCAGCAGATTCAGGAAGCGGAGAGGAAAGAAAGGGCCGCCGAAACGCCGGTATTTCCGGATCTCCGTTTCTACGGGAACGATGTTGGCGAGGATGTTGCGATGCGTGATGATCACGCCCTTGGGATCCGCCGTAGCTCCGGAAGTGAAGACGATTTCGGCGACGTCATCGCGACTCACGGGCTCGGGGGAAACCGTGCGGGTGTCTAACCAGTCGACTTCGGCGAGCCGCCAGGGATGGGGCTCGGCGCCTTCGGGCCACACGACCTCGTCGCCGATCCAGACGATGCGGGCTTCCACACGGTCGCGGATGCGCAACAAAAAACCGGATGACGCGCGGTAATCGACCGGGACCACGATCGCTCCTACCAGCAAGCAAGCCCAGAATGCCGCGATCCACTCAGGGCGGTTTTCGCTCCAGAGGACGACTTTGTCGCCCTTGCGAACGCCCGCTACGTGGAGCTTCACAGCTAGTGCGCGCGCGGCCTGGGCGGTCTGCCGATACGTTCGCTGCTCGATGCGGAAGCCATCGTCATAGACCAGAAAGGGATCGGAAAGCTCGGCGAGGTCCGCGAAGAAATCGAGCAGCGTGTCGCGCTTCATGCGAATTATGATTGCCAGTGGTTCTAAAGGCGTTGATTGATTACCGTCGGCACATCCCGCGCACCGTGCACGACTGCTACGATCTCGATCGGCTGCCTTGGTGCAAACCTACGTCAAACTCGGCCAGGAGCCGGGTCATGACTTCCTCCCCGTCTACGCTCTCGCCTGCATTCAGCGATTCCAGGCGTTCACGGATGGCTTCCCCGAATGCGGCAACTCGAACGACTCGCGATTCCTCTTCGCAGACCAGTCGCTCGACGTACGCCTCCACCGAGACACCTTCGGCGTCCGCCTTGGCTTTGAGCCTTGCCTCGATCTCAGGTGAGAGGTCAATGGTCACGCGAACTCCGCTTTCAGGTTAACAACTTCTCCGTCAGGGGTTGTAGCTGGATCGTACTTCGGTTATGTCGCTACCGGCCTTCCACTTTCGCTCCTGTTTTTTGGTATCTTCAATGACGCCCGGTATCCTCTGCCGGCAGTGAGCGTCATGACAGAATCCATCACAGTAAATATCAACGGCACGACCTACTCCCACGACGTGGAGCCGAGACTACTCCTGATTCATTACCTCCGTGAAGTGGTCGGACTCACGGGTCCGCACATCGGTTGCGAGACGTCGCTGTGCGGCGCCTGCACCGTGGAGCTGAACGGCAAGGCCGTCAAAAGCTGCGCTGTCTTTGCGATCCAGTGCGACGGCGCCAAGATCCTGACCATCGAAGGCATGGCCGCCAACGGCAAGCTGCACAAGATCCAGGAAGCGTTCTGGAATGAGCACGGCCTGCAGTGCGGTTTCTGCACGCCGGGCATGATCATGACCACCAAGCAGATTCTGGATCGCAACCCTAACCCGACCGATCAGGAAATCCGGCATGGCCTCGAAGGCAATCTGTGCCGCTGCACTGGATACCAGCACATCGTGAACGCGGTGAAAGCCGCCGCCAAGGTCGCAGGAGCGTAAATCATGGCCACCACCACGATCACCAAAACCGAGAAGCTGGTCGGCAAGCGCATTCGCCGCCGCGAAGATCCTCGCCTCATTACCGGCACTGCCACCTACGTCGACGACATCAAGATGCCCGGCATGCTGTATGCCGCGATCCTGCGAAGTCCGCACGCCGCAGCCAAGATCCGTTCCATCGACATCAGCAAGGCGAAGGCTCTCAAGGGTGTTCACGCGGTATTCGTCGGTGAAGACACCAAGGACGCCGGCGCAGTACCCTGTGCCGCTTCGCTGCCCGGGCTGCGAGTCCCGCATCATAACGTGCTGGCGATTGATCGCGTGTATCTCGTCGGTCACCCCGTGGCCGTCGTCGTCGCGACCGACCGCTACATTGCGCGCGACGGCGCGGAGCTGATCGAAGTCGACTACGAAGTCGAGAGTGCTGTTGCCGATCCCGAGAAAGCGCTCGCCCCGGGCGCTCATGCGGTGCATCCCCAGTGGCCGGATAACGTCGCCTTTAATTTCCACCAGGAAGGAGGCGATGTCGCCAAGGCGTTCGCCGAGGCCGACGTGATCGTGAAGCAGCGCATCGTCAGCCAGCGATTGATTCCGAATTCCATGGAAACGCGCGGTGTGGTTGCGGATTGGCGCGCGGCGGATCGCACCATGAACCTGTACACCTCCACGCAGGCCCCGCATCTGGTGCGCTCGCTGGTGGCGCAGATTCTGGGGCTGGAAGAGAACCGGTTTCGCGTGGTGGCTCCCGAGGTCGGGGGCGGCTTCGGCGCCAAGATCCAGACCTACGCGGAGGAAATCCTGCTGGCCTGGATTTCCATGAAGCTGCAGAAGCCGGTGAAGTGGATCGAATCGCGCCGCGAGAATTTCACCTGCACCATTCACGGGCGCGGCCACGTGGACTTCTACGAGATCGCCGCGAAACGCGACGGCACCATCTTGGGGATCAAGCTCAAGCTCATCCAGGATCTCGGCGCGTATTTCACGATTTTGACTCCGGGCATTCCCACTCTCAGCGTACTGATGATGCCAGGTCTGTATCGCACGCCCAACATCTCCGCCGATATCGTCGGTGCGTTCACCAATTGCTCGCCCACCGATGCGTATCGCGGTGCGGGCCGTCCGGAAGCCACCCACGGCATCGAACGCATGGTGGATATGTTGGCGGCCGAGCTGAAGATGGATCCGGCCGAGATCCGGCTGAAGAATTTCGTGCGCAACGAAGAGTTTCCATTTCCCACGGCCACCGGCCTGGTCTACGATACGGGCGACTATTCCGCGCCGCTCAAAAAGGCCATGGATATGGCCGATTACGACAAACTTCGCAAGGAGCAGGCCGAGGCACGCAAGCAGGGCAGGTACATGGGCATCGGCCTGTGCGCGTATGGCGAGATTTGCGCGTTCGGTCCTTCTCCGGCCACACCTGCAGGCGGATGGGAAAGCGCCACGGTAAAGATCGAGCCGTCGGGCCAGGTCACCGTCCTGACCGGGATCTCTCCGCACGGCCAGGGCGAGGAAACCACGTTCGCCCAGATCACGGGCGACGAACTGGGAGTGGGTATCGACGACGTACTCGTCTTGCACGGCGACACATCGATGGTGCCGTACGGCATCGGCACTTTCGGCAGCCGCTCGACGGCAGTCGGAGGCACGGCTTTGTACTACGCCTTGCAGGATTTGAAGGCGAAGGTCAAGAAATTCGGTGCGATGCTGCTCGAATCCGAAGACGTGACTCTCGCCGGCGGCAAGTGCACCGATAACAAAACCGGCAAATCGGTCGGGTTCAAGGAAATCGCAGCCGCGGCGTATCGGGCGATGAAACTTCCTCCCAACACGGAGCCCGGTCTGGTGGCGACCCATTTCTGGGAGCCGTCGAACTTCACGTTCCCCTTCGGAGCGCACCTGGTGGTCACCGAAGTGAACGGCGAGACCGGCGATGTCGCCATCAAACGTTATATCGCCGTGGACGATTGCGGAAACATTCTGAATCCGCTGATCGTCGACGGGCAGGTGCACGGCGGCGTGGCCCAGGGTATTGGCCAGGCGCTGTGGGAGCAGGCGGTCTATGACGATAACGGCCAGCTGGTCACCGGCGAGTTCATGGATTACACCATGCCGCGCGCGCACATGATGCCGTGGATCGAAAGCGCCCATACCGTTACGCCCACGCCGGTAAATCCGTTAGGGGTTAAAGGCGTCGGTGAAGCGGGAACCATCGGCGCATCGCCGGCCGTGGTCAACTCCGTGGTGGACGCCCTGTCGACGCTGGGCGTCAAGCATCTCGATATGCCGCTCACGCCTGAAAAACTCTGGAAGCTAATATCCGCCGGGAGGCAGGCATGATTCCCCAACAGTTCGAATACTCCGCGCCCAAGACTCTGGACGAAGCGCTGGGCTTGCTGGCTGAAGGCGCGAGGCCGCTGGCAGGCGGCATGAGCTTGATCCCGATGATGAAGCTCCGCCTGGCAAACCCGGAGCATCTGGTCGACCTGGGCCGCATCAAGGACCTGAGTTACATCCGCGAGCAAGGCACCGTAATCCACGTAGGCGCGACTACCACGCATCACGATGTCGAGAGTTCGCCGTTGCTGCGTGGAAAGTGCCCCCTGCTGGCGGAGACGGCCTCCTATATCGGCGATGTCCAGGTGCGCAACATGGGCACCATCGGCGGCAGCGTGGCGCATGCCGATCCCTCGGCCGACTATCCGGCCGCTCTGCAGGCGTTGGAAGCGAAGATTATACTGAGGGGCGCGAAGTCGGAACGCACGGTCACGGCGGAGGATTTCTTCGTCGATACGTTCACCACCGCGCTTGAGCCGGGTGAAATTGTGCGCGAAGTGATCGTGCCGGTCGATGGCGATGGCACCGGAACCAGCTACCAGAAGGTGCTCCAGCCGGCTAGCGGATTCGCCATCGTCGGCGTCGCCGTGCGCCTGCGGAAAAGTGGCGACAAGATCAGCATGGCGCGGATCGGCGTCACGGGTCTTTCGAACCGGGCGTTCCGGGCGAAAGAAGCGGAAAAGGCTCTGGAAGGCAGAACCGGTACGCCGGCGGAGATTCAGGCGGTCGCGGCATTGGTCGCAAAGGGCGTCGATGCGAACTCCGATCTGCACGCGTCAGCCGACTATCGGCTTCACCTAGCCACCGTGTACGCAGCGCGAGCACTGGCGGCGGCGCTAGGCCGTATTGCATAACGAGATCGCCAAACGTGAAAATTTCCGGATCGTATTTTCTGCCGCTGCCGCCTGAGCAAGCGTATCAGAGACTCCAGGACCCCGAAATCCTGGCGGGAGCCATGCCAGGCTGCGAGAGCCTGGATAAGATCGGTGAAGACGAGTACCGTATGAAGATGAAGATGGCGCTCGCGAGCCTCTCCGGCAACTTCGACGGGAAAGTTCGGATCACGGAGCAATCGCCGCCCAACAGTTTCAAACTGATGGTGGAAGGCTCCGGGAAAGTCGGCTTCATGAAGGGCGAAGGGCTCTTGAAATTCACGCCCAAGGACACAGGTACCGAAGTCTCCTACGAGGGCGATGTGCAGGTCGGCGGAACTATTGCGGCAGTAGGCCAGCGCCTGATCGACGGAACCGCGAAGATGATGATCAAACGGTTCTTCGATAAAGTGGCAGCGTAATCGCCATTATCATCGTCAGCAGAAGGCCCAGTCCAAGGAGGACGCGGGTAAGCCGGACCTCCGGGCCGCCGTCGTAGACCAGCCGAAGTTGCACCGGGCCGCGCTTCACCGGCTCGACGTAGCTCATCCCCAGCGGGTCTTCGATCACGGGTAGCACGATACCGTCCTCGATCGCCTTCCAGCCGGGGTCATGGCTGACCTGAAGAAAGATCACCTGGCCGGGATTTGTTTCAGTGTCGATCACAGCTTCGTGCCGGTTGATCCAGCGAAAAGTCGCAGGCGGCATGGCCGGATCTTCGAGCGCGCTTACAAAAGGCTGGACGGGCTCGACGACGAGTCCGTTCTCCGGCGCGCGCGGAGCCACGGCGGATTTGGGGATCACGCGAACCGGATCGGTGGACTTGCGCGGCACTCGATAGATGACATTGTCCCCCTGCCGCCACAGCTCTGGAAGAACGCCGTCGAACTTCTTCCAGTTCCAATACGGCTTGAAGAATTCCGTGCTATTCGGGCCTGTCATGCCAATCGCATTGGCTCCATAGGCACGCAGCCATAGGAGCGAAATCTCCGCATCGCGCGTGCCTGCGTTTTGTCCGGTGTATATCGTGTACACAGCGATACGGTACTCCTGATTCGGAATGCCCTGGTCGCAGCAGCCGTTCATCTGCGGCACATCCGTGAACATGTTCATCCACAGCGAGACATTGCCGGGTCCGAAGACACGCTCGCCCCGCAGGTTCGCCTCGAACGCTTTGGCCATCTGGTACTCGATAGTGGACGTGATCTCGATGGGCTGCGAGAGGCCATGCGCATAACGAGCGTAGTGCACCCATTGCCTGACGCCGAATCCGGCAAGCAGCAAAGCGGCGGCGAGTTGGATGCGCGAAGGCAGCTTGCGCATATAGCAGATCAGCACGTAGGCCAAGGTTGCTGCGAACGCCATTTCGAACTCGACCTCGAACCGGCCAGGTTGCGGCAGCACGCGCCATCCGAACCACGCGTAGCCGATCGAAACGCCGCCCGCGAGCAAAGTGAAGAAGGCGAAGAAACGCAACCAACGATTTGCATTCACCCGCTTGAAGACCAACAGAAGAACGATACAAGCCGCCGCCAAAATCAGCGTGGGCCATAGTTGAGCGGAGCCGAACGACGTCCCATCCGATTGCTGCGCGTTCCTTACGACCGATGCAATGACGGACGGAGGCAGCCATGGCGATGCGACCAGATACGCGGCAACTCCCGATCCGGCCAGGACCAGCCAGTTCGAAATACGGAATGCCCCAATATGTGAGAGACAGTAGGCCAGGACTGCCATGCTCAGCCCCATTGAACCGGGCCAATTCATGAGTGGCACAGCAGCAAGGGCGAACGGCGCGAGCACGATGAATGCGCGATTTCTCAGCGACATGGCGCCATGCAGCGCCAGAATCACCACGGGAATCAGAGCGACCGCGCTGATGTGCGGACCCTCGCCGTAATGCACCAGGATTTGATAGCGCCGGGGCGACAGCCAGCCACCGGTATCGGCCTGGATCAAGGGAACCAGGAAACACGCGGGCGAGATCAGCGAGTAAAGCAACGCAGCGGTCAGCGCCTGTGTCCGGTCCTTGTTGGCCGCGTAGCACAGCCAGAACAGGGTGATCGCACCTGCGCTATAGGTGATCGCCGTAAGAAAATGATACGCGTGCTGCGGAGTCCAGCCGAGCAGCGTCGACAATCCCGCGACGGTGAAGTGGAATCCCGGCTGGTACACCTTCTGGAACGGCATCCCGTTGAACCACAGCGGAAACCATGTCAGATCCGACCAGTTGGCGGCAGCCCAGCGAGCGATCGACATGTAGGAGCCTTCAATCGACTCCATCCGCTGGCTGAACTCAAGGGCAAAGAGATTCCTGCAGACATAGGCATTGATCGCGAAGATCACTGCCATATATGCCGTGAGTATTGTGAACCGCCGCCGCGACGATTCCATTTATTCAACCGAGAGCGGAATCATCGCCGTGGGATTGCCAATATCCTTGAACCACATGACGCCTTCCCACACCAGATCGATCTCAAGCTGGTATCGGCCGGGCTGTGCCGGGGCGGTGACGGACAAGTGCAATACACAGTATTCGCCTGGTGCGAGTGAGGTTAAGAGCCAAGCGCGCGGATTGTCGTGATCGAGAAGGTGGTACGACAATCCGAAGACGCCTTCGCCCGCCGGAAAGGCTTCCGAGGAAACGTTTTCGACCCGCACTTTGATGTCGATGCGCTGCCCAGGGTGGGCGCAAATGCTCTTGATCGCGGGTGTGAGCCGGGCTCGAACGCCCCTGGAACCAAACGGAACAAAGTTCTCCGGAGTGGATGCGTACAGATCGATCTGTTCCCGCAGCGGCGCTCCCAGCAGAATCACCGGCGACTTCCACATGCGGACTCTCTTATGTCGGAGGTTCGGAAACGCCTCGAGGAACGCGCTGCTCACATCCGGAGAATTGTCGCGGGCCTTCTGCAACAAGACTTTGTTGTAGCCTGCGACCAGCGGCCTCAAGCAGCCTGGATGGCGCAAAGAGAACTCGACAGCGCCTTCACACACGCCGGGATGTTCGGGATTGAAATAGTCATCGAGCGCGATCAGGCCGCCATCCGCCGACACGTCATAGCAGAGCTTGAGGTCATGATAGACCTCTTCGGGCGAATGGCCTCCATCGATGTGAATGAAGGTGAACCCCGATCCGAGATCCGCGGGCGTCAGTTCCTTCGACGAGCGCGCGATCACGCGGACAAATGACGCGTCCGGATAGAACTCGCGCATGTTCTTTTCGAACTGGCGACGATCTCCGCTGCCCGAGCCGGAGACGTTCATCTGCTGCTGATCCTCGAACAGATCGATCGCCGTCAGTTGCTTTCCCGCGCCCCTCAGTGCAGCGATCGCGATGGTGGATAAGCCGTGATGCACCCCGATTTCAAGCACGTTCCCTCGCTCCTCCGGCTTGAACGCGAGTTGATTGTACTTCATGAAGAGCAAGGCCGCGTCGTACGAAAACCAACCGTCGATGCGGCGGAAGGCGTGCAGATAGCGCTGGAGAAAGCTCGGCTGCATGGGTGGGTTTGACCTATGAGACGGCCTCAGAGCGGGATGTTGCCATGCTTCTTGCGCGGCATCGTATCCACCTTGGTGGCGAGCATCCGCAGCGCCCGGATCACCAGGGGCCGGGTTTGGTGCGGCTCGATCACGTCGTCGATGAATCCGTGCTCGGCGGCGACAAACGGGTTCGCGAAGCGTTCCTGCAACTCTTGAGTTTTGGTACGCCGGTCTGCCTCGGGCAACGAGCGGTATAAAACATTCACTGCTCCTTCGGCGCCCATCACGGCGATCTCGGCCGTGGGCCACGCCAGATTCACGTCGCAGCGCAGATGCTTCGATCCCATGACGCAATACGCTCCGCCATAGGCTTTGCGCGTGATCACCGTGATCTTGGGGACGGTCGCTTCGGCATAGGCGTACAGTAGTTTTGCTCCGTGCCGGATGATCCCGCCGAACTCCTGGGCAGTACCGGGCAGAAATCCGGGCACGTCCTCAAAGGTCAGAATCGGAATGTTGAAGGCATCGCAAAACCGGACGAAGCGAGCGCCTTTAATCGACGAATCGATATCCAGGCAACCCGCCAGGTGCTCGGGCTGATTCGCGACGATGCCCACGGTGCGTCCATCCATACGGGCAAAACCGATGACGATGTTGCGCGCCCAGCGCTCCTGAACTTCGAAGAACTTGCCGTCATCGACCACACGGCGGATCACGTCCTTGATGTTGTAGGGCAGATTCGACGCCTGCGGCACCACCGAATCGAGCGCGGCGTCTTCACGATCGATCGGATCGGTACTCGCGTGTCGTGGACCCTCGTCGCGATTATTTTGCGGCAGATAGCTGAGCAGTTCGCGAATCATCTGGAGGCATTCCGCATCGCCGTGCGCCAGAAAATGTGCCACACCGCTGGTCGTGTTATGGGTCACTGCTCCGCCCAATTGCTCCTTGGTGACGTCTTCGTGCGTGACGGTCTTGATCACGTCCGGCCCGGTGATGAACATATAGCTGCTGCCGTCCACCATGAAGGTGAAATCGGTGAGGGCAGGGGAATAGACCGCTCCGCCGGCGCATGGGCCCATGATGGCCGAGATCTGGGGCACCACGCCGCTGCCGAGCGTGTTGCGCAGAAAGATATCCGCGTATCCGGCCAGCGAGAGCACGCCTTCCTGGATGCGCGCGCCTCCGGAATCATTCAAACCTATGACCGGCGCGCCGGTCTTGAGCGCCAGATCCATGATTTTGACGATCTTCTTCGCGTTGGTTTCGGAAAGCGACCCGCCGAAAACTGTAAAATCCTGGGCAAAAACGTAGGCCGTACGGCCGTGGATCAGGCCGTAGCCGGTGACGAAGCCGTCGCCATCGATCACCTGTTCCGCCATGCCGAAATCATTGCAGCGGTGGCGCACGAGCTTGTCGGTTTCGACAAAGGTGCCTTCGTCGAGCAGCAAATCGATGCGCTCGCGCGCGGAGAGCTTGCCTTCGGCGTGCTGTCGTTCGCGGCGTGCTTCGCCGCCTCCGGCTTCGGCATTGGCATGACGGCGGCGCAGCTCGTCGAGGCGGTCAGACATTAGAAACTAGGGTAACGCGATGGCATCTCACGATGCCGCCCTGTTTACTCGACGAGTGACGCGGTCCTATACGTGTTCCCGGAAGGTGTTAGCTTGAACCCCGCGTCTGAGTTGAAGGGTCCGACCCAAAGACGGTACGGCTTCGACCGCAGAGATCCGAAGTAAAACAGGCGGTCACTCCGGAGATCAAGGCTTGGTCGGATGAAGGCTGGCTGGTCTGAGGATGGACCGTTGAATACGACCAGCGTGAAGTTGTCCGCGACCTTCCTGTCGATCAACGCGACAGCGAAGTCTTCAATGCCATCGTCGTTGAAGTCGCCCGTAGCAGTGAAGGGATGGTAATCGGGCAGCGCGTAGCGCGCATCGCCGTAGCCATCCCTCATTTGCTCGATGTCGATGGGGCAATTGCAGTCGGCATCCGTGGCCAGCCGGTAATTAGCATGCTGCCGGAGCCACGACGTGACGGTGTTCTGCTGGCCGGTGGTCAGTGTCCCGCCGCACCATGCTGGAGCCGCCAGGAGCGATAGAAATACGCTCGAGGCCACCCAGAAGCGCATGCCTACTACTCAAACATGTACAGCGGGATGCCCGGCGCCTGCGGAGCAGCTTCCTCGGCTGCCGGAGCGCCTTCACCCGCGGCGACAGGCTGCGGCTGGGGTTCACCAACAGGCTGCATCTGCCGGCAGTAGATGCCGTGCTCATCCAGGTAGACCTCGAACTCGGCGGGCCGAGCCAGGGAACCCTGGATCAGCGCTTCGCTGAGCGGATCCTCGATGTACTTCTGAAGAGCCCTACGCAGCGGCCGCGCGCCGTAGCTGCGGTCCGTACAGGTTTTCTCCAGAATATAGCGGGCCGCGTCTTCGCGAATCTTGATCTTGATCTGCTTGGCGACCAGATTCTTGTTGATCTGCTCGGTCAGCAGGTAGACGATCTTCAACAGGTCGTCGTCCGTCAGCGACGTGAACAGAATGATCTCGTCCAGCCGGTTCAGGAACTCGGGATTGAAGGCCTTCTTGACCTCCGTCATCACCTGGTCTTCCACTTTTGCCGGCAGACCGCCAGCCGCGGAAAAGCCCATGGGATTGCGTTTTTCGAGGAACCGCGCTCCCAGGTTCGAAGTCATGATGATGATGGTGTTCTTGAAGTCCACCGTGTTGCCCAGCCCGTCGGTCAACTGGCCGTCTTCAAACACCTGCAGCAGGATGTTGTAGACATCCGGATGCGCTTTTTCGATTTCGTCCAGCAGGATGATGGAGTACGGAGCCCGCTTCACACGCTCGGTGAGCTGCCCGCCCTCTTCATATCCCACGTATCCGGGAGGCGAGCCGATCAGCTTCGAGACCGAGTGCTTTTCCATGAACTCGGACATATCGAAGCGGATCAGCGACTTTTCGCTGCCGAAGAGGAATTCGGCCAGCGCCCGCGCGACTTCGGTTTTGCCGACGCCCGTGGGTCCCAGGAAGAGGAACGATCCAGCCGGGCGCTTGGGCGACTTCAGGCCGGCGCGCGAACGGCGAATCGCACGCGACAACGCCGAGATCGCTTTTTCCTGGCTGATAATCCGGGTATGCAGTTCCTGTTCGATCCGCAGGAGCTTGGATACTTCCTCCTCGCGGATCGCAGTCATAGGGATGCCGGTCCAGCGGGCAACCACGTCGTCGATATCGTCCTTGGTCACGACGCCGGTCGAGGTATCGTCCAGGTTATATTTCTCGCGCAGCACGCGCAGGTCTTCGCGCTTCTTACGCTCCTCGTCGGAGTAGAAGCGAGCCTTTTCGAACTCATGATTCGCGATCGCGTTCTCCATGCGATGCACGATGAACTTGATGCTCTTCTGAATGTCGGCGACTTCGCCAGGAAGCGTGGTCTGGCGCAGCTTCACGCGCGCGCCCGCTTCGTCGATGAGATCGATCGCCTTGTCCGGAAGGAAGCGGTCCGGAATGAAGCGCGTCGAGGCATGGACAGCGTTCTCGATGGCCTCGTCGGTGTAGGCCACGGCGTGGAATTTCTCGTAGCGTTCCTTGATGCCGAACAGAATCCGCGTGGCGTCTTCTTCGTTCGGAGGCGGAACTTTCACGGCTTGGAAGCGGCGCTCCAGTGAGCGGTCTTTTTCGATGGACTTGCGGTACTCGGCGGGCGTCGTCGCGCCGATGCACTGGATCTCGCCGCGTGACAGCGCCGGCTTCAGAATATTCGCGGCGTCGAGCGAGCCTTCGGCCGATCCTGCGCCCACCAGGGTGTGCAATTCGTCGATGAAGATGATGGCATTCTGATGCTCCATCAGCTCTTTCATGATGGTCTTCAGGCGCTCTTCGAACTGCCCGCGGTACTTGGTGCCCGCAACGATCAGCGAAAGATCCAAGGCAAGGATCCGCTTGTCGGACAGGAACGACGGAACGTCGCCGTCGGCGATGCGCTGGGCCAAGCCTTCGACGATGGCGGTCTTACCCACGCCCGGCTCGCCGATCAGCACCGGATTGTTCTTGGTGCGGCGGCACAGGATCTGCGTCACGCGCTCCAGTTCGTAGTCGCGCCCGACCAAGGGGTCGAGCAGACCGTCCATCGCGGCCTGGGTCAGGTCGCGGCTGAATTCGCTCAGTAAAGAGCTTTCCTTGGGGCGATTGGAAGACATTTTCTCCGAGCTCGATCGAGCGATCTCTTCGCGAACCTGGGTCAGCCGCAGGCCGCGCTCGTGTAAAATATCCGCCGCGAAAGATTTCTCTTCGCGCAGGAGTCCGAGAAGGAGATGCTCAGTTCCAATGTGCTTGTGGTTGAGCCGTTCGGCTTCCTCCGCGCCATACGCAAGCACGCGCTTGCATTCATGGCTGAGGGGAAGATCGACGGAAGTCGACACCTTTTCCCTTAAGGTCGTTTGCGCCTCGATCTGTTTGCGAATGGATTCCACCGCCGCGCTGGAGCGCAAGAAGCGGTTGGTGAGAACTTTGTCTTCCCGCAGCAGTCCCAGCAACAGATGCTCCGTCTCGATACAGGGGCTGCCAAACTGGCTGGCCTCGTAACGGGCGAAGAAAATCACTCGCCGGGCTTTTTCGGTATAACGTTCAAACATAGTTCCTGCCTTGTTCCCGATCTCCGGTGGAAGAAGGCGGCTCCAACGGGAATGAGGATAGATGCCCGCGTTCCAGAGTCAGCGTCCGGTCCGCGCGGCGTGCGAAATTCAAATTGTGGGTGACGTGAAGCGACGTCAACTGCCGGGACCGATGCAGATCCTGGAGCAGATCCATGATCATCTCGCCGGTCCGGAAGTCGAGATTGCCAGTGGGTTCGTCGGCCAAAAGAACGCGAGGGTCGCCGACCAGCGCGCGGGCCAGTACGACTCGCTGCTGTTCTCCGCCCGAAAGCTCACCCGCGCGATGCTCAGCGCGGTTTCGTAAGCCCACTTCATTCAACCTCGCTAATGCGACTGGTTCCGCTTCGTCTCTGGCTTGACCCCGTATCAGCAGCGGCATCATCACATTCTCCACGGCCGTGAATTCGGCCAACAGAGACTGAATCTGCCACACAAAACCCAATTCCCGGTTGCGGAACTTCGCCAGTTCATCCGCCGGAAGCCGGCATATGTTGTTCTGCCCGAAGTATATCGCACCCTTTGTCGGTGTGTCCAGACCTCCGAGCAAGTGCAGCAGCGTGCTCTTGCCGGCGCCGGATTCGCCCACCAGCGCGACCTGCTCGCCCTGGGCGACTTCGAAGTTGAGTTGGTCGAAAATGACCAGCTCGGACTCTCCGGATCGGTAGACCTTGGACAGGTCGACGGCTCGCAACGCTATGGAGGCTGCTGTGGACACCCTACTCCCATTCTACAGGGTCGGAAATTTCGCCATTACGATTTGATTACAGGATCTCTCTAAGAGGAAGTTCGACAGAAGGGTTGAGAGTCTTGAGGACTCCGGTGGTAACTTGCTGCATTCTTTCGGAGGGGGTGGCCGTATAGGCCGTCTCCGTCGAACGGTCCAGTACCCAGACGTAGGGTACTCCCATGGCGAGGTAGTCGTCGATGCGCTGCTGGATGCGCGCCCAGCGGTCCTCGGGGGACAGGACTTCGATGCAAATGAAGGGCGGCTTGGTGAAGATCTGCTCAGCCGGTTCGCCCAGGGTGACGCATACGTCGGGGATGCGGATTCTTGTCTGGCTCACTCCGACCCGTTGCGTAGGGAACACGCAAATGCCAAGTTCCGTTTCGCGGGGAGCGAGATACAGGACGATTTTCTTCTGTACAGTGCCGTGAGTCTTTTCGCCGACGTTCCTTTCAAGGACCTCGCCGTCGACGTAGTCGCAATCAGGGCGGTAACTCGTCCTGAGGTACTCTTCGGCGGAGATCAGCGTCCGCGAGGCCATACGTGTACCGTACCACCGTGCGGAATCGAAGCGACCAGTAGTGACATTTCTATGCACAATGATTGTATGCATCTGCTTCAAGCGCTGCGAAATGAGGGTACGAAGCTTCGGGCTGAACTCGCCAATTCCAACCTGTTCGCTCAGATGGGGGATCGGGGCAGCCATCGGGAAACCATCATTAAGGATTTCCTGCGCCCGTTCCTCCCAGATTGCTATGGTCTGTCTAGCGGCGAGGTATTTTCCGTCGATGGCACCCAAAGCGCGCAGGTAGATGTAGTTGCGTACGATGCGGTCTTCTCCACCGTACTCTTCAAGAATGGACCGCAGCAATTGTTTCCGGCCGAGTCCGTTTTCGGCGCGATCGAGGTGAAGTCCGATCTCAACAACGCGGAACTGGAGCGGGCCTGCGCTAACAGCCGTAGTTTAAAAGTTCTGCAGCGGCCGCCTACAGACATGCTCGACTTTACGCCGCTAGTCCGTTTCAACGTCAGTTCCGAATTCACAACGGGTGAGGCGCTGCCGCGAAATCCCTATGTCACCGTCGCCTTCGGTTTTCGGGGTCCGTCCCCGGAGACAACCGCAAGCAACCTAAATCAGAGGCTTGCTGCCGAACCAGGCAGCAAACTCTTACTGCCCGATTTTGTATTCGTCGCCGACCCGGGTTACATGGTCGCGCGCGTCACGGAGACCCAGTTCGCGTCACCCGGACAAGAATACAAACAGTACATTTCTTTGAACGCTGGCCCCGACACGCTGCCATTGTTTTTCTTGACCTTGAATGTATGCCTTGGACAAATTCGTCTTAGATCTGTGAACTACGCCTCCATTTGGAGCACCTTGGTAAGTCAGATCCAATCAGGCAAGTAAGACTGGGTACGGCCGCACCGATAAGGAAACCTCTCGAACATCCTAGTTCCCGGAATCCCACCACGCATCGTCGCCCTCAATCTCAATGTTGACGGGATCTCCATCCCGAACCCCGAGGGTCTCGCGAAAACAGAACTGCCCCATCAGTTCGAGGTGATTCTTCCCGTGGCCGTACCCGGGTATCGTTTCGTGAGTGTCAGGTCTCATGATGATTGCCTTATAGCCATTGATAAGGCATCTCTGGAGCTTTACTGTCTCGTTGAATCCGTATTCCGTAGGAGTTATGACGGCCTGAGCGATCACGACGTAGTCCTCCGGGATCCAAATATTCAGCGTGCCTTGAACCAGACCGTTCAGATCCATTCGTTCTTCGATAAGATGCATCACCGGATTGAGATAGGCGGCGGCTACGTGAAAACCGGCTTCCGTGGGCGCGATTCGGCCGGCTATCGTCCTCATTGCTTTGTCGCTTTCTCCTCGGCCAACAAAGGCCTCACTTCACCACGATGTTGACCAACTTATCCGGCACCACGATCACCTTCACCACCTGCTTGCCCTCAATCGAAG
Organism: Terriglobia bacterium; assembly: GCA_020073445.1. Lineage (GTDB taxonomy): Bacteria > Acidobacteriota > Terriglobia > Bryobacterales > Bryobacteraceae > Palsa-187. The sequence continues at coordinate 160,817 of JAIQFE010000019.1, forward strand.
GCTGCACTTTGGGATCCGCCAGCGCAAGCTTCTTCAACTCCTCTTCCGAGGTTCCGAACGGCACCGACAGACGGCCGCGAACTTTGCCGTTCACCTGTAGCACGATGTCGGCAGCGTCTTCCTTCGTCAGTGCCTCGTCGTAAGTCGGCCAGGGCTGCCGAAACACTGGACCTTTCCGGCCGAGTTGTTCCCACAGCTCCTCGGCGAGATACGGGGCGAACGGCCCCAGCAGCAGCGCCAGCGACGGCAGAATCTGATCCAGCGCCGCCGCCGACAACCCAGCCTCTTCGTCATACAGCGTATTGATCAGCTCCATCAGTGCGGCGATCGACGTGTTGAAATGCCAGCGATTATCGAAGTCCTCAGTAACTTTGCGAATGGTCTGGTGGAGTTTTCGCAGCGCCCGACGGTCTGCCTCAGGACTGCCGTCCGGGCGCCGGCTCGCATTGCGAACGACGAAGCGGAACACGCGGCCCAGGAAGCGGTATGCTCCTTCCGCACCGGTGTCGGTCCAGTCCATGTCCTTCTCGGGCGGCGCGGCGAACAATTCGAACACGCGGCCGGTGTCCGCTCCGAAGCGTTCCGTCATCTCATCCAGGCTGACCACGTTGCCCTTGGACTTGGACATCTTCGCGCCATCCTTGACCACCATGCCCTGGGTGAACAGCCGCTTGAAAGGCTCGCTGTTTTCGATGAGCCCGATATCGCGCATCACTTTGGTGAAGAACCTGGAATAGATCAAGTGAAGAATCGCGTGCTCGACGCCGCCGATATATTGGTCCACGGGGATCCAGGCGGCGGCCTTCTGCGAATCGAACGGCGCAGTCGAGTTGTGCGCATCGCAATAGCGATAGAAATACCAGGACGAATCGACGAACGTGTCCATCGTGTCGGTCTCGCGGCGGGCATCGCCACCGCACTTGGGACACTTCACGTTCACGAAAGCTGCCACATCGGCCAGCGGCGAACGGCCCTTGCCCGTGAGCTGGACATCCACGGGAAGCACGACCGGCAAGTCCTTCTCGGGAACCGGAACCACGCCGTCCTTCGGGCAGTGGATCACCGGAATCGGCGTGCCCCAGTAGCGCTGCCGTGAAATTCCCCAGTCCTTGATGCGATAGGTGACGGCAGCCTTGCCGAATCCCTCGGTCTCGGCTTTCTTGTTCATGCGTGCGCGCGCCTCTCCGCTGGCGAGCCCACTGAATTCGCCCGATCGCTCGACAATACCGTCGTCGGGGAACGCCGCTTTGGGATTTTCGTCCAGCACACCATCCACCGGCCGGATCACTGGACGAATCGGAATGCCGTAGGTCTTGCAGAAATCGAAATCGCGTTCGTCGTGCGCCGGGACCGCCATGATTGCGCCGGTGCCGTAGCCCATCAGCACGAAGTTGCCGATCCAGATCGGGACCTTCTCTCCGCTGTACGGATTCACGGCATAGTGACCGGTGAAGTGCCCGTCTTTTTCGATATCGCCCGGGCCCTTTTGCGCGCGCCCGTCGATCATCTGCTTGGCTCTCGCGCGTCCATTCTCATCCAACAATTGCGCGGCCAGAGGATGCTCTGGCGCCAGGATCACGCAGGTGGCGCCATAGATGGTATCGACGCGCGTAGTGAACACACGAATGGGCTCGCCGGTGCCTTCCAGCTTGAAATCGATCTCCGAGCCCTCGGACCGCCCGATCCAGTTCCGCTGCATGGCCAGCACGCGATCCGGCCAATGGCCTTCGAGCTTTTCGTCGATGTCGCGCAGCAGTTCGTCGGCATAGGCGGTGATTTTCCAGAACCATTGTTCCAGCGCGCGCTGCTCGACGGGCGTGCTCTCATGACGCCAACAGCAGCCGTCGATCACCTGTTCGTTCGCCAGCACCGTGCCGCATTCCGGGCACCAGTTGAGCAGGGCTCTCTTGCGATACGCCAGCCCGCGCTCCAGCATCTTCAGAAAGAACCACTGGTTCCAGCGATAATACTCGGGCTCGCAGGTGCTGATCTCCAGATCCCAGTCGTAGCTGAACCCCATGCGGCGATGCTGCCGCTTCATCTGGGTGATGTTGGTCTGGGTCCACTCACGTGGATGCCGATTATTGTTAATCGCCGCATTCTCCGCGGGCAATCCAAACGCGTCCCAACCCATCGGATGCAGGACGTTATGCCCGCGCATCCACATATACCGTGCCAGCGCATCGCCGATCGCATAGACGCGCAGATGCCCGATGTGCAGGCTGCCGCTCGGGTAGGGCAGCATTTCGAGCACGTAATACTTGGGCCGCGTGGAATCCGAGGCCTTGTACAGATTCGGATCGTTATTCCAGCGCTCGTGCCACTTCAGCTCGATCTGATTGTGGTCGTAGCGGGTAGGGTCCTGCGCTGTTTCTTCCATAGTGTTCTGAGGGTGTCGAGATCTTTCTTGTCCCAGCCGTCGTCCATCGGCGTTTCCAGAATAAAAGCCTTGGAACGTAGTTGCGGATGATGCAGGATGCGGCGAAACCCGTCTAATCCAATATTACCGTGGCCGATGTTCTGATGCCGGTCGACGTGCGATCCCAGGGCGCCTTTGGAGTCGTTGGCGTGAATCACTCGCACGTTGTCGAGCCCCAGCAGGCGATCGGCTTCAGCCAGCATTTCGGCCAGCCCGGCTTCATTCGCGACATCGAAACCACTCGCCAATAAATGGCACGTGTCCAGGCAGAATCCGATGGGCACGTCGGTGATCTTGGCCGCGAACTCGCGCATCACGTGCAGCTCCTCGAAGCGCCCGCCGAGCTGCGCGCCCGCGCCCACCGTGTTCTCGATCAGCAGCATCAGGTTGCCTAGCTTCAGTCCGCGTGCCGCCTCGCCCACGCCTTCCAGGAAATGCATGATCCCCTGCTCGACGGTGTGGCCTTTGTAGTTCCCGGGATGCGCGACCAGATACTCGGCGCCGATGGCCACGGCGCGAACCAGCTCGCCGCGAAAAGCCTCGATCGAGAGCTGGCGGATTTTCTCGTGCGCCGATGCGAGGTTGATCAGGTAGTTGTCGTGGATCGCCAGCGGATAGAGGTCGTGCTTTTCACGGGCTTGATTCAGGAGGCGAATGGCCGGCAGGCTCGGAACCGACGCTTTCCACTGGCGCGGACTCGACGAGAAAATCTGGAACGTATTCGCGCCCAGTTCGGCGGCTTTGAGCGCGGACTTCTCCAGGGCGCCCGCGATCGATGTGTGTAACCCTATCCGCACGAGTCTTCCATATACAATTCATCCATAATAAGGGCAGGGCAGTATGTACCGCCGTTTCGCCATTCTGATCACGCTGGCTGTGGCCGCTTTCGGGGCCACTACCCGCCTGTATCTCAAGGATGGCGATTACCAGATCGTGCGGGAATATCAGGTGCTCCAGGATCGCGTGCGCTACTTCAGCACGGAGCGCGGCGATTGGGAAGAAATCCCGCTGGAGCTCGTCGATCTGGAGCGGACCAAGAAGGACGCGGCCGAGCGCCAGGCAGCCGTTGAGGCCGATGCCAAGGAGCAGGACGTCGAGGACAAGGCAATTCGCGCCGAGAGAAAGGAAGCGGCTCGCGTGCCGGATGAGCCTGGCGTCTATTACATCACTGGCGACAAGATCCAGTCGCTAAAGATGGCCGAAGTCGAGGTCAATTCCAGTAAGGGCCGGTCGGTTCTGAAAGTGCTGTCGCCGATTCCGATCGTTCCGGGCAAGAGCTCCGTGGAGGTCAAGGGCGAATCGGCGGCTTATCGCGCGCCTGGAGACAAGCCCGAGTTTTACATACGTCTCTCGGACGATGAGCGGTTCGGCATCATCAAGCTGGCGAAAAAGAAGAACGCACGTTTGCTCGAGAACATCGCGATTCTGCCGGTGACCAACGAAGTGCTCGAAGACCTGAAGCTGGTGGCGACGTTCAAGAGGCAAACGTCGGAGCGAACCTACAAGATCTGGCCGGAGAAACCGCTGGAGCCCGGCGAGTACGCGCTGGTTCAGTACAGCGAGGGCGCGTTGAACTGGCAGGTGTGGGATTTCGGCATCGGCGCGCCTGCTAAATAGCTAGCCCGCGATCTCACGGAAGAACGCGAGCGATTCCCTCGCGCACCGCTCCCAGCGATAACGTTCCGCCCGCGCGCGACCCAGTTGCGCGAGCTTCGATCGCTCCTCTGACGATTCCAGGAGCCGCGTCAACTGAGCCGTCATGTCAGACAGACTGAGTGGATCGACGAACGCCGCGGCGTCTCCAGCGATCTCCGGCAAACACGACGTCCGCGAGACGAGCACGGCCACGTTGGCCGCCATCGCCTGGACGAGCGGGAATCCGAATCCTTCGTAGAGCGACGGATAGACGAAGAGCGACGCGCCTGCCACCAGCCCCGGCATCTCCGCTTCCGGCACGTAGCCCAAATAGGTCGCTTCCTGACGGACGCGCGCCATGGTGCTCGCGGAATTCCAGCCCTGCGGGCCTGCGATCACCAGATCGAAGTGCTCGCGAAGATCCGGCCGTACGGAACGCCAGGCATCCAGCAGAGTGTCCAGGTTCTTACGCGGCTCGACGGTCCCTACGAACAGTACGTAAGGTTTGGCCCGAGCGCTCGGCTTCGCGTCGAAATATTGTTCGGGCACCCCGGAATGAATGGTGCGAATCCGTTCCGGCTTGATCCCGATCAGGCGGATCGCGTCTTGCCGTGTGTTCTCTGAGACCGCGATCAACCCGTCGGCGCGTTTGAGAATTCGTTCCTCGAACGTCCGGTCGGCGCGTAAAGTGGATTCGGTGTGAACTTCCGGCATGATCCAGGAAGTCAGATCGTGGATGGTCGCGGTGAGGCGCGCCTTGCCTGGCGCTTGGCGAACTAAATTGCCGGCATGAAAGACGTCGGTTCCGCGCAACAGCAGATCCAGAACCGGAGCGCCGAAAACGTTCGCGGCATGCAGCGCCGCGAGGCGTGCAATGGTCGGCGCGAGCGGCAGCGCAGAATGTTCGTGGTCCAGGCTCGCCCAATCCTTGAGTAATGGGAATGCGCGAATCTCGTCTCCGGGACCCGCCTGTTTACGAAGATGCCGCAGCCAGTGATAGGTGTAGCCCTTGACGCCCGCGCTGCGGAGAAGAGCCGACGTCGCGTCGATGGTGATCCGCATCGGGGGGCTATTAGGAACTCTGCAACCGCTCCATTACTGTCGCGGCTCGGAGTCCGGCGCTTCCGAGCCGCGACAGTGATGGAGCGGTGTTATGTTGCATAACCCTAGCCGCGGTTGCGGAACACGAATTTCCCGCCGCTTTCGATCACTGGATGGAGCGCTTCGCGGCTCACCAGTTTTTCGAGGCGTTCCACTTGAGGCTTCTCCACGCAGATGTAGTACAGATCCTGCGAGAGCCAACGGTCACGAAATCCCGCATCGTCAATGAATACGTCGCGGGGAGCGTCCGGAGCATACGAACCATATTCCAGATTGTTGACGCGTCCGTTCAACAGGAGTATTCGCTGGCCGTGATAGGCTTCCGCATAAAACACGACTGAGGAAAATGTATAGTACTGGTCGTCCAGAATCAGCTTGCCCCGGGGTTCGCGATTGAGGGCTTCGGCCAGGGGCCTCGATGCAAGGTAAGGATCGAAAACCACCAGCGCGAGACGCGCGGCGTGGATGAACAGAATCATCATCACTACCGCACCCGCAACCTTGCTCCGCCACGCCGAGACCGCGCCCACCAAAAATCCAAGACCGGCCAGCAAGAGAGGCGTTCGCAGGTAGGCGAACGACGCCATCGTTAGATCGCCCATGTGTCCCAGCGATAGCGTATACGCTTCGGGATGCTGCGTGAGCGCGCGGGAAATGTCGCCCGGCGCCGGCAGATTCCACACTTGAGACAAGATGAAGCCGATCGCAGCCAGCGCCAGCGTCGCGATTACGGCCAGCGCGATATGACCCTTGCGGATCCATGCGGAGGCGCGTTCGTCGGTCAACGCGCTGCCGATCAGCAGAGCCAGTGCCGGATAGCACGGCATCGAATAGTACTCCTGAGTCGACGAGAAGGTGAAGAACAATAGCAGGAATCCGGCCCAGCACAGGCACAGCAAGCGCATCCTTGTTGCTCGACCCAGGGCAGACGCGCGGTCCCCGTTACGATAATTCAGCTTGACGGCGGCCGGCAGGTACACGCTCCAGGGAAACAGCCACAGCAGGTGGAACAGCCAGAAGTAGAGGCGAGGGACCGTGTTGTAGTCGCGCGGATAACGCAAGTTCAAAAAGCGCAGGATGTGCTCGTTGAAAAAGTAGAACCAGAAGAAGCCGCGATACTCGCCCGGCCCGCTGTGCATCGTGAAATCGAAATACGGCGGATTTCGGAGAGTGGCCAGGATGTGCCAGGGCGCGGCGATGGCCACGGCCAAAAGAATTCCGCGAAGTACATGCAAGCGCCGCCAGCTCTCGCGCGATTTCCATTCACCCGTGAAGCCAAGGAACAGAACCATGGCCGCGATCGGGAACACTGCGGCGATCAAGCCCTTCAACAGCAGGCCCGTTCCGATGGCTGCGGCCATCACCGCACTCCAAACGCCCGGCCGCGATTCCTCAGGGGCTTCCGTTCGATCCAGAGCTCGCAGAAATGCCCACAGCGCCAGCGCGATGGTCGCCGTGATGGTGACGTCGGGAATCTGAATGCGCGTAAACAGGAAAAGGCCCACGCAGGTCGCCAGAGTCAGGCCCGCATACATTCCCGCGCGCCGGCTGAAAGCCCACGTTCCGATGCGGTAGGTCAGCCAGCACAGCAGTACAGCCGACAGCGCGACCGGTAAGCGCGCCACCCAATCGTGGACACCCAGCACCTTAAACGCGATCGCGATCATCCAGTATTTAAGCGGCGATTTTTCGAGGTAGGCGATTCCGTCCAGCCGGGCGGTCACCCAGTCGCCGGAATCGAGCATGTTGCGGGAAATCTGCGCCTGGACGGCGTCCACGTCGTCCATCAGGGACGGCGGGCTGATGATGCAGCCCAGGAAAACGATCGACGCGACGAGAAGAACGATCAGGCCGAGCTGCGCAGAACCACCGGAATCGCTTGATGTTCCTCGGCGCGGACTGGCGCCGTAATCCCCCAGTGTTTCATCCAGAGGAACAGGACCACGAGTCCCCATAAGTGATACCCGAGATTAGCACGGCGATCCAAGTGTGTGCGAATGACTGCGTCCACCGCGGGCCAAGAGAGAATGCCGGATTCCCGAACGCTATTTTCGTTCAGCGTGTCGAGGAGCAGGGGTCGCAGAATGGTCCGGAACCAGTGATGGGTGGGGATGTCGAAGCCTTCCTTGCTTCGCCTCACTACCGATCGCGGAAGACGATCCTTCATCAGCTCGCGCAAGACGAACTTCAATCGTCCACCGCGGATCTTTAGGTTCTCTGGAAGCCGCGAAGCGAACTCGACAATCCGATGATCGAGAAACGGCGGCCGCACTTCGAGCGAATGCGCCATGCTCATACGGTCGACTTTTGTGAGGATGTCGTCAGGCAGGTAACAGAGCTGATCCATGCACATGAATCGGCTCAAGCCCGTGGCGGCGCGTCCCCGGCGCCCGGCCTCGATGCTAGCCGGAACATCCCAGCCGTTTCGCAAGTCTCCCTGCTGCCCGCGCGAGAAAGTGCCGTTCCAGAAAAAGTGCGCTTCGACGGGATCGAGCAAGGAGCCTTGCAGCAGACGCGTGATCTTGTAGTCCAGGCCGATCTTCTCATTCGAACAAGGCAAGAGCCGGGCGGTTCGCTCCCCGAATCGGAGAACTCCGGTCGGAAGACGGCGAAGGCGCTGCGAATAGCGGTCCGCCAGGTAGGTTTTGTAACCTCCGAAGAGCTCATCGGCGCCGTCTCCGGAGAGCGCCACGGTCACGTGACGCCGGGACATCTTGGACAGGAACCAGACCGGCAAAGCGCCCGCATCCGCGCTGGGCTCGTCCGAATGATACGGGATGTCCTCGATCACGCCGGCCAGATCGGCGCCCGGATTCAAATCGAATTCATAATGGTCGGTGCCATAGGCCTGCGCGATTTCCCGAAAATATTGGCTTTCGTCAAACGAGCGGCCCTGGAAGGATACTGAAAACGTCTTCAGACGCCCCCGCGCCGTTTCGCTGGCGTAGTGCAAGATCGTGGAGGAATCCAAGCCACCGCTGCTCCAAACGCCCAACGGAACATCGGATACCAGCTGCTCGCGAACGGCGGAGCGGAGCAGTCCGTCCAGCTCATCCTTTGCCGATTCCAAGTCTCTCTTGGGATCGGGATTGAACTCCAGCCGCCAATACTCGCCGCGGTTGACCACGCCTGCGCGGCTTTCGAGCCACGTGCCGGGCGGGAGCTTTTCGACGCCCTCCACCAGAGTCCTCGGCCCGGGAACATAGTTGAGCGAGAGATAATCCGCCAGGCCCGCCAGATCGATCGACCGGTCGATCTCGGGATGCAGCAAAATCGCCTTCAGTTCCGAGCCGAAATAGATATTTTCGCGGCGACGGGCGAAATACAGGGGTTTGATCCCCATGTGATCGCGCACCAGAACCAGCCGCTTTTCCGATTGGGTCCAGAAGGCTGCGGCGAACATCCCGCGGAATCGCCGAAAAGCCTCGAGGTCCCATTCCAGAAACGCGTGCAGAACGGTTTCGGTGTCGCAGCGCGAGTAGAACCGGTGGCCCGCCTGTTCCAGCTCCCGGCGCAACTCCATATGGTTGTAGAGCTCGCCGTTGAAGACCAGAACGGTGTCGCCATCGCCGCTGGTCATGGGCTGATCGCCGTGCTCCAGGTCGATGATTTTGAGGCGAACGGCCCCTAATGACACGTCGGCCGATTCCCACACGCCCTGCTGATCGGGGCCGCGATGAATCAGCGCTCGCGTGATTTCCCAAATCCTGTCCGGATCAGGGCCTTTTTTGAGATGTGTGAACCCAGCTATCCCGCACACGAATCAGTAATCCCCGCTCTCTACCCTAAAGCTAAGAAAGCGAACTTCTTTTATCGGATGAGGATACCATACCCTGTCAAGATTAAAAACATGAAATGTGTAAACCTTTTCGATCTAACCCAAATAGCAGGGTACGCTCGAAAACGAAAAGGTCACGCGCCTAGCTGTTCCGGGAAGACTGCATAGCCGTGCGGGGGCGGGAAGAGTTCCTGCAGCAGCAGCAGACGCTTGCGGAGATACCGGCTGGGGAGTTGGCGAGGCCCGGTATCCACGTCGATGTCGCAGCAAATGCCGTGCAGGTACAGGGTCAGGGTATCGATGAAAGACTGGCGGGCGTAGGCCCGAAAGGCCTTGGCGCTCATAGTCGCCTGGGAGCGCCGGAGGGCCTGTTTGAGCCTCCAGCTGGCCTCATCCACTTCTCCGTGAACGTCCGAATTCAGCTCATCCCGCATGATCCGGCTGTATCCGGTCTCGACGGCCTCGGTCCAATGCTCACCCAGAACCGTGGCCAGCAGGTGATAGAAGCGGTAATGATACTCGGCGACTTCCTGATCCTTGAGCGCAAAGGCCAGAACGGTCTCACCGCCCAGGCTCAACTGTGTGGCGGCCGAGATCCGGCCATGCAGCGGTTTTTCGATGGATACGTACTCCGCGGCGGCCAGTTTGGCGCGGCCGCTCTCTTTTGCGCTGGGCTTTTGCGCGCCGGTTCCGTTGCCCCGTTCGAGGTACGGGACCAGAAGAATCGAGATTTTGGGTAACGCGGCGGCGACACCTGGAGGCAGGGCGGCTACCGGTTCTTCCAGGTACTCCTTCAGATCTTCTTCGCTCAGCGGAACCGAGGCGCAGAAATAGGAGAACGTGTTGCTGAGCGGGATCATTTCACTCTTAAACCGCTCTGCGAACTGGCGAACGCTTAATTTGGAGAGATCAACTTGGGCGGGCATTAAAGCTGCTATCCCTATTCTACAGCCGCCGGGCGATGACGACGGTAATATCATCGGCGGCCGGGGCTCCTTGCGTGAACGCGTGGACCGCTCGATGGACTTCCTGGACGATTTCGGCGGCGGCGCGGTCGCGCAGCTCGGCCACCATGTTCGCCAGGCGTTCTTCCCCGAACTGCTGATCGTTGGGATCGACTTCTTCGGTCACACCGTCGCTAAACAGCACCAGAATGTCGCCCCGCTCCAAAGTGATGGTCGCTTCCTCGTATTTGGACATCGGGAGGATTCCGAGAATCATGCCGCCGGCGCCGGACAGCAATTCGAAACCACCCTTGGCCCGCACCACCAGCGGTGGATTGTGTCCGGCATTCGCGTAGGTCACCAGGCCGGTCTTCGGATCCGCGATGCAGGTGAAGAAAGTGATGAAGCGATTGTCGGGACAGTTGGCGCACGTGCTCTTGTTGAGCCGGGTCAGCTTCTGGGCCAGCTCATCCGGTTCTTCGAACACCACGTGCACCCTGGCCTGCAGGCTGCTCATGAGCAGAGCCGCAGGCATGCCTTTGCCCGCCACATCGCCGACCATGATGCCCACCCGCCCATCGGGATACTTGATGAAGTCGTAGTAGTCGCCGCCGACGGCGCGTGAGGCAACCGTCTTCGCGCCGATATCCAGGCCCTCCATGACCGGCGGGGTGCCCAGCAGGCGTTCCTGGATCAGCGCGGCCTGGTGCATGTCCTTGGCCATGGCACGCTCGGCTTCCTCGATCTCGTTCAGCCGCGCGTGCTCGATGCGGATGGCCGCGATATTGGCCATCACGGTCAGCAGGTTCAAGTCCTCGACGGTGAATTCGCGGATGTTGTCGGGCGAATCCACGTAGATCAGGCCGATGACGCGATCGTTGGTCTGGAGCGGCACCGCGATCATGCTGCGGACCTTCTGCTCGACGATGCTCATGTGCTGCCGCAGGGCCTGATCGAGTTGGGCATCGCGGATGAGCAGCGAATCTTTTCCCTTCAGCACGCGGTCACGAACGGTGGAGGAAATCTGGAAGCCTTCGCCGTGGGCTGCGCGCACATTGAGCTGGTCTCCATCGAGCGTCATCAGAACGCCGCGCCCGGCCCTGACGGCCTTCGTCGAAAGATCCATGATCAAGGGAAACAGTTCCGCCAGGGGCCGGTGGCCGGCCAATTCGCGTCCGGCGTCGATCAGGGCCCGCATCTGCGGCGTGCCCTGCATGCTCATGACCGTGGTCTTGTTCAGATCGTCGCCCGGCGACCCGAGGACGGTGCCGAGACTGGCGACCACGGTGGTGGCGCTGTTCGAGAACTGCTCCTTGTTCTCGACGAACATCACGGTGTTCTGGTTCGCGCCGCCGGAGCCGGCGAATTCGATGGTCAGGTGCCCCGCGGAAACGCGGTCGCCCGGCCCGAACGGCATCGGTTTCTCGATACGGACGCCGTTCAGCAGCGTACCGTTCTTGCTGCCCAGATCCTCCACGGTCCATTGGCCGTCGCGGCTGACGATCGCCAGATGCTGGCGCGAAAGCCCGATGTCGTCGGGGTAGCTCAGCTCATTTGCGCTGGAGCGGCCGAGTGTGATGCGGTCGCGATCCAGGGCTATGGTGGTGGTCTGGCCCTCCAGGTCGCGGATGACCAGTTCCCGAGGAGTAGCTTGGGCGGGTGCCGTCAAGGTTTTAGCGTATCACTCTTGCGCAGGCCCTTTGTGTTCAGCGCTTTGCCCGCCGGCACTCAAGACCAGGGCTTGGTCTGACGATAATCTCCTGTGCAGGCTTTACTTGACCAGGAGAATTACATGATGCACAATGTTTGTTTCAGCCCAAACCCGCAAATCCATGTAAGAGAGAGTCAGCTTGTATCTTAACCGCCAGGTAATCGTCCGATCCCTGACCGCATTGGCCCTCGTGGCCGCTCCCTTCTCGCTAGGCGCAATCACAACGCAGCCGGGCAAACATTCCAGTAAAGCGAAGAACTCCAAAAAGACGGCCGTCCGTAAAGCTGTGCCCAAAGCGGCGGCTGTCACCGTCAAGACCTCTGTCGTGGTTGCCAAGGCGACGGCCGCCCCGGTGAAGAAGGCCGCCCGGAAGACCGCTACCGTAGCCAAGGGCCCGTGGCGGGCACCGAACTACGCAGTGTCGACCGAGGGAGATTCCTTTGACGGGGACGATCTGGTCGCGCGCAACGCCGCGGTGAGTGCGCTGGGCCGGCTGAATGGCTCCGTGGTGGTGGCCGATGCCGACTCAGGGCGCGTCCTGACGGTGGTCAACCAGAAGCTGGCGTACAAGAGCGGATACCAGCCGTGTTCCACGATCAAGGTTCCGGTAGCGCTGGCGGCGCTGAGCGAGACGGTGATCGATCGTCTTACTAAGATCCGGATCTACGGCAACACGAAGGTGGCCATGACCGAGGCTCTGGCCAGATCCAACAACTATTACTTCGCGAGCCTGGGCGAGAAGCTCGGCTTCGAGCGCATGAGCTATTACGCGCGGCTGTTCGGCTTGGGCGAGAAAGCGAGCCTGAACATCGACGAAGAGCAACCCGGCATCCTGCCGTCCGAGACACCCAAGAGCGGCATGGGCATGATGACCAGCTTCGGCGACGGCATCACGATCACCCCTCTGGAGATGGCCGGTCTGATGGGAGCGGTGGCCAACGGCGGCACGCTCTACTACCTGCAGTATCCGAAGAACGCGCAGCAGGCCGGCACGATCGTTCCCCAGGTGAAGCGCCGCCTGGACATCGATATGCTGATTCCGGAGATCAAACCGGGGATGATGGGGGCTGTGGAATATGGAACGGCTCGCCGCATCGGCTTCGATCCCAATGAGCCGATTTACGGCAAGACCGGCACCTGCACCGACACGCGCACGCCGACGCACCTCGGCTGGTTCGGATCGTTCACGGAAGTGAACAATCAGCGCCTGGTCGTGGTGGTGCTGCTGACGGGCGGGAGCGCGGTGAGCGGTCCTACGGCCGCGGGCGTCGCGGGCAATGTGTATAAGAACCTGAGCGCCGATAACTACTTCGCGAAGCGCCCGACCGTGATCGCCTCGGCCGGGCAATAGCTTTCGAAGCAGAGGCTGAAGCCTGCTTCGCCTCGAAAACTTCACATCACCGTCCCGTCACGGCATTGTTCCATCCAGAGCCGTCGCGAAGGAGAAACATCGGGACCCAAGCGGTCCATGTACTCCTGGATGACCCTCCGCCCGTCAGGATGCCGCACATGCCCAAGTCCGTGCAGAGCAAAATGTTGACATAGTCCATGTGGAGAAAGCAACATCTCGCGCAGCACTTCGAACATGTCATCAAGTTTCTGTGAATCCTCCGACGACAAAGATGAGGTCAGACGTCTCGATATCTCGAACCAAAATTCCATCCCGATGGCATGCCAGAGCATCTCAAAGATGGAAGGGATCGTTTCCTCCGGCCATTCAACGACCACCTCTGTGTACATTCTCCCAATAGACCGGAAGCACTCCTGGCGGTTTGCGCGAGGAACATTCGAACTCAACAAGATTCGTTCCACCGCCGGCCCCATTGGGTCGAACAGTTCTTGAAGTCCCTGACTAATCTGTGGAGCAGAGAAACGACTCAACAACAGCTTCACGCTTCCAAACATGGTCGTCAAATTCTCCACTAGCTGACGGGGATTATCGGCATTGAACAGTACAGCTCCTCCAAAGAAATACTGGTCTCGCTCGATACAGTCGTCAACGATTTTCCTGTCGAAAAGGAATCGAAGGAATTCGTCGTACGTCAATATGGAAAGATCGAACTGCGGTGGCTCAGTGAACTCTTGACGGTCGGTCATAGGACTGGAACTAGATTCCGTGGTGGATAGATTCGCGTTGCCAGATCGATCGCCATAATTGCCATCATAGACATTTCTGGCATATGGTTCGGCGCCGGTATGTGCGGCTCAGGAACCGGATAACCGCTCCACCTTCCTTTTTTGGGGCCCCAGTGCCGTACGCTTTTACTCCCCACGGCGGGAGTCCGGAGACTGTACCGGCCACATCCACTGATACGCAGGCCCTTTACGGCAGGATCTAGAATGCCGATGGCTGGCCGATTCGGCTCTCCAATGGAAGAGCGCGCGAATTCCTTGGTTTGAAGATATCCGGGAAAAGGGCGGTGCGAAGCATCGTGATGCGGGAAGTTGCGGGAGCGGTAGGGAATATCGGGTGGATGCTGAGGCGTGATGCAGCAGGTGGTCCGCCAACTAAATGTCGTCTGTCCCGTTTAACACGCGTTTAACACGTTCGTTTAACACGTTGTCCCGTTTAACACGTTTAACACCGAGACATCGTCACCTGAATCCGACGTGCGGAATCCAAGGCCTTTTGCCAGTCCTGCTGGACCGCCGCCGATTTCATGGCGGCAGCATCAGACAGCGCAGTGGTCGCCTTCCCCGCTGCCGCGGGACCGAAAGCGAAGTCAGGAGGTTCAGCGCTCCTGCTACCGGTCTTGTCGCTTCTTCTGAGCGGGCGAGCGACGCTGCGAGGGGCCTCAATCACATCCTCCACGCCGCTTTCAATCTGCAAAAGTTCGTCACGATCAGTGCTCCCGGCTAGGGCCTTCTCGAACCTTCCGATCAGTTCAGCAAGCTGACTCGGCATCGCGCTGCTCATGAACACTTTCACAGCTTAACAGGAATGGGTGAGGGATAAAGAGTAAAAGGGCTGACGACATTGTTAGTCCTGCCAAGCGCACCTCTGCTATTTACCAGTTAGCTACACTTAAAGGTGATCAGGGAGGTATCGACTATGCCGCATTAGGTATGAGTCGATCAAATCACCACTATTACAACCTTTGCGATTGCGATGCTAGTGGACGTTGCTGGCTCCATCGAAGTCATGAGGGCCAAAAGCGTCCCTACCCCGGCGAGTTTCTAGCTCGACGAGGGATCGTTCGACGCAAGCGCCGATTCCCGCGCCATTCCATAAAGTCCTGGCATCACGGACCTCAGAAATGGTGGAAGCAAATGTGGCATCAACGCGCTCGCGCGATGCAGAAGGCAGAGATGCGGGCTGACCCTGAAGACCCGGTGGTTACGCCGATGCGCCAGCTAGTTGACATGTGGGACTGGTATTGAAATCTGTGCGCCCGGCCAGACATTTCAGACGCTGTCAAGCATGCCGTCGGACCGCCCACTTGCGCGATAATCCAGGACATGACCCATGACCTGGTAACGACTGCTTTTACTTTGGACGGCTATAGAATCGTGCGAAATCTGGGACTGGTGCGCGGTATTGTCGTACGATCACGCTCGATCTTTGGGACTATCGGGGCGAGTTTGCAGACGATCGTCGGCGGCAACATCACGCTCCTGACGGAGCTGTGCGACAAAACTCGAGCGCAGGCGTTCGAGCTAATGGTGCAGCACGGCATGCAACTCGGCGCCAACGCGATCATTGGCGCGCGATACGACGCCACCGAGGTCATGCAGGGCGTGACCGAAGTGCTGTGCTACGGGACCGCAGTGATCGTGGAGAAAAACTGAGAGTGTGGGGTCAGGCTTTTCAGCCTGCCGCCGGCTTTCTTGCCGGCGCCCTACACCTAAAAGAAAAGCCGGGCAGAAGCCCGGCTCGCAGCCTTGAAAGGCTGACCCCACTTAGATCAGAAGACTGAGTTAGGCCTTGCTGGCTTCCTGCTGCTTGAGCTTCTCGCGTTCCTCTTTGAGGATCGCTTTGCGGCTGAGCTTGATCTTGTTGCCTTCCAGCGCCAGAACCTTCACCAGGATCTGATCGCCTTCGTTCAGCTCATCGCGCACCTGCTTGATGCGATTCTCCGAAATTTCGGAGATGTGCAGAAGGCCGTCGGTGCCGGGAAAGATCTCGACGAACGCGCCGAAATCGACGATGCGGACCACTTTGCCCAGGTAGGTCTTGCCCACTTCGGCTACCGCGCAGATGTCGGTGACCATCTGGATGCACTTGTCGGCGGCGGTGCCGTCGGAGGAGAAGATCTTGACGCTGCCGTCGTCTTCGACGTCGATCTTGCAGCCGGTGGCTTCGACGATCCCGCGGATCACCTTGCCTCCGGGTCCGATCAGCTCGCGGATCTTGTCAGTCGGAATTTGCAGAGTGAAGATGCGCGGCGCATAAGGCGACATCGTGGTGCGCGGCGTGTTGATGACCGCGTTCATCTTATCCAGGATGTGCAGCCGGGCGCGGCGGGCCTGCTCCAGCGCTTCCTTCATGATGGCGTGGGTGACATTCGGCACCTTGATATCCATCTGCAGCGCCGTGATGCCGTCTTTGGTGCCAGCGACCTTGAAATCCATGTCGCCGTAGTGATCCTCGGCGCCGGCGATGTCGGTCAGGACCGCATAATCCTTGCCTTCGAGCACCAGGCCCATGGCGATGCCAGCCACTGGGGATACGATCGGTACGCCTGCATCCATCAACGCCAGCGTGCCGCCGCAGACCGACGCCATGGAACTGGAACCGTTCGATTCCATGATGTCGCTGACGATGCGCATGGTGTAAGGGAAGGCCTTGTCGTCCGGTACCACGGCCGCAACGGCCCGTTCGGCCAAGGCTCCGTGTCCGATTTCGCGGCGGCCCGCGCCGCGCATGAAGCCTACTTCGCCGACGCTGAACGGCGGGAAGTTGTAATGCAGCATGAAGCGCTTGGAGGTCTCCGAGGAATCCAGCAGCTCGATGCGCTGCTCGTCGTCCTTGGTGCCGAGGGTCGCGGTGACCAGAGCCTGCGTCTCGCCGCGGGTGAACAGAGCCGAACCGTGGGTACGCGGGAGCACTCGGGGATTCCTTCCATGGCCTTTTTCTTGGCCGCGTCGACGCGCGAGTAGCTCTCGAGCTTCTCGTACTTCTGGGTGTTCATCGCGTCTTTCAGCTCGGCGCTGATGCCCTTGGCGATCTGATCGTACAGAGCCTGATTGACGACCGGCGGCGTATAGGTGCGCTTGGTCTTGCCGGCCTTCTTCATCAGCTCCTGGATGCCCTTGCAGATCTTCTTGCAGCAATCGTGGCCGAATTCGATGGCGGCCAGGACTTCTTCTTCGGTCGCCTGGTTTGCACCCGATTCCACCATGACGATGCCGCCTTCCGTGCCGGCGACGACGATGCCGATCTTGGAGGCTTTGGTTTCTTCGTAAGTAGGATTCGCGGTCAGTTTGCCGTCGACCAGGCCGACGCGCACACCGGCCATGACGTGCTCGAACGGAATATCGGAGATGGCCAGCGCCGCGCCCGCGCCCATGATGGCGAGCGTGGAGGGATCGCGCGTGGGATCGGCAGAGAGCACCAGGCCGATGATCTGGGTTTCATTCGAATAGCCTTCGGGGAACAGGGGGCGGATGGGACGGTCGATCAGGCGGCAGGTCAGAGTCTCTTTCTCCGACATGCGGCCTTCGCGCTTGATGAAGCCGCCGGGAAAACGTCCGGCAGAGTAGGTGTACTCGCGGTAATCCACCGTGAGCGGGAAGAAGTTGGCTCCGGGCTTCGGCTCGGGATTCGAGCAGGCAGTCACCAGGACCACCGATTCTCCGGACCGTACGATGACGGAACCGTTGGCCTGCTTGGCCATTTTCCCGGTTTCGAGCGTAATCGTGCGTCCGCCGCCCAGGTCTACTTCAACTGAATGCAACATGTTAGGAATCGTCCTTTAATCTTTCTTTGGATTAAGAGGAGACTTTGGAGGGGTTCCCGCGGGGACGCTCCAGCCACCAGGGCCAGTGCTTCGAGACCGATCGACGAATGAATTAGCGGCGGATGCCCAGGCTCGTAATCAGAGTCTTGTAGCGTTCCGGACTCCGGCTGCGGAGGTAATCCAGCAACCGTCGCCGCCGCGCGACCATCTGCAGCAGACCCCTGCGCGAATGATGATCTTTCGCATGCGACGCGAAGTGCTCCTGAAGCTCCAGAATTCGCCGGCTCAGGACAGCCACTTGTACTTCTGGCGAGCCGGTATCCGACTTGTGGATCCGGAACTGCGTGATTACTTTAGTCTTTGCTTCGCCCGCCAGTGCCATTCGAGAATCGATACTCCTCGTCAGTTCTTAATCTTTACGTAACGCTTAAAAGGATAGCACAGGATCGTACGGGGGTTGGTTTGGCCGCAAAGGAACGCGAATGATAGTTGTATCATCCGGAATGTGGGCGCTGGATATAGAGGAACGGCCGCAAGAGGGTTGTTGCTGGCGGCATTGATCTGCACACCGTCATATAGTAGCGCGGAAGATGTTCCGTCCCGCCCGCTTCTGCCCGGGAAAGTCGCCGGCGATGGTCTTGTGACACAGCTTGCGCATTCACCCGACGGCCGACTGCTTGCGGTCCTGACGACGACGGGTTTTCAGGTGCGAGATGCGGAAGACGGTCGCCTGCTGAACTTCGTGCTGCATTCCGTTCCGATGGTCCGGGCGGTGGACTGGTCTCCAGACGGTAAGAGACTGGCGATGGCGGCTGGTGGCGTCGAAATCTGGGATCCGCTGGGCAACGGTCCTGAACGGACCATCCCGAGTCTACCGCGAGACGGCAAGCTGGATACCGTCGCATGGTCGCCAGACGGAAGGCAGATTGCCGCCGGATCGAAACAGGCGGTTGTCATCTTCGACGTTGTCTCGGGTAGCAGAGTCGATCTTCCGGCAGTGGGCGAACGATCACTGGTCCAGAATGTCAGGGGTGGATTTTCATGGCCGCCGGATAGCAGTCAACTGGCGGTAGTGTCCGGCGCATGGAACTCGGAGGTGATCGACTTCTGGGATACACGGCAAGGAAACCTATTGAAGACAATCCCGGTTTCAAACGGGAAGCCGCCCATTTGCGGTTCGGACGCCTGCGACTTTGGAGCCATGGTATTGACCCATCCAAAGTCTTTGGTGAGGTGGTCGCCAGATGGTGAGATGCTGGCGGTCGCTTCGCAATACTCGGACTTATCGCTTTGGAGACGAGACTCACGATTGCTCTGGCGGCGGGCCAGAGTGCCCAACAGCGGAAATGCGACGTTTCTGGACTGGTCATCCGATGGAAAGCTGTTACATGTCGGCTCAAGTTTTGAGCTTCGCTATGTTCGCCCTGACACAGGCTCCACAACTTTCCGCCTCAAAGCTAAATCGTATCTTCCGGGGCAGAGTCCCGTCTCTGTTTCGAAGGATGAGCAACACCGCGCTGAGTGGTCGAACCCCGGCGTCGATCTATTCAAGGGGCAAGAAAAGACGCCGCATGCCCACATCGAAGTTTCCACGGCGTGGAATCTCGAGGCCTTTTCTCAAGACTTGACGAGAATGGTCGCGACATCTCTGGCGGGCGTCAAGCAGGTGTGGGATTTGGCAACAGGACAACGATTGGCGCAACTGCCCCCTCAGATCCTCGGGGGTTACAACAGTGCATGGTCTCCAAATCTTGATTTGTTGGCGCACGTGGATCCGACTGGGCGGAATCTTCAGGTGGTTCGAGTTCGCGACGGCGCCGTTCAGTATGCCAAGCCGCTCCCAAAGGGACTGTACTTCCTGGGGTCCGAGCCCAGTTCGAGAGCCTGGTCGCCGGATGGCGAGTCGCTGATCGTGCCAGGCGTTCAAGGTACCCCTTCCGTAGTCGTTGCCCCCAGGAGCGGCCGTGTGACCGAACCGCCTTTAGGGAGCGGCCCGCTCGTGTGGGGGCCGTTGGGAGCGGCGGTGCGGCTGCCGGACCAGCCGGCTCTGTTCTGTTTGCAAAGCACCGACCGCAGATGGGCCGTCACAGTTGATTCAACATGGATGTTCAAAGTATGGGATCTATCGCAAGATCCTCCGGTGCCCGGACCACAACTCCGAATCTCTCCCATGGGAGGGGTGGAATCGAGTTTGGCGCTATCGCCAGATGGAAAGCGGATTGCGTTTCTCTCGGGGCCGGACTTTATAGATATATGGGACGTCGCAACGGCGCGAATCGTAGAGCGTTGGACGGCCACGAGCTCTTCGGAACTGCATGCCGTATTCTGGCGCACGAAGCTGACCGCCGTGGGTGACCTCCGCGGCGCAGTGCGACTTTGGCAGGAGCCGTAAAGCGGCACTTGGTCCGTCCGTGCTTGTTCTCAGATCGGGATGCCGACGCGCCAGAGGCCGTAGGCCGCGGCCTGCCGGGGGTCCTGGCGACGAATGAATGCGGATGAACGCAACTCAGAGGGCTATTCCTGGCTGGCCTGACCCCAGGAATCGCTATCGGAGCGATCTGAAGACCGCCCAAACGAAGGGAGGTACCGGCCGAAGTTCAATTCGAAGTCGCTCCGAACACCGTAACCGATGTTACGAATCTTCGCACGACGCGCATGCGCACCTGGCAAGGCCAGCAGTGGGAAGAACAGGTCGTTGCTCGACTGAAGCTCGGCATCTGTCGGCGTCCCGAAGCGATTGACCTGGGCCTTTGCCGCAGCCAGCGCTTCACGGTCGAACGAGGCCAGACGCCGGCCGAGCGTATCGACAAACGAGTCGAGGTCGCCATCGTCCAGCGTGCGGTTCACCCAGCCATACCGCTCGGCGATATCCGCATCGAAATCGTCGCCGCTGAGCACGATCTCAAGTGCCCGCGAGCGGCCGACCAAACGCGGGAGCCATTCCAGGGCTCCGCCGCCCGGGACCAGTCCGACGCCGACCTCGGGGTTGCCGAACAGGGCCCTTTGCCGGCTGGCGAAGCCATGTCGCAGGCCAGCACGAACTCGTTACCGATGCCGCGCGTGCGGCCGCGAATCTTGGCGATGCTCACGACTGGCGTGGAAGAGAGGCGCAGCACAAAGTCGCGCCAAAGACCCAGCGCCTCTGGCCGTTCCGCTGCCTTGGCTACATCGAGATGGGCGACGAAGAAATCGGGATTCGCCGACTGGAACACTACGACCTTCACGGAAGGGTCCGCCTCAAGGCCGGTCATGAGCGCTCCCAATTCGACGATCGTTGTGGGAACAAACATGTTGATCGGCGGATTGCTGAAGGTGACCGTCCACCGGCCCGGACAAGTGCGGTCGATGTTGAACTGCGAAGGGTCAGGCATGGCGCATCTCCTCTCTTCTAAGGAACTCGCGCAAAACGGAGTGCGGCGCGAACAGTTTTGACTGGTTCGATGGTGCGCGCCGCACACTTTGCGCTTGTGAAGAACCCTACCGCAGCGATCGGAAGCCCGCGCGAATCTCTTCGGAAAGAAGTTGGGGCTGCTCCCAGGCCGCAAAGTGCCCGCCCTTGGGGAGCTGATTGTAATGGAGCAGTTTGGGATACGCTTTCTCCGCCCAACTCCGTGGAGCTGGATAGAGTTCGTCAGGGAAGACGCTCACGGCCGTCGGGACCGTGACGCCTTTGACGGCGAAGAACGACGCGCCCCAGTTCTCCCAATACAGACGGCCCCCTGAGATCCCTGTGTTCGTCAGCCAGGCGAGCGTGACGTTGTCGAGCACGTCATCGCGCGTAAGGCCTTCGGTCCCTCCGGCGAAGACACGTGCGATCAGCTCGTAGCTGCGTGCGTCGTGATCGAGGAAATAAGCCGCTAGGCCGATGGGTGAATCCGCGATTCCGTACAGCGTCTGCGGCCGCAACCCCATCTGGAAGCCGTAGCCGATGCCTTTTGCGTAGACGAAGCTCAGACGCTCGTACGCGAGCTTCTCATCGGGCGAGAGATTCGCCGGGGCCGGCGCCCCGGAAAAGGCCAGCTTGTCGATGTCGAGTGGAATCACGTTCGCCATGTTGGTGTGAATGCCGAGCAATTCCGGTGGCGCCTGCGCGCCCATGATCTCGGTGATGATCGCACCCCAATCGCCACCCTGCGCCACGAATTTCGTGTACCCCAGGCGCTTCATCAGCACCACCCAGGCGCGGGCGATATGCGCGGAGTTCCATCCGGTCGTGGCCGGCCTGCCGGAAAAACCATAGCCAGGCATGGACGGAATCACGACATGAAACGCGTCGGATGCACTTCCGCCATGTGCGGTGGGATTGGTCAGCGGATCGATGATCTTCATCTGTTCGGTGATCGAACCGGGCCATCCGTGCGTCACGATCAGCGGCAGCGCATCGTCATGTTTGGAACGAACGTGAATGAAATGAATGTCGAGCCCGTCGATCTCGGTGAGGAACTGCGGCAGGGCGTTCAGTTTCGCTTCGATCTTGCGCCAGTCGTAATCGGTTGCCCAATAGCGCGCGAGCGCCTGAATGGTTGCAAGCTGCACGCCTTGCGAGGCATCGGGGACCGTTTCTTTTTCGGGCCACTTGGTCGCGTGGATGCGTCGGCGCAGATCGGTAAGTTCCGCCTCCGGAACATTCACCTGAAACGGACGAATCGTTTCTTTGCTCTGTTGGGTAGCGGTGCTTTGCGTCATGGCAAATCTCCTTTTAAGTCGTTAACGATTGAGACAATCACTTCTTAGTCGGTTATTTCGGTAGTTCCAGGCCGGCCTGTTCCGCCACCATGTACGCGGCGTACCAGTCGGGCCAGTTCTGGTCGCGCTGGCCGGTGCGCTTTTCGTGCTCGCCGTGGGCCGCCTCAGCTCGCCGAAGTGCGTTCGCCAGATCGCTAGCGGAGCTGAACGAAGTCCCGGCGGCGGGATCGATGCGCCCGGGAAAACGCGTCGTGATCTCCTGCAGCAGCCATCCATTGCCGTCGGGATCGCGGAAGGTGGCGAAGGAACGGTACGTGGCGTGATCGGGCGCGGGCCCCGCAATGCGACCCTCCGGCTGGAACTGAGCTTCCGGCGTCCCGGGGTGGAATACCTCGCTCACCGTGACACCGCGAGCCATCAGCTCTGTGCGCGCAGCCTCGATGTCGGAGACGACCAAGTATAGGTTTTGGGCTGAGCCCGGTGCGGCCGGCGTAACCTTCGTGCCGAATTGGATCGAGCAGGCTGAGCCGGGTGGCGTGAATTGGACGGCGTGGAAGCCGTTATCGAAACGGAAGTCGGCGTCGAGTCTCCACCCTAGGCTCCCGTAGAACTTCTTCGCGCGGTCGACATCCGAAACGGGGATGACGACTACCTCGAGCTTCATGTCGACTCTCGCGACGCTGGCGTTTTTGATCGTGTCCTTATCGAGGACTTCGCTGGTGGTCATGGCTGCCTCCTGGGATGAGTTGGACTCTCAAACTCAGATGCCGACGACGCTCATCGCCGTGGTAACAGCTAGAGAATATAGGAAGGCCGAAGTTCGCGCATCACTCTTATGGGGTATATCCTCGTACCCAAAATTGAGGGCCGTGCCGAGGAGGCAGCCGGGGTTTGGCCGCAAATGAACGCAAATCGTTGGCGCGCTGCGGCTAGGGCTTCAGATCGGGATGCCGACGCGCCACAGCCCGTAGGCCAGAGCCTGGCGCACGTACAGCCACTCCTGCTTCCAGCTCGCGGGTTCCAGCGGGACACGATCCTCGGGGCGGGGCGAACCGTACACCTTCATTCCCTGATTCTCGAGCAGCTTCTTCACGCGGTAGATGTGATAGCCGTCGCTGACCACGATGCAGGATTTCAGTTTCATGCGCCGCATGATCTCGGCCGCCGCAGCGATGCTGTGCACGGTGCTCTCGCCTTCCGACTCCACCAGGATGGCTTCAGCAGGAACTCCGTGCTGGCTCAGGTAGGCTTGCGCCACGCCGCCCTCGGTGAAGGAAGGATCGCCCCCTGCGCCGCCGGTGGTCAGAATCCGGGGAGCAAGGTCGCGCAGGTACAGGAACAGGGCGTGATTCAGCCGGGCTTCGAGAACCGGCGACGGCCGGCCACGGTATTCCGCAGCGCCCAGGACCACGATGACGTCCGCGGGCTGCGCCTCATCCACGCGCGACTGGCGGCCAATCTCGCGCGCCACGGTAGTCAGGCCGATGCCTGCGGCGATGATCCCCACGGCGGCCGCGCCCAGTCCGACTCTGAGCAAGGCTCGATTCATGCGATATGCTCAGAACTATTGTAGGCTCTGCTCAATGGGCAGGTCGCCTCCTCTACACGTGGTTGAAACCCTCATCAGCGATAAGAATCCCTTGCTCAAAGAGGTCCGGCGCCTGGCGTCCGGAGGCGCGCCAGGTGAAGACCGCCTGGTCCTCGCAGAGGGACCTCATTTATTGGACGAAGCCCTGCGCAGCAAGATAGAGATTCACGCCGTGATACTGGCGGAATCGGCGCCGGAGATTCCCGGCACGGGTTCGGCTCGCGTCGTCCGGGTGCTGGACGGCTTGTTCCAAAAGCTGGCGTCGACGGAATCGCCGCAGGGAGTGCTGGCGCTGGTCCGGCTGCCGGAGTGGACTCCGGATGATCTGTTGCGGAGCATGCCGCTGGTGGTGGTGCTGGACGGCGTGCAGGATCCCGGGAACGCCGGGGCCATCCTCAGGACGGCGGAGGCCTTTGGAGCTACGGGCGCGGTGTTTCTCAAGGGCACCGTTAGTCCGTCCAATCCCAAATGCCTGCGAGCTTCGGCGGGCTCGGCGTTTCGTCTGCCAATCGTTGCCGAGATTCCACCCGGGCTTACGCTCTATGCGGCCGATCCGCGGGCGGCGCTCCTGGTCTCGCAAGCCAAGTTAGGTATCCCCTGCGCTATCGTCATCGGAGGCGAGGGAAGCGGTGTGCGGCCCGATCTCGCGGCGCGCGCAACGGGCGTGAAGATCCCCACCGTGAATGTGGAATCGCTGAACGCGGCTGTCGCGGCAGGCATCTTACTGTACGAGGCACGGCGGCAGAGACAACTTTCATGAGCCTCTTCGATAGCGCGCCGCTCCCTTTTGCGGGTGATGAAAAACGTCCGCTAGCCGAGCGCATGCGGCCCGAGCGCCTGGAAGATTTCGTCGGCCAGCAACACATCCTCGGACCCGGCAAACCTCTGCGGACGCAGATCGAGCGCGACGAGCTGCAATCGATGATTCTGTGGGGACCGCCCGGGACTGGAAAAACCACCCTCGCGCGGCTGGTCGCCCGGATGACCCGCTGCGAGTTCGTGCCGTTCAGCGCCGTGCTCAGCGGGATCAAGGAAATCAAGGCCGTGATGCTGGATGCGGAGCGTCTGCGCCGGGCGGGCCGCAAGACGGTGGTCTTCGTCGATGAAATTCATCGGTTTAACAAAGCCCAGCAGGATGCATTCCTTCCTTACGTTGAAAAGGGCGACATCATTCTGATCGGAGCGACGACGGAGAACCCGTCTTTCGAGGTGGTCTCGGCGCTGCTGTCGCGATCCAAGGTTTATGCTCTGCGGGCGCTCTCGATGGACGAAATCGTGACGCTGCTGGAACGCGGCCTGACAGCGCTGGAACTCGCCGCGCCGCGCGACCTGCTGGAGCAGATCGCGATCTACGCCAATGGCGACGCTCGCACGGCGTACAACATTCTGGAGTCGGCGGCGGGTGTGGCCCGGGAAGGCGTCTTAGACCGGGATGCTGTCGAATCGGTGATCGAGCGCAAGGTGCTGCTCTATGATAAGTCCGGCGAAGAGCACTTCAACCTGATTTCGGCGCTGCACAAGAGCGTCCGCTCTTCTGATGCGGACGCGGCGTTGTACTGGCTGGCCCGGATGCTGCAGGGCGGGGAAGACCGGATGTACCTGGCGCGGCGGCTGGTGCGGATGGCGATCGAGGATATCGGCCTGGCGGATCCCCGCGCCCTGGAGCAAGCCATCGCCGCGCAGCAGGCGGTCCATTTCCTGGGTATACCGGAAGGCGACCAGGCCTTAGCCCAGATCGCCCTGTATCTGGCCATCGCGCCCAAGTCGGACGCGGCATATCGAGCCTTGAACAAGGCCATGGAAACGGTGGAGAACACCACGGCGGAGCCGGTGCCGATGCAGCTTCGCAATGCACCCACCAAGGCGATGAAGGAGTGGGGATACAGCCACGGCTACCAGCACGCCCACCAGTTCGAGGACGCACTGAACACGATGAGCTGCCTTCCCGATAGTTTGCAGGGGACAAAATTCTACGAACCCACCGATCGCGGGGTGGAACAGAAGATTTCTCAGCGTCTAGCCGAGATTCGTGCCCGTCGTGGTGCCGGGGCCGGCTCCGATTCAGAAGAGCCAAGTCGCTGAAAGTAAGAAACTAAACAGCTTTAAGCGCGCTAGTCCTAGTCATCGGGGGATGAGCCTGTTGGTACCGATGTACCCGTCGGAATGGCCCTAGACTGCTATTGCCGGTACACGCCCCAGGTCGCAAAATTCTTTTTGTAGACACGAGGTGAAACGTGGGGCCAGAGCAAACACAAGATTCCGACCGCCGGCGTTCTGACCGGTTCGCGATTGAGCGCGAAATCCGCTACCGCGCCTTGAACAAACGAGGCGGCGAAGAGGCGGGCGAAGGCAAGACCGTAAACATGTCGAGTTCCGGCGTGCTGTTTACCGCTCCGCAGATCCTGCGGCCGGGCCGCCGCATCGAGCTGGCCATCAGCTGGCCCGCGCAACTGAACAACAAGTGCGCCCTGAAACTGGTGGCGCGGGGCCGCATCGTTCGCTTTGACAACGGGCTGGCCGCCATGGAAATCCAGCAATACGAGTTCCGTACGCAATCGGCGCCAGGGGTTCCCGCAACCGCTAGTCTCGCCAAGATGGTCGGGTAAGTTTTCGTTCGAATCGCCACACTTCTCCTTTCCCGCGCCGGATGCAGGTTCCCGGCGCGGTTTTTCTTTCCGGGTCTCTTTTCCAACCAGTTTCGTTTCCATCCGGCTTCGTTTCCATCCGACCTGGAATTCTCCCGTTTGGCCCGATTCTCTTTTATTCCCCTGGGGTGGCCTGCTAACTTGATAAGTGACCCCCATGAGCAGTCTCTACGCCCGCTGGATGTACGATTGGGACGCCCGGCTGAATGCCGTCTCCACCAATCGTGTCGTCCGGCCCTTCGATTGGGGCCTGGAATGGACCCGGCAGTGGCCCACGGCTGCCCGCTTTCCCCAGAACGGGCACGACCCGCACGGATACCTGAAGCTCCTGAACCAGGCCGGATTGGAAGATAGCGACGAGTTTTTTGGCTATCGGACACCTTCCGATTTCGTTCTGGACGGCAACCGCCTGCGTTTCACCAGCCCGGTGAAGACCCCGTACAGCGAGAACAACACGGTCCACGGGCAGTGGTTCCCGGCGGCTCAAAAGCCTGGAAAGCGCCGCGTGGCGGCGGTGGTGCTTCCGCACTGGAACGCCTCAGCCCAGCAGCATGGGGCCCTGTGTGCCGGGATGGCCAAGTTCGGGATCAACGCGCTGCGCGTGAGCCTGCCGTATCACGACTACCGCATGCCGGCCGAGCTGCAGCGCGCCGACTACGCCGTTTCCTCCAACCTCGCCCGCACCATCGACGCTACCCGGCAGGCAGTGATCGACACCCGTTGCTGCGTTGACTGGCTAGAGCAGCAGGGCTTCGAAAGTATCGGCATCGTTGGGACGAGCTTGGGGTCGTGCTATGCGTATTTAGCCAGCGTCCACGATCCGCGGCTGAAGGTGAACGTGTTCGCCCACTGCTCGACATATGTCGCCGATGTGGTGTGGGAAGGTCTCTCCACGCAGCACATCCGGCAAGGGCTGGAGTCGAACGTAACCCTGGAGCAGTTGCGCGAGGCCTGGGACGTGATCAGCCCGCCGAACTACGTGGAGCGCTATGCGCAGATGGGCAAGAAGCCTCTGTTCCTCTACGCGCGCTACGATACCACTTTTCCTACACGCTTCTCTGAACAGGTGCTCGCCAAGGCTCGTGAGCTGGGTTTCGAGCATCGCGCGGTCGCGCTGCCCTGCGGGCACTATAGCCTGGGCGAGGCCCCGTTCAAGTTCATGGCCGGGTATCACATCGTTAACCATCTGAAACGAAACCTGTAGCGGGCGAGGCATGCCTCGCCCCTAGTGAAGTGGCGGGCGAGGCATGCATCGCTCCTACTAGCGAAGATCGATTTTTCCGCCGATAAAACGGGTGTGATGCAGCGGATTTTTGCGCTTGATGAGCCACCGGCTCAGTCGCGCTCCCTGGAGAGCGATGCGGGGGAAGATTTCGAACTGGTGGTGGGCCGGCGACAAGTCGCGGGGCTCATGTTCCTGGCGCTGGTAGTGGTGGCTGTGTGTTCCGGAGGTTCTTACCTGGCGGGCAAGGCCACCTCGGCGACTCGCGAGGCACCCGCCGAACCGGAGATCAAGATTGAGCAACCTGCGCCGACACCAGCTCCCGCGCCGACTCCGATGCTGGAAGCGACCATCGTTCGTGAACCCGCGGCGGCTCCCGCACCTAAGGCCAGCGAAGCTCCGCTGTTTGCCAGTCCCAATCCGCAGGCGATCTATATCCAGGTGGGGGCGGTGGAGAAGGGCGTGGCGATGATTCTCGCCGAGGGCTTGCGCAAACATGCGCTCGACTCGTTTGTCGCGCCCGGTCCGGGGACGAAATCATTTCGCGTGCTGATCGGCCCGTTTGCGGACGCGGAAGCGTATCAAAAGGCCAGAAACGTTGTCTCGGAAATTGGTTTAGACAACTTCGCGCGGCGGTATCAGGCGCAGTAGAGGACTTACTCGAACAGGTGTTGAGAAGAGTCTCGACACGGCACGCAAGAGTGCGTGCGCCACTTTGTTATTTGACGCGCCAGGCTTTATTTAACACGCCATTCTTTGGCGGCGTCACGAGCGGCGGCGAGCGCGCCGTTGACATCGTCCTGGGACAACATGATGCGGACTTCTTCGATCGCGAACATGGTCTGCTGCGCTTTTCCCATCAGGATGCCCTCGGGCTCGACGCCCGACTGGATGATCTCCTGGAGCTGTTCGGCGGCTTGCGCGGCAATTATTTTTGCCTCGGCAGCGTTACCCCGGTGAAGATGAACTGTGAGATCCCGAAGGTTCGCGGCTACGTTTGCGGGATCCACGACCTTGGCTTTTCCGTCGGCCGCTTTACCCGGCTGTACACTCAAGCGGAGACCCCCGCAGCTAATTTGTAGGAATTGTCGTGCATGAAAGGCGCCTATTCTACCTTGAAAGAAGAGTGACGCCCAGCGGTTGCGAATACGACGAAGCTCTCGGATCGAGGTGCTACCAGTATCGCAGGTATGAGCCCTGCGTGCAATATATCGCGAACGTTCTTAGCTCGCGTGCAACGTTCTAACTTGCATGAAGCAGCGGCCTGACCGTGGAGCGTGAGATTTGCGAATCCAGTATGGCGGCGCGGCGCTGGCACTCTTCAGCTTCCTGGCGTGTGAGCTTGCGATTGGCAAGATAGTCGTCTTGCGTTATTTCGTTCGCCAGCCGCTTGTTCACCAGTATGTTGCTCCGAAACCGGAGCTCTTTGCTCCAGGCCCGGTTTTCGAGCTGGTACCTCAGCACCTCTTCGAGGCTGAGGGTCGAGAAATCATCGCGCCAAAGTAGCATACCCATTAATATCGTCAGGAATAGTCAGAGAGAATAGGTGGAATACTACGCGAAAACAGTTACGGCCCGGTAAGCTGCTGCAAACAATCGCCGCAGAATACCGAGCCGCAAAGTTGATGAGGAGTATTGGAGGTGGCCGGTTAGGGCGTGACTGGCACGGGTCTGGCTAACGCCAGCTGTTTGCGCAGTTCCCGGACCTTAAGGCGCCGGGCAATACTCTGTTTCCGAAGTCTGTGAAAACGTGCTTTATCGCCGTGTGATTTAGACATCTACGGGTTGCTTAGGCGAGGTTTACTTGCTCAGCCTGCAAACCCTTAGGTCCGCTCTTCACGACAAAGGTGACTTTGGCGCCTTCGTCGAGAGTCCGGTAGCCGGACGCCTCAATTCCGGAGAAATGCACGAAGACATCCTCGCCATTCTCACGCGCTAAAAAGCCAAAACCCTTGGCGGCGTTGAACCACTTTACTGTTCCTGTTTCTTTCATGTTGTTCTCTTTTCTAACAATGTTTTGTAGCGATGGAAGTCCGGGACGCGATTGAGGTTGCCTACGATCGGAGATGCCTAATTGAGGGATTCAAGCGGGGTACTGGATTTCAAAAGCTACCTGAGAGTAGCATGGAAAGCTCCTTTGTGCAAGGAAATAAAGGCTGACGCCCCCCGGGTCCCCAGGATCTGAGCGAGAATAGGTATCCGAGGTGGTGATGAAACATCCTTCAGGCGCTTTTGCTCTTCTGGCCCTCCTGTCCATAGGCTTGGCGTCCGGACAACCGGCCCCGGTTGCTCCTACGCCGGTCACCAGCCCGATGCTGCAGAATCCCGATCCGGCTGACTGGCTGATGTGGCGCCGGACGCTGAACAGTTGGGGCTACAGCCCGCTCAACCAGATCACGCGCGCCAACGTCGGGCGCTTGCGGATGGTCTGGACCCGCGGCATGGGTCCTGGAGTTCAGGAAGGGACGCCGCTGGTCCACGACGGGGTCATGTACATGCCGAATCCCAGCGACTACATCCAGGCGATCGATGCCGCCACGGGCGATCTCAAATGGGAATACAAGCGCAAGGAGCCCGACGACCTCGGCAAGTTCATTCCCGTGCCCAGCATCAACCGGAATATCGCCATCTTTGGCAACCACATCATCGATACCAGCTCCGACGATTTCCTGTTTGCTCTGGATGAAGTAACCGGGAAGCTTGACTGGGAGACCCGCATCGTCGACTATCGCGAGACGCCGGCGCAGGAAACCGCCGGTCCCATCATCGCCAACGGCAAGATTTTTTCCACGCGCGGATGCGAATACAAGTTCAGCCCCGACGGCTGCATCATTACGGCGCACGACGCCGTAACCGGCAAAGAGCTGTGGCGGACGCGCACGATTCCTAAACCCGGCGAGCCCGGCGATGAAACCTGGGGCGGTATTCCGGACGCCAAGCGGCGGCATGTCGGCGCTTGGATGGTGCCGAGCTACGATGCTGAACTGAACATGTTGTATGTCGGAACCTCCGTTACCTCTCCGGCTCCGAAGTTTCTCATGGCAGGGAACGACAAGCAGTATCTGTATCACAACTCGACGCTGGCGCTGAATGCCGATACGGGCAAGATCGTGTGGTATTACCAGCACGTCGTCGATCATTGGGATTTCGATCATCCGTTTGAACGGCTGCTGGTGGATACTGCGGTCGCGCCGGATGCGAGCCAGGTTACCTGGATCAATCCGAAGATCAAGCCGGGCGAGCGGCGTAAGGTGGTGACCGGGGTTCCGGGCAAAACCGGAATCGTCTACACGCTGGATCGCCAGACCGGCGAATTCCTGTGGGCGCGGCCGACGGTGATGCAGAACGTGGTCTCGAAAATCGACGGCGCGACGGGCGCGGTCACGGTGAATCCCGAAACGACCTTCACCAAAGTGGGCGAGACGCACTTCATTTGCCCGACCGTGAACGGCGGGAAAGGGTTCCAGGCCGGGGCGTATAGTCCGCTGACCAACGCGATGTATTACGGATTGCAGAATACCTGTGCAGACCAGACTGCGCTGAACAACGACTCCGCGTACTCATTCAATGCGCGCGCGAGAATCGCGCCGGGCACGGAGAATATCGGGACCCTGTTCGCGATCTCGGCCGAAACCGGCAAGACCCTATGGAGATACGATCAGCGCGCGGGGATGATGTCGTCGGTCGCGACCGGCGGCGGGCTGGTCTTCACCGGCGACACGAACGGGCACTTCCGCGCGTTCGATCAGCAGAACGGAGCCGTGCTGTGGGACATCAATCTGGGCTCGCCAGTCACGGGTTATCCGATTACGTACAGCGTGCGCGGCAAGCAGTACGTGGCAGTCAGCACCGGCAATTCGCTGGTCAGCTCGGGGCTCAATCGCCTGGCGCCGGATCTGAAGCCGAGCAACGCCAGCAATATTGTCGTGTTCGCGTTGCCGGAGAACTGATTACTCGGCCTTCAGAGCTTCCACCGGATCGATGGTAGAGGCTCGCCGGGCGGGAAGGTAGCTGGCCAGCGCCGCGGCGATTCCTAGAAGGAGCGCGCCAGCGGTATACGTGATCGGATCGAGTGGCTTGATGCCGAACAAGAGCGAGGACATCAGCCGCGTGAGCCCCGATGCCGCTATCAGACCGATCGCTACACCGATGCTCGCGAGAATCAGGCCGTGCCGCACGAACATGCGTTTTAGCTCGCCGGGCTGTGCGCCGAGGGCAAGCCGGATTCCGATTTCGCGCCTGCGCTGCGAAACTGCGTAGGAGAGCACGCCGTAGATGCCGATGATGCCGAGCACCAGTGCCATCGATCCTGCAATCGCGAGCATCACCAGGGTGAAGGACGTTCGTGCCATGGATTGGTTGTAGATGTCCTGCTGGGTCTGGACGGATGCCAGTGGCAGGCTGGAGTTCACCGACCACACCGCTTGCCGGACCTGATTCAAGAAGCTCTCACTGCCAGCCCGCTCGCTCCGAATAGCAAACGTCACCGTTCGGGCGACGATCATCGCCCCGGGTTGATAAATGTTATCCCCCGCGGTGGGCCAGTACACGATGGCCGGCGCCGGTTCATGCACGCCGTTCTCATGGACGTCCTGAACCACCCCGATGACCTCGCGCCAGGGAGATCGGGACCCGGTCCGAACCCGTTTGCCGACCGCGGCGGATGAGCTGCCCCAAAGTTCCCGCGCCAGATTCTCGGAGATCATGACGACCGGGCGGCGGTCCTGAAGATCCGTCCAGGTGTAATCGCGGCCGGCTAGCAATCTTGTGCCCGCGGTTCCGAAGAAACCCGGCGACACATTCTTGTACAGCCGCATTGGAGGCACTTCATCGGCGCCGTATTCCGTTCCTTCCTTGTAGATGCCGTCCCAGTTGGGGACGATTGTTTCCATCGGCGCGCCGCTCGCGAACGCTACCGAAGTCACCCTGGGGATCGCCGCGAGCTTGTTCACAAGGTCGTTCTGCGTGCGTGCGACCCGCTCGGGTTCCTGAATCAGCGAGGCCGGAATGGCGATTCGCATGGTCTGAATCTGCTCGGCGTGCGTAAAGCCTGGCTCCACGGTTCGCAGGCCCTGGAACGTCCGGATCATCAATCCCGAACTCACTAGCAGCACCAGTGCGATCGCGACCTGGCCGATCACCAGAAGGTTGCGCGCCTGATGACGCTCCCGGCTGTGGCTCAGCGTGCGGCCTCCGCTGCGGAGCGTCAACGATATTTTCGGTCCGGCATACTTCAGGGCCGGGATCAATCCGAATAGCAGGCCTGAGAGCAGGGAAACGGCCAACGTGAATCCGAGCGCCCGCGGATCGATCGAGATTTCAGCAAGGCGTGGGAGAGTCGCCGGGCCGAGGGTGACCAGGAAGCGCAGCCCGGCATACGCGACGCCTAGTCCGAGCACGCCGCCCATCAATCCGAGCAGCACGCTTTCGAGCAGAAGCTCGCGAACGATGCGTCCCCATCCGGCGCCGAGCGCGGCACGGATGGTCAGTTCCTGTTGGCGCCCTTCGGCCCGCACCAGCAGCAGGTTGGCAACATTGGCGCACGCGATGAGCATCACCAGGCCGATGGTCCCCATGACTACCCACAAGACGCTGCCTACGTTGCCGATCACCTGCTGTTTCAGCGGGCGAAGAGCGGGAGTGATTCTCCAGGTCTCATACACGCGCGAGTTGGTGCCGGGCCCATTCGACCAGGAGTCCATCCAGATGGGAAGCATTCGCGACATGTCGGCGTTGGCTTGCGCGATGGTCACCCCGGGCTTGAGGCGGGCGATTCCCTGGAACCCGAATCCCGCTAGTATTTGATGGCTACGGTCGAGTTGGACCGGCACGATCAATTCGGCATCCGTATCGGCAAAACGGAACCCCGCGGGCATAACGCCCACGATCTCGCGAGGACGGGAGTCGACGAGGATGTTGCGTCCGATCACCGACTTGTCTCCTCCAAACCGCCGTTGCCAGTAGCCGTAGCCGAGCATCACAGTTTCCGGAGCGCCCGGCTTCTGATCGGCCTGCCCAAGCCAACGGCCCAGCATCGGCTGGACGCCGAGCGCCGGGAGCGTGCCGTCGCTGACCAGGATGGTTCGCACCTGTTCCGGCTCCGCCACTCCCGTAACGTTGTTGGTCACGGCAATCCAGACGCCGAGAGCCTGAAACGATCGATTCTGCTCGGCGTAGGTGAAATACATGGAGCCCGAGAGAGGCAGCCCGCTGGAAAATGTTGCCAGGCCAGCGGCTCCCGGAGCAGTCTGCGTAAGGGCCACCAGTTCCTCCGACTTCGGATAGGAAAGAGGTTTGAGGAGTACGCTATTCACGACGCTGAAGACGGCCGTGTTGGCGCCGATGCCGATTCCCAGCGTCAGCACTGCGATGGCGGTGAATGTCGGGCTGTGGCGCAGCGTTCGCAGCGAGTAGCGGATGTTCCGGCTGAGTGTATCGAGTAAGCCGACGGTATTCATTCGATAAATCTCCTCTCGGATGAGCGTGCTGTTTCCAAACTTCCTGCGCGCGGCATTGCTGGCTTCCTCGGGCGGCATTCCCCGGGCGATGTTGGCGTCGGTCTCGATCTGCACATAGGAGTCGATTTCGTCGTGCCGCTCGCGATCCCACCTTGCCCGCCGCAGAAAGCGCTGCCAGCTCATGTCGTTTACTCCGGAACCGGTTTCAGGATGCGGCCGATCGCGCGAACGACCTGTTCCCAGCGCGTGGTCTGGGCGATCAACTGCTTCCGGCCCGCAGGCGTCAAGCGGTAGTACTTGGCCTTGCGATTGTTTTCCGAAGTGCCCCAGAACGAAGCGATCCAGCCCCGGTCTTCCAATCGATGCAGGGCGGGGTAGAGCGACCCGTGTTCGATCTGGAGGACTTCCTCGGATCCGCGCTCGATCGCGTGCGCGATGGTGTGGCCGTGGGCCGGGCCTAGGGCCAGCGTTTGCAACACCAACATGTCGAGCGTTCCTTGAACCATCTCGCTCTGCAACGGGGATTTGCGGCCAGGCATGGTTTGGATTATTCCACTAGATGATCTACCTGTCAAGGTAGATATACTGCTGGCTACGGATTTAGTTACGGTTTTGTTCCAGAAGAATATCGAGGGGTGGATCTACCGGGCTCGTTTGACGAGATCCGAGTCCACCATCTTGAAGCCCGCCGGGATGTCAAACATCGAAGCATCCACGGCGCTGGAGGAGAAACTGGTCATGTCCGTGGTCATTTCGAGCAGGAGCGCCGCACCGGACTGTTTCGGATCCTGCTTTGGTTCAGGTTCCGGATCTTTCTTCTTCCGCCCAAACGGGATGCTCCCGGTGATGGCGTCGCGCACGCTCGGCCCTTGTTTGTCGGAGCTGGAATCGGTGGTGTCCACAGTGATGCCGGTTCCCATCTTCATCACGGTTTCCACGGGAACGCCGGATACCTTGGACAACTCTTTCGCGGATTCCGCCATGCCTTGCATCATGCGGGGATCCGCCATCGCCATGCGAGACAACTCGGGCTGAAATTCGCGTGCCATTTTCTGCGCCATTTTCTGGCGGAACGCCTTCACCTGTTCGTAGCCAGGGACGGTGGCCATCCACGCGTCGTCGATCACGGTCATGCTGCCCGACTGGCCGGAGTCCTTGTCGGTGCCTTCCAGGTCCATGGTGATCACCATTTCCTTGGCGGTCAGGCCCTTCACGCTTTTCGTTTTTCCTGTGGCCTTGGCGGAAACCTTGAATTTCGCTTCGACGTTGCCTTTTGGCTCGGCTTTCTGCTTCTTCTGCTCCTGAGCTTGGGCCTTTGCCATGGCATCGTCCATGGCCTGCCGCATCTGCGCGAAGGTGACCACCGAATAGTTCTTCTTCGCGATATTGATTTCGGTAATGGTCTCCTTGTCCAGGTCGATGATGGTCGAATTCTCCTTGCCGAGGGTCGCCATGCGATTGCCCTTGATCAGCACGGTGGAGACGATCGGCTCGCGGGCTTTGCGGGTAAACGGGCCACCCATGCGCAATATCTTCACCAGCGCTCCGCCGGTCATCTGGGTGGTCTCCTGATAACTGAAGTCCGCGCGCAGGGCGGCGCAGGATGTGACTAAAACGATCGCGGCCAAAAATGTTCGCATGGAAGTTCCTCTGCAGCTAGTCTATCGGACGGATGCAACAAGGCGGATATGGCCGGTGTGATGCCGCCCGTGCCAGGCGTACTGCGCCAGGTATTGATCCAGCCTCCACGCGCCGGATTCCGGATGCACGAAGGTGCGCTGATAATCGAGTTCGCTCATTGTTTGCAGCAGCCGCACCCATCGCAGGTGCAACGCGGCGAGAAGATCGAGCGAGGGGTCTAGCGGCAGGGCGGCGTCCGCCAGCACGGCCCAGCGCGCTTCGTCATACGGTTTGATGGTGGGCTGATCTTCGGTCAAGGCGAGCTTGAACCGGATAAACGCGTTCATGTGGCTGTCGGGCACATGATGGACCACCTGGCGCACAGTCCATCCGCCGGGACGATACGGTGTGTCGAGGTGCTCTTCCGAAAGCCCGGAGACCGCGGCGCGCAGTTCCTGGGGAGTGCGGGCAATTTCGCGAATCCATTGCTGGCGTTGCTCCGCAGTGCTCGATTCGGGGAATGTAAATCGTCCGATCGGATACTGGAGATCCGTCATCGCTTCATGATATCGCCTCATAATAACGAGAATGGTGCGTATCGTCGAACTTGAAGACCGCGGGGACCAGCGCGGTTCCAGTTTCACGCTCCAGGGGCGGCAGTTCGCGTTTCTGGGATCTGTTGTAGATGTTCACTTGAGCACGACGCTGCCGGGCCACATTCGCGGAAATCATTTTCACCGTTTGCGAAGAGAGGTGCTGGTGGTCCGCTTTGAGGATTCCTGGACGCTGGCTTGGGATCGGGGCGAAGGAACCGTTTCAGAAATTCGAAAGTTTGATGGCGTCGGTACTGTTGTCATCGAGATCGAGCCTCTGGCTTCGCATGCGGTGCGGAACGACGGGCAGCGTCCTCTGTTGATTCTTGCGATGACCAACGGGCCGTACGATCCCGCGAAGCCGGATTCGTACAGCCGCATTGTTTTGACCGCCTCGCGGGTGTAGACTTGAGCGTCACGAAAGGAGGATGCATGGCGTCCTATTTACTGCAAGTCGGTTACACTCCCGAAGCATGGTCGGCGATGATCCAGAATCCGCAGGATCGATCCGAGGCCATCAAGACTCCGGTCGAAAAGCTGGGCGGGCGCGTCGAACGCTTCTGGCTGTCTTTCGGCGACTACGACATTATCGGCGTGATCGAAATGCCGGACAGCGTCAGTGCCGCGGCGTTCTCCATGGCCATTGCCGCCGGAGGCGCATGCCGCGCGGTGCGAACCACCCCGCTGCTTTCATCGTCGGAGGGCTTGGAGGCGATGAAGAAAGCCGCCACTTGCGGATACAAGCCGGTCGCTGCTGCGGCGGGCCGCTGAGCCGCGCGGATGGGAACAGCCAGCCGAGAGCGAGGACAGGCGGGAGCGGGGACAGCCAGCCGATTTCGGGGAAGTGCTGAGGACCACGGCCATGTTTCGTTCATCGAAATCGGAGGCAGTCCCCCGTTCCGCGTTACAGTGGCTAGGTGGATGGAGCTGTTGTAGTCGATAAGCCTTCAGGCTGGACCTCGCATGACGTGGTCAATAAAGTCCGCCGATTTGCGGGGACCAGAAAAGTCGGGCACTTGGGAACTCTCGATCCCGCCGCGACCGGCGTTTTGCCGCTGGTGATCGGGCGCGCTACGCGCCTGGCGCAGTTCTATACGCGCAACGACAAGATCTACGAAGGCGTCATCCACTTCGGCTATTCCACCGACAGTTATGATGCCGACGGGCAGGCCACGTCGCCTGCGCAGGAGATCGTGCTCGACCGCGAACAACTGGAAGCCGCGCTCCAGAAATTCCGCGGGCCCTTCGCCCAGGTTCCGCCGCCGGTCTCAGCGAAGAAGATTGCCGGCCGGCCCGCGTACGAAATGGCCCGCAAGAACCAACCGGTGGAGCTGAAGCCTGTGGATGTCGAAGTGTACTCGCTCGATGTGGTTCGAATGGAAGGGTGCGAGGCTGCCGTTCGCGTGCACTGCTCGGCGGGAACCTATTTGCGCAGCATCGCCCACGACGCCGGACAGGCCCTGGGATGCGGCGCGTTTCTCAAGTCACTTCGGCGTATTGCGTCGGGCGATTTCAAAATTGAGGCGGCGAGGACTCTGGAACAGCTCGCGGCCCTGGCCGAGGCCGGCCGTTTCGAGGAGGCGGTGATTCCCGCCGCGCAGCTTCTGCCGGATTTTCCCGCGGAAGTCGTGGACGCCCTGACGGCGGGGCAAATTCGTAACGGCCGCGATTTCCGCATCTCCCCGTTTCACGCGCGAGCCGGCGGCCGGTTCGTAAAGGCCGTGAATTCGGAAGGCCAGTTGGTGGCCATCGGAGAAGCCCGCCTGCCGCACCTGTACCATCCGGTGCTGGTGCTGTGAAGTCGCTGTAACGAAGTGAAACTTCTTTCATTCACCGGCCGGGGAAGATTGATTATCCTGATCTTGTGTGGACGAAGCTGCTCGGCTCACTCCTGCTGATGGTTCTTAGCTTCGCGTTGAACGCGCGGTGCGTGGCCGCGCAAGACGAACCCGACAAGGACAACTACTTCACGGGCACGCTGGTGGAGAACACGCCGGATCACTTGAAGGTCTCGCGAGTTCTGCAAGGGAAGTCCGAAGATCGGGTCTTCAAGGTGAATGCCCAGACTAAGGTGGAAGGCGGCCGCCTCCGCCTGAAAGCCCGCATCACCGTGCGCTATATCTCGGGCGATGAAACCGATACCGCGATTCTAGTCATCATTCGTCCGGCTACGAAGAAGAAGTAGAGGGTTCCTTTACCGCCGCCTTCTTGCGTCCCTTGACCCAGCCGGGCTTCACCACTTGCCGGCCGCGTCCCAATGCCAGCGCTTCCGGGGGAACCGCGTCGGTGATCACGCTGCCCGCGCCCACATAGCTGTCTGCCCCGATCTCAATCGGCGCCACCAGCGTCGAATTGCTCCCGATAAACGCACGCTCGCCGATGCTGGTCCGGTGCTTCTTCTCACCGTCGTAGTTGCAAAAAATCGTCCCCGCTCCTATGTTCGCCCCGGCGCCGATTTCTGAGTCCCCTATGTACGCCAAGTGTTGGCTCTTGGCGCCCCGACCGAGATGGGTCTTCTTCAGCTCCACAAAATTCCCCACGTGAGCGTCTGGTCCCACGTGCGAGTCCGGGCGGAGTCGCGCGAACGGACCCACTTGCGCGCCCGTTTCGATCCGGGAGTTCGCCACCAAGGTATAGGGCCCCACGACCACGCGATCCTCGAGCACCGCCGATTCCAGAATGGCTCCCGCGCCGACACGGCACTCCTCGCCGATCTCGGTCATGCCCAGCAGCCGCGCGAACGGTTCCACAACAGTGTCGACGCCTACGCGGACGTGCGGATCGATCGTAACGGTCTCTGGCCGTTCGATGGTGACTCCGTCCAGCATCAGCTCGCGGCATTTTCGTTCGCGCAAGACGCGGTCGGCGTCGGCCAGTTCGATGCGCGTATTGATTCCCAGGAGTTCATCCGGGTCGTCGATGTGCAGCGCGCCCACGCGGTGTCCGTGCCTGGTCAGGATCTCGCACATGTCGGTGAGATACAGTTCGCCCGACACTGCGTTGGGGACCAGTTCCGTGATATGTTTCCACAGCAGCGGCGCCTGAAAGCAGTAGATCCCGGAATTGATCACCTGGATCGCCTTCTGTTGGGGCGTGGCGATCTTGTCTTCGACAATGGCGGTTACGTCCCCTTTATCGTTGATGATCACGCGGCCGTATCCCGATGGATTCGCGAGCGTCGTGGTGATGAGCGTCGCGGCGGCGCCGGAGGTGCTCTGCAGATCGCGCAACTTTTGGAGAGTTACGGGCGAGAGGAGAGGCGTGTCACCGTACA
Organism: Terriglobia bacterium; assembly: GCA_020073445.1. Classification (GTDB taxonomy): domain Bacteria; phylum Acidobacteriota; class Terriglobia; order Bryobacterales; family Bryobacteraceae; genus Palsa-187. The sequence goes on from JAIQFE010000019.1 coordinate 200,391, forward strand.
ACACCATCAGCAGCCCGTCACTTTTCTGAAGGCGCTCACGACAAGACGCCAGCGCGTGACCCGTCCCTTTCTGGCCGACCTGCCGCACGAAACCTACACCCAGCGGCGCCAGCACCGCTTCCACCTCATCGGCCTGGTGACCTGTCACTACAATGGTGCGATCCGCCGGAGCCACTGCGGCGGCAGCAGCCACGACGTGTTCCACCAGCGTCAGACCTCCCGCGCGATGCAGCACCTTGGCCCGCTTGGAGCGCATGCGCGTCCCGAGTCCGGCCGCTAGAATTACCACCGTCATGTTCATCAACCGATCACTCATGAAGCGAGTCGCTCCTTGGCCCTACGCCCTTGCCGCGCCAAGTCGATGGCGACGGCGCTGATCGCACCAGGGTCATGCCGGATCTTTTCCTGGATCCGCCGGCCGGCGATCCGCACCAGATCGGCTGCTACCACCTTCACGCCCATGGCCTCGATCTTTTTCAGGTCGTTGGTCACGGGGCGAGCCTCTCGGGCGCGATATTTCTCGAGTGCTTTCCGCAGGATGGGACCGGTGTTGACCACGCAAACGTCGATCAGGCCCCGGCTCCGGCGTCCGCCGTGACGCACAAGAGCAGCCAGGTGATCCGAAGCGCCCTCCATACCGGTGGTTTCGCCGGGCTGCGTCATGAGATTCGTGAAATACACTTTTACCGCCGGCGAGGCCGCGATGGCTTGCGGAATTCCTTCCACGAGAAGATGCGGGATCACGCTGGTGTAGAGCGAGCCCGGCCCGAGTGTGATTAGATCCGCTTGAGCGATCGCGTCGAGCGTCTCTTTTAGGGGGCGGGCCCGGCGCGGGCTCAGCGCCACTCGCTCGATCGCGCGCGTGCTGCGGCTGATGCGCGTCTCGCCGCTGATTTTTCTGCCGTCCACGAGCGTTGCTTCCAGTCTGACGTTCGCCGCCGTGGATGGATAGATCCGTCCGCGCACCGCCAGCACTTCCGAAGAGAGCTTCACGGCCTGGGCGAAGTCGCCGGTCAGATGGGTCATGGCCATCAGAAACAGATTTCCGAAGCTGTGTCCTTTGAGGCCGCGGCCGCCCGTAAAACGATAGTTGAATAACTGCGATAGCAGCGCCTCATCCTGGCACAGCGCCACCATGCAGTTGCGGATATCGCCCGGCGGCAGGACATCGAAATCGCGACGCAGCCGCCCGGAGCTGCCCCCGTCGTCGGTCACCGTGACTACGGCTGTGATCTCCAGGCCTCCCTCGGCCGCCTGGATGTAGCGCTTCAATCCCCGTAGTAATGTTGCCAGCCCGGTACCGCCTCCCATGGAGACGATCCGCAGCGGTTGTGTTCGCACACCTTCACTCATCGTAAGAAGTACTTTGAGGATCTCACGAGCCGCCCGCGCGCTCCAAGCGCGACAGGACTACGACGCCTTCTTTTGGCGGGGCTCTTCTTCGGTTTCGTCGTACACGGAAACCTGCTCCAGATCGTCGGATTCGAAAACCTGGCCGCAGTCCACGCAGTGCACGTAATCGACTCCGTCGCGGCGCATCAGGAATTCCGTGCGCGTGTGCTCACAACCTGGCATAGCAAACTAAATCAACTCTATTCTAGTCAAGGGAGTAATGGTGTCAAGCCCCCTCTAGGGCTAGGGCCGCCCCCGTTCACCTGAATTCATCGGAGATTCACCTTAGCCGCAGTGTTTCGATAGGCTTCCAAGAGTGCCCCTTCGGCCGGATTGTGCTTGGGCGCCGATACCTGGTTGCCCTCTTCAAGCTCCACCAGCATCCGAAATCTTTCGAGCAACGGCTCGCTGCCGAACACCCCGCCGCTATAGCAAACCTTTACCTGCTTGGATGGTTCGAAGAGCTGCCACCGGACTGCCGCGGTCAGTGTCGCCAGCGCCTGAGCCGCCGATCCCAGGATGTCGCGCGCCACGGTGTCTCCCGCGCGCGCCGCCTGGTCGACGAGTTTCGCCCAGCCCGCGACGCGATCGCGCGGATATTCGCCGGTATAGAAAAGGTGCAGCAGTCGATTGGCGCTGGAGGCACCCGCGGTATTCTCGAAAACAGCTTCGAGCAGAGCCTCGCGCAAGGCGGTCGGTGGACCCCAGCCCTCCTCGTTTCGCAGAATCGCGCGCAGCGCCTGACGGACCAGGTCGAACGCGCCGCCCTCGTCGCCGAAGATGTATCCCCAGCCACCGGCACGAGCCGTAACACCCGCGGCGTTCCGTCCGAAGGCGATCGATCCCGTACCGGCGATCACGATGATCCCCGGTTCGCCGCCGGTCGCGCCCGCCAGCGCGATATGCGCGTCATGCGTAATTAGATAGCGCTCCGCCCGGATCGTTTCTTTGGCCAGCGCCTCTTTGTCGTCGGGACCTCCGCTCAAGCCCAGGCAAGCCGCTTCGAACATGAGCGGCTCACTCAGGCCTGCCGATGCCGCGGCCCCTCTCACGCTGTCCGTGATCGCCGCGATGAATTTCCGCCGACCCTCGCTCGCCGCCGCGTGGTTGCACGGCCCCGCTCGCCCTGCTCCAATCACACGGCCGGTCTCGTCGCCGATCAGCGCCGTGGTGCTGGACTGGCCTCCGTCGATGCCCAAGAAGATGCGCATTACCAGATGGTCTGATACAGCCGCTCGCCTTCCGTGTGGCCTAGCAGCCTCAGCCCCCACGACTCCGGATCCTCGGCGAAATCCTCCGCGCCATTGTTTTTGTCGGCGATCATCAGATAGTGAATCCCGCGAGCATGCAGCTCGTAGGTTGCCATCCGGCGGATTCCCTTGGGCACGTCCTGGTACATCACCGCCGGATTGTCTGCGATCTTCTCCCAGGTTTCGGATGGATTCATGGATTCCAGTTGCAGCCGGGTCAACTCGGAATCGCCGGACACCACCAGGCGCACTTCATCTACGGATTCTTCCCGTCCGAAATCGACGTCCAGGTACATCCCAGGGCTCGCAATCTCTCCGGATCGCCAGCGAGTTGCCAGAGCGTTGTCGAACGCCAGTTGCACTTCCCAAGGATTGGGCCACGCTTGCAGGCGCCAGTCTAACTTTCGCGTAAGTTCCGCGCCGTGATTTAAAAAACGCAGTTCGTACACATTCCATTGATGAGGATAAGCGGCTTGGGCCGTCTGCTCCACTCGCATGCGCCGCACCTTGCGTTCCGGAAACGAGAAGACCCTCGACATGATCGGCTGCGCAGCTGGGTTCCAGCCCATGTTGATCGTATCGGCGAGAGTCTCGTTCGCGGCGGAGTGGTAGTACACCAGGATCGGATGCCTGGTGTAGGCATCCAGAATCCCGTCCATGCTGAAAACCGGCTCGTTGCCAGGGACCATGGCGTCGACCATCTGGGCCGCGGCGTATCCATGGGCGTTTTTGCGTAGGAATTCATCCGGCGGAGTGAGGCGCAGGGCTGCCTTGTAGGGAAACCGGACCAGCCTCCAGCAGTTCTGATTCACGTACCGGTTCAGGACCGGAGGCCAGGAAGCCGCCGTGTGGAGCAGCATCAGTGCGGCGAGCAACGGGGCCGCTTCCGCAAACGCAAGCCCCATCGCCAGAGAAAAGAACGGCAAGGCCGGAATCAAGAAGCGCGCTCCAATGTTCGCAAAGTATGTGGAAAATACCAGCGCTCCCGCCAGCAGCAGCCGCCTGCCGGCTTGAAATCGCAGCGCGGCCAGGGCGATGGGCAAGAGAAGAAATGCCGGCCCGATGATCCCGCCGACGTATCCCCCGCGCAAGGTCGCTTCGAGCGCCAGCGGCCGGAGGCTCGGCATTCCGTAGTTCCGGAGGAACTCCGAATAGTCGCGTTCGAACATCACGTGGATGTAGGGATTCCGGAAAAGGGAGTTCGCGAAGGGAGCTACCGGATTCTGGTACCAGATCCAGTTCCGCGCAATCCACGGACCTGCCATGACCAGCGCGCAGCCCGCCACCAGCAGTACCGCCTGCAAGCTTTGGCTGACTGGCCGCGGGCGCTTGCCGATGGGCCGCAGGCGCCTGCTGCGCCACGCGACGAAACCCAACGCATAGATCGCGATGGGGAATGCGGTGTACTTGGCAGCATACGCGTAGCCCGATAGCAGGCCCACCGGAATCAGCAAACGCAATTCGTCCCGGTGGTCGTCCCATATTTCGGTCCAGTAGAACACCCCGAACACGATCGCCGCCGTCGCCACATCCACGTAAGCGGCGGATGCATCGGCGCCGGCCACCGGACTCGCGAAGGTGAGCAGCGCGCCCGCCGCTCCGGCCCACGGCTTCCCGATCCGGCGCCCGTACGCCAGGATTGCCAGCGCCAGAGCGATGGCAAACGCAACGTGCACCAGGGCCGCGGCCGAATGGCGCCCGATGGCGAAGGCCGGCACGAACAGCATCTCCACGCCCTGGCTCAGCATCGCGTACATGTCGTTCGTCAGCGGCTCGAATCCATGAACACGGAGTTCTCGCGCCACCAGCCCCAGATGGTAGCTGGCCCCATCCGGGCTCACTTCCGGAGCCCATGCGTTTACCAGATAGACGACCGCGAAAACTCCTGCGCACCAGCCAAACACCATCCTCAGGTTTTTGCCTAGCGGCGGGACTGGCTTGGCGCTTTCCGTGTGGGCGCCGCGCCACGCCCCGGTGATGACCGCCGCGGCGATGATTCCAGCCAGCAGCGCTACCAGGACCGGCCAATACGCGATGTGCACGGCCAGAACGGCGAAGATCGCCAGGTGCAGACACGCAGCTCCCAGCACGAAGGCCAGAGGGATTCGTTCGTCTTGCCGAAGGCTCGCGCGCAATCGATCGATAAGCAGCGAGCCGGCCGCGTAGCACGCGACTATCGTGAATCCCGCTCCGAACAACGCAGCTACGGCTTGCCACATTATTGTGTAAGCCCGATCCGCATGAGTATGATCCCGAGTTGCGGGCCGCCCTCTGGAGGAACCCACGGCTTGTCGATCTCCGCGGCAACCGTAACTTCCTGTCCCTCGGTCACCAATCCGGCCGGAACCGCCTTTTCGAAGTGCTGAACGCCATCGTGTGGGTAGCGAACCCGATCCAGCACAACGTCGTTCACCAGGAACGATACCGTCAACGGGCCGGTGTTCCGCAGCATGACTTCGGCGATGGCGAAATCGATCGTGTACCGAAGGTTCTCGGCGGAGCGCATCCGCACTCGTACCGTGGGCCGTTGTCCGGTCCATCGCCATGTGGGGGTAGCGTTTGAAGTAAGGTCCTGGACGAAGTGCGATTTGGCGTCTTCATCTGACATGTCGACGATCCCGGAAAAGCGGTATGGCCGGAAATCCTCAAGCGGCTGGCGCTGCACCGGGGGCGCGAACGGCCCGGGCGTATTGCGGCATGCGCTTGCGATCAGCACCGGAGCACATGCCCAGCCCACCCTGCGCTTCATTCCCGATACTATAACGCCAAACCATCCCCCTCCTCTCACGTCTAAATTCATCATCGTGGTAATTTGGGAGAAACATGCATTTGAAACAGGCCCTGCTTTTCGCGCTCCTCTCCGTTTCGTTGTCGGCCCAGGATCCCGCGGCAGATCCCCAGAAAGTGGTCGCGACCGTTGCCGGCAAGGACATCACCGTGGCTGACGTTCAGAAGATGACGTCCATGTTCAGTCCTCAAGACATGCAGCAGTTTCAGCAGAACCCGCAATTCATCCTCAGCCAATATTTTCTCTTCGTTCATCTGGCCGAAGAAGGAGAGAAACTCAAGCTGTTCGATAAGAGCCCCTATAAGGAGCAGTTCGAGGGCATGAAGCTGCAGTTTCTCCGCAACGCGCGACTGAATGAGGAGAACAATAGCTACCCGGTGTCTTCGGAGATGATCGATGCCTACTACAAACAGCACAGCGCCCAATACGAGCAGGCCAAGATCAAAGCGATCTATATTCCCTTCGCCGGCCAAGTAGTTCCCACCGGTACCGACAGGGCCGCACTGGAAGCCGCCGCGAAACAAGCCCTGCAGGCCGGGCAATCCAAAAGGTCTGAAGCCGATGCCCGTACGCTGGCCGCCGATATCGTGAAGCAGCTCCGAGGTGGCGCGGACTTCGGAACGCTGGTGCAACAGCATTCGGAAGATCCAACCTCCAAGGCCCTCGGTGGCGATTTTCCCCCTATTAAAGCTGCCAGCGACTATCCGGCCGACCTGAAGAACGCCGTCTTCGCGTTGAAAGCTGGAGAAGTCAGCGAGCCGATCCACCAACCCACTGCGTTCTGGATCGTCCGCCTGGAAGAGAAGGGACCGCAGCCGGTGGACGAACTCCGCGAGAATATCATTCTGGCGATCCGCAATGAGCACATGAATCAATGGATGAAAGACATCAACGCCAGTTACCAGGCGGTCATCAAGGATCAGAGCTTCTTCAAAGCGCCTGCCCCGGCCGTTCCGGGTGCGTTCCCCGGGCTATTGCCGAACGGGGCGGCTCCGGCTGTTGCACCGCCTCAACGGTAGCGACTGAGGAGCGAACGGTTGCTGCCGCTTCTGTCCGGCCGTCCCATCCGCGTGGAACTCCGCCGCTCCCTGGGGCCCCATCTGGCGGCCACACACATTCCACGAAGAGTCATCCTGCTCGATGCCGGACTGCTGGCACAGCCGGGCGAGTTCGAGCGAATCCTGGTCCACGAGATTTTTCACTTCGCCTGGGTCCGCCTGTCGAACCAGACCCGCCGGAACTGGGAAATCGTGCTCGCGAAGGAGTTTGCGACCCGAGCCCGCGGCGAGCTCGGCTGGAGCGCCGAGTGGCGCAAGAATAAGCTCCGGCATTCTGATGTCTGGGGCCGAACTCCGGGCTGGCGCCGCTATGTTTGCGAAAGCTTTTGCGATACCTCCGCCTGGCTTTGCGCGAGGGTGCCCAGGCATGACGAATATACGCTGGCTGCCGGGGCTCGCCGCCTGCGCCGGAGCTGGTTTACGGAGCATCTCTTGGGGCGCCTTCCGGTCTACGTTTAAATTCCTGGGCGTATAATAGAGCCATGCAGGTCCGAAAACTGCCGGTGAGTTTGATCCGCCGCTGGGCACTCTTTGCGGCTGCCGTGGCAATCCTCGCTTCCTGCGAAGCTCCGATTCCAGACAACTTTCACTTAAAGGCCGTCAACGAGCGCAAGCCGACGCCGGATTTCAACCTGAAGGATGCGACCGGCGCCAACGTGAAGCTCTCCGATTACAGAGGCAAGGTGGTGCTTCTTAATTTCTGGGCTACCTGGTGCGGACCCTGCAAGGTCGAAATTCCCTGGTTCATGGACTTCGAGAGGACATATAAGGATCGCAATTTCGCCGTCCTCGGAGTTTCCATGGATGAAGACGGCTGGGATGCCGTGAAGCCCTACGTCGAAGAGAAGAAGATGAACTATCGCGTGGTGCTGGGTAACGATCAAGTTTCCACGCTCTTCGGCAACGTCGACTCGCTGCCCACCACCATCGTCATCGATCGCGAAGGGCGCATCGCCTCCATGCACGTCGGCCTGGTCGCCAAGGCCACCTATCAGAAAGAAATCGAGAAACTGTTAGAGGCCCCCAAAGATGGTCCGAAAACCGGTGCTGTTCGCGATTCTGGCGGCGAGTTCGCTCTGCTTCGCTCCCACTAACGTCTTCGCGCAAACTAGCGTATTGTTGATGCCCAAGCCGGAGCCGGTGGCGGCCAAGGCTGGAACCACCGTCGAGGTCAAGCTTCCTCTGCAGCTCCGCGAGGGCTATCACATGAATACGAATATGCCGCCGGATCCTTATCTGATCCCGTTGCGCCTCACCTGGGATTCCGGGCCAATCAGCGCGGAAGTCGTCTATCCCAAGCCGGAGCTCCACAAGGTCGAATTCTCCGCGGCGCCTCTGCCGGTGTTCTCCGGGCGATTTGAGCTGCTCACGCGGTTCAAGGTGCCGGCCTCCGTGCAACCCGGACTGGTGAACATTCCCGGGAAACTGCGCTACCAGGCGTGCAACGATCGCATGTGCCTTCCGCCCAAAACGGTTGAGCTAACTCTGCCGGTCAGTGTCAGCCGCTAAACGCCGATTGCTGGTCCGCCCTGGTGCGATCGGCGACGTCATCCTCTCCCTTCCTACCCTCGAAGCCGCCCGAGCCTCGTACACCGAAGTCTGGGCGCCGCGCCCGATGCTCCCCTTGATCCGCTTTGCCGATCGTACACGCGCGATTGCCGATACTGGTTTGGAGCTTGTGGGAGTCGTGGAGGGCGCCCGCATTTCCGAGCTCGAGACGTTCGATTCCATTTATTCCTGGTACGGGACCCATCGTCCTGAGTTTCGAGATGCTGTGCGCCATCTTCCGTTCACGTTCTTCCCGGCGCTGCCGCCGCCCGTGGAGGGGATTCCGCACATCGCTGTTCCGCCAGCCCCGATCCAAGACTTCGCGATCATTCATCCCTTTGCGAGCAGCGTCCGCAAACGCTGGCCGCTCGAAAACTTCCGCGAAGTGGCCGCGGAGTTAGGCATCCCAGTGAAGTGGTGTGCGGGACCGGAAGAGCACCTGCCAGACGAGATTCAGAGCGATGCGATCAAGATCGACGATCTATACGAGCTGGCCCGCTGGATCTCTACGGCTCGCGTCTATATCGGCAACGACTCCGGCATCGCGCATCTGGCAGCCGCCGTCGGCACGCCAGTTGTTGCGATCTTCCTCGCCAGCGATCCGCGTGTCTGGGCTCCCCGCGGCCATCGCATCACTGGCGACGTTACTGTTTTGGAGTGTCCCAGCGTCGCTGAGGTTCTCGCTGCCGCTCGCTCGGCTCTGCGACAGCACGCGAGTGGCTTCCTCTATCGCGCTGACGCCCAGCTCCTGTAAATCCATCCCGCACACCTTCCGAAGATTCAGATGGACGGTCTTACCGAACCGGTTTGCCGCCTCTATGCTTCGCTCGGTTCCGAGATCGATTGCGGCGTTGATCACGGCCGATTCGGCCATCAGCAGGTCGACATATGCTTTCGGCTTCTTTTTCACCGCTACCAGGACGTCCTGGTGCCACACCGGCGCATAGCGATGCGCGAGCCCGGTCATTCCCGCTTCGTTCAATCGCAGCTCGATGCGCCTCAGGATCGCCTGGATCGCGCGCCCCGTTAACTTCCACGACGACACCAGAGTCGTGCAGCATTCCGGGTAGTCGCGCAGGTCGTATGTGAACTCGGTACGCGGACGCCCGTGGCACAAGCGGCTGGCTTGATACACGATCACCGGATACGCTGCCTGCCGATCCTCGAAATTCGCCAGATCCTGGAAATATGCGGCGGCCACGCCATCCCGCATCGAGCGCTGTAATGCCAAAGAGACTCGCTGCCACACACGGAAGTACTCGGGATCGTGTTCGGTCGGCGCGTTGCGCCAATGCGGATCGGTCAGGGTCGCGGCGGCCGCGGGTCTGGACGAATGGAAGGGTTGATCAGTCATCGCGGACTGATTGTATAGCGGAAGCGCAAGCGTTCGAGCGCTGCCCGACGAGGTATCTTACTGTTAAGAAGAGTAGGTTCGGCGTTCACGCCGCACGTGACTAGCGGATGTAAAAAACTTAGCGTTCGAGACTAGTACGATCCCACTGCGCCAGCTTTGCGCCCGCCTCGTACGTGCTCTGGCAGAAATCGAGGATCGACTCATCGGGGGACGCCGCATTACGCGCGTCCTCGTACTTGAAGATAAACTCGCCAAGCTGGGTGTTCCATCCCGCCGTGGCAGGATGAACCGGTTCCTTCTCCAATCCCGGCGGAACCGGCGCGCTGTACGCATAAAACGCCGCGTGCGGGAAACGGCGGTCGCCCGGCCAGAATCCGCAGCTGGTGACTTCGTGCGAATACGCCTCGCGCGTGACCGGATCCACCCCCTCGCGTTCGGGGGCACGTCGGCCCGAAAAGCGCGTGACCGCCAGATCGAAAGATCCCCAGAAGAAATGCACGGGACTACACTTTCCCAGAAACCGCGATCGGAACTGTTTGAAGACCCGATCGGAGTTCACGAGAATGCGGCGGAATCGCTCGACGTACTCGGTGTCGTAGGAGGCGTGGTGCTGATCCTGGTCGAACGGCGTCACATCGTCGAATTCCACCGGGACCTTGTAAATCTTCACCTCGATGCCGAGCGACTTCAGGGACGCCATATACTCCGCGTAGAAATCGGCGACGGATCTCGGAAAGAGCCGCATGCTGTGCTGGACGCCCCCGCTGCTGAGGAACAGCAGCTGATGAGCCACCAGGTCAAATTCCATCGAAAACGAGCCGTTCGTGCAAGGAATCGCCGACGTGCTGAGCCCGCGCGGCGTCACGTACAGAGGCACGTTCCACCAGTGGTTATCGAGCGGCGTCAGCGCCATCCGCGTCTTGCCGACGATCTGCGTCCACATGTGCAGCGTGTCGCAGGTCTTTTCCCAGTCGGCGAACGGAAGCGCTGGCCAAACAGCCATTAACGGGCCTTCTTCTTGGCTTCCTTCTGCGTTTCGACGTGACCATCGATCCATTTCAGGATCAAATCGGCGAGCTGATCGCTATTCCGGTCCTGCATCAGCATGTGGCTGTTGCCCTTGATCCCCATCTTGGGAAGATACATCATCTCCGCGTCGCCGCCCTTGTCCTTCACCTTCTGGACGAACTTATCGCAGCTTTCGAGCGAGCTGGCCCAGTTCGCAGGTCCGCCCTGTACGTCGTTCAGGTGATCGCCGAACATCACCATCGTCGGGATTTTCGCGATGATCGCAATCTCTTCCGGTTTGAGATCGGGACAGCCCATCTCGATTGAGATGAGACCTTTGACGCCGCTGGGATCGACCAGCGCTGCCTGCTCCGGAAAGAAGCCCGACTCGGAATGTCCCATGAGCACGGCTCCTTTCAGCTTCACCGCCAAGGCCGCCATGTTCTTCAACGTAGGATTCGGATTAGGAAGCGTCGAGTTCAGGTCCGGGATCATCTGCTTGTAGAGCTCATCCACTGCTTCGATGGGGAACTGTCCGTCCTTAAAGGGTTCGCCGAACTCGGGCCCGAAGCGGAAGACGGTCCAGGCCGTCTGATGGCTCGCCGTCAGGATGTTGGGCAACTGGCTGGGGGGCAGCGTTCCTGCTTTCACAGCATTGAGCGTGCTGGGATCGAAGCCCGAGCGCGCCCGCGAGGATTGATCGGCCAGGTACACAGAGCGGTCTTTGCGCAGGAAGTACTCGCTCCAGCCCATGCGGCCGTCGGGAGTGGTCTCCCAGGTTTTGCTGCTCAAACAGCATCCGTGCACCATCACCACGGGAACATGCTGGGCGCCGTTCATCGGGATCTGATACTGCACGTACATCTGGTTGACGGTGATGTCGCCCGCGCCAAAACCGCCGCGGCCTCCCGCAGGAGGCAGGGCCTTGGTCTCGCCACCCACGAAGAAGCTGCCCTGGGTCGCGATGGTCAGAGGCTTCTGGGCAAATGCAATCGACGTCAACGTCAGTGTCCATACAAAGAGTTTCATTTGGCCGTCTCCTTCAGCAACCCAGTACCTAGCACACAGCCATTGTAGTGCCGTTGTAGAAAGAAGAAGGGGACAGACTACTCTGTCCCCTCCCGTAAACTTCGGACTTCGCGAACCAGCGTGGGAGTGGACAGAGCTGTCTGTCCCCCTTCTTCTACTAGTGAATGGTCTGTTTAGCCCGCAGCCCGAACGGCGCGATCTCGATATCGAACTGATCGCCATTTGTCCGGACCATCTGATACGTGCCGCGCATCACGCCCGTGGGCGTTGGCAGCGGGCACCAGGAGGAATATTTGTACGACGCGCCGGGCGCCAGAACTGGCTGTTCGCCCACCACACCCGGACCCTTCACTTCCTCGACGTGCTCCAGGGCATCCGTGATAATCCAGTGGCGGCTGATGAGCTGCACGGTCTCAGAACTCTGATTGGTGATTCGGACGGTGTACTGAAACACCCATTCACGTTGCAGAGGGTGCGAGTTCTCGGGCGCATACCGGCACAACACCTCGACACGGATGCCGTTGGTTACGGCTTCCGACATCGGAGCGATCTCGCCGCTTAAGTTCTGCATGATGAAACTTTAAGAATAGCAGGCCGAACTTCGGAGGATAATGAATCCGTCATGCGACTGCTTTGGATCCTCTCGCTTTTGCTCACGGCGCTCGCGGCCGTCGCGCAGGTGGAAACAGGCGAAGTACACGGCCGCGTGGTCAGCTCGCGTGACAATGAACCGCTGAGCTTAGTCCAGGTTCAGATCCAGGACTCGGCATCGTCAGCGAATACGCCGCTTCGCGCGATCACGGGTAACGACGGGACGTTCAGCATCACCGGAGTTCCGCCCGGAAGCTACGTGCTGCAGACGACCACGGTCGATTATTACCTGGTCCGGCAGGAATTTACGCTGGCCGCCGGAGAATCCAAGAATTTCGATATCGTCTTGAGCGCTTCTAACGACCAGCGCAAGGACACTATAGTCGTATCGGGAGGCGCATTTGGTGTCGCTCCCGTAGCGGCCGCTTCATCCATTACGCTGCAGGGCGAGGAACGCAAGAACCTGGCCAGCGTGCTTGCCGACGACCCGTTGCGGGCTGTGCAGAGCCTGCCCGGCGTCACATCCAACAACGACTTCGATTCGGAGTTCTCCCTGCGCGGCGCGTCGTTCGATCGCATCGGCCTGTATCTCGACGGCGTGCTTCTGCATTCGCCCTTCCACACTACCGATGGCCAGTCCGGCGACGGTTCGCTGACTATCTTCAACGGCGATATGACCGACGACATGACCTTGTACGAGGGCGCGTGGCCAGTCCGCTATTCCGATCGCACGGCCGGGATTCTGGCCGTCGACACGCGAGAGGGGAATCGCCAGGGATTCCAAGGGCGCTTTGAGGCCAGCGCTTCGAACGCCGGTGCGCTGTTCGAGGGACCCTTGGGCAAGAAGCAGCGGGGATCTTGGATCGTATCGTTCCGCAAGAGTTATCTGGACTACATCCTCAACCGGATCGATTTCGGCGACCAGCCGCCCCTGACTTTCGGTTTCACCGACGGCGAAGCCCGGCTGACTTACGACCTGACATCCAAGCACACCATCAGCCTGAGCGATGTGGAAGGCGCCTCCGGTGTCGATCGGACGCCCTTCCAGAGCGAGCTGGGCTTGAACACGGTGATGACTAGCGGATTCCGCTTCAGCCTGCTCAACCTGGGTTCGCGTTACGCACCCAACGAACGCGTGCTGATCACCAACCATCTGGCGTGGTCGCGCGAACGGGGCGACGTGGAGAATCGCGACAAGGCGCTGCTCAACAATCAAGCCTACGGCGAGTGGACCTGGCATGGCGACGTCAGCGTATCGTGGCTATCGGACAAGCCGGGCAAGAACACGCTGGACTTCGGCGGCTTGTTCCGGCGGCTGCGGCAGGACGGATCGACGCTCCAGTTCGTATTCACGCCGGTGCAAGTGCCGTCGCAGGACGTGTTCCGCGGAACAGGAACCCGGGCCGGCGGATACGTGCAGCAGTCGTATGGGTTCGCCTCCGATCGCGTGCATCTCACAGCGGGCGTGCGTCAGGACGAATTCAGCCAGAGTCCCGTGCAGGTCACATCGCCGTACGCCAGCGCGTCGTTTGCGCCCTTGAAGAAGATGCACCTGCAATTGGACTGGGGCCAGTACGCGCAGTTTCCTGAACTGAACCAGATCTTTTCTACGTTCACCCACTCGCCGCTCTTACCAGAGCGCTCGAAGCATTACGAAGCGGTGGTCGAGCAGACTCTAGATGAGCGCACCCGGGTGCGCGTCGAGTTTTACGACCGGCAGGATCGGGATCTGCTGGCTCGCCCGTTGCTGGATCCTCGTCTGCTGTTGAACGGGAGTATCTTCAACGCGGTGCCGAACGCGCCGCTGCGCAATTCCGAACGTGGTTATTCCCGCGGCGCGCAGATCTTTCTCCAGCGGCGCACGGCCAACGGATTCACCGGATGGATTTCCTACGCTTACGGGCACGCGGAGATCCGTGACGGCGATCTGGGCGTCGGGTTCCCGTCGGATTACGATCAGCGCCATACCTTCAATGCTTATGTCAGCCGCCGCCTGCGTCCCACCGTCAATGTCAGCGCGCGCTTCACTTATGGCAGCGGCATGCCTCTGCCGGGTTTCTATCGCGATGTTCAAGCCAACGGGACCGCGTACTTTCTTGCCGCGGACCGCAACGGTTTGCGCGCTCCCAACTATCAGCGCACGGATCTGCGGCTGAACAAGGCGTACGTGCACAAGAAGTCCAAGGCGACGCTGTTTGCCGAGGTGGTCAATCTGACCAATCACCACAATCGCGACTTCGATTCGCCGGGTCCTTACGATAGTGTGACGACCCAGACCTACCCCAACTTTTTCAGCATGTTTCCGATTCTGCCTTCGGCCGGTGTGCTATTCGAATTCTGAACCTGCGCTCAGTCTTTCAGCAAAGGAATGTTCTTGGCCGGCTCCGGCGCGGGAAACGATTGGATGTAGGCGAACAGATCCGCTACTTCCTGATCCGTGAGCACGGCCGCGCGATAGGGCGGCATGTTGCTCGGCGGTGGATTACGAAGGACGTTGCGGAATCCCTGCAAGGTCAGCTTGGTTTGCGCGAGCCGCGCGCCTGCCAGCCCGCCTTGTCCACGCCATCCATGGCACTCGTAGCAGGCCTTGGCTTCGAAGAGCTTCTTACCGTTGGCCGTATTCTGGGCCCACATCGCGGGAAGAGTTAGTAACACGATCCACATTGTGCGCATCATCGGCTACCTCGGCTGCGTGACCACGTCGAGCAACACCGGCTCGCCTTTCTTCACGCGCTCAATCGCGCGTTTGATCGCGGGCCCCAAGTCTACGGGGTTCTCGATCGGTCCTTCCGAATATAGTCCGAACCCTTTGGCCACCGAGGCGTAGTCGATATTTGGTCCCTTGAGAGCCGTGCCGATGTCGCTCTTCTCCGGGCTGCGATCGTACTTCGCGCCGAGCAGGGCGATATACATCCGCTCTTCGTGATAAGCCCGGTTGTTATGCATGATGTTGAGCAGAGGAATCTGGTGATGCGCGGCGGTCCACAGCACGCCCGGCGCGTAACACAGATCGCCGTCGGGCTGGATGTTGATCGTCAGGCGCCCGTGTTTCTTGTTGGCCAGCGCCGCGCCCACGGCTGCCGGCAGCCCGTAGCCCATGCCCGAGCCCCCGTGCGTGCCGATGAACTGGTAGTATTTCGAAAAATTCCACAGCCTGGTCGGCCAGGAGCTCATCATTCGGTCCCAGGAAACCAGGGACCAGTCCTCATTCTTGACCTGCGCCCAAATCTCGGCGGCGAGCCGCGCCGTGCTGATGGGGCTCGCATCCCAGGCCACGGCCGCGAGCTCGCGATGCTGCCTCAGCGCCTGCGCGTTGGCCTCCGTCACTTTCTTGCCGCGCTCCTGGATGGCTCGCTTTCGGTCGGCCGTGAGGGCGCGCTTCACCTCTTCGATGAGAGCGGGCAGCGTGGCTTCGGCATCGCCCGTGATCGCCAGGTCCGCTTCCACATAGCGCCCGAAATCCTGGTAGTTAGACTTGTGATTGAGCTCGACGGCCGAAACTGTGATGATCTTGGCTCCCGGCTTCATTACCGATTGCGACTCCATGCCGAACCGGTTCACGGGAGTCATCTTGTGCGTGAAATTCCAAAGGTCCTGGGCTTCCAGACCGAGCAGCGCGTCGGCATCGCTGACATTAGGATTCAGCGGCAACACGCCAGGATTTCCGTATAAAGGGTGCGACGTGGGGAAGTTCATGCGCAGGCGCTGATCGTGCACGCGCGCCTGCAACAGCTCTGCCAGTTCGACCAGTAATTCGATGCCGTGCTGCGATCGCGCCACGCGTCCGGCCACGATCACCGGATTCTCTGCCGCCACCAGCATCCGCGCGGCTTCCTTCACGGCGCCCGTGTCCCCTTGGGGCGGGGCGGTCATGACTAATTTCGGAATGCGGAGATTCTTTTCCTCCGGCGGCTCTTCCTGCAACTTGCCATCGGCCACGAGCAACACCGGCTCATACGGCGGCGTCATGGACACCTTATAAGCCCGCACGGCCGACTCGGCAAAGTGTGTGAGCGATACCGGGTTGTCATCCCACTTGATGTAATCCCGCACCATCGCCGCCACATCCTGCACGCTGTGCACCCACTCCGCGTTGCCGCGGCGATAGTTCGCGTCCAAAATGTTGCCCGCGATGATGAACATGGGGACGCGATCGCAATAAGCGTTGTAGATCGCCATCGAGGCATGCTGGAGACCCACGGTGCCATGCACCATGATCATCATGGGTTTGCCTTCGATCTTGGCGTAGCCGTGAGCCATCGCGGCCGACGATTCTTCGTGCAAGCAAGTCAAAAGTTCAGGGTTCTTGTTGCCGCCATGGTTCAGGATCGATTCATGGAGGCCGCGAAAGCTCGAGCCGGGATTGGCCGCGCAGTATTCGATTCCCAGCGATTGAATCACGTCGAGCATGAAATCCGATCCAGGCTTGACGGGTCCGGTGACTTCCACCGAACCGGCCTGCTGGGCTACGCCTTGCGGAGCAAATGCCAGTCCCGCGGCGGCCCCGGCTCCAGCACGCTTCAGAAAACGTCGCCGATCTACTTTGGATTTCGCCAAACGAGCCACCTCATAGTCAGCCATCGTACTAGCCGAGCACTACCAATGCAATCGCCGCGCCATGTTAATCTCTTACTAGCCCGCGAAGGGTGCGGCGGCTCCCTTCATGCAAACACGTAACGCCGCCGCGCTCCGTTTTGCGGGCTGTTAGGCAGAAGACCCATGGCCAGCTCCGGCATCCAGGATTCTTTACGCGAGCGCGGGGTTCGCCTCACGCGCCAGCGACGGCTGCTGCTCGATCTCATCGACAACTCCGGCCTCCATTTGGATGCCGAGAGCCTGTATCAGATGGCCAAGGAAAAAGATCCCAAGCTCAATCGCGTCACGGTGTATCGAACGCTGAAACTGCTTAAAGAAGGCGGCCTGGTGGACGAGCTGGATCTGGCGCATTTCGAGGGCGAGAAGCATTACTACGAAACGCGCCTGAAACAGGAACACGCCCACATCATCTGCCTCCGCTGCGGCCGTGTCGAGGAGTTTTTCGGCGAACAGCTCCAAGCCGTGCGCGGCCAGGTCCAATCGCAATTCGGGTTCGAGATCGCCTTCGCGCGCACCGAAATCGGCGGGTATTGTTCGCACTGCCAAGCTCTGCGCGCAAAGGATGACTTGCGCGCCAAGGATGACTTGCGGGCGAAAGAAGATCAGGGAGAAAAGCAGGCCGTCTGATGGGGGTCCCGGCCACAGGGCATAAAGATGCCCGCACGGGTTTGCCGCCGGCTGCATTAGTAGTTCTGAATCCTTCCGGGCAACGCACGCGCGCTGCGATTGAGGCGGTGCCGTTCATGATCGGCCGCCAGCCCGACAACAATCTGGTGCTGCGCGATAACCGGGCCTCGCGCACGCATGCGCGCATCATCGCCGAGAACGGCCAGTATGTGCTGGAGGATCTCGATAGCCGCCACGGCACGTGGGTCAACGGCGAACGCGTCGCGCGTCACGTTCTGCGCAATTCAGATCGCATTGATCTGGGCGTGCCGGAATCCTATCAGTTGACGTTCACGCTCGAAGCCGGAGAGATCAATCGCATCCTGGATCAGATCTCTTCCACGTCCCATTCCGCCGGCATGGGCGACAACAACCTCGCCAAGCTTCGTTCGCTTGTCGAAGTTGCGCGCGCGTTGCAGAATTCGCTGTCGACGCAGGAGGTGCTGACAGCGGTGGTGGACGCGGCTCTGGCCGTGACCGGGTGCGAGCGCGGATTCCTGCTGCTGCGCAAGGGCGACAGCCTGGAAGTATCGGTGGCGCGCGATCTGGAAGGCCAGCCGCTCGACGCCGGCGATCTGCGGGTGCCCACTAACGTGATCCAGCGTGCGCTGAACTCGCGCCGCGAGCTGCTGTCGATGTCGTTCAATCCGGGATCGGCCGAGACGCTCGAAGGAATCGACCGGAGCGTGGCCGCGCTGGAACTGCGGAGCGCCGTGTGTGTTCCGCTGATTCTGGTGCAAAGCGGGTCCATGGAAGAAACCCGTATCGCGTCGTATGCCCAACAGACCGTGGGTCTGCTGTACCTCGATTCGCGCCTCTCTCCCGCGGATCTTTCGGCCGGAAACCGGGAAGTGCTCCAGACGCTGGCGATCGAGGCTTCGACGATTCTGCAAAACGCACGGCTGATGGAAGACCAGCGCGTCAAGCTGCAGATGGAAAGCGAGCTGAAGGTGGCGCGCGAAATCCAGCGCGGCTTGGCTCCCGTCTCGCTGCCCAGCGAAGGATGGTTTCGCGCGGCCGGATCGAGCTGGGCGTCCAATGAAGTGGGCGGCGATTATTTCGACGTCCGGCAGGTATCGGCGGATGTGTGGGCAGCGGTGGTCGCGGACGTGTCGGGGAAGGGCGTCAGTTCGGCGCTGCTGGCGAGCCTGCTGCAAGGCGCGTTCCTGATGGCCTCGGGCGACTTCGCCGAGATCGAGCCGACGATGTCGCACCTCAATCGCTTCTTGCTGGAGCGCGCGCGCGGAGAGAAATACGCGACGGTCTTCTACTGCATGGTGAACTCGGCGGGGCTTCTCAGTTACGCCAACGCCGGACACTGCGCGCCGTTTCTGGTGAGCAGCGACGGACGCCTGCGCAAGCTGCATACTTCGGGGATGCCCGTGGGCATGCTCGAGGAAGCCCAGTTTCAGGTGGTCCAGATGCAGCTGGAGACGGGCGACAAGCTGGTGATCTATAGCGACGGATTGACCGAAGCGGAAAACGCCGCGGGCGAGTTCTTCGATACCGAGCGGCTGCGGAATTGCCTGCGCGACAACGCCTCCATGGGCGCCGCAGAGCTTCATAAGGTGTTGCTGAGCACGCTCGACGCATTCGTCGAAGGCGGCGTGATTCGCGACGACATCACCGCGCTCGTAGTCGAATACATTTAAACGGTGCGCGTACTCTACACCGCTGCCCATGGCGGATTCTCGGCAGAGGCTGTGCCCCTGGGTGGCGGCGCGGCGGTTTTCGAGCACCTGATTGAAGAATGGTCGCGCACGCAGCCCTTTGAGCTAACCGCGGTGACCCCGGCGATTCTGGGAACGTCTGCGCCGAGCGGCGGCGAATTGGTCAAGTTCGGCGAGCGCGCCTATGCGAGATTTTGCCGCGAGTTCGAACGCGCGTCGACCGCCGTAATCCTGAGGCATGATCCTGAGCAAACGGTCGTTCTAGCAAACGACATTTCCGAAGGGCCGGATTTCGCGGAGCTCGCCGCGCACGGGTATCGCGTCTACAGCATTTATCACGTTGATGTTGTCGCGTATGTGGCTGCGATTTACGGTAGAGGCGCGATAGCGCCCGAAACAACGGTTCGCTGGTACCCGCGGCTGCGGTGGTGTTTGCCGGAGATGGCCAAGCTCGTCTGGGAGAAGCAGGAAGCGAGCGTGCGGCACTCGCGCGGGCTGATCGTGCCGTCGGAGGGGATGCGCGACGTGCTGCTGCGGTGTTATCCCGACTGTCCTTCTGAGAAGATTCACGTACTTCCTTGGGGGAACTGGAATCTGGACGCGGCCGCAGATCCGGAGCCGCTGCGGCGTGAGTTTGGAGTGCCCGATGATGCTCGCGTGCTGCTGGCGCTCAGCCGGATATCGCCGGAGAAGGGGCAGGATCTGCTTTTGGAGGCGCTGCTCGAATGGGAGCGGCGTGATGATTTTCCAGAGTATCCTCTGTGGCTGTTTGTGTGCGGCGATGCGGCGTTCATGCAGGGGCAACGCTTCCTCGATAAGCTGCGGGCGCTCGCCGGGCGGTTGAAGCGCACGCGCGTGGTGTTTCCTGGATATGTTACCGGCGAGCGCAAGCGGGCGTTCCTGGCGCTGGCGGATCTGTATGTATTCCCGTCGCGTCACGAGAGTTACGGGCTGACGCTGATGGAAGCGCTCGCAGCCGGGCTGCCGGCGGTGTGCCTGGATACAACCGGCGCCCGCAGTGTCATGCGTGAAGAGTTTGGGAAGCTGGTGCCGCCATCGGGACTACGCGCGGCAATTTCACGCTTGTTGGCCGACGAAGAAGGCCTCAGGAAAATGGGCGCGGCAGCCGGGAAGTTCGCACGCGGGCAGCGGTTTTCGGATCGGGCGGCGGAGCTTGCGGATATTATTGCCGAACGGCAATAGCTTTGTTCGCGAGTTCCAGGAGCTTGGAGCAGCAGCCGCTCATCTGGACGGTGACGTCGCGCAAAGTGGCTCCGTGAAACTTCAGCCGCGGCGGTTGGCGATGATCCGGACACCGGACCGTCTGCAGCTTCCTCGCCGTATTCTGTTTGAACTCGTCGATGGAATAGGTGGGCGACATCCCCAGAGCATTTTAGCATGAGAATGTTTTTTCACCGCATGGGATAATCGGAAGCAATCCCTCCCCCGTTGTTAGGCATGTCGTTAGGCATGTTGTTGGGCACATATAACGCATGGACTTCGCCGAACAGCTCAAGTCATCGATCGACATCGTAAAGGTGGCGGGAGAGTACGTGCGCCTCAAGCGCCTGGGTGCCACCTCCAACTACAAGGGCCTGTGTCCCTTCCATCAGGAAAAAACGCCGTCCTTCAATGTGAACCAGACGCGCCAGTTCTACAAATGTTTTGGCTGCGGCGTGGGTGGCGACGTGATCAAGTTCGTGCAGGAGATCGAGGGGCTGAGTTTCTGGGAATCGGCGAAGATGCTGGCCGAGCGCTACGGCGTTCCGCTGCCCAAGCGCTCCGATTATTCCGACGCCGAATCGAAACAGCGCGGCGCGCTGATGGACATGCACGCGATCGCCGCGCGGCTGTTTCAGGATAATTTGCGGGGTCCGCAGGGCGGGGAGGCGCGGGCGTATCTTGCCAAGCGCGGTGTTTCGCAGGAAGTGATCGATACCTTCGAACTGGGATACGCTGAGCCTTCCGGCCAGGTTCTTACGCGGAAGCTTTCGGAGCGAAACTTTTCCGCGGAGCAGATGGAAGCGTCCGGGCTGGTGCGCAAGCGCAATGAGGGGACAGGGTACTACGACAGTTTTCGGGGCCGGCTGATGTTTCCGATTCACAATGAGTCGGGCAAGGTGATCGCCTTTGGCGGGCGGGCCATGAACGATGAGGATCAGCCGAAATACCTGAATTCTCCCGAAACGCCGATCTACAAGAAGACATCTGTCTTATATAACCTCCATCGCGCGCGAGAAGCTGTGCGCCGTTCGGGGCGCGTCGTACTCGTCGAAGGCTATATGGATGTGATTGGGGTTTACGCTGCCGGAGTGAAGGAGGTTGTCGCGAGCTGCGGCACCGCGCTTACCAACGGCCAGGTCCGGACGATCCATCGCCACGCGGATACCGTGGTGGTGAATTTCGATCCCGATACGGCGGGCGCGAATGCCACCGAGAAAGCGATTCAGCTGCTGCTCGACGAAGGGCTGCACGTTCGCGTGGTGGCGCTCGATGGCGGGCTCGACCCGGACGAGTACTGCAAGCTCAACGGCGCCGAAGCGTATCGCGCGAAACTGGACGGCGCTGCGACTTACTTCCATTGGCTGGCGGACCGGGCGCGAACGCGGTTCGATATGAAAACGTCGGACGGTAGAGTGGCGGCCTTCAAGTTTTTGCTGCCGGCGGTGCAGAAGATCAGCGACAAACTGGAACAAGCGGCCACGGTCAACGATCTGGCGTCGTACCTGGGGGTGGATCCGGGATTGGTGCTGGATCAATTCAAGAAGTCGGCGGCCAGCCGCCGCGCGCCGGTTCCGCAAGCCGAGCCCGCCAGCGGGATTCCGCACATGGAGCGGATCCTTCTGAATGCGTTGCTTTCGAGCGACCGCGCGCGCGCCGAAATGCTGCCCGCGTTGCTCCCGGAGCTGACGGATAGCTTCGTAACCCGCGAAGTTTTCGAAGGTTTGCGGCAGGCGGCGGGGGCTGGCGCCGAATTCTCGTATTCCGCTCTGGAGGGCCGTTTACAAGGGCCTGGAAAGGAGCTATTGCGTGACGCGGTTACAGCCGATGAATCTTCAGGGGAAGCTGTGTCGTGGGAACAAGCGCAGGCTTGCCTCCGGCGTTTGGAGAGCGATTTTCGGAAACGCCGATTTGCTGAATTGAAGGATCGCGTGAAGTCCGCCCAGCGGGAAGGGCGAGACCAGGAAGCATTATCTTGGATGGCGGAGTTGAACCGGTTAGAACGCGAAAGCCGGGGGACCTCCAGCGGATGATTGTTGTACACTGAAATGCATTCGGAGATGATCCACCCGGCGCGGATCGAAATGGCCGGGTGATACCGTAGCGAACTGAATCGGGGACGTGTGGCAAGCGAAGAAAAAGTCGGCCGGCTAAAACAGCTGATGGACTCCGGTAAGGAGAAGGGTTACGTTCTTTACGACGAAGTCAACGAGCTGCTGACGGACGAATTCGCGACCGGCGGACGAGAGCTCGACGACTTGCTGAGCGATCTCGACACCGCGGGTGTCGAAATCCTGGAAGAACCCAAGGTCGAGTTCGATAAGAAGCTGGAAGAGGGCGAGGAGCCCACCGACCTGGACCTGGTCCAGGATTTCAGCGATAAGACCAACGATCCTGTGCGCATGTACTTGCGCGAGATGGGCACCGTGCCGTTGCTTACGCGCGAAGGCGAAATTGAGCTGGCCAAACGCATCGAGCGCGGACAGGCCGCGGTGCGCAAGTCGCTCTCCCGTTCGCCGCTGGTGATTCGCGAGATCCTGGCTCTCAACGAGACGGTTTCGCACGATCCGTCCGTGGCGCGCGACATCCTGGTGATGCCGGACCTGGTGGTGACCGATGAGAACGTCACCGAGCAAGCGGATGAGCTGCTGAAGATCCTCGCGGAAATCGAAAAGCACTATAAGAAAGCCCAGCAATTCCGGCAGAAATTACAGGCAATTTCGCGGGGAATGAAGCCCAAGGCGCATCGCGCGCTGCGCTGGAGCCTGGCGCGGACCATGGTGCTGACCTCCAGGCTGATCCGCGGCATTCCGTTCAGTTCGACCTCGCGGCGCTCGTTGGCAGGCAGCCTTCGGAAAGCTGTGGAAGAGCTGCGGCCGCTCGAAAAAGAGATCGCGCGCATTCAGCGGAAGCTGGAGACGTCCACTCCCAACGGAGCCTCGGGTGGCGCGGCCACCCTGCGTAAGGAACTGCGGACGCATAGCCAGCGCATTCAGCATCACGAAGAAGAATCGGGCGCCAGCGCGACGGAACTGCGGCGAACGCTGCAAATCGTGGAGCGCGGTGAACTGGAAGCCGAGATCGCCAAGAAGCAGCTGATCGAAGCCAACCTGCGGCTGGTGGTTTCCATCGCCAAGCGCTATACCAACCGCGGGCTCCAGTTCCTGGACTTGATCCAGGAAGGCAACATCGGCCTGATGAAGGCCGTGGACAAGTTCGATTATCTGCGCGGTTACAAGTTTTCCACCTACGCAACCTGGTGGGTGCGGCAGGCGATCACGCGCGCGATTGCGGATCAGGCCCGGACCATTCGCATTCCGGTGCACATGATCGAGACGATCAACAAGCTGGTGCGCATTCAGCGGCAGTTGCAGCAGGATCTGGGACGAGAGCCTACCACCGAAGAGCTTTCGGTCAAGATGGAGCTGCCGGTCGGCAAAGTGCGCAAAGTGCTGCGGATCGCGCAGGAGCCGATTTCGCTCGAAACTCCGGTGGGCGAGGAAGAAGAATCGCATCTGGGCGACTTCATCGTGGACCGGCGAGTGGTGTCGCCCTCCGAGGCGGTGATCAATCTGAATCTGCGCGAGCAGACGGCGGAAGTGCTGAAGACGCTGAGCCCGCGCGAAGAGAAGATCATCAAGATGCGCTTCGGCCTGCAGGACGGCAGCGAGCATACCTTGGAAGAGGTCGGCCAGCATTTCGCCGTGACGCGCGAGCGCATCCGGCAAATCGAGGCGAAGGCGCTGCGGAAGCTGCGGCACCCGAGCCGGAGCCATCGGCTGCGGGCGTTTTTGGAAACGTCGCTTAGGGATTAGGCGGGGCTAAAGCCCCGCGCGGGCTGAAGCCCCGCCCCACCTCTTTTACAGCGACTGCTCCTGCATCTCCGCCGCGACTTCATTCCCCAGGCCGCCAAACTCAGCGTTAATCTGCTCGGCGCGTTCGAGAGCTGCGGCGACGTGAGGAAGAATATTTTCGCGGCCCACGTGCTCGAGGAACTCGGCTTGCTCCAGCAGACGTTCGGGCTGCTCCCGTGCGCCGCAAAGCAGCAGAGTCCGCCCGCTCTTCTTCAGGCGATCGGCTAGTCTTTCGAGCGCGTACAGTCCGGTTGCGTCGAGCGCGGTCATGTTACGTAGCCGGAGCACCACCACGGGAGCGAACGCATTTAGATCGGATGTCGCTTCTTCGAGCTTATCCGTGGTCCCAAACAAGAACGGACCGTGGATGCGAAGAATCGTGACATACGGCGGAACCTGCTTGTCCTGAAGTATGTGAAGCCGGCCTTCCTCTATGTATTCCGACGTCACGGGTTCGACCGTGGTCGTTTGTGCGATGCGATAGATGTACAGGAGCGCTGCCAGAGCGATTCCGACTTCGACTGCCACCGTCAGATCGGCGAACACGGTGAGAAAGAACGTCGCGGCCCATACCGCTTTGTCGGCTAACGATAGCCGGAGAATGACGCCGATTTCTTTCCATTCGCCCATGTTGTAAGCTACTACGAACAACACGGCGGCCAGGGTTGCCAGGGGAACGTAGCGGGCGAGCGGAGCGGCCACCAGCAAAATCATCAGCAGGGTCAGGGCATGGATCATTCCCGAAACCGGTGTTTTTGCTCCGGACCGGACGTTGGTAGCCGTTCGCGCGATGGCGCCCGTGGCCGGAATGCCTCCGAACATCGGCGAGAACAAGTTGGCGATGCCCTGCGCGACCAGTTCCACATTGGAGTTATGCCGGTCGCCAGTCATGCTGTCGGCGACCACTGCGGAAAGAAGACTCTCGACCGCCGCCAGCAATGCGACGGTTAAAGCCGAGGGAAGCAGCGGCAGGATCAGATCGGGCCTGAAGGCCGGAATCGAAATCTTCGGCAAGCCGGTGGGTATTCCTCCGAAGGAGCTTCCGATGGTGGCGACCGGAAGTTGGAAGAGTGCGACGCACGCGGTTGCCAACACTAACGCGATGATCGATCCGGGAATCCGGCGCGTCAGGCGGGGCACCAGGAGAATGAGCGCCAGCTAGGCGGCCGCTAAAGCGACCGTAGGCCAATGCAATGTCGAGACGTTCTTCCCGAGCATGCTCATCCGCGCCACAAACTCGCTCGGCACGGTACCGATCCGGAGTCCCAGGAAGTCTTTGATCTGCGTCGAAGCGATCAAGATCGCGATGCCGTTGGTGAATCCGATTGTGATCGGCCGCGGAATGAACTTGACCGCGGTCCCGAGGCCGGTCAGGCCCATGACCACTAAGATGGCGCCGGCCATCGCCGTGACCATCAGCAGTCCGGAGACTCCAAACTTAACGATGATGCCGGCCACGATCACCACGAAGGCTCCGGTGGGTCCGCCGATCTGCACGCGCGATCCCCCGAGTGCGGAGATCACGAAGCCGGCCACGACCGCAGTATAGATACCGGCTTGCGGCGGCACTCCGGAAGCGATCGCGAACGCCATGGCCAGCGGCAAAGCCACCAGTCCGACCGTTAACCCCGCGATCAGGTCCGCCCAAAAATCCTGGATCTTATAGTTCCGCAGAGTCAGGAGGAGCTTGGGGGTCCATTGATCATTCTTGTTCACAAGCTTGATCGCAAGCCTAGTCACCGGTTACAGCCTCCGATTTGATCTCGTCCTTCATGTCGTCAAACATCGCCTGGCTCTCGGCCAGGTGGGCGTAGAAGTAGCGCTTCATTACGTCCAGGACTTCCAGAATCAAGCGGTCGCGGACGGAGTAGAAAACCTGGTTTCCCACCTTTCGGTTCACCACGATGTGTTTCGCGCGCAGGACGGTGAGGTGTTGTGAGGCGTTGGCCTGCTCCACGCCAAGGCGTTCGATGAGCGCGCCCGCTGAGAGTTCCCCGTCGCGCAGGAGATCGATGATGGCGATGCGGGTGGGATGGGCCAGCGCCTGGAAGAACTCGGCTTTGAAGCGTCTTAAGGCATCTTGCATAATCGCATATTCGAGGAATCGAATATACGATTATTGTAGCACGGCCAAGGCGCGCGATCAGCCACTCGGACCACGGTGAAACCTTCCGACTCCAGGAATCGGACCATTTCGGCGCCAGTCGGCCGAGGAAGCTTAGGCACGGACCAGATCTTGCAGTTCCAGATCTAACTGGCGCAAGGAACTGGGAGGATTGAGGCGCGCAACGGCGTCCTCAATGCCAAAGGCTTCAATATACGCACGGAGAGCTTCTCGAAGATCGGCGATGGCTTCTTCCTCGGTTTCGCCCCCTCCATAGGCCGGTATGTCTGGCACGCGAGCCGTGAAGCCGCCTTGCTCCGGGTCGGGGATGATTTCGACGGTCAAGCGCTTCATGGAGAAATTATAGTCCCTACTGCCAGGAGATGGTCTTGGACAGAAATTGGCCGTCGGACAGGTCGACTTGAAGGTCCTGGCGCTCGCTGCCTTTGACCACCTGGATCTTATGCGGGCCGACGGGCAGGACCAGGCTTACAGGCGTCTTCTGAGGGTGTTCGCGCCCGTCGATCACCACGGTCAGCCCGGCGGGGTCGGTGATCAGGTTGAGAGTGCCGGTCATCGGAACCAGGTCCACGATCAGGCCGGTGTCATTGGGAATAGTGATGATCTTCTGCGTTTCGCGGAATCCAGCATGGCGCAGGACGAAAACGTGGCGGCCAGCCGGCAAGGTGAGATTGCAGGGGGTGGTGCATTCGATTCCGGATGTATCGAAGGTCGCGGTGGCTCCAGTCGGTGACGTCGTCAGTTGGAACGTACCTTCCTTCGGTGCAGACGGCCCGGGCGGCACAGCAACGGCTACTTTTTGCGGCTGCGGAGCCGGCTGGGCGGGTTGAGGTTCCGGCGTAGGTGTCTGTGCGGTTTCGACCGGAGCAGGCTGGGAAGCTGCAACAGGCGGATCGGACGGGGCGGTCGCCGGCGGACTACCCGGTTTTCGCGTGGCGACGAGGATGACGAGGGCCAGCACCGCGACCGTGGCCAGACTCAGCAGAACGTTGCGTAGCGTGTGACTCCGTTCGGGCTCGATTTCGGAAACGCGAGTCTGAACCGGTGCCGAAACAGGAACGGGCTCGGGAACCGGCGGCGGCACCGGGACAATTCGCGTAGCGGCGTCGTTCAGGTTCGGGTCCGCGTCTGTGACCGGCGGCGGCGCGATTGGTACCGGCGGACGAGTGTCGGCTACCGTCGCGGTAATATCGTCGCGAGAGCCGGCGGTGGGCATGTTGGGGCTCGAACCGCGCGGCAGCGGGGTCCAGTCGGGATTAGCGTTGCAGGCGGTATTCAGGGCGTTGATGAACTCGGTGCAGCTCTCGAAGCGATTTTCTGGAAGTTTCGCCAGCGCCCTGCCTAAAACGGTTTCCACCTGCGAGCTGAGGGTGTTGTTCAGACGCTGCGGCGGCAGTGGGTCTTCCCGGACGATTTTGTACAGCAGCGTCGGCATGTATTCCGCCGCGAAGGGTTTTTCGCCCGTGAGGGTTTCGTAGGCGATCACGGCCAGCGAGAACTGATCGGCCGCGCCCGTGATGACGGTGCTCTGGACCTGCTCGGGCGACATGTAACTGGGCGTGCCCATCATGGTGCCGGCCAGCGTCATCTGCTGGGACATGATCTTGGCGACGCCGAAGTCGGTGATCTTGGCGGTGCCGTCCTCATGGATCATGATGTTGGCGGGCTTGATATCGCGGTGCACGATGCCCTTCTTGTGGGCATAGTCCAGCGCCGCGGCCGTCTGCCGGAAGATGCTGAGGAGCGTTTCCTTGTCCGGGGTCTTGTCCACCTTCAGCATCTTTTCGAACGGCGGGCCGTTGACGAATTCCATGAAGATGAACGCCATGCCGTTTTCCTCGGCAATGTCGTAGATGGTGACGATGTTGGGATGCGAGAGAATGCCGGCGGATTGCGCTTCCCGGAAGAGGCGTTCCCGGAGGCGAGCCCGCTCAGTCTCATCCGTCAGATCCTCGAGCCGGATGCTTTTGATCGCGATGGTGCGTCCAATGGCGGGATCCAGGGCCTTGTAAACAATACCCATGGCGCCGCGACCCAATTCGGAAACGATCTGGTATCGCCCGACTTGTTGCACTTGTAACAATTTTAGCTCAGGCGGCGGGTACAATCCTTTTCCACGTTGGATACAATCTTTTTGGAGGATACATTCATGAGCATTGCGCAGTCTTTACTTTCCGAGTTCGATCACGAGATGGCGAACACCCGGAAAACCCTGGAACGGGTCCCGGAGAACAAGCTGGACTACACGCCCGATCCGAAATCGATGTCGATGGGAAAGCTGGCGAGCCACATCGCGGAGATGTGCGGTTGGCTGCCGTCCATGATGGAAGGTCCCGAATTGGACATTCCTGCGGGTTTCAAGCCGTTCCTCGCGACTTCCCGGAAGGAACTGCTGGATACGTTCGATAAAAATGTGGCGGGCTCGCGGGCCGCGCTCGCGGCGGCGGGAGATCAGGCGCTCATGCAGGACTGGTCGCTCAAGTTTGCCGGCAACGCGATGTTCACCATGCCCCGGATCGCGGTGTACCGCAGCATGATCATGAATCACGTGATCCATCATCGGGCCCAGTTGACCGTGTACTACCGGCTGAACGGCATTCCGGTTCCGGCCCTGTATGGACCATCCGCTGACGAAGGCCAGCAAGCTGCCGCCGGACACTAAGCGGTAAAGTGGAGTTGGGAGGGCCCGTACGATGAAACTCCTGAGAATCGCCGTTCTGATTTCCGTGATCCCGATGCTTGCCTTCGGCCAGCGCGGCGGAGGTGGTCACGCTGGCGGCGGTTCGCGTGGGGGCGGAGGCGGAGCCCGAATCGGTGGCGGATCCGGCATGCGCGGCGGTGGATCCTTCGGTGGCGGCTTCCGCGGCGGATCGGTTGTCGGTGGTTTCCGGAGCGGCGGCGGTTTCCGCGGAGGCGGCGGGTTTCGCGGGAATACGTTCATCCGCGGCCGGGGCTTCGGCAACCGGTTCTATGGCGGCTACGGATTTTATGGGGGCCTCGGCTTCGGGTACGGTTACCCGTACTACTATCCGTATTCTTACTATCCGTATGCGTACGACCCGTATTATTACGATTCTTACTTCAGCACGCCTTACTATGACAACGGCTATTACGGCAATGCCTATTACGGCAACGTAGGCTACGTGGCGCAGCCGTCTGCACCACCTGCGCCGCCCACCGTCATCAATCAAAACATCGGTGGAACAACCGCTGGAACGCCGGGAGCGTTCTACCGCGCCGCCGACTATTACTTGATCGCGTTCAACGACCACACGATCCGCGCGGCAATTTCCTACACCGTGGACGGCGACCAGATTCGCTACACCACTCGCGAGCACGAAGAGAAAACCGCTCCTCTGTCGAGTGTCGACGTGCGGTTCAGCGAGCAGATCAATCGCGACCGGCGAGTGGAGTTTCGGCTACCATAGCGATAGGCGGACTAAAGTTCGCTGCGGGCTGAAAGCCTGCCCCCCACCATGTTCAAATCTCTCTTCGGGTCGACCTCTGCGAAGGAACCCAGTCTATTAGACCGTCTGAAAGCCGGCGTGCAGAAGACGCGCGCCGGGCTGATGGAGAAGATCGAAGACGCCGTCAGCGGCCGCAAGGAGATCAATGCCGAGGTTCTGGAGGAACTGGAGTACGCGCTGATCACGGCCGACATCGGCGCCAAGACCACGGCTGAGATCCTGGAGCGAATCCGCGAACGTGTGGCTCGCCACCTGGTCGGTGATGCCGCAGAGCTCAAGGGCCTGATCCGCCAGTATCTTTTGGAAGTACTGGAAGCGACCGATCGGCCGGTTCCGCAGGTGGCCGAGCCCCCCGCCGTCATCATGGTGGTGGGTGTGAACGGCGCCGGCAAGACGACCTCGATCGGTAAACTGACGCGCCGGCTGCAATCGGAAGGTCGCAGTGTGTTGTTGTGCGCGGCGGACACGTTTCGCGCGGCGGCAATCGAACAGCTGGAAGTTTGGGCGCAGCGCACGGGAGTGGATCTGATCCGCCAGCAGCCTGGATCCGACCCGAGCGCGGTGATGTTCGACGCGTTGCAGGCCGGCAAGGCTCGCAAGATCGATTACGTGATTGTCGATACGGCCGGAAGGTTGCACACCAAAGAGAACCTGATGGCGGAACTGCAAAAGATGCGGAGAACAGCCGCGCGGGTGATTCCCGGAGCTCCGCACGAGGTACTGCTGGTGATCGAAGCCACCACGGGGCAGAACGGTCTGGAGCAGGCGCGCAAATTTACCGAATCGTCCGAAGTCACCGGCATCATTCTCACCAAGCTCGACGGAACCGCCAAAGGCGGCGTGGTGGTCGCGATTTCGCGCGAGCTGGGCTTGCCGATCCGCTACGTCGGCGTGGGCGAACAGATCGACGATCTGCTGCCGTTCGAGCCTGCGAACTTCGTGGCGTCACTCTTTGACTGACATGAATCATCTGGAAGAGGCTTTGGAACTCGCGGCGCGCGGGTGGGGAGCGACTTCACCCAACCCTGCCGTGGGAGCCGTGGTGGTGCGCGACGGCGAAGTGGTCGGCCGCGGATATCACACGTGGGCTGGATTGAAGCACGCCGAGGTGCTCGCGCTGGAGGAAGCTCAGGAACGCGCGCGCGGCGCGACGCTGTACGTGACGCTTGAGCCTTGCGCGAGCCACGGACGGACGCCTCCCTGCATCGACGCGATTCTGGCGGCGGGTGTGCGGAAAGTCGTCGCGCCGATGGAGGACCCCAATCCGCAAACTCGCGGACGGGGATTCACGCGTCTGCGGGACGCGGGTGTCGAAGTGGAGTTGGCCGCGCAATACGCCGCGCAGGCTACGGAGATGAATGAACCGTTCGTTCATTTCATGCGCACAGGGCGTCCTCTGGTGACGCTGAAATCGGCGGTGACGCTGGATGGAAAGATCGCGGCGCCCGAAGACAATGCAGGCTGGATCACCAGCGAGACGGCTCGTCTTCATGTGCAGACGTTACGGCATCGCTCCGACGCGATTCTCACCGGCATCGGCACTGTGCTGGCGGATGACTGCCGGCTCACGGACCGTTCGGGGCGGGAGCGGAGCCGGCCGCTTTTGCGGATCGTGCTCGACTCGCAGCTGCGGCTGCCATCGGAATCGCGCCTGGTAGCTTCCTCCCGCAACGACGTGCTGGTGGTGACCACCTCCGCGGGATCGCCGGAGAAGCGGAAGCGCCTGGAGAGCATGGGCGTGCGCGTCGAGGTACTGGAGCGCTCCGACGGGCGGGCCAGCCTGCAAGGCGTGATCGAGTTGCTGGCGCGCGAGAAATATTTGTCGTTGATGATCGAAGCCGGCAGCCGGGTGAACTGGAGCGCGCTCGAATCGGGCGTTGCTGACAAGATCTACTTCTATTACGCGCCGAAGATTCTGGGCGGCACGCAGTCGCTTCCGGTGGCCGGAGGTGCTGGGCGGCGGCGGCGCAAGGACGCGATCCGGTTTCGCGACGTGAAGCTGCATTCGATCGCCAAGGACGAATTCGCCGTGGAGGCCTGGGTGGAGCGCGAAGGCTGATGTTCACCGGCATCGTCGAAGAGCTGGGGACAGTGATAAAGGCCGGTACGAAGCTGGAAGTGCGCTGTTCTACCGTGCTCTCCGATCTCTCGATCGGCGCCAGCATCGCGGTGAATGGAGTTTGTCTCACGGCAGTGGCGGTCACCGGTGAGGGATTTGCCGCGGACCTGGCGCCGGAGACGCTTTCGCGCAGCAACCTCGGCGACTTGAAAGCGGGTGCGCGCGTCAATCTGGAACGTCCCGTAACGCCGGCGACCCGGCTATCCGGTCACATCGTGCAGGGGCATGTGGATGCCACGGGAGAAGTGGCCGCACTCGATGCACTCGGCGACAGCAACTGGTGGCTGAAGGTGCGCGTGCCAAAATCGCTCGACCGGTATCTGGTGGAAAAGGGCTCGATTACGCTGGATGGGATCAGCTTGACGATCGCGGCGATTGATGCGGACGTGATCGGCGTGACCATTATTCCGCATACGTTCGCGAACACGACCATCGGTCAGGCTCGTGTGGGCACTCGCCTGAACATCGAAGTGGACGTGCTGGCGAAGCACGTCGAGAAGCTGCTGGCGCGCGGATAACACGATGGACATTCGAGGCTGGGACGAGCGCTATCGTTCCGAAGGCGTTAAGCACCCGGCACCGACGCCGCTGCTGGCAGAGGTCGCGCGGAAGCTCAAACCCGGCCGAGCACTGGATCTGGCATGCGGCACAGGCCGCAACGCGGTGTGGCTGGCTGAACATGGCTGGACTGTAACCGCGGTGGATGGATCTCCCGCGGCGATTGAAATTCTTCAGAAGCTCTGCCCGGAAGTCGACGCTCACGTCGCGGATCTGGAGAAGCATGAATTCCCGATAGAGACGGCGAGTTGGGACTTGATCGTATTGGCTTACTACCTGCAGCGCGACTTGTTCGAACCGGTCAAGCTTGGGGTGAAACCCGGCGGCGTCGCGTTGGTGATCGTGCATCTGGTGGAACCGGGACACGAGCAGTCGCGCTTCAGCGTGCAGCCGGGCGAGCTGGCGAGGTACTTCGAAGGCTGGGAGATCCTGCACTCTTACGAAGGCAAGCCCAAGGATCCCGCGCACAAAAGAGCGGTTGCCGAGATTGTGGCGCGAAAGCCTTAGAAGGGGACAGCCAGCCGATTTCGGCGAGCTGCCGCGGACACCTCCAGGCTGGTTCATCGAAATCGGTAGGCAGTCCCCTACAGGGACTCTTCGAAGAGCTTCGCCAAATCCTCGGTTCCCGCGGGGCGGGGCGATAGCTTAGTCACGCGATGCTGGGGCAACGTTCCTTCCACCAGCGCCGGAATATCGGATGACGTATACCCGACCTCGCGCAGGCCGTTGGGAGTCTTCAGGCGCTGCATGAACCAGGTGATGCGCTCGGAAAGAATCCGGCCCGCGTCGGCGGCCTGGCAGCGAGAGACATCCACGCCCAGAGCTTCGGCGGCTTCCAGGTGCCTGGCGGGATTTGCCGAAGCCGTGTAGCGAAACACCGCGGGTGCGTTCAGGATCACGGAAAACCCGTGGGGAATCAGCGGGTGGTCCGCTGTATATCCAGGTATTCGGTAGCTCTTCACGTTGCCCGAGACGGGATACGACATTCCGTGCGGCAAATGCACACCTGCGTTGCCGAATCCGACGCCCGCATAGGACGCTGCCAGCAGCATGTTCGCGCGAGCTTCGTCGTCGGAGGGATCTTCCACCGCGCGCACCAGGTACTTCGCCACCATGCGCAAAGCTTGCAGCGACCAGACATCGCTGATGGGGTTCGACCCCTGATACGCCGGGCGCACGAGAGGGCGATCGGGCAGGGGGCGTTCGGAGAAGGGCAGCGCGGTGAACGATTCCACGGCGTGGCTCAAGATATCGAGACCGCTGGACGCTGCCACCTGCGAAGGCATCGTGCGCGTGTTTTCAGGATCGAGCAGCCCGAGCGTGGGTTTCAGCCGGCGGCTGGCGATGCCGGTCTTGGCGTGCATCTTAATCAAGTCGAAGATGCTGACGCCGGTCGTCTCGCTGCCGGTGCCGGCTGTGGTCGGAATCGCGATCAGCGGTTTCAGCGGCCCGGGAACCGGCAGGCCCTTGCCGATGGGAGGGTTGACATAGTCCAAGAAGTTGTCAGGTGGATAGGTCGTGTACAAATTCACCGCTTTAGCGGTGTCTATCGTGGATCCACCGCCGACGGCGACGATGGCGTCGTAGTCCCCGTCCTTTGCGAACTCGATCGCATCGAGAAAAGACTCGTCGGTGGGCTCGACGCGCACGCGATCGTAGACCGTCGCTGCAATGCCATTCTTTTCCAGCGACTCCAGCACAATCTGCACCGGCGACATGTTTCGCAGAACAGGATCCGTGAGCACCAGGACATTGCGCGCGCCGAGGTCGGCCAGGTCCATGCCGACTTCACGGGTCACGCCCCGGCCGAACCGGACGCTCGAAACAGCCATCTCAAACGCGATTTCGTGAGTCATGACTTACGCCGAGGCATCGACAGGAGCGTCGATGCGACCGGCCACGATGCGGGCCTCACGCGTACGGCGGGCGGCGGGACTGAGCACGCGATTCCACCACATGATCGCGCCGGTCACAAACAAGAGTACCGGGAGCAGCCCCAGTACGACCCACAGCGACTTCGTTTTTGGTCCCGCGAAGTTCCCGAAATGCAGGTAGTAGATCCAGCGGATAAAATTGTCTCCGGCGCTGCGGCGGATCGGGCGGCGTCCGCCCTTGCCGAAGTTGAAAGACTTTGGCTGCGATGGCTGCGCGAGTACTGGGGCGGTTGCCGGAGCCGCAAGCGTCACATCCTCAGGCAGCGCGTATTGGATCAGCGTCGAATAGTGATTGATGATCTTCTGGAACGGCAAGGGGAATGCCAGATACACGCCCGTGATGGCCCACATGAAGATCAGGGCGAAGGACCAGAAACCGATAGCGCTATGCAGGTCCCAGTTCAGGCGTTTCCAGTTGGATCGAAAATCGACGATCAGGTTGCGGCGCCAGCTCAGGGAGCCGGGCCACCAGACGATCAGGCCCGTCACGCATAACAACGTAAGAAAGATAGCTCCGATGCCATTGACCTTGCGGCCGGTGTCGCCATACAACAAGTCCGTGTGCAATTTCGCGAGCCACGCGGCGACGCGGATGGCTTGCGGCACCGAATCGCCCAGATCGGCGCCCGTGTATGGATCGAAGAGCCGCTGCACGCGTTCCTTCCCGTGCTCCATCCAGACTTCGGTCGCCGTGGTCGGCTGCTTGCCTTCGAAAACGAAGCTGAGGGTATTTTCCGGATACTTCTGCCGGACGATCTTCTTCAGTTCGTCCGCGGGGAGTTTCGTCCCGCGCACCTGGACGATTCTGGCTCCCGATCCCGCGGACTGGTAGATCTCGTTGCGGAAGACGATTGCGCTGCCCGTGACGCTGATCAGGACCACGTAGAGGCCGGTCCCGATGCCGGTCCACAGATGGATCTGGAATAGAGCGCGCCGCAGCCACACGTTTTGCGGGCGGCGGAGCCATCGTTGCCAGAGTGTTAGTTCGTCGGCGGGCACGGGGTGGTTTACGTCCAGTCGCTATAATAGCGAAATCCATGATCATCGATCCCGCGACCAAAGATCCGTTCGACGTGTACCGGCTGCTGTCGGGCTCCATCCTTCCCCGTCCGATTGCCTTCGTTTCCACGCTGAGCGCCCAGGGAGTCCGCAACCTGGCGCCTTTCAGCTTCTTCACCGTGATCAGCGCGAACCCGCCGGTGATCTGCTTTTGCCCCATGATCCGGGGCGGTGAGCGGCCCAAGAAGGACACGCTGATGAACATCGAGGCCACCGGCGAATTCGTGGTCAACATCGTCAGCGAGGATTTTGCTGCGAAGATGAACCTCTGTTCGGGCGAGTATCCGCCGGATGTGGACGAGTTCGAGGTCTCCGGCCTGACGCCCGTACCCAGCGATCTGGTGAAACCGGCGCGCGTCAAGGAATCCCGCGTGAACATGGAATGCAAGCTTCACCAGATCGTACACGTGAGCCCGAAGTTTCTGGGAGGCAGCCTGGTGATGGGCGAAGTGGTCCGGTTCCACGTACAGGATTCGATGATCAACCAGATTTGCGAGATCGACGCGGATCAGCTGGATGCCGTCGGGCGCATGGCGGGTCCGGTGTATGTGCGCACGAAGGACCGGTTCGAGATGGTGCGTCCGGCGTAGCGTTACTGAAAAAAGGGGACAGGCAGCTCTGTCCACTCCAACGCTGGCAGGCGAATTCGGGAGCCTACGGGAGGGGACATAGTAGCCTGTCCCCCTTTTTCACCACTGATTATTGCAGTTCTTTGCGTACCAGGGCAGCGCCGTCGGCCATCGCCTTCATCTTGCCGAAGGCGACTGTGCGAGGCAGGTACTTCAAGCCGCAGTCGGGAGCGATGATCAGGCGGTCAGGGCTGATAAACGGCAGCGCGCGGCGGATCCGTTCCGCGACCGTCTCGGGCGTTTCGATATCGTGCGTCGATAAATCCAGCACGCCCAGGAGGACGGTTTTCGTGGGTAGCTTCTGCAGCACCGAACAATCAAGCTTGGACTGCGCCGTTTCGATCGAGACCTGCTGTACGGGAGTTTGCTCCAGTTCGGGGAGAAACGAATAGCCTTCGGGCCGGCCGGCCACCAGCGCGGCATAGCCGAAACAGATGTGGACCACGGTGGTTCCCTTTACACCGTCGAGTGCGCGATTGAGCGCGGCAACGCCGTATTCGCGAGCCTTATCGGGCGAGGACTGCATCCACGGCTCGTCAATCTGAACGTAATCCGCGCCGGCGGCGAACAGGTCCTTGATCTCTTCGTTGACGGCGGCCGCGTAGTCCAGAGCCACCGCTTTCTCGTCCTTGTAGAATTCGTCCACGGCCTGCTGCGTCATGGTGAAGGGGCCGGGCACGGTGATCTTGATCTTCCGGTCGGTATTGGCCCGCAGGAACTGAATATCGCGCACCTGGACGGCGTGCTTCCGCCGGATCTTGCCTTTAATGCGCGGGACCAGGACTTCGTGGCCGCTGCGGCTGATGACCTTTCCCGGATTATCCAGGTCGAGACCGTCGAGCGCCGTGGCGAAGCGGTTGGAATAGCTCTCGCGGCGCATTTCGCCGTCGGTCAGGATGTCCAGGCCGGCGCGCTCCTGGTCGCGGATGGCGAGCAGCGTGGCGTCATCCTGAGCCTGTTCGAGCCACTGCTCTCCAACGCGCCACAGGTCGGCGGCTCGGATACGGGGCGGCATCTGCTTGCCGAGCTTGTCGCGATTAATCAGCCAGTCGGGTTGCGCGTAAGACCCGACCAAAGTGGTAGGAAGCAGAGTTATAGTTGAGGGCAATTCTTACCGGGCCAGTTTATGGATTTGAAAATCTTAGGACTTGATCATGCGGCCGTCGTTCAGCTTGACCAGCGAGCTGAGCATGGCCGGAGCGCCGCTCTTGGCGGCCCCGCCGGTGCAGGTGATTACGTCACCTTCTTTTACCGTTTCGCGGGTCCAGCCGTACGACTTCAGGTGGTTGAGGCTCATCATTTCTACTTCCCACTCTACGACTTTGCCGTCATCCCCTTTGACCTCAAGGTAGATGTAGGCATGCGGATTGGTCCACTCGAAGCGCTTCACGGTTCCGGTGACTGTGGAAGGGTTGGCCATGTTGTACATGGTGGTGGAGTGGTGCGCGGAAAGCGGAGTGGTGGTCACCAGCACGCCCAGCCCGACGAGTACGGCCAACAGTCGAGATTTCATTCGATCAATCCTCCTCAAACCTTGTCAGATATATAGTATCAAGCCGGTCACTGCTTGGCGGGGCCGGGGGTTGCGGTCTGCTGACCCCGTTCCGTCATCGTAAGTCCGTCCGCGAAAGTAACCGAGACAAACTGGCCGCCGATATCGCCATTGACCATCGGATGGACCCCAAAGGTCGCCTTGTCGCCGGGCTTCAGCATGGTCGATTTCCACCCTGCGCGGGCAAGAATGCCGGGGGCGGTCATTTCCAGATTCCAGGTTTCGGTGACGCCTTTGCTGTTGACCACTTCAACTTCGATCCAGGAATGGGGGTTTGCCCATTTGAATTGCTTCACGGTTCCCGTAATCGAAATGGTCTTGGCGCGATCGAAGCCGTTCATCGAGTGGTGGGCGTAGGCCGACGTCACCAGCCCCAGGCCGGACATTAACGCAATCGACAGTGTGCAGGTTCTCAGAAAAGTCTTCATGTTCGTTCTCCCCTCTTAGCGGCCGGTGTGCTCCGCCTTGACGCTCGGCATGTGCTCATTGAGATCGGGCAGGCACGATGCCTCGGTGATGTCCGTGTCGTCCAGCCGCCGGAAACGCTTGGTCCACTTCCATTCGCCCACCCAGCTCTTGGGGTCGGTGGCCGTGTACTCCACTTCCATGGTGGCGCCCTTGTCAATCAAACGGATGCGCTCAATCATCTGGAACTTGTCCGTGAGCGGGATTCCGCCGTCCAGCCAGTGATGATCGTCGACGAAGTAGCGGGTATCCACCACCAGCGCGTCGTTTTCCCAATGCCCGATGGATTCGCCGCTGAAGCTGGGCACGACGACATCCGGATCGGAATGCGGCCTTCCATCCAGGTAGATGATGCGGATACTGTTCATGAAGCCGCTGATCATGTAGATCGCCGTGGGCAACTGGATCATGGCGATGGGCCACACGCGTGTCATGATCACGGGCAATCCGGCGGGCCAGCAATTGCCGATGTCGTCCTGATAAACCTTGCCCTCGGCGGTCGCCTTACGCGCGGCATCGAAGTGCGCTTGCGCAAAGGGAGTGAGCTTAAATCCATCGGGCGGAGAAAACCGGAAGTTGTTGTTCTGGCCGCCTCCGTGTTGCCAGGTCCCGGTGAGATCGAACGGCGGCTTGGGCCGGCTCTTGGCGATGTTGGCGGGAGCCAGCGCGCCTTGCTGGGGCGGCGGTGGCGTCTGACCCACCAAGGCAAGCGCGGCGCCGAAGGACAGAACGGCGAGAAGTGGAGCCTGGAATCGCATCATCATTTATCCTTTATTTTCATGCGGACCACGCCTTTTTCATCGACGTACTCACGATTATTGTCGCAGACGAATTCGACCATCTCGTAGTCCGGCATGCGCCGGTAAGCCAGCGTGTAGACCATGGGCTTTTCGAGCACCACCGGGTCCTCGATAGTAATCTGGTCGTGCAGGACGTCGGGCGTGATGAGCTTGATTCGCTCGGTGATGTGCATCTTTTCGCTGTGCGGCATCCCGCGGTAGCCGTTCACGGTCGGTTTGATGCCGATGGTATCCACCACCAGAGTGTCGCCGTCCCACTTTCCTGCCGAGCGGCCGTAGTATCCGGGCGCGACGTCGTCCAGCGGGGCCTGCGGCCGGTCCAGATACACCCGGCGCACTTCGCTGAACGCCTCCGAGATGATCGTCACCTGCTTGGCGGTTTGAATGAACTCCACCGGATAAACTGCCACGGCCATCATGGTCGGCACGCCGTAGGGGATGCACTGGGATCCGGCGGTGGCCAGTTGCTCGCCGCGCTTGGTGGCCTCAGCTTCGGCCGTGCGACGGGCTTCGTAGGGCTTGGCGTACTCCGGTTTCAGCACCAGTTGCCCGGCAGGAGGCGGTGCGATCTTGGGATCTCCGCCGCGTCCGCCCGCGAACGGGGCCCAGACGCCGGTAAGGTCGGGAGTCTTGGTCGCTTGCGCAGGAAGCAGCGTAACACAAGGGAATACAACAACGAGTACAGCGTACAAAATCGTTTTCATGAGGCCGCCTCGATTACTTCTGGGGTCCGCGCCCGGGCCCGTTTCCTAATACTTTTCCGGTCGGCAAGGTGGCTGTATTCAGAAATCCGCCCGCGAGACCGGTTTTCAGCGGATTGATGACCAGCGTGGTCTTATCGCCCTTTTTCAGGCTGCTGAATTTCCAGCCGCTCTGCTGAAGGATGCTGGGGCTGCCCATCTCGATGCTCCAATGCTTGACGGCGCCACTTTCGTCCGGGACATCGATCTCGATGTAGGAGTGCGGGTTGGTCCATTCAAACGACGTCACCGTGCCGGTGATCGTGATTTGCTTGGTGGTATCGAACATGGTGAAGGAGTGGTGCGCCAGGACCGGAATCGCCACCGCGATTGCGGCTGCTAAGACGTTGAGCAGTCTGGATTTCATGGCGAATAATAGTATCACACCGGCTATCTGTATGCAATCCCTCGCGAGGCCAGAATCACTCCTGCCCAAAGCACCAGGGAGAGAGCCATCGCCAGGCGGGCGTGCCGCGCCGGTAGAAGTGCGGCCAGGCCGATCACGACCAGCAAGGCCATCTTCGCGCGAAAGAACTGGCTGTAGTACAGGCGCACCGGTTCGGACCAGAACAGCAGTGCACCCGTGAACACCAGGACCGAGAGCCCGATCCAGCGGAAGCGCCTCAGCTTGACATCGTCTACGAGAACCGAGCCTCCGAACCAGGCGATGGCCAGCACGTGAATCGCTCCGATGATGGGAACAGCCCAGGTGGACTGGCTGAGATCCAGGCGCAGGGACGTGTCCTGAAGCCAGCGCGCGAGTTGAAGCAGCGGATTAAACATCGAAGTCGGCGATCGCTCGAGCCGCCAGGACCACTGAAGTCCATAGCGCCAGGGAGAGGACAGCGGCGAAGCGAGTTCCGCGGCGGTGGAGCGTGAAGTGCGCCGCGAGGGCTACAACCAGCAGGGTAATCTTCACGTGGAATGCCGGATTGTGCAGATAGCGCGTGGTATCGGAGAGAAACATCACGGCGCCGGTGACGAGCATCGTGGCAAGGCCGGCGTGGGTCCACATTTTGAGATGGCGGGTATCCGGGATCTCTAGACCCAGCGTGTGCAGGTCCTCCAGGACGATGGTTCCCACAAAGGCCGCCAGTCCGATGACATGGATCGACTCGACGACGGGAAAGATCCAGGAGTTTTCGAGAGCCATTTAGACCAGGGGCGGCGCGCCTTCGCCACGCCACGCGATGAATCCGTCAGGTCGGACCAGCACAGCCCCGGATGGCGTAATGCCGTAGGCGGCGGGAAACGCGGGCTCCGTGATGCGATGAACCTGAATATCGGTTATTCCGTTCCACTGCGGACCCGCAAGTAAAACATAATCGCGGCCCAGTAAGTCCAGCGTCGAACAACCCTCACTCAGCCAGAGGTGCGGCGCGCGCGATCCCGGGCGGCCTTTCGATTCGTTCGGATGCTCGTGAAGCTGGCCATCGTAGCAGTATCCAAGCTCGACGTTCATATCGTGCGCGACCGGCTGAAATCCTTTGGATGCGAGATAGGGAGCCGTGCGCGTGACATAGCGCGAATAGGCCTGCTCCACCGTGAATTCGCCAACGGGGCGGCGCTCGCGCTCGTAGGTATCCAGCAATTCCGGCGCCGCCTTGCCTTGGAGCACCGAGGCTAGTTTCCACGCCAGGTTTTGCGCGTCCTGCACGCCGGTGTTGCCGCCGAAGCCTCCGTAGGGTGGCATCACATGCGCCGAGTCGCCCGCCAGGAAGATATTTCCTTCGCGAAATCGTTCGGCGGTATTCGCCTCGGACTGCCAGCGCATCACGTCTTCGATCTTAACGGGGATGTCGTCGACCCCCAACGCGGCGTGGAGCAGATCCAGGCAGCTCTGATCGGTGAGTCCGGCGGACACATCCGTGTTGGGGTGCTCGGGATCGCCCAGCGCAATCACCGCCAGGAAGCCGGATGTGAACGGGATCTCGATACGGAAGAATCCGCGGAGGATTGGGTTGATCACGTAGATCACGCTGAGATTCCGGCCGCGCAGAAGAGGTCCGACGTCGCCACGGAAATAGATGGTGATGCTGTTCGAGAAAACTCCCCGTCCCTGCATGGGGATCCTCAGGCGATCCCGGACGCGACTATGTGCGCCATCTGCGGCGATCATGTAGCGCGCGCGAACTGTGGCGGTCTCGCCGGTATCGCGATGCTTGATGTGTGCCGTGACGCCCGTGTCATCTTGCTCGAAGGACGTCATCTCCGTGGCGAAACGCAGATCGGCGCCGAGTTCCTCGGCTCGCTGCTTCAGCAGTGGCTCCAGCAGACTTTGGGAAATGAACACGCGCTCGCAGGGACTCAGGTCGCGGATGCCTTCATTGAGGTTGGCGATGTAGTACGCGATTTCTTTGCCGGCCAGCGATTCCACGCCCATGATCGCGCCATCCTGGACGAACTGCTCGGCGGACCTGCGACGCACGATCTGTTCCACACCCACGGTTCGGAAGATTTCCATGGTGCGCTGGGTGATTTGCGCGGCCCGCGGATGAATGGCGGTTCCGCGATGATGCTCCACCACCAGCGAGCCCACGCCGTAGTGGCCGAGCAGCATCGCGCTGGACATGCCGACCAGGCTGCCACCGACGATGAGGACGGGGACTTCGATCGTATCCGGCAAGAGTCACTACTTAACGAACAGTTTGCTGTAGTCCTTATTGTTCTCGCACACGAACT
This sequence comes from Terriglobia bacterium, assembly GCA_020073445.1. GTDB lineage: Bacteria > Acidobacteriota > Terriglobia > Bryobacterales > Bryobacteraceae > Palsa-187. The sequence goes on from JAIQFE010000019.1 coordinate 242,546, forward strand.
CGTCGATCTTGTTCAAATCCGGGCGAAGCGGGAAAGTCCGGCTGACCGTCCACGGCCTCACGAAGACGTTGGGATCCTCCAACGTGGCTTCGTACTGGAGCGTGTCGTAATCGGGACGGCTAAAGCGTTCGACAATATGCAGCCCTTCGCTGTGCTTGAAGCCGCTCAGTTCCGTTTTCGTGTTGAAGCCGACGATGTCGATGACCAGAGTGTCGTCTTCCCAATGTCCAACAGCATCACCCATCCAGGTTGGATCGGGATCGACGGGATGCGTGGCTCCGTTGGTTGGGACGATTCGAAAAACGCCGGGGTATTCATGCATGATGACCGCGTAGCTGGGCGTTTGCAGGATCTGGAATTGATACGGAACGCTGTAGGCAGCCGGTCCTGCGATCGGCATGCAGTCCGAAAGAGCGCCGGCATCGTTGGGTCCACGGACGACGCGATATTTTTCCATGCCCGGTTTCAATTCGGGTCCCGCCGGAGCAGCGGCTCGGCCCCCTCCTGGTGCTGCGCCTCTGCCACCCGGTGCGCCGCCGCCGCCAAAGCTATACACGCCGGACAGATCGGGTTTGCCGTTCGCCAGCCTTGGCACTTCTTTCTTCATCTCGGTCGGCGCGGCGGACGCGCTGTTCACAGGAGTGGTGCCGGGCACTGTCACTGTGACTTCTTTCGTCAGCACGGAGTTGTTCGGCCCGGTGACGGTCAACGTATAGGTCGTGGTGGCTTTGGGACTCACCTGCCGGCTGCCGCGAGGCGTTACCTTGCCGAGGTCGGGACTGATGGTGACTGCATTGGGGTTTTCCGTCGCCCAGACTAAAGTTGCGCTTTGGCCGGACTGAACGGTGCCTGGCTCCGTGCGGAATTCCGTGATCCGGGCTGGGGGCTGCACGCGTGGCGGTCTGGGAGGAGCAGCGGGCGCTGCCGCGGGCGGAGGTGCTTGTGCTGCCGCGAGAGAAGCACCTATCAACATGATCAGCGTGAATCGCATGGGTAATCTCCTACTTCTTCTCAAAGAACTTGCTGTAGTCGTGATTATTCTCGCAGATGAACTCGTCCACCTTGGTGAGATCCGGACGCAGCGGGAACCCGCGCACGATAGTCCACGGTTTTTCGAACACATTGGGATCCTCGACGGTCGCTTCGTAATCCAGGTTGTTGAAATCGGTGCGGTGGAAGCGCTCGACCACATGCAGCGCTTCGGTGTGCTTAAAGCCGCCCGGGAGCTCGGTCTTGTCGTTGAATCCGATCGTGTCGACCACCAGCGTGTCGCCATCCCAGCGCCCGACCGAATCGCCCATCCAGGTGGGATCGGGATCGGCGGGATGCGGCGTGCCGTCTATCGGGATCACGCGGAACAGGTGCGGATATTCGTATACGATCACCACGCGGTCGCGGCCCTGTACGATTTCCCACTGATACGGGACGAAGTAGGCTCCGGGCACGCCGGTGGGGCTGCACGTGGAGTATTGTCCGGCATCGTCGGGCCCGCGGACGATTTTGAATTTCTCGGCGCCCTTCTTCAGCGTCGCCGCGATCGGAGTATTCTGGCCACGGACCGCGACGCCGCCGAAGTTGAACGAACTCGAATTGTAGACTCCCGAGAGATCCGGCTTGCCGTCGGCCATGCGGGGCGTGGGTTTTGGAGCAACGGCCTCAGCCGCCGGCGCTGCGGTTGCGGCGCGTTCGACCGTCCCGGCGACCGTGATCTTCAGCGAGCGTGTCACGTCGCCATTCGGTCCGCGCACGGTGAGTGTGTAGGTAGTGGTCGCCGAAGGCTTCACCTGCTTGCTGCCGCGAGTGGTGACGGTGCCGAGGTCGGGTTCTATAGTGACCGAATTCGGATTCTCCGTGGACCAGACCAGCATCGCGGTCTGCCCCGGCTGAATGGATGCCGGAGTCGCCTTGAAATCGACTATGCGCGCAGGAAGCCGGGCGGCCTGTTGATAAGCGCCGGAGGGTCCTTGTTTCGCCTGATCTTGTTTGCCTTGGCCCTGGGTCGTCTGGCCGGCCAGCGCGGATGCCAGAACTGCTGCCACGGTCGCGCAACGGAGTGCTACCATCGCTACCCTCCTCAACTTCTGTCCAGTATATGTCAAGCCTTCAGGCTGGTATCGGGGAATGCCCGATACCAGTACGCGATCTTGCAGACTTCGCGGAATCCCGCGCGCTGATACATTCCATATCCCATGCCTGAGGCAAGCAACACTGCCTGCGTGGCTCCATTCTCTGATGGGCGCTCGCGCGCGAAACGAACGGCGTGGGCCAGCATCGCGCTGCCGATGCCTTTGTTCCGCTCTTCCTTGAGCACGCCGACATCGTAGAATCCGGCGACGCCGTCGTTCAGAAACATGCTGCACGCACCGACTGGGCGATTTCCAGCCGCCAACGCGACGAAATCGAAGAATCGTTTGGGCCACTGGGCGGCCATGTGGGCCAGCCGGTTCAGTTCGTGACGGCGGATGGCGGTCGTGATCGGTCCGAAGTACGGATGCGGATGGCGCAGATACATGGAGTGATGCGGCGTCTGGAGGATCCGGATGCCTTTGGGTGTTGCGATCCGCGGCAGTTTCGCGAGGTCGCAGCACATTCCGGGAAATCGCTTGCGGCAGCGAAACCCGCGGTCTTTCAAGAGATCTGCGATGTTGCCAGGTGTGGCGTCTTCATCGACCCAGAATCCCGCGCCACGTCCGTGCTGTGTGTAGCGTTTGAGAATCTGACCGAGCCGGCGCCCGGCTTTGTTCGCATCGAATCGGAGAGACATTCCGCTGTTGGACCAAGTGGTCCCGTTGCTCAGCATCCAGGTGATGTCGGGGTCGCGATGAACCTCGACACCCGGAACGTCGGATTGTGCGGCGTACCAAGCTTCCAGATTGCTTGTGATCACGCTGCCGAGCGTTGGGGACGCCACTATTTCCTGGCCGCCCGCGCTTTGCCCTGCGCCGACATCCGGTGTTCCTTGCCGCGAGTCAGCGTCTTGATGAACTCGACCCGCCGGAAGCGCACGGCAGAAAAGTCTTCATCAATCGCGACCATTCTGACCGGCTCGAATCCCGCATCGCCCAGAACCTTCCAGCCGTTATCGCGGTTGATCTCGGACTTGTAGTTCTTGGAGGAGCCCTTCGGGTATGCGAACCAGACGACAGCATCGCCTTCCGCTTTCTTGGCGATCGCCTTCCCGAGTGTGTCGACTTCTTTCTGCTTCGTGACGAACGCTAACGAAAACTCGACCTTGTTGACGTTTTTTAGATCGTGGTGAACGGTCACGCCGCGCAGCGCCTTCAACTCAGGCTCGAAACTTTCCGGCGCATTGAGAACCAGGATGTCTTTCTGATCCTTGAGATTGAGTTTGCCGAAGGTAGACGCCATAGCTCCTCCTAGAGCTTCACTGTGACGGACTTCACCTGCTGGTAGCAGAGCAGCGCTTCGACGCCTTTCTCACGCCCGTAGCCGCTCATCTTATAACCGCCGAAAGGCGTCTCAATCATCGCGCCGGTCTGATATTCGTTGACGTAGACTTGTCCCGCTTCGAGCAGCGCGGCGACCCGGAGCGCGCGGCTAACGTCGCGCGTCCAAAGCCCGGCCGCTAGGCCGTACTCCGAGTCGTTGGCGATACGGATGGCGTCGGCTTCGTCCTTAAAGCGGATCACGCCCATCACCGGCCCGAAAATCTCTTCGCGCGAGATGCGCATGTCATTGTGAACATCCGTGTAAACCGTCGGAGTGACGAACCAGCCTTTCTTGAGCCGTTCGTCACGTGGGAGTTCGCCGCCGATGGCCGCCTTCGCGCCCTCCTGCTTGGCGATCTGATAATAGCTCTGGACTTTTTCGTACTGTGCCTTCGTCGCCAGAGGACCGACCGAGGCGTCCGCCTCCGGGCCAACGCTGATTTTCTCGACTTCCTTCACCAACTTCGCGACGAACGCGTCGTGGATGCTGTCCTGTACCAATAAACGGGTGCCGGACGAACAGATCTGGCCGCAGACGCGCGTGAATATGTTCGCGGCGTTGGCCGCGGCCTTGTCCAGATCGGCGTCCTCGAAGATGATGTGCGGCGACTTCCCGCCGAGTTCGAGCGTCAGCGGGAGGATGCGATCGGCAGCGATATGGCCGATCTCCTTACCGGCTCGCAGACTTCCGGTGAACGCCACCTTGCGGACCAGCGGGTGCGATACCAGCGCCGCGCCGGTCGTGCGGCCCGCGCCCAGCACCACGTTGAAAACGCCCGGCGGCAATCCGCATTCCTCGCTGACGATGCGGGCAAACTCCACTGTCGTCGCCGACGTTTCCTCAGACGGTTTCACGACGACAGTGTTTCCGGCCGCGATGGCCGGCGCCGACGCGCGCGCGGCCTGGTTGAGGGGAACATTCCAGGGCGTGATGATGCCCACCACTCCGTACGGCTCGCGGCGGGTATAGGCGTGATATCCGGCGCCGACGTTGAGGGTCTCGCCGTGGTTGGTATTGACCAATCCGGCATAAAACTCAAAATAACGAGCCGCGGTTTCGAGCCCGGCAGGCGTCTGCGATGCGGGCGTTCCGTTTTCACGCGATTCGATTTCCGCCAGCAGCTTCACGTGCTTGCGGATGGCACGCGCCATGTCGAGCATCACCTTGGCGCGATCCATCGGGCGGCGGTCGCGCCACTCGGGAAACGCGGCCGCGGCGGCCTTTACCGCGGCATCTACGTCGGCATCATTGCCGTTGGCGACTCGTGCGATGCGATCGCCGGAACGCGGGTCGAGCTTGTCGAGATAGTCGCCCGACTTGGGTGTGACGCTCGTGCCGGCGATGAAATGATTCAGGACGTAGGGAGTGATCTCGGTTTCAACGGCGGTGGGCATACACGCATTCTAACCTGGGGTTAGAAAAGGGGGACAGCCAGCCGAATTCGGTGCACTGCATCGGACCAGCGAACTGTCGTTCTTCGAAATCGGAGGCAGTCCCCTTTTTCAAAATCCGCCGCGCGGACGATACCCAGGCCGCGCCTGCACGCGATACTTCTTGCCCGCGTCCGACACCACCTCGACGCTGATCTTGCGGAATCCTTCGTTGGGGTTCGTCTGCGGATAATACGTGACTGTGTAGGAATTCCCCAGATCCTCGCGAATCGCTTCGAACGCCTCCACCTGCTTCTGCCAGCTGGTGGCGAAGTAGGACTTGCCGCCCGTGCGCGTTGAGATGCGTTTGAACACGTTGGCGGAAATCGGGTCCTTGGCGATTTCATTGGTCGAGATCACGTAGATCGGAATCCCTTCGTCCTCGGCCACCGCGCGGACGTCGTCCGGCGCCACCATGCTGGCGTTGTCGGGACCGTTCGAGAACACGATCACCACTTTGCGTCCCGGAACTTTCGCCGCATCGCGGATGGTCAGTAGCAGCGCGTTGTAGAGCGCGGAATCGTCGCCCGCCACCGCGTTCCGCAGGCCGCCGATCGCGACGTTGCGCTCCTTGCCCAGTTCAGCCGCGCGCGTCAGATTGCGCGAATAGGTGTAGACGGCCACCGAATCGGCGCGATCCAGGCCGCGGATGAAATCGGCGATCGCGTCCGAGGCATAGACGAAGCCGCGATACATGTAGTTGCTGGTGTCGAACAGCACGAAGACGTTCGTGCCCACGAACGCGTCCGAGCGCGTTTCAATGCCGGAGCCCGGGGCGGCGGCGCCACCCGTAACCGCGGTTTCCACCACGATCGGTTTCGTCGATCCGTCGGCGGCGACCTCCACCGGCGGCTTGTTCCCCTCCGAAAACGTCGTGAGCTTTTGCGGGATCCCGTCTTCCGAGATCCGGAAATCCGAGGGCTTCAGGCCGTTGACGTAGTGCCCTTTGTTGTCGGTGATGGTGAAGCTGAGCACCACCAGGTCTACCTTGATGCGAAACGTGGGGCGGTCCTGAGCCGCTGCCAGAGCCACCACCAGCAGGATAAAACCAAGTCTGCGTATCACCGCGCGATCACCTCCGAATTCCTTGCCTGCGTCTGCCTGCGCGCTTTTTCCCGGACATCGTCGCCAACCAGCCGCAGCGAGCGCAACAGCGCCGGCCAGTCTTCCAGGTGCGTGGCGAAAATATGTTCCACAGTCTGCTGGGTCCAAGAGGGCACCAGAACGTTCATCTGCGCGGGCTGCGCATGGATTTGGTCCGCCAGTGCGGCGTAGTACAGCAGGTTCGATTCCCAACTCTCCGCCAGCATCCGGCTGGAGTATCCCATCAGCGTCGGAAAAGTGCGGATATTCAGTAACTCCAAGCCGTAGGTATTCGCGAGCGTCGGCTTGGGAGTGCCGAACGCCTGGGAGATCGCTTCCGGGCTCACTGCGGCGGGCGATTCGGCCGACAATCGGCGGATCTCCTGCGCCAAGGGCGATTCGCGATCCTGTCCCGCCTGAGACCGCGCGAGCAGGTACATTTCCGACGGCAGGACATTCTCGACCGCGATCCATGGCTCGCCGGATTGGAGAAGACCGTCCACTTTCCTCAAGCGTCCGGGCGCAAGGTAGGGATCCAGTGCGGCGATCACCTGCTGCCGGCGCTCCGGGTTCAAAGCAGCCTGGCCCAGAAGGGACTCGCCGTAAGCCATGTGGACGCCCACCCAGTGGGTCTGCACGGGCGATACGTTCCACCAGCGCGGAACAATCGCCGTCAGCATGATTTGCGGAACCAGATCGCCCCAGATCAGCGCCTGCTCCCGCGAGGGGATCAGGAAATTTTGCTCCGCTTCCGCCAGCGCGTAGGGCAGAGATGCCAGCGACCCGGCCAGACGTCCGCCGGCATTCGACGGCCATCCGGCGCCGGGCACATACGTAGCGCCCCAGGTTTGGTTCGCTCCCTGGATGCCATTAAAGTCGTGGCTGCGGACGAACAACGGATTGGTCCGCAGTATCTGCGCGCCCGGGGGCGCGTAGTGCATGTAGTTGAACCCTACCAATGTGTCCCGGAGGAATCCGGCGAGCTCGCCGCGCAGGTCGCTCAGCTTCTCGCTCTGTTTTTGAGGATCCTTGGCCGCCTTGTCGATAGCGGCGCGCAGGTTCAACTTACGCTGTTCGTCGATGTGCTGCTCGGTCCAGTAGCCGAACGCAAGTGTGGATTTCTCGGGGGTGCTCAGGGAGCTGCGCGGCAGTTGGATTTCGGAGATGCGCGTGGCCAGGCGCCCGGTGAGTGCGGTGTTCAGGGGCTGTCCCTTGCTTACGCTATCCAGGTTGTCTGCCAGATCGAAGATGGTACTCAGCGAAACCAGGCGCTGGGCCTCGAAGATCCGGATCAGGTCCTCGACCATCTGCTGATGCGTATCCGACGCTCCTTGAGGAACTCCGCCGGCCAGCAGGTCCAGCATGCGGTCCTGTGCCGAAACACCCGCCGGGGAATTGCTTGCCTGCAGCAGATTGCGGACTCCCGCGCGGCCAGCGTCGAAAACGTCCTTGTCGTTGCGGATTTGCGCGAACGGCTCCAGGAGTTTCGCAAGGGTTGCGTCCGCGGCACCGCGCGGAATACTTTGCTGGCGGACGAAGATCTGCCACAGCCCGATCAGGGCTTGCGCCATGCCCGCCGCATCGGCGCGCAGACCCTGGTTGCGAATCCCGTCGATGGTGCGCGTCGTTTCGAGGTACGCCAGCACGGTCGGATCCGTCACAGTGGAAACTTCGGCAAACAGCGGGTATTGCGCGGAAAGTGTCCGGTAGTTGCGCGCCAGCTTGTCCATGGTGGCCGGCTCCAGCGGTTTCGAGCGCCGCCGGTCGATGTCGGTCAGGGCCATGAAGATCTTCAGCGGCTCATTTTCAGCCGCCTTGCGGCTCAGGCCGAAGAGCGCTTCGAGCACGTCGTCCCCGTCTTTCCATTGCGGGGCGGCCCGAGTGAGCTTGGCGTCGTATTTTCCCTCGGGGTGTTCCGCGAACAGCCGCTTCCAGATATCGAGGCCTCCCGGAAGATGCGGCTTGCCATCCGGATCCAGGCGCAAGCGCGTGGTCAGAAGCAGCATGTCGGTATTCGACCGGAACACTGGCCGCGCCGGGCCCGGGCTGGTTACCTTGCCGCGAATGGCCGCATAGAAGCGCTTCAGTCGATCGGGTTCGGTCAAGTAGTCCTTCACCGGGCCTTCGACGCGCGCCAGCGAGTCGTAGTAGCTCGCCAGCCACCCATCTTCGCGCGTAATCAATCGCTCGAAGAAGGCTGCGCCTTTATCCGGGTTGACGCCTCCGTTCAGGTCGGTCCATTCTCTCTCGCTGCGTGCGCCCCCCGGAACCACGGCTTTCCCGTCGCGGATCTGGAACATTCCGCCGAAGAAATCGAGAACATGGGCGTAGATCTTGAGCCGGGCGGTAGGAAACGCCTGGCGCAGCTGTTCGGCGGTGCTCGTATCCAACTTGGATAGCGCCACGTATAGCCGGCACACCGAGGGATCGCCCAGAAAGTAGTCGATAAACTCGCCTTTGTCTTGCGTCTTGTCCTTTGCGGGTGGCTGCCAGTAGTCCGCGCTATAGAGGATCGGAACACGCGTGGGCTGATAGTCGAGCGTGAACGGCCGGTTCGTGCGCAGCGCCTGCTCCAGATCGGCCAGCGGGAATCCCGAATCGGTGGTGAGGAACGCGCGCGAGGCGTTTACGGTTTCCAGCACCAGGTCCGATCCGCATCCGCCGCGCATGCGGAATCCGATCAGGCGCAGCAGGTCGGCCGTAGCGGGCGATTCGCACATATCGATGCGCAGTGTCTTAGTCGGTCCCGCCAGGCGCTCCAGCTCGCGGGCTTGCGAGAGATAGCGAATCACCAGCTTGAGGTATTCGGTCTGCTCCAGGGCTTCGTTGGCTGTGGTCGCGCGGTAGCCATTGGTAATGACGTTGCGGGCCAGGGCCGGCAGCAGATCGCTCGGGGTGAGATCCGGCGAAAGCGCAGCCATGCGCGCGAAGGAACGGAGCGGTCCAGGTATTTCGATGTAATTGAGCGGCGCCAGGGTCCGCGCAGGCGGGAGCGCCAGATCTTTGCCGCCCGCCGCGGTGTATTCCTGCAAATGACGTGCCGAGGCTTCCCGGTCTCCGGCTAGAAGGTCGAGTACTGCCAGGCGTTGCGCCACTGCGGCGCGTTGTTCGGCCGGGGCGCTGGTTCGTTGCAGAAGCTGACTGAGCCGGCTATACGCCTCGCGGGCTCCCGGATCGTGATGCCGTTCCAGGAACTCGGCGTAGGCGCGCAGCGAACCAGGATCGTTCGGCGCAGCCGTGGCAGCCTGCCGCAGGCTTGCTAACGCTTGTTCGCCATCCCCGCTGCTTTCCAGGCGCCAAGCCGTCGTTGCCACGTCCTGGCCGGTTGCCCAGGCGGCTGAAAAGACCAGGCCTACGGCCAGCCATCGGCTACACTTCAACCGGTTCGTCCAGAACAGCATCACCTTCTCCTTCGCCCCGTACAGTGCTATGGATTCTATCACTCCGCCGGCTTCGCCGGGTTGACCATTATTCGTCGGAACATACCGATATTTGGATGTTAGACTCACGTTCTACACGAAATGGAACGGCGAATCTTTCTGAAACCATTCCTTGGTAAAATGAATCTGGCGGTGTAGGGTTTATGATTGTCAAGATCCGTTTTCCACAGGGCCGCCGGCTGCAACAGCAGAGAGGTACCAATCGGGCGGTATCGGCGGCTTTCGGCGCCTTGCTCGTGCCGGCCTCACTGATGGCCTACTCGCTTGGATTCTGGAGGCTGGCTTCAGACATGGGCCTGGCCGGCCAGTTCGACATCACGGGTGCTTTTTCTCACTGGCAGGTCTGGATCGGACTGGGTGTGATGCTGCACGCAGGCTCTATCATCCTCAACCGGTACGGACGGGGCGGCGACCTGGAATTGCCGCAGGTGCTGGCCGCATTACCCGGCCGGCGCGGACAAGACTCCGGCGAGCTGGAACCGTTTTCGACTTCCGGCGAGAACTAAGCGGGCAAGGGCTAAGTAAGCCCGCGAACCTCTTGGTCACTCAGCGCGCGAAACTTTCCGATCTGTAAATCTCCGATCCGAATGTTCCCGATCTCCGTCCGGACGAGTTTCAGGACTTTCGCGCCCAGCGTTTCCACCATTCGCCGGACTTGTCGATTGCGGCCCTCCGTAATTGTGATCTCGAAAAACGTGTAGCGGCCGGAATCGCGAACGCGTTTCACATCGGCTGGGCGAGTCGGCCCGTCGGCCAGAATCACGCCGCGCCGTAACTGATCGAGCTGATCGTCGGTGAGCAGCATCGACGCCTTGACCAGATAGGTCTTGGGCACGTGCGACTCCGGACTGGTGATGCGATCGGCAAACTCCCCGTCGTTGGTGAAAATCAACAGACCGGTCGTGTCCAGGTCCAGGCGTCCGGCGGAAAAGACTTTCTCCGGGACGTCTTTGAGCAGATCGTAAACCGTCGGTCGGCCATCGGGATCCTTGTAACTGGTCACGTAGCCTTTAGGTTTGTACAGCAGCAGGTAGACTTTCCTGGCCGCACGCAGGGGTTTGCCATCCAGCGTGACGCGTTGATGTTCCGGATCGACCCAGGCGTCCGGCGTCTGGATTTTCTTGCCGTCCACCGCGACACGGCCCGCTCCGATCCACTGGCGGGCTTCCTTACGCGAGCCAACTCCGGCCTGTGAAAGCACGCGGTCCAAAGTTTTTTTGCGAGAAGCGTTCTTGCGTCCTGGTGTGGGCAATCCTTTATGATCGTACGGTGCTCGAATGTGTTCCTAATTTCTCCGAAGGCCGCGATTCCACGGTGGTGCTCGCGATCGCCAATACCATCGCGCAGACTCCGGGTGTGTTGATGCTCGGGTGGGAGGCGGACTCCGACCATAACCGCAGCGTCATGACGTTCGCCGGGACTCCTGACGCGGTTGTCGAGGCTGCGGTGCGCGGGGCGGGGAAGGCCGCCGAGTTAATCGACCTCTCTGCGCATAAGGGCGTCCATCCCCGCGTGGGTGCGGCCGATGTGATTCCCTTCGTTCCGCTGGACGGCTCGTCAATGGAAGAAGCTGTTGCCGCGGCGCATCGCGCGGGCGAGGAGATCTGGCGACGCTTCGGTGTGCCGGTCTATTTTTACGAACACGCAGCACGCAACCCCCTGCGCCGGCGTCTCGAAAAGGTTCGAAGACGGGAATTCGATGGAGCGCCGCCCGATATCGGGAATATTGCGGGCCACCCCACGGCCGGCGCATCCATGGTCGGGGCGCGCGGGTTCCTGGTCGCCTACAACGTCCAACTCGCGACCCGCGACGCCGCCATCGCTCAAACCATTGCCAAGAAGATTCGTGCCTCTTCCGGCGGATTTCCTCACGTGAAGGCCATGGGGATCTACCTGGCTTCGCGCGATTGCGCCCAGGTTTCGATGAACCTGACTAACTTTGCCGAAACCCCGCTCGATCGCGTCTGGGACACCATCGCCGACGCCGCGCGCGAGCACGGAACCGAGGCCGCGGCGGGCGAGATCATCGGGTTCATCCCGCGCCGCGCCTACGAAATGGCTCCCGAGTTCTTCCGGCGGGCGGAAAACTTCTCGGAATCGCGGATTTTGGAGACCAGAATCGCGGAGATCCAGCCCCGCCTGTGAGGGCGGGGGATAATGGAATCAAGTGCTGGTAACGATCGAACCCAAAAAGCAGCGGCCCGCCTGGCTCCGTGCTCCCGCTCCCGTCGGCGATAACTACCGCCAGCTCAAGGACTTGGTCGAGACGTTGCAGCTCCACACGGTGTGCGAGAGCGCGGCTTGCCCCAACATCGGCGACTGCTGGAACCGGCGCACCGCTACTTTCATGATCCTGGGGAACGTTTGCACCCGGCGCTGCGGTTTCTGCGCCGTGCAGAAAGGCGGTCCGCTGCCGGTCGATTATGACGAGCCCCGCCGGGTGGCCGAGGCGTGCGCGGCTCTCGGGTTGAAATTCGCGGTCATCACCAGTGTGAATCGTGACGACCGCAAAGACGGCGGCGCAGAGCTGTTCGCGATGACGATTCGCGCGATTCGCGAACGTATACAAGGTTGCGGGGTCGAAGTTCTCGTCCCGGATTTTCAAGGCTCGCACGCCGCTATGGACGTCGTGCTCGAAGCGGCGCCCGATATTCTCAACCACAATACGGAGACGGTGCCGCGCCTGTATCGCCAGGTTCGCTTGGGCGCGCGCTATGAACGTTCGCTGGACATGCTTGCGCATGTGAAGAAGTCTGCACCCGGCACTCCGACGAAGTCAGGATTGATGCTCGGGCTGGGCGAGACTCTTGACGAAGTCGCTTCCGTAATGCGCGATCTGCGCTCGTCGAGCGTCGATATCCTCACGTTGGGGCAATACCTGCGGCCGTCGGCCAAGCACCTGCCGATCATCCGGTACGTGCCTGTCGAGGAGTTCGCCGAACTGAAGCGCCTGGGATACGAGATGGGCTTCCGGCACGTGGAAAGCGGTCCGTTGGTTCGCAGTTCTTTCCACGCGGCAGACGCCGTCCAGTAAGGCGGGGACTGCTGAATGTCCCCGGGAACTTTTTTCGGCGGGTTGCGTACCTCAGAGTGAGATGCTCACTTTCCTGCTTTGGTGCATCCTGTTCGTGCTGTGCTGGCCACTCGCGCTCGCCGCGCTGGTTCTCTATCCGATTGTCTGGCTGATTCTGCTGCCCTTCCGGATCGTCGGGATCGCTGTGGGCGGAGCCCTGGAACTGGTCTGGGCGATCGTGACGTTGCCGTTCACCATCATCCGCCGCCTCGCTTAAACTGGTCGGGTGCCGCGACTGCGTTCCTCTGAGTAATCACCTCGTGGCCGATGCTCCGCCGGTCTCAATTCCCATTTCGTCATCGTTTGCCCGGCGACGATCGACCATCTGTGGGCATCGGCATATCCCCATATAACGTGCTAATAGACGTATACTCATCCTAAATAAACATTCTGATCTAATCTAATCGATAAAGCCGGACTGTCAGTTGCAAGCAAAGATGTCGACTCGCCGCAACATGCCGAATGGTAGCTATTTGGTCCCAGGCCTCGTTGTCGTCTTGCTGCTATTGCAGGGGTGTGTCAAGAGTGTTCCGCCGCCCGCACCGCCACCGGTCGCAGTCAGAGCGTCTGACGCGCCTCCCCCGACTCCTCCAAACATCGTCCGCTTCGAAGCTCAACCGGCCACAGTTACGCAATCCGGGTCTTCCACCTTGCGTTGGGTTGTTCAAAACGCTACGGACGTTATAATCGACCACGGAATCGGCAAAGTCCAACTCTCTGGCGAGCAGCAAGTTCGCCCTGACGACTCCACGACCTATACCCTAACCGCATCGGGAGCAGGTGGCACTCGATCGGCCACAGTCACAGTCACTATCACGGTAGAAGTACTTAGAGCGTTAACCCGTCCGCCAGAAACAGCGGCCATGGTCGTTCCACCCCCAGAGCCGCCAAGTGTCACGTTGGTCGCTAAACCCACGGAGGTCGGACCCGCGGGTGTGAGCACCCTATTCTGGAGTTCGCAGAATGCTACCGTCGCTGTTCTCACCGTCACCGCTGGCGCGAAGACCGAAAGTCGCGCAGTTGAGACCACCGGAACTCTCGAAGTTATGCCTACCGAAACGACGCTCTATACTATTGCTGTTCGTGGGCCCGGAGGGGAAGCGTCAAACTCTGTAACCGTGAAAGTAGTGCGTGTCGTCACGGACCAGCGCAGCGGTGCGCTGGTATTTGGAGCTTTAACGTATCGTCAGAGTATGAAATCGGGCGACACGATCGCCGTGACTTATCTGGTCGGTTTTGAAGCATGGACCGCCGACCTCAAGAAGCGTGTCACTCCCGATGGTTTTGACCTCGCCTCGAAGGCGTTTGTCCTTAAGCCTCCTTACCAAAACTTGTATGTTTGTCTTCAGGGCGCTGGCTTCAAAATCGAGCCCCGGAACCCACTTGGAGTTCGAGACAGTTGCCAACCGATTAACGTTGAGCCGCCGGTCCAGTCGAAAGTGAGCTGGAACGTTTCAGCGCAGCAGAGTGGTTCATTAAGTCTGATCGCAACCATTCAGCGGTATGTTGATGAGAGTCCCCGAGACAAAGAGCCACTCGAAGTTAAGGTTGAAGTCGGTGAGAATCGTCCCAATTTGGCGACGACGGTTATCAGTGATCCTTCAGGACTCAAGACATGGATGGAGATTGTTGGGGGACTCATTTCTGGAGCCGGAGTCCTTTATGCGAGCCTTCGCAAAGCGTTGAGACGCCGCAGGCTTCGCCGGCGCTAAATTCACCGTTCACGATCATCCGTCGCCTCGCTTAAACTGGTCGGGTGCCGCGTCTGCGATCTTCCGAGTGGCTCCTGCTCGTCTATTTCACGTACGTCGCGTTGATCTCGGTATTCTTTATCTCTCCGTGGAGACCGTGGATCGTCGCGATTGCAGTAGCTGCACTGGTGATCAGGCTAGCGCGGTCGGAATCCTGGTTCCGCGATCTCGCGCCACTGTTGCTCATGCTGATCGCGTTCCGCGAAATGGACTGGTTTACGCCGGCGATTCGCGATCATCGCCTGGAGCAGTCCTGGATCGTGTGGGACCGGATACTGCTTGACCAGCATGGGCTGCGCGCGATGATCGAAAGCGCAGGCCTAATGCTGCCCCTGTTTTTCGAGCTGTGCTACCTGCTGGTTTACACGGTCGGATTCGTGGCGGTATGGGCTCTGCTGGCGCATGGCCGGAGGAGCCGGCTCAATACGTTCTGGCTGATCTATCTCGCCGGGACTCTCGGTGCATACGCGCTCTTTCCGTATTTCCCATCCGAGCCGCCGCGCATCGTCTTTGCCGGCGCCGACCTTCCCGGCATCATCACGGACTTGCGGCGATTCAACTTGTGGATCCTCGGAAATCTCAGCATCCATTCCAGCGTGTTTCCCAGTGCGCATGTTTCCTCCGCACTTTCCGCCGCGTGGGGATTATTCGTAACCCTGCCCGAGCGCCCTTGGATTGGATGGGCGATGGCGCTGTACGGCGTGTGCGTGGCGATCGCCACCGTGTACGGGCGATACCACTACGCGGTTGACGTGGCCGCAGGCGCCGCGCTGAGTCTTACCGGACCTATTGTATTTGCCTACCTGAAAAGCCGCGGCGCGTAATCCACCAGGTAGTCGCGCCAGTTCCACCACACGTGCGCGCCTTCCGTTTCGGTGAAGACGTGCTTGACCTGATGCTGGTCAAGCAGCTGGTGGAAGCTAACGTTCGACATGTACAGCGTGTCTTCCTTGCCGATGTAAATGTTGAATACTTTCAGCTTCTTGTTGGCTCCCGCCGCGTCGGCAAACAAGCTCTTGAAGTCCTCATCGGCGTTGGCGTTCATGATCACCGGGCTGAACGCACCGACGTAGTGGAACAGATCCAGATGGTTCAGGCCGATGATCAAAGTCTGGTTGCCGCCCATCGACAGGCCGGCGATGGCGCGGTTATCGGCTCCCGGCGCGATCCGGTAATTCTTCTCGGCGAATTCGATTACGTCCGGAACCACGTCATTCGGGAACGTGAGATTCTTCTGATCGGCCGGCACCACCACCGGAGCCGGACCAAACGTCGTCGATTGACCCGCGCGCCCGTACGGCATCACGATGATCATCGGCTTGGCGCGGCCCTCGGCGATCAGGTTGTCGAGGATGATATTCGCGCGTCCCGCGGTGACCCAGCTCGATTCACTGCCGCCCGCTCCGTGCATCAGGTACAGGGCCGGATAGCGTGTGGCCGAGGTCTCATAGCCCGGCGGCGTGTAGACGTAGATGTTACGCGTCGCGTTCATGGTCTTCGAAACGTAGGTATTGATGTGGATGTTGCCATGCGGTACGGTTTGGACGGACCATGGCGACGGCTTGTCGCCCCTGACCTCGAGCAGCGACGATCCGTTGCCGCGGTCAGCCGTACCAAGCATGGGATTGTTCGGGTCGGACGTCGCCACGCCGTTTACGGTGAAACGATAGTTGTAAACGGCGGCTCGCAGCGGTGCGGTGGTGAAAGTCCACACGCCGTCCTGACTTTTTACCATCGCTTGTGGGCTGGCAGTGAAATCGCCCGATACGGTTACCGTGGTCGCTTCGGGAGCACGCAGCCGGAAAGTAACTCTACGGTCGGCACTGACTTCGTAGCCGGGGATGGCTGGCGCCGCGCGACCTCCGCCCTTAGCTGCTCCCTTGGCACTATTTGAAGCCGGCGGTGCTTGTGCCACCACCAGTGAGCTGATCGAGAGAGCCAGAACGAGGAGTTTCCGCATGCGGATGATTGTAGGTTAGTGGGGTCAGGCTTTCAAGCCTGCCGCCGGCTTTCCAGCCGGCGTGCTGATTAAAACGATGAAGCCGGGCGGAAGCCCGGCTGCGGCCTTAAAAGGCCGACCCCACGGATTACTTCCCTTTACCTTTGCCGTTCGTCACCGGGCTCTTCAGATACGCCTGCGACGCAGCCTCATCCTTGAGCGGCAGCACTTTGTCCGGATCGATCCGCACCATCACGTAGCGGATGTGGTCGTCGATCTTGGTGAACCAGTGGCCGGTGCCAGCGGGAATCACGATCACGTCGCCCGCCTTAAGGTGATGCTCCACGCCATTGCGAATCGTGGAACCGCCGTTGCCTGGACCGTTGAACTCGCGGACGGTTTGCAGATCCGCTGGGCGGCGCTTCATATCGGCGATATCGGGACCCGTGACCAGCGTAGCGGAACCGTCAATCACGTGATAGACCTCGCTCACCAGATCGTGCTCGGCGACGGAATCGGGAGCGGGCTTGTCCAGCTTGCCGCGATAGACGACGCCGATCCCGATGTTGGCTTTGCCGATGCTGACCGCGCGAGTTTGTTGATCCGTGAGGCCGTTGTCTTTGGCGCGCTTCAGATAGGACTGGATCTCTTTTCTGCTCAAGTAAGTGGCGTTGCACTGGTTGCATGTCGGTTGCTGCGCCGACAGTACGAACGACGCAACCATCATCCCCAGAATTAGCTTCTTCGCCATGGATGCTCCTATTTCTTGGGCCAGACGACGCCCTGGGTCTCTTTGGCGACCGATGCGACGCCCTTATACGTGAATTTTTGTACGCGCTGCCCGCGATACGTCTCGGTCGTATAGATGTTGCCTTTGGAATCCACCGCGATGCTGTGGACGCCGTAGAATTCACCCGGCTGCCGTCCGCCGTCGCCGAAGCTGGTCAGCACTTGTAGAGACTGGCGATCCAGGATGTGCACCTGATCGTTCTCGCCATCGGCCAGGTAGATGTACTTCTGTTCGGCGTCCTTGGAGAACGCGATGTCCCACACCGAGCCCGATCCCAGCGTATTCTTCTCGATGAACATTTCCTTGACGAAGCTGCCGTCCGGTTTGAACACCTGGATGCGATCGTTTACGCGGTCGCAGACATACAGCAGACGATCGACCGAGATCTCGGCACAGTGAACGGGATTGCGGAACTGCTGCGGCGGCGGATCGTTCGGCTTATAGGGCCCCAGATCGACGTCGTCCGGCCGCTTGCCGTAAGCTCCCCAGTGGCGCTTGTACTTGCCGGTCTCTGCATCGAACACGATCACCCGGTGATTGCCGTACCCGTCTGCCACGAACAATTCGTTCGTCTGAGGATCGACGTAGGTTTTGGCCGGAAGCCGCAGGTTTTCGGTATCGTTGCTGCCCTTGCTCCGGCCGGGCTTCCCGATCTGCATCAGAAACTTTCCGGCCTTGGTGAACTTCAGGACCATGTTGTCGTTGAACGGCTGGACGCCGGCGACCTGGCTCTCGTCGAGCTTGAACTCCTGCTTGGCCTGCTTGCCCTTGCCGTCCTTGGTGGCCGCTTGCGTCGTGCCGCGCCCGTTCCCGCCGATCCAGACGTTGCCTTTGTAGTCGACGGTGATGCCGTGATTCGAATCCGGCCAGTCATAGCCGTTCCCCGGTCCGCCCCAGGAGTTGACCAGATTCCCCGCGGGGTCGAATTCGAGCACGGGCGGCGCGGGTGCGCAACACTTTGCCGTAGGTGGATTGGTTGTCGCGTGCACCTCGCCGGCTTCGAGCGATCCAGCACGGTGGATGATCCAGACATGGTCCTGCGCGTCCACCGAGACGCCGATGGTCTGGCCTAGAATCCAGTGGTTTGGCAGAGGCTTGGGCCACATCGGGTCCACTTCAAACCGGGGAGCCATCGCGGTCGCGGCGGCGGCCCGCTTGGCGAGCACTTCCGATCCGATCCAAAGGCCGCCGATGGTTCCCAGGAAGGCCAAGCCTACGTACAGATTGCGTTTCATGCGGTAACCCCTTTCGTCGATCGTGAATCCTTGGGCGCGAGAGCCAGTATACATCCCCTCTTGTGGTCTTGGGCCGGGTGTCCGGCGATCTCGGCAGGACAATCTACCGGATGCCGTAGTCGGCCCATTCGACGATCTTGCCGTCTTTCACCACGAACACGCCCGTCAGATGATAGGCGACCTTCCCTTCGGGGCGAATAAAGGTATCTACTCGTTCATTCACAACCACCGAGCCGCGAACCCAGCTATCGAGGATCTTGAACTCGATCGATGTGGAGCGGTCCACGTAGGCCCGGATGCGCGCGAGCGCTTCCGCGCCCTTGACCGCCGGAGCGGTGTCCGTGATGCGATAGACGAGGTCCGGCGAGAGGAATGCGCCGATCTTCTCCATGTCGCGCGTCGCGAAGCTTTCGCAAAATCGGGTTACCAGGTCTAAATTGGCTTTCTCCGCCGCGGCCGGCTCGGCCTGCACCGCGAGCGGCACAAAGGTGAAACCACCGATCAGACTGCGCAGAAACGTTTTGCGATTCATGGGATCCTCCGGTCGCGACCTTCCTATGCAGCTTAGCGGATCTCGGAGGAGCACCCTTGACTCTGAAAGAATCGAGGCGGATGATTCGGGCGGGAGGTCCGTTATGCAATCCGCCCCCGCCCTGCAAGAACATGCGGCTCGATTCGATGAACCGGTCCGCTCCCTGCTTCGTATGAAAGGCAGAAACCCGGTTTGGTCCGTGACTCCGGACGAAACCGTTTACCACGCCATCGAGATGATGTCGGAACGCCAGATTGGCTGCCTGGTGGTCCTTATCGGAGGACAGCTCGCCGGGATTGTCTCCGAACGCGACTACGCTCGAAAGGTCATTCTTAAGGGCCGCAGTTCGCAGGAGACTCGCGTGCGCGACATCATGACTACGCCGGCGCTGTTCGTTACGCCGGAGAAAACGGTCGCCGACGCGATGCGGATCATGACCAATCGCCGTGTCCGCCACCTGCCGGTGCTTGAAGGAGACAAGGTTGTCGGGATGCTTTCGATCGGCGATCTGGTGAACTGGGTAATCGATTCGCAGCAGCGCACGATCAAGCACCTGAACAACTACATCGCTGGAAATTATCCGGCCTGAGCCGCTGGAAACATGGCTTGACACAAGGAGAACAAAAGGCGAATATGGGGAGGTGCCGGAGCAAGTTGCCAAGCTGATCGGCATTGCCCGCATGGCGGCTGAAGCGCCTTGCCTCGAACCCAAGCGGCGCGTCGAGTACTTCGAGCTTGCCGCCCGCTCTTATCTGGCCCGTTGCGACAGCACGCGTGTGCCTTTCCGCTGGACGATCAACCCCTATCGGGGTTGCGAGTTCGGCTGCAAGTATTGCTATGCGCGCTACACGCACGAGTTCATGGAGATGCGCGATCCCGAGCAGTTCGAGCGCAAGATCTATGCCAAGGCGTTCAATGCGGCGCGATTCCGCGAAGAACTGCGCGCGCTGCCGGTCGGGGAAACAGTAGCGTTGGGAACGGCGACCGATCCCTACCAGCCCGCGGAGCGGCGCTACGGCGTGACGCGCCAGATGCTGGAAGTGTTCGCGAGCATGTCGGGCTTGCACTTGGGAATCACCACAAAGTCCGATCTCATTGCGCGCGACGTGGATCTGCTGAAAGAAATCGCTCGGCGGCACTACTTGCGAATTTCGATGACCGTGACCACCGTGGATGTGGAACTCGCCCGGCTGCTGGAGCCGATGGCGCCTCGTCCGGATTTACGTTTAGGGGCGGTGCGAGCTTTGGCGAACGCCGGGCTGAGAGTTGTCGTAGGCTGCGCGCCGGTGATGCCGTTGATCAACGATTCTGAAGCAAGCCTGGATGCTCTGGCGGGCGCCGCCGCGGCGGCTGGTGCAGCCGTACTGTGGGCGAACGTTCTGTTCCTCAAGCCGTGCGCATACCAGGTATTCCTCCCGTTTCTCGAGGAACGGTTCCCGCAGCTGGTGCGCAAATATCGCGAACAGTACGATCGTGCAGCATATCTTCGCGGAGCCTATCCGGAGATGATCCAGGAGCGCGTGGAGATAATTCGGAAACGCCACGGGCTGGATCGCAAGTCGGACTCAGCGGAACCGGAATTTTGGCCGCGCGATCCCAGCTTCCGCTGTTCGATGGGTGAGTGCTCGTATAATAATCGGTACTCATGTCGCAACCAGCTCAATCGCCTCCGCCACACGTGGCTTTGCTGCAAATGATCCTGGGGAAGTGGGTGTCGAGCGCGATTTCCGCGGCTGCACACTTCGCCATTGCCGATCATCTGGAATCGGGTCCGAAGAGTCCCAAGGAACTGGCTACGCTTACCGGAACGCAGGAACAGCCTCTGTACCGCCTGTTGCGCGCGAACGCGAGCGTCGGCGTGTTCACCGAACTAGAGGACGGGCGTTTCGCGCAGACGCCGCTTTCCGAGCCGCTGCGCACCAACGCCAAACCATGCATACGCAGTATGGCGCTGATGCTAACCGATGACTGGCACCTCCGTTCGTGGGAGCAATTGCCGTGGTGCGTCGAAACGGGTAAGCCGGCATCGTACAAGCTGAATGGGATGCCGATGTTCGACTGGATGGCTCAGCATCCGGAAAAGACCGTCAATTTCAACAACGCCATGACGGATCTATCCCAGGGCGACAGCGCGGCGGTGGTTCAAAGTTACGACTTTTCGCGCTTTGAGCACATCGTGGACGTGGCGGGCGGCCATGGGACTCTTCTGGCGGCCATTCTTGACCAAGCGCCTAAGTCGCGCGGGACCTTATTCGATATGCCGCATGTGATCGAAGGTGCGAAGAAGACGGGCATTCTCGATCGCTTCGCGGACCGGTGCACGCTCGAAGCCGGGAGCTTCTTCGAATCCCTGCCCAAGGATGCTGACGCCTACATCATGAAGTTCATCATCCATGATTGGTACGATCCGGAGTGCATCAAGATTCTGAGCAATTGCCGCAAGGGGATTCGTCCCGGCGGACGGCTGCTGGTAGTGGATCAAGTGGTGCCTGCGGGTAACGAGCCAGCCATGTCGAAAATCGTCGACTTAGAGATGCTGGTTCTTCCGGGCGGCATGGAACGGACCGAGCAGCAGTTCCGCGATCTATTCGCGGCGTCCGGTTTCCGCCTCGAGCGAATCATCCCCATGCCAGCGCCGCAATGCATCATCGAAGGCGTGCCGGTATAAGTTTTGTCAGACGAAGATTTTCTTCGAGAGGCGCTGGAGTTGGCGAAGGACGCCGAACGCGGGGGGGAGGTCCCGGTCGGCGCTGTCGTAGTTTTCGACGGCCGCGTGATCGGACGCGGCCGAAATTCACCGATAGCACGCAACGACCCGACCGCACATGCCGAAATTCTGGCCTTGCGCGAGGCGGCCGCCGCGACCGGCAATTACCGGCTGGAAGGCGCCACAATGTACGCGACGCTCGAGCCCTGCGTGATGTGCGCAGGCGCACTGGTGGCGGCGCGTGTATCGCGTTTAGTCTTCGGAGCGCGTGATCTTCGCTTCGGCGGAGTGCGCAGCAAGTTTCAACTGGCGGACGCCGATGTGCTGAATCACCGCGTCGAAATTGTCGAAGGCGTGCTGGGCGCGGAATGCGCCGAGCTGCTGCAACGCTTCTTTACTTCACGCCGTCTTACCGATAGAGGGTAAGCGGGGATGCAGAACGGCCTCCCGATGTGCGGTGGCGCTAAAGGCCGGAGCCATTCGCGACGGCCCGTGAAAATCGTCGTCCAGCGGAAACAGCGGATAAGGCGTCAGCTCGCGGAACGTTCGGCCGAGCTTTTGTTCGATACGGTAGACGCTATGGAAGAAATTCCCGCGATCGATGCCCAGCTTGCGTGTACAAAGTTTCCAGTCTGCTCCCAGCAGGAAGTGGTACCGGAAGATACGGTACTCGTCCTCACTCAAAGTCCTTCGTGAAACCAGCGAGAAATCCGCGATAAATTCCTCGTCTTTCCGGCCCCAGGTGTTCGGCCGCTGGCGCCCGGCATGGGGTTCCAGCGAGATGCGGCTCACGTGCCGCTCCTGGGTCACACATTTTACGAACCGGTCATAGCAGATCCGGAAAATACAGCGCAGCACGCAGTTACAGGGTGTAAGCACACCCTTTCTTGCAAGACGCAATCCCGATCCACGGCATTGCGTGCACTGAGGCATGGCCAGAGCGAGTGTCTCTGACCGCGTCCAATCCATAACTAGACTTCCTTTCCACGAAGCTATATCCCTACTTGTACCCAAGGGTGTAGCGCAATAGTACTTCTAGTACCCAAGGAAGTCAAACAATATTTCGGAAGTTTATGACGTTATTTCCCGATACACATCGAGCACCGAGCGAGCGGTGTCGTCCCAATCGAACCTTTGTGCACGCGTGCGTCCGATCTGGGACAATTCGCGGCGCCGGTTTTCATCGAGAAGCACGGAGCGCAGTCCGCGCGCGACGTCGAAAAGATTGTCGGGCGTGACCAGTTCCGCAGCGTCGCCCACGGCTTCCACCAGCGCGGGAACATCCGAGGCGACCACCGGAGTGCCGCACGCCATGGCTTCCAGCGGAGCGAGGCCGAAGCCTTCGTGCAAGGACGGAAAGGCAAAAATCGTGGCGGCGCGATAGAAAACCTTCAGCGTGTTCAACGGAACGAACCCAAGAAAACGGACGAAAGGCTCGACGCGAGTGGCCACTACGGCGCGCCGCACGGCCGGGTAACGGGAGAGCTCGTCGCCAATAATCACAAGCTTGAGCTGGCCGAAAAGTGGATGGTTTTCAAGCTCGGAGCGAATTACGGCGAACGCTTCCACCAGCCGTGGGACATTCTTTTGGGGACGGATGGTGCCGGCGTACAAGATGAAGGGAGGCTGTATGGAATAGCGTTGCAGAATCTGCTGATCCTGGCTGGTGTCCGGTTCTTGGGCGAAGACCGGATCGGGCGCGCTGTAGATAGTCCGAATGCGCTCCGTGGGAATGCGCATGAAGCTTTCGATGTCGCGGCGCGTCGAATGGGAGACGGCGATGATGCGTTCGGCGCGGGCCGCGCCACGGCGGTAACGTTCCTGGTGCATCGCGCCACGAACATCGCCACGCGCCGGATAGAGGAGGCTGCTCATGTCGTGTATGGTCACGACGTACGGCCGCTGCAGCCAATACGGTACGGAATTAAGTGGAATATGCACTAAATCCGGATGCAGACCTCGCAAGAAAAACGGAAATGCGGCGTTTTGAAGGACATCGGTATCCGGTCGCGAATACTCCGCGGTGCGGAACTTGGGTCCCAGGCCGGCCAGTTCCTCAGAGTGCTTGGGAAGCGTGACCAGCGTGTAACGGCTCTCCTTGTCGTGGCGCGCCAGCGCTTGGACCAGGTTGCGTATGTAGGTTCCGATGCCAAAGTCGCCCAACCGGCGGACGTCGATGACGATGTGCCGCGGCATGGGTGCGTTTAACGGTACGCGGCGGGCGTGAGCTTCCAGGCGTACAGAGGGAAGCGGTCGGTCAGAGCCCGGACGGCGAGGCGGACCTGGTTCACGACCTCCTCACTTTGGATGTTGTCCAAGACTTGCGCGATGAGTTCGGCCACCTCGCGAATTTGAGGCTCGCGGAACCCGCGCGTGGTAACCGCGGGACTTCCGAAGCGCATGCCGCTGGGGTTGAAAGGAGGATTCTGATCGAACGGGATGGCGTTGCGGTTGGCCGTAATGTTCGCGGACTCAAGCGCCGATTGCGCTTCCTTGCCGCGAATGCCTTTCGCGAAGACGTCCGCCAGCAGCACGTGGGTATCGGTGCCGCCGGAAACGATCCGGAATCCCGCATCCTGCAAGCCTTGCGCCAGTGTTCGCGCGTTTGCCAGCACCTGGCGCGAATAAGCTACGAATTCGGGAGTCGCTGCTTCGCGAAAGCAGACGGCCTTGGCCGCCATTACGTGCACCAGCGGTCCTCCCTGAACGCCGGGGAACAGAGACTTATCGATAGCGGCGCCGTACTTTTCTTTCGCGAGAATCAGGCCGCTGCGGGGCCCGCGCAGCGTCTTGTGCGTGGTGGATGTGACGATATCGGCCCACTCGTTGGGATTGGGGTGCAGGCCCGCGGCGACGAGTCCCGAGAAGTGCGCCATGTCGACCAGGAACAGCGCGCCTACGCTATCGGCGATCTGGCGGAAGCGCGGGAAATCGAGCGTGCGAGGGTATGCGCTGCCGCCCGCGATGATCAGCTTAGGCTTGTGCTCGTCGGCGAGGCGCGCGAGCTCGTCGTAATCGATGCGCTCGTCGTCGCGGCGCACGCCATAGGGCACGACTTTATAGGTCTTACCCGAAAAATTCAGCGGATGCCCGTGCGTCAGATGCCCGCCATGCGCCAGATTCAGCCCGAGGATGGTGTCCCCCGGGTTCAACACGCTGGCGTAGGCGGCTTCGTTGGCCTGGGATCCGGAATGCGGCTGAACGTTGGCGTACTCGGCCTTGAAGAGTTTCTTGGCGCGCTCCCGCGCCAGATCCTCGACGATATCGGTAAACTCGCAGCCGCCGTAGTAGCGCTTGCCGGGATAACCTTCGGCGTATTTGTTGGTGAAGACGCTGCCGGTGGCTTCCAGGATCGCCTGGGAGGTGAAGTTCTCGCTGGCGATCAGCTCCAGGTGCGAATTCTGGCGCTCGGTTTCCTGCCGGATGGCCTCGGAGATTTCCGGATCGACTTCCGACAGCGGGCGAGCCATGCGTTCCTGTTCGGTCATGCTTCGTCTTCCATTTGGGTTATTTTTGCTACGCGACGTTCGTGGCGGCCGCCTTCAAACGGTGTTTCCAGGAACGTTCGCACAAGTTCGCGGGCCTTCGCCGGATCGGTGAACCGGGCGCCTAGCGTCAAAACGTTCAAGTCGTTGTGGGCGCGCGTGAGACGCACTTCTTCCAGATCCACCCCAACCGCGGCCCGGACGCCCCGAACTTTGTTCGCGGCAATCGACATCCCGACGCCGCTGCCGCACATCAGCACGCCGCGTTCGACCGCCCCGGACGCTACTGCCTTCGCGACCCGCAACGCATAGTCCGGATAATCGGTGGACTCTCCCGAGTTGGTTCCGAAGTCGCACACCTCGTGGCCGCTCTGGCGCAGGACGTCGCCCAGCTGATTCTTGAGCTCGAAACCGGCATGATCTGCGCCGATGGCGATTTTCATGGGGAATCCCAATTCTAACAGGCTCAAGAGTCTGCCCCCACTACTTCCAGGAACGCTTGGGCTGCGTGGCTGAGAGCCCGGCGGGCCGGATATACCAGCCGGATCTTCCGCTCCACCACCAGCTGCTTGACTTTGATCTCCTTGAGCAAGCCGTGGCGGATCTCCTGCTCCACGCACATGCGCGGCAGGAACGCGACGCCTTCATTCCGCTCGACCATCTTGCGGATCGATTCGATGGTCGGCATCTCCACATCCATATTGAGCGGTACTTTGTGGCGCTGGAATTCACGAATCACCACGCCGCGGTAGGGCGAGACCACATTGTGGGCGATGAACGTCTCTCCGCCCAGTTCTTTGATCGTCACGTGGTCCCGGTTGGCCAGCTTGTGCTTCGGCGACACGATGAACGAAAGGTGATCGGTGTAAATCACCTGCGAAATCAGGCGCTCGTCTTCCGGGTCGTACGTCAGCAGCGCCAGTTCCAGTTCCCCATCCACGAGCTGCGAAGGGATCTTGCTCGACTGGCTGCGCCGGACTTGCACCTTGATCTTTGGAAACTTCGCGCGATAGCGCTCGATGTGATCCAGCAAGTACAAAGTGGAGGACTCGTTCGCGCCGATGGTCAGCCGGCCGGAGGATTTATCCCGCAGTTCGGCCATGGCGTTTTCCAGATCGCCCTGCAGGTGCTCGAAGCGGCGGGCGTAATCCAGGACGATCTGGCCGGCGTCGGTCAGGAGCAGGTCCTTGGCCGACCGGTCAATCAGCTTCTCCCCCATCTCTCCCTCAAGCCGTTGAATCGCAAGGGATATTGCTGGCTGCGTCCGGAGCAGCTTCTCGGCCGCCCGGGAAAAGCTGCGTTCCGTGGCTACGGTCAGGAACACGCGCAGCGGGTGCAGATCCATAAGTCGATATTATACTACCTTCGAATCTTATTGATTTGCCAAATCCATCCTCTGGCCTTGATAATGTGGTTACAGAGCTTTCTTGGAGGCATTTTAGGATGGCCGATCGAGTATATATCTTCGACACCACGTTACGTGACGGGGAGCAATCGCCTGGCTGCAGCATGACCGTTGCGGAAAAACTCCGCATGGCGGCCAAGCTGGTGGAACTGGGCGTGGATATTCTAGAAGCCGGGTTCCCCATCGCCTCGCAAGGCGATTCCGAGGCGGTAGATGCCGTGGCCCGCGAATTCCCCTGGGTGAGCGTCGCGGCCCTGGCCCGATCGAACCGTGGCGACATCCTGGCGGCAGCTACTTCGCTCAAGAACGCCAAGCGTCCTCGCATTCATACCTTCATCGCCACCAGCGACATTCACCTGAAGCACAAGCTCAAGAAATCGCGCCAGCAGGTTCTGGACGAAGCGGTAGCCGCGGTACGGCTGGCCCGTGAATACTGCGATGACGTGGAGTTCTCGGCCGAAGACGCCACGCGGACCGATCCGGATTATCTGGAGCAAGTAGCACGGGCAGTAGTTGCCGCCGGCGCGCGAACCGTAAATCTTCCGGACACGGTAGGGTTCTCGATTCCCGAGGAATATCGCGATTTGATTGCGCGAATCGTAAAGGCGTTAGGAGATTCCGCGGTAGTCAGCGTCCATTGC
This sequence comes from Terriglobia bacterium, assembly GCA_020073445.1. GTDB lineage: Bacteria > Acidobacteriota > Terriglobia > Bryobacterales > Bryobacteraceae > Palsa-187. Next base: position 269,507 of record JAIQFE010000019.1, read on the forward strand.
CATGACGACCTTGGCCTGGCCGTAGCGAATTCGCTGGCGGCGATTCAGGGCGGCGCGCGTCAAATCGAGTGCACTATTAACGGAATCGGCGAGCGTGCCGGAAACGCCGCGCTGGAAGAGGTCGTCATGGCACTGAACACTCGCCGCGATCGGCTGCCGTTCGAAACCCGCATCGTGACCGAACATCTCTTCCCGTGCAGCCAGCTGCTCACATCTATCATCACTTTCGGGCCGCAGCCGAACAAAGCCATCGTCGGCGAGAACGCTTTCGCGCATGAAGCCGGCATTCACCAGGACGGATTCCTCAAAGAGCGGACGACGTACGAAATCATGGATCCGAAGTCGGTGGGCGTGCCCGAGTCGAAACTGGTGCTCGGCAAGCACAGCGGCCGTCATGCACTGGCCAAGCGCTGCCAGGATCTGGGGATTTCGCTCACCAAAGAGCAGCTCGATACGGTGTACCATCGTTTTACGGAGTTGGCAGACCGCAAGAAAGGCCTGCGCAACGAAGAAATTCTCGGCTTGGCGCGCGAAGTGGTTGAAGAAACCAAGCAGGCAGGCGTCAGCGCGAGCTAGGCTGTTCCGGAAACACCACCAAAAACTAGGACTGAATGAATCTAAAGATACTGTTGTTGCCCGGCGACGGGATTGGAACGGAAGTGACCGCAGCGGCGGTGGAAGTGTTGAAAGCGGTCGGCAAGAAGTTCGGCCATACGCTGGAATTGTCGGAAGGATTGCTGGGCGGCATCGCGATCCACAAAACCGGCACGCCGTTTCCCAAGGAGACCGAAGAGCTTTGCCAGAAGGCCGACGCGACCCTGATGGGCGCGGTGGGATTGCCGGAGTTCGACGCGGCTCCGCCCAGCCAGCGTCCTGAAGCGGGACTGCTCGGCATGCGCCGCGTGCTGGACGTGTTCGCAAATCTGCGGCCGGTGCGGACATGGCCCGCGTTGGTGGATTCGTCGCCGCTCAAGAATCACGTGGTGGAAGGCACGGACATGATCATCGTCCGCGAGTTGACGGGCGGCTTGTATTACGGCCAGCCGCGCGGGATGGACGAGAATCACGGCTTCAACACCATGTCCTACACGCGCAAGGAAGTGGAGCGCGTCACGCACACCGCGTTCAAGCTGGCGCGGAACCGCCGGAAAAGAGTCACCAGCGTCGACAAATCGAACGTCCTGGAGGTTTCACAGTTCTGGCGCAAGATCGTCATCGAGGTCGCCAAGAATTATCCCGAGATTCAACTCGAGCACATGCTGGTGGATAACGCCGCGATGCAGATGGTGCTGAACCCCCGCCAATTCGACGTGATGCTGACCGAAAATACCTTCGGCGATATCCTTAGTGATGTGGGCGGCATTCTGGCCGGATCGATCGGCATGCTGCCATCGGCTTCGCTGGGCGAGAAGAAAGGCCTGTACGAGCCGGTGCACGGCTCAGCGCCGGATATCGCGGGGCAGAACAAGGCCAATCCGCTGGGAGCCATCGGAAGTGTCGCAGCCATGCTCGAATACACCTTCGGGCTGATGAAGGAAGCGAACGCTGTGAACGATGCCATCGGTAAAGTTCTGGAGTCCGGAAAGGTCACCGCCGACCTGAGACCGAAGGGCAAGCCTGCGACGACCACGGAAGTCGGACAAGCCGTCAGCGCAGCGCTTTAAGTAAGAGCCACGGTATAAGGAAGAGGTTTTATGAAACCGCGTACGATCGTAGAAAAAATCTGGGATAGCCATGTGGTCGCCGAGAAGCCGGGAGCGCCCGCGCTGCTCTACATCGACCTGCATCTCACGCATGAAGTGACTTCGCCGCAGGCATTTTCGATGCTGCGGGAGCGCGGTCTCAAAGTCCGCCGGCCGGATCTGACCATCGCCACCATGGATCACAGCACGCCGACCACGTCGCGCGATCTGCCGATGCTCGATACCGTCGGCAAGGCGCAGCTGGATCAGATGGAAAAGAACTGCAAGGATTTCGGGATTCGCCTGTACGATCTAAAAACCACCAAGCAGGGGATCGTGCACGTGATCGGACCCGAGCAGGGACTTACCCAGCCCGGCATGACCATCGTCTGCGGCGACAGCCACACGGCGACGCACGGAGCATTCGGTGCATTGGCGTTCGGGATCGGAACCAGCCAGGTGGGGCACGTGTTCGCCACGCAGTGCCTGCTGCAGACGCCATCGAAGTCCTATGCGATTCGCGTCGAGGGTGCGCTCAAGCCGGGCGTGTCCGCCAAGGACATTATTCTGGCGGTGATCGCGAAGATCGGCATCGGCGGCGGCACCGGAACTGTATTCGAGTATCAGGGTTCGACGATCCGTTCGCTCTCGATGGAAGAGCGCATGACGATCTGCAACATGTCGATCGAAGGCGGTGCGCGTGCCGGTCTGGTCGCGCCCGACGATACGACTTACCAATACATCAACGGCCGCGAGTTTGCGCCGAAGGGCGCCGACTGGGACGCGGCTCTGGCACGCTGGAAGCAGCTCCCGACAGATCAGGGCGCGCAGTACGCGAAAGAATTGACGCTCGACGCCAGCACGCTCGAACCGATGGTGACGTTTGGAACGAATCCCGGCATGGGCATCCCGATCTCGGGCTCGATCCCCGATCCGGCCTCGATGTCCGACCCGATCGAGAAATCGGATTTGATCAAGGCCTTGAAGTATATGGATCTTGAGCCCGGGAGACAGCTCAAGGGGCACAAGATCGACGTGGTGTTCGTCGGAAGCTGTACCAACTCCCGCATTTCGGATCTGCGCGCAGCGGCCAGTGTCATGAAAGGCCGCAAAGTGAATCCCAGCGTGCGCATGCTGGTGGTGCCCGGATCGATGCAAGTGAAGAAGCAGGCGGAAGCTGAGGGTCTGGACAAGATCTTCCGCGAAGCCGGCGCCGATTTCCGTGAAGCCGGCTGCTCCATGTGCCTTGCGATGAACGGCGATCAGCTGGAGCCCGGCGAGTACAGCGTTTCCACCAGCAATCGGAACTTCGAAGGCCGGCAGGGAAAGGGCGGCCGGACTTTCCTGGCGAGCCCGCTGACGGCGGCGGCATCGGCTGTGACCGGCGTCGTGACGGACGTTCGGACATTGCTGTAACCGCTCGATGACTCTCGCAGCTCGGAAAGAATGTCTGACAGAGCCGCGACAGTTATGGAGCGGTCATAAAGGGGACTTTTAAAATGAAACTCGAAAAGATCGAAAGCAAAATTGCCGTTCTGCCTGTCGACAACATCGATACGGATCAGATCATCCCGGCGCGCTACCTCAAGTCGATCTCAAAAGAAGGCTTGGGCGAAGGATTGTTCCGCGACTGGCGTCTGAACGCCGATGGGACTCCTAAAGCGGATTTCGTTCTCAACAAGCCGGAAGCGAAGGGCGTCCAGATTCTAGTGACCGGCGATAACTTCGGCTGCGGCAGCTCGCGCGAGCATGCTCCGTGGGCGCTGGTGCAGAACGGGATTCATGCCGTGATCAGCACGTCCTTCGCGGATATCTTCAAGGGCAATGCTCTGAAGAACCAGCTTCTGCCGGTGGTGGTTCCCGCCGACGCGCATGCCGAGCTGCTGAAATCGCCCTGGGCCACAGTGAAGATCGACTTGGTTGCGCAGACGGTCACACTGCCCAGCGGACGCGCGGTCGAGTTTCCTATCGATGCTTTCGCCAAGACGTGCCTGGTGGAAGGCGTCGACGAACTGGGCTATATGATCCAGCAGGAACCGGCCATCGCGGCGTTCGAGGCCAAGCGTGTTGGTTCTGTCAATACTCTGCGGTAACATCGCAACAGTCCCTGAGGGAGGGACACTACCATGCGAATGTTACTGAGAGCAGTTCTTCCGATTGAACCTGCGAACACCATGGTTCGGAACGGGACCTTGGGATCCACGATTCAGAAGATCCTAGCCGACCTGAAACCGGAAGCCGCTTATTTCGTCGCCACCGATAGCGGCGAGCGTTGCGGGGTCATCGTCTTCGACATGAAAGAGTCTTCCGAGCTTCCGAAGGTCGCGGAACCGTGGTTCCTGGCGTTCAATGCCCACGTCACGGTGAGGCCGGCAATGAATCCCCAGGATCTGGCTGCGGCCGGGCCGGGGTTCGAGCGCGCGATCAAAGAGTTTGGCAAATGACTAATTCCTGAAGTCATGGCCTGAATGGCCATGACGTGGCGCGACTATCACGAAGCTACCAAGCACAGCGTTGAGTCGTTAAGGCGAACACCGCACGTCCTGCATTGGGAGAACATGCCCGATCCATTTCGTCACTACGAGGGCGTGCCGGTGCTCGACCTGCCGGCCGATCCGCCAGCGCCAGGAGCCTCCGCATTACCCGCGGATGGCGCGTCGTTTCTTTCGCAGCTGCTCTACCATTCCGCTGCGATTAGCGCGACCAAACTCGTCCCCTCCACCGGATTCCGATACGCGCTCCGAGTGAATCCGTCGTCAGGAAATCTGCACCCGACCGAATTTCACTTCACGACGCGAGGCTTGAAAGACTGGCCCGACGGCCTCTATCACTACCGTCCTTCTTCTCACATGGCCGAGCAGCGGGCGATTGGCGAGTTCGGAATCGCGGGCAGCGCCGCGCCGATCGTTTTTATCCTGACCAGCATCGCGTGGCGCGAGGAGTGGAAGTACCGCGACCGCGCTTATCGATACTGCCTCCACGATATCGGGCATGCCTGGCAATCTCTCGCGCTCGCCGCGGAAGCCATGGGATGTGACAGCACGGCGATCGTCGATTTCCCGGACGATGAAGTAGCGCGGATCCTTCGGCTCAACGAGGATGAATGGCCGATGCTCATTCTCGAACTCCGCGGAAGCTCCATTCCCATGAGCGAACCGGAGACCTCCGATACCGTTTGGTACGGCGGAACGGCGAATCAGCTCTCGAAGGAGACGATCGCGTACCCGCGTATCGATGCAATTCACGCCGCCACAAAGCGGGTCGTCAATTCCGCAGTCGAACCGGCTCCGAACGGCTCGGGTGAGATCAAGCTGCCGTTACCCGCCCAGTCGACACGATCATTTGGAGAAGTTGTCCGTAGCCGGCGGTCGGCGCTCGACTTCGTGGGCGGCACGCGATCGATGACGCTGCCGCAGCTCTCGGCCGTTCTCGAAGCGGCAAGGCCGCTACTGGCCTTCGTCCAACTGTATCTATACGTCCACCGCGTCGAAGGCCTTGCGCCCGGCGTGTATCGATTCTGGCCCGATCAATCCGAACTGGAGCTAATCAAGACCGGCGACCAGCGCGTCGTCGCCGCCGGTTTGAGCCTCGGGCAGGATCTCGCGGGGAACGCATGCGTGGCGTTCTCGATGATCGGCGATCTCGAACGTGCCGCCCGCGCACATGGCGACCGCGGCTATCGCTACGTCTATTTCGAAGCCGGCGCCGTCGGTCACCGCTTCTATCTCGCTGCGCAAGCGCTGGGGTTGGGAGCCACCGGCATCGGAGCATTCTACGATGAAGAAGTGCATCGCTATCTCCATGTGACGCCCGATCAGGGGCAAGTGGTATACCACTTCGCGATCGGTTATCCGGTTCCCGATCCTCGCCTTCAGGCCTGACATCCCAATGGTCGGGATTCTGGTACACGGCGACAATCACTTCATCGTGCGAGGGCCGTTGCCCGACCGGGAGACCGCGCTCGCGCTCGTCCGCCACTGGTCTCTAATCGAGATCGGGGCGACCACGCCGCCTGCACTGGCTGAATGGCAAATTGTCATTCGCGAATTTCGAGAGAACCTGGAATGGGCCGTCGTGGTGCCGAGCGACTCTGAGACGTCTCCCGCGGTAACAACGTTGCTCGGGGAGCTGGCTGCCCGGGGAATCGCCATCCATAACTCCAGATTGCTACGATGGTAAGCGTTTCCGAATAGGGACCCAAGTCAGGTAATAAGTCTATGTGGATCGTCAGGTTAGCGTTACGCCGTCCCTATACATTCGTCGTGATGGCGGTATTAATTGCCATCCTGGGCGGCGTCGCCATCGCGACCATGCCGGTCGATATTTTCCCGTACATCGACATCCCCATCGTCAGCATCGTGTGGCAGTACAACGGGCTTACTCCGGAAGAGATGGAGAGCCGCATTGTCACGAATTTCGAGCGCGCGCTTACTTCGAACGTCACCGATATCGAGCACATCGAGTCGCAGTCCTACCAGACGGTAGCGGTCGTCAGGGTCTATTTTCACCAGAACGCGCAGGTGGATCTGGCGCTGGCGCAGATCGTGACGCAGTGCCAGGTGCAAGTCCGCAACATGCCGCCTGGCACATTTCCACCGCAGGTTCTCAAATACGATGCGGCCAGCGTTCCCATCCTGCAACTCGGCTTGAGTAGCAAGACGCTGACCGAGCAGGAAATCTTCGATCTGGGGAATAATTTCATTCGGACCCCTCTTGCCACGGTTCAGGGAGCGAACGTTTCCTACCCCTTTGGCGGCAAGAACCGCCAGATCATGGTGGATCTGAATCTCGATGAGTTGTACGCGAAGCAGCTCTCGCCCATGGACGTTTCGAATGCGCTGAATCTTCAAAACCTGATCCTGCCCGCGGGCACCGCGAAGTTCGCGCAAACCGAGTATCCGATACGCCTGAACAGTAGTCCTTCCGCAGTTTCGGAGTTTAACAACCTGCCGATCAAGACCGTCAACGGCGCGACCATTTACATGAAAGACGTGGCCACGGTTCACGATGGCTTCGTGCCGCAGCAGAACATCGTCCGCACGAACGGCTCGCGCGGCGTGCTGCTGACCGTGACCCGCAACGGCAAGGCTTCGACGCTGGCGATCGTCGACGCGGTCAAAAACGCGCTGCCTAAGATTCTGGCGACGATGCCGCCCGCGCTCAAATTATCCGTGTTCGGCGATCAATCGCTGTTCGTCCGCTCGGCGATCGGGGGAGTCCTGCGCGAGACGCTGATCGCGGCGTTTCTGACGGGGTCCGTCATCCTGCTGTTCCTGGGAAGCTGGCGCAGCACGATGATCGTGTGGATCTCGATTCCGCTTTCCATTCTGACGTCGCTCTGCATCCTCAGCCTGCTGGGGCAAACCGTGAACGTGATGACGCTGGGCGGTCTGGCGTTGGCCGTCGGCATCCTGGTGGACGACGCGACGGTGGAGATCGAGAACACGCATCGCAACCTCGGTATGCGGAAGCCTTTGGTCCGCGCGGTGCTGGATGGAGCGTCGCAGATCGCGATCCCGACGCTGGTTTCGACGTTGTCCATCTGCATCGTGTTCGTTCCGGTGCTGCTGCTTTCGGGAACGGCACGGTATTTGTTTACGCCGCTGGCGATGGCCGTAGTCTTCGCGATGCTTGCGTCTTATTTGTTGTCGCGAACCTTGGTCCCGACCATGGTGCATCACTTGCTCCGATCAGAAGCCGCGATCTATCAGGCCGGAGGCCATGGTGGCAAAGGCATTCTGTGGAGCGTTCACCGTGGCGCGAATTCCCTCTTCGAGCGCCTGCGCTACCGCTACACCGGCCTGCTCGATTTCTCGCTAAGGCATCGCGGACCCGTTCTGATCCTATTTCTGTCGATCTCTTTTGGTTCCCTCTGGCTGGCGCGGCTCGTCGGCCGAGACTTCTTCCCCAGCGTGGACGCCGGTCAGTTGCGCCTGCACGCCCGCAGTGCGCCCGGCACACGCATCGAACAGACCGAATTCCGCTTCGCCGATGTGGAGCAGGAGATCCGCAGAGCACTTCCTGCCGGCGAGATCGACACGATCATCGATAACATCGGCATCCCGAATGCCTGGGGCAGCATCGCGCAAGGCGACGTGCCGAATATCGCGGCGACCGACGGAGAAATCCTGATTTCGCTGAATCGCGAGAAGCACGGACCGGTACGGGATTACGAAATCCTGCTTCGCAAGCGCCTCAACCAGCGATTTCCCGATATGGCGTTCTTCTTCGAGCCCGCCAACATCACCAACCAGATTCTGAATTTCGGTTTGCCCGCGCCCATCGACTTGCAGGTGGTGGGACGGGACGCTCCCGGTAACTACAAGATCGCGCAGCGGCTCCGGGACCGGATCGCGCGCATCCCGGGCGCGGCGGACGTCCATATTCACCAGGTTTTCAGCCAACCGCAGTTCAATGTGAACGTAGACAGGGTGAAGGCCGGGCAACTTGGCCTGACGCAGCGCGACGTCACCGGCAGCATGCTGATTTCGCTCAGCGGAAACAATCAGGTCGCTCCGAATTTCTGGCTGAACCCGGCCAACGGCGTCAGCTACAACGTAGGCGTGCAGACCTCCCAATACCGCATCGATTCGATGGACGAGCTGCTGCGCACGCCGATCACCGCGGCCAGCAACGCCATAAATACGACGACAACAGGCTCGCTGGCGGGCGTGGCTATGACGGGGAACGCTTCGGTAAGTTCCTCGCCAAGCGGCGCATCGCAGGCCTACGGGAACCCCGGAGCGATTCCGAACGGCACCCAGCTTCTCTCCAACCTGGTGGATGTCGAACGCAGCTACGGTCCCGTGATCGTCAATCACTACAACGTCGCCCCGGTCTTCGATGTGTACGCCAACGTCGATCGCCGCGATCTGGGCAGCGTCGGCAGCGAAGTCGAGAAGATTATGCAGGACGAGCAGGGCCACTTGCCCCGCGGGACCACGTTCAGCCTGCGCGGCGAGTACGAGACGATGCAGACGTCGTTCGTCCGGCTCGGGCTGGGGATGATCTTCGCCGTCGTACTGGTGTATCTCTTGATGGCCGTGAATTTCCAATCCTGGCTCGATCCGTTCATTATTCTGACCGCGCTGCCGGGTGCGATCGCGGGGATCCTATGGATGCTGTTCGTCACGGGCACCACGCTCAGTGTCCCGTCGCTGATGGGCTCGATCATGTGCGTCGGCGTCGCCACGGCCAACAGTATTCTGATGGTCACCTTCGCGAATGACCAACGCGCGACGATTGCCCCGGCTCGCGACGCCATGCTCTCGGCCGGTTACGCGCGCCTCCGTCCCGTTCTGATGACGGCATCGGCCATGATCCTGGGCATGCTTCCGATGGCGCTCGGCATGGGTGAGGGCGGGGAACAGAATGCGCCGCTGGGCCGCGCGGTGATCGGCGGGCTGATGGGCGCGACCATTACAACCTTGTTCGTGGTGCCGATTTTCTATACCTATCTACGCACCAAGCCTCCCGTGGATCAATCGCGGCGGCTGGAGGATGAAGAGCGCACGGAAGCGGTGGAATCGGAATGGGATTTGTTGGAAAGAGCGTAGTGTACTCACGAGATGAAATATAGCGATCCTCATCAGACGGGCTCCGAATCCGAGCAGCAACTGCGGCAGCAGGTGGACGATCTCAAGCGCCGGCTTCGGGAGCAAGAAGAAGGGCTCTCCGGGCCGCCGGCGAAGCGTTGGAAGCCATCTGCGATCACCATCACTGCGCTGCTGCTGTTTTTGATCGTGCTGTTTGTCGGAGCTTTTTTCGCGGGCTACATTCCCCTTCAGAGGCGCGAGACATTGGTCCGCGAGGAAGCCGATGTGCACGGTAAAGATCTGCCGCACGTGGAAGTGATGAAGGTTGGCCGCTCGTCGATACAGAGTGAACTGAAACTCCCGGGGACTCTCCAAGCGGTGACCGAAGCCCCTATTTTGGCCCGCGCCGACGGCTACTTGAAGGCTCGCTATGTGGACCTCGGCGATAAAGTGAAGGTGGGCCAGCCGCTGGCGGAGATTGATGCGCCCGAGCTGGACCAGCAAATCCTCCAAGCCCAGGCGGCGGTCGCTCAGGCCCAGGCTTCGCTCGAGCAGGCGCAGGCCAGCCTGGAGCAGGGCAAAGCGAACCGGGAACTGGCTCGTGTGACCGCGGAACGGTGGAAGACGCTTGCAGCGGAAGGCGTGGTATCGCAGCAGGAAAACGACCAGAATCAGGCGCAGCTAAATTCGCAGACCGCCAATGTGCAAGCGTTGGAGAAAGCGATCAACGCGCAACGCAGCAATGTGGCCGCGGCCCAGGCGAATCTTGCCCGGCTTCAGGACGTCCAAGGCTATCGGATCGTAAAGGCCCCGTTCGATGGCGTGATCACGGTCCGCAATGTGGATCTCGGCGCGCTGGTCAGCACGGGCAACACGCTGCTGTATCGAATCGCTCAAACCGGAACGCTCCGCATGTACGTCAACGTTCCTCAGGTCAGCGCCAGTTCGATCCATGCCGGCCAAGCCGCGCAGTTGACGCTTTCCAATTTTCCTGGCCGGCGATTCCTGGGCAAGGTCGCGCGCACGGCAAACGCGCTCGATCCGTCCAGCCGCACCATGCTGGTTGAAGTCGCCGTGTCGAACCCCGACGGCGTTCTGTTCCCCGGCATGTACGCCGAAGTCGACCTGAGCACCGCGCGATCGAATCCTCCTCTTCTAATCCCGGCCCTGGCGCTGATCGTTCGCTCCGATGGAGCGCAAGTCGCGGTGGTCCAGGCGGACGGAGTCGTGCATCTTCAAAAGGTCGAAGTCGGGCGAGATTACGGGGATCGCGTCGAGATCGTTCAAGGGGTTGCGGAGGGTGCGACGATTCTCGCCGCTCCCGGGGATGCGGCTAAAGAGGGCGCGAGGATCGTTCCTGTAGAGAGTGCCGCTGGACAGCGATAACGCGTCGCGGAGCCCTACTTGTACAGGACGCGCTCGATGCGCCGGTCGGGAATCAGCCAGGTGAGCGCAACGAGCAAATATATGGCGCTGGAGATCCAAGGATTGACAAACGCCAAAGGGATCGCGGCGAGGTAGCCCAGCGGCGAAAGTTTGCCCTTCCAATCGTGTCCGATAGCTGACGCAAGCAGCGAATTAGGTCCCTGCTCGATGATGATGAGGCGCTGCAGGATATAGTAAGCGACGCCCGCCATCAGCAGAACGACGCCATAGGCCGCCGTGGGCATGGACGCCAGGTGGTTCTCGCCGATCCACGCCGTCGAAAAAGGAAATAGGGACAGCCAGAACAGCAGGTGCAGGTTCGCCCATAAAATGCCGCCGCTTACGCGCCTCGTCGCCTGAAACATGTGGTGATGATTGTTCCAGTAGATTCCCACGTAAACAAAACTCAGGATATAGCTGAGAAAAACTGGAAGCAGGGGTTCGAGCGCACCGAAATCGTCACCGTGCGGCGGCTTCAATTCCAGGACCATGATGGTGATGATGATAGCGAGCACACCATCGCTGAAAGCTTCGAGCCGGTTCTTCTCCATTTCACCGTGCCGCGCGAGTAGCCTTTCGATCCACGCCGCCGCCGTGATAGACGAATCCCGTCGCCTTGCCTTGAGCGTCCCGGCTGAATTCGATCCAGTTGCCTTCCGTGCGCGAAACGAAGACGGTTTCCGATTTCGGCACCAGCGGCAACCTAAGCGGGTTCGTGCCTTCCTGCAGGAACAGCAGATCGCCTTCGAAGGAGATCACAGCCGTCCGTCCCGGTGCGTACTCGTACGCGCCCGTGTACTTTGAGAGAAGTTCCGGCGATAACTTCGTGACTTCCGTCCCGCCGAGCATATGCGGAACGGAGCGATCATTCTCGCAGATGCTCTCCAGAAGATCGGTGTCGGGCATCAGCGTCTTATCCATCCTGAACGAAAATGGCCGTGTAAACGTTTTCGGATCGTCGATCGTCATTTCCAGGTCCATGTGGCCGAAGTCGCGCCGCCGGAATCGTTCGGTGATGTGAAGAGCCTCCGTGTGAGGATGTCCTTCGATGTCGAGCCAGCCCCGGTCATTGAAACCTGCGGTATCGACCACCAGCGTGTCCTTGTCCCAATGGCCGATTGAATACCCCATCCACGTGGGATTGGGATCCTTCGGAAGCGGGCGGCCGTCGGTGAAAATCGTTCGATGAACGCTATTGGTGGTGCCCTGGTAGAGGATCACAATCACGCCAGGAGTTTGGACGAACCGGGCGACGTCGACCATATGGTAGTAGGGGAACGGATCGGGGAGGCAATTCGCACGGGGCGCGTCTTTGCCCATGTCGCGCACACGCTGCTGGTAAACAGCCTCGGCCCAGGGTTGGATATCGCTGGGCTTCAGGTCTCTCGCGACATTCCGGTCATAGCTTCCGGCACCTGGCCCCCGCCAGACGCCGGAGATGTCGGGTTTGCCATCCGCAGCGCGCGGCGTGGGCGCGGAGAGGTTCGGCTTACCATCCGGCGTGCGTGGAATTCCGGGCGTGCGGTAGTCAAGCCATTGCGCCGGAGCCCCCGTTGACAGGCAGAAAGCAAACGCGCTGATAAGCCAGATCGTTCTCATAAGCCGTATCCCCTGTGTGAAAGTGTAACGCCGCGGGTCGCCGAACCCAACTGCGATATACTCGGTTCCTGTTGGAGGTTCGCGTGAGATTTGCAATAAAGACCTTGTTCGTCGTTGCGATTACGATGGCCCTCGCTGGCGTGACGCAGGCGCAGGTTCCGCCTGAAATCGCCAAACAGCTGGTGAATATCGGACGTGGAGTTTGCGTCCCGGAGACGGCTCAAGTCTACCGGCCCCTGCATCCGAACCCGCCGTACCCGGACGACCTGATCGCCCGCGATATCGCATTCGGCCCCGATCCTAAGAATGTCGTCGACATTTTTGCGCCCAAGAAGGGTGGAGGAGGCCGTCCCGTTCTTATCTACGTATCGGGCGGAGCCGGCAATAAGCAGCAAGGCGGTCCCAATGGTGACGTCTTCTACGACAACGTCATGCTGTGGGCCGTGAAGAACGGCATGGTTGGCGTGAACATGCAGCGCCGTCCCGGAACCACTTGGGACGATCCCGCCAAGGACATTGCTCTGGTTGTCTTTTGGGTGAATCAGAACATCGCCAAGTACAAGGGGAATCCCAAGCGCGTGTTCATCTGGGCACAGTCCGCCGGGAACGTTCCTACCAGCACCTACATCGGACATCCTGAGTACTATGGCCCGCAAGGTGTCGGCGTCAAAGGAGTAGTTTTCATGTCGCCTCCGGCCTTCAACATTCTGCCGGCCACGCCGCCTCCCGTACAAGGCGGATTTGGACCGTGCGGAAGACCTGACGGGCAACCCGTTGCAGCTGCGCCCGGTGGACGTGGTCCGGGTGGACCTGGCGGTGGCAAAGGCGACGGCAAGGGCAAAGCCGCTCAGCCGGACGCGGCGACGCAATTGGCCCGATCGAACCTGCCCGGGCTGGTGAAATCGAAAGTGCCGTTCATGGTTTCGGTTGCCGAGCTCGATCCACCGAACATCATCGGGTTCGCCGAGACCTTGAAGAGTGAGCTTTGCAAGGCCGGCAACTGTCCTACTTACATGGTGTACAAGGATCACAGCCACATTTCCGAGGTCATGTCGCCCAACACGGCGGATACTAGCGTGACCGGTCCAATTCTCAAATGGATGAAGAGCGTTAAGTAAGGAGATATGAACATGGCTCAAGATACGAACGATCTCAAGAACCGGCGCGATTTTGTCGCTCTTGGAGTGGCTGCGGGGCTCGCCGCGACGGCCGGATCGGCCGCGGCAGCAGGCCTGGACGTTGTCGAAACCAACGTCGAGATCAAGACTCCCGATGGAACCTGCGACGCCGCGTTCATTCATCCGAAAAGCGGCTCGCATGCGGGCGTCCTGCTGTGGCCCGACGCTTTCGGCTTGCGTCCCTGGACGCGTGAAATGGGCAAGCGCCTCGCCGCTGAGGGATATTCGGTCCTGGTGCCGAATCCCTTCTATCGCGTCTCGAAGGCTCCGTTCACGGATGCCTCCACGTTCAACTTCCAGAACCAGGCCGATATGGCGAAGCTCCGGCCGCTGATGGCTTCGGTGAACGCCGCCGGCGCCGCGGAGAAGGATGCCATCGCCTATGTCGGTTTCCTCGACGCGCAAAAAGAAGTGAACAAGTCCAAGAAGATCGGCACCCAGGGTTACTGCATGGGCGGACCGCTGATCATGAAGACTGCCGCCACGGTGCCCAATCGCATTGGCGCCGCTGCGTCGTTCCACGGCGGTGGCCTGGTGACTGCGAATCCCGACAGTCCTCATCTGCTCGCGCCGAAGATCAAAGCTCGGATGTATATTGGGATCGCCACGAGTGACGACATGACCCAACCCGATGCCAAGGACAAGCTGAAGGAAGCGTTCGCGGCGGCGAAGGTCACGGCGACGGTCGAAGTCTATCCGGGAACCCAGCATGGCTGGTGCATGAAGGATATGCCCAACCAGCCGAACGGCATGCCCATCTACAACATGGCGGACGCCGAAAAGGCCTGGGGTAAACTCCTGGCCTTGTACAAGGCTGCCTTAGCCTAGAAAGAGCTAGAAAAAGGGGACAGGCAGCTCTGTCCACTCCCACGCTGGCAGGCGAAGTCAGGACTTCACGGGAGGGGACAGAGTAGCCTGTCCCCTTTTTCTTTCCGCTCACTGTAAACCCGCGGGGACCGGGATCGGTCTATACCTGCGGATGGACAGAGGTCTCATGCCGAAGTTAGCGCCGGTCGTGGAAGTGCCGTCCGCGGGCGGACTCAACGACTTTGAGTCGCTCGTCCGGCAGCACCGGTCGCGTATCTTCCGGTTCCTAATTGCGTCCCTTCGCGACAGGGAAGCTGCGGAAAACCTCACCCAGGATTGCTTCGTGCGAGCGTTCAAGGCCCGCGATCAGTTTCGGGGCGGCTCCACTCTGGGAACGTGGCTGATGCATATCGCTGCGAATCTGGTCCGGGATCATGAGGCCAATAGCCGCCTGAAATTCTGGAGGCGCAAGCTGCGGGCCGACCTGGATCCCAACGACCTGAGCGATTGGATTCCGGATCAGCAAAAATCTCCCGAGGCGCTCGCGCTGGCCAAGGAGCAAGTGGATGCCATTTGGAGGGCTGCGGCGAATTTGTCCGAAAGGCAGCGGACTGTCTTTCTGCTTCGGTTCGTGGAAGACATGGACCTTCTGGAAATCGCCACAGTGACCGGAATGAAGGAAGGGACGGTCAAGACTCACCTTTTTCGGGCAGTGCAGTCAGTACGGCTCGGCCTGGAGGAACGAAAATGAATCCGCACCTCGCTCGTCACCTAACAAGAGAACAGATTTCCAAGTGCTTGATGGGCGACGCCACGCCACAAGAGTCGCAGCATATCCAGGACTGCGCGGTGTGCGGCGCGGAAGTGGCGCGCTTGGAATCGTCCTTTGCGCAATTCCGCGGCTCCATCCGCCGCTGGAGCGATCAAGAAGAGCAGATAAGTAGGGTTAGGGAGATTGCCACCATGAATTACGAGACTCATTTGGAGCGGCTGTTGATTCCAGCTTCCGTCGATCTGCCCTGGTACAAGGGCATCGTCATCAGCGTGAGAGAGCTCATCCATCCGCCCAAGCTGCCGCCGCTCGAAGTGACGTCGAAGCCGGTGAAGCTTGCCAGCCTGAAAGGCCTGTACGGCGGCCATGAGACCACAGCAGGGCTCGGCTCCGTGATCGCGCACGTCGCGGTAGTCGCGCTGCTTCTGTTTGCTGGCACGCTGAAACCGGTGCAGCAGGCGATGAAAGAATTCGTGCCGTTGATCGCACCCGATCTGAAGCCGCTGCAGCCTAAACCCAAACCCGAGCAATCGAAGGGCGGTGGCGGCAGTCCGCAGAAAACCGCCGAAACCAAAGGCGAGCTTCCCAAGATCGCGCCGAAGTCGTTCGTCCCTCCGATTCGCCCGCAGGACGATCCTAAACTCGCAGTGAACCCGACCATCGTCGCGCCGGAGATGCCGAATATCAACTCGCCTAACTTCGGCAACCCTCTGGCTGGGGTGGGCATTCCATCCGCGGGCAACGGGATCGGCACTGGAATTGGCTCTGGGAAAGGCCCCGGTGTTGGCCCTGGCAGCGGCGGTGGATTTGGTGGCGCAGCGTACAAGATTGGTGGCGGCGTCAGTGCTCCCGTCCCGGTTTATCGGCCCGAGCCCGAGTATTCCGAAGAAGCTCGCAAAGCCAAGTGGCAAGGCGCGGTGCTGCTCCAGTTAGTAGTGGACGAAAACGGCGTGCCGCAAGACATCAAGGTGATCCGTTCGCTGGGCCTGGGTCTCGATCAGAAGGCGATCGAGGCGGTGCAGAAGTGGCGCTTCAAGCCTGGGCAGAAGGACGGTAAGGCGGTTCCGGTCTCCGCCAACATCGAGGTCAACTTCCGCCTGCTGTGATTCAGCTAGAATCACTAGCGGGATGACCTGGGAGCGGCTCGGCTTCGCGCTGGCGATCACTGTTGGCATGGCGCGGGCACAAACCACAACGACCGCGCGACCGGAATTCGCGGTCACATCGGTCAAGCCGAACCATACAGGATGTTGCACGACCTGGGGCGCTGGCAATCGCGGCGGCGGCGGTGGCGGGAAGAACGTAACGCTGAAAGAGCTGATGGGTTTCGCCTATCGGCTTCAGCAGTTTCAGATATCCGGTGGACCTCGTTGGATTGGCTCCGACCGTTTCGATATTGAGGGCAAAGCGGAGGATCCCAACATAGACTTTGATCGAGTACGGCTGATGCTGCAATCGCTGTTTGAAGACCGGTTCAAGTTAAAGGTGCATCGCGAGACCAAACAATCCGCTGTCTACGCGCTGGTTGTGGGCAAGGGCGGTTCGAAGATCAAGTTGTCCCGGGATCAGAGCCCAGAGAATGTGGATGGTCCGTCCCCGCCCGGAGCCGGACCCAACCACGGGGCCATCAGGATAGGCGTCGGCAACCTGGTTGGTAACGCTGTGACGCTGTCTTGGTTCGCCACCATGCTTTCCCAACGATTGGACCGGTTGATAGTCGACAAAACGAGTCTTACAGGCCGTTTCGATATTCGACTGCAATGGACTCCCAATGCAGGGGAGTACCCGTTCGATCCGGGCGGCAATAGGTTGCCAACCTCGATCATCGACATGAACGGCACGACGGTCACACTCGACCCCTCCGGCCCGTCAATCTTCTCCGCGATTCAGGAACAGCTCGGACTTAGGCTGGAATCCGCCAAGGCTCCTGTTGATGTTCTTGTAATCGATCGCGTGGAACGACCGTCCGAGAACTGACGCTGCCGGTCGCGTGAGCTACACGGTCAATCACTTACGCCTAATGCACAACCGCCGCGACGAGATCTACTCGTCGCGGCGGTTGTGTTCGAACGTCTGGAGCTATCTCAACTCGAACCGGGCAAACTAGGACGTCTTGGGACTCGCTGCCAGCGGCGCTGCATATCCGCTAGGCGATTCCGGCGCCATCCCACCCGGCCTTCCGATCGACGCGATCACGTACTCGGGGTAGGCCGAGATGCCGTGCTCGTGCAGATCCAGACCGTGCTGTTCGCCTTCCGCCGACACGCGCAACAGGCCCATCGCGTTGATGGTCAACATCACCACCATGGCGACAGCGAACGTCGACACCGTAATGAGTGCGCTGCCGACCATCTGCGCCTTCAAGACGGTCATCCCGCCGCCGTAAAAGAGCCCGGCCAGCGGTGCCGAGTTATCCGGGGAAATCGGCCCCGTCGCGCCATACTGGCCTGCCGCGAATAAGCCCAGCGATAGAGTCCCCCAGATTCCGCAGATCCCGTGGACCGGAACGGCTCCGATGGGATCGTCAATTCGCAGGTACTCCATCACTTCGACCGCGATGACCACGATCACACCCGCGACGGCGCCCAAGGCGATGGAACCCGTGGGGCTGACCCAGTAGCAGGGACATGTGATCGCGACCAACCCGGCCAGGAAGCCATTGACCGTGAAACTGACGTCCCAGATCTTGCTCCGCATATAGGCGTAGAACATAGCCGTCAACCCAGCAGCGCAGGCAGCGAGCGTGGTGTTCGCCGCGACCCGGCCGATACCCTGGAAGTCCATGGCGGACAGCGTGCTGCCTGGATTAAATCCATACCAGCCGAACCACAGCAGCAATCCGCCGGATGCGGCGATGGTCAGATCGTGCGGCATCATACCGCTACAACCGGCCCGGGTTTGAGGTCATTCATCATTTCACCTACGGGCTGGTCAGCGACGGCGACTTGATGGAAGGCGTAGCGGCGGAAGCCGCCTCGCTCGCCGGACACTTGAAACTTGGCAAGTTGATCTATCTCTACGATGACAATCACATCACGCTTTCCGCCGCGACGCAGCTCACCTTCACGGAAGACCGCGCCCAACGGTTCGCGGCGTATGGCTGGCACACGCAATCGATCGACGATGGCAACAACGTGGACGCCATCGACCGCGCCATCCGCGCGGCGCGGCAGGAGACGGAGCGTCCCTCACTGATCCTGGTGCGGACTCATATCGGCTATGGGTCGCCCCACAAGCAGGACACCTTTGCTGCGCATGGCTCCGCGCTGGGTGAGGAGGAAGTAAAGCTGACGAAGGAGAACCTGGGGTGGCCGATCGGACCGCCATTTCTTGTGCCAGAGGCAGTCGAGCAGCATTGTCACCAGGTCGTTCACCGTGGTCGACAAGCAGAAGCGGAATGGAACGAGAAGTTTGCGGCGTACGAACAACAGTATCCGGAACTTGCCCGCGAACTGCGCCTCCTCATCGCGGGAGAACTGCCGCCAGGTTGGGATGCAAACATTCCGCAATTCCCCGCCGATGCCAAAGGCCTGGCCACCCGCGTCGCTTCGGGGAAAATAATGGAAGCGATCAGCCAGACACTCCCCGGCCTGATCGGCGGCTCGGCCGACTTAAATCCCTCCACGTACACGGAATTGAACGATGCAGGCAACTTTGAGAACTCCGCCATGGCGGTCGGTGATTTGCAAGGGTCCGCCGCCGGCGGCTGGAGCTATGCCGGCCGCAATCTGCAGTTCGGGGTTCGCGAGCATGCGATGGGGGCGATCTTGAACGGCCTGGCCACGCACGGAGGCACCATCCCGTTCGGCGCGACGTTCCTGACCTTCTCCGATTACATGCGCCCGCCGATTCGCCTCGCCGCGTTGATGGGGATACAGGTGGTGTACGTATTCACACATGACAGCCTCGCACTGGGTGAGGACGGCCCGACTCATCAATCCGTGGAGCAGGTCGCCAGCCTGCGGGCGATTCCTCAGCTGTTGGTCATCCGTTCCTGCGACGCCAACGAGACCGCGGTGGCGTGGCGAGTCGCGGTGGAAACGCGAGATCGGCCGGTAGCGCTGGTGCTGTCTAGGCAAAGCGTGCCGACGCTCGACCGGAAACACTTGGCGTCGGCGGACGGGCTCCGGCGGGGGGCCTATATCCTGGCTGATGCGCCGCAGGCCAAACCCCAATTGATCTTGATCGCCACCGGATCGGAAGTCGGCCTGATCGTGGCAGCACAACAAAAGCTACAGGAACAGCAGATCTCCGTGCGCCTCGTGTCGATGCCGAGTTGGGAATTGTTTGAGGCCCAATCTCGCGAGTATCGCGACTCGGTGCTGCCGCCGTCGGTTCGTGCGCGGCTCGCGGTCGAAGCGGGCGTGACACAAGGGTGGCACCGGTATGTGGGTGACCAGGGAGACGTGATCGGGGTGGACCGTTTTGGCGCGTCGGCTCCCGGGTCGGTGGTCATGCGCGAATACGGATTCACGGTGGAACACGTGTGCCAACGAGCACTGGCTTTGCTCTAAAGGAAAGATGTCTGATTTCATGGCCCTGCTGCCGAGGACGCCGAAACGCATCGGGCTCGCCGCCGACCACGGAGATTATGACTTGAAGGAACAACTGGCCAGGATGTTGCGCGAAGCCGGCCAACGCCGGTGATCAGCGCGGCGCTCATCAGGCGCAGTGAGTCCCAGGGCGACGCCGACCATGCGAATCGGCTCCTCTTCGCCATGCGAATGCAGTTGCGGGCGTGCGGAGATGAATAACGGACGGAGTTGATATGGACAAGCAAACCGGCCGTGGGGCGCCGTCCGACGCACTAGTGCTCTTCGGTGCGACGGGTGATCTTGCCTACAAGAAGATCTTCCCGGCGCTCTACGCGATGGCGAAACGGGGCGTCCTGACGGTCCCACTCATCGGCGTCGCCTCCTCGGCATGGGGCCTGACGCAGCTGCGCAAGCGCGTGACGGACAGCATAAAGCGGGAAGGCGGGATCGACAATCACCGCGCGTTTGATCATCTTCTCTCGCTGCTGCGGTATGTGCAGGGCGACTACAATGACAGGGCGACATTCATGACAATAAAACAAGCGCTGGGTCGTGCTCGGCGCCCGGCGCACTACCTCGCCATCCCGCCCTCGCTCTTTCCGACGGTCATCGAAGGGCTCGATGCCTCGGGCTTGGCCGACCATGCGCGCGTCATTGTCGAAAAGCCGTTCGGACGCGACCTGGCCTCTGCCAGGACGCTCAACCGCATTGCACAGTCGGTGTTCCCAGAAGATTCGATCTTCCGCATTGACCACTACCTCGGGAAAGAGGCGATCATGAATATCCTTTATTTCCGCTTTGCCAATTCGTTCCTGGAGCCGATCTGGAACCGCACCTGCGTGGCCAGCGTACAGGTCACGCTCTGCGAGGAGTTCGGGGTGAACGGGCGCGGTGCATTTTATGAGAGTGCCGGGTGCTTGCGGGACGTCATCCAAAATCACCTGTTCCAAATTGTTGCACTGCTGGCCATGGAGCCGCCAGCGTATCAGGGTTACGGCGCCGTGCACAGCGAGAAAGCGAAGGTGTTCCAGGCCATGCGTCCGCTTCGACCGGAGGATTTGGTGCGCGGCCAGTACGCGGGCTATCGCAAAGAGCCCGGTGTAGCGAAGGACTCGGACGTCGAGACATTCTGCGCCCTGCGGCTGTTCATCGATTCGTGGCGCTGGGAAGGAGTGCCGTGGTACCTGCGGTCTGGCAAATGTCTGGCTGCAACAGCAGCGGAGGTCCTGATGGAATTAAAACCGCCCCCGCAACAGCTGTTCGACGATTCAAGGCCGGTGGCCGGACGAGCCAATTATGTGCGTTTTCGCCTCTCGCCCAGTTCCGCCGTCGCCTTCGCCGCCCGCGTCAAGCGCGCGGGAAAAGAGTTCATTGGCGACCAGCGAGAACTCTACCTGCTCGAAGAGCAAGCGGGAGAGGAAGCCCCCTACGAGCGGCTGCTAGGCGACGCCATGGCCGGCAACGGAGCGCTTTTCACCCGTGAGGACGCGGTGGAGGCCGCCTGGGCGGTGGTCGATCCAGTCCTGAAGACTCACCACAAGGTCCGTCCTTACCAGCGCGGCAGCTGGGGGCCGAAAGAGGCGGATGCGCTGATCAGAGCGGACGGAGGCTGGCACAACCCTATGCCAGAGACGAGAAGAGCATGACCGGCGCCAAACGAGGTCGTATTCCTACTGGACGTGGATAACACTCTGCTCGATAACAATCACGTCGAAGCCGACCTCAGGAATCATCTCGAGTGCGAGTTCGGACCCCAGAGCTGGGACCGGTATTGGGCAATATTCGAGGCGTTGCGCGCCGTGCTGGGTTATGGAGGCACCATGAAGGCTACTCAACAACTACATGATCTCGGTCAGAGTCTTTGGCTCGACAACATCACCCGCGGACTTTTGACGAGCGGCACGTTGCGCCGTTACATCAATGAGTTTTCGGTGACGGGACTGACCTCCAACCCCACGATCTTCGATAAAGCCATCAAGGACGAGGGTTTCTACGATGATGCCGTCCATCAGAAAACCGCTGCGGGCAAGTCGGGCGAGGCGTTGTTCTTCGAACTTGCCTTGGAGGATTTGACCCAGGCCGCGGACCTTTTTCGCCCGGTCCACGACGCCACCGGCGGGATTGACGGCTGGGTATCATTGGAGGTGTCTCCCTTGCTGGCGGACGACACGACCGACACCATCAAGGCTGCGGTGGAACTTCATGGGCGCGCGAAACGCCCGAATCTTTTTATCAAGATTCCGGGTACCCGCGAAGGCATTCCTGCGATCGAGGAGACAATCTTCGCGGGTGTACCGGTGAATGTCACGCTGCTGTTCTCACGCGAGCAGTACGTCGCCGCGGCCGAGGCGTATATGCGCGGCATCGAACGGCGGATAGATGCCGGCCTCGACCCGAAGGTCGAGTCCGTGGCATCGATCTTTGTCAGCCGCTGGGATGTGGCGGTAAAGAACAAGGTTCCGGGGGAGCTTCAGAACCGTCTCGGGATCGCGATCGCGAAGCGCGCGTATAAAGGCTATCGCGAGCTGCTGACCTCATCCCGCTGGTGGAAACTCGCCGGTGCTGGCGCGAGGCCGCAACGCCTGCTGTGGGCCAGCACTGGCACCAAGGATCCTGGCGCCTCGGACACCCTCTATATCGAAGCGCTCGCGGCGCCGGATACCATCAACACCATGCCCGAGAAGACGCTACTCGCCTTCGCTGATCATGGGAAAATGAGAGGCGAATTACCGGCCGATGGCGGCGACGCCGAAGCATTGCTGGCTGAGTTATCGCGGGCAGGCGTAGACGATGCGGCGCTCGCTACCGAACTTCAGCGCGAGGGTACCCGCTCGTTCGACAAGTCCTGGAACGACCTGATGGATTGCATCGCATCAAGGAGCGCCATGCTCAAGAAGGCCACTCAAGCAAAATGGTAGTGGCAGTGATTATTCGTTCAACAGTACAGACACAACCGCTAACAGCGCACCCATCGGGGGACGAGGGTCGTGGCGAAGTACGGATGGTTCACGGCGCGTCCAGGACACATCTGAAGGAGAGACCATGAGCGAAGACACACGTGTCAGCTACCAGAAGGACCGCCTTCCATACTCGGACGTCGAGGGATTCGAGTCCCTGGCGGAGCTGGCCCTGGATATGCGCTGGTCATGGAATCATGCCGCCGACCAAGTGTGGCGGCAGCTAGATCCTGCGCTCTGGGAGCTAACACATAACCCCTGGGGCGTCCTGCAGACAGTCTCTCGTGATCAGATCGAGCGCGTATTAGCCGATCCCGTTTTCCGAAAAAGCGTCGATGATTTGGTGCAAGCCAAACGGCAAGCGGCGGAGACGCCCGCGTGGTTTCAGCAAACATACCCGCGATCTCCCCTGACCGGTGTCGCATATTTCAGCATGGAATTCATGTTGAGCGAGGCGCTGCCCATTTACTCAGGCGGGCTTGGCAACGTGGCCGGCGATCAGCTCAAAGCCGCGAGTGATCTGGGCGTTCCGGTCATCGGCGTGGGCCTGCTCTACCAGCAAGGCTATTTTCGCCAGCTGATCGACAACGACGGCGCGCAACAGGCCATTTTCCCCTACAACGATCCCGGACAGTTGCCGATCACGCCTTTGCGCCACCCAAACGGGGAGTGGTTGCGGCTACAACTCGACCTGCCGGGTTACCCGATCTGGCTGCGCGCCTGGCAGGTTCAGGTTGGGAGAGTGAAGCTTTACCTGCTGGACAGCAATGATGCGGCGAACTTCCCACCGTACCGAGGGATCACCAGCGAGCTTTACGGGGGCGCGCCGGACCTGCGCCTCAAGCAAGAACTACTCCTCGGCATCGGCGGATGGCGACTGCTTGGTGCGCTTGGCCTCCGGCCGGAAGTCTGCCATCTGAATGAAGGGCATGCGGCCTTTGCCGTATTGGAACGCGCGCGGAGTTTCATGCAGCAGACCGGGCAGTCCTTCGACGTCGCGCTGACCGTCACGCGAGCGGGGAACCTCTTCACCACCCATACGGCAGTGGCCGCCGGCTTTGACCGGTTCGCTCCGGCCCTCATCGAGCAATACCTCGGGGGGTATGCCAAGCAGCAGCTTGGCATCACCCTCCACGATGTGCTGGCCCTGGGCCGCCAGAACCCAAACGACTCGTTGGAGCCGTTCAACATGGCCTATCTGGCGATCCGTGGGAGCGGGGCGGTCAATGGCGTGAGCCGTTTGCACGGCCAAGTGAGCCAACGCCTCTTTCAGCCACTCTTTCCGCACTGGCCGCAGGACGAAATCCCGGTGGGACACCTGACCAATGGTGTCCATATGTCGACCTGGGACTCGGCGGAAGCCGACGAGCTCTGGACGGCGGCCTGTGGCAAAGAACGCTGGCGGGGAACGACGGAACACGTGGAGCCGGCGATTCGCGACATCTCGGACGCGCAGCTTTGGCAGCTACGCACCACCGTCCGGAACTCCCTCATCGAGTATGCCCGCGAACGGTTGTCTCGTGAACTGACGGTGTCCGGCGTGTCACCCGAGGCGGCTGACGGGGCGATGCATCTGTTTGATCCCAACGCATTGACACTGGGTTTTGCGCGCCGCTTCGCGACCTACAAGCGACCCAATCTATTGTTGCACGACCCGGCGCGTTTGCGGCGCCTGTTGGCGCATCCTGAGCGCCCGGTGCAGCTCATCATGGCCGGCAAGGCTCATCCCGCGGACCAAGCCGGGCAGGCCCTGATTCAGGACTGGATCCAGTTCATCCGGCAGCCAGAGACCCGCCTCCACGTCATGTTCCTGAGCGACTATGACACGCAGCTGGCCGAACATCTCGTGCAGGGGGTAGATGTCTGGATCAACACGCCACGGCGGCCCTGGGAGGCGTGTGGCACGAGTGGCATGAAAGTCCTCGTCAATGGCGGCCTCAATCTTTCGGAATTGGACGGCTGGTGGGCGGAAGCCTACACACCTGACGTGGGGTGGGCATTAGGCGATGGTAAAGAACACGGCGACGATCCGGCCTGGGACGCGATCGAAGCCGACGCGCTCTACGACTTGCTCGAGCGCGAGGTGATCCCTGAGTTTTATGCCCAAGACGAGCATGGCATTCCCACCGCATGGGTCAAGCGGATGCGGGAGAGCATGGCGCGGTTGACACCGCGCTTCTCCGCCAACCGTACGGTGTGCGAATACACCGAGCAACAGTACCTCCCGGCTGCAGCCTCTTATCGTACGCGCGCGGTCGATAAAGGCGCGGTAGGCAGAGAGGTGGTCAATTGGGAACAGGCGCTTAAACAGAAATGGGCCACGCTAGGTTTTGGCGACTTGAAGGTGCAGACCAAGGAGGGCGAGCACATCTTTGAGGTAGTGGTGTATCTCAACGACCTCGACCCGAAGGCCGTGCGAGTTGAGCTGTATGCCGATGGAATCAATGGCAGCGATCCGATCCGGCAGGAGATGACGTGCGTTCGCCACCTGGCTGGGGCGTCGGGCGGCTACGTTTACAACGCGGTTGTGTCTGCGGCCCGCCCGCCCGAGGACTATACGGCGCGCATTATACCGCGCTGCTCCGGTGTGGCGGTTCCCCTGGAAGTCGATACTATTCTCTGGCAGCGGTGAATTAATCTCGAACGGCAGAAGGACGACAGAAGCCAACCTATGAAAGAGTCGAAAAGATCGAAAAGAATGCGACAGCCAACAAGCCGGATGCTGTCTGTATCAGGCCAGGCCGCAGAAAAGTCGCACACGGCCATAAGTCATACGCCGTCCGAACGTCCGCTCCCTGATTATGTGACAGAGGTATGCGAGCACACCTCTGTTCGGGTAGGTGCGCCCTTGCCCCTGGGGACCTATGCACGTGGCGCAGGAGTGAACTTTGCGTTCTTCAGCCGACACGCCAGCCGCGTTCGGTTGGAGTTGTTTGATCACTCCGACGATGCCACGGCCGCCAGGGTGATTGATCTGAATCCCGCACGCAACCGCACTGGTGACGTGTGGCACGTCTGGGTTGAGGGAATTTGTCCTGGTCAACTCTATGCCCATCGCGTGGACGGCCCGTATGAACCCAAGGACGGCCATCGCTTCAATTTCAACAGGCTTCTCCTGGACCCCTTCGCCACGGCGATCTCGAGGTTGCCCACCTGGGAGTTCGGTCCGGCTCGGGGATACGATCCGTCTGTGTCCGAGGAAAACTCGGTATGTTCTCCAGTCGATAATGCCGGCGCCATGCCAAAATGCGTGTTCACACAGGAGCATTTTCACTGGCATGGGGACCGTCCGCCCAGACATCCCTGGTCCGCGACGGTGATTTATGAAGTGCATGTGCGTGGCTTCACCATTCATCCCAGTTCCGGTGTGGAGCATCCCGGCACGTACCGAGGCCTCATGGAAAAGATCCCCTATTTCAAAGAACTGGGGGTGACGGCCGTGGAACTCATGCCCGTGCAGGAATTCAATGAACACCAGGTGACGAGCATCAATTCGCAAACAGGCACACCACTCGGAAATTACTGGGGCTACGACCCCGTGGCTTTCTGTGCGCCTAAAGCCTCCTATAGCAGCTCAGGAGGGATGGGTCAGCAGACGTTGGAGTTCAAGGAAATGGTCCAGGCCTTCCACGACGCGGGCATCGAGGTGATTTTGGACGTGGTCTTCAATCACACGGCCG
>JAIQFE010000047.1 GCA_020073445.1 Terriglobia bacterium
CGGGTCCGAGTTGCGCGGGGCTGCGCTTGAAGTGCTTGGCGAACTCGGTGATCTGCCGCAGGTAGCAGACAGTGGTGGACTCGGAGTAGTTGCGTCGCTGCAACTCCTCCTGCATTCGCTTGCGAAGTTGGGTCACGGAATCTCCTTCCGCGATCCACGATAGACAAAACGTCCCGCTTACCGTTCCGCCGCGAAGCGGCTTAGTTCAATGCCCGTTATCGGGACCACGGATCAAGCTGCTGATGTGCCAAAAGCGCCTAAGACGCTTTTGCCACAAGGCGATGCATCTCATTCGTCGGACATTCAATGTTAGGAGACCGCACCGAAAGGCAATCCTTTCGAAACGCTGAAACTGAGCGAAACACCGGACGAGCCTATAAAGCTGGCGGGAAGACCGTCGACTCCCATTGCGCCATAGATCGTCAGCGGTATTGAGACCGGAACAACAGCCGACGCGTATACGTTAGGCAATGGCTCGCCGGTGCGCTCCTCTTTTGGATTTGGGTTTCGATGCGAGACTCTCCTCCGAGAAGCCCCGCACCGTCTCGCGAACAACGACTGGATTTGCTCGGTCCGCAAGATCCGAAGCGAAGATGTGAAACTGCCCATCATCCGCCCTTACAAGCAAGAAGCGATCATCTCCTTCGACTGCACCGACAACCTCGATGAGCGTTCCTGCCGGAATGGTGACAGCGGCTTGGTGGTTGTCCTTGAAGGCGAGTACCATCATCGGAAGAGTCAGGAGATATTGCATGGAGGCCCTCCGTTCTGCGACAACGGCTCCACGCGCTTGTTCTTGATTTCGATTCCGCCCGCAGTCAGGTCAATCGCAATTTCGGTTCCGCCCGCAGTCAGGTCAATCGCAAACATCACAAGCGGCCTGCGTTCCCAAAGTACGTCTACCATCCGGTCTCCTTCACCGTTTGGCCCGGCAACGACCCCTAATGATCGCCCCAGCCGGAATGGTGATCCAGCCACGCTTAGCAACCGCATCAATGGCCAAAGTGGAATGTGTCAGCTCGAATCGTTCGGTGGCTAACATGACTCTCCTCACTGCTCGAAGAAAAGAGTCTCCGTCAAACCCGCTGTTTTCAGCGGCGATCCTTTTAGATCGGGCGTGTTTGATTATAAAGGATCGGCGGCCAGAAGATTAGGGGTTACCCTAGGTCCCCGGCCCTGCCCGTTGAAGAGCACTTGCAACGTGGATCCGGGGCGTGGCGTTCTGCCGTGGCCGTTGCTTCGCTGCCCAAAAGGGAGTAGAGTCCGTGTGGGCTGGCCGGGATGGGAACTTCGAGAGGACATGGCTCGGCATGGTCATGGTCCACCCCGGTCAGGCCCACGTTCGCGTGTGGTCAAAGTCTATGCTCGCCCAATTATCCGGGCTTGAGGGCCGAGTCTCGTTCACGCGGATCCGGGCAGGCCGAAGACGCGTTTGGTTTCGGGGATGCTCCTTCTTCGGCGAGATCTCACGACGCTGAAGCTGTCAAGCATCTCCAGGCAGCGGCCCGAGGAAATTCCCAGCGCCCACCTGGAACTGGCCAAGCACTATGATCTAGCAGGGCAGGCGCCGGGCGGAGAGAACGGAGTACATACGCAGTAACCAGCATGGGCCTTCTAGCGGCAAAATGACTACACGCCGATCAGGTTATTCGCTCGGCACGGACGATGAACCTGTTAGGAGCAGCGCCAACAAAGTAAAACGGATGACACGTCACCAGGGTTAGGACCTCTCCGCCAGTGGAATCGAGAACTTCAACGTCTTGTGGACTCACGACCTTCGTGGACACCACGCGGTAGTGATACACTCCTTGCAAAGTGGTGAGCGTAATTACATCCTCCATCTGGATGTTTCGCAGTGGCCGGAAAAAGGTATCGCGGTGCGCTGTGATGCCCACGTTGCCGAGTTGCCCTGGCAGCGCCGTGCCGGGAACATGGCCGGCCGCCCGCCGGAGAGTTTTGCCATCATCTCCTTCAACGACCATTACCGACAGGCCTAGTCGTGCGATTTCGATGCGGCCGATCAGGCCGCTCACCGCGGAGGCTGGCGGGATCTTCGGCGGACTGAGCAGCTTGGCTTGCAGTGAGTCGGCGCCCGTGGCGTGCTGGTCTTCGAGCAACCGCTGGAGGGTGCGGCTCTCACGCTCCTGGAATACACGAGTATCCACTAGAACGAACGCGCAGTAACCCAGCATCGCCACAGCGCAGGCCAAGAGCCCGCGCTGTGACCACCGCAGAAGTTTTTTCAGCGACTGTTTGGGTACGGACACTCTCATTTAGCGCCCTTGCCTGGCTGTAATTCTGCTCCGGCGAGATAGCCGGCGCGCGTACGAACCGATAACTTCCCACGTTCCTTGGATCGTGCGGCAACTCGGATCGAATGGTAGGCGCCTGGCTTTCCGTTCATGGAGGAGAATCCGATGGTGTATTGTTCCCGAACATCGCGGGCGATGCGTTCACAGATCTCCACGGTTTCACTGGGTTTGGAGGGGAAGAATGCCTCACCGCCGGTCTCATGGGCCAGACGGCGGAGCACCCTCGGATTCTGGTCAGGATCGTCCTCACTGAAAACGCCAATCGTATAGATCACGGCGCTCGATTCCTCCGCCATTTTAAGAACGCGGTCCAAACTGGAATGGCTCGCGTTATCGCCGCCGTCGCTGATGACGATCAGCGCTTTCTTGTCTCGCTCACCCTTCTGCAAGCCCTGGAGAGCCTCTATGATGGCGTCATAAAGCGCGGTCTTACCCACCGCAGGCGCAGCCCAGATCGCAGTCCCGAGCTCATCGGCGCTATTGCTGAATCGCGTGCCGCCGGGCAGGCCCAGTGCAACGTCCTCGTTGAAGTTCACGACGAACATCTGGTCCTCGGGGTTGCTGGCCCGGACAAACGTCCGGGCGGCGGCGGTTACCTCGCGGAGTTTCTCCCGCATACTTCCACTGTGGTCAACGACCAAGCCGATTGTGACGGGCGTATCTTCGTGCCGAAACAGACGGATGGGTTGAAGAGTGCCGTCCTGGTAAACCTCAAATCGTGCTCCGCGAGACCAGAGACGGCGTGACCGGCCCGGTCGCGTACCGTTACTTGCAGCACCACCAGGTCAACCTCCACCGAAAAGCGAAGATCGTCCTGATCTCGACCGTTAACCGGCGGCACAACTTGCGGTGTGGCAAGACCGCTGAAAGTAAAAAGAAGGACCGGGAGCACGAACGCTTTCGCGATCTTGTGCTCCCGGTCCCAGGATCGTTCCATCTTCAAAATGATCCCCTTTCTACGGCCAACTCAGGCCTTTACAGGCCGCGTTTTTCTACCACGCGGAGGGTCAAGGCTCCTCCCAAGGCCAGTAGTCCGAGGAGCGCGATCAGCGGCAAGGGACTCGCCGTTGTCGGCAGCTTCGGCTCTGCCGCCCGGGCTGGTGCTGGCGCGGCAATGGCTTGCGCCACCTCTGCAGCCGGCGGAGGGGTCACCACCTGAGCGATTTCCACCTCTTCTCCCGATGGCCTGACTGCCATGACGGGAGCGCGCTCCAGTTCCGCCCGTGCTTCTTCCGGCTTCGCGACTTCCTCTTTTGCGGGAGCCGGCATTTCGAGAACGGGTAGGTTGGTCGCCTTGGCCAACTCCACTGCCTTGGCCTTCGGATACACGAATTCCTCGCCCCAGTTTGCGCCGGGGTAGAACCACGCCCGAATCGCTTGCGGATTGCCTTGCACCGCCTCACTAAAGGTGATCACGCTCTTGTCTTTAGGCTGAAGGCGATAGTTCGGAATGGCCAGAATGGTGGCAAAGATCTTCGTTTGGTCTTTATTGAAGATCTGGACGATGTGCCGGTTGGAGCTGGAGTTTATCAGCTTAAATACATACGTTCCGGCTGGCAACACGCGGTATCCCGTCAGGTGAACCGGCGGGATCTCGATGGGTTGGCTGAAGGTGAAGGTCGTTTTCTTGTCATAGTCGTCTGCCTTCGCGCTGGGTGAGAATGCTGCGCCAAAAAGCGCAAGGCAAAACATTGTTGGAACTACTCTAATTGCCGTCATTTGCTTTTTCTCCTTTGTTGCGTTCGCTATAGTCACCTGCTGGAGCGTTTTGCGCGTACTGGCACGAATCTCGGCCAACAGATTCCACGCTTAGGAGTGTGCATTTCGGGGGCCGTGACAATCGCTCGGTCAAAAACGCGCTCCGCCATCAAGGCGAAGCGAAAGGGAGAAGGTTGAAACCAGCATCAAAGAATCAGGTCAAAGGCAAGTTCCATGAGCTGAAAGGCATCGCGGAAGAAAAGTGGGGGGCATCAACGGGCGTCCTAACGAGACGTGGCCTTAGATGTCTGATGGGTCCCAGATCGGCTGAATTTGGAAGACGCTTAACGAGCGCCGCCCGCCTTGGTAGGTGCTGCTGCAGATCCCATAAGATTGGCACCAGGCTACCGCTGCTTGCCAAAGACTTCTTTGAGTAGCGGTGTAATCTGGGCGGCTGGATTGGTGCGGATCTTCTTCTCCTCCTGGCCGAGCATGTAGAAAAGTCCGTCTAAAGCCTTTCCCACAACGTAGTCCGTGATATCGAAACTCTGACTGCGTCCGAATGGCAATGCTGGAATGGCGCCCGTCAGTTGCTTGTATTGCGATACGACTCCGACATCAGCCATCGCCGACTCCACCGTGGGTCTGAAAGTGGCCGTGAGTTTTTCGGAAGTCTTTGTCTTGAAGTACTCCGTGGCCGAGGTGTTTCCGCCCGTCAGAATCTTGCGAGCGTCATCAAACGTCATCTGCACCAAGGCATCCTTGAAAATGCCGCGAGCGGCAGGAGCCGCCTTTTCGGCAGCGCGGTTCATGCTGAGCTCGAATTCGTCGATCTTGGCACCCATGCCCGCCATTCGCAATCCCTTCTCAACGGTCCGGATCTTCTCGGGTAGGAGAATCTTGATGGCTTCATTCTTGAAATATCCGTCAGTGGTTCCTGTGAGATCCACTGCATGGTCAGTCCCGATCTGAAGGGCTTCTTTCAGACCGGATGCGGTCTTGGAATCGTCCTGATTGCTCCGGTTTCCAAGACCTCCGAGAATCCTGTCGAACTGCGCATAGGCCGGCAGCACGAGGCCCAGAGTCAGCAAAGAGAGAATCATCTTGTGAGACATAGCAACTTCATGTGAGCAGTTGAATGCCCATGGTTCGACCAGGTTTGCGTAATGCTTTCAAGAGCAAGACCCAGTCGACGTTGCCGATATGAAGATCGAATATGAGTCCGGCGGCGCAGGCTTGGTCAATCCGGCGCGATATCACCCATCACGGTCGGCGAACACGGCCTCAGGTGGCTGATTCGCTCCCCGAGCGGACGTCACCAAGAACCGGGATCCGCAGACCTCCGTCGGCCCTCGGAGTCACCTTGTTAGGGTTAGTTGGCGCCTGGCCTACTTGACCAAGACTGTCTTATTGGCTTCGATTGTTACGGTGTTCGTAGTCTGGTTCTGACCGTTGACTGGCACGATCGTGACCTGGTAAGTCCCCGGATTCAGTAGCAATCCCTGCGTCACGCTACTGAACTCATCGACGTGGCCCATGTAGTGCTGGTTCACGTAAACGGCCGTTGCCGGGGATGCTGCTGCACATCGACGGCAGTAAACACCGCTGGTTTCAGGACGACCGGTATTACGATCTGCTGGTGATTCTGGACGACGCCACCAGCCGCATCTATTACGCCCAGTTAGTGGAAGAGGAATCGACGCGCACGGTGATGACGGCGCTGCGCGAAGTGATCGAGCGCGAAGGCCTGTTCTGCGCCCTCTACAGCGATCGCGCGAGCCACTTCTTCGTCACAGCGAAGACCGGTGAGCCGGTCGATAAATCACGGCTGACGCAGGTAGGGCGGGCGTTGAAGGAACTGGGTGTGCAGATGATCCCGGCCTACTCGCCGCAAGCGCGCGGACGCAGCGAACGCAGCTTCGGCACCTGGCAGAGCCGCTTGCCGCAAGAACTTCGGTTAGCCGCCATCACCACCGTCGAAGCCGCCAACGAGTTCCTGCGCCAACGCTACCTGGACGAGTTTAACGCCCGCTTCACCGTGAAAGCCGCCGAGCGCGGCACCGCCTTCCGCCGTTGCGGGCGCAGCGATCTGGACTGGATCTTCTCGATCCAAACCGAACGAGTGGTGAGCAAGGACAACACGGTGGCGATCCGGGACCAATGGTGGCAGCTCGACAAGACTCGTTGGCGGCATACACTGGCGGGCCAGACGGTCACCATCCATCAACATCTGGATGGCGCCGTCTCGATCCGCTACGGACCCCACATCGTGGGCCGTGGAAAAGACGCTGCCGTGGAAAACCACATGCCGGTTTCCCACCGCAGCTTGGATCCGAAGCGGACCCACTTTTCCACCGCCTCGACGACGATGAATCCTCTCTCTCCCAAGTCAAAGGCGAAGAGGGTAGCATGATTACCAGACCGGACAACTAACGTGTCAATAAAACCGGACAACTACAAAAGCTAACGACAGGGTCGGGACCCATGGCCAGTTTGCCCAATTCTGAAGTAGAAGCGCCGTGTGATATCTTTGGCCTGAAGAAAACCTGAAGAAAGGAGGCCCGGATCCTGCCATGGCCGCCCGTTTCTGCATAGCGCCCGTAATCCTGTTAAGTTGCTGCGTCTTGTCCGCGCAGCCGGTGGAGGAACCCCAAGCTCAGTACAACCGAGGGGCCGACTACTGGTATGGAAACGGGGTTCCGCAGGATTACGGGGAGGCCGCCAACTGGTTTCGTAAAGCCGCGGAGAGGGGATACGCCGAAGCGCAGTACCGGCTGGGACAGATGCTGGCCATCGGTCAGGGCATCCGGCAAGACGACACCGAGGCGGCGAGCTGGTATCGCAAAGCTGCCGAACAAGGTGTCGCGCGAGCGCAATACAACTTGGGAACGGTGTACGTCTTCGGTCGTGGCGTAGAGAAGAATTACGCGGAAGCAGTAAAGTGGTTCCGCAAGGCGGCAGATCAGGGATTCGTGGACGCGCAATACAACTTGGGTGTGTCCTATCGCGACGGACAGGGCGTCGCTCAAGACTTTCAGGAGGCACTGACGTGGTTCCGCAAGTCGGCTGATCAGGGATACTCGGCGGCGCAGTTCACAATGGGTTTGATGTATTCGGACGGGCAGGGGGTTCCCAAGGACCCCGCCCAGGCACTGACCTGGTTCCGCAAATCGGCGGACCAGGATTACCCTCCGGCGGAATTCAACATGGGTGTGCTGTACGCGGGAGGAACGGGCGTGCCGCGCGATTTGGAGCAGGCGGTGGAATGGTATCGCAAAGCAGCCCAAGCAGGGCTGCCCCAGGCTCAGAACGCGCTGAGGACCGTCGCCGGCACTGGGCTGCCGATGGCCCAACATGCGCTGGGAATGACCTACGAGAACGGCTGGGGGAGCGTAACGATCGAACCCGAAGCGGTGTATTGGTATCGGAAGGCCGCCGAGCAGGGCTATCCACCCGCGGAGTACGATCTGGGGCGGATGCTGGCCGACGGCCGGGGTGTGCGGAAGAATGACGCCGAGGCAGAAGCGTGGTTCCGGCGCGCCGCCGAAAAGGGAGTCCGAGAGGCGCAAACGAGACTGGAAAGCCTTGGCGTGCCCGCGGCGCCGCCTAACCGATAAAAATGCGGCTCTCCTACGTTTCGGTAATCGTTACGCTAGTCTGCAGCGCCGCTATGAGCATCCTCGCGGCCGACCGGGCCTTTACCTCCTACGCGAGCGCGAAGCCGGCCCTGGATCAGCCGAGCGATCTGCTGCCTGTGGAGCTTAGAAAACCGAACGAGGCCAAGTGGACCGCCTGGAGCCAGCAGCAAGACAAAGCCATTCGGGCTCGTCTGCAGCAGGGCGATCTGGATTCCATGGTGAATCTTCTGTTATACGGGACCTCCTTCACCAAGCAGCCGCGGATCCGGGTCGAAGCTTTCACCGAGGCTTCGAAGGCCGGGATCCTGCGGGCCCGTGTAGACGATTTGGTCGCAGGTCTGCGGAAGCCAGGAGACAACGAGCGCCTCACCTTTCTGAATGCGCTTCTCCGAAGCCAGGGAATCGATCCGGGCTCCCCCGGCGAGACCGGCGTGTTCCTCTACAGCAACCTCCAGCGAGTCCTTCAGGAGATGGAGACCTTGTCGAAGCGCGGCGACGAAGCCAAGCGCCTTGTCACACCTGACGCAGGCCGGCCGGATGCGGGTCCCGATCCGGCAGCGATTTTCAACTGGCGGCCGGGGCTGCTCCGTGATCGTGGAGTTTCGCTCGACACCGGCATTTTCCCAAATTTCTCGATCGAACAGGCCTTGCGCGATCTGAAGAATCGCGGTGTGCTGCGCGAAGGCCAGGTGGCTCGCGTGGCCGTGATCGGGCCGGGCCTCGACTTTAGCGACAAGAACGAACAAGCGAGTTTCGACTATTATCCTCAGCAGACTCTGCAACCCTTTGCGCTGTACGATTCGCTGGTCCGGCTGGGGCTGGCGAGAGCCAACGGGGTATCGGTGTCGATTTTCGACATCAGCCCGAGAGTGATCGACCACATCCAGCGCGCCCGCGAACGCGCCCGGATGAAGACCGGCTATGTCGTCCAATTGCCGCGCGAAATAACTCCTACGTGGCCAGCCGATCTCATTGCTTTCTGGCGTTCGCTAGGCGACCGCGTGGGCGCCGAGGTTCCGCCGCTCACTCCTGTCAATGTGCTCGGAGGCTTGCAAACGCGGGCCGTGCGGATCCGTCCGGACGTAGTGCTCGCCTGTCAGCCCGTCGACCTCAATATCGTTCTCGAACGCAGGAATCTGGCCGAGACGGACCGGTTCGACCTGATGGTCGGCACCAACATCTTCATCTATTACGACGCGTTCGAGCGGTCGCTGGCGCTCGAGAACGCTGGCGCCATGCTGAAGCGCGGAGGTCTCCTGCTAACCAATGACAGGCTGCCCGAGGTTCCCGGCGGGTCGATGCGGCTCGCTGGCGTGACCGACGTGCAATACAATCGCGACGCCGTGGGTTGGTATCAGAAGCGTTAGCAGGTTTTTACGGACGGCAGGCTCAGCCCGCCGTCCGTAATGTTCTCCCGCCGCTCTAGAAGCGGAAGCGAGCGACGATCTGGCCTGTCCGCACCCCGCCGACGGCGGCGGCCGTTTGAATAAAGCCGTAGCCCGATGCGAACGTGGCGCCGGTGCTGCACGCGCCGGTGGGGCCGCTGTTGCCGGACACGAAGCACGTCGGCGCCGTCAGCGGAGTGCCCGAACTCAGGGTGGTGGTGGGCAGCTGGATGCGGTTAAAGATGTTCACGAACTCCCCCCGAACGCTGAAGCTCATCGACTCGCGGATCCTGAACGTGCGTCCAACGTTGAAGTTCTCCGTGGGATGCCGCTGAGTCCGGTAGTCGTTGTAATACGCCGGGGAGCTGGAATACGTGCCAGGAGCCGAGTTTTCCCACGCGGCCGAATTTAGTACCAAAGTCTTGGTGGGATCAAAGCAGTGGCAGTTGAGATCCTGAAGAAACAGCGGTACTCCGGGCTTGCGATTCAGGTACGACGCGGTCGGGAGAAAATACGACGTGTTCAGGCTATTTGTCGAGGCAGGAACCAGGATCGGCGTCCCGCTGGCGTAGGTAAGTAGGGCTCCCGTCGTCCAGTCGGCCAGAACATACTTCAGGATCTTGTTGCCGGCCCAGGAAGCCGCGGGAACCGTGTAATTGATGTTGATATTGCTGACCAGTGGCCGGTCCAAGCCGGAGAGGTACTTGTTTGTGCCCCGGTTGAAGATATCATTCTGGTTTGCCTCGATGCCGTTGGAGAGTGACTTCGACCACGTGAAGTTATAGCTGACATCCAGTCCATGGGATAACCGTTTGATCACTTTAAGCTGCATGGAGTTGTACCAGTTATCTCCAAGTGGAGCCCACAGCGGCGTCGGCGCGTTGGTGAATTGCGGGAAAGGCCGCAGCGACTGCGCTACCGTCGCAGTAAGCGGGAAACCCGCATACGGCAGTTTGTTCTGGAACCTGCCGGCAGCCGTGCTGCCGATTGGAGCGTTGAGGATGTTCCGATCCGCCAGGCTGGTGATGTCGAGTCCCGCGGCTAGCAGGCTCTGCGGGGTGTTCGCGTTGTAGTTGACCGCCCCGGTTGACGGCAACCATACTCCACGGTTCCCCACGTAGGAAACGTCCACCACCAGATCCCGGACGATCTCGCGCTGCACGCTGAAGCTATATTGATACGACTTGCTGGGGTACCCGGCGTTCTTGTCGATCCAGACTCCTGGCGCTGTTCCGGGTGTTCCTGGAGCGGTCACAACGGGGAAGTTGCTCGGATTGAAGTTGGGCCACGCAATCTGAGCAAACGTCAGCGGAACGCCGCCGGCCAAGCCGTTGGGCAAGGGCGACTGGGCGAAAGCAGCCGAAGGTACCCGATTCACCGACGTGACCGAACGTGTTTGTATGCCATTGTCGGCGGTAGTGCCGATAAGGAGACCTATTCCTCCGCGAAGCACGGTTTTGGGAGTCAACTGATAAGCGACTCCCAGCCGCGGTCCAAACCCAAGTTTGTAGCTATTGAAAAAGTTATTGTCGCACCCGCAGGTCGCCCCATAGGTGACGCCTCCGGGATGTCCTCCGTCTTGCGTATTGGCCACCTTGGGATCGAAGTTGTTATAACGGCCATACTGCTCTTTTCCAGCGGTGGAGTAATCGTAGCGTAGCCCGAGCTCGAGCGTAAGCTTGCGGTTGACCTTCCAGCTATCCTGACCGTAGATTCCCAATTGGTGTTTCCCGAGCCTGGCGACCGCCGGTGAGTCGACTTCGTAGCTATCCGGCAGACCCAGCAGGAAACTGGCATAGGGAAGTCCGATGGTGTTGCCGCTCACTGTGGCCGAATTTAAGTAGGGAAGGGCGGTTTCGTTCCCGCTAAAGGTAAACAAACCGTTGGTACTGATGATGTTGTAATTCGGGTACCCCTCCATGGACGCTTCCGCCCCGAACTTGAAGGTGTGGTTGTTCTTGACCCAGGTGAGGTTGGCCACGAGATTGGTCTTGGCTTCGTTCGTGTTCTGCGTGCCGTTAAAGCCGGCACCGATACCGGGGGCCGGTCCTATGATGTTCATGCCGCCGGTGTTGTTAGGCCCCAGCATCCCTGTGGCTCCCCCGTTGAACGCCGGAAAAGCGTGATCGACAAATGGCCCGGTTAATCCCAATTCCTTAGCGTTGTTGAAACAGCAGTATGGGGTGGGCATGTCGAGCCTGCTATCGACGTACGCGCCTCCCAAATGCAGGAGCAGAGTCGGCGTCAGGGTCTGGTCGTAGTTCAGGCGGTAGTTGATGGTGTTCCAATCCGTCGGGGCGAGAACGGAAATCAGGGAAGGTAAGCCTTCCGCTGTGAGATTGGTGGGCGGTCCAGCGGTGCCCTGGTGGTTCCATCCCCAATTACCGCTGAGCTTAATCTTGGAACTCAGCGAGTGGTCTATCTTAATCGAAGGAACATAGTACTGGGACTTGGTCTGAAACGGGTTGATGAAGTTGTTGATCAACTGGGTGGAGAACTGTCCCTGGGGCTGTGGGACCAGGGCTTGAACTTTCAAGGCGACCTTATCGAGCTGGGCGGTTGGGATTGTGTTGTTCGGGAATGCATCCCGGACCAAGTTGCCGCCGACCGACCGCTGCGAGCTGGGATCGTAAATCGAGTTTTGAATGATAGGCCGACCCAGTACATCCGTTGACAAAACCTTGTTGGCGGTCGCCGCCGTGGCTGCACTAAAATTACCGATCCGATAGTCCGGGGTGGGAACAGTGACTAGCCTGGTGCTGTTGGCGGTGGTGGTGGGACGGGACTCATAGGTGAAGAAGAAAAAAGTCCTATCTTTGCCCTTGTAGACCTTGGGAATCCAGATGGGACCGCCGGCAGTGCCGCCATAGTCGTTTATTCGACTTTTGTTGCGGGTGTGGGAGTATGCGCCGTTGGCATTGAAGGCTTCGTTGGTCCAATAATCGTATGCAGATCCATGGTATTGGTTGGTGCCCGATCTCATGGTGAAGCTTAAAACGGCGCCGGTCGACTGGCCGTATTCGGCCGCATAGTTGCTGGTTTGTACCGCGACCTCCGAGATCGAATCCACGCTCGGCGCCCCGAACGAATAGTAGGCGTTGCCCAAGGTGTAGGTTGCATCCATGCCGTCGATGCGGACTCGTTCGCTGGCGGCCGGCGAGCCATTGATACTCATATTGGTCAGGCCACCGTTCACGCCGGGAATCGTCATGATCACCTGCGTGGTCACGCGGACGGCGCCGATCTGGCCCATCGGGAGTTCGTCGACCCGCTCTGTAGTGACGTTGTGGCTCACGTCGCCGGTCTCGGTTTTCAAGAGCGACGCGTCGGCGCTAACCGTCACAGACTCCGTGGATGCGCCTATTTCGAGTGCGATGTCGATGCGCGTGGTTTGCAGTTGCTGGACCGTGATCCCCGTCCGGGAATATTTTTTGAATCCGGGAACGGTCGCGCTAATGTCATACGTGCCGGCGGGAAGAGCGCCGAAAACGTAGTTGCCCGTGGCGCTGGTCGCGGCCGACACGACGACCCCGGTGGCCGTGTTTTTAGCTTCCACCGGTGCGTTCGCAACCACTGCTCCCGCCGGGTCTGAAATCAAACCAGTAATCGTGCCGCCGGTCTGTCCAAAAGCGGCATACGTGAAGGTCAAGAAGAGAAGAGCTATCGCTAGCTTCGCCGATCTCATGTCACACCCCTTTAATCGAATTCAAACCCCACCCTACAGTCACGAAAGTCCGACACCGTGGCCATCCTATGTAATCTAAGGCCGACCACAGCCTCACTTCTGACTCAGATCTCTAAGGTGCCAGGGATGCTATCACGCTGGTTCGTCAGGGTCAAGCGTCCTGCGGACTGTGTGTCGTTAGCACGTTAGTTGTCCGGTGGAATTAGCACGTTAGTTGTCCGGTCGAATTGCAAGGTGCCGGACTGGTGGCGCCGATTTGCCCCCCGCGCAATTCCGGCTGGCCCTTGGCGTATGATTACTTCGATGCGGATTATCAGGCTCTTCGTCTTCCTAGGGGTTCCCGTGGCCGCTCAGTGGCTCAACCTGCCGACGGCCGGCATCCCCCGTACTCGCGACGGTAAACCCGACCTCAGCGCTGCCGCGCCCAAAACCTCCGGCGGTAAACCAGATTTCTCGGGCATGTGGATCCCGAGAGATGTGCTGACCTGCGACCCCAGCCAGCGCGGCGTCCAGTGCACCGAGCTTCCCCTGACGCCACAGGTGGTTAACTTCGCGGCAGGCATGAAG
This sequence comes from Terriglobia bacterium, assembly GCA_020073445.1. GTDB lineage: Bacteria > Acidobacteriota > Terriglobia > Bryobacterales > Bryobacteraceae > Palsa-187. Next base: position 13,286 of record JAIQFE010000047.1, read on the forward strand.
GATGGCCTCCCTTACCAGCCCTGGGCCGCGGACCTGTTCAAGAGCCGCTCCAAGGACGTCGCCTACATCGACCCGCATATGCACTGTATGCCTCCAACCTTTCCGCGCGCCTGGGCTTTTCCCGAAACAATTAAGATTTTCCAGACGGCCGCCCAGCTCGTCATCTTGGACGAATTCAACGCTAGTTACCGGCAGGTGTTCTTCGACGGCCGCAAACTCCCCGAAGACATGGTGCCGACCTGGAACGGTTACTCGATCGCCCACTGGGAAGGTGACACGCTGGTGGTGGAATCGGCGGGCTATCGCGACGATTCTTGGCTCGACACGGCCGGCAATTTCTTCTCCAGCGAAGCTCGTGTCACGGAACGCATCCGCCGCCCGAACTTCGGCAGCCTCGATGTCGATGTGACCGTCGATGACTCCAAGGTGTTTACCAAACCGTGGACTGTGTCTCTGCACATGAGGCCCCTGGTCGATACGGAAATGATCGACTTCATTTGCCAGGACAACAACAAAGATCTCCAGCACCTGGTTCGATAACCTTCGGAAACGGTCCTGACTCGCCGCAATCGATGCGACGCAATTGATTTATCATTCGAGTGCGAGCCGGCATGAAGAATCCATGATCCACTCCACGCTTGGCCGCCCAGGCGCCCTGCGCTTCTGGACTACAGTGATCTGGACGGGTTGTGGTTAGGCGATCCAGCTCGACTGAAAATGCAATCGTCCGCTCGATGCCTCTCGCTACTCGGAACCGGTGATCGGCGTTTACGACAACTTATCGAGCCCCGACAGAAGCGATGGAGCCTCCCGACGAGCCCGTTAAGCTACGTTTCGCTCCCCGACTAACTCCTTCGGGGGCGCCAAGCGAATCGTGATGCGATGCCTGGCGCCGTCATCCATTAACCGGATATCGGAGCCTTCCATCGGCCGTCCGTCCAGCTCCATTCGAGGAGCGAACCCCTTCTCACGCTTCACTGTGATCTCGTAGGTTGCAGAGCGATACTTATACACCAGCTCGAATCCGGGCCAGTCCGGAGGAATCGCAGGACGGATCCGCAACACATCCCCGCGTAGCTGGAACCCCAAAACATCTTCGATCCAAATACGGTACATCCACGAAGCTGAGCCGGTGTACCATGTCCATCCGGCGCGGCCCACTCTTCCCGGCGCGGACGAAACATCCGCCGCGACCACGTAAGGCTCGCCGCGGTAGCGCGCCACACTTTGCGGATCGCGGCTGTGCTCTATCGGATTCATCATCTGAAGCAGATTTGCCGCGCGCTCGCCGTCGCCCAGGCGGGCCCACGCCATCGCGAGCCATAACGAACCGTGCGTATACTGGCCCCCGTTTTCACGCACGCCCGGTGGGTAACCCATGATGTATCCGGGGTGGGGTTGGGAATGGTCGAAAGGCGGCTTAAACAACAGCACAAGCTGATCGTCTTCTCGAACAAGTTCGTTGGTAGCCGAGTTCATCGCCTGCAAAGCGCGCGCCGGATCAGCGGATCCGGAAAGCACTGCCCAAGATTGCGGAAGCGAATCGATGCGCGCCTCCTGATTGGCGCGGGATCCCAGCGGAGATCCGTCGTCGAAGAAGGCGCGCAAGTACCAGTCGCCATCCCAACAGGACTTCTCGATCGCACTGGCTAGGTCCCTGGCTCGCTTGCGCCAGACCGAGGCACGTTCGGGATCGCGTTTGTCGGCCAGGTCTGCCAACGAGCGCAACACCGTCAGGAGAAACCATCCCAGCCAGACGCTTTCTCCCCTGCCCTCCGCGCCTACTTGATTCAAACCGTCGTTCCAGTCGCCGTTGCCGATCAACGGAATGCCGTGGGATCCGAGCTTCCAGGCGTGCTCGATGGCGCGAACGCAGTGTTCCCATAGCGGAGCGGCGTTCACGGAGATCGGGGAGATCGCGATACGCTCCTGTTCGTGAGCCTCAAGCGCGGGGCCTTCGAGAAAGGGCGCCTCCAGATCCAGAATGGAATCGTTTCCGGCTACCTCGATGTAGCGAGCAACCGTGTAGGGCAGCCACAAGAGATCGTCCGAACAGCGGGTCCGAACGCCGAGGCCGGATTCAGGATGCCACCAATGCTGCACATCCCCCTGGATGAATTGACGGGATGCGGCTGTGAGAATGTGCGCATGGGTCAATTCCGGCGCCGAATACAAATAGGCCATGGCATCCTGCAACTGGTCGCGGAATCCAAAGGCTCCGCCGGACTGATAGAGTGCGGATCGTGCCCAAAAACGGCAGCTCAAGCTTTGGTAAAGCAGCCAGCGATTCAGCAGGAAGTTGGTTGAGGCATAGGGCGTGCGGACCTGAATCGATCCGAGTTTGTCATCCCACCATTTTCGAGTGGCCGCCAAGGCGCGTTCCACGGTTTCGCCGGCAGAATAGCGCTGCATCAAATCGCGTACGCCTTCGAGGCTCGCCGCCTCGCCCAACAGGAACACGATTTCGACAACCTGCCCTGGCTCAAGAACAACCGGTACCTGAAGGGCTCCCGCCGGATCCATCCCGGCACCGCAGCGGTTATCGAGCGTCACGTAATCCAGGGCTGCTGGATTCGCCCGGGACCGGTTCCTTCCCAGGAACTGGGTACGATCGCCAGAATAAGAAGAGGCCCGCGGGCTTGCCGCGGCGAACGCAACGGCGCCGGCGTAACCCTCGTGCCAGCTCTGGAGCGCCAGCAATGCTCCGGATTCCTGATCGAATGCCGTTTGCACGTGGAGTTGCTGGTTTTCTCTGATCGGGCCCAGAGTCCACTCGACGAAATAGGTAACGCTGAGCCGCCTGCGCCGCGAAGACTGGTTGCGCAAGCGCAAGCGGCAAATCTTCACAGGATCGCCGTGCCCCGTTTCCGCCACCGGAACGAACACCGTAAGCTCCTGCTCAATGGCGTGGCTGTTGTGTTCGAACACGGTGTAACCTTGGCCGTGCCGCGCGCGATAAGCGTCGCGTTCGCGAATGGGCGACGCGGTGGGTGTCCAACGCGCGCCGGATTGATCGTCGCGGATGTATATGACCTCGGGCGGCGGGTTGCTCACCGGATCGTTCGTCCAGGGCGTGAGACGATTCTGCTGGCTGTTGCCGCTCCAGGTGAAGCCCAAACCGCTTTCACTCACGACGGTGCCAAAATCCGGATTCGCCATGACGTTGATCCAGGGCGTCGGGGTGGACGTGTCCGGTGCAAGATAGACGGCATACTCGCGTCCGTCGCCCGTGAACCCTCCCAAGCCGTTGAAGTAAGGAAGTTCCAAAAACGGCAACGGAGAAGAAGGCTCCTCCACATGGGGAGCCAGGGGAACAAACGGCCGCGCGGGCGCAAGGGTCTCGATACCTGCAAGCTGCCGCTGCAAGGAGCCGCGACTTCCGCTCAGAACGACGTGCGAAGCCGCGAAAAGGAGGTTGCGGTGCTCCTCGGGAACCAGGTGCCAATCCAGCAGGAAAATACCGCCGGCGTGATCCGCGCCTGCCTCGCGAGCAAAGGCGTCGATCTGACGCTGCAGCTGAAGATGCAGGGGACGCTCATAACTGGGGAGCTCCTGATTGAGAATAATCAGGTCCGCGTGGAACCCCCGCACGCGCCAATAGGTGTGCGCCACGAGCAGTTCTCGAATCAAGCTCAGGTTGAGAGATTCGGCGATGGTCACGGTCAGCATGGGAAGATCGCCCGATATTCCGTAGGCCCAAAGCGCGGACTGTCCCAGCCGGTTCAATCCCAGGCGGCTGGGGGACGGCCGCATCCGCGGGTTGGGATATAGCAGACATCCCGCCAATTCCTGATAGCTTAGGGCGGATCCCGGCCCGATTTGCAGGAATCGGAATTGAAGCTCCGCGTGGGTCCAGGCCAGTTCAAAAGCCCGCGCCGCCAATTCCCTGCGGCGGTACTTCGCCACCAGGGCCATCAGTGCTTCCCGCGAATCCGCGGCCATGGTCAGGAAAACCAGTTCCCGCCGTTCTCGTGCGTCCAATGTCTCCCGGCACCGGATACTGAACACTGGATCGAGCACGGCTCCTTCGGATCCGGTCAACTCGCGCCGCAGTGCCGCAGGATCGTGCTGCGTATTTCCGCGCCCCAGAAACTCGGCGCGGTCGGTTTCGACTTTGACCATCCCGGTCGCGCCCACAAGCATGTGCGCAACCCACACGGGAGGATCGTTCGGCGAGCGTGGTCTCCGATGAGCGAGAAGGACATCGTCCTCGCGCGCGGTTTCCACGAACATCTTGCTAAACGCCGGGTGAGCGGCATCGGCTGCTTCCGGCGCCAGAACCAGTTCCATGAAGCTGGTGATCTCAATCAGACGCGACCGGACGGTACGATTGACGATCGTCAGCCGCCGCAGCTCCACGTCGTCTTCCGGGGACACGGTGACGCTCATGACGGTTTCCACTCCGAGCACGGTGCGGAAAAAATCGGCGCGGTCCTCAGAGAAGGTTGCGGAACTCTTGCCGAGTGTTCCGTTCAAGGGCTGGGGCGTCGCCGCCCAGACCGTATTCGTTCGAACGTCGCGAAGGTAAAGGAAGCTTCCCCACTCATCGAGCGTCGAATCGGAATGCCAGCGAGTGAGGGCGAACTGGTTCCACCGGCTGTAGCCTGCCCCGGAGTTGGAAATCATCAGCGCATACCGGCCATTGCCGTAGAGGTGCACTTTCGGAACGGGCGTTTCCTTGCTGAAGGTCACATTCCGGACCTCTTCGGCCGCGGTCACGTGCGCTACAGCAAGCCGGGTTTGCGTTTCCCCTCGAATCGTCTTGGTGATGGGGATCCGCTCGAACAGGAGCGATTCTACAGCGCGGATGCGGGGATCGCTGTGGAAGCGCCGCTGCATGGCGTTCTGGTTCAACACGTTGTCCATGGCCACCAGGCTCATTCCCTGGTGATGGGCCATGTAAGCGTAGGTGACCACGCCCGGGGATCCGTCTCTTTTAGCCTCGCGTGAAAAATCGATGGATTCGTAGAGGCCCATGGGGCCGTCCAGTCCCAGGCTTTCGAGTTGCCGGAGATTCGGAATCGCACTTTGCGGGTCGACCATCAGCGCGAGCATCGAAGCGTAGGGAGCAACTACCGGCTCTTCATCCAGATCGGGTTGAATGGCCAGATCGGGAACGCCAAAAGCACGGTATTGATAGGTCTGACGGGCATCCAGGGCGCTGTAGGCCGCTTCCGAAATACCCCAGGGAACGTCCTTTTCCCGCCCGTATTCGATCTGCCTGGCCACGGCGTTGCGGCACGCCTGATCGAGCAGGGAGCTCTGATACGTGCGCATGAACAGGAGAGGCATCATGTACTCGAACATGGTTCCGCTCCACGAGAGAAGCGTCTGCCAATGCTTTCCCGCTCCTCGAGGCCTTCGAAGCGTGAACCAGTGCTCCACGGGCACATCGTTCTTGGCAATCGCCACCAGGCTGGCGAGCCGGCTCTCACTGGCCAGCAGATCGTAGTGACTCGTGAATTCCAGCGGGCCGCCGACCAGGTATCCGACGGCAAACAGGCGGCGCGGTTCGTCGTATAGGAAACGCATGTTGATGGCGTCGGCGAAACGGCGCACTGCCGCGGCCAGCGTCCCGAAAGCTTGGAGTGTTTCAGCGGCGCGCGCCCGTGCGTGTCGATACTCCGCATCGACCTGATCCAGCCACGCCGCGGCGTCCGGCCGAAGCCCGGGAACGCCTCGCCGCAGAAGGATCGTTTCGGTGGGGGCCGAGCCGGTTTCCGCGAGCTCCTGCAGCGATGGGATGGCGTCCAACGCCTCGCGCCTGAGATCCACGAGGTCCTCGCCCAAGGAGTGAAGGAAGGAGTTTGGCGGGCGGGAAAGAGTCTCCATCCAGCGCAGGTACCGGTCAACCGTCGCTATCCAGGAGGCTGCCTCCCGTGCCAGGGCTAACGCCCAGTAGGCAGGTTCATCCGCGGGCGTTGTTTGCCAGCGGCGGACCTGCTGCAGCTGCGCGGCAGCCTGGGAGGCCATCCGCAACCGCGCAATGAATTCGTGCCGGGCCAAATCCCCGCGCAGCAGGCGCCGCACGGCGCGCAAGGGCACGGTTAGGGAAGGATCCTCTCCGCTCACTTCCGAAAGAATAGCCGCGGTATCGGCCAATCCCCGCAAGCTTTCCGTTCCTACCAGCGGAACCTGGACAGCCTCTTTGCATCCTTGTTCCAAGACCCACAGGCTGGCGACTAAGTTGCCGCTATCGACGGAGGAAACATATTTGGGCAAAAGGGGTTCGCGCGTCGTGGTGTCGTACCAGTTCAATAGGTGACCTTCGTAGCGCTCCAGACCCTCGATCGTCGCGAGCGTGGCGGAGCACCGGTGGCAGAGCTCGTCGGAAGTGAGGTAGCCGAAGTCGCGGGCAGCCAGGGCCGAGGCCAGCCACATGCCGATATTCGTCGGGGAAGTGCGGCGCGCTATCTCCACTCGCAGCGCGAGTTGTGAATTGTCGGGCGGCAGCCAGTTCGAATCCGGGCCAACCAGATCGTCAAAGTAGCGCCAGGTGCGGCGTGCCTGGCGCTGCAGGTAGGCAGTCTGCCTTCCTGAGATTTGCTGTGAAGCGGGCGGGCGTGCGGGATTGCTGAGCCACTTCAATAGCAGCGGCGATAGCGCCCATAACGCCAGAAATCCGGACGGGGGAGCAACCGTTCCTTTGGCCAGGAGCACCGCCGCTAGAAACAGGGAAGCTGCCGACACCAGCAGCATTTGTTTCTGGGTTGTGTTGCCCAGATGGTGCGCGCGATCCTCCGCCGCCTGCGCGGTTTGCCATTCCAGCATTTGGCGCCGGCTGATGTTGCTGCGGTACCAGGCGCGTATGATGGCGTCCGCGGAGATCCATGCCTGATGCGGCAGGAAAGCGATCATAACCGCCGCGCGCAACAGTTCATCCCCGGCGCCGCGCCATCCGCTGACCGAACCATGGATGTGACGCGCCCAGCGGTCCACTAACGGCGCCAATGCCGGTATCGCCACACCCACGGCGACCACCAGGCTCGTGATCCCGGGCGCCGCGGATATTAACCATCCGAAGAGCAGAAGCAGCATCGACGCGACGGGCACCAGACTGCGCCTGAGATTATCCAGAATTCGCCAGCGATGGATGATCGCGAGAGGATTGGGTGCCGAGCCGCCCGGGGCCGGGACCTTGGGAAAAATCCACGGTGCAATCTGCCAGTCGCCTCGAATCCAGCGATGCTGCCGCTGAACGAAGCCCGAATAATCCAGCGGCACTTGTTCCAGAAGCTCGATGTCCGTAGCCATGGCGACGCCGGCATAGGCTCCTTCGATCAGATCGTGGCTGAGCAGCGTTTCTGCCGGGAAGCGATCCGCGAAGACCGTGCGGAAAGCATGCACGTCGTAGATCGCTTTCCCGTGAAAAATGCCTAGCCCGAACAGATCTTGCTGGACGTCCGATACGGTGCGGCAATACGGATCCGTGCCGGACGTATCGGACATGATACGAGTGAATCGCGTGGCCGTTGCGCCCGGCAGCGACACGCTCACCCGAGGCTGGATAATCGAATACCCTCTGCGCGCCACCCCGGTGGCGGGGTCCAGAGACACTTCATTGAGAGGATGCGAGATGGTTTCCACCATCCGGCGCGCGGTTCCGGGCGGCAGTCGTGTATCGGCGTCCAGGGTAATCACGTAACGGATCCGCTCGGGAAGACTCCCGAGCTGAAGGATTTCCGTACCCTGGCGTCCGTCTAAGAACTCATTCAGCTCTTCGATTTTTCCGCGCTTGCGCTCCCTGCCGATCCAAGCCTGCTGGCTTTCGGACCACGTGCGTGGCCGGTGAAAGAGGAGAAACCGATCGCCCGAATAATAGCTGTTCAGGCTGGCGATGCCGTCGCGCGCGGTCTTCAGCAGAGCGGCGTCGCCCGGCGCCGAGATTTCCGGAGCGTCGGTAAAATCCGAAAACAGGGCGTAGAAGAGATTCGCCTCGGGGTTGGCGAGGTATCGAACCTCCAGTTTCTGGATTTCCTCCCTCACCACTGCTTCGTTCGAAAGCATCATCGGGACCACGACCAAGGTCGCCCGGTCAGACGGAATGCCCTCTTTGTAGCTCATCTTGGGAAGAACGGAAGGAGGAAACAAAGAGATGATCAGGGCGTTGACGATTTGGATCGCCAATTCACCGAGCGGGAACAGAGCCAGCGCCGCCACCATCGCCAGAACCCAGGCCTGCGTGATTCCGGCCTCGGCTGCAAAGGCGACAACGATGCCCGCAAAAGCGCCGGCCAGCGCAGTAATCGAGCACAGGTAGACGGTCGTCCCGTGTTTCCGGACGGAGCGATGGAAGCGGGTCTGCAGGCGCCGTCGCGCGCCTGCCATGCGCTCCAACTGCAAGATGCCCTCGGCTAACAGATAGTAGGTGACATTTCGGTCGGATGGATCCTCCGCCGACCTGGCCGAGGCGATGGCGAGACGCGCAACCTCGAGTTCTTCTTTTCCGCTCGAACGCGCGATCTGTTCGACAGTCCGGCGGCAGCGATCCCGCGTGGCAAAATCGCTGTGGGCGTAGTAGCCGGCTGGATCCAGCCGCAATTCGGCCTCCACCAGGCTCACCGCCTCGAAGGTCTTGGTGAAGTCGAGTTGAGACAGAAGACGAAGACTGCCAAATGCCTGCGCCGTCGCGACGCTTTCCGCGGCTTCCCGCGTGTGCTCCACCCGCACCACTTCGGTAAGCGGTTGTTTGAGCAGTTCTTCAATCCAATGCTGAACGCCGGCAAAGGTGTTTTCTTCACCCTGGAGCTGCTCTGCAAGAACCGTCAGAAAGTGCGGCGCGTGAGCGTAGTCTTCGGATTCCATCCTGGCCAGCATCCGATTGAACTCATCGCTTCCACGACGAGCGGAGGACGTAAGACGGTCGGCCCACAGCTGAGCCCCTTCCCGGCACCGCTGAGCGCAGGCCACACTCGTGGCCAGGGCCGCCAGGCGCTCAATAATCGCCATGCGGAGAAACAGCGGATAGGACCAGAGCTCGGCAATCCGCAAGGGCTCGCGGACCTGAGCGTCGTGAAGATGCGAGACGATCGCGGATTCATCCAAGACGCCCGGGCTACGTTGAATCAGATCCTGCGCCAGGCCGTACGGTCGCGGCCGGCTGGAGGCCGGTCCGGAACCCGCGAGTATTCGCCGGTATTCGCGGGGAAGATCGGTGCGGATCTCAAGGATATGAGATCGGATCAGATACGCGTTGTCCAAGAACCAGGAGGCTGCCGGAGCCGGGGTGTGCCCCAGGCCCAGCGCCTCACTGAGATCGGTGTGAGCGGCTTCGAGGAGCCATTGGCTTTCCTTTAAGCTAAGCCAGGCTTTGCCTTCAGCCGCCCCCAACCCGACGTCTTCAGGGCACGGTTGACCGAGTTGCGCGGGAAAGATAAACACCGCGGTGTGCCCCACCTGCCGCAAGGCTTGCACCAGGGGCGGCGCTTGCCCGGCTGACACCTCCGCCAGCAACAGCCGCTCGCCCTCGAGGACCAGACCCGCGTAGCGCTCGACGTCCTTGCGTGAATCCGCCGATCCGCGCACCAGACGGATCCGCTGCCCTCCAGCGCTAAGCGCCGCGGCACGAACTTGCGCAGTCTGATCCTCTTCTGCAGGGAAGAAGGCCAGAACGGTGCGGTGGGATGATGTATTTCCGGAAAATAGATGACGCGGCCAAATCACTCAGCCCGGCCTCGCATGGCTTGGGCGGCCAGGCTGAGCAAGAAGAGAGTACTGAACAGAATCGCGACGACCTTTGCCGACGCTGCTAGGGCGGGAGCCTCCGTCATGGTCATCCCACCAGCCGCTACCGCCATCAGTGCAAAAAGAATCATCCAGCCGCGCATTTTCCGTTCCTCCGCAAAAGGTTACATTCGCTGTAGTCGAACCTCGTGTCTGCACGTATGGTACCACCCCCCAGCTACAGGATGAACGTTGCTTAATCTAACGTTGCCCTTGTTCGCGGCAGAACTTACGGATTGTGGCCTTACGAGCAGAAAAAACCCAAGTGCAGCTGGAGGGATAAACCGTGCAGATTCTGCGCAATGCCCTCCGAAGTTGCCCGGCATTTTCTCACTGGGTCGAGGTGGCTTTCTGATTCTTGACCTCGAGCTTGTTGACTACCTGCGCGACGTTGGGAACACCAGCCGCGATCTGCTGAGCACCGGCGCGCCTGGCTTGAGAATTGACATCGCCGGTCAGAGTGACTACGCCGTTCTTGACCGCATAGCTCACGTCGTCATGAAGACGGTTCTGAAGGAGCGCAGCGTCGAGATTCTCCTTGATACCTTCATCCAGGTCCTTATCGATCGTCTTGGCGGTGCCTTCTGCTCCCGGAGGTAAAACGGCGATCTCATTCGCCACCACTTGCGTGCCAGCGACCGACTTCGCAATGGACTCGGCGCGCATTTTGTCCGAATCTGCCGCGACACTCCCCTTCAGCGTAACCACGCCCTTCTCGCGATCCTGATCGACCGAGACGTCCTTCAGGCCAGCCTCCGTGAGCGATTGCCGCAAAGTGCCGGTGACGTCGGGAGCTTTCGGAGAGGACGAACATCCTGCGAGGAATGCGATTCCCAGTAAACCTGCAGCCGCCAAACGTAACGAAGCTGTATTCATATATCCTCCTGTTTGGTTCTCCTCAGCGTGAATGCACGCTCAGGGCAGTTCAATTCGGGTCTCACGCCCGCTGTCAGAAGTGATGGGTGAAGAGCGCGAGCAAGACTATCAATGGAATCGGTATGCCTATTAGATAAAGTAAAATCGAACGCATAATGAGCCTCCTAAACGGCCTTCACGTGATCACGCTGCCGGCCCCCGATGGTCGCGGCGTAGCTTGCGCTAAAGGCTCCCATCAACAGAGCCAGGAAGAACCAGAGCAGCAGGTGAGCGGTGACTTTCCGCGCAGTGTCCTCGGCTTGGCGAGCATCCGCGATAACAGTCGAGACGCGCTGTTCCGCCTCGGATTGACTGACTCCGGTCTGGGCAGCAATCATCCGGACTAAGTAGCCCTGATCCGAGGCCGGGACTTGATCCTGAAGAAGCGCGCGATCCAGAATCCTGGAGGCCTCAGCCCGCGCCGCAACGTCATTTACCGAACCAGGGCGATCGGAGCGAAATAGTGTGTCCACAAAGTAAGCGTTAGGATTCAGCGTGCTGGCCGCGGCGTTATTTTGCGCCTGAGAGCGAAGCTCCGCGGATTTGCCGACCATCAACGCGCCTGCGGACGTCAATAACGTCACGCTGATCACCAGCGCCACGGCCCATGCCAGGAATCCATTCGCCGTATCCCGAAAATACACCTCATCGGTATGCATGAGCGCCCATTTTGTGCGCAGTCGCCCGGTGAGATACCCGCCCAGTGCAGAAGCAACTACCTCGATGAAAATCAGCCAGACAATTGCCGCCGCGCCAACGGCAGACGCAGGTACGCCCACGTTCGACCATGGCGATAGCGCCGACAATCCCAGCCCGGCACCGAGAGCTAAAAGGATCAAGTAGAAGGCGGCAGCCACGAAAGCCCCGCCAATGACGGCTCCCCAGGAAACGCCTGACGAGTGGGCCTCATTCCTGCCAGAAGATTGCGCTGGATGCAATTCCGCGTACTCGGCGGAAGTTAAAACACTTTCCATAAACGATACTCCTCATAATGCAAGAGCAAGTCCGGAGCCATTCCTGTCAACTCGTTTTGCTGGTCACGACGCGCGATGAATCGGATGCGGCTCTGCGGGCACTCGTGGAGAAGCAGAAGCGGTACAGACGGTTCCTGGATTGAGTCGTGAGTTGCCGGACGTGACGCGCCCGGGTTGCTGTTACGCCGGCTTGGCGGCGAGCGGAGGCCTCAAGGGCTGAGGCGTCCAGATACTTCGGCTTCGCACAGCCGGCGCGCTTGGCTGAGGAGGCCGCGCGATGGTGCGTGGCAATATCCGCACAGTCGGAGTTGCCCTATATCCAGTTAAAGCGGCTCGCAGATTCGTATCTCCCGCGCGTACTTGTTCGAACTCCAGGACGGCATCCCGGAGCAGGCTTGGATGCGCGTCTGCACGAAGTGCGTCGCCGGAAACGGGTATCGTAACTTGTCCTCTTAAGACCCAGTGCCCTGATTCCATATTTTCGAGCCAAGCCACCTGGCCAGAAATGTGAACGCGAAATCGCGACGTTTCAAAAATGACGCTCATGAATGTATTCCTCGTGGGGGCCGCTTAGGCATTAAGCAATCTACGGGCCGCTGTTTTGGACGTTGGTTTGAAGCTTGATCCAGCGATCGACTGGCCGGCGCGAACGCAAAATTTGCGCGGTGTGGGTTCCTATTGCATTGTGGTTCTTACTTCCTAACGCTTCCGGAGGGGTGAAAGTTTTTCGGGCCGGCGGCCCTGCACCGTGGCCCCACGAACACAGACGTACGATAACTCGTTTCCACTTTGGGCGCAGCGTAGCACCAGGCCGCCCCGGCTCATGTCGCCACGGCCGACAAACTCGCTTGGGAAAAGCAGTCGTTCGCCGAAGACTTGCAGGAGCGGATCTGTGTACTTTGCCGTGGCGATGCTACCCAGCAGGACGTATTGGCAGTCAGGGCCGCCTTGCCGGTCGAGCATCGCCGCGTCGCGCAGCAGGGGAGCAGTGAATGCCGGATTGCTCTCTTTTATGGGTACACCGGCTGTGCCGCGCAGCTGCTCCGCATGGAACATCGTTTGGGGAGGCACAAGACCGAGCCCGGGAACGATAATGAGCGCGGGCGGCGCGCCCACAGGAGGAGCAGCGAAAGCCCCCACGTAGGCCATCTTGCCTCGAAAATAGAGTCCGCTAATAAAGGAGTAAGCCTCGCCAAGCGTGGCGCTCCCATTGCGCAGGCGAATGGCGAGATCGAAGTCGGCCTCCTGGCGAAGAAGGGTGTTTGAACGCGGACCTCCGATCCGCGCGGGCGATATCAAGAATACCCGATGGTTGTTTCTATGCTGATTATTCACGCCGCAGACTCAGGGGCGACTTGGCTTCGTCCCCCCTGGTCCATGATGCACTGTAGCGGCGGCTGCTTCCACCGCCATCCGGGCGATTCAGATTAGAACGTGAACCGTGCGATCAGTGTGCCCGTCCGGCTGGTGAGTACCGGCGCCACGGCCGTGGTCGGAATGCTGCCCGCTGTAGCAAAGGTATTGATGACGCCAAACCCGCCGGAATTGATTCCCGCGGTCTTGGTCACGGGATTCGCGGGGTTCACGCCCGTCCCGGAACTGATGGGGTTTGGCAGCAGATTCCGATTAAAGATGTTGACGAACTCGGCTCGAATTTGGAAGTTCATCCTTTCTTTGATTCGGAAGTTGCGGCCGAAGTTCGCATTCTCCGTCGGACGGCGTGGGCCGCGGAAGTCGCTGTAGAGCGTTCCCGGGGCGGCACACGTGGAGTTCGCGGGGCAGGCTGCCCAGGCGCCTGGATTCAGCACTTGCTGCGTACCCGGATTGTAGCTGTGGATGTTGTTGATATCGACGTTATACAAAGACACGCCCGGAATCCGAGTATCCTCGCTGGCCAGGAAATTCGCCGTGGGGCTGGATGGAGGCGTGAGGAATTGCCCGCTTTGGTAAATGGCGAAGCCTCCGATTTGCCAATCTGCAAGGATCGCGTTCCCGAGTTTGTGCAGCACCGCTGCCCTGGGCGTCGTGTAGACGAAGTTAAAGGTCAACGCCAGCGGCGGGATATTCTGCAATGCCCACACACTGCTGTTGGAGTTGAAGAAGTCCTGCCGGGTGGCCCGAGTGAAGCCTTTAGCCCAGGTGAATGCGCCGCTGGCCTGTAGGCCATGCGAGAAGCGTTTAGTGGCCTTCATTTGTAAAGAATCGTACTTGCTATTGCTGGTCGCGGATCCCGTGGGGAGCAGGTTTCCGAATTGCGGGAAGGGGTAAAGGACACCCTGCAGCGTCGTGCTCGCGGGGAAGCCGGAATAGGGGAGAAGGTTGGTAATGCCGTGCGCGGCGGCATTCTGAATGACGTTGGCGCTGCTGATCGGCGTACCCAACAGAACGCGGTCGTTGTTGTTGTTATAAGTCGTGCTGGCGCAAACTCCGCCGCCTCCAGAAGAAGTGTTGCAGGGTCCGGTTCCAGGGTAGGGGTACAAGCCAAATGCCGCGTATTGTTGCGGAGAAGTCTGGCTCAGGAAGCCTAGACCGGTGCTCCCCGCAGGCGGAGCCAACCAGACAACGCGGTTGGCCACGTAAGACGCTTCCATCACGAAACTCGGCGTAATCTCGCGCTGGATGCCGATGCTGAATTGGTTGGCGCGTGGCGGCCGGTTTTGATTCGCATCAGCCATAAAGCCTGCCGGAACGCCACCCACTGTGCCGGCAACTGGATAACGATTCGGATCGGTGACCGGGAACGCCGGTGTCGCGATGGATCCCGGAACCTGAATGTTCACGAATTGCGCGCCGGTAGGTACGTAAGAGGGGCTATTGGCGGATACAGGATAGGTCCCGTTGGTGCTGACCAGAGCGCCTCCTCCTCCGAACACTTCCGTGTACACCACGCCCCATCCGCCGCGAAGCACTGTCTTGGAATCGATCTGATAGGCGACGCCGATCCGCGGGCCGATCCCGTAAGGATAGGTCGGCTGATAGAAGTCGCAGTTGCAGGTGTTGGCGAACAATGTCGCTCCGGGATGGCCGCCGGCGCTGGCATTCGGCGCATTCGGATCGAACCGGCCCAGGCGATTGTACTGCTCATGGTTTTGGGTCGCCAAATCCCATCGCAAGCCGTAATCGATGGTGAGCTTGCGGCTCACCTTCCAAGTGTCTTGAAGGAACAGCCCCCACTGCTGATATCCCCTGCGAGTCGCATTCGGTGCGGATTGGTTCGTGGAGTTATAGTCACCCAGCAGCCAACTCGCGAAGCCGAAGCCGGTGGTAAACCCGGCGAAACTATTCGCCGGAGTGAAGGGCTCCGTGGTCGCATTCGTTCCGCTCGCCAGAGTGACACCGGCGAAGTTTTGTATGGGGGTCCCCTGGTAGTACACTTCGGCGCCGAGTTTCGTGGTGTGCTTGCCATGCACCCAGGTAGCGTTGGCGTTATAAGAAGGCTTGTTGTCGTGGTACACACTCTGGATTTGCGCGTTGGTCCCCATGTTCTGCATGCCTCCGTAAGCGCTGGACATGCCGCTGATGGTTGGGAACTGGCGGTGTTGCACAAAGCCGGTTAGCCCGAAGGCGGCGGGGTCGAAATTAAGGAACGGCGCCCGGTCGCTGAAAGTGGTGTAGTAGTAGCCGACGCCAACGTGCAAAAGGATGGTCGGCGTCACGGTGCGGTCGTAATTCAGGCGCTCAATCCAGCCGGCGATGCAATTGCATCGGTACCCGCCGATCATCAGTGGCAGGCCATCCGCGCCCTGCGGACCACCCTCGGAAACCTCATTCTCCAGATTGGTCTCCTGATAGTAGAAGGACAACTTGTCCCTGCTCGAGATACTGTGATCGATCTTCACCGACGGAATGACTGAGTATCGCTGGCTCGGGACGACGCCGAGGTAATTCCCGGTGACATTGTTGTTCTGCGCCTTCACCCCCAACGTATCGAGCAGGCTCAAGAACTTCTTGGTAGTCGGATCGAAGCGCGTCGGGTCAATAATGTTGCCAGGAAACGGATTGGCATAGCCTTGCCCTGCCAAAGAGCCGGAGGTAGCTACGGCGCGCGAGGCCGGATCGTAGATCGTATTTGCGAACATCTGGCGGCCCAAAGGATCCAGTTGGGTACCGCCTAGCGGCGTGGTCGGAATCCCGAGGCCGGCACAGAGACGGCACGTCCCATTAGGTGAGATCGCAGAGAAATCGCCTTTCAAATAGTCGGCCGTGGGTACGGTATCGGTTCGAGTAAGCAGGGACGTCTCGAGGTATTCCTCGTAGTTGAAAAAGAAGAATGTCTTGTTGTGGCCGTTATAGATTTTGGGAATATAGACCGGACCGCCCAGGGTGCCGCCGAAATCGTTGCGGCGGGCTGTCGGCCGGACCTTTCCCTTGCCCGAGGTATTCACGCTGTATGGATTGCCGGCGTTCAGGAATTCATTGACAAAGTAGTCGTAGCCGGTGCCGTGATATTGGTTGGTGCCGGACTTCATGGTGAAGTTCAGCAGCACCGATCCGGTGGTTCCGAATTCGGCGGCGTAGTTGCTCGTCTGGAACGCAACCTCCTCGATCGCGTCCACGCCGGGCTGCGCCATCGCTTCATACGCCAAGGCGTGAGGGGTGGCGTCCTGGCCTTCGATGCGGATCGATGCCTGTGTGGTCTGGCCGTTGAAATTGCCCATGTTATAGCCGGCCGTGTTTGGATTGCTGTAGCCCGAGGATCCCGGAAGCGACTGCACCACATTAAACGGATTTCGGATGGCAGTGGGACCATTGCCTGCGAGCCCGACCCCCAGCAGGGGAAGATTATTCATCTGCTTCACGGTGATGTTGTGAGTGAAGTCTCCGGTTTCGGTTTTCAGCAGGGTTGCTTCCGCGGTGACGGTCACGGTATCGGCGGCGCTGCCTACTTCCAGAGCGATGTCTTCCCGAATGACTTGGGCCGCGGCGATAGTGAGATTCGAGTGAGTGTAGGTTTTGAATCCCTGCACCTTTACCGTCACTACATAGGTGCCGATGGGCAACTGCGAGATGGTGTAGTTCCCGGTATTACTGGATTCCACGTTGAAGACCACCCCCGTTGCCGTGTTTCTGGCTTCCACCGTCACTGCGGGTACAACGGCTCCCGCAGCGTCGGTCACCGTACCGGTAATGGTTCCGTTGCCCCCTTGGCCGAATGTCAAGGATGCAACGACGACGAGCATTGCAACCAGTTGGATCGGACTGAAGACAGCACCGCGTAGACGGAACGCTCTTATCATCATCGACGTGTTCTCCCTTGCCGTGAAATCGAGCTTAAAGCTAATGTCCAGATGCCAGCACAGATCGTGCGTGCGACCAGCCTTCGCAAACTCCAAAGCGACCGCCTGGAATTATATGTCCCGCTCTCTAGGGAGTCAACGCCCTCACAATAATGTGTGTCGTTAGCACGTTAGTTGTCCGGTGGAATTAGCACGTTAGTTGTCCGGTCCAGGCCGGGTGGGAGGAAGCTGGCGAGGTGGAGACACCGAGCCGAGCAATACCCGCCCGAGAAACGGAGCGGATGATGAAGCTGCAAGACGTGATTCTGAAAGCGATGGCCAAGAGCCTGACCTGGATCGAGGCGGCCGAGATTGCCGGAATGAGTGTCCGCAACATGCAGCGGATGCGGCAGCGGTACCAGGAGC
>JAIQFE010000020.1 GCA_020073445.1 Terriglobia bacterium
CGTCTGTCACGGAGACCGTCTCACGCCTCGCTGTCACCCTTCCCATCCACGCCGCCCCTCAGGATTACACGGCTTAAATCGCTTTCAAAACGCATAGCCCCTGCTTCGGCTCAGTTCAATGCCGCCTTATCTGAAGTGCTCGGGCACCGCCTACCCGTCTTCGCCCCGGCATCCCCCGCCCGAGCACTCCAGATCAAAGCTACCGGATTATCGGAAGGCTTCCACGGAACCCGGGTGGAGATAGTAATGCGATGGTGCGCCGCCTCCTCCGCTCGGGGACTCGTCGCCAGGAAACGAGGTCGTCTCGTGCCCATCTACACCGCCTATTGGGCGAGCGACGAGTGGCTCCGCCGGGAACGAGACTTAGGGGAAGACCGTTGCCACCAACGAAGCAAGGTGGCAAAACAGCAACGGAGACACTGGAACTATGGATAAATCCCAGCTTTGTAATCGGCGAGAATTTCGTTGGCCGCGCGGGCGCCTTCCTGGGCTCCGCCTTCCATATAGCCCTGGAAGTCGATGGAGCAATGTTCCCCGGCGAAGTGGCAATTTGCGGAGCGTTCCCGCTCGGCTCCGGCAAAGCGCGTATACTGGCCGGGTTTCCAGAAGGCGTACGATCCCAGCAGCGTAGGAACCCGGGCGGGAACGCTCAGGGTCGCCAAACCGTTCCATTCCGCGGCGATTCCGGGAAACACAGGCTCAAGTTGGCGGAGGAATTCCTTGGCGTAGTTCTGAATCGCTTCGGGATCGTCCAGATCGGCGTTAAATTCGTCTCCGAAATTTCCGCAGCGGTAATCCACCAGAATGCCGGTTTCCCCGCTTTGAGAACGCGTCGCATCCCAAGTGTGTTGATACCCCGTATCGGAAAAGCTGGATCCGTTCCCGACCCCCCAGGGGCCACTCCGATTCCACAGGCGGGTGCGAAACTGCGTGTGCAATTTCACGTTCGTGCCGTACCCGAGTTCCCGGATGGCGGTCGTCTTCTTGTCGTTGAAGCCGGCCTCCGTATAATCCAAATGGCGCAGGACGGAAAAGGGCAGCGTCAGGATTACGCGGTCCGCAAGGACAGGGCTGGATTGTCCGCCGCCGTGGAAAGAGAGCGTATAGGTGCCGTCTTCGTTGCGTGCAACGGCGGTCAGCGACGCATTTAGCCGAATCGTGCCGGCCGGCAATGCTGCGGCGATGGCGCGGGGCAGAGATTCGTTCCCTCCGGTCATGCGATATTGTTCCGCGGACCGCTCGATGGCACGAATGGACTGATATCCCAACAGGTAGATAAGGTTCAGCGAACTCTGCTGTGTGGTTTCGCCCCCATACTCGAGGCTATAAGCAATGTCGATCAACCGGCCCATGGGAGAATTGTGCCCGCCGCGAATGCGCTGGTCGATCCACTCGAAGAGACTCATTTGATCCAGCATCTGAGCGGCACGAGTGGCATTGGAATAGAGGGTGGGGTACCCGGCCGCGTTCAAATCCTGTTTCACTGCCTGGTAGACGGGCTTGAAATCCTCAATGGCCTGATCGCGCGGATAGCGCTGCCCAAAGAAATAGTAGGTGTCGGTGGAATCGGGAGGTTCTGCCCGGCTCACGTCCGTGACACGAATATTGAACCGCTTGGCCAGATCGAGAATCGTGTCGTGCTCGGGATCGATCAGCTCCCCGCAGCGCTCGGTTACCTGCCCGTTCTGCCAGGTAGCGGAGTCGGAATGCATTCGACCGCCAGAGCGTGAGGAGGCTTCATAGATCGTTGCGGAGTAGCCCGCATCCCGCAGGGTGAGCGCCGCAGTCAAACCCGCGATGCCGCCACCAACAATGGCGATTCGGGGAGCAACTTTGGGAGCAGTCTGTCCGGCCCATGCGGGCAGGGATGCCCCCGCCATGGCGATACCGCTCGATCGAAGGAATTCGCGGCGGCTGGAACGGCGGCTGAGGCGAGCGGCCTGAACCTCTTGCACGGATCGCCCGGAAGCATCCGCTCGTGCAAAGTCTCGCGCTAACGACTGAACAAGACCGAGTAAGGGGGTACGCGCCATAGGTTCAGCCCCGTCCCACGCCTGAGATCAACTTCATTTTACAACCCGAGCTGCCGCCGGCAGGATCAACATTAGCCAAAAGGTCCAGCTCACTTGTTTAGATGGGATCAGGCCAGCGTTAGCGACGGCTCGAGATCCGTGCGCATCTGATCATAGATGCTGGCGGTAGAGGACTCTTCGCACACCCGCATATACTCGGTGAATCGCGGCGGAGCCGGAACGCCTTCTTTCAAGAGTCGGCAATTGTCGAACACCAAGTCCAGCGAGCAGAACCGGTAGTACAGTTCCAGAGCATGCAGAAGGTGACGCGGGTGGCCGTCGCCGGCAGCCTCCATCACGCGCTTTGCGGTGAGTTGGCGCATTCCGCCGACCTCATAGCGGTTCTCGGACGCTCCGCCGCGGATACGGGCGTATTCAGCGGCCAGCTCCTTCCAGCGTACGGAACCGCCCTTTCCCGCCGAGACGTGATAGCGCTGGTGCTTCAAGCGGGGCGCGAACAGCAGATGCCTCAAGGCAGACGCGGCCCAATCGACCGGAACCACGTCGATGCGGTTTTCCAGATCCCAGGTGATGAAACGCAGCGCTTCCACGGCGCGCAACACCCAGAAGATGCTGCCGGAGGGCTTGCAGCCCAGTTCGGTATGGCCGACCACGATCGACGGCCGGGCAATCACCAAAGGAAGATCGGCGAATTGTTCGGCGAGCTGCCGTTCCGCTTCCGCCTTACTACGGGTGTAAGCGACCAGGTGAACGGCCTGCTCACTGGGAAAATCGTCTTCGTGAACCACCGGCTTGGGAGAGGCGCCGCAAATCGCGGCAGTGCCTGTGTAGACAAACCGTTCGAGGCTTCGCCCGCGCATGGCCTTGGCGACCGAGAGCGCTCCGCCCACGTTGGTGGTGCGGATGCCCCGGCTGTTGCCGAAGGACGTGCTGGCAGCCAAGTGGAGGACGTGTTTGACGCCGTCCAAATGCGGCGAATCATGCCAGTCGTCGGAAAGAAGATCGCCGCGCAGTACCCTTACGTTCTTGGGGAGCGTGTAGGTCGTCATCTGGAACTGGGCTGTCGAGAACCGTCCTAATGAGCGCCGAATGCGCTCCTCGGCAGTGTCATCGTCATCGGCCCGAACCAGACAAACCACCTCTCCGTCATACGAGGACTGGAGGAGATCGGCTAGGAATGCGCCACCGAGAAAACCGGTCCCTCCGGTGAGGAAGACCGTCGGAGCGCTCCACGAGCGTTTACGCAAAAGTCCGTTTACCAAGCGGGTACATCCTGTGCCTATATTCTGACACCGGCTGGGCACCTTCCGAGCGTATAGAGCCGTTAAAATCCCGTAATGAGATGTCCTCAATCGACCGGGATTCTACGACCGCAAGTCATTACAAAAAATAGACGGTTTCGCGGCTGCGGTCGATATTGTCCGGAGCTCCCGAATTGGCGCTGGGCGAATTCGGCCCAGTAGGCCCTTCGCCGGTCGCCCATATCGTTGCTGCCAGGCGAGTGCCGTCGAGAACGGGTTCTGAGCCCAACGGAAGAGGCGGCATATCTGGAAGCCGCACGGAATATTGGAGAAGGCGTAGTGGAGGCCATCGACGCGCACTCGAGGGCATACGCGCGAAAGACCGGCCCCTCAAACCGGAAGATCCATATCTACTCCGCGACGTAGCCACCGTCCTAGTCGATTATGGTTTGCGGCCAGACGAGAGCTATCGGCTTCGGTGGGAGCAAGTGAGGGGAAGCGCACTACACATCGCGTACGGAAAAACAGCGACAGAATTGTGCCCTTTACAAACCCATCTGGAGAACTGGTAGCATGACGGGACCACACGCCGGGCCCGTGTCAATAGAAAAGTGTAAATTCGCCGCCGACTCCAGTGGCCGGGTTTAAGATTGCAGTTACCTGAGTGGAGGATAGAGCAACGCTGGGAAGCGACTCGAGCGCCGATTCAGGGGCCGGAATAGCGTGGGCGGCGCAAGCCGCCCCGCACCGCAGCTATTCTGGCACGAAAGCGATAAATCCTGGGAGCGCGAGGGCCAAGCCCTCGCATCAAGAACGCCTCCTTCCTTACTGACCCGCAGCCATGGATACGACCTTGATGGACTCTTCGGCGGGCGCGTCGTCGAAAGTCAGATACGCTTTGTCATCTGTCAGCCAGTCTTCATTCTTTTCCACCAGCAGCATGCCGATCAGACGCAGACAGGCGGCGGTGTTGGGAAAAATGCCGACCACACGAGTCCGCCGGCGGATCTCCAAGTTCAGCCGCTCGAGCGGATTAGTCGAGCTGATCCGTACCCGATGCGGCTGCGGGTAGTGCAAGTAGCTCAGCACATCGTCGATGCCGTTTTCGAAAACCTCCATGGCTTTAGCGAAGCGCGCCTGAAACTGCCGCACCAGATCCGCGGCTTTGGCTTTGGCGCTCTTTTCGTCACGCTGTACAAATACAGCCTTCATCGTTTCGCTCACTTCGGCCTGGCTGCGCTTGGTCACATGCACCAGCACGTTGCGATAGAAATGCACCTTGCAGCGCTGCCATTCCACCTTCAGCACTTTGCGCACCGCCGCCTTCAATCCCGTGTGCGCGTCCGAGATCACCAGCTTGACTCCGTTCAACCCGCGCTCCTTCAGGCTCTTCAAAAACTGGGCCCAGCCTTCTTCCGATTCCGCCGGGATCACATCCAACCCCAGCACCTCGCGCCGGCCTTCCAGATTTACACCCGTTGCGATCACCACTGCCATCGACTCCACGCGGTCGTCCACCCGCACTTTCTCATACAACGCGTCCACCCACACGTAGCGGATCTCTCCCAGCGGCCCCTCCCGGAACTTGCGCACTTTGTCGTCCAGCGCCGCGCACAACTGGCTCACCTGGCCCGCCGATACACCCGCGATGCCCAACTCCTCCAGCACCGCTTCTATCTTGCGCGTTGAGACGCCCTTCACCACGGCTTCCTGAATCACGCTGATCAACGCTTGTTCGCTACGTTTTCGGTGCTCGATGAAGCTCGGCACATACCCGCCTTCGCGCAGTTTCGGCACCTGCAATCTCAGCGTGCCCAGCCGGGTGTCCCAGCGCCGTTCACGGTGTCCGTTGCGATGCGTGGTTCGCTCCGCGCTCCGCTCGTGCACCTCCGCGCCCACCTTGGCCGTCACTTCGGCCTCCATCACGAAGTCGGTCAGCAACTCCGCCATCGCCCGCAGTGGGTCCTCGGCGCTCGCCGCCGTCTCCATCAGCTTGCTTGCCAGCTCGTCTCGCTCTATTCTGTCTTTGGCCATCCGCTTGTTAGCTCCTTATGTGAAAGTCGGGATACTTCCACTGGAGCCAGCAGCGGCTGGCCTTTGTCAAGCCCTCAATTTACACCCTGAATTTTACGCGGCCATGGTCTCCCGCCCCTCTTGATCGGTTAGGTCTACCGGACCACGACGATTCAGATGGCGCGCGCTTCATGCCATCGGCCATACTCCAACCCATTGCCCTTGGGCCGGTCAATGTTCTGCTTTGCTAACGGTGAAACCGCACGTCTCAACTCCATTATCGATGCACCTGAGCAACCACCCGTTTTGTGTTGTTCGTCAGATGCGCAAAGCGGATATAGCTTTTTCTATAGACGCACGAGGCAGAGATGTAACTAATTGATAACAGGGGTGTTGCCGCTAATGCTGCTCTGGCAACAATCTTTGGGGAGTGCGGAGTAGTCCCACCTAAGTCCAAATAAGCGTGATCGTGCCACTATTTTCCAGTGTCGGTTCCCCTTCCCGATTGTCAGATATTGTTAGACGTGCACCCTATGTTGAGGAGTGTATCTCCAGCCTAACCCTCGTAGTATCAGCGCGTTACGCCATCTTCTTTGGGAGACCTACAGAGCAGTCGGAGAGAGAAGAGGAATGCCCAGAATCTATTAGCGCCGTCGGAGAACATTGTTGGTGAGCATACTTTGGGGATTTATTCGTTTCTTGCCGACTCGCTATTTATCTTTTACTCGAACGCCGGCACAGAAAGATATATCTTTCGTTATCGAGATCAGCTCACTCACACCATTCACTCTTATCAAATGTATTTGTTAGGAAGAATATACGGCTCGTTGGGCCCCGACATTCAGCCGATCAATACAGTCATTTGCGACGCGGCTTTTTTTGGAGGTGACTCCCATGGCTTTTCCAAATCTCTTCAATGGATATTTCTTTGAGGGCGTCAGTCATGCGTGTAAGCGCCTTCTGAGAATAGCGAGCATGCCGAGTCTTACCGATCACGAATTCTTTAAAACATTCAGGATCTGAGCGGAGATCAAGATACCGCATAAGCGCCCAACACTTTGGGGGAGTCAACTTCAGGTGTTCGGCAAGCTGCGTCGGGCCGAGGTTGTAAAAGCCGAGCTCATCCACGCGCTTGATCGCAACGACTGAGGCACCCGGCGTGCCCTCGGGAACTATGGTAACCGGCGTTCCGTCCTTCTTGGTGATACGCAGGTCAATGGCCGGTCCATGCCCGTGTGAGGTGAGGTCTAGTGCTGCGACTCCGGGAAACATCTCCTCCCAGGATTTGCCGCCTTTGACTTCCCGCGCGAGTTTCTGCAGATCAGATTCTCCCGGTTGAAGCTTTTCGCCTTGAAAGGCTCCCTCAACGATGGCAAGTGACCGCAACTTTGCGATGGCCTCTATCCGGCGCCGACTGCCTGGCCGAAGCAGTCGTGTAACCTCCTTCACCTCGTTATCGAAAAGTGTGCCCAACTCAGTCGGAGGACTGGTAGATAAAGGCAGCACGCGCGTCGGCAATTCAGTGTTGAGTTCTACGCTGAAGACCTTTTTGTAAATGTCTCGGAACAGCGTGAGTCCAGATTGCGCCTGCATGTAGAGGTGTTGCTCGGAGATGTCGAGCAAATGATGCTGTGCCGCATCCCGCAAGCTATTGATCGCCTGGAGCGTGAGCGCTTGCTCGGGAGTCAAGAACTGGATCTTGCCATCACTCACGGCTCGCCGTAAGCATTCGTCAAACCCGATGGTCTGCTTGGCTCGACGCTCGCGGATTTTGCCGCCGCGATGTAAGATTGCGGCTTTCAGCAACATCTCGAACGAATGATCCAGGGGAATAAGTACCGCTTCGATGCGTCCGCGGTCGCTGGTCCGGTTAAAGTGCTCGATGCTCAGAATGAGCGAGTTAACGGCCTTGGTTCGAAGGAGTTTTGCTTCTTTCTTCATGGACGATTGTGCTTCGCTGAAGCCAGCGGAGGCAGTTTAGGAGAGCAGCTTATCGAACACGTCGGAGTAGCCGTAGTTCATCGCCCCGCGGTTACCGGGGTGACCTGGACTGCCGGGGTTGCCGGGATTGCCTGGATTTCCGATATTGCCGAAGTTCCCAAGGTGTTTGTCAACGATCATGTCCCGATGCAGTTCCCCCACGTATCCCCCGGATAACGCGTGAGCGTGGCTGCCGTTCAACTGTCCGACTGGATTGCCGTTGAGGGCGTAGATATAACGTCCCCTCCAGAAGCCAACCGGTTCACCGTTCGAATTGAACAAGTAATTCATAAGACCTTCTTATCTGTAATTTACAAGCTTAGAGACTAAGCTGTCCTTGCTGTAGTTTGGCGACTTTCCCGCCGGAACGCTTGACCTTAGTCGTTTTCGTCCCCTTAGCCTGGCGCGGTGGCGAAAGAGACTGGACAGGGCCTAGCAGACTCAATACCTCGTCCGCCCGTGCGACGCTTTCCCGTTTTCCGGAAAAGATGATGCACTCTTTTTTAGCTCGTGTGACTGCATTGTAGAGAAGACGCCTCTGCTGCTCTTGGTCGGACCGGACATTGTACGGCCAAAGAACGAAGACATGGTCAAATTCTCGATTCTTGGCACCATGAACAGTCGTTGCGACGCGCCAGGACGATGCATGGCCGTAACTACGATGTGTGTGCGCGTATTTTCGCGCGAACAGCGCTACGAGATCGCACGGTATCGTCGTTAGACCCCGTAACTTTGCAAATTGCTGAACCTGCTTGGTGATTTCTATCGCGCGGGCGTCTTTTTGCAACTGGCGCGGAACCCAAGCGCCTTCGCTGGGTTGGTTTTGTATCTTAAGCCCTAAGGCTTCCAGTATCGCCACCTCGTCATGGTCTTCTGAGGTGTTCTGCGTCCAGTGTATTGGCTGAAAGTTCCTTTTTCTAAGCTGGCTATCAATCGACGCCAATACCCTATCAATTAGGCCCGAGCGTACTGGCGATATTATGGCGCACGTCCCGGTCCACCGTGGCGCATACCAGTTGAAGACCAAATGATCAACGATCCGAAATGCAATCTGCGCCTCCGCACCAAAGAACACGGGCACCGCGGGCCCCCCTTGCCTCTTCTCTCGAAGACAGCGCGCCGCTTCCAGTATCTGTGGATTGGCGGTCCGCCTCGGCTTAATCAGGTTCTCGACAATTACCTCACCCCGACCTTCCAATTCCGCAATCCACTCGATTGCTGGACACCCGACGATATTCGTATCCAGCAATTGGAACGCATCTGCGGCCAACAGGAGCTGGGATAGCACAGCGAGCGTCTGTATAAAAGCAAGTCTATCGCCGTGTACGTCCTGAAACTCGTCAACGAGGATAACGGGGTATGTGTCACTGACATACTTCCGAGCATCCACTCGGGTCAGTACCTGCAATGCCAATTGGACAATGTCGGCAAAGTGCGTATGGGTTCGGAAATGCTTCTCAACGCGCGGACTTCCAGACTGCTGTGATGCATCTATAGGTAGCGCGATTCCCAGCGATGATCGCCAACGGTTCACCAGACTAAGCGCGAAACTGTCGATCGTGGATACGCTCCGTCGAAGTGTCCTGCATTGTTCGTGTTTGTCCAAGCTGGCCTCGACCCTTCTCCGCGCACCATGCATCAGCGTCATGGCGAGAATGCGCTGATATTCATGGGCTACGAGTCGACTCCCATACTCGCCGGTGAGATCCATCAATCTCGTCGTCCTGCCGGTACCGGCCTGTCCTGTGATGAAAACAGGGGAGATCATGCTAAACCCTCTGAATATGATTAGCAGTGAACACTTCGGTCTGATTCTCCGTAGTCCGCACCCAGAGGGGATTTGTCGGTTGTTGACCGGCGGCGATTAGCGCTATATCTTGCAAGAATCCAGCCGCTCGGAGCATCGCAGGCTCGCAATCAATGGCCTCCCATGCAAGATTTTCCCGAAGCTCGCGATCCTTTTTATTTGTCCCGTTTAACAGAAGTCTCTGGATAGAGCGCAGTTCCCTGGATTGAGTACCGAGGAGTGTGGATAGTGTAGCTCCAGGGGCAGCCAAACAGGGTTCCAAGATCCAAGCGGATAGACATTCGATGGTCGCATCCGTGCCCAGCCGAATCGCGCGGGTAGGTGGACTCGTGCTAGAAGCTAGATTCTGAAGGTACCGAGTTCCATCGCCGTCTCCATCAAGCGCAGGAACAGCGTCCGGACGGAATCTCCGAATCTCACCCAATGTGTCTACTACACTCGCGTCTTCTGTTGGAATAACACTGAGCGGGCTAAATCGTATGGCTTGGGCAACAGCGTCTGAAGCCTCGGCCACGCGCTGCCATAGGCGCAGCCACTGGTAGTCAGTCTGACCTTCCGGCACAACGATGACTGCACCCATGAGCGCTTCATAGAATGCTTCGCGGTGCTGAAGATACAGTTTGCGTACTGAATCACGAGGAATTCGATGAATCGGTTCCTCACGAAGTAGGCGCCCGACTACTTGACCAGCGCTCTTTTGAACATGAATTGCCTCCATGGGGAGATAGCTGGCCGCAATGATCGGGGAGTGGGTCGTGATTACTGATTGGTCACCCAGGCTCCGAATACGATTCGCGAGCCTGCGATGTAAAGAGGGATGAAGGTGTAGCTCAGGTTCTTCCGCCAGAAGAATGAAGTTCTTGCCGGCGGCTTGACGGCGTTCGGCAAAGGCGAGGATGATGAGCAGTGCTTGAAGGGATATCATGCCCGCGCCGTGCCGCGCAAAAGGCAGGATGAATCCATCGGCGCCCCCGGTCTGAATATGCGGTACTAGGCTTTGTAAAAGACAGCCAGGGTGTCGAGCGAGGTAGGGCGATAAAGCAAATGGGCGTCTTCATTCAACATGAGAAATGCCCGTAACTCTCGCTCCGCCGACTGAAGCAAGGTTTGGAGATTTGCCGATTCTTCAACCTTCGTTTGTGGCTGCCGCAACTCGGCTTTGAGATTCTCTAAAACGTCGCCGGGCAAGGCATTACCTTGGCGCAACACCTTAATGAAGCTGGACGACCCGAATGCAAGAAGACGGTCCCACTGTCTACTACTGGGCAGCAGGAACACACCCAGCTCATGTAAAAGGTTCTGCGGCACTTGCCGATGATCATCTGTGAAGGGATTACAGGGACCATCGTAAAAGAACCGTTTTTGATCAAATTCACATGCCTCGTCGTCGTAACGGGCGCTAAGGGCGATTTGAGCTGCGAGCGTGGCGTTTGGGGGCGCGGCATCTTCAAAGCTGACGGCCTGGGTTTCATCGTGCCACCATACCGGCCGAGCTGCTCTCTCCCCGTGGAACCACTGAGGAAACAACCCCGGATCATTGACCGGACCAAAATCCGTCACCGTTCCGATGAGCGTGAAATGCGAGTGCGGCTGAGGGTTGCCTCCGAAGAAATCCCAGTCACAGAGCGCAGACGTCATTCGCTCCCGACCAAAAAGAAGGGCCAAGCCATCGGTGACCGTAGACTTGCCCACGTTATTCGATCCGAAAAGAACACCGTGTTTGGGAAGGACGAGTGTGGCGTTTTGGATGCCGCGAAAGTTCTCGATTTGAATCTGAGCGATTCGCATATGTACCGCCGTAGTTTCCCCTCAAGTACGAGTACCGCCTATTCGTGCACTTAACTTACTGCTGGGCAAGTACAAAAGTCAATAAAATGTTCTAGCAATAGAATAAAGGAGTTAAGCGGTGGAAAAACCCTGTGGAAAAGCAGATTTATACGTTGGACGCGAACCCTAAGAAAACAAAAGGCTGCCTGGCGGATTTGCACACGGCATCCGCTAAACCGTTTTGTCCCAGTAATGTTGTGGAGCCCGCCGGGTCGATAAACGCGGGAGTATTTAGAGCGCGCCGGAGAGGGCTTTGGCGATGATCGTGGAGCGCGCGGTGAGGTCAAGCGACATACACTTGAGGGCCGCTCGTGCGCAATAGACCCTTGTCCACAAGGCCATCCGTGACATTGCGAATGATGTCTGCGGACTCACCTCGAAGTCGCTCCACTCCGAAGAGCCGAGACACGGCCTGGGGAATTTGATCGCGCATCAAACCGAACTGGTCCTCAGCGAGGTATAGGACCGCGGAGGCGATCTCTTCTGCCGGGATCAATTCAAGCGGTCTCCGAACACCATCGCCTGGTACGCGAAAGCCCTGGGGTGTTACGGCGCAGACGACGTAGGAGTTCGATGGGAGAGGCGGAGAACGCTATGTCGCCCGCCTCTATCGAAAGTTCCGGATCATCACTATCGTCCTCGATCACGGAAGCGGGAGAGCGTTTTGCAACCCTACGAACAAGCGGCAGCTTGAGTTCTACTTCTTCCAGAGCTAGCCGAACAAAGAGCTCTTGAGCAGCAGGGCCGCTCACTTCAAGTTTGGCCACCCGAGATCGGTTCAGGGCCCAGAAGCGGATTCGATTTCGTTAAATCGAGGACGCTATCCTGCCATCGGCGCATCTGAGCGCGTATTTTTTCAGCATCCACGGCAGGAGGCTGATTAGGAGTTGCCGGCGGACGACTCGACCCCGTCTGCGTCCCGATCCCGATTGGAGCTTGGCTTGTCTTCTCAGTGGCCATATTCTGCGGGACGAGTCGCGGCTGCGCGACCTAAGGTGATCCGAGCAGGCGGACCATTAAGCATTCAGACTGTTTTACGGTCTCCTCTATTATATGGATACGCCCTGAATTCTATAGCGGAGCGGGGTTTAGAACAATCGCTGCGCACTAGATAGTAGGCCGCGGCGATCTGAGGGGCGACCCGGAAGCGCGGATTCCATCTCCGTCCTCAGCCAGGACCCGAACGTGTCTCGCTTCGTTAGCGCTCGCGGATCTTGGTTGCTTGAGCGGATTACTTTAAGAAGGCATTTGAAAATTTTTCCCAGGTGCCAAAAAAGTTTTGTAGGCCCCGTAAGCCTTGCTAAACGTTAGGATTACCGTTTAAGCACAAGACTTTGCAAGCCGGACGATTTAGCCAAATTTTGCAGCTCAGCAGAAATTTTTTGGTCTCAAAAAACTGGCGCCGATTCCTGCGTTCTCGGAGGTCAGCATTTTCAAGCGGTTAGCGTTTTTGGTGGTGTTTTTGGCAGTCCCTACTGTACATATAACTTTATCTTTAATATCCGGAAGAGCCGGCATAGGCTAGGGTGAGGCTTTCAGCTCATCACCGCTCACGCAAACGAAATGAGGAATCGCTACGGACAATCCGATGTTCATCGAAGATCCGCTCGATGCTGTCCGGGTTTCGCCAGGCTTCGGTCTCTCGGCTCTCTCACGGATGGGCGAAGAGCGCGTTTCCGAGCCCGTGGCGTCGTTGGAGGCGCGTGGAAGGTCACCGTGCCTAGCTATCCCGCCGAAAAGCGCCTAGGACGAGGATGGCGAGCGGGACGAGGTAATCCTCCGCAGGTCTGGAGCGTACGCAGGCTCGCCTATCCGCCAGCCGTCGAGTAAGAATCGGAGCAAAATTTTCAGCACCAACATCATGCGGACTCCTTGGACCATCCAAAAAATTTCCACCCTAGAAATAGCTATAGGTATAGCTATAGGCAAATTTCACCAACCGCCCTGTTTTCTGCAGCGTTTGCGGCATCGAAATTTGCACCCAAAAAAATCGAAGGCTGCTTGGGCCGAACCAGTGATCGAGCTCCACAACGCGTGAGCCTTGGTTTTTTCACTCTTACTTAAAGCTCAAGGTAGAGGTAGAACAAAAAAATCGGGGCAACGGGGAGATGAAGATGGATCGCCTTCGGCAGACAAAACGATCGCGAGCTGGTGGAAGCTGGTAAAAAGCAAGATTTGACTGTTATGTTTCAGGAGTATACTGATCACGACACGGGACGCCCGAGGGAGGACGGGTTTCCGAACGTTCCGGGAGGTCCAGCATGGGAAATCCTGCAGCGGCTGACGCGGCAGCGCAGATAGTCGATCGCCAAATCGCGTTCGAGAACTTCAATTTTTGCGGCCATACGGATAGTCCGCCGGTATCACTTAACCAGTTGCAGAAATGGGCTTACGAGGCTCGTCATGGTAGCCGGGAGGCCCAGAAGCACCTTGCAGATACCATGCTCTGGACCCTCCGCTATACGACTTTTGAGGCCTACGTCAAGCGTTACTCGATCAAGCTAGTTCTTTATACAGCTTGGTACCTCGAAAAATTTTCTATGTTCGTTAGGATTCTGTTGGACTCAGACCCTGGAACCCCCTACATGGAAAGGCCATGGAAGGGGAGATTTCGAGTGCCTGGCTACAGTGATGCCCACATTGAGTCCGACCATCTCCTGTTCCAGCTGAAGCCCGAACACTACGAGCGTCTTGATTTCCACGAACTTGTCCAGAGTATTTCGGAGCACCCCGAGGATCGCAAAGCGGCGCTTCTGGCGTGGCTGAAGAAGTACATCCAGCCTGTGGGTGTAAGAACGCCGCAGGAGTCGGCTGCAACGGCACGGCGGAACAATCTCATCCGGCAGGCCCACGCAGACGACAAATCCGGGCGAGAGATCTGCGAAATTTTGGATCGCTACGCAATTCCTACGACCAAGGAGATGCGGAAGAACGAAATTTTTGAGTGGACAGTCGCCTGGGACGATCCGGACTTCAATAGGAACGTCCAGACGATGATTTCCAAAGCCAAAGCGCACGGATAGGCTGTCAAGCTTTTTTCGTTTCCACCGCGTTTCCGGCTCCATCCGGAGCCGCCTGCCAATTTCCGCTAGATTCAACGCCTTCAGTTGTTTCCGTCCGCCCTCCCTGCCAAAGTCTTTCCTAGTTGTTTCCACGTGAGCGTCGCTGCCCTCGCCGGCGAAAGTGCCGTTTAAGATCCTTACGTGCAGGGCGAGGTCCCATCAGTTCGTTCGAGGCGCCGGGCGGCTGGCAGCAAAGCCGCCTCCCCCTGTGCTACTCTGCCCATCGAGCAAATCCGTAACGAGCCATCGCCGCATGGAGGCGGCTACGAAAAAATGGCTCGTAGGAGGTACCAAAAGCCCACGCCCAAAAAGCGTGGGAAGGAGTGGACCATCCTCGTTCGAGAGGATGTTGTTAAAGATGGGCAGAGAAAGCGGCCAGTCAGACGAGTTCCGTTGGGTCCGGCGAGCCTTACCAAGGCCGAAGCGGAACGATTACGCGATGACTACCTGGCTACTACCAACCAGGCAAGTGTCGGGATCGGCGGGGCCGTCTTATTCCGTGACTTTGCTCGAATCTATGAACGTGATGTCTTATCGATCTGGGCCGATCCGACCCAGAATCGGAGCAAGAGCGTGTTGAAGGTACATCTCAATCCTGCGTTCGGTGACCTGATGCTGAGGGAGCTGACGCTCGAAATCTTGCAGCACTATTTCGCGCGTTTGCAAACCACAAAAATGTCAGCTGAAGGCATCGACAAGGTCAAGGATGTGCTGTCCGCAGTTCTGGGGACAGCTGTCACTTACGGCCGGCTAAGCACGAATCCGGCCGAGAAGATCCGTTTGAGGAAGCGCAAGCTCACCAAGCCCAAGCCCTTCATCCGGGTCGACCTGTTCAAGAATCTGGTGGAGCTGATCATGGAGCCCTACGCCACGATGGTCTATGTGGCGGCTTTTACGGGGCTGCGGGTCAGTGAACTGGCGGGCTTACTCTGGCGAAATGTTCACGCTGATTCGATTACCGTCGAGCAGCGTTACTGCCGGGGAGATTGGGATGAACCGAAGTCGGACGCCAGCCGGGCGACGATTGCGGCCGACGATCATGTCATCGAGCGAATTCAAAAGCTCAAGTCGATCGAAGTAGTCATTCGTGCGGGCAGGGCACTGCAGCGGTACAAGGCGGTGAAGTCGGATGGACCGGATGACCTCGTCTTTCAGTCCGTGAAGACGGGCGCGCCGATCCGCGACAACATTGTGCTTTGCCGACACATCAAACCAGCGGCTCGGAAGCTCGGCGCTGGGTGGGTGAACTGGCAGGTGCTCCGGCGGTCATACGCGACTTGGATGAGTCAGGCGCAAGTGAACGTAAAGGACGCGCAGGGTCTGATGCGGCATAGTCGAGCGAGCACGACGCAGGATGTGTATCAACAGGTGGTTCCTGAGTCGCAGCGCAAGGCGGTCCAGAAGCTCTCAGCGTTCGTAAAGCAGTCGTCAAAAGAGGCTGTCGCAGTGCAATAGTGTGGTCAAAGTGCAACCAATTGCAACCAAACTCAGAAAAGCAGGTCTGTAAGTTGTTGAAAATGGTGGCCAGGGACGGAATCGAACCGCCGACGCCAGCCTTTTCAGGGCTGCGCTCTACCAACTGAGCTACCTGGCCGGGAGGGAACTTGTGGAGCCTTCACATTTTATCACGTGAGGCTTCGCAACCACCATTCCCGTGCCGTCCGCCACCAGAACGCGGTCAACACCACGCCAATCGCGATCAGCCCGGCCGAGAGTCCCACCCATAATCCCGGCGCTCCCAACCCGCGCCCGAAACACAACATCGCTCCCAGCGGCAGTCCGATCACCCAGTACCCGATCAGGTGACAGACCACCGGCGTGCGCGTGTCTCCCGCGCCCCGCAGCGAGCCCGTTACCACGATCTGCAATCCGTCGAACAGTTGAAAGAAAGCCGCCACGCGCAGGATCGTCGCCGCAGTGGCGATTACTGCAGCCTCTGGCGTAAACAAGCGCGCGATCCACTCGGGTACGGTCAACAATACGAACGCGGCCGCCGACATCACCGCGGCGCCCAGCCCCAGCGCCGTCCATCCCGAGCGAGCCGCCGCATGCCGATCCCCCTTCCCCAGTGCGAATCCCACTCGCACGGCCGCGGCGGAGCTGATGCCGAGCGGCATCATGAACGTCGTGCTCACCGTGGTCAGGGCGATTTGGTGCCCAGCGAGCGCCGTCGCGTTCAGCTTGCTCACAAGCACCGTCACGGTC
Source organism: Terriglobia bacterium (assembly GCA_020073445.1). Lineage (GTDB taxonomy): Bacteria > Acidobacteriota > Terriglobia > Bryobacterales > Bryobacteraceae > Palsa-187. The sequence continues at coordinate 16,169 of JAIQFE010000020.1, forward strand.
GCGAATACGCCGATCTCGACTGCCATCTGTCCCGCCGACGGCGCACCCAGCTTGAGCAGCGCCCACATCCGCGCCGCGTCCGGCCTCCAGGAAATTCGCAAAATCTCCGGGTCGTGCTTCAGCAGAACATAGGCCAGCGCGCCCGCCATGTAGATGCGGGAGAAACATGTGGCCCAGCCGGCGCCCTCCGCGCCGAGTCGCGGCGCTCCCAGATGACCCAGAACCAGGATCCAGTTTCCCGCCAGATTCACCAGGTTCGCCGTGAGCAGCGTGATCATCACCGGCCGAGCGATGTGCAGCGCCTGCAGATACCGCCGCAGCGCGAAGTAAATCAGCAAAGGAGGAGCGCTCCAGATCAAGGCGTGCAGATACGGCCGCGTCGCGCGGAGCACCGTCTGGTCCACCCCGAAACTGGGCAGGATCGCTTCCAGAGCCCAGACCGCACCCATCACCAGGGGGATCATCAGCACAGCCATCCAAACGCCGGTTACCAGCGAGCGACGATAATCGTCCCGGTCCTCAGCACCGAACGCCCGTGCGACTAATGTATCGAGCCCGAATAGCAAGCCGCCCGAACATACGGCGATTCCGTAGAAAACTATCGTGCCCAAGCCCACCGCGCCGATCGCGTCCGTTCCTACGCGGCCGACGAACATGGTGTCAACCACGCCCATCGCCATCCAACCCAGCTCGGCGAGCACCAGGGGCCCTGCCAGGCGGACCATCTGTCTGAGTTCTTCTCGCACGAGTGGTAAATTATTTCCCGATACAAAACGTCGAGAAGATCCGGTTCAGGATGTCATCGGCCGTGGTTGCGCCGGTGATCGCATCGATCGGCCGCAGCGCGGCGTAGAGGTCGAGCAAGAGCATCTCATGGGGGATGCCGATATCGGCCGCCGTGCGAGCCTGCATGAGCGCTTCCCCCGACTCTTGCAGGAGCTGCTCGTGGCGCAGACTCGTGATGAATCCGCCTTCCTGCTCGAGTTGGCCTTGCGGCGCGATCACCTGCATAATCGCGGCTCGCAGCTCTTTCATTCCGATGCCGGTGAGAGCCGAAACCGGCAGTGCTCCGGGGACGTCTGCTTGCGTCGTTAGATCGCACTTGTTGGCGGCGATGAGGGTCTTTCCGCCGCCGCGCGCCCGTTCGATCAGGGTTTCATCTTCCTTACTGAGCGCTTGCGACGCGTCGACGACAATCAAAGTCAGATCCGCATCCGCCATCGCCTGATAGCTGCGTTCGATCCCTAGTGACTCAACCACATCCTGCCCCAGCCGGATTCCAGCGGTGTCCAGAAGCTTCACGGGGATTCCGCCCAGCGAGGCCGTTTCCGATACCACGTCGCGCGTCGTTCCCGGAATCGCGGTCACGATGGCCCGGTCTTGTTCCAGCAGCCGGTTGAAGAGGCTGCTCTTGCCGACGTTCGGCCGCCCCACGATAGCGAGCGTGAATCCTTCATGCACCAGCTTGCCGTAGGCGAAGCTGGCTGCCAGCGCCGTGACCGATGCAATGATCGGCTCTAAGCGCCGCAGAATCTCTTCCGTCGGCGCCACGCTGATGTCATCTTCCGCGAAATCGATTCCGGCTTCGAGCAGCGCGATCAGCTCCAGCAACTGCTCCTTCACCGGCTTCAGGCGACGCGAGACCGATCCTTCCGCTTGCTGCGCGGCGATTCGGGCCTGGTACAGCGTGGTCGCTTCGATCAGATCGCGAATCGCCTCGGCTTGCGGCAGATCGATGCGGCCGTGAACGTAGGCCCGCAGTGTGAACTCCCCGGGTTCCGCCAGCCGAGCGCCGGCCTGGCAAAGACGCTCCAGAGCGTAGCGCAGCACCACGGGCGATCCATGACAGGCGATCTCGATCACGTCTTCAGCGGTGTAGGATCGCGGCGCGGCAAAGTAGGTGACCACGACTTGATCTACGGCATGACCGTCCGCGTCGGGCAACGTCGCCAAAGCGGCCGACCACGGCTTCCAGGCCGGCGCTTCGCCAGGGAATCGCAGAACGCCTTCAACTATCGTGCGCGTATCCGGGCCGGAGATCCGGACGATGCCGATCCCGCCACGGCCGGGAGGCGTAGAAACAGCCGCGATGGTGTCGCCGGTGCGCACAACTGGAATTCTACAAGGGGAACGTTAAAAACGCGGGCCGCGACTTGGGCCATCCCGGCGAGGTCCGCGTGGTCCGCCACCCGGGCCACCGCGCCCACGGTCGCGACCTCCGCCAAAGGGACGACGGCCGCGGGGCGTGTCATCCTCGGGACGCGGGCGAGGCGGACGAATGGGTTCCGGCAACACTTTCATGTCCGCGGGAACCACCACCACTTGCCGGATAGGACCTTCGCCGACGCTCTCGCTGCGCACTTCGGTCTCATCGCGCAGAGACAAGTGCAGGATGCGGCGCTCGCGGCTGTTCATAGGACTGAAGTGGAACGGCATGTGCGTCTTCTTGACGCGCTCGGCGGCGGCTTGCGCGCTCATACGCAGTTCCTGAATGCGCAGCATGCGATGATCGTTGGCGTCGAAGCATAGCAGCGAATGTTGCTCCGGAGCCATCCCCAGCGCTTCGGTGGTCAGTTGCTCGATCGCCAGAAGCAGTTCCGCTTTGTTCGCGAGCAGAAGGTCCACATCCTGGCCGGTGAAACGGACCAGAACATCGGGATTCTCGAAGTCCGGATGAACTGTTTCGCCGGCGCTCACCGCGTAGGTCAGCGCAAAGCCGGCGCGGCTGATCATGAGATCGAGGAACTGGCGGATGCGCGGCTCGGACTCGGCAAGCGTAAGCTTCTTTGACACCGTGTCAGGTCCTATTTCTTCTTTTTAACAGGCGGGCTCGGAACAATTACTTCCGGTGCGGGTGTGCCCCGATTGAGCAACCATTGCTGAGCGATACCCACCAGACCGCCGGTTAACCAGTATAGTACCAGTCCAGCCGATTGGTAGTAAAACATGTAACCGAGCACCAGCGGCATGAACATCATCATCTTCTGCTGTGCCGGATCCATGCCCGGACTCGGCGTCATCTTCTGCTGCACGAATTGCGTGACCACCAGCAGAACGGGCAACACACGGATCGCCAGCGTTTCGGCTTGAGAAAGATCGTGAACCCACAGCCAGCTCGCGCCGCGCATCTCGATGGCCACGCCCAGCACCGTGTAATAAGCGATCAGGAACGGGAGCTGGATAATCATGGGGACGCAGCCGCCCACCGGATTGACCCCGTGCTTCTTGTACAGCGCCATCATCTCCGCCTGCTGCTCCTGCTTGCGGGGATCGCGCATCGGCATGTCTTTGTACTTGGCATTGATCGCCTGGATCTGCGGCTGAAGAGCCTGCATCTTCTTGGACGACTTCATGCTCGTGAAGCGTAGCGGGAACAGCACCATGTTGATGGCGATGGTGACCACTACGATGGCCCAACCGAAATTTTCGCCGGTCACGTGTTTCGCCGTCCAGGTCAGGACAAAGAACAACGGCTTGGCGATAAAACCGAACCACGTGCCCCAGTCGATCAATGTGACGAGCTTGGGGTTTACCGACTTAAGGATGTCGTCATCCTTGGGGCCGATGAACAGGTTGAACGAATTGAACCCAGAACCGCCCACGCCCGTCCCGATGCGCTTCTCCTCGGCACCGGCCGCGTTCGGGATCGGATCGGAGTAAGTGGTGGTACCGAGTCCGCCACTCGTGGTTGGGAGAACCACGGCGGCGAAATACTTGTCTTCAATGCCGGCGAAGGAATACTGGCCGCTGGTGGTTACCGGCCCCTTGTCCGCCGCTTTCACTGCGTTCTTGACCAACTTGGAGTTCGCCTCGTCGTAGTAGAGAGTTCCCTCCACGCTGGCCGGATTGACGATCGTCTGGTCGCCGAAACCGCCCCGCCATGTGAGCTCATGCGGGAGGAGCACGCCGTTATCCACCACCTGGGACGTGATCTCCACCTGGTAGCTCTTGGGCATGAACTGGAAGGTTTTCTTGGTGGCGGTGCGCCCGTCCGAATATTCGAACGTCACGCCGAGATCGCCTGAGCGCTCCACTCGAAAGAGCCCCTTGTTGGGATCGTTCGGCGGCGCCTGATTGCGGAAAGCCACCGCGAATGGAGCCGGGACTTTCTGAAGCGCCTTCGTGTTGACCAGATCCAGCGGTTTCCCGTTGCCGTCCTTGTACGCTTTGAGAATCCAGCTCAGAACCGTCGCGCCCTGATTCGAAAACCGTACGCGATAGAGATCGGTCTCGATGGTGAAGTCTTGCGCCTGGCTCTCCTGGATCTGCCCTGGCACCTCGATCTTGATGGCCGGAGTCGCCGGCTCGGGCTTCGGCGCTTCGACCGGAGTTTGCGTGATTTGCGCGGGAACGGTCACAGGCGGAGTCACCGGCGGCTTGTAAAAGTAGTTCCAGCCCACCAGTACGATCCCCACCAGCACGAACGCGAGCAGGAGTCGTGTCTCCGTTGTCAGTTCCTTATTAGGCATTCGGGGAGAGACCGGGTGTCCTTAGCGGACCGGGTCGAAACCTCCTTGGTGGAACGGATGGCAGCGGGACAAGCGGCGTAGTCCCATGCCGACGCCCTTCAGCACACCGTGCTTCTCGATGGCGTCCTTCATATATTCAGAACAGGTTGGATGAAAACGGCACGCCGAGGGGAGCAGGGGAGAGATTACCAGCTTGTACGTCCAGATGAGACCGATCGCGATCGTGCGGGGTAAGTTCATCTCCCGTTGCATTGGTCGATCACCTTCCTGAGAGCCCGCTCGAGATCCGTAAAGGGCGCGGCGAGCGCCGTGCGCCGAGGATTAATGACGATGTCCCATTGTGGATTGAGCTCCGCCCGGTGCAGGCGGAACGCTTCCCGCATACGGCGCTTGATGCGGTTTCGGACCACGCTTCCGCCGATCGCTTTGGGAACGGTGAGCCCCAATCGGGCGGCGTAGCCTGTCTGGTCACCTTGCCGCGCGAGACAGAAGGCGGCGAACAAGGGGCCGGAAACGCGCTTGCCATGGTCATACACTTTGCGGAAGTCGGCGGTGCGCAGGGCCCTGGATAATGATGAAGACAACGAAGAAGACACCGGGGAACAAATGGGCGCGCCACCACCGGCCAGATCAGCTGGCTTTGGCGTAGCGGACGGCCTTCTCGTCGCTTACGGTCAGCTTGTGACGGCCGCGGGCCCGGCGGCGCGCCAGCACGGCCCGGCCGTTCTTGGTCTTCATGCGCTCACGGAATCCGTGCACTTTGGCGCGCTTACGATTATTCGGTTGAAAAGTACGTTTCGGCATATTTGCTTATCTAGCGCGCGCAACGCCCATAGCGCAGGCGCCTCTTTCGATGGGGTCGTTTGTAGACCCATTCAGTATAACAAACGGATCACCCCGGGCCGGAGTTCCTTCAGAATCGCGCCAGCAGGTCTAAATCCACGTGTCCCCCAGGGCGGCACCATCTGGATCCGGCCAGCCCGGCCGGATCGCGCGATAATCGAACGGACATGGACCAAACAGAGCTGCTAAAGGCGGTGAACGCTATTCGCTGGGCGCACCGCATCGACCTGGGTGGGGGAATCATCACGCCCGGCGACTGGAATACGCCCGAGATCCTCTTGCGCCTCCAACTCCCCCAGGATCTTTCGGGCCAAACCGTTCTGGATATCGCTTGCTGGGACGGTTTCTATTCCTTCGCGGCCGAACAACGCGGCGCCGAGCGCGTGCTGGCTACCGATTCGTTCATTTGGCAGGGAGGTCAAAAAGAAGGCTTTCTGCTGGCGCAGCGGGTTCTCCAGTCCAAAGTCGAAGAAGCCGAGATCGATGTTTTGGATTTGTCGCCGGAGAGAGTTGGCGTCTTCGACGTTGTTCTGTTCCTCGGCGTGCTGTACCACATGAAGCACCCCATGCTCGCGCTGGAACGCGCGGCCTCGGTTACCAAGCGCCTGCTGATTGTCGAGACCGTCGTCGACCTGCGCCTGCCTGGCAAAGCCCTGGCATTCTATCCAGGATCGGAGCTGGGCCGCGATGAAACCAACTGGTTCGGCCCCACGCCAGCGGCAGTCGAAGGCATGCTTCGAGCGGTCGGCTTCTCGCGCGTGGAACGAGTGTGGCCATCGGCGGGGCGTCTCCGGCTGTGGCGTGCCTTGAGCTTATTTGGCTCGAAGGCCGTCAAGCGCGCAGTCTTTCACGCGTACCGCTAGCTCGCGGACCGATCGGTCAGCGCTCTAGAATCCCGCGAGCCTACGCGCCACTATTGCAGAACGGCCAGGTCCGTCCCATCCGCTGCGTTTAAGCGTACAACGAGGATCTCAACCGTGGAGAAGTCTTCGAGCCGATAGAACACCTGGGAAGCTACGCCGCCAGGCCCGTTAATATCAGCCGTGACCCACTGGTCAACAGGAACTCTCGATAAGAATTGAGCTTTCCGTATAGCAATAGGAAATCTTAGATTCAATTGGTGTTCTAACTGGGTTAGCAAGCCCTCCACCTCATCAATGTCCACCTCAGCAGAGAATATTTCGCCAGTTCGATTCGGAGGGCGCTGAGCGAAAGAGACGCCACGCGGAAGGCGTTTGCGTAATTCTGGCAGGATCTGCCAGACGTAATCGGCATCTTCTGGGCGCAGAGCTGTGGCTATCGCAAAATTGAGCGTCTCCCTAGCAAATTCAAAACGTTCCTCCGTTGCCCATTTCACCATCCTGGGCAGAAACCGAGATGCATGTTTTGAGTTAAATCGGCTGTAGATCGCGGTTCTGACATTCTGCTCTGGCACAACTGGCACCCACTCCGCAAGGATGGGCAACGTAACGCGGGCGATTCCTTCGTCCGAGGTTTTGAGACCATCGACCCGCACACAAGGCAAACCGGTCTTGCGACGAATCTCCTCGACTATCTGCTGATGTGTTTGGTGTCCGGGAAAGTCCATGGCGCTTATCGAATAACGACTTAGAACCCCGCGAGCAGCTCGAAATCCACGTTTCCGCCGGAAAGTACGATCCCGACCCGCCCCAACCCCGCCGGCAGCTTGCCGAACATCGCCGCCGCGGCTCCCACGGCTCCACTCGGCTCCACCAGGATCTTCAGCCGTGTCAGCAGGAACTTGACCGCGGCCCGGATCTCATCGTCGGTCACCAGGACCACTTGCTCGACGTTTCGCTGCAAGATCGGGAACGTCATAGCCCCGAGAACCGGCGTGCGCAGGCCGTCGGCGATCGTATCCGGCGGCGCGATTTCGATGCGCTTACCCGCTTGGAGCGATAAAAACGCGTCGTTGCCCTTTTCGGGTTCCACGCCGATCACCCGGATCCCGGGCCGCAGATGCTTGGCCGCGATCGAGCACCCCGCCATCAGGCCGCCGCCACCGATGGGTGCGACTAAGGCATCCAGATCGGGAACTTCTTCGAGCAGTTCCAGCGCTGTGGTGCCTTGCCCGGCGATGATCCAGGGATGATCGAAGGGAGGGACCAGGGTGGCCCCGGTTTCGGCAGCGATTCTTGCCCCGATGGCCGCGCGGTCATCACGGAAGCGGTCGTACTCGACGATTTTCGCGCCCTGCGCCCGCGTCGCTTCGAGCTTCGATCGAGGGGCATCGGCCGGCATCACCAGCGTCGCCGGAATTCCCACGGAGCGGGCCGCAATCGCCACAGCCTGCGCGTGGTTGCCCGAGGAAAATGCGACCACGCCTCGCGGGAGATCGGCTTTTGGGATGGAAAAAATGAAATTCGATGCGCCGCGGATCTTGAACGCGCCTCCCGTCTGGAAGTTTTCGCACTTGAAGAACGCCGAAATCTTGGCCTCGGCGTCGAACCCATGGGAACGCGTCACGGGCGTAAGTTTGGCGATCGACTGAATGCGTACGGAGGCTTCGCGGATGTCGTGAAATGTGACGTCCCGGCGCTCAGCGTCGGGGCCGATCTCAGTAGCCGGCATGTTTGTCCACCAGGTTCAACAGCGGCTCATTGGCCTGGAAGCGCCGCAGGTTATCCAGGAAGCACTCCACCGCCAGATGAATGAAATCCCGCACGTGATCCGCGGTGTGCGGCGAAAGCAAAACGTTTTCCATCTTGTAAAAAGGATGTGTGGTCGGAAGCGGCTCGACCGCGAACACATCCAGCGCGGCTCCGCGGATTTTCCCGTTTTCGAGAGCCTGTATCAGCGCCGGCTCATCCACCACGGCTCCTCGGCCCACGTTGATCAGAACGCCCGTGGGCTTCATGGCGGCGATTTGCGCGGCGCCGATCATGCCACGAGTCTCATCCGTGAGCGGCGCGGCCAGCAGCACGTAATCGCTCGCGGCCATTAGTTCCTTGACTTGCGCGAGGCCGAAGCTTTGGTCGACGATCGCATCTTTCTGAAATAGGTCCGGACGACGTCGCAGCGCGACGATTTTCATGCCAAACGGTCGCGCCAGCTCCGCCGCCGTACTGCCGATTCCGCCGTATCCCACGATCCCCAATGTCTTGCCCTGGATCTCCTCGGTGGTGAACGCTTCCCACACGCCAGCCTGCTGCTGCCGGATCATGCGGCGCATGTTGTAGGCGAAGTACAGCATCGCTCCGATGGTCCACTCGGCCAGCGGCCTCCGGAACACGCCGCGCCCGTTGGTAAGGGGCAGGGGACTCGCCAGTATTTCCGGGCAGAGCACGTTATCGACGCCGGTCCACAGCGAGTGGATCCACTTGGCCCGCTTCGCCGGCGGTACGGCGGCACTCAGCAGCGGCGGATTCGACGTCCCGTTCACGATCACGTCGGCCTGCGGAGCGTATTCGCGAACTTTCGTTGGATCATTGCTCACCAGCACGTTGACATCGGGTCCAAGGTTCCCGAGCAGTTTCAACCACGAAGCCGAAGGATCGGCGAGCACCAGCAGAGTCAAAGACATGCGTACTCTTCAGAATAACGTGCCAGGCATATTTATAAACGTGTCAAACTGGAAACGTGCCTGAATATTGCACTTGCGGCGCGCAACTCCCGCCCGACGCGCGATTCTGCCATAAGTGCGGCAAGCCGCAGCGCGAAGAAGATGCGTCCGTCGAGGTGCAGCCGGCCGTTGCCCTTCCACCGCCGCCGCCGGTAGCAGCCGAACCTCCGCCCATCAGCTTCCGTAATGCGATCGCGGTTCGGGTGGCGCTGGCCACCGGGATCCCGATGTTCCTGCTCTCGGCTGTAGCCGGGCCCCTGGCGCTGGCAGTCCCCGTCGCGGGGGGATTTTTCGCCGTCTATCTTTATCGCCGCCGCACCGGCCAGAAAGTCACCGTGTTGGCCGGTGCCCACCTCGGCTGGATTTCCGGCATCTTCGTCTTCGCGATCCTGACCGTGGTGCTCACGCTGGTGATGGTGATGCTGTCGCAACCGGACTTTGTGCAGAGCATGCGCGATCAGATGGCTAAGATGTCGTCGATTTCCCAGGACGAACTTACCAAGCGCATCGAGCTTCTGCGGACTCCGTCGGGCCTGGCACTGGCGCTGTTGGACGCTTTCGTGTCCTACACGGTGTTAACCGCTCTCGGCGGGGCGGTCGGCGCGAAGCTTCTGAACCGGCAGTGAAGTCGCACGCCGCACCATCGCGACGCCCGCGAAAATAACCGCCATCGCGCCTGCCTCGCGCAGGCCGAACCGCTCCCGGTAAACCCACCAGCCCAGAAACACCGCCACCACCGGATTGATATAGGTGTAGATCGATGCGATGGCCAGCGGCAGGCGGCTGATTACCAGCGCGTAGCAACTGTATCCGACGATGCCGCCGAAGATCGCCAGATAGATGATCGCGCCCATGCCGCGCATCGTCCAGTGGGCGGACGGTACTTGGAAAATGCTCGGGATCAGCAGAGCCAGCCCCGTACTGAGCTGCTGCACGCCGCCGATCACGAACGGATGCGCGCGCAATTGCCGGTTGCGTTGCAGTAGTGAGCCGAGAGCCCAGCTCGCGCCACTGACTTGCAGGAGCAGAAACGCCAGGACGACGGCGCCGCCGCCAACCAATGTGTGCTGAGTTAATGCGGCCCAGGCGTCCGGCGCGATCAGCAGGAACACTCCCACGAAGCCCAGTAGGAGTCCACGCATCGTCGGTCCGTGAAGCTTCTCGCCGCCCGCTAGCAGTGCATCGATCCCGACGAACCAGAATGGCGCGGTGGTGACGAACAGTGAGCTGAGCCCGGTGGGAATCCACTGCTCGACGATGGCCAGAGTACCATTCCCCACGCCGATCACCATCAGTCCATAGCCCGCCGTGACCCACAAATCGCGTCCGCGCGGGAATTGCGCCCCGATCATCGCCGCCACGCTGAGTGTGATGGCTCCCGAGATGAGGTTCCGCAGGCAGACCAGAAGGGCGGGTGGAAATGAGTCCAGGGCGATGCGGATTCCCAGGTACGTGGTGCCCCAGAATATACACACACAAATCAGCGCCAGATACGCCGTAAAGTGTGGATGATCCCGCAAGGGTTAGCTACTATATTAACTTGATTCTCACGCTGACCATCAATCCCGCCATCGATCGCACCATCATTTCCGACCGCCTCGCATTTGAGGATCGGGGATATATTTTGTCTCGCGGAGAAGCTGCTGGAGGCCGCGGCGTCAACGCATCCCAGGTGATTCACGCGTTCGCCGGAAAGACGCTTGCGCTACTCACGTCCGGCGGCGAGATCGGCAAGCGCATGGAGCACTACCTGGGCGAGATGGGATTTCCGTTCGAAGTGGTGCGAGTGCAGGCGGAGGGTCGTGCCAATCTGACCATTTCAGACAAGCAGGGGCTGACCATCAAGCTGAACGAAATCGGCGCGCCGCTCCAGGCAAAAGAAGTGGACGCGGTACGGGATCTGGTGGAGGCTCGCCTCAAGAAGGCCAGCTGGCTGATGATCTGCGGCAGTACACAGCCCGGCGTCCCTGCGGAGTTTTATTCGGAAATCATCGCACTCGCCAAGAGCCGCGGCGTCAAGACCCTGCTCGATACCGATGGGGAAGCGCTCAATCATGGGCTGGAAGCCAAGCCGTCGGTAATCTCGCCCAACCAACAGGAAGCTGAGCGCCTGCTAGGGCGCGCGATTATCACGCGTAGCCAGTCGCTGGAAGCCGTGAAGCGCATTCACGAGATGGGTCCGGAAGCCGTGATTCTGTCGCTTGGCAGCAAAGGCGCGCTGGCAGCGCACTCGGACGGAATCCTGGAGGCTCTGCCGCCGCGCGTGGAGGCTCTCTGTCCCATCGGCGCGGGCGATGCTCTGGCAGCCGCCTTTGTCTGGGCCATTGAGAAAAAGAAGCCGTTCGCCGACGCCGTCCGCTGGGCCGTGGCGGCGGGAACCGCGACTGCTTCGCTGCCCGGGATGAGCTTCCCGACGCTGGAGCAAACCCGTGCGATCTACAAGCAGGTGGAAGTTCGCCCCGCGCGTTAGCGGCTTACCGCTTCTTCTTACGCTTCTTGAAAAACGGATCGGGGCTTTTCAGCCGCGTGGCCAGCAGCGCTAGGAACATCACCAGCAGCGCGACCAAAGTCGCGATGGAGCCGATCACCAGGTAATCGGTGTCCTTCAGCGGCGAAGGCATGATCGCGACCATCACGGCCGCCGCTACGGCGAACACGCAGACACCACTCAGTATGAGGATCGCCTGCCGCATCAGTCGTACTTCTCGTAGAAGATTTGCTTGCGGTCGAATCCCTGGCCCTTCAGAATGCCGCGGGTCTCATCCACCATTTCTTTCAGCCCGCATAGATAGAAATCGACGTCACGGCGCCCGCCAACAGCCTCCGCCAGATGCGCCTGCACGCGGCCTTGGCGGCCTTTCCATCCGGCATCCGGACGCGTCAGCGTCGGCCAAAATCGAAAGTTCGCATGGGTCCGCGCCATCTCCTCGAACTCCTCGCGATACAACAAGTGCGATTCGTAGCGTACGCCGAATAACAAAGTAAACGTAGGTGAGGATGCCTTCAGGTGCGCCTGCAGCATCGACCGGAAGGGCGCGATGCCGGTCCCGGTGGCGATGAAGATCGAGTCTCGTAGTGCCTGCTGCTGCCGCAGTACGAACATTCCGAGCGGCTGCCGCATCTCGATGCGATCGCCGGGCTTCATGTCGAATAGCCGCGGCGAAAGATGGCCGTGGTCCACGCGGTTCAGGCACAATTCAAACCGGTTGGTACCTGAGGGCGCCGACGCCAAGGAATACGCGCGCGTGATTTCTTTGCCTTCGATCATGTCGACGAAAGACGTGAATTGTCCAGGCACGAAATCCAGCCGTTCCACTCCCAGCGCCTCGAATTCGAAATGCCGCACGCCGGGCGCGATCTCCCGCGACTCAATCAGCTTTGCCTGCATTCTTATTTGAAGTCGGCGAGCGCTCTGTCCAGCAGCGCCTCCACCATCGCCGGATGCTGGTCCAGCGGCGCCGTCACTTCGATCGTTAACGTCGGATGCGCGCTCTTCACCTTATCGATCAGTCTCGGCAAATCGCGTTGGAGATGCAGCCCCAGGGTCAGGAAATACGGCACCACCACGACACGCGAAACGCTCTCTGCGAGCATCTCCAGCGCGCCCGGCAAATCGGGCTGGCCGCCCTCAAGGAACGCCGCCACGACGGTTTCCAGCCCGCCGCGCCGCGCCATTTCGGCAGCCACAACGCGGACTGCATCGTTGGCCGACTCGACACTGGACCCGTGTGCGAAGACGACATATCCTGTAGTCATTACGCCACCACCGCAGGCGGAGGCGCCTGTATCGGGAAATAGGTGCGCAGGAAATCGAAAAACGCGCGGCCGCGTCTCCGGCCATTGTTGTGCTGCAATTCCAGCCTTTGCAGGAACACTAGCGAGCCGAGCAGGTCGGTATCTCGCAGTGTCTGCATGCCGCTGGTCTCGGCCAACTTCTTGCGAAGCTCGTCGATCGCCTGTTTCAGCGCTTCCTGGATGTCAGCCGCGTAGGGATTGCTCGGCCGCGTTTCGTAGATCAAGCCGGATTCAAGCGTCCGATAGGTCTTAATGAGCGATTCGAGGCCTTCGCGCGCGTCGCCATCCACCGACCGTCGCGCTTCCATCACCCGCGCCAGAGCGTTCCCTAGCCACATCACCACATTTTCCTGCTTGCGAATGAAATCCTCGCTCACCTGGATGTCTTTGTTCGGAAGATCGGCTTCGCTGATCGAAACCGGCCGGTCGCGCAATCGCGCTTCGCGCAGATACTCGCAATCCAGTGGACAATCGATGGTGTTCTCGCGTTCCGTGCCGCAGCAGACGGCGCAGATTTCGCCCTGCACGCCCGGGCAGTGCCGTTTCGCGCGCCTCTTTTCACACAGTTTGCAAGGATTGTTCACGGCTGTTGAATACCTTCATCGTATCGTATGGCCGGCGTCGTATGATCAGAAATGTGCCGCGCACCGATGTGTATTTAAAAGTGGAACTCGATTTGGACCCGAAAGAAAAGCCCGAGCGCGTGGCCGCTGAAATCTGCCGGACCATTCGCAGAATCTACGGCGTCCGCAAGGCGGAAGTATCCAGCATGGTGGAACGGGACGAGTCCTGACTGCATCATGAGATCATGCGTACAGAGTGTAACCGGAGGAAACGGATGAAGCTAAGAGTGATCGCCGCCCTGACGCTGGGCGCAGGATTGTTGTCCGCCGCCGAAGCACCGGAACGGCTGGAGGCAGCCGCCGATGCCCTGAAAGAAGTGATGGGCATCCCCGATAAGTCGATTCCGCAGGATCTTCTCGAACGTGCCCAGTGCATCGTGATCGTGCCCGGACTGAAAAAGGGGGCCTTCATAATCGGGGCTAAATACGGAAAGGGCTTCGTCAGTTGCCGGCGCGAAGGCGGCATGGGATGGTCCGCCCCGGGTTCCGTGCGCGTAGAAGGGGGGAGCTTCGGGTTCCAGATTGGCGGCTCGGAAACGGATGCGTTCATGCTGGTGATGAACCTGAAGGGCATGGACCGGCTGCTTTCGACGAAATTCACACTCGGCGGCGATGCTTCCGTGGCGGCGGGCCCGGTGGGCCGATCCACGCAGGCGGAAACCGACGCCGCTCTGACAGCTGAGATCCTTACCTGGTCCCGCCAGCGCGGTCTCTTCGCGGGAGTATCCTTGAGCGGCGCCACGCTCCGCGAAGACTCCGATTGGAACAGGGATCTTTACGGCAAGAAGATCACCAATCGCGACATCATTATGAAGGGCACCGTAGCGCCTCCCGCAGCCGCGTCGGCCTTGATGACTGAGCTCAATCGGTATTCAAGCCGCAAGTAATATGGACGACTCCGAGGTCTCCGGCCATATTCGCGAAAACATGCGCGAGGATTGGAACGCTCGCGCCCGCGAAGACGCCGGCTACTACGTCGCTTTCGGGCGCCGCCAGCAGAACGACGCCGACTTCCTGGCCACCGCCACCGAAGTAATCAACATCCTGGAATTCGAGTTAGGCCGCGTGCCCCTGCCCCAGCGCAGCGGGTGGAAAGCTCTGGAGATTGGCTGCGGCCCGGGCCGCCTGATGCGTCCCATGAGCCGCCACTTCGCGGAAATCCACGGCGTGGATGTTTCCGATGAGATGATCGCGCTGGCACGCGAGCGGCTCCGCGACACGCCCAACGCGCATCCCCATGTCACCGACGGAGCGACTCTGGCGGAGTTCCCCGACGAAACGTTCGATTTCGTCTACTCCTATGCCGTGTTCCAGCATGTGCCCAGCCGCGAGATCATCGCCGCCTACATGCGGGAAACCCACCGCGTTCTGAAAACCGGTGGGTGGGCACGGCTTCACTTCAACGGGATGCCTGCTCGCACAACGTCGCCGGATACTTGGGCGGGCGTGTCCACAACCACTGGCGAAATCCTTGAGTTCACGCAGTTGCAGGACATCCAGGTTCTGGCTTTGGAAGGCGCAGGAACGCAGTACCTTTGGACCACCTGGCGTAAGCAGCCGCGCGGCTGGCAAGCCCAGCAAGACGAGCGCCAGTTCCCCGCCGATACCTCGCGCATCCGGCGCGTGACCAATGCGCAAAGCTCGGAACCGGGAGCGCCGTCCCGTGGGCGATACGCCTCGATTTCTCTGTGGGTCGAAAATCTTCCCGCCGACGCGGGACTTCATCACTTGCGCGTGCAAGTGGGTGATTCGCTGGGAACCATCACCTCCATCGGCCCGCTCACCAAAGACGGCCTGCAGCAGGTGAGCGTCGTGCTGCCGGAGTTGGAGGCAACCGGCTTGCTCCCGGTCGAATTACGCTGGCGGGATGCGCCTCTGGCGCCCTTGGCCACACTCCGGGTTATTCCGCCGGGTCCATCGGTGCCGCGCATTTGTTCGGTGACCGATGGCACCAACCTGGTAGCCGACAAGCGCATCGAGACTCGCCAGGTGAAGATGATTCTGGAAGAGGTCGCCCGGCCGCATGAAATCGAGGCGACTGTGAGCGGCATCCCCGTGGGGGATCGCGAATTCCTCTGCACCCATCCGAAGCCGCAGCGATACGAGGTAGATTTCCGGTTGCCCGAGGAGATCGGACCGGGACGACATGAGCTTCAAGTGAGCATCGGCCGGCGGAAGCTTGCGCCGGTGATGCTGGAGGTCACTGCGTGACCGAATCCAGGCGTTACTTCTTGACCGTTTCCTGTGTCTGGCTTTCCTGCGCCAGCGATTTCCGGTAGTCGGTCCAGCCCTTCCAGCCGAGGTTGCAGCCCAGAATTACCAGCGCTACGCATAACACGAAGCGCAGTTTCTTCGAAGGGAGTCTCGAAGCCAGCAGGCCGCCCGCCAGCGCGCCACCTACGCCGCCGATCAGCAGCTTTACTAACACCGGAACATTCAGATCGCCTAGTGCGGCGTGAATCCCGCCGCCCACCGTCGATAGCACCAGGCCGAAGCTCAGGTCCGTTCCGACCACGGCCGCGGGAACCATGGTGGTCATGTTCATCAGGCAAAGGGCGCCTAGCGCGCCGGCGCCCGCCGAAGAGAAACCGACCTCGATGCCGATCGGCAGGGCAACCGCGGCCAGCCACGGAGTCCGGTCATTCCGGGTGATGTTGGAAAATCGAAAAAGATTGATGGTCGCGATGCTCACGATGGTGAAGCCGACGAACGCGGTCAGCAGATCGCTCTTGAGGCCTTGCAGCAGCAGCGTGCCGATCAGCACTCCTGGCAGTCCGGTCGCCATCAGAAATTTGAACGCCCGCCAGTCCACCTGGCGGCGCGCGATGTACATCGGCGTGGTGAGGATCTTTACCGCGGCTCCAAAGATCAGCGCGGTGCCCACAGCCTGCTTGGTCGGCATACCGATCAGAAGGATCAGCAGCGGCGTAGTCATCGAACCAGCGCCGACTCCGGTGATCGCGATGAAGATCGCGATGATAAACCCCAGTGCGATTTCCATCAGCCCTATTTTTCTTGGATGTGAATGCCGCACTCTAACTTGCCCTGGCCCTGCCAGCGGCCGGAGCGCGGATCGTTCGGATCCAGCGGCAGTTTCGTGCAGGGTTTGCAGCCGATGCTGGTGTACCCCAGATCGTAAAGCGAAAGCTCGGGGATCCCGTGAGCCTGCATGTATTGATAGACATCGCGCGTGGTCCAATCCGCCAGCGGGCTGATTTTCTGGATCACTTTCCCTGTGGTTAATTTGAAGGGCTCCACCGCCTGAAGATTCGCTCGCGTGGGCGATTGGTCGCGGCGGAGCGCTGTAAACCATGTGTCATAAGGCTCAAGCCCGGCAAAAAGCGGCTCGACCTTCCGCAGCTTGCAGCAGCGCGTCGGATCGGTCTGGTTCAGAATCCCAAACTGCGACTCCTGGTCGGCAACGCTTTGCTTGGCTTCGAGATTAAATAAGTTGAGCTTCCAGTCCGCGGTCAGTTTGTCGCGATACTCGATTGTCTCGGGGAAGTGGTATCCGGTTTCGAGGAATAGCACCGGGATCTGCGGCTTGCGAGCGAGCAGCATGTGCACCAGCACCACGCACTCGGATTGAAAGCTGGAGGTGACACAGGGCTGGTTCGCCTCTCCCAGGATTTTGGATATCAGTTCCTGGGCTTGTTCGGTCTTGGAATCGATAGCTGTACTCATTTCAATACGCCTTTGAGTAATCCACGGACCACTTCCATCGCCTGCGCGTCATCCGACGGCAGATTGAGCTGCGAGCCCTCCGGAACTGCCGCGCGTACCAGCCGCACCAGGCGATCCGCGGCGTCTTCGAGCGATCCCTCGGCCGCAGCCAGAATCATTCCTGCGCCAGCCGTGTGGTTGGTCTTGCGGTCGATCAGGATGAAGCTGCCGGTGACCCGATTGTCCTTATAGGGATCGAAGAACAGCGGCTTGGCTGTGGCGATGCGCACCACGCCGATCTCATTCATCGCGAGGCTTGTCGCTGGCTCGCTTTCGAGCGTCGCGACATTTATCAGATGCCGCACGCCGTCGACTCGTGCCGGAACGGTGTGCGAGGTGTGCTTGACCAGATAATCGTGCGCCGGATCGAGCGGATGCGCGTCGAACCAGACCATGGTCGCGTCGAACATTCGCGCCGATTGCGAGGGCGTTCCCGACGAGATCATGTCGCCGCGGCTGATGTCGATTTCGTCAGCCAGAGTCAGTGTGACGGACTGTGGAGCGTGTGCCATCTTCAGGTCGCCATCGAAGGTAACGACGCGTTTTACTTTCGAGCGCCGGCCCGACGGCAGCGCCTGCACTTCATCGCCGGGGCGAATGGTCCCGGAAGCAATCTGTCCTGCGTACCCGCGGAAATTCTGATCCGGCCGAACCACGCGCTGCACGGCCATGCGAAACGGCGCCTGGACCATGTTGTCGGCGGGGTCTACCGTTTCCAGATACTCGAGCAGACACGGGCCGTTGAACCAGGGCATGTGCGAGCCGCGGTCGACGACGTTGTCGCCCTTCAGGGCGCTCAACGGAAGGAAGTAGTAATTCTTGGTGCCGATGCGTTCCAGGAACGGCTCAAATTCCGCGCGAATGCGATTGAACACTTCCTGGTCATATCCCACCAGGTCCATCTTGTTCACCGCGATCACGAAATTCGGAATCGCCAGCAGCGTTGCGATGAACGCGTGCCGGCGCGATTGCGTAGTCAGCCCGCGATGCGCGTCCAGCAGAATGATGGCCAGTTCCGCGGTCGATGCGCCGGTGGCCATGTTGCGCGTGTACTGCTCGTGGCCCGGCGTATCCGCCAGGATGAACTTGCGTTTGATGGTCGCGAAGTAGCGGTAGGCCACGTCGATCGTGATACCCTGCTCGCGTTCCGCCCGTAACCCGTCGGTCAGCAGCGAAAAATCGATCTGCCCGCCGCGGACCGCCGACTTCAGTTGGTCTTCGTACGCGCCCTTGGCGTCATGCAGCAGGCGGCCGATGAGCGTGCTTTTACCGTCGTCGACGCTGCCCGCCGTGGTCAGGCGCAGCAGGCCCTTGGATTCCTCGGCGGCAAGGAATTGCTCGATATCGAATTTTTGGGAAGGTTCTTCCACGAAGGCCGCAGACATAATTTTAGAAGTACCCCTCGCGTTTCTTCAATTCCATCGACCCTTCGCGATCATGATCGATCACGCGGTTCTCGCGCTCCGAATTCCGCACCGCCACCAGTTCCGCGATGATTTTCGGCAGCGTATCCGCATCCGAGCGCACCGCGCCCGTGCACGGCGAGCAGCCCAGGGAACGCATCCTGCACCGGACGGTTTCTAATTTGTCGCCCAACTGGGGTTTCACGAAGTCCTGCTCCGGAACGATGAGAGAATTTCCCCGCACCAGCACCTGGCGGTCCTTGGCGAAATACAGCGGCACGATGGGGATGTTCTCCACGTGGATGTACTGCCAAACGTCCATTTCGGTCCAGTTGGACAGCGGAAACACCCGGATGCTCTCGCCCGGTTCCACCCGGCCGTTGAAGATGTTCCAGAGCTCGGGACGCTGGTTCTTCGGATCCCACTGCCCCAGCGAATCGCGGAAGGAGAAGATCCGCTCCTTGGCGCGCGATTTTTCCTCGTCCCGCCGCGCCCCGCCGAAGGCTGCGTCATAGTTGCCCGCCCGCAGTGCGTCGAGCAGCGATTGCGTCTTCAGCAACCCGCAGCAGCGCTCCGTCCCGAGACGGAACGGATTCGCACCGGCTTGAAGCGCCGACGTGTTCGAGTGCACGATCAGCTTCACGCCCAGTTGGGCAGCGAACTGATCGCGGAATTCGATCATCTCTTTGAATTTGTATGTCGTGTCCACGTGCAGCAGCGGAAACGGGATGGGGCCGGGGTAAAACGCCTTCTGCGCCAGCCTGACCATGACCGACGAATCCTTGCCGATCGAATACAGCATCACGGGACGCTGGAACTCGGAGGCCACTTCGCGGATAATATGGATGCTTTCAGCCTCTAAAGCTTGTAAGTGACTGAGCCTGCTCACGTAGCTAAGTATACCACGAAAGGTACATTGTCTATGGTGAATGTGATGATTCGCCAAATCTGCTGATTCGTCAGTGGCATACGATCACTGGTGTGTTTTCTGATTGACACCTCCAGATGTGGGGGTTAACATGGCCGACAGCGGAATTCTCCGGACCGGGTGAGTCTTGAGGGTTCCTTCCCCCTGCAGAAATAGAGAGAGGCGTCGACCATGGGACAATTAGGGTTGAGTGTTGCTATGAAGTTGAAAGATGTTCGGAGGCCGATACCCGTATCGGACCGTGTCGGGGTGATTTTCCCGCGGTATTTCACCGCCAAGCTGGAGCCGGGGAAGACCCCTTATGACGACGTCCAGTGGGAGCTTCGCAACGCCACCATCGGGAACGACAAGGGCTCGGTCATTTTCGAACAGCGCGATGTCGAAGTACCTGCGGATTGGTCCCAGACGGCCACCAACATCGTGGTCAGCAAATATTTCTACGGCAAAATGGGCTCGCCGGAGCGCGAAACCAGCGTCCGCCAGCTGGTCTCCCGTGTGTGCGACACCATCGCCGGCTGGGGCGCCGAACAGCGCTACTTCAAGACCCCCGAGGACGCCGAAAACTTCCGCAACGAACTCACCCACTTGATGCTGACCCAGAAGGCGTGCTTCAACTCGCCGGTCTGGTTCAATGTCGGCGTGAAGGAACCGCGGGGCTACGGCTTCTATTACGACGAAAATTCCAACGCGGTCCAGAAACTGAACCAGGGCGAATCGCGCCCGCAATGCTCGGCGTGCTTCATCAATTCGGTGGGCGATACGCTGGAATCCATCCTCGACCTTGCCAAGACGGAAGGAATGCTGTTCAAGTGGGGATCGGGCACCGGCACGAATCTGTCCACGCTGCGGGAAGAAAACGGGCTGCTCTCGAGTGGCGGCCGCGCCTCCGGCCCCCTGAGTTTCATGAAGGGCTTCGATGCCTTTGCAGGCGTCATCAAGAGCGGTGGCAAGACCCGCCGCGCCGCGAAGATGGTGATCCTCAACGCCGATCACCCCGATATCGGTGCGTTCATCTGGTGCAAGGCCAAGGAAGAGAAGAAAGCGCACACGCTGATCGACGCGGGCTACGATTCTTCGCTCGACGGCGAAGCCTACAGCTCTATCTTCTTTCAGAACGCCAATAACAGCGTCCGCGCCACCGACGAATTCATGCAAGCCGTGGAATCGGATTCCGACTGGTGGACCAAATCCCGCGCCAACGGCCAGCCCGTGGATCGCTATAAGGCCCGCGACCTGATGCGCCAGATCGCCGAAGCCACGCACCAGTGCGGCGATCCGGGCATGCAGTTCGATACCACCATCAACCGCTGGCACACTTCCAAGAACACAGCACGCATCAACGCGTCGAATCCGTGCTCTGAGTACATGTTCCTGGACGATTCCGCCTGCAACCTGGCGTCCTTGAACCTGATGAAGTTTGTCGGCGTCGACGGCCAGTTCGATGTCGAGGCTTATCGCAATGCCGTGGATACGGTCACCATGGCGCAGGAAATCATCGTCGATAACGCGGCGTATCCCACGGAAAAGATCGCTAAGAACTCGCACGATTTCCGCCCCCTCGGATTGGGCTATGCCAACCTGGGCGCGCTGCTCATGTCCATGGGCATCCCCTATGACAGCGATCAGGGCCGCGATTGGGCCGCCGCGCTTACCGCCATCATGTGCGGGCAGGCGTATCTGACCAGCGCGGGCATTTCCGCCGATTCCACTGGCCCGTGCGAGGGCTACGCCGTCAATGAGGATCCGTTCCTGGACGTGATCCGCATGCATCGCGACGCAACGTTGCGGATCGACAGCAAGCGTGTTCCGCAGGCTCTCTACGAAAACGCCCGCAAGTGCTGGGAAGAAGCTTACGACCTGGGCCGCGTCGCGGGATTCCGCAACGCCCAGACCACGGTGATCGCGCCGACGGGCACCATCGGCTTCATGATGGATTGCGACACCACCGGTATCGAGCCCGATTTGGCCCTGGTGAAGTACAAGAAGCTGGTCGGCGGCGGCGTCATCAAGATCGTCAATCAGACCGTTCCGAACGCGCTCATCAAGCTGGGCTATACGTCCGACCAGGTCAGCGCCATCGTCGAACACATCGATTCTACAGGCACCATCGAGGGAGCGCCCCATCTAAAGGACCAGCACCTGGCGGTCTTCGATTGCAGCTTCCGTCCGCAGAATGGCTCGCGATCCATCCACTACATGGGCCACGTGCGCATGATGGCGGCGGTACAGCCCTTCATCTCCGGGGCAATCTCCAAGACTATAAACATGCCGGAAGAGTGCACGGTGGAAGACGTCATGGACGCGTATACCGAGAGCTGGAAGCTCGGATTGAAGGCGGTCGCGATCTATCGCGATAACTCCAAGCGCGTGCAGCCGCTCAGTTCAGGAACATCCAAGGGCGCGAAGGCGGCAACTGGACCCGCTGCTGCGCCTGCGGTGAAGATCGAGGAGAGGATTGTTTATCGCCCGATCCGCCGCAAGCTGCCCGACGAGCGCCATGCGATTACGCACAAGTTCTCGATCGGCGGCCACGAGGGATACTTGACCGTCGGTCTCTATGAGGACGGCTCGCCCGGCGAGTTGTTCGTCACCATGGCCAAGGAAGGCTCAACGATCTCGGGCCTGATGGACGCCTTCGCCACCGCGATCAGCTACGCGCTGCAGTATGGCGTGCCGCTGAAGTTCTTCGTCGACAAGTTCAGCCACGTCCGTTTCGAGCCCAGCGGCTGGACCGGCAACCCCACGGTGCCGTACGCAAAATCCATCATGGATTACATTTTCCGCTGGATGGGCGCACGTTTCATCGGCGAAGAGTACGCCGCAAAGGGCGAAGCCGGCGAAACACCCGCGCTCCGCGTCACCGAGCCCGATCCGCAGCAGGCGCTGCCGTTTTCTCCCGCCGTCGCCGACGCCCCATCGTGTTCGGAATGCGGCGGCCTGATGACCCGTAATGGCTCGTGCTACAAGTGCGAGAACTGCGGCGGTACCAGCGGCTGTAGTTAAGAATCGAGCCTTTTGAAGGTTATGGACCGCAGTTGTTCAAGATGTAACAAATTGACCACAGATGACCGACTGGTGCGTTGCCAGTTTTGTGGCTCACTCTTCAATTCGCTCGCGGATTCCCCATATCCCTTAACAGCACAACAAGAAAACCGGATCTATGAGAACCTGCGAAAGCAATTGAAGCTTTACGTGTTCGGCGGGTTCAGCATACTTGCTCTGATCTCCGGCGTTTTCCTATTCGACTCGATGATCAGCGCGTACAACCGGGCGACCGACTTCCTGAACAAGACTGTCCTCGACAGGGTGACGAACGAGTTTCGTGAGCCAGCTATAAAGAAGACGGTTTCGGAAGTAGCGTCCAAGGAAGCCAAGCAGGTTCTTGTGGAACAGATCCAGCCTGCCGTTTCAAAGTTCCAGAAGGAAACGCAATCATCCATCACTTCCTTCAAGAAGTTTACTGAAGACACGCAGGCGCGTTATACACGCGACTACCAGCGCCTTGCAAGCGGTCTGGCCAATGTGGAGGCGAACGGCAGAAGGGCCGAGCGCCTCACGCAAGGGATCACGGCAACGGTTTCTAAGTTAGAGACGGCCAGTAAAGATGCAGACGCCATGAACAAGGCGATGTCTGCCGAACTTGATGAACTTCGTCGCCGTAAGTCGGTAACTGATCTTGGAGTGGCGGCAATAAGCGAAGCTAGTCGCCCGGCTTTCGTCAGCTTGTCAAGGATTGCCGAGACCGATTCGTCACCCGAAATTCGTCAGCTCGCCTTCTCGGAAATGTTGCGGGTGAAGGCATTTTGGGTTTCAGTCAGTCGGACTGCGGACGTAACGCTTCACAAAGACGGGAAGGTTATAAGCGCAGGCGATCTGAAAACGTGTGAGGCCGTGAAGGAAGCAGCCCATAATCCTGATTGGCCTGTTCGCGCGGTCCTCACTGCTGCATTGGGTGGACGCCGCAGTGGGAATGTTCCAGAAACGCTTTTGGAGATCGTGGAGAAGGACGACAATCTCGAAGTTGTCAAGGATGCGGTCCAAGCGTGGTCATCATTGACGGGGTATCACTCGCCTGATGTGTTCGGCGTGCCCTTTATTCGGGATTGGTGGAAAGAGAACCGCGAGTCGTTTGTTAAGGGGCTGACGCCTCCTGAACCATCCTGTAGCTAGCCTCCTTGCGCGGTAGGTGCCGCCCAGTCTCCCACTGTCAGTTTGCGGCTAAAATGTGAACGAGGACCAGTGGCGTACGGCTACACAACCCGGTTCGAGCCCGTCCCGGAAGGCGGCTTCAATGTGCTTGTCCCCGCCATCCCTGAGATCTGCACCTATGGTGAGACTCTCGAGGAGGCCCGCGAAATGGCGAGAGATGCGATCGGCTGCTTCCTGGAAAGCGCCCTCAAAACCGGCGAGCCCATCACCCCAGCATTTGGAGCATAAGGGCTTTCAGTTTTGGCACGTCATCACTAACAACCTTCCAAACGATACCCAGATCCACGCCCAGATAGTCGTGCACCAGGAAGTTGCGGAAGCCTGCGATTCCGCCCCAGTCGAAGTCGGGATGGGTAGCCTTTAGCGGATCGGATAACCGCTTGGTCGATTCCGCGATTACTTGAAGATTGCGCAAAACCGCATCCTGAATCATGTGAGACGAATCGAATGCACTGCGTCCTCCGGAGACATCCTCCTCAATGCGCTGGATGCATTCGAGTATGTGCAGAAGATACTTCCGGTCGTCCTTCACAGAGGGACAGCTTCGTTCAGCACGGAATCCCTCAAGAGGGGATTCAATGATCGCTCGACGACCACGTCGACTCGGCGGCCCAGCAGACCTTCCAAGTCATTCAGCAAGCCGCCAGGGAACCACGGTGAGGTTGGCCCCACGATATCGATCAGGAAGTCGACATCGCTCTCCTGAGACGCCTCGCCACGAACAACAGACCCGAAAACACGAACATTTCCCGCGCCGTGCTTCGCGGCGAGGGCCCGGATTTCAGCCTCTCTGGCCCGGATCGTCTCGAGCGTACTCATAACCTGCAGCCATTATATCGACGGACGGCAGGGCTTCAGTAAAATCAGGCCGATGAGTCCGGTTTCGGCGCCGGCGAAGCCGCGTGGAACCAGAGCTCCTTAAGCGATCGGATCGCCGCGAAATACTCGTCCACCTCGACCGGCTTCATCAAGAAAGCAGAAACCTGGAGTTCATAAGCTCGCCTGATATCCCCCTCGTGGATGCTTCCGCTCACGATCACCACGGGGATATTTTTCAAGCTCGGATCCGCCTTTATTTCCTCCAAGACCTCCAGCCCGGTCATCTTCGGCAGGCTGAGATCCAGCAGGATGAGATCCGGCCGGGGGGCCTCCCCGTACTCGCCCGTGCGCCGCAGAAACGCGATTGCGGCTTCGCCATCTGGAACACAGTGCAGCTTGCTCGGAACCCTGGCATCCCGGAAGGCCGCGATGGTCACTTGAACATCGAATTCATTGTCTTCCGCCAGCAACACCTCCAGCTGGCGGGCGGGCGCGGCTTCGGGCATCTAGCAGAGGATTCCCCCCGGTGGGTTTGTGTTTCGAACTTTTTCGGCGTAGGCGCCCGAAGCATGCGGATTGCAATGCAACGATTGACATTTCTCCCCCATTTGGCATACGATGCCGTAGACTGGCGTCATCCCTGAGGGACTGGCGTGCTTGGGGCATTAAGGGGAGAACGAATGCGCTTCTTTGGTCTGTTATCAGTAATATGTCTGTGCTCCATCGCTGCGTTGGCTCAAACCGCGACGGGCACCATCACAGGGACTATTTCCGATCCGGCCGGCGCCGTGGTCTCCGGCGCGCCTATCGAGTTGAAGAATAGTGAAACGGGTACCGTCAACCAGACGGTTTCCAGTTCCACGGGTAACTACTCGTTCTCGCAACTGCCGGCTGCCACCTATCAGCTCACGGTGAACGTGCCGGGATTCAAAACCCACGTCCGCCAGAACCTGGGCGTTCAGTCGGCCCAGACGATTCGCGTCGACATCATCCTTGAGGTGGGCACAAATACGGAATCGGTCACCGTCTCGGCGGAAGCCTCCATGCTGACCACGGAGAGCGGTGCGGTCAGCGCCAACGTCACCACGGACCGCATGAATTCGCTGCCGATCCTGGGCGTCGGCCCGGCGACCTCGAGCACTCACGGCGTGCGCAATCCCCTGGCATCCTCGGTTCTGACGGCCGGCGTGTTCTGGGTACCGAACACTTCCATGCGCGTCAATGGCGCGCCGACCAACACCTTCGGCATCAAGCTGGACGGCCAGGACATCACCAACGGTGTGAACACTTCGAGTTCGCAGGCGCAGATGCAGCCCAGCGTGGATGCACTTGAAGAAGTGGCCATCCAGGCCTCGAACTATTCCGCCGAGTTCGGCCAGGCGGGTTCCGGCCTGATCCAATACACCACCAAGTCCGGCACCAACATCTTCCACGGCTCGGCTTACGACTATTTCGTCAATGAGGCGCTCTGGGCGCACCATTCCTTCGATCACATCCGCAACAAGCAGCGCCGTAACGATTTCGGCGGCACCATTGGTGGTCCGGTCATCATCCCCAAGCTCTATAACGGCAAGGACAAGACGTTCTTCTTCTTCAACTACGAACGTTTCCGCGAGACCAGTGTCGTGAGCGACCAAGTCACCACGGTTCCTACGCTAAACTACCGCGCGGGTAATTTCGCGAATCTACTCGACGGACGCCCACTCACGGGTGCCGCCGCGACCGATGGATTAGGGAACAAGATGTTCGAAGGCATGATCTTCGATCCGGCCACCGAACAGACGGCTCCGAATGGAACACGCGTACGCTTGCAATTCCCCGGCAACATTATTCCTTCGAACCGGTTCGATCCTTCGGCAGTTAAGTTACAGAACCTGATTCCAAAACCCAATCTCGGTCCGCCGACCCAGTTGACCAACAACTTCGTCAATCCGTTCCCCAGCAACCGGGCGACGCCGATTCCGTCCATTAAAATCGACCACTCCCTCAGCTCGAAGCTCAAGATCGGATTCTATTGGTCGTCCACCAGCACCGAAGTTCAGTACGCACCGGGCGGCTTTGCACTCTCCGAAGGCTTCCCGGATGAGGTCACGCAAACGCGCGGTACCTACATCTATTCGCGCACCTGGCGCGGCAACATGGACTACACCCTGACCCCGACCATGCTGCTGCACTTTGGCGCCGGCTACGTTGTCAACGACTTCGGCGATACGGCACCGATCACCAACTTCGACATGGTGAAAGTGCTGGGTATCTCCGGCGGCACGCTGGGGCCAACCACGGGCGCTCGCGTCCCGGTCTGGCAGTCCACGCTCGGTCTGAATAGCACGGGCGGCACGCCTGTTATGGGGCCATCCACCGGACAGGTTCGCGCGCTTCTGCAAAGACCAACGGGCAACCTCAGCCTGAACTGGGTAAAGGGTAACCACAGCTACAAATTCGGCGGCGAGGTGCGGTTTGACGGCTACCCCACGGTGACCAATTCCAACACCAGCGGAAACTTCACCTTCAGCACCAATCAGACCGATAATTCGTTCTTCAGTGCGAACCAAGCCAAAGGCGGTCTCTTCACTGGCTTCGCCTATGCCAGCCTCTTGCTGGGCGCGCCGAATTCCGTGACCCTCGCGCAGCCCGCGGAAACGCGCGGAGGTCGGGGCTTCTACGCATGGTACGCGCAAGATACCTGGAAGGTGACTCGCAAACTCACCCTCGATTACGGCATCCGTTGGGACCTATTCACGTATCCTCGGGAGCAGTATGGACGCTCACCCGACTTTTCCCCGACGCTCGCCAACGCGAACGCGGGCGGCCATCCGGGTGCGACGATCTACGAAGCCAATTGCAACTGCCGCTTCGCGAAAAACTATCCCTGGGCGTATGCGCCTCGTCTTGGCGTCTCCTATCAGGTAGCTTCCAAGACGGTCTTACGCGGCGCCATCGGCCTCAGCTACTCGATGTCGCAGGGCGGTGGGCAAGGGTCCGCCGGTGCGAATCAGACCGCCACCAGTCAGAGTTTCGGCGACCCGGTCATGATTCTGAGCAACGGCATTCCTATCAAACCTCTATGGCCCGACTTGCGGGCGAATCTATTTCCAACCACTGCGGGCACGGTAGGCAGTGGTGCGAGCGTCCCGCCTAGGGTGGATCAGAATTACGGGCGTCCCGCCCGCATGGTCCAGTACAATATCGATCTCCAACGGGAGATATCGCGGGACTTAGTGGTCGAAGCCAGCTATGTCGGCAATCGCGGCGTGTGGTGGAGAACAGCGTCCTTGCTCGACTACAATGCGCTCACTCCGCAGCAGCTGCTAAGTCAGTATGGCCTCGATTGGAGCAATGCCGCGGATCGCGCGATCCTTGCTTCGCCCTTGAATCTTGCTGCCGCCGGACGGTTCCAGAACAAGGTTCCGTACGCCGGCTTCCCGGTGACACAGACCGTGGCACAATCGCTGCGCCCCTTCCCGCAGTTCGCCGCCATCGGAGCCACCGGTGCGCCGCTGGGCAAGACCTGGTATGACTCGCTTCAAGTGAAGGCCACCAAGCGTTTCTCGCACGGAATCGATTTCACGTTTACCTACACACGCTCTAAGGAACTCCAGCTCGGCGCCGAGGACTACACGGGTCTCGGCCTGATTAACGACGTCTTCAATCGCGATAACAACAAGCAGCTGTCGTCCTCCTCCAGGCCGAATTGGATGACGTTCGCCACCAACTACACTACCCCCAAGTGGGGTCAGAACCGCTGGCTGAGCTATGCGCTGCGGGACTGGATGATTGGCGCCGTGCTGCAGTACGGCAGCGGTCTCCCCATCGCCGTGCCGCTCAACACCAATAACAACAACGCGAGCACGTTACTACGCGGCGCTGGCTGGTCGACCCGCGTACCCGGTGTGCCGTTGTATCTGGTGGACCTCAACTGCCATTGCTACGACCCCAGCAAAACGCAGGTGCTGAACCCTGCCGCCTGGACGGATAGCCCCAGCGGAACGTTCACGCCCTCGGCCGCCTACTACAATGACTTCCGCTATCAGCGCCGCCCATCGGAGCTGGCGAGCTTTGGACGGACGTTCCACATCAAGGAGCGCCTCGCTTTCCAGATTCGCGCGGAGTTCAACAACGTGTTCAACCGGTCTCTGCTGCAAGGCACGACGCCGGGCACCTACATCAATCCGAGCACGACGCGAAACGCAGCTCTTACGCCTAGTCCGGTCGACGGCCGGTTCGTCAGCGGATTCGGCACCATCAATACCACGGGAACCATCAGCGGCGAACGCCAAGGCACAATCGTGGCGCGCCTGACTTTTTAGCGCTGTCCGGTGGTATTATCAATTCGATTCCTTGAGTAGGGAGGAGCCTGATAATGCCCGACCAGATTAGCCGAAGAGATACGTTAAGGATGGGCTTAGCCGCGACCAGCCTGCTGGCGCTGCTGCCGGAAGGGTCCATCCCCGCCCTGGCGCAGGGCGACACGGACGTTCCGTTTACCGACCTGCCGAAGAACTTTAATCCAGGCGGCGCCCCGGGTGCGGCAAGTCGACAGCTCGATATCCGCAAGATCGACGGGATGCTCACGCCCAAAGATCAGTTCTTCACCACCCAGCACTTCACGAAACCGGAGATCGATCCGGCCAAGTATCGTTTGAAGTTCACTGGCATGGTGAATAAGCCAACCGAATTCACCCTGGCCGATCTGAAAGCGATGAAGTCCACCGAGGTGGTTCATGGCTTCGAGTGTTCCGGCAACAGCCCGCGCGCGATCCAAGGATTGGCGTCCTGCGGCCGTTTTACGGGTGTCCCCTTGAACCGCGTGCTGAAGCAAATGGGCGTCAACGCCAAGGCCAGGGAAGTGGTCTTCTTCGGTTACGATCACGGCTCGGGCGACGTCGCGTTTCGCCAGCAGACCTACAAGCTCGATCAGCAATTCGGCCGCAGCATCACGCTGGAGAACGCCATGAAGCCGGAGCCGATGCTGTCCTACGCCATGAACGGCGAGCCGCTCACGCTCAATCAGGGATTCCCGGTGCGGCTGGTTATGCCGGGCTGGTACGGAGTGGCGAACGTGAAGTGGCTGGCGGAAGTGCATCTGCAAGAAGAGCGCTACGTCGGCAACTACCAGACCCGCTGGTACCGGACTATCCGCGGAGTCGGCGGAACCGGCAAGGATGACGATCCGGAAACGCAGTGGGTGGAAAACGAAGTCACCCACATGCAGCTCAAGTCCGTGATCGCGCGCGTGCGAAAGACCGGCGGCGCGCACCAGGTCCTGGGCTTCGTACTGAACGACGGGACGCCCGTGAAGTCGGTGGAAGTCCAGATCGACAACGGCCCCTGGCAGAAGGCGACGCTCGATTCCGCGAACTCGCAATTCTCGTGGAAGCTGTTCACCTACCGTTGGGAAGGCGCTCTTCCGGGCGAGCATACGCTGGTTTCGCGCGTCACGGACGCCAACGGCGTTGTCCAGCCGACTGCTGCCGAGCTGTCCAGGAAGAAGACGTTTCTCGAGGACAACTCCCAGTTCCCGCGCAAGGTCATGATCGGCTAGTACGCCTAGGCAGCCCCCGCAATCGCGAGAACGGCGGATTCGCGCGATAATAGTGAGATATGTCTACGGTAACTACCAAGTCCGCCCGTGATGTTTCCAAGCCTTTGAGTGAGAATAAGCACCTTCTCCGCTGGGTGGAGAAGATGGTCGAGCTCACCAAGCCCGCAAACATCCATTGGGTGGACGGATCCCAGGAAGAATACGACGCCCTCTGCGCCCAAATGGTTGAGGGCGGGACGTTTATCAAGCTGAATGAAGATTTGTGGCCGGGCTGTTATTACGCCCGCTCGGATGCCAGCGACGTCGCCCGCGTCGAGGATCGCACCTTCATCTGCTCGCTGTCCAAAGACAACGCCGGGCCCACCAACAACTGGGTCAACCCGGTGGAAATGCGCCGGAAGCTCAAGGAGCTCTTCAGCGGCTGCATGCAGGGGCGCACGATGTACGTGCTGCCCTTCAGCATGGGCCCGGTCGGATCGCCGATGTCCCAGATCGGCGTGCAGCTGACCGACTCTCCGTATGTCGTTGTCAACATGCGTATTATGGCGCGCATCGGCAAGGCGATTTACCCCGAAATCGACAAGGTCGACACGCGCGTGGTGCCGTGTCTTCATAGCGTCGGGATGCCGTTGGCGCCTGGCGATCGCGACGTGCCATGGCCCTGCAACGAAGAGAAGTACATCGTTCATTTCCCCGAAACCCGCGAGATCTGGTCGTACGGTTCCGGTTACGGCGGCAACGCGCTGCTAGGCAAAAAGTGCTTCGCGCTGCGCATCGCCTCCAACATCGCCCGCGATGAGGGCTGGATGGCTGAGCACATGCTGATCCTCGGCGTCGAGGATCCGCACGGCGAAAAGACCTACGTGGCTGCCGCGTTCCCCAGCGCGTGCGGCAAGACCAACTTTTCCATGCTGATCCCGCCTCGCGGTTTCGAAGGCTGGAAGGTCTGGACGGTCGGCGACGACATCGCCTGGATCAAGCCGGACGCCAACGGCCGCTTGCGCGCGATCAATCCGGAAGCCGGATTCTTCGGCGTCGCGCCGGGAACGTCGGTCAAGACGAATCCCAATGCCATGACGACTCTGGCCAAGAATTCGATCTTTACCAACGTCGCACTGACTCCCGAAGGCGGCGTATGGTGGGAAGGCATGACGGACGACCCGCCCGCCGAATGCATGGACTGGAAGGGCAACCGCTGGACTCCGCAGATCGCCAAGGAGACCGGCGCCAAGGCCGCGCATCCCAACTCACGTTTCACCGCGCCCGCATCGCAGTGTCCGACCATCGATCCGGCTTGGGAAGCTCCCGAAGGCGTGCCGATCAGCGCCATGATCTTCGGTGGCCGCCGCGCGACCACCATGCCTCTGGTCTACCAGGCATTCAATTGGTCTGGCGGTGTATACACCGGCGCCACCATGGGTTCGGAAACCACCGCGGCCATCGTCGGAACCGTCGGCCAGGTCCGCCGCGATCCGATGGCGATGCTGCCGTTCTGTGGCTATCACATGGGCGATTATTTCCGGCACTGGATCAAGATGCAGCGCACCTTGACTGAGACGCCCCGGATCTACCACGTCAACTGGTTCCGCAAGGATGCCGACGGCAAGTTCCTGTGGCCGGGCTTCAGCGAGAACATGCGCGTGCTGAAGTGGATCGTCGATCGGGCCCACGGACGCGCCCTCGGCCGCGAAACTCCCATTGGCTGGATGCCCCGCTATGAGGACATCGAGTGGGAGGGTCTGCCTTCGTTCACCAAGGAGCAGTTCGATGCTCTGCAGGCTTTCGACCGCGCTGATTGGCGCAAAGAAGTGATGGCCCACGAAGAGCTGTTCCTGGCACTCCACGATCATCTTCCTCCGGAAATGGTCTACGAGCGCGAATTACTGATCTGCAGGTTATAGGGTCAGACGATGTAAAAAGGGGGGGACAGGCTACTCTGTCCACTCCTACGCTTGTGCGTGAAAACCGGAGTGTGCGGGAGGGGACAGAGCTGCCTGTCCCCTTTTTCATGTACCAATTCATCGCCGCGAAAACACGTCGATCAGTTCGATCACCAGGATCGCCACCACCATGACTTCCAGGATGAACGCGCGAGCCTGGTGGAACTCGTTCACCATGACTTCGTACAGCTCCCTTGCGATCTCGAGTTTCTGGTCCACCAGATTCCGATAATCGGGCACGCCCACGCGGCTCGCGGCCACGCGATAGGCCCGCGCATAAAACATATCGCTCAGAAACTTGATGGAGTTGTCGGTACGCTCGGCCAGCTCCCGCACATCCAGCCGCATGGCGTTGAGACGCTCGGCCTCGCCTGCCATTTTCCAGCGGCGCAGAAACCGCCCTCTGTGGCCTAGCATCCGATAGACGTTATTCAGTACCCGCGTGAGAACTTCGTCGTAGTGGCGAAACTCCAGCAACTGGGTGTTCGCGTACTCCAGCAGTTGAATCGCGGGAGCGGCGCCTTCCGGCGTATCGTACACGAACGCCGCAACCCATCCGGCCACGATCAGGTCACAGGGATAGTAGGAGAGCGCAGCCTGCAAAGCCTCGGCCTGTTCGGATTGCGAGAGCGCCGACGCTTCCCCCCGGACGATCTGCGCCAGGTGTCGTCCGTGATCCGCCAGGAGCGCCGATGCGGTCAATGGCTGACCCTGATCGTCCAGCGCCTCCCGCACGTGAATGATGTTGTAGTCCTCGTTCAGCCAGGTTTCGTATGGGTCGACCAGCGCGGATCGCACGCGTTCCAGGCAGCCACGAACCATCTCTGAAGTCCGCCTCTCGATTTCCGGCTCGGACATCCACCGGCCGGATAAGCGCACCAGTTCGTCCCAGGAGGCCTCGAAATCCAGCCTCAATTCGACGCTGACCACCCCGTATTCGAAATACTTGATGCGTGCCTGAAACGGTTCGCCTGCGCTCACGGACACGGAACCGAGATGCTCCACCACGGGAGGGCGCTCGAAGCGCACGTAGTCCGGTGCCAGGTGTTTGAATACCGGTTCCCGGGGCGGCGCCTCCATGCCCGCCAGAGACCGCAGAGTATCCAGGCGAATCTGTTCGGCGACGTCATACAGCACCAGAGCCGAGAAGGAACCTCGGAGCGTTTGCATTCAGTTCAAGCATGCCACGCCGAAAGCACTTGCGTTACTATGACCCAGGGAGGCGATCATGCGGCGATTTGCTCTGCTACTCCTGACGACCGGGCTGGCGATGTTCGGTCAGGCCAACCACGATCTCGGCTACGACGATACGCCCATGCTTCCCGGCCTTCCGTTCCACGTGCACGATCCTCAGCGCCCGCACCCGCCGGTTGTAACTCCCGCTGCGCAGGTCGGCGGCGCGCCCTCCGATGCGATCGTGCTTTTTGACGGCAAGCTTGTTAATGGCGACGCCTTGTCTCAATGGCAGAGTGCCAAGGGAAATTGGAAAGTCGGCGACGGTTATTTTGAAGTAGCGCCGGGCGCCGGCGATCTTGCCACCAAGCAGAAATTTGGCGACGTGCAGCTGCATATCGAATGGGCCGCGCCGGCCGAAATCCGCGGCACCAGCCAGAATCGCGGGAATAGCGGGATTTACTTGCAGGGTCGCTACGAAATTCAGGTGCTCGATTCCTACCAGAATCCGACCTACGCGGACGGCCAGGCCGGAGCGCTCTATGGGCAATGGCCTCCGCTCGCCAACGCGACGCGCAAGCCCGGCGAATGGCAGAGCTATGACATCGTGTTCGAGGCACCGCGGTTTGAAGGCGGGAAGCTGGTGAAGCCCGCCTATGCCACCGTGTTCCTCAACGGAGTGCTTTTGCACAACCGCAAGGAATTAATGGGGCCGACGGTTCACCGCGCGCTCGCAAAGTATACCCAGCAGCCCGCCGAGGATTCTCTGGTGTTGCAGGACCACCAGCAGCCGGTCCGGTATCGCAATATCTGGATTCGCCGCCTCTCGACGTACGATCAGCCGGAGAAATAGTGATCAGAACCCTCATCATCGCGTTGGCAATCGCCGCTCCGATCGCGTTCGGGCAAGGAGAGGCCATTGAGACGGCGGAGCGTCTGAGCGCCTCGGCTCCCAAAGGCCCTGCGCCGCGAACGGCATCCGGCAAGCCGGATCTTTCCGGCGTCTGGAGCCCCGATCGCGCTTTCATCTACAACATAGAAACCTCGCTGAAGAAAGGCGAAAAGCTGCCGATCCAGCCGTGGGCCGAAAAGCTGGCCGCGCAGCGCATGTCGAAGGACGACCCCGAGGCGAACTGCCTGCCCACCGGCGTACCTCGCATGGCTCCGTATCCCTGGAGGATCGTGCAGACGCCCACGCATCTCTTCTTCCTATTCGAAGGCAACATCCACAGTTATCGACAAATCTTCATTGACGGACGGCCTCATCTGAAAGATCCCGATCCCACCTGGTACGGCGATTCCATCGGCAGCTGGGATGGCGACACTCTGGTCGTCGACTCTATCGGCTTCAACGACAAATTCTGGTTCGATTTCGCGGGCCATCCCCACACTGAGCAATTGCACGTCGTCGAACGTTTCCGCCGGCCCGATCTCGGCCATCTGGATATCGAAGCCACCATCACCGATCCGGGAGCCTACACGCGTCCGTTCACCATGTACGGGCACTCCGTGCTCCAGCAGAATGCCGAGCTGTTCGAATATATCTGCAATGAAAACAACCAGGACGTTTCGCATATCGTTGGCAAAGACGATCGCCGCTAGCTGCCTGCTGCTGCTGACCACGGCGCAGGGTCAGACGCCGGTGTTGCCTGTGTCGCGCGAGATCACCATCAACTTCGCCACCCGCACCGGAACCACCTGGCCGCTTTACATCGCCCAGGAGGGCGGCTATTTCGAAAAGTACGGACTACGGGCCAAGCTGGTGTTCGCCGTGCATCCGGCCGCCGTAGCGATGATCGTCAGCGGCGAAGCGCAGATGACCAACTATCCGCTGGAACAGGCCATGCAAGCGGCTTCGAAAGACGGATCGCTCGTGATGATCGGCAGTCCCTACCGAAAGAGCCTGTTCGCGCTGATGGCGCCCAACAGTTTTGCGAGCGTCAAGGATCTCAAGGGCAAGCGGATCGGCGTCAGCCAGCTCGGCGACGCGCCTTACAACTACGCGGTCGGCTTGCTATCCAAGTTCGGGCTCGGTCCGCGCGATGTGGAATGGATTCCCATCGGGACGGATGTGAACGGCCGCGCCGCGGCTCTCCTGAGCGGCCGGGTCGACGCCACCATGCTCACCGCGCCGATCTATTTCAAGCTGGAAGAGAAGGGCTACAAGAGCCTGGCGAACACCAGCGACTACGATGACATCTACGCGCCCACGGTCTATCTATACAAGAAGAGCCTCGCGTCGGCCGATCCGAAGCTGCCCGAGCTGCTGATTAAGGTTCACGCCGAAGCCATCAAGCGCTTCTATGAGGACAAGGCTTTCGCGGTGAAGGCGTACCTCGCATACAACAAGAATGACGATCCCGCCGACATCGCGCGCGTTTACGATCACTACGCCCGGACGAACACATTCGAGCGCGTGCCGTATCTTAACGCGGCCGCCGTGCGCTACATGATCGACCATCCGGTCGATGCGCAGTCGGCGGCGCAGTTGAAGAAATTCGATTTCCGCACCGTTGTCGATAATGCCACCGTCGACCGGCTGGTGCGCGAAGGATTCTTCGAGAAGCTCTACGGCCCCAGCATCAAGGCCGAAGAGGATCGCCAGAGTAAGACGGCGTTCCGGTAAGCTCTCTGGTAGACAATCTCCTAGAACTCTGGTAGTCTGTCTCCTGGAATGGCCGACCAAGACCGTATTCAGCTTCTGCAAGGCACGCTCGACCTGCTGGTCCTCCAGACGCTGGTTTTCGGCGAACAGCACGGCCACGGCATCGCCACCGCGATCCAACGGACCTCGGAAGATGTGCTGCTAGTGGACCACGGATCGCTGTATCCCGCGCTGCAACGGCTGGAGCGTGCCGGATTGATCTCGTCGGACTGGGGCACGTCGGATAACAATCGCCGGGCGCGCTATTACAAGCTCACACGCACTGGACGCGCACGGCTTACGGCCGAAACCGGCAAGTGGGAGAAAATGGTCCGCGCCGTCTCGCGAGTATTGAAGCCCGGCAAGCAGGAGGCGTGATGAAACTCCCCCGCTGGCTGCGCTGGCGCACCGATCAAGAACTCGACGAAGAGATCCAATCTCACCTGGAGATTGAGATCCAGGCCAACCTGGAGCGCGGACTCTCACGGGACGAAGCTCGCTACGCGGCTCTGCGCCGACTCGGAAATCGTACTCGCCTCGAAGAACAAGCGCGCGAAGGCGATCCACTGTTTGGCGTCGAGACATTTGGGCGCGATGTCCTCCACGGGATGCGCAATCTTCGCCGGAATCCCGGTTTCACCATCGCCGCGACCATCTCGCTGGCTCTGGGAGTGGGCGCAAATACGGTGATCTTCAGCCTTCTGGATTCGACGATGCTGAAGCCGCTCGCTTTTCCCGATCCCGGCCGGCTGGCCGTCATTTCCACTGTCCCGGCGGAGAATCCCGATCAGCCGCAGACCTCCAGCATCTCGACCTATTTCGCGTTTCGCGACCGAACCACGTCGTTTCAATCGGTCGGCGCCTACAACGGAGCCGCGTGCGGTGTGGGTACGCTTGGATCCGACCAGGACGGTGTCCCCGCGGAACGGATTCTGGGCCAGACCCTCTCGCCGTCGTTGTTCCGATCCCTAGGCGTGAAGCCGCTGCTGGGCCGAACGTTCACTGACGAAGAAGATCAAGTCGACAACGTTGCTCCGGTTGTGGTCATCAGCCATGGGATGTGGCAGCGACGCTTTGCGAGCGACCCGGCCATTGTCGGGAAGACGTTGGCGCTGAACCGGACGAAGCCCACGGTGATTGGCGTCATGCCGCCGGACTTCACTTTCTTCGGCGATCAGGTCGAATTCTTTCTGCCTCTCTGCCTGACCGGCACACAGGTGTTGAGCAGAGTCGGAGGCAACACCATCGTCGGGCGTCTCAAGCCGGGGGTGTCGATCAAAGAGGCGCAGGCCGAGATCGATACCATCTCCGCACAACTGGCAGCCAGCGACCAGGAGCGGCATAAGGGTTTGGGCGCGCGCGTCGAGACTCTGCAACAAGCGGCGTACCGCGACTACCGTTCGCCCTTGCTGATCCTGCAAGGAGCGGTGGCGTTCGTGCTGCTGATCGGATGCGCCAACGTAGCCGGTCTGCTGCTGGCGCGGGCAGCTTCGCGGAGGACCGAAGTCGCCGTCCGCGCCGCCCTGGGTGCAGGCCGCCAGCGCATCGTCCGGCAGCTGCTGGCAGAAAGCTTCCCGCTATCCGTTCTCGGCGGCCTGGTTGGACTCTTGCTTTCCTGGGGAGGGCTGAAGCTGTTCCTCGCGGTCGCGCCGGCCGATTTTCCGCGTCTGCATGAAATCTCGCTTAACCTCCGCATTCTAGGCTTTACCGCACTGGTAGTAATGCTCACCAGCGTGGTCTTCGCGGTGGTACCGGCAATCCAAACCTCGAAGCTCGATCTGTTGCATTCCCTCAAGGAGGCTGGCCGAAGCGGTACCGATGGTATCGCACGCCAGCGTCTGCGTCGCGCCTTGGTTACCGGTCAGATCGCTCTGGCCCTGATGCTGCTGATTGGCGCCGGCCTGATGATCAACAGCTTCATCCGGGTCCAAAAACACGACCTCGGCGCGGATCCCAAGAATCTGCTGACCTTCAATTTTCAGTGGCCGATCAGCGAAGGCGCGAAGCCGGTCGGAAAGTACCATGGCGTTGGATTGTGGGAGGTCAGCCCGCGTCCCGCGCGGACTTTCGATCGTGTCGCGGAGCGCTTGCGGAGCGTACCCGGCGTTCTTTCCGCGGCCGCGGTCAACATACCTCCGCTGAATTCGGGAACGCTGCCGCTGATCACTACTTTCCTAATCGAAGGCCGGCCTGCGCCGCTGCCCAACGGCGCCTCTGCCGACGAATCCAAACAGCCGGACCAAACTGCGAATTACTTTGCGGTAACTCCGGATTTCTTCGGCACCATGAGAATTCCGATCCTGCGCGGGCGGGATTTCAACGATCGCGACAAGGACGACGCGCCTCTGGTGATGATCGTCAACCAGGCCATGGCGCTCCAATTCTTCCCGGGCGAGAATCCGATCGGCCAGCGCGTGACCCTGGATCTGGCTCCCGGCGAACGCCCGCGCGAGATCGTCGCCGTGGTCGGCGATACAGCCACAAGCCGCCTCGCGCGCGAGCAAGCGCCCGCTGTCTATGTGCCCCACGTGCAGCAGACGTCGCGGTTTTCGGGGCCGTGGGTGTACTTCCGCACCGGCATGTACTTCGTGCTGCGCACTTCGGGCGAACCGACGGCCTTGGCGACAGCGGTCAAGCGAGCCGTGGCGGAAGTCGATCCCAACACGCCTGCTGCGGACCTCCGCCCGCTCGAAGAGAACCTGGACGATCAGGTGCGGAACATGCGTATCTACATGCTGTGTCTGGGAATCTTCGGAACCGTGGCGGCGATCCTCGCGGCGACGGGGATCTACGGCGTCATGACTTACTCGGTCGCCGAGCGCACACGCGAAATCGGAGTTCGGATGGCGCTCGGAGCCGGGTCCGTCGATGTTCTGAAGATGATCTTCAGCCAGGTGGGTCGTTTGATCGGCGCAGGCGTGGCGATCGGCCTTGCGGGCGCGGTGGCCTTGACTGGTTTGATGAAATCCGCGCTCTATGGCGTCACCGCGACCGATCCGGCGACTTACGCGGGAGTGTCCCTCCTGCTGATCCTGGTCGCGTTGATCGCCTGCGCGATCCCTACCAGGCGGGCCGTGAAGGTCGATCCCACCATTGCGTTGCGATACGAGTAAGGGTCGGGTTACCTCAAGCGTCTAAAGAGCGTCTAAACTCCTTAGAGCGGTCTCGATTCGGTCATTAGCCTTGACAATCTGGCCCGAAAATGTTGACCTGTAAGGTGCCCACGGAGAACCCGTAAGGTGTATAAGGAGAAGAAGATGCACCGCGTCGCCGCAGTTTTGGCCTGTTTAGTTACGGGCTTCGCCCTCACCATGCTGGCCCAGGAAGGCCACCCGCTGACCGGAACCTGGCACGGGGATTACGGCACTTCGCCCACCCAGCGGACCCCGGTTGTCTTCCTGATGCACTGGGACAGCAAGAAGGTGGAGGGTAAGGTCAATCCAGGCGCCAATTCCATCCCCTTGAAAGCCGCGACTCTCGATCCGAGCAAGTGGGCGGTCCACCTCGAGGCGGATATGAAAGACTCGGCCGGCAAGCCGATGCCCATGGTCTTCGACGGGAAGCTGGATAACGTCGGTTCCTACAACCGCACCATCACCGGTACCTGGACTTCCGGTACCCAAAAGGGCGATTTCAAACTTACCCGCGATTAGCCCCATCGAATGGACCGTAATGTGGGCGAGAAAAGCAATGTCAGGCGTGAATCTCTTGCTCGGAGCAGCAGTGTTTGCCGCGAGCCTTTTGGCGGCCGACAATCCGCCACCTCGCCCGGATCCAGGCAAGAAGCTGGTGTCGGAGATCTGCAGTTTTTGTCACGGCTTAGCGAAACTGAAGGGCCAGTCGTACACCCGAGAGCAATGGAGCGATGTGATTAAAGGCATGGTCTCCGAAGGCGCACCAGTGACGGATGAGGAGTTTTCCTTGATCCTGGATTATCTGGCGAAGAACTTTGGACCCTCCGAGCAAGGGCCCTCCAAGCAAGGAAAAGAGGAGAAGTGATGAGAAGCAGCCTCGGATATCTGCTGTTGAGCCTCGGC
Source organism: Terriglobia bacterium (assembly GCA_020073445.1). Lineage (GTDB taxonomy): Bacteria > Acidobacteriota > Terriglobia > Bryobacterales > Bryobacteraceae > Palsa-187. The sequence continues at coordinate 55,900 of JAIQFE010000020.1, forward strand.
GCCGCAGTTACGCCTGTGCTGGCGCACCACTCCATCGCAGCCGAATACGACGACAAGAAGCCCATCACCCTGCGCGGGACCGTCACCAAGTTCGACTGGACCAATCCCCACGTCTATGTGTGGATGGACGTTCGCGACTCCGCCGGGAAGATCACCAATTGGGCCGTCGAATACGCGAGCACTCTGGATCTCAAGCGCAGCGGCAACGGTTGGAGGCGCGACATCGTCCAGGTGGGCGATAGCGTGACGGCCGAAGGAATCCTTTCCCGCGACGGGAGCAAGCAGATCAGCGGCAAGTCCCTGACCCTGGCGAGCGGAAAGAAGATAGCCACCGCAAACCCCGCGGCTATCAAGCTCGCCGGCGCACGCACCGGAAAAGAGGCTCCCCACTGGCCGAACGGGCATGTTCGCCTGGGCGTAGTTCCGGGTGGAAAAGGCTTTTGGGCCGATCCGAGTCCCGCCGGGTTGTATGAGACCAGCGCCGGGAACATCCGCATGAACTACGAGGGTCTGCTCGCTAACATCGCCGACGCCAGCAAAGTGGCTCCGTTCCAACCCTGGGCGAAAGCGCTGTACGAGTATCGTCAGAGAACCAATTTGAAGGATGACCCCATGGCCTACTGCCTTCCGCCGGGCGGGCCGCGGCAATTCCAGGATCGTTACGGCGTCCAGATCGTCGAGCAGCCGGACCGGAAGCGGATCTTTATCATGTCCGCGGGTGGGAATCGCAACTGGCGCATCATTTGGCTCGACGGGCGCAAGAATCCCGAGCCGGACGACGTAACTCCCACATACTACGGGTACTCTTCGGGCAGATGGGAAGGCGATACGCTGGTTGCCGACACCACCGCGTTCACCGAACGCTTCTGGTTCACCAATGGCGGGCTCCCTCACACCGAAAAACTGGCCTTGACCGAGCGCATCACCCGGCCCGATTTCGACACGCTAAAATATGAAGTAACGATAAACGATCCGGGGGCTTACACAAGACCGTGGACCGGCAGCTTCAACCTGGCGTGGGTTCCTGCCGACGTAGAAGAGTATTTTTGTGATGAAAGCAATCACGAGACCGAATCTTTGTCCGGGAAACACGCGACACCGTAAAGTTAAACCTCGAGCACACCCTAAGGAGCTATGACCATGAGACTGCGCGCATTTGGGATTTTGGGAGTAACCAGCGTTATTTTGGCGGCGGCCCCGCTGATGGCGCACCACTCCTTCGCGGCCGAATACGATGCCAAGAAGCCCATCGAGCTGAAGGGCACCATCACCAAAGTCGACTGGATGAATCCGCACGTCTACTTCTACATCGACGTGAAGGACGACAGCGGAAAAATCTCCAACTGGGCGTTTGAAATGGGTCCTCCCCGGCTCCTGGAGCGCGGCGGCTGGAAGAAGAGCACCATGAAGGAAGGCGATGAGGTCATCGTCAGCGGGACTCTGGCCAAAGACGGCGGGAAGCACGGTAATGCGCGCTCCGTAACGCTGGCCAACACCGGCCAGAAACTGGGCGGCGCGTCGAGCGAAGGCACCATTCCGTAGAGTTCCTGACCGGCGGTCGAACTGTTGAGACAGCGCCCGCACAGGGACGAGTCTGCGAAGGCTCCGTTGTGCGGGCGAAAACGAGACGTGTTAGGGAGGGTCGAAGTGCGAAAACGTGAAATCCTTGGCTTGGCCGCAGTCGCAACCGCGGCGTTGATTTTCTCATTTGCCGCGCCCTCTTTTGGGCAGAACGCTGGCGCGCAGGGCACTGGGCAGGGAATTATCCCGCCGCCTCCGGGGCAGAATCCGGGCCAGCAAGGCCAGTTCAAGGGCAAGGGTAAGGGCAAGCAGCGTCCTCCCTCGCGGCCCACTCCGCACGGCCCCGATGGGCACGTGCTGCTTGGTCCTCTGCCGGGCGAACAGGGTGTCTGGAACGGCAACGCCGGGGCGACCATCGCCACCAACGTAGGCCGGGGCCTCGATAACAACCAGGTCAATCTTCCTACCAACCTCAAAATCCCAGATGTGCCTTTCCAGGACTGGGCGCGGGCGCTCTACGATTCGCGCCAGGCCAACAACACTGCCGACGATCCGCACGTTCGCTGCAAGTCTTCGGGCGGTCCGCGGCTGTATCACACGCCGTACGGATTTGAGATCGTCGATATTCCCGAGCTGGAGCGTATTTACGTAATGGGTGTCGGCGGCCCGCATACCTGGCGCGTGATCTACATGGATGGCCGCCAGCGACCCACCGACATCGATCCGAGTTTCCATGGCTATTCGATCGGCCACTGGGAAGGCGAAAAGCTGGTAGTGGAAAGCACCAATTTCAACCAACGTTTCTGGCTCAGCCGGGAAGGCGTTCCGCACACCGAATATCTCAAACTGACCGAGACGTTCGAGCGCCCCGAATACGACACGCTGCGCTACATCGCGACCATCGACGATCCGGGCGCCTACACGGCCAAGTGGTCGGGCGGCTGGGCGATTCCATGGAATCCCAATGACGAGATGTACGAATACGTGTGCCAGGAAAACAATCGCGATGCGAAACACATGTATCGCGGCGAACAATAGCCTTCGCGCCTAGCGCCGACACCCGAACTGCGTACTAGTACGACTAGGGCAAGTACTGAGCCGTCTATCGCGGTCAAACTCCTCAAGCCACAATGAGCTTGAGGAAAAAATGAAGTTTTCATGTTTGGCCCTGTTCGTAACAGCGTGGGGCTCACTGTACGCAGCACCCATTCTGAGTTGCCCTGTCACTGTCGCTCAGTGCAACGGCAACGAATACGCCGTCTCGGAGTTGAGCAATATCGGCAATACCTACCAGCTGGAGTTGGATATCCACGTTCTGGCCACCTACACCGGTAATCAGTTCACGGACCTGGTTAATGCCCTGCAGCTCAAGAACTTTGCCAGCGGTACGATCACGAACACCAGCGTCGTTTCGGCTCCCGGTGGACTGGGCTTGTGGAATCCGTTGTTGCCCAACGAGCTGAGCGCGAATGCCTGCGACGGCGGAAGCACAGGTGCCCCCCGCATGTGCGATCAGGCAAAGTCACCATCGCTCGGCGCGGCCTTTGGGCTCGGAGACATGCTCTCGTGGGTATTTCAGTTCGATACCACCGGGACTTTGAACAGCACCGCGGAGATCAAGTATCTGTACGTTACTTCCAGTGGCGACAAGGTCGGAAGTCTCGGATCTTATGCGATTGGGATCCAAAGCAGCCCGGTCCCCGAGCCGGTTTCAATGTCCTTGGTGGGCGGTGGACTAGTTGTGCTCGGATTGCTCAGACGGAAGCGGCGCAGCTTCCACAACAAAACGAACCCAAGAGGATAACGATCAGACGTCGCATATCTCGATTGCCTTGTTGAGAGTAGCGATTGGGTCGTGCCCTTGGGTGGGCGAGTACTCGTGAGAAACGAACCCAGTGAACCCTAAATCCGCGATAGCTTGCATGATGAAACGGTAGTTCAACTCCTGAGTATCGTCGATGTCGTGCCGGCCGGGGTTGCCGCCGGTATGGAAGTGCGCGATGTGCTGGAAGTTATCGCGAATGTTGCGGACGATATCGCCGTCCATGATTTGCGCGTGATAGATGTCGAACAGGATTTTCACGCGCGGTGAGTTGACGCGCTTCATCACGTCCACACCCCAGGCGATGTGATCGAACATGTAGTCCTTATGGTTCACCTTGCTGTTCAGGTACTCCATGCAGATAGTGACGCCTTTGTCCTCGGCCTGGGCTTTCACTTTGTTGAGGAACGCCACGCAATTGTCGGCGCCCACGCGATCGTCCATGCCGTGGCGATTGCCCGAAAACGTAATCACGTTCGGAACGCCGGCGGCCGCCGATTCGTCGATGGCCGCGCGCAGCGACGCTTCGAGCTTGGCGTGATTCTCGGTGCGGTTGAGTGCGTCGGGAATGCTACCGCCGGGTCCGGGCGGATACATGGAGGGCACCAGTCCGTATTTCTTGAGCAGCGGCCAATCCGCGGGACCGATGAGATCGAATCCTTTGATGCCGAGTCGTGCGGCTTCCCGGCAGCAGTCTTCCATGCTCATTTCGCGCGCGAAGACTCCTCGCGTGATGCCCTGTTTGATGCGGCCTTTTTTCTGGACGGGCGGAACGATTCCTGTGTTCTGGCCTAGCGCGAGCGGCGCTGCTAATGCGGGTAGAAAATCTCTGCGGCGCATTGATTCCTCCTAGGGTTCGACGATCTTCAACGAAATGTTTTGCGAGCCACCGCGTTCTAGGGTGACTTTCTCGGCGTGATCGACAAGCCGGATCAAGCTGTCCGGTTTCAGTTTCAGCGCGATACCTTCCGTCACTCCGAAAACGCGGTACTCTCCTGGCGCCAGTCCGTTGATCTGGAATTTTCCTTGATCGTCGGCCGGGGTGATCGTGCTTGTACGGAACAGCATCGATACGGAAGACGTATCCGGGGGCGGGGGCCACTTCACCGCTTCGATCATGATCGGGCCGGCCACCTTGCCGCGATCTGCAACCAATCCGCTGATCGTGGCCGCCTTATCGTCGATCACGATCTCCAAATTCGCCGGGCCGGGTACCGGCGTGAAGACGCCGTCGGTAACAGGCAGGCCGTTGTAACGAACTTCTTTGACGTAGAACTTATCGCCCATGTCGCGCGCCGAAACCTGGCTAGGGTCTCCAGGCAAACTGTGGATCTGAAACGTGCCGCCCTCATCCGACACCAGCGTCGTGAAGCCCCAGCCTCGGAGCACCGGTGATACGACCAGGGTCGTCTTGCCCGGCAGCGTTGCACCATTTGCGGCGACCAGCCGGCCGGTAATGTCCGCGCCGGGCGACATGGTCATCGCAACTTCAAGATTGTGGTCCGTCACTTCCGCGGTTGCGACCGCCCAATGCTTTTCCTTACGGCGTTGGTCATCGGTCGAGAGCACAAATGAGTGAAGCCCGGGCAGAAGATTCCTGACCAGAAAATCCCCCGAGCAAGGGACCTGCCGCGACGGGCCTACGCCCGGTGCATCGCCGGTGCGGATGGTGAATTGCCAGTTTTCATCGGGTTCGCAATCGCCCGGTTGAACGGAAAGGTGTGCGCGGTAGTAGGACGCCTTGCGGGAGGTGATGGTGCCAACGGATAAAGACGCTCCGGAACTCACCGGCAAGGGTGATGCGGCCCGCAGGTCACCACCGCCGGGCCAGAACGAAATCTCCAGGTCGCGATCCACCACCTTGAAATCTTCTTCTGAGAACTGCCGCAGGATTTCCGGAGAGCCCCGCTCCGGGCCAATCCGAACAAGGTATGCTCCCGGTCTCAGCTTGGTTGCCGTGAAGTATCCGTCCTGATCGGTAATCACCTGCGTCGAAGTGGCGGGGCTCAGCCCGAGGCGCAGGTTCGCCAAGGGCGCTCCTTGTTCGTCGACCACGCGGCCCCGCAGCTCGCCCAGTCGAATCAAGGTAAACCGACGCGCCTGCAAGGGATGATCCTGATCGAGGCTTACAGAATCTCCGATGGTTTCGATCGGGTCTGCGGTGGGGCCATCGAAAGTCTCGGCGAAATAACCCTCTTTCTGCGCCTCGACGTAATACTCACCTGCGCGTGTTGGATGAAGCGCGAACTCGCCTTTTGAGTCCGTAAAAGTCGTGGCGAAGACGGTTCGAGTCGTCGCCTGGGCGGGCTCGTGCCCGAACTCGTAGAGCGTGACGGTGACCCCGGCCAAGCCGAGTCCACTTTCAATGACGGTCCCGCGGATTTCGAGCTGTCCCGCGCTCTGCGCACACGCCAGCCCGGCTGTGACCGCGAAGCATAAGCGGACAATCACGCCCTATAGTTTATTACGCTGCCAGGACTTCGAGGATCAGGCACTTGAGATACAGCGTTTCAGGGACTGTCAACAAGATGGGATGATCCGAGGCCTGGGTGCGGCGCTCCAGAACGCGGATGGTTTTGCCGGCGTCCAGCGCGGCTTCGGCAACGATCTGGAACATCATCGCCTCGCTCATATGATGCGAGCAGGAGCAGGTCACCAGGATCCCGCCCGGATCGAGCATGCGCAGGGCGCGCAGGTTGATCTCTTTGTACCCGCGCGCGGCGTCGTCGAGCATCTTGCGCGAGCGCGCAAAGGCCGGCGGGTCCAGGATGATCATCGAGTAGCGGCGGTCGAGACCCGCCAGAAATTCGAACACGTCGGCTTTGCGGAACTGGATGTTGGTGAGCGCGTTCGCGCGTGCGTTGGATTCAGCGATTGCAAGCGCCGGGACGGAAGACTCCACCGCTTCGACGGATTCTGCCTTGCGAGCCGTGTGCAGTGCGAATCCGCCGGTGGAGCTGAAGCAATCGAGAACGCGCCCATGCGCATGGCGCTCGGCCGCGATGTAGTTCTCGCGCTGGTCGAGATAGATGCCGGTTTTCTGCCCGTGGAGCAGGTCGGCTTCAAGCTTCAAGCCGTTCATTTCGATAGCGACGCGCTCGGGGATTTCGCCCGATAAGACCAGCGTCTCGGCAGCCAGACCCTCCAGCTTGCGGACGCTGGCATCGTTGCGCGCGAGAATGCCGGCCGGATGCAGGAGTTCGTTCAGACAATGCGTGATGACGTCGCGAGCGCGATCCATGCCCTGGCTCAGGGTCTGCATCACCAGGTACGGACCGTAGCGATCGACGATCAGTCCGGGCAGAAGGTCCGCTTCGGAAAAGACGAGCCGATAGGCGTTGGAGTTCGTAACGATGCGCTCTCGGTGCGCAAGGGCTTGCGTCAAGCGGCGCATGAAAAACGGCCGGTCAATGGGTTCTCGATTATTGGTGAGGAGCCGCAAGGCGATCTGCGATGTGGAACTGTAATGCGCCACGCCGATAATCCGGCCCTTCGGATCGGCGACACCGACGGCTTCGCCCGGCTGCGCTTCGCCGCGATCGACGATGTCGCTCGAAAAGAGCCAGGGATGGCCGCTGGCCGCGCGATCGGCAGCCTTGCGGTTTACTTTTACGAGGTTCAACGGGCCCGTGCCGGTGATAAGCGGTACGCGTCTCCGCGCAGGGCTTCGAGGCGCGCGATGCGGTCCTCGGTCGAGGGATGGGTGGAAAAGAGGCGCGTCATGCCGCCGTTCTTAAACGGATTCAGGATGAACATATGCGCCGTGGCGGGCGAGGCATCATTCATGGGGACTCGTTCGACGCCCATCTCCAATTTGCGCAGCCCGGCGATCAGGCCATCCGGGGAACCTGTGTATTTCGCGGAGGCCGCGTCGGCATCGTATTCACGGGACCGTGAAATCGCCATCTGAATCAAGCCGGCGGCCATGGGGGCCAGGATGACCATCAACAGCCCGGCCCACGGACTGCCTTCGCGGTCGTCGTCCCGGCGTCCGCCGCCGAACCACATTGCCATGTACGCCAGGTGCGTGATGGCCGCGGCGAGGGTCGCTGCGATCGAACTGGTCAGAATATCGCGATGCAGGACGTGCCCCAGCTCGTGGGCAACGACGCCCTCGAGTTCGCGATCATTCATCAACTGCAGAATCCCCGCTGTGAATGCGACTGAAGCGTGCTGGGGGTTCCGGCCCGTGGCGAAGGCGTTGGGCGAGGCATCGGGGATCAGCCACAGCTTGGGCATCGGCAAGCTCATGCGCTGGACTAAGCTTTGCACCAGAGGATAAACGCGGCGGTAGACTTCCGGATTCTCCTCAGGGGTGACCGGCTGAGCGGAATACGTCGCCAGTGCGATCTTGTCGGAGAAGAAGTAGCTGGCGAAGTTCATAACCACGGCCAGCACCAGGGCGATTTCCAGCCCCGACCGGCCAGCGATCATCTGCCCGCCGAACAACAGCAGTCCGCTGAGCAAACCCAGTAACAACGCAGTCTTAACGCCGTTCATATGTTCCTATGATACTGATCTCATAAATACAGACGAGGCGGGGAAGCGGTCCGTTCCGATTCCTTCTCGGATACCATCCCGCAACCCCGCCTCTCGGAGCAGCCCTGTGTGCTCTAGTTGTTGCTGACTTGAACCTTCACCTGCTTCGGCTTAGCGATCTCCTTCTTGGGCAAGGTGACCGTCAGGGTGCCGTTCTTATAGTCAGCCTTCACTCCATCGGGATTCACCGTATCCGGCAGGGTGAACACACGTTCGAAGTGACCGTAGGACCGCTCGACGCGATGCCAGCCGCCCTCTTCCTTCTTTTCTTCGAACTTCCGCTCGCCTTTTAGGGTGAGCGTGCCGTTCTCCAGCCGGACGTCGATGTCCTCGAACTTTACGTCGGGAATGTCGGCCTTCACGATCAGTTCGTTTTCGGTCTCCCGGATGTCGACTGGGGGCACCCATGGACGGCCGTTGGGTTCCACAAACAGCCGGTTCATGGTGTCCTCAAACGCTTTCAATCCCGGGAAGGGGTCGAAACCGCTAAAAGGTGCATATTTGATGATCGCCATGATGTTTTCTCCTGAATATATCTTATCGCAACAACAGTATAAAATATGCGTGTATATATGTCAAGTAGTCTGGATAAGATTTTTCACGCTCTCCACGCGGCCTTCCGATACACTGTTGCCATGCGTATTGGAATGATCGGGTTAGGGAAGATGGGCGGGAATATGGCGCAGCGCCTCACGATGGGCGGGCACGAGGTGATCGCGTTCGACGCTCATCCTCCGGACGCAGCTCGGGTTCAGGAGATGAAGGCGACCCTGGTTGCCGACCTGGCGGGGCTTGTAGCGCAACTTCAGGCACCCAGGACCGTCTGGATCATGGTCCCTGCGGGCAAGCCCACTCAGGACACCGTGGACGCCTTGGCTAAGTTACTGTCGCCTGGGGATTTGATCATCGACGGCGGCAATACCCGATTTACTGACGATATCGCTCGCGCGGCTGCTCTGGAGCCCAAAGGGATCCACTATATGGACGCCGGAACCAGCGGGGGAATCTGGGGCTTGAAGGTCGGCTATTGCCTGATGGTCGGCGGGCAGGAGGCCGACTATCGCCGTGTAGAGCCCATCCTCAAGACGCTGGCACCTCCGGACGGGTATCTCTACTGCGGCCCGGTCGGATCGGGCCACTTCGTGAAGATGGTGCACAACGGGATCGAATACGCGATGATGCAGGGCTACGCCGAGGGTTTCGAAATCATGCAGGCCTCGCGGTACAAGCTGGACCTGGGGGCGATCGCCAATTTGTGGATGCAAGGCAGCGTGGTGCGGAGCTGGCTGCTGGAGCTGACCGCGAGCGCGCTGAAGCAGGATCCGGGGCTCGACCATCTTCAGGCTTGGGTGGAGGATTCGGGCGAAGGGCGCTGGACGGTGGAGGAATCGATCAACACGGCGGTTCCGGCGCCGGTGATCGGGCTGTCTTTGATGATGCGTTTCCGCTCGCGGCAGGATAATTCGTTCGGCGCGCGGATGCTGGCGGCCATGCGTCAGCAGTTCGGCGGGCACGCGGTCAAGCCTAAGTAAACTACTTCAGCCGCTCACTTCAGTCGAAAGATCACGAAATTCGCATCGCGAAATACTTCGACTGCCGTCGGTCCGGGCGGGCGGGCGCTCGCCGGCGCTACCAGAAAATCGAAATGCATTTGGCTCAGCTGGTTCTCCACTTCGGCCTCGGTCCACGGCCGGAACGCGCAGATCGATCGGTAGCGCGGGAATGGCGGCGCGTAGACGTCGGAGCAATTCTCCAAGGCCAGAATATTTTCGGCCGGTGTGGTGTGGTCGCGCAGCCAGACGAGCGAAGGATACGTGATCAGCGCCTGGCTCAGGTATTCGTCGCGGCCAATCATTCCGGCGACGTAGCGTAGCTGTGGAGCGTTGATTTCGACGATCATAATCGCGCAGAGCGCCGGGATCATCACCCATAGAGACGCTGCGGCGAGGATCGCTCGCGTGATCACGGGAGATGTTCCCCAAAACCGGGCCAGCCTGACGCCGGTCAACAGTGCGAATACCGCTAACGCCGGCACTGCGTACCTTACGAGGGGGCTGACCCATCCCCATGCGAGGAACGCCGTGATCGCAAACCAGAGACACAACTGCTCCGCGCGGTTGGGGCGCCGCGTGAACAGCCACACTGGCCAAAAGAGAACGAACACGATCCCCAGCGGCGCGATCAGCACGGTTTCCGAGAAGTCGTGCCCGTGAAAATGCAGGTCCCAGGGCAGACGGAGCATCCGCAGGATCGATCCAGCGAAGCTTGGATCGGGCGGCCAACCAGGTATCGCCGGTATCCCGCGGCCCAGAGGAAAAATGGGATTGCCGGTGAGCATAAAGCGCCGCACGTATATTCCCAGCGCGACGATCGCGAAGATCATGGCTAGCGATGCGACTGCCCGGAGGCGTCGCGGCTGGCGCCATGCCGCGGGGAGAAACACGAGGGCTAAAGGGATCGCGCCAAACGTAGCCAGGTCCTTGGTTGCGAATCCGCATGCGAGAAACAGCACTCCGGCTTGGACCCACTTAAAACCGGACGTTTCGCGCCAGCGAACGGCGGCTGCCAATGAAGCGAGCAGGAAGAAAGCCAGCATCGCATCGTTCTTCGGCACGGATTCGGCCCAGTGGAAGACGGGCAGGGAGGCAACGAGCACGACGCCGGTGAGCGCTTCACCGGCATCGGCGCCACAATCGCGCGCCAAGATCCAGGCGGCCAGCAGGGACATGACCAAGAACGCCGGTGCGATCAACTGGGCCGCGGGCTGTCCGCCGAGTGACCAAGCGAGTGCAAACAACGACTCGGCGGCTTGCGGGAAAAACGAATACTCCAGGCCAGGCTTCGGCTCAAGCGCGTGGACTTGCAGATAATACTGGCTCAACGGAAGATGCATCTTCATCGCGTCCCAGGACAGCGTGGGAGCGAGCATCAGCACTGTCGCACATGCGGCCAGGATCGCCGCGAACGGGATCAGGATACCGGCGGCGTCGTGGCGCAGATCCGTGAGCTCGCCCCAGCGATGGAAGAGAGCCCGCAAGGTTTCGAGCAGGCGCGCAACATTGGTCCGAAAAACCATGAGGGGCGCCAGCAGGAGTACCGCGAAAAACCATGGTTGCCAAAGGGGGTACCAGAGCTTTGCGAGGCCGCCGGCAAATATCGCCGTGTTCATCAGCGCGAATCCGGCGGCGATGGAGAAGAGCAGATCCGCCGCAGGGGCTCGGGAAACCCAGCCACAACGGTCGCACAAAGCTCGTCCGGCGCAGTAGGAGGCGGTGAAGAGCGCCGCGACCACGATCGTCGCGCGCGGTTCGCGTAACAGGGCGATGGCCGCTGGAACCGCGACGATGGCAGGCAATTCGTAACGCCACAGGAATCCGGTCCGCAGGCGGGTCCACGCTAATGCTCCTGCCGCCAGCAGAGGCAATCCGATGATCGCGGCGCGATAGAACTGCGGGCCGGGACTGCGGAAATACTCGACATGCCAGCGCACGATGCCCGAGGTCAGCACGACGGCGATCGCGGCCCAGGCGAGCCACAGTACGGTCTGTACGCGAGTCGGCATTTTAAAAAGCAATCGCCGATTATACCCATTCGATATGATTGGACCGTGAACGAGTCGCTACTGGTCAACACTCTCGGGCACTCGGCCGGCGTGCTGATCTTCGGCATTTTTCTGGTGCTGCTGCTGCGGGATCGCGCCGCGCGGCGGCTGCGCGGTGGCGTCAAATCGATGGTGGCGGCGCTACTGGCGCTGGCGTGGAACGTGGCGTCGCTGATCGTTCTAGGCAGTGACTCGCCGGACACGTGGTTCATCCGGATCACCATCGCAATCGGATTTTCGGTGCTCAGTCTGCTGCCCGCGGTGTTGTTCGACCTATGCCTGGAACGCCGCTATCGTCCGCTGGTTCAAGGAGGATACGCGCTCAGCGGGGTCGCGACGGTGCTGCACGTCGCCGAGCTGTTCCGGGACAACGCGAGCTACCATCGCTGGGCCCTGACCTCGATCACCATCGGATTCGGAATTCTCACGCTGATCGCGGCGGTGCTGGTGTACCGCGAGCAGCACGACCGGGCCACCACTTCGCGGGTGGTGGGAACCATGTCCCTTTTTCTGCTCGCCATGTCGTTCGTGCACCTGGGCAGCGGACATGCGCGACAGATCTGGTCGCAGGAACTGGCGTTCCATCACGCGGCCATTCCGCTGGCCCTGCTGGTGCTGCTGCAGGATTACCGCTTCGTGCTTTTGGATGCGTTCTTCCGGTTCCTGGCGAATGTATTTCTGGCGGCTGTCTTTGTCTTCGGAGTGGTGGAAGCCTGGTGTCTGGAGCTTTTGCCCGCCGCCGACACGCCGTTCCATATCGCGCTGCTGCTGGCGGGCGCGTGTCTGATGCTGGTGTTGTTCGCGCTGGCGCGCGGAGGCGTCCAGCGGGCGCTCACGCGGCTGATCTTTCGGCGCCCCAATGAGGAAGCTCTGGTTCGCGATCTGAAGACTCCCATCCACAGCGAGGAAGAGTACATCGCCGCCGCCGTAGCCCGGTTGGGCGAGTTCATGGGAGCGCCTGCACGCGTGACGGCCGGGGCTGTGGATGCGCTGGACGAAGGCGCCGAGGCCGTGGTGCCGTTACGAATTGGCTCGGGTGGAACGCTCTCCGTGCTGCTTGGACGACGAACGGGCGGACGCCGTTACCTGAGTGAAGACTTGCAGGCCCTCGGCCGCGTCGCGTTGGTGATTGGCGAGCAGCTGGAGCAATACCGCGATCTCGAAACGCGCCGGCTGGTGGCGCAGGCCGAACTGCGCGCCCTGCAATCCCAGATTCATCCGCATTTTCTGTTTAACGCGCTGAACACGTTGTACGGGATCATTCCTCGCGAAGCCCGCGGCGCCCGCGAGACTGTCTTGAACCTCGCAGATATCTTCCGCTACTTTCTGGAGACCAAGAGAACGACGGTGCCGCTGGAAGAGGAAATGCACATCGTCAAAGCATACCTGGATGTGGAACGGCTGCGGCTGGGCGACAAACTCAAGCTCGAGATCAACGTGACGCCGGAGGCGCAGTTGGTTCCCATCCCGATCCTATCGATACAGCCATTAGTGGAGAACGCGGTGAAGCACGGGATCGCGCCGCTGGCCGGCGGAGGGCTGATCCAGATCAGCGCAGGGCTCGATGCGAACGGATCGTTGCTTATCTCGGTGCGCGACAGTGGCCCGGGATTTTCGAAATCGAACCGCAGCGGGGTGGGTCTGGAAAACGTCGAGCGCAGACTGGAGCTATGCTACGGCGGCGACGCTAGTCTCGCCATTGACTGCGATGTTTCCGGGACTGAAGTATGCGTGCGAATCCCGGCAACGTCGGCCAAGCCAGTTGAGGCGCGGCGATGAGAGTCCTGATCGCCGACGACGAACCGGTGGCACGCCAGGTCCTGCGCGAACATGTCGAGGCTATCCCATCGCTCGAAATCGCGGGTGAGGCATCCACAGGCAAAGAAACGCTGCAGCGCATCCTGGATCTGGACCCGGACGTGGTGCTTCTCGATCAGCAGATGCCGGAGCTGGACGGATTGGCGGTGGTGCGGTCCTTGCGCGGCGCGCACACGCCTCTGATCATTTTCGTCACCGCTTACGAGCGGCATGCGCTGGAGGCCTTCGAAGTGGGCGCGGTCGATTACCTGCTAAAACCGGTGCGCCGGGAACGGCTGGAGAAAGCCATCGAGAAAGCCCGGCGGCAGCTGAAGAGCCTTCCGGCTGCCCAGGGGCCGAAGAAAATCGTCGGACGCCGCGGCACGGATTTGTACCTGCTGGATCCGGCCGAGATCGTCGCTTTCCAGGCGGACGGCGAGCTGGTGCACATCATCACGACCGGACAGCGTTATCTATCGGATCACTCGCTGAAAGCACTGGAAGAAAAGCTCGAGCGCCCGCGCTTCCGCCGCGTGCATCGCGGCACGCTGATCAACACCGACCACCTGCGTAAGATTTCCCCGCTCTCCAGCCGCCGCTGGCTGCTCAAGATGTCCAACGGTTTCGAGGCGGTGGTCAGCAAGCGCCTGGCGAGCGCGATCCGCGAGCAAGCCCGCTGGTAGCGAGTACGTGGGGCAGGATCGCAATCCTGTAAAGAAAAGGGGGACAGGCAGCTCTGTCCACTCCCCCACTGGTAGGCGAAGTGAGGAGCTTACAGGAGGGGACAGAGTAGCCTGTCCCCTTTTCTCCCTATTTCTGCGTGCCCCACCACGGGCTGACCCGGTATCTTAGAAGTAGTGTCTGAGCGCCACGTTAACCCCTGGATAATCGCGTTCTCGGTGATGCTCTGCACCTTCATGGAGGTGCTGGACACCACCGTCGTCAACGTATCGCTGCCGCACATCGCTGGAAACCTTTCCGCCACCATCGATGAAGCCACCTGGGTACTTACTTCGTACCTGGTGGCCAACGCGATTGTCCTTCCGATGACCGGGTGGCTCGCAAACTTCTTCGGCCGCAAACGCCTGCTGATGTACAGCGTGGTGGGATTCACCGCGGCCTCATTCCTGTGCGGCGCCGCGCCGAGCTTGCCGTTGCTGGTGATTTTCCGCGTGATTCAGGGGCTGTGCGGAGGCGCGCTGCAGCCATTGTCGCAAGCCGTGCTGCTCGAAGCTTTCCCGCCCGAAGGCCGCGGCAAGGCGATGGGTTTCTGGGGTCTGGGAATTGTCGTCGCCCCGGTTTTGGGGCCGGTGTTCGGCGGCTGGCTCACGGATAGCTACACCTGGCGCTGGGTTTTCTATATCAACCTGCCCGTCGGGATCCTCTCGATTCTAATGGTGCACTGGTTCGTTTTCGATCCTTCCTACATCAAGCGCAACGTGACCGCGCGCATCGATTATTGGGGAATCGGAATGCTCGCCGTGTGGATCGCGGCGCTGCAAATCGCCTTCGACAAGGGGCAGCAGTTGGATTGGTTCAGCTCGCCCTATATCGTGGGGCTATTAGTGATCGCCGGGACATTCCTGGTGGCGTTCCTGGTTCGCGAAATGATGGCCGAGCATCCGGTAGTGAATCTCCGCATCTTCAAAGTGGGGAGCTACAGCGCCGGCGTGTTCCTGATGGCGGTTTTGGGATTCGTGCTGTATGGCAGCATCGTGATTCTGCCCATCTGGCTCCAGACGCTGATGGGATATCCAGCTACGCGAGCAGGTCTGACCATGGCCCCGCGCGGGATGGGATCGATGATCGCGATGCCGCTCATCGGCATGATCCTTCCACGTTTCGATCCGCGAAAATTGCTCGCAGGTGGACTGTTGATGGGCGCGTTTTCCACCTGGCAGTTCGGGCAAATGAACCTGAACGCCGGCTACTGGGACCTGTTCTGGCCGCAGTTTATACAAGGCTTCGGGCTGGGACTGATTTTCGTGCCGCTCACGACGATCTCGATGGGCCGCGTGCCGCGCGAGAGCATGGGGAACGCCACCAGTCTGTTCAACCTGATGCGCAACATAGGCGGCGCGGTGGGGATCGCGGTAATTGCGATGCTCAACACGCGCTACCAGCAGAAGTACATCAACGTTCTGGGATCCCATGTGGTGCAGGGCGATCCGGCGACGGGACAATGGGTGGGTTCGCTGAGATCGATGTTCATGGGAGCCGGCTCAGGTCCGGGCCTGGCGGATCAGCGAGCTTATGGCGCCGTATTCGGGCTGGTGCAGCAACAAGCCGCGATGCGGGCGTTCCTGGACATCTTCAAGCTCATCACCATCGTGTTTTTGTTGATGATCCCGCTGGTGCTGATCATGCGGAAGCCCAAGAAGGACGAGGGCGGTCCTTCCAAGCGGTCAGACGACATTCCCGCGGCCCATTAGGCTGGGGCGGCTTCCAGAATTTCTTCGGCCACGTGCCCGAACTTCTCGAAGTTCTTGCGGAAGCGCGCGCTCAATTCCTCTGCGGCGCGATCGTAAGCCGCTGAATCGGTCCACTTCCCGCGTGCCTCCAGTACCTCCGAAGGCACACCTGGAATCTCTCGAGGGACCAGAACCTTGAATATCGGATGCGGGTCTACTGCGACCTTGTCGAGCTGGCCGCTCACCGCGGCCTGGACCATCGCGCGCGTGTGCTTCAGGCTGATCCGCTCGCCGACGCCATAGGGACCGCCGTTCCAGCCGGTGTTGACCAGATAGCAAGGGACCTTGTGGCGATGGAGCTTTTCCGCCAGCATCTTCGCGTAGACTTGCGGATGCCGCGGCAGAAAGGGAGCCGCGAAGCACGCGCTAAACGTCGCGCCCGGCTCTTTGCCCAATCCACGCTCGGTTCCGGCGAGCTTGGCCGTGTATCCGCTCAGAAAGTGATACACGCCCTGTTCCGGCGTCAGCCGCGAAATAGGAGGCAGCACGCCGAACGCATCCGCCGTTAAGAACAGAACGTGAGCCGGATGCCCGCCGACGCCCGGCAACACCGCATTGTCGATGAAATTCACGCGGTAGGCCGCGCGCGTGTTTTCCGTGAGCTCGCCGGAATCGAAATCGAGCAGGCGCAGCTCCGGATCCATCATCACGTTTTCGAGGATCGTGCCGAAGCGGATCGCGTTCCAGATCTGAGGCTCTTTTTCCTGCGAAAGATGGATGCACTTTGCGTAGCACCCGCCTTCGAAGTTGAAAACGCCGTGATCGCTCCAGCCGTGCTCATCGTCGCCGATCAGCCGCCGCTGAGGATCGGCCGAAAGCGTGGTCTTGCCGGTTCCCGAGAGGCCGAAGAACAGCGCCACACCGCCGCCGCGCTCATCCATGTTGGCCGAGCAGTGCATGGGGAAAATGTTCTTGAACGGCAAAATGTGATTGAGGATGGTGAAGATGCTCTTCTTGAGTTCGCCGGCGTACTCGGTGCCGGCGATCAGCACCACCTTTTTCGTGAAGTTGATCACGATGGCCGTGTGCGAGCGGGTTCCGTCGCGGTCCGGATCGGCGTAAAACGTCGGCGCGAAAAACACCGTGAATTCCGGCACGTGCTCGTCCGTTCTCAGGGGGTCGGGCCGGATAAACAACTGGCGTGCGAACAGATTGTGCCAGGCGCGCTGCGTGATCACGCGGATCGGAAGGGTGGTGGCCTGATCGGCGCCCGCAAAGCAGTCCTGCACGAACACGTCCTGGCCTTGCCAATACTTCGCCATGCGCTCGAACAGGCCATCGAACTGTTTCTGGGAAAGAGGCTGGTTCACGGCGCCCCAGTCGACCGTGTTTTCGGTGCCGGAATCGCGCACGATGTACTTGTCTTTAGGGGAACGGCCTGTGAAAGGTCCGGTGCGAACGACGAAGGCGCCTCCGCTGGCTAGCATCCCTTCGTGGCGCTGGATGGCTTGCTCGATTAACTGGGCCGTGCCCAGGTTCCAATATGCCGTTTGGACGTTCCGGAGTCCGTTTTTGGCGAGATCATGGCGGCTAGGGCGAACACCGGCGTTTTGCATCTAAAACAACTCTCCGCCGTACAAACCTTATAAATTCAGCTTGTCATCAGTTTATCATGGAGGTGCCATGAGATCGCGATTCCAGCTTCGGTTGTTCGCGGTCTTATTTCTGGCGTTTTTCTCCATTGCAAAGGCGCGCGCGCAGGTTCTGGAGTTTGAATCCGGCGGGTTGAAATACAAGGCGCTTACACGTGGCGGCGTGACGATCATGTTTGCCCCGCTTCCGACGAAAGTCCTGGGCTATACGATTCTCCAGGTGGCCATCTCCAACGGTTCGCCGGTGTCCTGGGGCTTCAAGCCCGAAGACTTCCGGTTCGAGCAGGAAGGCGGCCAGCGGATTCAAGCCGTATCGGCCGGAACGGTGGTCAAGCAGCTGCTGGACCACGCCAGCCGTGGCGACGTCGGGCGACTGATCACGGCTTATGAAATGGCGCTGTTCGGCAACGCGCACGTGCGGTCGACCAACGGTTACGAATCGCGGCGGCAAGACTACCTGGCGATTGGGTCGACGAAGCTGAAGGCCGCGTCGGCGGCATCGGCGATCGCGCTGGTGGCGACCAAGCTCGCTCCCGGGCAGTCCACCGACGGTGCGGTGTTTTATCCCACCAAAGGCAAGCCGTTGGGGGCGGGCCGGCTGATCGTGGACGCGGCGGCGGAGACGTTCGAGTTCCCGGTGGAAGCCGAGAACCAGCCGCGTGCTTCGCGATAGGGTAGCTCTAAACTACGCGGGCGGAGATGCCGTGCAGCGAGATTCTTGTGTCCGGTTCGGCGAACTGCGTACGTACATACGCCAGCGCGACCGTCTTGCCGAGCGCCGGTGAAAAAACGGCGCTGGCGATTTCCGCCGCATCTCCGTCGCCGGACTTGAGCTTGGTCCCCGCGGCTGGAGGATCGCTCGTGTCGATCTCCAGGCGCCGTAGCACCCGATGGATCTGCGCGCGGCTGCGGACGCGCTCCACAATCTCCTGGCCCAGATAGCAGCCCTTACTGAAGTTCACGGCGTGCAACTGGTCCGTTTCCTGAACCAGATAACGTTCGGTGATCTCTTCGCCATAGCGCGGCCGGCCGCTTTCGATGCGCACGATGCGAGCGTCTTCCGCCGTCGCCTTGGGAAGCCCTGCGTTGGTTAGCAGCAAAATCACGGCTTGTTTTTCTTCCATCGGAATGAATAGGAAAAACCCGCCTTTGCCGGTGGTGTCGATACGGGCAATTGTGACCAAAGATGTTCCGTGTGCCCAGCTCGCGAAGGAATAAGGTGCCGCGGGTGTTGGGGCGCCTAATTCTGCCAGTACGGCAGCAGCCTTCGGGCCTTCGATGGCGATCGTCGCCGTCTGACCGGTCTGATCGTCCAGCGTGACGTCGTCCGCGATGATGTAGCGATCCAAATGTTCGTACACCTTGGCCCGCGTCTCGGGCTCGGTATCCAGCAGGAAATGATCCTCGAAGCACAGAAGGTTCACATCCGCGAGGATGCGGCCCTGGGCGCTCAGAAAGAAGGCGTAGCATCCCTCGCCGGGCTTGAGCGATTCCACCTGGTTGCTGGTCATGGCGTGCAGCAACCGCGCGCGGTCACCGCCGGTAGCTTGAATCTTGCCGCGGTCGGACAGATCGAGCCACGCGGCGTCTTCCCGCAGCGCGGTGTAACCGGTGGTCCTGGTAGTCACTTCAAGAGCATCCATCACGTTCGAAGCCATGCACAATAGTGCGCCAGGCAGGCCGACTCGCTCACAACTTTCTGCTTTTGGGCAACAAGGATTCCACCGAATGGTTTATAGACCATGGGGTAATACGCGCCTGCATCCACACCCCGAGTATACAATCGTGTGTGTGATTCACGAGATTCTGCCGGTGGGAATGCTGCAATGCAACTGCTCGATTTTTGGCGATGAGCAGTCCCGGGAGGCCATTGTCGTCGATCCGGGCGATGATATCGCGAACATTACCGAAGTGCTGGACCGGCATGGGTTGACCGTAAAGGCTATCGTAATCACCCACGCCCATATCGATCACATCGGCGGCGCGGCCAAGCTGAAGGCGCTCACGGGCGCGCCCGTTTACATGAACCAGAACGACGCCGAGCTTTACGCACACCTGGATACCCAGGCTTCCTGGCTGGGAATGGCGACCCCTTCGCGGACCGAGATCGACAGCGAAGCGCGCGAGGGCGATCAGCTACGCCTGGGGGACGCCGAGTTTCATATTCTCCACACGCCGGGGCACACCCAGGGCAGCATCTCGATCTGGATTCCCGCCGAGAACAAGCTGGTCGCGGGCGACACGCTGTTCCGCGACAGCATCGGGCGTACGGACCTGCCGGGCGGCGACGGGCGCCAGATTCTCCGGTCGATTCACGAGAAGCTGCTGGCGCTTCCGGAGACGGCGGTAGTGATTCCAGGCCACGGCCCGAATACGACCATCGGCCGCGAGAAAGCGCGCAACCCGTTCCTACAGGGACTGTGATCGCCCAGTGCCGGGGACCACTGCGGCCTTGCGAAGTTTCGACAACTCCCGCCGCGCGATGCTCGACCAGTGGCTGGAAGGGTCCAGCTTCAGGTATTCGGTCCAGTGCCGCACGGCATTCATCATCTGGTTCGACCCCTGATAGAGCAGCGCCAGGTTGTAGTGCGCGTCGGCGTAGGTGGGAGAGATTTCGAGCGCAGCCCGGTAGTGTTCCAGCGCCTGGAGGCGGTTGCCCCGCTCGTCGTATAGATTGGCCAGGTCGAAGTGCGCCAGCGCGTATTGGGGGTCGGCCTTCAGCGCTTCCAGGTAATACCGCTCGGCTTCCTTCCAATTGCGCGCGTTGAACTGGATAGTCCCCAGGTTCACCAGCGCTCCCGCCGATGTGGGATCCAGCTCCACCGCTTTCAGATAGGCCTCGACGACTTCCGCCAGGGGTGCGCCGGTCTGCTCCAGTTCCAGTCCGCGCTGAAACCAGTGCTCGGCGGCAGCCCGCTTGACCTGGTCCGTGTTGACCGGCTCCGGTTTGCGGAATTCGAGCAAGCGCTTCAGCTCTACAGCATCGAAATTCAGCAGCAGCTGGCCGGACTCGGCTTCCATGGCGCGCCCGTCGATCTCCACGCGAATGCGTTTTCCATCGGCGTAGATCTTCAGCTGGGTGAGCGGATCGTGGATATCGTGGAGCTTTTTGACCAGCGCGGCGAGGGCACGATGGATTTGCGGCACTGGCACACGCGAGGCGCGGAGCTTTACGAGTGTCTTGAGCGCCAGCAGTTCCTTAAAACCGTATGTTTCAGTAGCGGGAAGGAGTTTCTGGCTCTCCCAACTCTTGAGCTGGCGTTCGCTGATTTTGAGAAGACGGCGCGTCTCGGCTCTCGAATACGCTTGCTTAGCCGCCGCAGCCGTCACTCATCGAATTTTAGCAACTCTTGGAAGATAGTTATTCCTGCTATGCCAGCTGCACCGGCGGAAACGCACGCGACAGAGTTCTCTCGCGTCACTCCACCGAGGGCAAGCACCGGAATTTTCACTGCCGCGGCCGCACGCCGCAAATCCTCCAGCCCACGCGGCTCGGCGCGAGTGGTTTTCGAGCGAGGCGGGAAAACGGGTCCGAACACGGCGTAATCGGCGCCTTCGATTTCGGCCTGACGCACGTCGTCCACGGAGTGACAGGACACGCCGACCAGGAAACCCGGCCGTCGCCAGAGCCGTGCTGGCGGCGATCCGGAAGGTAAATGGACACCCGCGGCTCCGGCGGCCATGGCTACGTCGCTGCGCGTGTTCACGATGAACTTCGAACCATGCGGATTCGGCAGTTTGAGCGCGGCCTCCACCAGCTCAAACAAGGCCCGTGCGCTCAGATCTTTCTCGCGAATCTGGATCCAGGTAACGCCCGCGGCAAGATTTCGGGCGATTACATCCAGTAACGAGTCCGCAGCGAGCGCGTGTCTATCGGTGATGTAACAGCGAATCACCGGACGCCGCGCTTTCTTTCGGCTTTGCGCACGCGGGCCTCGTCCATGCCGAAGTAATGCGCGATCTCGTGCCACACCGTATCGGCGACCATCTCTTCCAGTTCCACCGCGTTCCGCGCCATGCGCTCGTGCGGGCCCTGGTAGATGGTGATCTTGTCGGGCATCGTGAAGCTGTGGCCCACACTCCGCGTCGTGAGCGGGTGTCCCTGATACAAGCCGAGCAGGCCGGGACGGGAGGGCTCGAGTTCCACAATGATGGCGACGTTTTGCAGATGCTTGCGGAACCGCGGCGGGACGCGGCGCAGCGCGCGCGTGACTACGGCGTCGAATTCATCTTCAGGGAGCACGTACGCTCTCAGTTTACGCCCGCTGTATTATAGGAAGGCTGTATGGAGCGTACAGGGCGCGACGGCCACCGGGACGGATAGAGATTATCGTTGCCGGCGCGCTCCGTTGTGCGCGGTTGAAGAAGGACATGGAAGAAAAAGATTTTTACAAAGAGTCGAAGACCACCAAGCCGACCACGCTCAATTGCCCGTTCTGCCGGACGGCGGACACCTATGAGCTGAACTGGCTGGTGCGCAAGAAACTGGACCGCTTGCCTGGGCGCGCCGACGAGCGTGATCGCGCCAAGTTCGCCAAATGGATGAGCTATATGGTCCTGCTCGACGACAAGGCCATGTGCAAGAACATGCGCTGCCGCAAGCGCTTCGACGTGTCGGGCATCAAGACGACGGCGTTTATTTAGCCGCTCACTGGCGTTTGCGGTTCGGCGCAGACCGGGGAAAAGGGGACAGGCAGCTCTGTCCACTCCGAGGCTCGTGCGCGAAGTCACAAGTTTAAGGCAGGGGACAGAGTAGCCTGTCCCCGGTATCAGCACAGAACCACGAGCAGTAGCGAGTGGCCTAGCTTCTCTTAAACTCGATCCAGCCTTCCGCTGGCAGCGTCATCGGCGGCAGACCGTCTCTCTCAACGGTTATACGGAACCGGTCGCCGGTTCGGGGGGCTTCCATTTCGACGACCCGCCCTCTTACCACTCGCGCCTCCGCGGGACCGCTCTCGAACTCGATGCCCAGCGTTCCTTTGCCCGCCGAATCGAGCCGCACGAACAGATCCGTGCCGTTGCTTCCGTAGAAAATCTCGCGCGCGACCGTTCCGCCGCCATGCATCGCGCCCGAGCGAGAATCCGGTCTGTAATGGCCCGCGCCCATCCATTCAAACGCCGAAGTCACTTCGCCGTCCAGCGTAACGTGAATCGGATTCGACGGAGGCTCATGCAACTCGCCCTCCTGCGTCATTAGGATCGGGTGCGAAAGCCGCGCGGGCGGATCCAGGCCCAGCGCCCGATAGACGTTAGACAGATGATCGCGGTACAGCTGGTCGAATTCCGGACGATTGTCGGAGCCGTGCTCCGGCCCATACCACCAGCACCAGTCGCTTCCCTCGGCGATCAGCAGCTCTTCGTAGGCCAGCAGCCGCGCGATCTCCATGGTCTGCGCTGCGTACTCGTCGTACACGCGCCGCGCGTCGAGCAGCAGTTCCCAAGCCTGGTTGTCTTCTTCCGCGCCGATCCAGATATCGAAGTTCGCGTTGATCCACGAGCCCGGAACCACGTGCTGAAGCGGGCGCGTGTCGTATCGCTCCAAAGCTTGCGAGACGGTGGTCGCCTCCAGGCGCGGATCGTCGGAAATGCGCTGGTACAGAGCGCGCAGAAAAGGCCGGCCATTGGCCTCATACCATTCCCATGCGTTTTCACCGTCCAGGATAATCGGCACCAGCACATCGTGCCGGCTGGTATTTTCGCGGATCCGAGCCAGGAAGTGTTCCGCCGCATCTTCCGCGCCCATGCGGGAATACTCGAATCCGATCAGGTCGCTGAGATAGTGATCGCGGAACAGCAGGCGCATCTCGCGTTCGCCTTGCTGCCAGACATATTGTTGGTACGTCTCGTCGATGCCCGCGGCTCTTTCCAGAGTTCGCGAGAGCACTCCGTTGTCGCTCGCGGCCCATTCAAAGCCGCAGCCCGCCGCCATGGCCAAGGCTTCATCCGAGACCGATCCTTCCGATGGCCATAGACCAACCGGCGCCACGCCCAACATGTCCTGCATGTAGCTTCGTGCGCGCTCGAGTTGCGTAAGTGCGTCCTGCGGATATTGGAATCGCGACGGCAGGGTCACGCCCGGACGCGAGACCGCGGCGATGTCGGAATCGCACAGCAGGGGCAGAATCGGGTGATAGAAGGGCGTGGTGGCGATCTCGATTTGGCCGCGCGCCGCGAAGTCGCGGTACACCGGAAGGACTGCGGCCAACGACTCGCGCTGCTTGCGGATCATCAACTCTTGATCGGCCCGGGAGTAATCGCGTCCCTTGCGGATCAGTTCCTTCAGCTCTTCATCTTTCGCCAGCACGTCTTCATCGAACCACGCGATCTGGCTCAGAATCTGCAAATCGCGCAGTTCCTGTATCGAAAAATGGCTGCGCTGCCGCTCGTACAGCTCCGTATAGCGCGGGTAACGGCGAATGATCTTGTCGACATTGGCCTGAAAGAAATAGCGCAGCACGAACGTCTGCTGAGCCTCGGTCAACGCTTCCGCGGGCATGGCGGCGCATTCGAAAAACGGATCGGAAGCGGTGCCAGCGGCGTATTCCGCGATCTGGGACACCATGGACGGCACCAAGTTGAAGGTCTGCCGCACACTCGGAAATTCTTCCAGCACGCGGACCATGCCGGCGTAGTCTTTAAGGGCGTGCAGGCGCGTCCAGGGGAGCTTATACTGGCCGGTCCACAGATCCTTGTAGAACGGCTGGTGCATGTGCCATATAAAACAGAGAGAAGTCACTAGTTGATTGGCTCCATCGAATAGGGAGCGTTGTTCGGCGTGGAAACGAACGCGGCCGCCAGCGAACGAGCGGAGAAATCGAAAACCGTCATCGGCCGAAGATTCAGAATCAGCTCAATGGTGCGCAGCACAGACACCTGGTCGTAGGGCGTCGCATCTGCTGCTCCCCGGTGCGTGTAAGGAGACAGCGCCAGCAGCAGCGGGCTGGGTCCGGAAGGGTTCATCACGAAGATCGCCGACTGCGGCCAAAACTTGCTTTTCGAAATTGCGTCCACGGTGCGCCCGAGTGCGGCGTCGCTCGCAGTCCGAACGACGGTCAGGTTCGGCATCATACCCCCTGGAGCTTCGAATTGTTTCAGGTCGTCGAGGAACGCTTGTGGATCCGCGCTGCGATACTTTATGTTCGTGACGCCCTGCAACGATGGATCCTTGACTCGAGGGGTCGGAGCGCCACTATCGACAAAAATCCCGTAGTTGCGAACGGTCAAGCCCGCTGACAGCGCATTGCTCCACAGATAGCCCGCGGGAGGCAGGTTGGCCGGCTCGCCACCTTCGAAGCCGCTGTAGCGCAGGCGTCCCGCCGCGAAGCTCGGGCCGAGCCTTACCGTGAAATCAGGCGCAATGGCCGCCACGGCCCAGTTGAGAGCGGCGGCGGGCGTGCCTCCCGCCGGATGAAAATTGTCCAGGTGCACGAACTCGCGCGCGAGCTTAGCAGCGTTCGCACCCGGCACTCCGTCCATCAGGATGTAGATCACGTGTTCGATCGAGGAGCGCTGCTCGGGCAGGGAATCCGAAAACGATTCGCGATATGGCGTAGCCGCCATCGCCTTCGTTGAGTGATCCGGCAGCATTTCGTCCGCCGGGGCATCGATCACAGACATGCTGCCGCTATGCCCGTTCAACACCGCGAGTTTGCCGCCGCTCACCACCCGCACTGCGGTCGGGTATGCGCCGGTAGGCACGAATCCCGCCAAGCGGCTGCGAGGCTCCGAGATATCCGCCACGGCCAATGCGTTTACATCGGAACAGGCGATATAGAGCCGAGTCTGATCGGCGTTCATGGCCAGGCCACTGGGTGTCATGCCCGCGGGGGCTACCGCGCTGAACCCGGCGTTCAGCGTTTCGAGCACGTTTAGATCCTTGCTCTCGCTCACACCCAGCACAAACACGTCATTAGTGTTCGCCGCAGCGACGAATAGCCGGTACTGCCAGGTGCTTGGCTGGTCGGGAATCTTTCGATTGCTCAAGACCAGATCCGTGGGGTGCGCACCTACACGGGCCCGCGCCATCTCGGTGCCTGAAGGCAGGCTGTACTCGTATACCGAGGCGTCGGCCCAGCTCGAAACGAAGTAAGCCTGGCCGTCGGGATGAAACAGAATCCGGTAAGGCCGTCGTCCCGACTTGAGCGCTCCGGTGGCCTGGCCCGATTGCGCGTTGATCACCAGCACGCGGTCGTGGAAGAGATCGCCCGCCAGGATCGTGCGGCCGTCCGGCGAGACCGCGACGTCGCCGATGAAGTTCATGGTAGCTGGCTGTCCAGCAGAGATTTCGCGCGAAGGCTTCAACTCGCCCGTGGGCGAGAAGGTGAACTCGAATACGACGTTTCGCGACCCGCCGCCCGCATACACGCGCCGTCCGTCGGGCGAAAACGCCAGCCCGAGCCCGGCGTCCGCGATCGACACGCGGGAAGTCTCTTTCATCGCGCCCGTCTCGACCACGCTGATCGAAGGTTTACTGCCCGCGTTCAAGGCCAACAGAAACTTTCCGTCGGGTGAAACCGCCGCGCTTAATGGCAGCGAATCGAGCGGCACCTGCGTGCCTGCCGGCTGAACGCGCCAGTTAACCGGCAGCGTCTGCGCGCACGCGGGCAAACCTAATAGAGACGCCAGCAGAACGAATGAGGGCAACACGCGCATGAATCCCTCATTGTAGCGAGCCCAGTTGGGGACAGCCAGCCGATTTCGGCGTAACGGTTCGGACCGCGCGGGATTCGTGCATCGAAATCGGTAGGCAGTCCCCGCTCTATCGGATCGGTTCCGGCACCGCCGATCCATCCGCCCTCGGATCCGACGCGCCGAACTTGGTCTTAGTGGTCGAGTTATATAAAATCGCCTGCCCGCGACCCGTAACCGCAGAATCATACTCGCGGACGAGTTGCACTTGATGGCCCCGTTGCTTCAGGCTCTGGACCTCGGCGGCAGGCACTCGCCCTTCGATGCGGACGTCGCATCCCGGAGCGCCACTCTTACGAAACCGCGCCGATTCCATCGCCTGCTGGACGTTCATCCCGTAGTCGACCACGTTCGAGACAAACTGCGCGTGCGCCATGGCTTGATTCGATCCGCCCATGATGCCGAACCCGATGTGCTGATCGCCCTTTTCCATGAAGCCCGGAATGATGGTGTGAGACGGGCGCTTGCCGCCGGCCAACATGTTGGGACTCCCGCGCGTCAACGTGAAATTCTGGCCTCGGTCATGCAGCAGAAAGCCCAAGCCCTCTACGGTTACGCCCGAGCCGAAGTAGTTGTACAGGCTCTGGATCCAACTGGCGATGTTGCCATCCTTGTCCACGGTCGTGAGGTAGGTGGTCTCTCCGAACACGGGCGCACCCGCTGCCACAGTGCAGTTGGCCTTCGCCGGATCGATCGCCGTGGCCCGCTTGCGCGCGTAGTCTTTCGATAGGAGCCCGCGTACGGGGATATCCGCAAATCGCGGATCGCCGTTGTACCGCAGATCGGAATAAGCCAGCTTCATGGCTTCGATCCGCCGGTGCAACTCGTCGGCCGCGTACGGGCTGCCTTTGCCCGCCGGGACGGCTTCCATGATGTTCAGCATCTCGAGCGCGGCGATCCCTTGGCTGTTCGGGGGTAGCTCGTAAACGCGCCAGCCGCGGTATTCCGATGAAATCGGCTCCACCCACTCGGCGGAAAACGCGGAAAGATCCTCGGCCGTCATGGTGCCGCCCAGACTCTTCGAAGTCTTGAGAATCGCGTTCGCAATTTCACCCTTGTAGAATGCGTCGCGACCTTTTTCCGCTAGAATGCGGAGCGCGCGACCCATGTCGGGGTTCTTAACTATGTCGCCCACGCGCGGCGCGCGGCCTCCCGGCAAATAGACGCGAGCGGTTTCCGACTGGGCTCGCAACGATCCGACGGATCCCGCCCAGTAGCGTTGCGCATCTTCTGTCACGGGAAAGCCTTCTTCGGCATACGCGATCGCGGCCTGGAAAAGATCCTTCCAGGGCAGCTTACCGAAGCGTTCATGCATCTTGGCCCAGCCATCCACGGCTCCCGGCACCGTGACGCTGTGGATGCCTTCGGGTATCGACTGGAATCCCTGCTTGGTGAGAAAGTCCACGCTCAGCCCGCGCGGCGCGGGTCCTGACGCGTTCAGCCCGGTCAGCTTCCCCGATTTCGCGTCCCAATAAATCACGAACAGGTCGCCGCCGATGCCGTTCATCATCGGTTCCACCACGCCCAGCACAGCGTTCGCGGCGATGGCCGCATCCACGGCCGAACCTCCCTTGGCCAGGATCTGGGCGCCGGCTTGCGAAGCCAGGGTCTGGCTGGTGGCTGCCATGCCCTGCTGCGTAATCACCATCGACCGGCCGTAGTCTCGCGGCTGGCCAAACGACGTAAGAGCGGCTAAAGCCAGTAAGTGCAAGATATAAAAGCGAAATCGCATGATAACCGGCCTCCTGCGAACTATCCTCCCGGGCTAACGTAGCTAGGATTTTCAGCCGATGACGGGATTGTGATGCTCCATTGTATTCTGATCTGCCCCAACGAAAACGCGAACGCCGAACTGGCGGTCTTGCTGTCCCGAATTCCCGATCTCGAAGTGGCGCGGGTATTGACCAACTATCCGTCGCCGGACGAGTTACTGCGTGCGATCCGCGTGCGCAAAGCGGACCTCGTGCTGCTGTGCGTGGATGACTGGCCGCAATCGGAGGCGATCATCGGCGGGCTGGACAACGCGGTGCCAGGTTTGCCGATCATCACGTTTGACGGCCACGATTCGCAGGAGCTTCTGCCGAAACTGATGCACCTGGGAGTTCGCGAGCATCTTAACTTTCCTATGGATGCTTCGGCGCTGGCAAACGCCATTGACTCCGCCCGGCGGCGCTTGGTGACTCACCCCGTAGCGGCCACGCGTCAGTCGGACCTTTATACATTCTTCCCTGCTAAGCCGGGCGTCGGAACCTCGACGCTTGCCGTGAGCACGAGTCATGCACTGGCCGAAGACCTCGGTGCGCGCACACTGCTTCTGGATTGCGATCTAGCGGCCGGCGCCATCCGGTTTCTGTTGAAGCTTTCCACCAGCGGCTCGGTGGTGGATTCCATCAAGCACGCGGCGAATCTGGACGAGGATCTCTGGTCGCAGATGGTCGGCAAGTACGACCGCCTGGAAGTCCTGCACGCGGGTTTACTCGATCCTCCCGCCGGTCTCGACTTGCCGAGTCTCGAACGGGTTCTGGCAATGGCGCGGGCGCAGTATGAAGTGATCTGTGTCGACCTCGCCAGCAGCCTGGACGAATTCTCCGTCGCGCTCATGAAAGAGTCGCGCCGGATTTTCCTGGTGACGACTCCGGAAGTAATCGCGCTGCATATGGCCAAAGCGCGTCTTGCCAGCTTGAAGGATCTGGGCCTGCACGACCGCGTGAGCCTGCTGCTCAACCGTAAGGTTCGCAATGATTTCAGCGATGCCGATGTGGCGAAACTGGTCGGATTGCCGGTCGCGTATTCTTTCTCCAACGACTACGCCGGCGTCCAGGGAGCGATCCTGAACGCGACACCGGTGTCCCATGAGTCTGCGCTTGGCCAGAGCATCTTGAATCTGGCGCAATCCATGGTGCCTCACTTGGATGCGCCCAAACCGCAAACCTATCGCCGCAAGTTTCTGGAATTCTTCCGCCAGCTGCCGGCGAACGAAGAAGAACTCGTCTCACACAAATGATCGGGGACTTGGCGCGGCCAGTTCTTAAGTCGATGACCACGATGGATAGCTTGTCTCCGGATCTCATGCGATCGTCGGTCGCCGAACTGGAGCAAGCCCTCTTCAATCATGAGCAGTGGTGCGAAGGTCTCTACAGCACGCTCATCTGCCGCCTGCCGCCGGATCAACGGGACATGGAGGTGGACGCCCATCGCCGGTGCCGGTTCGGCCAGTGGTATTACGGCACGGGCTCCATAAAGCTGAGCAGTCATCGCGGTTTTGAGGAGATCGCCATCGAGCATCAGCGGATGCACCAGTATGCCGCGACGCTCCTGAACGCGTCGACGCACCGGGTGCCTATTTCCGTGCAGGACTATGAGCGCTTCGATAGCGCATTGAAGCGGATGCGTTTGGAAATTGCGACTCTCAAGCATGACATCGAGGATGCGCTCTATAACCTCGATCCCCTGACCGGAGCAGCCAGTCGAATCGGGATGCTGACAAAATTGCGTGAAGAACAGGAGCTGGTCAAGCGCAAGGTTCATTCGTGTTGCCTTGCGATGATGGATCTGGACGACTTCAAGAACGTAAACGATACCCACGGACACGCCATCGGCGACCGCGTCCTCGTCGGATTCGCGCGATACGTTATGGCGCATTTGCGACCGTATGACAAGTTCTTCCGGTACGGCGGCGAGGAGTTTCTCCTGTGCGCTACGGGAACAGATCTTGTCACAGGCACGGGAGTAGTTAACCGATTGCGCGAAGAAGTGTCCTCAATCGCACACGAAGGCAGTTCCACGAAAACGGTACACGTTACTGTCTCGGTCGGCATCACCCTGCTCGATCCGGACGTATCGGTTGAGGAATCGATCGACCGGGCAGATAAGGCCCTCTACCTCGCAAAATCACGTGGGCGTAACCAGACAGTTGTCTGGGACGCTTCCATGCTCTGAAGTTGCTCGAAAACAACCAGAAACTGGTTCCGGGTAGCTAGAATCGGTCCGTCGGTTTACACGCGTTTTGCGCGATGTTATTGTATTCGGGGACGAACTCTATGCGTATCCTGAAGGAGATTGCGATTCTCGCGGCGGTGGCTTGCGGCGTATTCTCGGCTTTGCGGGCTCAGCAAAGCGACACCTTCGCCTGGTCGCCGCTGCCGGTGCAGCCCAACACCTGGGTCGCGCCCAACCAGCCTATCTGGAAGCTGTCAGACCTCCTTGCGAAGCGTAAAGGCCAGACGAGTTGGTCCCAGACCGTGGTCGACGACGCCACGCTCCATGCCGATTACGTCTCGATGGCGCCCGGCGCTAAGACGCCGCGCCAGTTCCACCCCGACACGCGCGCCTGGTGGATCGTGCAGGACGGGCAGATTCGCTTCAGTATTGAAGGGCAGGAGCCGTTCGTGGCTTCCAAGGGCTACCTGGTGCAGGTGCCGTATCGCAACGTCTTCAGCATGGAGACCGTTGGCGATAAGCCGTCGCTAAGGCTTGAAGTGAACATCGCGGGCGCGAAAACGATGTACCCGATTGATGAAAAGCCGGCGGCCATGCCGGGCTTCAACTTTGTCAAAGTGCGGATCAGCGGCAAAGGCAAGTACGATCAGGGCAACAAGCCCTACATCGACTTCAATCAAGTGGTGGCGGGGACGGAAAAGCAACGCCGCTTCATCGCTGACGACCGCGCCGTGGCGAACATCATCATCGGCGACCCGAAGAAGCAGAGGCCCGCGCCCGACACCGATTGGGGCCATTTCCACCTGGAATCGTCGGAGTTCTGGTTCATCCTGCTGGGCAAGATGGAATACAAGATCGGATCGCTGCCCATCTTCATCGCGGACCAGGGCGATATCGTGTATACGCCTCGGGAAACCTGGCATCGCGCGCGATTCGGCGGCACCGAAATGGCCTGCCGTCTGGCGATGAACGGCTATCAGGATCTGCTGCACAATTATCAACCGCCGGATTAGAATCCTTCCGGGCCGCGACAGTGATGGAGCGGTGTTCTAATGCGAGATATCGCGCCGCGCGAACAATACGTAAGCCGCGGCGAATCCCGCTAACGCGATCCCTCCCAGCACCACCAGGTTCTTCAGCGGCAGCGCATTCCCGGTGATCAGATCGAACGGATTGTAGTAGCGGAACGGCGATAGCCACGCGATCTTTTCAGCCGGCTGCCACAACCGCGCGACGTAATCCAGCAGAAAGGTTGCGAATGCCAGCAATCCCGCGGCTCCGCCTGCCACACTGCGACGCCGGGATGCAGCGCCGATGGCCATCGCCACGCCGCCCCAGCACAGCGTCAGCAACCCGAGATTGACCGCCAGAGAATTGATCAGCGTCGCGGAAGGCCACTCGACGCCTTCCGGGGCGAACAGCCGCAGCCCGATCCAGGTGCCGGCCATCATGAGCGCCAGCATGAAAGCGGACACCACCGTCGTCAAGGCAATGGTGCGGGTGATGATCCAGTGCCGTGCCAGCGGGCGCGCCAGTATCAGGTCCATGAATCCGATCTCGACTTCGGAAGCTGGGGTGGTGGCGAGCGTGACTGCCAGCGCGATCAAGGCTCCCATGACGGCCAGTTCGAAGTATCCCAGGCATACAACTCCGGAGAACGACATGAACGTAGCCACCGACGGGCCGAGCAACTGGCGCGCGAACGGCGGCAGCAGCGCGCTGAGCTGATTGAATCCGCCGGAGGTTTGGATCGAGCCGGCGACAAAAATCAGCACCAGTTGCAGCGCCGCCAGCAGGAGTCCCGTGGTGATGGCCAGGGTACGCACGCGCTTCAACGAATAAGCGAATAGCAGCGCGGCCCTTCTCATTGTTTTCCGTCGCGATAGTACTTGAGGATCACGTCTTCGAGCTTGGCTTCCTCGATCTCCATATCCTGCACCGGCAACGTTTCGAGCGCACGCAGCAGCGGCCCGAGCGGTCCTTCCACTTTCAAATTCCACGAATGCGGGCCAGTCTCGACAATCTCGCTGCCCTGCGGAAGTCCGGCCGCGACCGGCACGTCTTCGGAGAAGAATATCCGCACCTGACGCGCGGCAAGCTTGCGGAGTTCCTCCATGCTCGAGAGCAACACCAGCTCGCCTTTCCGGACCAGCGCGATCCGGTCGCATACGCGTTCCACTTCCGAAAGCACGTGCGACGACATGAACACAGTTCGGCCACGCTGTTTCACGTCTACCAGGAGTTTATAGAAGGACTCCTGCATCAGCGGGTCAAGCCCTTCGGTGGGTTCGTCCAGTATCAGGAGCTGGGGATCGGATTGAAACGCCTGAATCAGTCCGAGCTTGCGCTTCATGCCGGTGCTATATTCGCGCAGGCGCCGGCGCAGATCGCTCTCCGGAAATTCTAGGCGCTCCTGCAACTCGCGGCGGCGCTCCTTATCGATCATCTGCGCGTTAAGTCTGGCGAGCAGATCCAGCACTTCGCGCCCGGTCAGATCCGAATAGATCCCCATCTCGCCGGGCAGATACCCGATGTTCAACCGCGCCTGGAGCCCGTCCTTCTGGCAATCGTGCCCCAGGATGATGGCGTTCCCGCTGCTGGGCCGCAACAGGTCGAGCAGAATGCGAATGGTGGTGGTCTTGCCCGCGCCGTTCAGCCCGAGGAATCCGAGAATCTCGCCTTGGATCGCGTCGATGCTCAGATTATTGACGGCCAGAACATTTCCATATCGCTTCGTCAGGCCACGGATGGAGATGGGCGCCAACCCACATTTTAAGTGTTCCCAGCGCTATAATCCGACCGATGAACAAAAAGAGATCTTCGCGCCGCCGGTTTCTCGGAGCGGCCGCCGGAGCTGCGGCTCTTGGAGCAGGACCGGCCTCTGTTGTTGTCTCCGCGCAAAACATCCCGGCCGAAGAGATTCTGGTGCTGACCAACGGCAGAATCCACACCATGGACGCGGCCAACACCATCGCTACGTCCGTGGCCATCCGAAACGGCCGGTTCGTGTCTGTGAATGCCGCACCAGCGGCCGGACCCGGCGTTCGCGTCGTCGACCTCGGCGGACGCACCGTGGTGCCCGGGCTGGTCGAACCTCACATTCACATTGTGAGTCTGGCGAACCGTCCCGGCTATCACGCGATTTTGGAGAGCACCGCTTCGATTCGCGAAGTTCAAGAGGCGCTGGCCGCGCGGCGCAAAGACGTACCGGCAGGCGCTTGGATCACATCCATGGGCGGCTGGCATCCCAACCAGTGGGCCGAGCATCGTCATCCGACGCTTGCCGAACTCGATCAGGCGGTACCCGACCGTCCCGTGCTCTTGTACGAACGCTTCACCGGTCCCTGCGCCACGAACAGCATGGGTAAAGCGTTCTTCGATGCTGTCGATGCCGCGCCGCCGGTTCATCCGGATATCAAGAAAATCAACGTCTCGCCCACCGGTGCGATCGCCGGTGCCGGACAGTCGGGCAATCCGTCGGCATCCGCCCTGTTCCTTCTGCGCCGCATACAGACCTTCGCGGATCGCAAGCGCAGCACCGTCGATGCGATGAACTACGCGGCCAGCGTCGGGTTGACCACGCATCTGGACCAGGTGTTGTTCCCCACGCCCGGCCCGCTTCACCCGAGCCAGATCCTGTCGAACCTCGACCAGTACAAGATGTACGATCCCTGGCTCGAACTGCATCATGAAGGAAAGACCATCGTCCGCTTGCAGATGAACTTTCTGCAGAATCAGACCGACCCCAATCTGCCGGAGCTAAAGGAACGACTTCGAAACCAGTTCCAGTTCTTCGGCGACGACATGATGCAGACCGGCGCGATCGGCGAGTGGGCGGCGCCTCTTACAAGCGGGGCAGTCTGGAGAGAAGCGCAGCATCTAGTTGCCGAAGCCGGCTGGCGCAACGAGAACGCGGTCCAGAACCTCGCGGGGCTGCAGCAGGTGGTCGAGGCGTATGAGGCCGTGAACAAGGAGTTCGATATCACGCAGAAGCGCTGGGTGGTCCATCACGTTCCGCAGGTCAACGCTGATCTGCTCAACCGGCTCAAGGCGCTCGGCTGTGGCGTGGAGATGGGTGCGTTCCGTTGGGTGACTTCGTCGGATCCGAAAGTCGTCGCGGGGCCGCCGTTCCGAACTATCGTGGATCATGGCATCCAGGTGGGCATTCACGGCGATGGTGTCCACATCGCGCCGCTGAATCCCTGGCTGCACATCTATTACGCGACCACCGGCGTCAATTCGTTTGGTGACAAGGTCAATGCCGATCAGCAGATCACGCGCACCGAGGCGCTGCGTCTGTTCACGCGCAACAATAGCTGGTTCCTGCGCATGGAAGACAAGATCGGATCGATCGAGCGCGGCAAACTGGCCGATCTGGCGGTTCTGGATCGCGATTATTTCGCGGTGCCCGACGTCGAGATCAAGAAGATCCGTTCCGTGCTGACGATCGTGGATGGAAAAATCGTTTACGATACGGGGCTGCTCAGATGAGAGCCAGCTTGGCCGTCGCCTTCCTGCTGTCCGCGCCCGCCTTCGCACAGTGGGTGAACTACCCGACGCCAGGAACTCCTCGCCTCGCCGACGGGAGGCCTAACCTATCCGCGCCATCTCCGCGATTAGCAGACGGCAAACCCGACCTTTCCGGTATTTGGGC
This sequence comes from Terriglobia bacterium, assembly GCA_020073445.1. Taxonomy (GTDB): domain Bacteria; phylum Acidobacteriota; class Terriglobia; order Bryobacterales; family Bryobacteraceae; genus Palsa-187. The sequence goes on from JAIQFE010000020.1 coordinate 90,524, forward strand.
TGCTGAATGCGCGATCTACGATGGAGCCGGGTGTTTCACGCGCAGCCTGTTCTTCGATCTTGCCAAGGATCTGAAACCCGAGGACGTACAGATGACGCCGTGGGCGTCCAAGGTCCAAGCGCAACGGGAAAGCCGTGATCACGTAGATGATCCGTACGGCTATTGCCTGCCTCCGGGAGTTCCAAGAATCGATTTCGGGGGCGGTCCGTTCAAGATCCTACAGACGCCCGGAGTCACGGCATTTCTGTATGAGACGTTAGTCGGAATGATCTTCCGGCAGGTGTTCACCGATGGCCGTGCGCTGCGAGAATCGGGCGAGCCGACATGGTTGGGATACTCCGTTGGCCGCTGGGACGCGGACACATTCGTTGTCGAGTCCACCGGTTTCAAGGACGGCGGCTGGCTCGATACCAAGAAGGGGCGACCCAATAGCGACGCAATGCGCGTTACCGAACGCTTCCGGCGGACGGATTTTGGTCACATGGATCTCACCATCAGCATTACGGATCCCAAGGCCTACCTGAAACCGTGGACCGTCAAGACGACGCTACAGCTTCAGCCCGACACCGAACTCATCGAAGCATTCTGCGACGAACATGAGAAGACGATGGAGCACCGCCGCATCACGCCTCCGCAGCCCGAGCTGCCTAGCGTGGCTGTTCCCACTCGCTGACCTAGCATTGGGCACCTACTTGTGGTAGTTTTTCAAGAGTTGGCTTAAGACCAGAGGGGCTATTCATGAAACGTGCACTTATTTTTCTTGTTGCCGTCGGAAGCTCGGTGGCTTTCGCGCAGACGCCGTGCGAGCAGTTGCAGTCGCTCAAGCTGCCTGACACCACCATCACCCAGGTCACCACCGTGCCTGCTGGGGCTTTCGTGAATCCTGCGCCGCCGCCGGCTCCGCAACCCGACGCGATCGATCCTCCACCGCCGCCTCCTCCGGCGAATCAGACGCCTCAAATGCTGCCGGCATACTGCCGTCTGTTCGCAACTCTCAAGCCGTCGGCCGATTCAGATATCAAGATCGAAGTCTGGCTCCCGATCGGCGCGGCGTGGAATGGCAAATATGAAGCGGTCGGCGGCGGCGGATGGGCTGGAGTGATCAGCTACCCGGCGCTAGCGAGCGCGGTTCAGGAAGGCTACGCGACGTCATCCACCGACACGGGCCACGAAGGCGGCAACGCCAAGTTCGCGGTCGGCCATCCGGAAAAGATCGTCGATTTCTCCTATCGCGCCGTGCACGAAATGACGGTCAAGGCCAAGGCCGTGATTACGGCGTTCTACGGCCGAGGCCCCCGCCTGTCTTACTGGAACGGATGCTCTACCGGCGGACGCCAGGGATTGATGGAAGCGCAGCGCTACCCCGAGGATTTCGACGGCATCGTGGCCGGGGCGCCCGCTAATTTCCAGACCCATCTGCACGCCTTCGATATCGTGCTGCAAACCGCGGTGCGGCAACCCGGCGCGGCAGTCCCGCCGGCCAAAGTCGCCATGCTGGGGAAATCAGTCCTGGATGCCTGCGACGCCGCCGACGGAGTCAAAGATGGCTTCCTAAACAATCCGCGCAAGTGCAATTTCGATTACGGTTCGCTCTTGTGTAAGGGCGCCGATACGAATGACTGTCTCACACCGGCGCAACTGGATTCGGTGAAAAGGGCGCATGGTCCGCTGATGAATGCCAAGGGCGCCTTGGTTTATCCGGGATACGCAAAGGGCAGCGAAGGCACCTGGCGTTTATTGTCCGCGGCCAATGGCCCGGCCCCAACCGCACTTTCGCTCGGAACCTATCGCGAGGTCCTGCATCAGGATCCGAACTGGGACTGGAAGACGTTCGACGTCAACAAGGACGTCCCAGCGGTCGATGAGAAATACGGCTACATCAATGCCGTGAATCCGGATCTCTCGGCATTCAAGGCGCGCGGGGGAAAGCTCCTCACCTACCACGGCTGGAACGATGTGGGGATTTCACCCGAAAACAGCATCAACTATCGCGAGAGCGTCCTCGCCAAGATGGGCCCCAAGCAGGATAACTGGTACCGGCTGTTCATGGTCCCCGGCATGGGCCACTGCCAGGGCGGCCCTGGTCCGAACCAGTTCAATTTGATGGGCGCGATGGAGCGGTGGCGGGAATCGAACATCGCTCCGGAGGAGATCACCGCTTCGCACGTCGCCAATAACCGTGTGGATATGACTCGTCCGCTGTGCCCGTATCCGCAGGTGGCGACTTACAAAGGAGTCGGCAGCACGAATGATGCCGTGAACTTCGTTTGTAAGGTTCAGTAGTCGTTGCTAAAAAAGGGGGACAGGCTACTCTGTCCCCTCCAGTAAGTTCCTGACTTCGCCTACCAGCCTGGGAGTGGACAGAGCTGCCTGTCCCCCTTTTTCCTCTAGAGCCTTATTTCGGCGGTCCCGCCGGACCCTGCAGGTGTTGCGCGTCCTGCTGGTTCTCCTGGCAGATGTACTCCATTAACTCTTCGCCCGGCCGGAGAGTGGCCGTGAACTTGATCTTAAAGGGCTTGGTGTAGGCCACCGGATCGATAATCTGCGTTTCGATATCCAGCGCGCCCAGGTCCGGCCGGTTGATGCGTTCGATGGTGTGAAGCTGCTCGGAATGCGGGTGCCCACTGAAATCGAACCAGAATTTGTCGTTGTATCCGATGGTGTCGACCACCAGCGTGTCGCCGTCCCAGGTTCCGACGGAATCACCATACCAGGTGGGGTCGGGATCCTTCAGATGCGGCCGTCCATCGATGAAGATCTGACGGAAGCTGTGGATGTTGCCCTCAAACAAGTAGAAGATATGAGTCTGCGACTGCAGTATCCGCCAAGGGTACGGGGCGATGCGCGGTACCCCGGTAGGCAGGCAATTCGCTTCCGGATCATCCTTCGTCAGCCGCGTGTCCATGATCTTCTTCGACCATGGAGTCAGGGAAATCTCTTCTCCCGGCATCAACCCCTGGGCGATATCGCCGATGGGTCCGCCGCCGTTCCAGATTCCCGAGAAATCGGGCTTCCCGTCGGCCATGCGAGGCGTGGGACCGGTGGGCCGAGCTTTGCCTTTGCCCTTACCCTTCGCGCCGCCCTTGGCTGGAGCCTTGGCGTCAGCCGCCGGAGCTTGCGAATCGGCGGGTCCCTGCAGCAGCAACACTACGGCCGTTAACGCCACGACGGTCATGGCCGCGCTAGCAAAATGCTTTTTCACGGTTATTGTCCGTCCGCGGTGTTGGATCCGGCGAAGAGACGCTTGCCATCGGGCCCGATGACGGTTTGAGCATGGCCCAAGGTTGCGCCATCTTTAGCGGCCGATCCCATCACGGTGACTTTGTCGCCCTCTTTCAGAGTGTTCTTGGTCCAGCCGTTGCGCTTCAGCACATTCGGGCTCGCGAGCTCGAAATTCCAGTTGGTGATCTTGCCGCTGGAATCCTTCACGTCCACGTAGAAACGCGCGTGCGGATTGGTCCACTCCAGCTTCGTCACGGTGACGTTTTCGAACTTAAGCGGTTTCTTCTCGTCGTATTCCGACCCAAATGAATGATGCGCCAGCATCGGAACGGTCATGAGAACGCTCAGCGATGCGGCGAGAATAAGAGCTTTGGCTGCCATCGAATAACCTCCAGCTTCGTATTTTGTCACAGAAACAGCTTGTTTGCATGGGCCCACGGTACTGCCAGGTGAAGAGAGGATTAAGCCGGTAACCCTTTCCCTTCGAGCGTGTTCTAACAGGCAGGAGAGGCGAATGAAACGATTACTTGGAGCGGCGGTAGTCCTCGGCGGACTTTCCCTGGCGGGCTGCGCGGGCGGCGGCTATGCGTTTTACGCATCGACTCCTCCGCCAGCCGTGCGGTTCGAGGAACGCGGCGTGGCGCCGGGCGCCGGATTTATTTGGATCGACGGCTACTGGGGTTATAACGGAGGGCGGTATGCCTGGGTTCCGGGACGTTGGGAACGTCCGCCACGTCCGCGCGCCGTATGGGTTCCGGGACGCTGGGAAACCCGCCACGGCAGATACTACTATCGAAACGGCCGCTGGCGTTAACAGGCCTGCCCGTCAGGGCGGAGGCAACATTTAGCTACGCGGACGCGGGAGGCGCGCCATTCTCGCCTTGGGGCTTAGGTTTTTCTTTTTCCTTGGGCGCGTGCGGTTTCTCGACCTTGACCGGGCTGATCAGCACGTGCGCGTTGCGGCCTTCCAGGCGCGGCTGTGATTCCATGCTCCCGTACTGGGATAGATCCGTCGCGAAACGCAGCAGCAGCTTTCTGCCCAGATCCGTGTGCGCGATTTCCCGGCCGCGGAATTGGACCACGGCCTTCACGCGATTGCCTTCGGTCAGGAACCTAATTGCGTGATTTTTTTTAAAGTCGTAGTCGTGATCATCGGTGTTGGGACGGAACTTGAGTTCCTTCACCTGGATGATATGCTGTTTCCGCTTGGCTTCGTGCTGTTTCTTTTTGTTCTCGTACTGCCATTGCCCGTAGTCCATCGCCTTGGCGACGGGCGGCTCGGCCGTGGGAGCGATCAGAATGAGATCGAGACCCAGGTCCTGCGCCTTGCGGATGGCCTGCGGAGTGGGCAGCACCTCTACGGTGCCATCGGGAAACACGGCGCGAACTTCGCGTGCGCGGATCGCCTCGTTGACGTTCTCACGAATTCTGGGACGGCGGGGTGGGAATCCTCTTGGGATCATCGGCACCAGGGCACGGAGACGGCAGACGAGACTATCATGACCTGATAATATCAGATTCGCCAACCGGGGCATGACGGCCTCAGGCGCGCCGGTGCTGGACGATCCCGGCCCGGCCTGCCTACAAGCTGACATGTAGAATAGATGTCCGTGGACCGGATTCTCAAAGGCCTGTCGCGATTCCAAAAAACCGTTTACCCCAAGCACCGCGATCTCTTCCAGAAGCTGGCGCTGGGGCAGCGGCCGGAAGCGCTTTTCATTACCTGCGCCGATTCCCGCATCGACCCTTGCATGCTGACGCAAACCAAGCCGGGCGACCTCTTCATCTCCCGGGTCATCGGCAACATCGTGCCGCCGTATCCCGATGCCATCGGCGGCGTTTCGGCGACCATCGAATACGCGGTGGGGGTGCTCGGCGTGGCGGATGTCATCGTCTGCGGGCACACGGACTGCGGCGTGATGAAGGGCGTGATGAACCCGGAGCCCTTGGAGCCCTTGACCAGCGTGAGCGCCTGGCTGAATTATGCCCAGCCGGCGCGCCAAGCTGTGTTGCAGGAGAAAGCCCCGCACGAAGAACGTCACGACAGCCCCGAGTTTCTGCTCGCCCTGACGGAACGCAACGTCGTCGAGCAGCTCGCCAATCTGCGCACACACCCATCGGTTATCGCGCGGCTGGAGCAGGGCGATCTGCGCCTGCATGGCTGGCTGTACGACTTAGGTGAGGGAGTGGTGACAGCTTACGATCCCGAGAAGGAAGCTTTCGTGCGGGTGGAGTCGCCCAAGCCGAAGCTCCGGGCAGCGCGTCGCCCCTGATGCACTCGGCCTGATAGGATAGGTGATTCTTATGAGCACCCCAGTCGCTGCGCACCCGCCTGTAACAGCTCACGGTATCTCCACCGGTAAGTGGATCTGGCTCGCCGTGGCGATCGTCGTAGGCCTGATCCTCGCATTTGCTCCCACGCCGCAAGGCCTGACGCGCATGGGACAACTTGTGCTCGCAATTACCGCCGGCACCGTGATCCTGTGGGCCACGGAGGTTATGAACAACGGCGTCGCATCCGTGCTGATGATGGCGTTGCTGATCGCCGTGAAAATCCCGCCGCCCAGGGCGTTAAGCGGTTTCGCCGATCCCGCCTTCTGGACGCTGCTGGCGGTTCTCTATTACGGGTTCGCCATGCGCAAGACTGGTCTGGCGGAGCGGCTGTCTTACTATATTCTGACCCTCTTCCCGGGAAGCTATGCCGGGATTCTCTCGGCCTTTTTCGCGATCGGTTTCGTGTTGGCGCTGGGCATTCCCTCGATGACCGTTCGCACGGCCATCATGGCTCCCATCGCGTGGGCCATGGTGCAGTCGCTGGGGCTTGCGCCGCGCAGCAAAGGGTCGGCGCTGATCATGATCACCGTGGTCGAAATGGCCGTGGTGCCCGGGCTGGCGTTCGAACTCGGATCGTTGAACGGTCCGGTGGTTTTGAAGATGTTCGCGGACAAGCACCTGCCCATCACCTGGGGCGGCTATGCGCAGGTGATGGCATTGCCGACACTGATCTTCTGCGCGCTCATCCTGGGACTTAACATGCTGCTGTTGAAGCCCGAAGCTCCGCTGCGTGCTTCCACCGACTTTGCGCGAACTAAGCTCGCTGCACTCGGGGCGATCAAGCGTCAGGAGATGATCACGGCTCTTGTGGTCGCGGTCTCTATCGTTCTCTGGGCGACCAACGGCACGCTGCATTCGATCCCGACGTTCGCGGTGGGGATGTTCGCAATGGCAGTCTTCGCGTTATCCGGGATTCTGGGCGATGCCGATATCGCCACCGGCGTCTCCTGGACTCTGCTGCTCTTCTTGGGCGGCATCTTCGGGCTGGGGAACGTGATCGTGGACACCAAAGTCACCGACTGGATGGCCGGACTGATGCTGCCGCACGTCGCCGGTCTGGTTGGCAGCCCGATCCTGCTACTGATTGTGGTGCTGCTGGCGATGCTGGCGCTGCGATTCCTGGATCCGACGGCGTTTATCGCCATGCCGCTGATATTCCTGCCGCTGGAGGAACCTTTGGCCAAGGCGGGAATCCCGCCGCTGATTCTGACGGCGCCGCTGCTGCTGGCTTCCGCCCCGTTCTGGCTCCTTTATATGAACTTCTGGATGGCGCTGGGCGATAGCGTCACGCAGAAGCAGGGCTTTACGAGAATGCAGATGTTCAACATCGCGAACATCTACGCGGTCTCGGCGATCGTCGCGTGCATCGCCGGCGTGTTCTACTGGCGGATGATCGGTATCTTCTAAACCTGTGGGGCAGGATTGCAATCCTATAAAAGAAAAAGGGGACAGGCAGCTCTGTCCACTCCCCCACGGGCAGGCGAAGTGAGGAGCTTACAGGAGGGGACAGAGTAGCCTGTCCCCTTTTTCAGCAAGCTCTTGTAAACCTGCCCCACCGCATTCATTACCGGTGCCAGCGTAATTCGAAGCGATCCCGGCCACTGGCCGACATGGAGATATCGGTCACGCGATCGCGGCCGTTGAGCCGGATCTCCATTGAGCCGCGGACTCGCACGCCGGACATGTCGGCAACGATCAAGTTGCGGTCGAAGCGCGTCAGCCGTCCAGTGAAGGTAAGTCGCGAGCGGCGAGCGGTGTCGAACGTGACCGTAACCATTCCGCGGCGGTCAACCGTGACTTCGCAATCGTAAAGCATGTCATCGGGACCGCGGAAATTATTGAAAACGCCGTCTCCGCGCCCCATGAAGTGGATTTCGTCATTCCAGCGGCCGTTTCGGTCGCGGTTCCAGTCGCGATCGCGATCACGATCGCGATCTCCGCCGCGATCGAACCCGCCGCCATCTCCGCGGAAACCTCCTCCGCCACCCCCGCCCCATTCGATGTCAAACGTGTAGCCCTCGTGCCCGCCCTGCGGATCCTCGATGCGGACAACGGCGACACCGCGATTGCTCGAAGGGTCGCGCAGCAGGGTCTGCCGGCCGCGACCGTCCACCCCGCTGAAGCGGAATCCCTGGGGGTTCGGCGGCAGCGGCTGATTGCACTCCATACGGCGCCAGCCAGCGGGATTGCCCGAGAGCGTGCGCATCCGGCCCTGATCGCCTTGAATCTCGATCTCGGCGACGCCATCGACATCTACTTCGATGGTGCATTTCCCATGGTCCCCGCCGCCCCTGATCTGGGCGCGAAAGGTGGCCACCTGTTGTGCGAACATCGGCGCGGCCAGCATCAGCCCGCCCGCCATACAAACTAAACCTGTCCTATTTTTCGACGTCATCCCATTCCCTCCGTTCGACCTTGCCCAATTATATCTGTCACAAACGATGCGCAAAACGGCCCCAAGGTTTCCGCTGTTATCCTGAATAGACTAATGCTTCGAGTCCGCTTCGCCCCGTCGCCTACGGGGTATCTTCACATCGGCAGCGCCAGGACGTTCATTTTTAACTGGCTCTATGCCCGCCGCAACGGCGGTACTATGATCCTGCGCATCGACGACACCGACGTCGAGCGCAATACCCAGGAATCGCTCGATTCGATCTATGAAGGTCTCGAGTGGCTGGATCTGAGCTGGGACGAATTCTACCGGCAATCCGAGCGCGGCGACCTGCATCGGAAGGCGGCGGAGGCCATTTTCGCAAAGGGCCTCGCGTACCGGGACTTCCGCACCTTCACGTTTGAGGACCTTGACCTGAGCAAGGCCGACGTTCACGCAAAGTTCAATCCCGAGATGCGCGAGATGCCGAAAGTAGAGAGCGACATGCGTGCGGCGGCGGGCGAGCCGTTCGTGCTGCGTTTCCGGGTACCGCGCGAATCGCGTGCCGATGTGACCTTTCACGATCTGGTCTATGGCGCGCAATCGAAAGCCACCGCCGACATCGAGGACTTCGCTCTGCTGCGCAGCAGCGGCGTGCCGACCTATCACATGGCTTCCTGCGCCGACGACGCCGATCTAAAGATCAGCCACATCATCCGCGGCCAGGACCATCTGAGCAATACGTTCAAGCACGTGCTGATTTTCGAGGCTTTGGGCATCGAGCCGCCGAATTTTGCGCATCTGCCGCTGCTGATCGCGCCTGACGGATCCAAGCTATCGAAGCGCAAGCATGGTCCGGTGGTGAGCGTTACCACCTATCGCGATGCCGGCTTCCTGCCGCAGGCGTTCGTCAATTTCGTATGCCTGCTCGGCTGGTCGCCCAAAGACAATCGCGAAGTGATGTCGCGCCAGGAGTTGATCGATTCGTTTTCGCTGGAGGGTATTAATCACAGCAACGCCACGGTCAACTTCACCGAGCAAGACCCCTTCGACCCGAAAGCCGTGTGGCTGAACTCCCAGCACATCCGGGCAGTGCCGGTGGAGCAGCTGGCCGAGCAACTTCTGCCCTTCGCGGCCGAGGCCGGCTTTGCGGCGGACCGGGCCAAGATGTTACAGGTGACGCCGCTGATCCACGAACGGATCCAGTTGCTGCGCGATGTGAAGACCTGGGCCGACATCTTCTTTCTCGATCCGCTGCCGCCCTACGACAAAGCGGAGCTGATCCCTCAGAAAGGCGATGCGGCGATGGCAACGACAGTGCTGGAGAAGGCCCGCCAGGTTCTGGCGACGGCCGATTTCACCGCCGATTTCACCCACGATGCGCTGGATGCGGCCCTGCGAGCGGCTGCGGCAGACCTAAGAGTGAAAACCGGGCAAATGTTCCAGCCGATCCGCGTGGCAGTGTGCGGCCGCAAGGTCGCGCCGCCGCTGTTTGAGACGCTGGAAGTGCTGGGGCGCGAGACGACGCTCAAACGAATCGACCAGGCGCTGCAAATGTTGACGGCGCCGCCAAGGACAGAGAACTAAATGACCACGCCCAAAGATGATCCGGGTGTTAGCGATGGGACAGGCGCTGCGCCCGTCCCATCCAATTTCATCCGCGATATCATCCTCGACGATCTGAAGACCAACAAGTACGAAGGCCGCGTGCATACGCGCTTTCCTCCCGAGCCGAACGGATATTTGCACGTTGGCCATGCCAAGTCGATCACCATCAACTTCGGGCTCGCACGCGAGTTCGGCGGCAAATGTAACTTGCGCTTCGACGATACCAATCCTTCGAAGGAAGAGACCGAGTACGTCGATTCGATCATCGAAGATGTCCGCTGGCTGGGCGGGGACTTCGAAGACCGGCTGTATTACGCCTCCGACTATTTCGGCCAGCTTTACGAATGGGCCGTGCAGCTGATCCAGAAAGGCAAGGCTTTCGTCTGCGATCTTACGGCGGACCAGGTCCGCCAGCAGCGCGGCACCCTGACGGAGCCCGGCCAGGACAGCCCTTATCGCAACCGCACGATCGAGGAGAATCTGGACCTGTTCGACCGCATGCACAAGGGCGAGTTTCCCGACGGGTCCAAGACCCTGCGCGCCAAGATCGACATGGCGTCGCCCAATCTCAACATGCGCGATCCGGTGCTGTACCGGATTCTGCACATGGACCATCACCGGACCGGCGACAAGTGGTGCATCTATCCGATGTACGACTTCACCCATGGGCAATCGGATTCGATCGAGCGCATCACGCACTCCATCTGTACGCTGGAATTCGAGGACCATCGTCCTTTGTACGACTGGTTCATCGATCAGCTGGGCATCTATCATCCGCAGCAGATCGAGTTCGACCGGCTGAACCTGACTTATACGCTGCTGAGCAAACGCAAGCTCCTGGCGCTGGTCCAGAACAAGCTGGTCAGCGGCTGGGACGACCCCCGCATGCCGACCATTTCCGGGATGCGCCGCCGCGGATATACACCCGAAGCGCTTCAGAATTTCTGCGGCCGGATCGGAGTATCGAAGACCAACGGCACCACCGAGCTCGCGCTGCTCGAATACTTCGTGCGCGAGGATCTGAACCGCCGAGCCGCGCGCGTGATGGCGGTGCTGCGTCCGCTGCGCGTGGTGATCGACAATTACCCGGAAGGGCAATCCGAGCACTTGGAGGCGGTCAACAATCCCGAAGACGCGTCCATGGGTACGCGTCAGGTTCCGTTTTCCAAAGTGATCTACATCGAGCAGGACGATTTCCGCGAGGATCCTCCCAAACAGTATTTTCGCCTGGCGCCCGGGCGCGAGATACGGCTGCGCTACGCCTATTTCATCACCTGTACTGGTGTGGTCAAGGACGCAAGCGGCAACGTCGTCGAGCTGCACTGCACCTACGATCCCGCTACCAAGGGCGGCAACGCGCCCGACGGCCGCAAGGTCAAGTCGACTATCCACTGGGTGTCGGCGGAGCACGCCGTAGATGCCGAGGTTCGCATTTACGAGACGCTTTTCAATCGCGAAGATCCCAACGTGGTTCCGGAAGGCCAGGATTTCACCGTGAACCTGAATCCGAACTCGCTTGAAGTGGTCTCTGGCGCGAAGCTCGAGCCCAGCCTGCGAGACGCGGCGCCCGGGAGTCGATACCAGTTCGAGCGGCTGGGCTATTTTGCGGTGGATCCCGACAGCTCCCGCGAGAAGCTGGTCTTCAACCGAACAGTCGCACTGCGCGATTCGTGGGCCAAGATCGAGGCGAAGTCCGCCCCGCCAAAGAGGGGCGGCAAATAAATCGACATGGTGATTTTGGGGCTGGGTGGTCTTTTAGGGGACGCGGCTAGCGCCGTGCTGAAGGATGGCGAGCTGAAGGCCGCCATCGAAGAGAATAAGCTCGATCACGTGTGGAGGCCCGGAGGGCTGCCCCAGGCGTCGATTGCCGAGTGCCTGCGCCTGGCGGGAACCACTCGCGATGAGGTGGACTGCGTGGCCGTGGTGCGGCCGTTTGCGCGCGCGCCGGAGTCCGAGGTCCACAGCATCCTGCGGGATCAGTTCCCCAAAGCGGAGATCGCCCTGGTGGAGCATCATCAGGCCCATGCCGCGTCGGCGTTTTTCGCATCGCCCTTCGAGGAAGCCACCGTGCTCACGCTCGATCATGACGGCGATTTTCGCTGCGGCACGCGCTGGCACGCGAAAGATACGCAGATCCAAGCGGAGCGCGAGTGGTATTATCCCGATTCGCTGGGCCGGCTGTACGGCGCGGTCACGCAGTTGCTCGGCTATCGCGCGGGAGCCGAGGAGCATAAGGTCCAGTGGATTTCGGCAGCGGGCGACGAGCGTTACGCGCCTCTGTTCCGGGAACTGGTGACATCTTCGGCGCGCCTGGATCCTTCGTTTTTTAATGGACATCGCCAGTCGGAAGGCGGGTTCAGCCCGAAATTTTTCCAGCGGCTGGGATTCGAGGAAGGTGCGCGGATTCCCGCGTCCGCCGTGCCCGCGATCGCTCGAGGATTGCAGAAGACCATAGAGGAAACGGTCCTCAGTCTGGCCGGCGAGGGCGAGAACCTCTGCCTGGCCGGAGGGTTGTTCCTGAACGTGATGCTGGTGGACTTCCTGGAACGCTGCGGCCGCTGGAAGAACGTCTTCGTGCAGCCGGCCGCCGGCAACGCGGGGACGGCTCTGGGAGCCGTCTATCATGTCTGGCACCAGGTCCGGCGAAACAAACGCCACGGGGGCATGCAGTCGTTGTTTCTCGGACCAGGTTACGGCGCGGAAGAGATCAAGCAGGTGCTGGAAAATTGCAAGTTACGTTTCCAATATCTGCGCTCCACGGACGACATGCTGGCGCAGGCTGTTCGGATGCTGGGCGAACACAAGATTCTTGCCTGGATGCAGGGGCGCATGGAGTTCGGTCCGCGCGCGCTCGGCAACCGCAGCATTCTGGCTTCGCCGCTCGATCCCTATTCCACCGAGAATCTCAACGTCTTCATCAAACATCGGGAGCCCTTTCGCAAGTTCGCGGCGTCGGTGCCGGCGGAAGAAGCCGGAGAATATTTCGAGACCGGTCCGAACGCGCGTTATCTGGCGACCGTGGGGCGCGTCCGTCCCCAGCATCGCAAAACCTTCGAGGCGGCCATTCTGGGCCAGGAACAGGGCCATGCCATGATCCGCGCGCACGTGGTGTCGGCAAAGGATAATCCGCTGTATCACCGCCTGCTGCGGGAAGCGGGGAAGGCCACCGGGTTACCGGTTCTCTATAACACCAGCTTTAATCTGTTCGGAGATCCCCTGGTCTCCGCGCCGCGTGACGCTGTGCGCAGTTTTTACTCGTCGGGGATCGATGCGATGTTCGTGGGGAATTTTCTGCTGGAGAAATAGCGGAGGGCTGGGCGTGCCCCCTACAAAACCGTAGGGGCGAGGCATGCCTTCGCCCGAATCTTATTTGTCAGCCTCTTTGGGTCCGTCCGGCAGAATGAAGGTCGTCTCGCCCGGCCGCAGGAGCTTCAACTGCTTGCGGATCTCCATCTCCTGCTCGCTGGGGCTTTCCTCCAGGCGGCGGATGCGGTCGCGGCGATGCTCAATCTCGCGCGTCAGGGCCGCATTCTGTTCCTGCAGCTGGCGAATCTCACGGCGTTTCTCCAGCAGCGCCTGCAAACCCTGCGGCCCGCTCACCGCGATCCAGGTGTACGCAATCACGATGGCGAGCAAAACCATTGCTCCCTTTTTCCCCATCACCGTCTTACGAAGTTGCTCGAACAATGGCGCCTCTACTTGTTTATAAACTGAATCGCAAAAAAAGGCCAGTACATGTTATGCTCACCGTTGATGGGGACCGCTGAAGAATCCGGCAACGATCCGAAGCCCGATTCGAAAACCGGTGAACAGCAGTCGTCGGAAGAGGAGCGTCCGACCTGTCCCAAATGCGGGTCCCAAGATGTTCGCCGCTCCCACAGCGACGGCATCATGCCGTCTCTGCTCAGGATCTTAGGGCGATGGCCGTATCGTTGCCGCAGTTGCCGGGCGCGGTTTTACCGCCCGGGGCCGCCTCCGGAAGACGACTAGCAGCGGTTACTTCGCTTCGGCTTTAGCTTCGGCTTTGTCCACCAGCTTGCGAACCTCAGCCGGTAGAGCGAACGTCTCAGGCGGGATGGCCGGATTTACTTCCACGCGTTCGAGCGTCATGGTGAACTCCTGCGGTCCGGCTTTCTGGATGACCTTGGCGGGCTCCAGGATGCCTCCGAAGTTTTTGTAATCGGAAGCGATCATCTCCACCGGAATGTCGCCCATCTGGGTGGTGCTGACGGTGGTGAGTTTTACTTGCAGGCCGGATTTCTTCTGATAGTAGCCGGTGATCGGCTGCCCCTCGGCCGGTGTCATCACCACCTTGTAGCACTCCTCGCCATCAACGGTCTCGATCCCGGCGTTCACTACCTTGGGGTACAGCTTGCGCCAGTTGGCGGTCGAGTTCATGTTGCCTTCGCGAATCGCCTCGGCGCGTTCCACGCCGCTCTTTACGCGAGGTCCCAGGAGCGCGCTGTTCTCCCACGCGATTTCACCATTGACCCCGGTTTCGACTTTTCCCAGCCCGTCGATGTCCAGGCTCGCATAATACTTATCGGGTTCGGCCGCGTACCGGGTGAGCGAGCCCTTGATGCCGACGGCGGCATACTCCACGGTTCCGTGGGCAATTTCCGACTTGCGCTTCAAGTAGGCCTGCTTGCCGCCGGTGACCTGGATATAGCGATCCAGAATGGACTCGGCCGAGGGCAGGGGATCGGCGCCGTATACTGACGTGACACCGGCCCCGGCCGCCAGTATGAGGATCAAAACTCGACGATTCATGGCTTCCTCTTTATCCAATCTAGCGCAGCGTCTATGACCGGATCGTGGCCGGCGAGCAGCGCCGCGCGTGTGAGCTCCACAACTACATCGGGAGTCACGCCCAATCCTTCCAGGGGCTGGCCCCCTTCGGAAATATAGTTCGCCACTGCGTATTGGAACCCGTCGCCGTTCGGCAGGCGCTCGAAGGCGGAAGGGAGCGCTGCTGCGGCCGTAAGGGTCCCGAACACTCGTGCGCGTCCCAGGTCCTTCAAGCCGCCTGCAAAAATTTCCGAGGTCGACGCAGAACAGCCGTCCACCAGCACGGCGACGGGTCCGGAAAAAACGTCCGCGCGAGGATTCACCACGAAGTTCAGGGTGCTGTCACGCAAGTACATGGTCCCCAGACGCTGGTTGGGCTTATCCACCAGAAAGCCGGCCATTCCCATCGCCATGCCGCCGATACCGCCCGGATTCCCGCGCAGGTCGATGATCAACCCGTCGCACGCCTTGCAGTTTTCTATCGTCTGCTGGAAGCTTGCCATGACGCGCGGAAGATCCAGAAACATGTTGAAGCGGACGTAGGCCGTCGAACCAAGTTTCTTGTTCTCGAAAAACACGGACTGCGCCGGAAGATTCCCGAAACCCGATAGCGTGCCTCGCGGCGCAGTCAGGGCCAAGGTCAGATTGACGGCCTGGCCCGACGCATCCAGAAAAGAAGCCTCAAGAGTCCCTCCAATGGGACCGCTCAGGCGCGCCAGCACGGCACGGGTCAATTGCAGCTCGTGAATCGCCGGATTGGAATGCGCCTGGTCGATTGTCGTCTTCAGATCCCTGCCGCCGGCCCGCTCAATCTGCCAGCCGGGCTGAACGCCCAGCTTCTCGGCCGGAGAGCCCGGATCGACGCTGGTTACCACGGCGTGTCCATGCAGAACCCGCGCATCGATGCCAGTAGTCCCGGGGCCGCCGCCTTCGTCGTCGATAGCCGAGTACACCACGGCCGGAATGATCGCGAAGTGGCTCTGCTTGAGGCGCCCGATCATCTCCTGGATCACAGCGCGTGCGTCGTCGTGGCTCGCGGCTTTTTCCACCCGGGGCCGGTATTCGTCATGGATCGCCTGCCAGTCCAGGCCGCCGGGCTTGGTCTGCCAGTGCTTGTCGCGCACGGTAGTCCAGACTTGCTCGAAGGAATCCAGATCGAGGCGGCTCGCCGCCTGTGCAAACGCGGACGATACGAGAATCAGCGGAATCAGACGGGGCGCCAGCATTCTTTAATGAACAACTGCCAGCGATTGCGGGAAGCGCACCGGGAGCGATCGTTCCAGGAGTTTTTGCGCGATCGTGATGGCGCTGGCACCGTCGCGATTGGCCAGAACCACCACTCCGGTATGAAACTCGGGCGCCATGAGGATCGCGCCCGTGAAGCCGGGAGCCGTGCTGGTCTGCCGGATCAAGCGCACTCCGCGGGACGCATCCGCATCCAGGCCGTAGCCGCTATCGCTCGAAAGAACCGCGATCGTGCTGGCGGGAATCAGTTGACGCTGGTCCAGTATGTCCCCCACCTTCCCGTCGTTCAGAAACACGGTCAGGAAACGACCCATATCATTGACCGAAGTGAATAGTCCCCCGCTTTCCATGGGCCTGTTGATCTTGCCGTCGGCAGTGTGACCCATAGCCAGCGGATAGGTCATGGCAAGGCTGGGAGCAAAGGTGGTGTGCGTCATGCCCAGGGGCGTGAAGATCATCTCTTCGAGCACTGCCGAAGCCGGCTTGGCGCGGATATTCTCGACTAGGCGCGCCGCCACGGCTTCCTCTCCCGATTCCGAAGGCGGGCTCAGGAGTTTCTGGACGGAGAGGCGGGCCTGCCTGTCATTCAAGCCGAACAGGTAATCGCCCGCGGGCGTCTCCAGGTGTAGACGCCCTTGGCTGGACAATTCGGAGATCGCCGCCGCCAGGAACACGCGCGCGGACCCCAGCCGGAACAGCGTATCGGGCGTAACCGGAAGCGTGGATTCGAGACTCGCCACGCCCAGTCCAGCGGCATACACGACGCGGTCGTCTTTCACGACGACTGCAGCGACGCCGGGAATCTTCTGTTTGGAAAGCTCCGAGGACGCGATCTGGTCGAGGGCCGCGGGCAGATCCGCCTGGGCAACGGCCACGCTAGTTAAAAGGGGGCCTGTTGCCAGAGCCAGAAGAAGTAAAGCGCGCATGTTTCCACCCTACAGCAATCGGCGGCGTTTGACAGTACTACGGGCTTTGCGACCACCTGTCTTCGGCCGAGTCGCCATGCGCCGAGCCAGACGCTGCTCGCGCCGGCGCAGCGCGGGAGTCTCTTCATGATCGAGCGCAGCGCGAGTGGTCTCTAGCGCTCGTGCGAGGTCTTTCTGCCGGTGTTCGTAATGCTTGGCCAGCTCTTCGAGCGCCGGGATGCGGAACGCGTTCCGGACGGCCGCAAGATCGTTCCAGATAGTGACGGCCTCTTCGTCGGCGCCCAGCTTGCGCTCGATCGCTGCGACGTCCCACAGCGTGCGGAACATGAGCTCATCGGGCATGCCGGCGTGAATCGCTCTCCTGAAAAGTGCGCGAGCCTGCTCCAGGTCGCCCGCTTCCCGCAGCCAGCGTGCGATTCCAGCGATTTCCGCACCGTGCCGGAACGGCAGATTGCCGGGATCCTTGAAAGCCAGCGGCACGATCCCCGTCAGGCAGGCCAGCGTAAGGATGTCCGTAGCGTTGTGGTGGAACACCGGCAACAGCCGCGCGGCCCGTCCCGTACGCAGATATTCGAAGTAGAGATACGGAATCAGCGCGCCCGGGACATCGCCGTTGCGCTCGAAACCAAGCACCTGGCTTTCGAGATCGACCAGGCGGCAGGATTCGTAGCGCAATTTCCACAGCCGACGCGCGCCGTACAGCAGATCCAGGTGCTCCAGTTTGCCGAACGGCGGGCGGCTGCGGTTCAAGCGGTAGCGGGTTTCGAGCAACGGTTGATCGAAGCTGCGGCCGTTATAGGTGATCAGAACCCGGAACGGCTCCAGATGCCGCGCCACCGCGTCAAGCAGACTAGCCTCCTCGCAATAATCCCGCATGAAGAACTGGCGCACGCGAAAGCCTTCCGGCGTGATTCTGCCGATGCCCACCAGGAACGCGCAGGTGCCGGATCCACCCGCGAGACCGGTGGTTTCGGTGTCGAGAAACGCCCAGTCCGAAGGAGGCGTGAGTGGCGCGGCGCCGCCGGAAATGGCTGTCAGCAGATCTTCCGGCAATTCGGCCAGCGATCCGATGTCGGCGCTGCCGTGCCGCCGGTGGCGTTCATACAGCTTTTCCGTTTCGAAATGGGAGCCGTGCGCGGTCTCGATGGTTTCTCCACCGAGCCATCCTTCCACCGCCGTCTGCGCGCGTTCCGCTGTCTGCTGTTCCGTGATTTCGTGCTCAACAGGCTCTTCCTGCCACGTGGGCTGGCTGATTTCCGATAATGCGTGTGGTGTGGAAAACCGCGAGGCGGAAGCAACGTCATACTTCGCATCACATTGCTTGGCGGCGCGCGCGACACGTGCGCGCAGATCGGCCAGTTGCTGCTGTAAGTCGCTCATTCGCCTTTTGTTTGCTGGCCCAAGAAAAGCATAACATGGCTCTCTGGCAAGCGTGCGCGAAAATTTTACGCAACATCGAAGAGTGAGAGAAGAGCGAGAAGAGTTTGCCGATGCTCAAAAAAACAGCGGAAAACCTGGGGTTTCTTCGCAGTTTTCCCTTTACACTGCGCGAACGATCCCGTATGATGCGAATGAGCGTCCACAAGGAAAGTCTAGTTTTGCGGGCGTTGTACACGGGAAATCAGAAAAAGTTAAAAGGAGAATTATGGCAAAGTTGACCCAATCGCAGTTCATGAAGGAGCTGGCGGTGGCGACGGAGGTCCCCAACAAGACTGCGAAAGCCCTGGTTACGGCGTATGCAGACCTGGCAGTGAAGGAGACCAAGAAGAGCGGTATGTGCGTATTGCCCGGCATCGGCCGGCTGGTGCGCGTGGATCGCAAGGCCCGCATGGGACGCAACCCGGCGACCGGCGAAGCGATCAAGATTCCGGCCAAGAAAGTGGTGAAGTTCCGCGTCGCCAAGGCCGTGAAAGACGCGATCGTTCCGCCCAAAAAGAAGTAGTGGCGGCCCTTGATTAAAACAAGGTTTTAAAACAAAACCCCGGTCCGCTGTTGCGGGCCGGGGTTGGTTGTTTAAGTATTTTTGAAACCGATTAAGGCCGCGCCTATACTGCTGGCGCACGCCAGGAAGCCTTACGCCTGCTTCTTATCGTCGGGGCGCGATGCGGGCGGTTGGTCTTCGGGACCCTTCAAGGAATCCTTGAAGTTCCGAATCCCTTCGCCTAAACCCTTTGCTAGCTCCGGAATCTTCTTGCCGCCGAACAGGAGGAGGGCGACCAGGAGGATAACCAGCAGCTCCATTGGGCCTATATTTCTCATATGGCCTCCTTGCAACATGAGTGTACCATGAAGCGCAACCCGCCCAAGTCCAAGCGAAAAGGTTTTAATCAGCAGGGATTTGACCAGAAGAAAGACGTCCGGGCGATCGCCCGAGAGCGCGTCGGCACGGTAAAGCCTTCTAGGCCGATTCTGCCTCCCACCCTCCGCAAAAAGCCCAAATACAAGCGTCCACCCGGCGATGACGTGGACGCCTAGAGCGCAAAGGGCGCGGCGCGCGCTACCCGGAGTCTGAGGAGTGATCGCGCCGCGCTCCGTTTTGCGCGGTAATTAATGGAAGAATAGGGCATATGCCGTTTGTGAAAGTGGCGGAGCTCTCCAAGCTGCCCCCCGGATCGGTCATGGAGGCCCAGGTAGGAGACGGAACCTACGCCATTTGTAACGCGGGCGGCGAGATCCATGCTCTGGACGGAATCTGCCCCCACTCCGGCGGTCCGCTGGGGCAGGGCGCTCTGCATGGCACCATTCTCGTCTGCCCATGGCACGCCTGGGAGTTCGATTGCCGGGATAGCGAAATGGACAGCGGATTGCTCCCCGCCAAGTTTCCCGTGAAAGTGGAAGGCGACGACATCTTCATTGATGTTCCGTAAGCAATGATGTCCCGTAAACAATGACGTTCCCTAGGCTGGCTCATGCCCGAACTGCCTGAAGTCGAAACCGTGGTTCGCTCTGTGGCCGCGCACTTGGCCGGACGCCGGATTGTCAGCTCGAGTTTCACCTCGCGCTTCGTGACCCCTGGGAACCGTGCCAAGTTGACCCAGCGATTAGCCGGCCGCCGCATTGAATCGGTCACGCGGCGCGGCAAATTCATTCTCATCGCTCTCGATCAGGGAACACTCACCGTGCACCTGGGGATGACCGGCAAGCTGTTGCTGTCAGGCGAGGCCGGAGAGCACACGCACGGCGTCTTCCATCTGGATGACGGGCTACTTCTCTATCACGACCCCCGCCAGTTCGGGCGGATCGAATTCAGCGAGGGCCCTCCGCCGCGTGTGGCGCGTCTGGGTCCCGAGCCGCTTGAGATCAGTTTCGAGGAATTCCGGGCACGGCTCAAGCGCAAGACACGCATGAAAGCCCTGCTTCTGAATCAGGCGTTCCTTGCGGGCCTGGGCAACATCTATGCCGACGAGAGTCTGTTCGCCGCGGGAATCCATCCCCTGACACCCGCCAGCAAGCTGACAGCCGCGCGCGCGAAGAAGCTATACGACGCGATTCGGGGTATCCTCAAGCACGCGATCAAGCTGGGCGGATCGTCGATTTCGGACTACGTGAACGGGCGCGGCGAGCGCGGCTGGTTCCAGATGGAGCACCGCGTGTACGGCCGCGAAGGCGAGCCGTGCGCGAATTGCGGCAGGCCGATCCGCAAGATCCTGGTGGCGCAGCGCGGAACGCATTACTGCCCGCACTGCCAGAAGAAGTAGCCCTTCCGGAGAGCCGGCCCCTTCGCGGAACTTTTTCTGCTCATAATATTCGACATGGCGTATGTCCGTCGAATCGCAATTTCTGTTTGCTTCAGTGCTGCTTGCGCGACCGTTTGGGCGCAGTCTGCTTTTACCGGCAATCCTCCCAAACCCAAACCGGCTTTTCCCAGGCAGACCGAAGCGCCGAAGCCGGCGAAGCCTTCGCCCGCGCTCAATGTGGAAACCATCACCAACCGGCTCAGCTCGCCGTTTGCGCTCGCATTTCTTCCGGATGGCACGTTTCTGGTTACCGAAACCGGGGGCACCATGCGAATCGTCCGCCGGGACGGCGTCGTCTCCGCGCCGCTGGGCGGGGTCCCCGATGTGAAATCGGTTGCGGCGCAGGGCCTGCACGACGTCGTTCTGGATCCCGATTTTGCGCGCAACCGTACGCTGTACTTCAACTATTTCGCGCCGCCTCCCGGCGAGGCTCCCGCGATGTGGCCCGTCGAGTTCTTCTACGACAAGATCTGGGCCAAATCCATAGCCGAGCGGCGAACGATGCAGATCGGCATGGAGCAGGCCGCGAGCGCCAAGCTGAGCGCCGACGGCCGGCGCCTGGAAGACGTCAAAGTCCTCGCCGAGGGCGCTGAGCGGAGGATCGTGCTTGCGCCGGACGGCAAGCTGCTCATCACCGGATCGGACCGCTTCTTCTACTACGAAGCCGATTACGATGGCGAAGAGCACGATTTCACCGACAACCCCGATCTCCGCCGCAATTTTTCCGGCCGCGTGCTGCGCATCAACCGCGACGGATCGATTCCGCCCGACAATCCCTGGCTGAGCCGCGCAACCGTTCCCGCCACCACCTTCGCGCATGGTCTTCGCGACCCTGAAGGAGCGGCCATCAACCCGGCGACCGGCGAGCTGTGGGTTACCGATCACGGCCCGCAAGGCGGCGATGAGATCAACATCATCCGTTCGGGCAAGGACTACGGCTGGCCCAACGTCTCCTACGGCACGCAGTACGACGTGCGCCGTACCGACGGGCGGAAGAACGTTCCGGTGGGCAACGGAAAATCCTCCATGCCCGGCGTCGAGGAGCCGGTGTACTGGTGGATTCCCGATATCGCGCCTTCGGGCATGATGTTCTACACCGGTAGTCTATTTCCGGACTGGCGTGGCAATCTGTTCGTCGGCGGGCTGGAAGCGCGGGCCCTTGTCAGGCTGGTGCTGGACAAGAATGAAGTCGTGGCCGAAGAGCGTCTGCTTCTGGACAGGAAGGAAAGTATCCGCGACATCCGCCAGGGTCCGGACGGCGCGGTTTATTTGCTGACACGCAGCGGAAATCTTCTGCGAATTACGCCCAAGCCCTGAGAACTCCGCTCCATCACTGTCGCGGCTCGGTAAGTCGCTTAGGAAAAGGGGACAGGCTACTCTGTCCCCTCCCGTAAGCTCCTGACTTCACCTGCAAGCGTGGGAGTGGACAGAGCTGCCTGTCCCCTTCTTCCTTCACAGGCCTTAAGCCTGGTAGCGCAGGATTTCGTCGACCACTTCGACCACCGGTTTCATGGACCTCACGTCGTGAACCCTAACCAGATGCGAGCCGTTGAGCACGCACGCGGCGACGGCGGCCGCGGTGGCGAACTCCGTGCCTTCCTGCGATTCGCGCGCCAGGAAGTGCTTGCGCGACGGGCCGGTCATGATCGGCATTTCCAGACGGGCGAGAGTGTCGAGCTGCGCCAGGATCTCGGCGTTCTGTTCCTTGCGCTTGCCGAAGCCCAGGCCGGGATCGATCACGATCTGTTTCCGGTCGAGACCCGCGCGCATCGCCCTATGCATGGACGCGTCGAGTTCCTTCACGATAGTCTGCATCACGTCCTTGAGCGGCGGCAGCTTGGTCCAGGTCTCGGGCGACCCGCGCATGTGGTTCAGAATCAGGCCAGCATTCGCCTCCGCGACCGTCCGCGCCAGGTCGGGATCGATTGTCAGCGCGCTGGGATCGTTAATAATGTCCGCGCCCAGTTCCAGGGCCTTTTCCGCGATGGCCGCCTTATAGGTATCCACCGACAGCGGAACGGTGAGCTTGTCTCGTAAACGCTTGAGGACGGGTACCAGGCGGCGCAGTTCCTCGGCCTCGGAAATCCGTACGGCGCCGGGGCGGGTGGATTCCGCGCCGATGTCGATGATGTCGGCCCCGGCTTCCTCCAGCTCCACGGCGTGCGCGAAGGCGCGGTCGGGATCGAGGAACTTGCCCCCGTCTGAAAACGAGTCCGGCGTGACGTTCAGCACTCCTACCAACAGCGTCCGCTCGCCCAGTTGCAGAGTCTTGTTACGGAACTTCCATTCAAATCGCTTCCGAAGCATGCAGAGTTAAGGGTAGCAGTACGTCGGGAACGCGGCCAATCGTGCCGGCAAAAAAGAGGCGGTTTAGGCGCTCCAGCCGCGCGACGTGACCGGAATGGCTTCCTGATAGTAACCGCCCGAACGGTCCCCGGCGCCCACAGGCTGTTCC
>JAIQFE010000048.1 GCA_020073445.1 Terriglobia bacterium
GTAGATCCTGGCAAACTGCGGCGACATCTCCTTCAGGATCGGATCCACTAGCCCACGGATCGCTCGCAGCGGATGGTCTTGTGGAATCCGTTCTTCCGGTGCGATGTAACTGAAAACTCCGTCCTGATGTTCATCTTGTCCGCGCATTACTACAAGACGTTTGCTTCTGCTTAGAGGCTACGCCCCTGCAGAGTTTTTCAGCAAGCTCCTAGCACACAAAGTTGCAGCGCACGTATCATTTGGTGATTATATACGTGAAATATCACGATTAACGACACAAAATGAGATTGAGCGTACCAGTACGCATCTCAAGACGAGTCAAGCGAGGCCTCGATCCGGTCCTGGCCTCTTTCTCCGGCTCGGCTCACGTGGACGAGTTAGCAAAGCTGCGATTCATGATGTTAGTATCGCAGCGGGTCAAGGGCTTCCCCCCGTTTTTGCCGACATACAGCGACTCTGCGAAAATAGGGCCTGTCCCTGAAGATGACTGATCAGTCTAGCGAACCGAGGCCACCGTCAAGAATAGGCCCGAAGGTTGCGGTCGACCGCGCTCTGCCTTTTCACGAAAGCCTGGTACACATGCTATGGCATGCCGTTGAGGGCAGGCCGGACGGCGTGGCGGTGATTTATCAGGACCGCTCGATCACGTATCGCGATTTCGGCCGCGCCACGAACGGACTAGCGGCGCTGCTGGATTCGCTCGGCCTAAAACCCGGGCCGATCGTCATCATGATGCCCAACTCCATTGAGATGGACGTCGCGCTGATGGCGGTGATGAGCGTGGGCGCGCAGGTCGCGCCGCTCAACCCGTTCCTTACGGTTGCGGAGATCGGCAAAGTGCTCGACGGCTTCGGCACCACGGCGATCATCTGCGATCAGAGCACTCGGGATAAAGCGAATGCCGCCGCCGAGAAGATCGGCGTGACTCATGTGGTCACGGTGGGCGATGGCGGCGAGCCCTTATCGCGGTGGACCTCCGATGGCGGACTCGACGCGCGGCCGAAGAAGATGCCGCAGGCCGGCGATCTTGCGTTGTCGATTTTCACCGGCGGCACCACCGGCGTTCCCAAAGGCGTCGACCATACGCATCGCGGCCTGATGTGGAGCCTGATCCAGCACGTCAGTGTCTGGCCGATCCCCTTCGGCGAAGGCATCTTCCTGAATGTCGCGCCGATGTTTCACATCTGGGGTCTGGGGTATGCGACCTGGGTGCCGATTTTCACGGCCGGAACACTGGTCATGATTCCGAAGTACGATCCCGATGAAGTTGTGAGAGGCTTGGCCGAGCATCGTGTCAGCATCTTTGCCGGCGGACCGGCGCCTATTTATATCGGGCTGCTGCGGAGCCCGTTGTTCGATCAGGTCGACCTTTCGGCGCTAAAATACTGCCCCTCGGGCGGCGCACCCTGCCCAGCGGATTTGCATCGCGAATGGCTGGAACGCACGGGCTGTCCGTTGCTCGAGGGCTGGGGCATGTCCGAAGGCGCTCCGTTTTGTCTCAATCGCTATGACGGTGAACGCAAGCTTTTGTCGGTCGGCAATCCGGTCCCCGAGACCGAGGTCGAAGTTGTGGATCTCGAAACCGGAACGCGCGTTTTGCCGATGGGGGAAGCGGGCGAGGTGCGGGTGCGCGGGCCGCAAATGATGACCGGATATCACAACAAGCCCGAGGAGACGGCGTTTGCGCTCCGCGATGGCTACATGTACACGGGCGATATCGGTTACGTCGACAAGGACGGGTTCTTGTTTCTTGTCGATCGCAAGAAAGAGATGATTATCGTCGGCGGCTACAACGTCTATCCGCGGGAGGTTGACGAGGTGCTGTTCAACCACCCGGCGATTCACGAGGCCGCAACGGTCGGCAAGCGCGACGATCGATTGGGCGAGGTCGTGGTGGCGTTTGTTGCGGTCAAGGGAGGAGCCAAGCTCGACGAGGAAGCGTTCTTTGCCTACTGCAAGGAAAACCTGGTCAAGTACAAGCGTCCGGTCGAAGTCACTTTCATCGACGCGTTACCGCGCACCCGCACGAACAAGATCGACCGCATGACATTAAGAGCGATGGCTGCCAAAGAGAGCGACGAAACCCAAGCCTAGTCGCCGGCCTGGTTGCGGGCGCTATCGCCAAGGCCAGCTAGAACCAAGTTGTCGCAGGCAGAATGCGCCGCGCTCCTTCAGTGACATCCCCGGCGTACGAGTGGGATCGTAGACGGCAACACATAGCAAGGCCACGATCGCTACTGTCGCGATGCCGGTCATGGTTGCTGCAGCCGTGATCATCTAGTGGTTCCGTCGATCTATTCAGACGCATCTGAGCATCGGAAAGACGAATGCAGGACCTGATTTAGACGAGAGGGTCATGCCGTTTGAGGCTAGGGTCCCTGGTCCTCGATGGTTTGCCGCCAGTTCCGGCTCGCGCGGCTTCGTTGAGATATTCCTTGAAGGCGATGTCGCGCTCCCGCATCCTGTCCCTAATCACGTCCGGATCTGGAGTGGCTGTTGTCCTCACGTTGCAATCGCCGCACGCCGCTCGCCGTGATGATGCCATGCCCGGCTAACGCTGATTATACGCAGAACTGATCGAACGCTTCCTTCAGGAGCCCGGAGATTTCCACGGGGTCGCGGCGTTCGATGTCGCTGCGGTGCAGCATGTACACGGGTTTGCCGTCCTTGAAGAGCGCCATCGAAGGCGAAGATGGCGGGTAGGGTAAGAGAATGTCCCGCAGGTGAGCGACGGCCGCTTCATCTCCACCGGCGAATACGGTCGCGGTCTTGGACGGATGCACCGGATGCTTGAGCGCCATCCCCACCGCAGGCCGGGCTCGGCCGGCCGCGCAGCCGCAGACGGAATTCACCACCATCAGGACGGTACCGGTTCCCGGCTGGAGAAGCCGGTCGACATCGGCCGGAGTCCGGGCTTCTTCGACGCCGTGTTGAGTCAGATCCGCCCGCATGGGGGCGATGAAGTTTTCGGGATATGCCACGGTTTGATTCTAACAAGGGGCGATTTACCGCGCCTGAGCACTTTGTCAACCTTCCTGGAATCAGCGGGTTGAGAAGATATTCTCGTGTGATTTGTCCTCCTCCGTGCGTGCCTGTTTTTCTTTTTGACTCAACAACTGCTTTCTGGCATACTATTCCGCGTACTTGGATACTGTTGTCTCCAATGACAGTTAGGAGTGGCCCCGGTGAAGAAGCTTTTCGTAGGGAATCTGCCGTACGGTGCGAACGAGACGGACGTCCAGAATTTCTTCGCAGATGCAGGCGTGAATGTGGACTCGGTGACGGTGATGCGCGATCGCTTTACCGGCCAGGCGCGAGGCTTTGGCTTCGTCGAGATTAACGATGATGGAGCCGCTCAGCGCGCCGTCGATGCGTGCCACGGAAAAGAACTCATGGGACGAACGCTGGTGGTCAACGAAGCGCGTCCGATGGCTCCCCGCGAAGGCGGCGGTGCACGTCCACCGCGCCCCTAGATACACTAGACTCGCCGGCAGGATGCCGGCGCTACTTACTCTGGTTTGAGTTTCCGCGCCAGAAAATCGCCTGCCGAGCGATACGCCTTGATCCAGCTTTCCTCCAGCAGAAATTCGTGCACCTCGCCCGGAAAAATGAGCTGCTCGAAGTCCACGCCCTGGGCCCGTAAGGCTTCTACCAGCCGCTCTGTCTGATTGAACGCGACGTTGCGATCGTCGTCGCCATGGATCAGCAGCACGGGCGAGCGCCAGTTCTTCACATCGGCCAGCGGCGACGACTGAAGAGCGGTACGCTCGATTTCGCGCAGCTGGTCGGCATTCAGTGCCGTAAGCTTGCGCTCCCCGCGAATGCTCCAATCCTCGACGCCGTGCATATCCACACCCGCGGCGAACAACCCGCTGGCTCGGGCGAGCGCGAGCGCTGTCAGATAGCCGCCATAGGATCCGCCCCACACGCCGATGCGCTGCGGGTCGACGTCCGGTCGCGCGGCCATGTACAATCCGGCTCCCATCACGTCGTTGAATTCGCTGCCGCCGGAGTTGCCGAAGTTCAGAGCTTCACGGAAGTTCAGACCGTATCCGATGCCGCTGCGATAGTTCACGCTCAGCACGACAAACCCGCGCGCGGCCAAATACTGATTCATGGCATAGGCGTTCGAATAGTAGTGCATGTAGTGATAACCCAGCAGCATCTGCCGCCGCGATCCACCGTGAAAGAAGATCACCGCCGCGTGCCTCGGGCCGCCACCGGCGGGAGGCATAAACAGTTGCCCGTGAATCGCAGTGCCATCCGAGGCAGGGAAGATCACCTGCTGAGGCTTGACCAGATCCTTGGGGAAATCGGCGGGCATGGAATCGGGCGCAAGATCGCGAACAGGGGCGTTGCCGATCTTCACGGCCGCGCGGCCGATCTCGGTGGCGCTGGAACGCAGGAAAGCCACGGCACCAGTGCCAATATCGGTGGCAACATCCGCAGGCTCCCATTCGATGCCTTCGCCCATGCCTCCACCGGGATCGGTTCCCAGAATCGGCGAAGCCTTGCCGCCCGATGATGCAGCCACGCGCCACACATGGCGGCGATCGATATCGTCCTGGTTGGAAGAAAAGAGCAGCTCGCGACGATCGCGCGACAGCGAGACGTGCTCGACCTCAAAATCACCCGGCGTGAGGACCTGCGCGCGTCCGCCGTCGGCTGAAACCGAATACAGATGCAGCCAGCCATCGCGCTCCCATGGAAAGACAAGGCGATCGCCATCGGCCCAGAAGATTTGCGTAGCGGCTTCGATCTTGCGAAATGCGCTGCCAGGACCCTTTTCGGCGTGCCAGGCCGCGCGGCCCGCGCCGGTCACCGCATCCGCTACTCGAATGGACCAAGGAGTTGCCGCCTCACGCACTGGACCAACCGAAATCGCGGAGGAGTACGCCTCCCGCACAAAGGCGACGCGCCGGCTGTCGGGACTCCAGACGGGAGAAAAATCGCGGTCGACGCTCGGATCAAGGTAGGTGAGAGTGTTGGTCGCAACCCGGTAGACGCCGATGAAGCTGTGATCGCCACGATAGCTGGTGAAGGCGATCGCCGAGCCATCGGGCGACCATTGGAGTTCATACGTGGTCGCTTTGGCGTGAACGGCTTCGACCGGCCTCGCGCTGGTTTTTTCCGCGTCCAGCGTCGTCATCCAGAGTTGCCCGTCTTTTATGAACGCAACGCGGCCATCGCGCGATACGGCAGGCCCGCGGCCGTCGCCCAGCTTTTTGGAAGCGCCGCCATCGAAGGGAATCGCATAGACCGCCTGCTCCGGCGTCGCGGGAAGATTCCTGGGATTGGGGATGTCGCCGTTGGTTTCGAGATCGCCGCCGCGGGCATAGGTCAAGAAGCGCCCGTCGGGGCTCCAGGAGAGGTCCCCCAGGTCCTGGCCATCATCGTCCTTATACGACGTGAGGCGGCGGCCCTTGTAATCCGGCGCGGCCGCGACCCACAGGTTTCTGGCTCCGCGTTCATTGAGAATCCAGGCGACTTTGCCGCCACTGGGGGCTGCTGTTAACTCCGAGGCAAAAGGAGCGTTGAGGTAGCGTTCAATTGGATCGGCCCCGAAAGCCGAGCTAATCGCCAGGAAAGAGAGCAAGAAGGATTTGCCCACGTGCCGATTCTCGCATAGTACTAGGGCGCTGCCAGATCTAAAGCTCATCTTCCACCCTGTCGATCAATGTTCTGGAAAGGACCACCATGCGTTTTCTGACTCTCCCCACACTGACTATCCTTGCCGGAGGGCTGCTGGCAGCCGCCGATTCGGCGACCGTAACCTATATCGACGGAAACGTCGCCGATCTTACGCCCAACAGCGGCGCGACGCTATACATGAATAACCCCCAGACCATGGAACTGAAGACCCCGCTCCACAAGGTCCAGATCCCGTACGCCCAGATTTCGAAAGCGGAGCTGGGATCGGTCATGGTCCATACCGCCGATCCGGAACCGCTGTACAAGGTTTGGGCGTTGCCCAAGCGGCTGGCAAAGTCGGAAACCCGGCAGATGACGCTGGCCTTCACGGACGCAAACGGCCAGGGCCAGACCATGACGATCGAGATGTCGAAGGCGTCCGCGGATGGCGTGCTCGCCACCATCGAACGTCACAGCGCCAAAGTTGCCAACGCCAGTTGGTGGGGCGATAACTATTGGAAGACCACCCGCAACCGGGACACCTGGGGCGGAGCTGGAACGGTCGCGCAGAAGTAAAGGAATAAGTCGCTCACTAACGTTCGCGGTTCGGTGCTGTAGCCTCACTTAACCGCGAGCGTCAGCGAGCGGCCCCACCGCTCGGAGGTATCACATGGAGTTAACGCGAATCCTCCTTGCGGCGATGCTCGCCGGAATTCTTCTCCCTGCCCACCAATTGAGCGCGGAGGTTATTTGCGGGAAAAAGCTGCGACTCAAGCCACTTCGATGCGTCTGCGGAAGACTCACCGATACCACCGGTGGACCGGTTCCAGGCGTAGTCGTGAGAGTTCTGAAGAACGGAGCCGAAGTTGCGAGCGTCCAGAGCGACCAAGACGGGAACTTCGTGTTCGACGAACTGAAGCCTGGAAACTATGAGCTTAATGCTCAACCGGACGGGTACCTGGTATTTCGAACTCAAATCGTCGTGGCGAAACCTGAGAAGAGATGCAGACGCAGGCTGGCGATCCTTCTTGAAGTACGCGGGGAAAATTGCGGCAGCCTAGTGATGAAACAGTAGGACCGTTCGCGACGCAAATAAAAAGGGCGGACCCGCGAGGGCCCGCCCTAATCTTTTACAAGGAGGAACTAATTGCGCGTCTGCTGAACTTTGGGGGCTGAGATGTAGCCTGAGATCATGTCCTTCTTCACTTCGTTGACGACGATCTCAAAGGGCTGGGTCGCGCGGCTCAGCATGAACTGAACCGGCTCATTCACGGTCTTGTCCTTCTTCTCCACCAGCTTGTCGTCGGCGATCAGCTCGATGGTATAGCGGTTCTTCTTCATGTCGGCTGCCTTCAGGCGCATCTGGACGTCGCCGACCTTGCGCGGCGTCTTCTCTTTGGTCAGCCGGAATTCCGTATAGTTGCGCTCGCCCAGGGCGCGCAGCGCAGCCAGCTCTTTCCCGTTGGTCGCGATCAATCCGCTCTGGACGCCCAAATCGCCCTTGGTGCTCTTCAGATCGGCGATGGTCTTTTCGAGTTCAGCCTTGGTGGCCGCGGCGTCGGTCTTGACGTTGGCCAGATCCGTGGAGACTTCGCCCACGCGAGTCTTGGTGGTGTTGGCGTCGTCCTTCACCTTGGAGACTTCGCCGGACACGTTCGTGACAGCGGCGGCGGTTTCGGCGACCTTGGCCGCCTGATCCTGCTGAGCCTTCTCGAGCTTCGCAGCCAGTTCATCGGCGTGCTTGCTGGCATCGATCTTGGCCTGGCCTGCCAGAATGCTGGCCTGGCGCCGGGCTTCATCCATCTGGGCCTTCAGGGAATCCACGGACTGGCGGTTGGTTTTGCTGGAAACGGTCGAGGTCTCGTGGACCTTGGCGATCTGGTCCATCAGGGCGTCGCGGGTGGTTTCCAATTCCGCACGGACCTGCCGAACCTCATAGAACTGATAAAGGGACGCCCCGACCAGGGCTACCACTGCCCCAAAAAGAATGGCAATCTTCGGGCCGGAACCGCTGGATGCATCAAAGTCGCCCACGGTGTTTAGTCTCCTTCAACGGAATGGTCGTCTTATTTTACCAGTTGCATTAGAGTACTAGTAGGGTGGGTAGGGAACAGGATGCACTGCCTGGGTAAACGCCTGATTTTGCCGGAACTTCTCGATACGTTGCCGCCGGATCAGGCTCGCGCCAGCTTGCTGGATCTGGTACGTATAAACCGGTACTGGGGAGGGCACTCGACGCTCCGCAACCTGCTCCGGGAAAACGTTCCGGACGGGCAGGCCTTTTCGGTTTTGGACGTCGGGGCGGCGTCCGGGGACATGGGGGCCTGCATCCGGCAGTGGTATCCGGCGGCGAAGGTCACTTCGCTCGACTACCTCGAATCCCACCTAAAAGCGTCTTCAGGATCGCGAGTCGCCGGCGACGCCTTCCGGCTACCCTTGCGACCCAAGAGCTTCGACTACGTCTTTTGCTCGCTCTTTCTGCATCATTTCCAGGATGAGCAGGTGGTGGACCTACTACGCAACTTCGGTGAGGTCGCGCGCAAAGCGGTCCTGGTGATCGACCTGGAGCGGAACCCGATCCCGTATTACTTCATTGCCTGGAGCCGGCCGATTTTGGGCTGGGATCCGGTGACCGTTCACGACGGGGCGATCTCCGTCGAGGCCGCATTTCACAGAACCGAACTGGAGAATCTGGCTCGGCAGGCGGGGCTGCGGAATCCACGAGCTCGCGTGTTTCGTCCGGCATTCCGGATCGCTCTGGCAGCCAGTGCGCTGTGAAAAAGGGGACAGCCTACTCTGTCCCCTCTCGTAAGATCCTGACTTCGCCCACCAGCGTGGGAGTGGACAGAGCTGGCTGTCCCCTTTTTCCCGAAATCCTGCCCCACCTTAACTCAGCGTCCGCAATTCGGCTTTCGCCTGGCGACCCCATGCCGATGTATATCGCCTGCGATGGGGCGGCGATGTCCGAGCTGCTTCCACTGCGCGCTGGAAAGCGTCCTTGGCCTCGGCAACACGCCCGAGCTTCTTGAACGCTTCGCCCAGCCAATACAGACCCTCGGGATCGAACTCGCGGCGATCGGTGTATTTCTGAAGCTCGGCGAGCGCCTGCTCGGTTTTTCCGAGTTGCAGGTCGGCTGCGCCCAGACCGCGCCAAGCTTCACTCGACGAATGCTTGTCGTCGAGAGCCAGGGTCGCGGCGAAGTGCCGGCGCGCGTCTTCATAGCGCTTCTGCTCCAGGGCGATGACTCCCAATTGATGATGAGCATCGGTCTCGCCCGGATCGATCTCGACGGCTTTCGTGAAGCGGGAGATCGCTTCGGTGTAGTTGCGGCGCTGCTGGTAGATCAGGCCGAGCTGATAATGCGCGTCGGAGTCTCGCGGATTCACCGTCAATGCATCCAGGTTCCGGCGGAAGTTTTGGCTGGAGCGCAGGCCTCCACCAAGGCCTGTGAACATGTCGAGATTCGGGCGAAACAGGAAATACAGCCAGATAAGAACGAGTGGGGAGGTGAAATAGGAGAGCATTCCTCCGAATGTCTCGTAGGCGAAAAAGCCGCCCACCCCCGCAGCTGCGCCGCCCAAAACTGTTCCTATGGCTTTTCCGATTCCGGACCCGAACACTGTGCGAATCGCGATGGCCGCTAGCGCCAGGAAATACACATCCGCAACTGCGTGAATCCAAAAACTGACCGCGGGCGCAAGGAAGCTTGCAAGCCAGGCCGGGAGATTGGCAGCGATCCAGCACATCAAGATGCACACCAGCAGCGGTGAGTAGTCGCGGCGAAGAACCACGCCAACGCTGCCGAGGTGGTCCCATACCGAAATGATCGCGATACACGCGGGCGCAAACAGCACTGCGATGAGCACTACGCGGCTCAATTCGCCCATTGCGAAGCCCAATGCGGCCGCCGCGATTGCGGCCAATGCCAGGCTTCCGGCGTCTAGGATTGTGCTGAGAGCGCTTGAAGGCCGGTAATAAAGCTGGAACAGCGTTCCGAGTTTTTCGGCCATCTGGGTTATGATTTTACAGGAAGTTCCTACCGTGTATAATCACCTACTGGGAGGACGATGAGTAAAGAAGATTGCATTGAAGTTACGGGAACTGTAGTCGAGAAATTCCCCAGCGGCTTGTTCAGCGTCCAATTGGACCAGGAACGCAGCGTGCTTGCGCACCTAGCCGGTAAACTCCGCCGCAATCGTATCCGCGTTCTGGCGGGCGACAGGGTCACCCTGGAGCTTTCCCCGTACGACCTGACCAAGGGACGCATCACCTACCGTCATAAATAACGCAGTGTTTTCCGCCTCTTAGCACTGCGCTCCGTTCACACCGGCGCATCGCGCACCGAGAATGAGGTGTGCGCGGCCAATCGATTCCTATCCGCCCCCGGCGGAACGTTCTCAGTTTTCCAACTCCTGTAAACGGACGTGAGGAACTCACTCAGCAGCTTGCGAGCCGCTTGGTGGGCCAGAGTCACGCCATCGCCGAAATTGTTCCCTACGTACAGATGTATCGCGCAGGACTGGCGCCGGAAGGCCGGCCTGCCGGAGTGTTCCTGCTGCTGGGTCCTACCGGCACCGGCAAGACTCGCACGGTGGAGGCGCTGGCGGATGCGCTGCACGGCAGCGAAAAGAGTTTGGTGCGGGTCGACTGCGGCGAGTTTCAGATGGAGCACGAAATCGCCAAGCTGATCGGAGCGCCGCCGGGATACCTTGGTCATCGCGAAACGCCGCCGATGCTGACGCAGCAAAAGCTCGGGGCCATGACCAGCGAAGGGTCCAATCTGGCCCTGGTTCTGTTCGACGAGATCGAGAAAGCGGCGCCCAGCATGACGCGCCTGCTCCTGGGCGTGCTGGATAAGGCGGTCTTGCGGCTAGGCGACAACACTTCGGTGAACTTCGAGCGCACGCTGATTTTTCTGACCAGTAACCTGGGGGCGTCGGCGATGCGGAAAGAAGTTTTGCCGGATTTCGGCTTCGGCTCGGCCATGCCAGGTTCCGGCGATGGAACTTTGCGGAAATTGTCCAGCATCGGGTTGGGCGCGGTGAAGCGGAAATTCGCCCCGGAATTCGTGAACCGGATCGATGCGGTGGTCACGTACCAGCCGCTGGACGCCGACGCACTCGAAGCGATTCTGGATCAGCAGGTCGCGGCGCTGGAGCGGCATATCGCGCATCGGTTGGAAGATCGGGCTTTCGCGCTGGAATTGGATGCGAGCGCGCGGCGTTTCCTACTGGCGAAAGGCACCAACCGCGAATACGGAGCTCGGGAGCTGAAGCGGATCATCCTGCGCAAGCTGACGCAGCCGCTGGCGGCGATGGTGGAAGCGAATCTCGTCCCGCCCGACTCAGTAGTCCTGGCAGCTCATCACGGCGACTCGGATCAGTTGACGTTGAGCGTCGCTGAGAGCCAGTAAGGTGTTCTTTACTTCAGCGCCGCCAGAAAAGCGCGCATTTCGCGCAGCACGTCTGCCTCGTTCGATAGGAAAACGACATGATTCGCGCGCGGCAATCGGATAACTCGGGCGCTTGGTACGCCATCTTCGAACGCCTTCGCCTGCTTCTCTGTCCACGCCACATCGTTCGCGGAAAACGCCTCGGCTGCGGTGCGCATGGCCGGATCTTTGTTGTCGTTGAGCCATGGACCCAGGTCATGGGGGACGGCATAGATGGCCAGCACAGGTGCCCGAATGTCGGTGTACTTCCTCATGCCGGCTAGAATCGCCATCGGAACGCTGGGCGGCGTGCGGGTTTTCCCCACGCTTCCGTTCGGTGCGGACTCCATCATCTGGCGGAACTCGGCCTCCGGAAAGGCAATTCCATTGATCCGCTTGAACCAGGCTTGATACGCGGCAAAGCCTGCAGAGTCGATCGCGCTCGGCTCCGGAGGTTGTGGTGGCGCGATCTTCTGTAGTTCCTCCAGGGTCGTCCCCTTGCCGTTTTCGAACGCGTACTGGTAGCCAGCATCGAGATAGACTAAGCCGGCGACACGCCCAGGAAAGCGGGAGCCTACGGAGCTCAGCTCTTCACCGCCAAGGGACTCCCCCACGAGCACGGGCGCGTTGAGCTTGAGCGAGTCGAGGACGGAAAGCACGTCGTCGCCCAACCGATCCGCTTCGTATCCTGAAGCGGGGATGCTGGACGCGCCAAACCCGCGCCGGGTGATGCCGTACACGTGGTAGGCGTTGGCGAGCTTGGGAGCGAACTCGTCGAAAAGGTGAGCCGTGCCTCCCAGCCCCGAGAGGAAGATAATGGGTCTGCCGGAGCCTCCCCAATCCAGCACCTCCAACCGGACGTTTTCTTCCACGGTCACGAACTGGACCTTGTGCGGCGACGGATCGCGCCAAACGGCAGACTCTTGCGCACAAAGAGGTGTTCGCAGAGCGGTGAGAAGAACGACGCTTAACCAAGCACGATGCATCATTAGCATCCGTCTAAACGATTTTATCCCGGCGAGAGCGTCGCCTGGCAGCTCTAACTACTCGACCGAACACCGCGGATATAGTAAAGACGTGATCCCGCGGATAATTGGCGCCGTTCTGCTCGCCCTGCCGGCGATGGCGCAGCAGGTCACCTTCTACCGCGACGTTCTCCCGATTCTGCAAAATCGTTGCCAGGAGTGCCATCGCCAGGGCCAGATGGCTCCCATGGCGTTTTCCACCTATCCGCAGACGCGGCCGTGGGCGAAAGCGATCCGCGAAGCCGTTCGCACGGGTAAAATGCCGCCGTGGTTTGCCGATCCGTGCTGCGGCAAATTCTCCAACGACCGATCGTTGTCTGCCTCCGAGCGCGACACGCTGGCGAAATGGGCGGACTCGGGCGCGCAGCAGGGTAGGGAATCGGACGCTCCACCGCCGAAGGTGTGGCCCGAGGGGTGGAATATAGGCACGTCGAATAAGGGACCCGATGCAGTCATCGATATGCCTCGCGCGTTCCGCGTTCCAAAGGCCGGAGCCGTCGAGTATCAATACTTCATCGTGCCCACGGGATTCCAACAGGATCGCTGGGTGCAATCGGTAGAAGTGCGTCCGAGCGAACGCAAAGTGGTGCATCACGCTGTGGTGTACATCCGCGAGCCAGGCGATACCTGGACGCGCGGCCCGACCAAGGCCGACATTCTAGCCGTGTATGCACCGGGCAGCGCGCCCGACGTGTATCCAGAGGGCATGGCCAAGCTGATCAAGGCCGGATCGGACTTGGTGTTCGAGGTCCACTACACGCCGTCCGGCAAGGCGGTGGACGATCGGATCAAGGTCGGCATGGTGTTTGCCGCGAAGCCGCCTGCCAAGCGCGTTCTTACGCTGCAAATGGACAACGAGAAATTCCTGATCCCCGCGGGGGAGCGCGACTTCCGGATCAGCGTGTGGGGCACTCTGCCCAACGACGCCCTGCTGCTGGGATTCTTCCCGCACATGCATCTAAGAGGGACAGGATTCGAGTACACCAGGATCCGGGATAACGGGCTGCCCGAGACCTTGCTGCGCGTAATGCCCTACGATTTTTACTGGCAGCTGTACTACCGGCTGGCGGAACCGATGCCGCTCAAGAAGGGGACCCGGCTCAACTGGATCGCGACGTATGACAACTCCGCCGCGAACCCGCGCAATCCGGACCCTACGGCCGATGTTCGCTATGGACACCAGAGCTGGGACGAGATGATGGTCGGGTTCTTCGACGTCGCGGTAGACGCGTCCATCGACAAGCCGGCGTTCTTTGTGCGCTGAAGCTACTTGATGGGTAGCTTGACCGTATTGCTATCCACGTTGTTGACCGTGGCCTTCAGATCCACCAGACCCGACGGCAGCGTTCCGAGCTTAACCTGGAGCACCACCATACCGGTGAAGCCATTTTGGGCTTTCGCGGAGACCGGCGTATAGGTCTGCCCGCCCGCTGTAACGGTGATCGGATCCACCAGTTTCCAGTCGCCGGTATCGGGAGTGGGGAAGCCATCCACTAGCGGACGATCGTACAAGCCGAAGCCCGTTCCGTAGATGGAAATCGTCTCATTGGCCGTGGCCGGGTTGCCGGGAGTGAGCATGCTTCCATCCTGGCGGTACGCGGCGATTGTGGGACTGCCAGTTTGCGGAACCCACTGGAAGAGTCCCGGCGAGTCCCGCTTGACGGTGAAGGTCCGGCTCGCATCTCCCTGGTTGGTGCGATGCACTGTCAGGGTATAAGTGCCATCCACCAGATCGGAGAAGAGTTGAGCATTGATCAACTCGGGCGATACGTAGAGCAACGGCAACAGCCGGTCATTCACGGTGACCCAGACGTCGTCGATGGCTTGCGAGAGTTCGCCGGGAGGAGCCGACTTGCTGGTCGCGGAGAGATCAACGCCGACGATCGAGATCTCGGATCCCGGTCCAACCGTGGGGGAGGGCGTAGCTCCAGCCGTATTCGCGACTGCGGAAACGTAGGGGAACCCGTTGAGGATCGCCAACACGGAGTGAGGAGCGTTCATCGCCAAGGATGCCGTCGCGTTTGTTCCGGAGAGGTCGCCGGCCCATTGCTTGAAGGTGAATCCATTATTGGGAATAGCCGTGACCGAGACCTGCGTTCCGCCGGGGAAGAATCCGTCCGCAGAAGGCGGCGGATTGTAAAAGAAATTTACGAAGCCGGGCGGCTGGGAAGTGGCGGTTATTTTGTAGAACGCCAGATACGTCGCCGTGAACACCTGTCCTTGATCGCCAATGGTGACCTGGAACGAAGTGGCGATGCTTCCGCCATTCCAGGAACCAAAAGTGTAACGGCTGACGGGGTTCGGCGATACCGATGGCGGGGCTACCACTTGCACTTTCGCTCCCGTGGGTTTGTCGAGGAGGACACAGGGCGTGTTGCAGGCTGCGCCGTCCACAACGAACGGTAATCCGGGCGGCACGCTGAGGATCTGAAGCTTCCCCTGCGGCGCATAATTCGCCACTAGGTATAGTCCGAGCTGCCCGGCGGGAACGGTGTACATCTGGTCGGCGATACCGCCCTGCGACCAGCTCACGAATTGCCAGGGACGTCCGGTCGCGTCGGTCTGAACCGGTGGAGCGATCAAATGGTGCGTCTGTCCTTCAGCCCACAGCATCGAGGCGCCGTTGGACTGATTTTTACCGTCTACGTTGACCGTCAAGCCGGGAGGTGAAGTGACTACTTCTGTCGGCACAGCCGCAGTGAAGTTTGCGAAAAGGAAATCCGTTGTATTCGTGTCCAGACCGGCCGTGTAGGTGGAGTTTTGTCCCTGGCCATTGCTGAATCCGGAAAAGACCCAGGTTTGTGCCTGCAGATCCGTTTGCACAGGTGGTGCGGCAAGGAGATGCGTTGAGCCAGGCACGAAGTCAAAGTCGCCCACGCACAAGGGAACATATGGCACCGGGACGGGGACCGGCAGCAGGGCGAAGCTGATCGGGCAATAGGGATCGCCGGTATAGCCCGCGATGGAGAGCGGACCGGGCTGGATTGGATGACGGTCCACTAATAGACCCAGGCCCAGGGGATTAGAACGAATACGCACCCGCTTGGCTTTCACAAACGTTGCTGAGATGTCGGCGGGTCCGAAAAGGGGATAGTTGGTTAGACTCTCGGGAGGCATGGGGCTTCCGTTGATCACCCAGTTGGTAAAGATGTATCCCGGGAAGGTCGCGGCGGCTAGATTTTGAGGTCCCGGAGTAACCCAAATGTTTCCTGACGTGGTGAAACACGTTCCGTTGACGACCACGACGCCCTGCCGCGGATCGTTCGGAATCGGGTCAGGGGAAGAGCAGGCCACGTTCGCATCCGTGAAGGCGAGGTTTATGGCCAGCTCGATTTCCGTGCTGACCTGGCCAACAATCTCGGTGAGCGTGGGATCGACGGTGAAGGTCAGCAGCGGCGCCGAGCCGAGCGCCGTCTGGCCGGTCATGGTCCAGGTGGCGAAGGTAAAGCGCACTCCGAGATTGGTCAGCGAATACTGGTGATTCGACAAGCTTCCGTCCGGTTCGTGAGATTGGACAAAGTAAACCTGGTGAGTGCTTCCGACCTGCCACCGAAGAATTTGGGGGGAAGAAAAGGGCTGGCCGTCGACGAGGAAAGTGGCCGGCGCGGTCAAGCTCACCTTTACGGCAACCGTGTCTTGTGCCCAGGCGCCTCCGCAAGCCAGCAATCCCAGTATTGCCAATCTTTTCAGACTTTTCGAAACGCCCACGTCATCCTCCTCACCAAGTCGCCGTCCGCGCGGCAATAGAACCTGGAGACACAAAGTCCCAAGGGTTTATCGGCAAGATAGGGGGGAAGCTTTAACCACTAAAGGGAACCCGCCAACAGGCTGAAACTGCTACTAATACCTTCCTGGTGTGCCAAACTGGAGAAAAGCCATGCCTTCCGCAACATTTTGGATCGCGATTGTTTTAGCGGCCGGGGTGGGTGTGGCACTGGCCGTGGTCTGGATGCGGGCGGGGAATGCCGCTCGGAGCGCCGCAAACGACGCGCGGACTGCCGCCGAAGCCGCTCGTCCCATGGCCGACGCCCTGGCGCGGATCGAATCGCAGATGCGCGAGATCGAGTCGCAAAGGCAGCATGCACTGGGAGGACTGGAAGCGCACCTCGCTACGTTAAGCAAGGACACCCTGGCGCTGTCGCAAGCCTTGCGCGGTCCTAACTCGCGCGGGCGCTGGGGCGAGCTGACCTTGCGCCGGGTGGCAGAGCTCGCCGGAATGGCGCCCTACTGCGATTTCTTCGAACAGCAGACGCCTGAACAGGGGAGTGACAGAAGACGCCCGGACATGCTGGTGAAGCTTCCCGGGAACAGGACGCTGGCGGTGGACGCAAAGGCTCCTCTGTCCGCGTATCTCGATGCCGAGGAAGCCCCCGATCCCGCGGCACGCGCGGCAGCGCTCGATCGTCACGCGCAGCAGTTGTGGCGCCACGTCATGGACCTTTCGACGCGCGAGTATTGGGCGCAGTTCGATCCGGCGCCCGAGATGGTGGTCCTGTTTCTTCCGGGCGAGCACTTCATGAGCGCGGCGCTCGAGCGCAATCGCGATCTGCTGGAAGCCGCGCTCGCCAAGAAGGTTCTGCTGGCGACCCCGG
The DNA here is from genome assembly GCA_020073445.1 of Terriglobia bacterium. Lineage (GTDB taxonomy): Bacteria > Acidobacteriota > Terriglobia > Bryobacterales > Bryobacteraceae > Palsa-187. The sequence goes on from JAIQFE010000048.1 coordinate 16,681, forward strand.
TCACCCTGGTCAGTATCCTCAAAGGCGTGTCGTACGGCTGGCGTCAGGAACGCCTGGCCAAGAATGCCGAGGAACTGCGCCGGATCGCGGGCGAGTTCCACGAGCGGGTGCGCGCCTTCGCGGAATTCTACGCCGATTCGGGGCGGCACTTGTCGAAGGCGATTGAAGCGTACAACCGGTCCGTCGCTTCCTGGGATGCTCGATTGCTCCCGTCGCTCAAGCGGATGCGGGAACTGGGCGTCGGCGCATCGGCCGAACCTCCCCAGCCTGTGCGGATCGATACAACAGCGCGCCAGCCGGATATACCGGAAGACGCAACCCGCGTCCGTCCCACATGACGCGCAGCGTCATTTCCATATGATGCGAAGCATCATTTCATCATGATGCGCGGTTTGTTCCTCTATCTCTCCAAGCGCCCGGCGCTGCGGAGATGGATGGAGGCCTGGCCGCCGTCTCACAAAGTCACCCGGCGCTTCGTCGCCGGCGACACGCTCGAAGAAGCGCTGGCGGTGTGCGAACGGCTCCAGAGCGAAAAGGTTTTCTCCACGCTGGATCATCTGGGAGAAAACGTGAGCACCGTTGCGGAAGCTTCGGCTTCCTGCGACGCGTACGTAAGTGCGCTGGAGCAGATTGGCGACCGGCACTTGTCCAGCACCATCGCTATCAAGCTGACACAGTTCGGACTGGATCTATCCCAGGAAGCTTGCCTCGAGAACGTCCGCCGCTTGGAGGCAAAAGCCAAGACCGCGGGAAGCCGTGTCGAGATCGACATGGAATCGAGCGTTTATACCGAGCGCACCTTAGCCATGGCGATCCAGGCCGGCAGCGAATGCGGCTGCGTGCGGGTCTGCGTCCAGGCGTACCTGCACCGAAGCGCGGCGGATATCGAGCGGCTGAATACCGCGGCTGTTCCGGTCCGGCTGGTCAAAGGGGCATACCGGGAGCCGGCATCGGCCGCGATCCCGCGCAAGCAGGATGTCGACGCGAACTACGTCGCTCTGATGAAGACGCTGCTGGATCACGGAGTGTATCCCGCCATCGCCACTCACGATGAAAGGATCATTCTGGAAGCGATCGAGTACGTCCAAGGGCGGAGCATTCCCCAGGACAGTTTCGAATTCCAGATGCTCTACGGGATTCGCCGCGACTTGCAGCGCAAGCTGATCGACGCTGGCTTCCGGCTGCGCCTGTACGTGCCTTATGGGACCGAGTGGTATCCGTACTTCATGCGTCGGCTGGCCGAGCGGCCGGCGAACCTCTGGTTCGTTGTGCGGAACTTATTGAAGTGACCTACTCGGAAAGCGGCACTTGACCGGTGACGCGAATGCCGAAGGCATCGAGCCCTGGACCCGGCAGTTTACGGACGCGGTTGGTCAGAATCCGAATCGTCGACAGGCCCAGATCGGCCAGAATCTGCGCACCGATGCCGAACTCGTGCAGAGGCCGGGGAGATCCATCGGGCATGGGGGTATGCTTGCGCTCGCCCCATCCGGATTGATGCAGATACACCACCACGCCGTCGCCCTCTTCGGTGATCTTCTGTAGGGAAGCGCGCAGCATGGCGCCGCAGCTGCAGGCGGTGGAGCCGAACACATCGCCCAGCACGCAGCGCGAATGCATCCGCACTAGGACATTCTCCTTGCCGCGAACCTCGCCGTGGACCAGCGCCAGATGAGCTTCGTCATTCACAGTGCTGCCGTAGGTGACCGTCTTGAAGCTGCCGAATTCGGTGTCGAGGCAGCCTTCGGCGAGCCGCCGGACCAGGTTCTCGGTCTGATGACGGTAGCGGATCAGGCTGGCGACGGAGATCATCTTGAGCCCGTGCCGCGCGCAGAATTGAGTGAGCTCGGGGACGCGCGCCATGCTGCCATCCTCGTTCATGATTTCGCAAATCACGCCGCCCGGCTCGAGGCCGGCCAGACGGGCCAGATCGACAGCCGCCTCGGTCTGCCCTGCGCGCACCAGCACGCCGCCTTCTCGCGAGCGCAAAGGGAACACGTGACCGGGACGCGCCAGGTCGGACGGCTTGGTCCCATGACGCATGGCGACGCGAATCGTCTGGGAGCGGTCGGCCGCGGAGATGCCGGTGGTGACGCCTTCGGCGGCGTCGATCGATTCGCAAAACGCCGTGCCGAAGCGCGAAGTATTCATGGGAGAGACCAGCGGCAGATGAAGCTGATCGCAGCGTTCGGGCGACAGGGCCAGGCAGATCAGCCCGCGCCCGTGTACCGCCATGAAGTTGATGGCCTCGGGTGTGATGAACTGGGCCGCCATGGTGAGGTCGCCTTCGTTCTCGCGGTCTTCGTCGTCGACGACGACCAGCATGCGGCCGGCGCGAATTTCCTCGATTGCCTCGGGGATGGTAGCGAATGACATGGGAGTCGTCTTCAGGATAGCGTGGCTAGGAGAAGACACCCTTGAGGCGGGTCCCGAAAATCAGACAGGAGCGGTCCCCTGAAGCTGCACGATCACGAGATGAGCGGAAACGGGGCGCGTTCCGCCAGTCAAAGGTGTGATCGTTAATGCGGTGGAATTACCCGCCGGATTGCGTACCGTGAGAATTGAATTTATGACTGACGTAGTCACTAGAGCCGTTCCGACAATCTGACTAGTACCAGTGGCACGCCCCACAACCGTATAAGCCAGATCGGCCCCATTGAGCGTCAAAATGAGCTGTCCTGCTTCCGTAATGCTCACTTGAAAGGTGACCTGATAGGTGGCAATAGCAGACAGATTGAAGGAAGACGGACCCGTTCGTGCGATGGAGGCACCTGATGTGGGCCCGTCTTGCGGGAAAGACACGTCCGTACCGGGCGCAACTGTCGCAGCGTTATCGGGAGGCATCAAAGCAAAAAAATCGGCAAAGGCTGAGGTGCCGCTCAAACCTTGAGGTCCAGTCGGGCCTTGAGGGCCAGCCGGTCCTGTCGCGCCGGTAGGACCCGCTGGTCCAGTTGCGCCCTGGGGGCCCTGCGGTCCGCTCGGCCCCTGCGGTCCGCCCGGGCCCGGCGGGCCTTGAATGGTGGTGGCCTGAACGTAATACCCGTTCATATCGACCACGAGATCCGTGTTGTTGGTCGCCAGCACCTGGATTCCTCCGTCGGTGCCGGCCAGCACAATGGCGGAGTTGTCCACAATGCCGCCTTGCAAAGCGTTAAGCACAACGGTTCCGGGAAACGCGGCATCATCCTGCCAGGCTGCGACCCAGGCTACCGGTTGCCCGACCGGGGTGACGGAAACGAAATTCAGCGAGTACGCGGCGGCTGCGGGCACGCCGCAATTGGACGAAGGAACCGGTATGACACGCACCCGACCGGCAACCAGCGAAGGGGGACCGAACGCGCCGGTCTTGCCCAAGCCGCCCTGGCTGCGAGTATCCACGATACGGCAGGGAGTGATAGCAATGTACACTAACCCGGAAGTGCTGCCCGCGGCGATCGAACTCGGAGCGCTCAGCGCCGCATCGCTCGGCTTGCGCATGGGCCAGTTTTTCACCGGTATGGAGTCCGGGCGGACCTGTTGCGCGAAGCTCGCCGGCGTCAAAGCCACGGCCGCGGCCAGCACCGCACCGCGCAGCACCGAATTCAGTCTCCAAAACCTTGAAAATGGGCAGGGATAGCTCATGTGCTGGGGATAACTCCTCGCTCGATCGTTGTGTGGCTTCACGACAATCCTGAGGTATTGCACGCATCGGAGCAATTGTTAATCTGGCGTTTCGAGACGCTGGCGTGAATCCCAGTCCGGTAGCGGTTTCAGTTCGGAATCAATCGCGGGGAAAGTGCCGAATGCCATCTGGGTATATACTGTGCTAAGAATTCCAAGTGGAATCTTGGACGACACGAATCTTGGACAACACCAGGAGGTGTTAATGAAACGAACATTTCTCGCCGTTTTGGGGGCAGGTTTGGTCGCGCTCGGCACGGGAGTTCCGGCGTGGGCTCATCATTCGTTTGCCGCTGCATACGATATGGGTAACGCGATCACGGTTCACGGTGTGATCAATCAAGTCCTGCTGCGGAACCCGCATTCGTGGTTTGTCATCGATGTGAAGGACGCCAGCGGCAAAGTGGAACAATGGTCCTTCGAAGCCGGCACGCCCAGCGGAATGATTCGCAATGGCTACAAGCCGGACATCATCAAGGCGGGCGCCGAGGTCACCATTAAAGGATTCCGTGCCCGGGACGCCTCACAGAATCGCGGCATGTTGAGCCAGCTCACCACTGCGGATGGCAAAACGTACGGTATGTTCGGGCCCCAGGAGGGACCGGGCAAATGAAACGCTCGATCTTGACGGCTGCGGTCGCTACAGGGCTGGTATGGTCCACGGCGGGCACGGCTCGCCTCGCGGCACAATCGGGAGCCGCAGCCAAAGCAGCTACTTCTTCGGCCATTCCTCGCACGGCCGATGGTCATCCCGACCTATCCGGCGTCTGGTGGCGTGGAGCCGATGTCGGGGGCCGCACAGCGAGCGGTGGAAGTGTTACCGCGCCAGCTCGTGGACCAGGTGGAGCACCGGCACCCACCTTTACCAGTTTGTATACGCCTGCCGCCGCAGCGAAGGCCAAGACCCTATCCGATAAGGATGACCCGGCTTTGGGCTGCACCAACACCGCGTTCGGCACACTGAATGTGAGCCTTTTCGACGTGGGCGCAGTCGGGCAGATCGTGCAAACTCCCAAGTTTGTCATCATGCTGACGGAAACCTATAACAGTTTCCAGATCATCCCCATCGATGGAAGGCCGCGCCGCGACGCTGTGCCTCCTTCGAATCGCGGCGACGCCATAGGTCATTGGGAGGGAGACACCCTCGTGGTCGACAAGACCAACTTTACCGACACGAGCTGGATCTACGCGGAAGGCCGGGTGTCGTTCCATTCCGACGCGCTGCATATGGTGGAACGCTATCGCCGCGTAGACGCGAACACGCTCGAGATCGAAGCGACCTTGGAGGATCCCAAGGTGCTGACCAAGCCGTGGGTCGTTCCCAAGCAGACTCTGACCTTGGCGCCGTTCGATCAGATCATGGAACTCGCTTGCTCGAACGAAACCCAATCGCTGGTCGAAGGCGCCTCGAAACAGGCGTCCGCGAAGTAATCTAGGATTCTTTCCCGGAAGCCGCCGGTGCGCCGAACGGCAGCCGGATGCGGATCACCCGCTCGCGATCCCGCTCCTCCGACAGATTGCGGGCTCGCGCGTGCAGTAAGTCTTGCAGGGAAACCATGCCGACCAGCTTTCCGGGCGCGGTTGGATCGAGCACCGGCATGCGGGTGAATCCGCTCGAAGCCATGCGTTCGACGACCACTCGAAGCGGCTCGTTGGCATAGGCGACCATCGGTGCGCATCGAACGAACTCCCCGATTGCCCTGGATCCCGCGTGCTCGGTTGTGAGCTTCCGGAGATCCTTGCGGGCAATGACCCCGGCCAGCCGGTCTTGCGCATCCAGCACCGGGTAGAGATGCTGGCCGCGGGGCGAATGGTCCGGGCGCAGGTGGCTCGCGGCCTCTTCCACTGTGGTCGCGGCGGCGAACGCAGCGACGGATGTCCGCATCACCTCGCGTACGAACAGGATTTCGAGCGGATCCACGGAGTATTCGCGGCTCAGGTGGAAACCGCGGCGGCTGACCTTCTCCGTCAGGATCGACCGCTTCAGCAGCAGAACACTGATCGTGTAGGCGAGCACGTTCGCGACCAGGAGCGGCAGCAGCGCGTTGAAATCGTGCGTCAGCTCAATCGCGAAAACGATCCCGGTGAAGGGCGATCGCATGGTTCCTCCGAGAATGGCGCCCATGCTGATCAACGGCCAGAATCCGACTCCCATATGAGGAAGGAACATCGCCTCCAGGCCGCCCAGCGCGCCGCCCATCATCAGCAACGGCGCAAGCACGCCGCCGGACGTTCCGGATCCGAGCGCCACGGCCCAGATGACAGATTTCACCAGAAGGATTCCGGCAATGGTTCCCGTGGCAACATCGCCTTGGATCAGCGCGCCGATGGTATCGTAGCCGACGCCCAACGCCTGCGGGAAGATCAAGCCGCCGATTCCGATCACCAGGCCGCCGATGGCGGGCCACCACATCCAATGAATCGGCAGCTTTAGAAATGCGTCTTCGCTGGCGTAGACGGCCCACGTCAACAGCGCGGAGAGTAACCCTGCGAGTAGACCGGCAAGGACACAGCCGGCAAGTCCCGCGGGCCCGATGAACACAGGATGCGCTGGAACCGGGAATAAAGGACCCAGACCGAGTATGTAGCGGCGAGCAGCGCCCGCCGTCGCACTGGCCAGAGCCACTGGAATCATGCTGCGAGGCTTCCACTCGAACAGCAGCAGCTCGACCGCGAGCAATACCGAAGCCAGGGGTGCGGCAAAGGTCGCCGCCATTCCGGCCGCCGCTCCCGCTACCAGCAGCGTCTTGCGCTCGGCGCTGCTCAGGTGGAACAACTGCGCGATCATCGAACCAAACGCGCCGCCGGTCATGATGATCGGGCCTTCGGCTCCGAACGGGCCTCCCGATCCGATGGATATCGCGGCCGAGAGCGGTTTCAGCACGGCCAAACGCGGCTGAACGCGGCTGCCGTGGATGAGAATCGATTCCAGGGCCTCGGGGATTCCATGACCGCGGATGCGCTCCGAGCCATAGCGGGCGATCAGTCCGATGATCAAGGCCCCGGCTATCGGGACCAGCACCGCATAACCGCCGAGAGTATTCTGAGCCGGCGACGCGGCGGCGATGCTCCAACGCTGGAAGTAAAACAGATTCGTGAACAGACTGATGAGCCGAAGCAGGACGAAAGCCACGCCTGTGCTTAGCAGGCCGATCGCAATCGCCAGCAGCGCCATTAGAAGGACTCGCGGGGTGACGGTGAAGTCGCCCTGTGCTTCGCTAACCGTGTGTTTGCTCATGCTACGCGAACTTCCCGTCTTGCACGAAGGATGGCGCGCAGAGCCTTGGCTAGCTCCGGACCTTTGACCTTCAACTCATCGCGATGCGCTACGGAGAGCGACCGTAATTTGGCCGTTCCCTGAGCGGTGAGGTGAAGCAGGATCTGGCGCCCATCCGAGGGATCCGGCTGGCGCTTGACGAAGCCGGACGATTCCAATCGATTAACCAGCTCGACGGTGGTGTGATGACGCAACGCGAGGCGATTCGCCAGTTCGCTAATGGTCGGCTGGGTACCGGCGGGCAATCCTTTGAGCGCCAGCAAGGCTTGATGCTGATGGGGCTCGATCCCATGCTCTCTCGCCCGCGCTTCGCTGAACTGAAGAAAGTGCCGAAGCTGGTAACGAAACTCGGCTAGCTCCTGATAATCGCGTATGGTCAGATCCACAGATATATCGTAGCACGATATAAAGAGGCTCGTGGACGGGCTAAATCCTCCACTTATGTCCGCAGTTTGTGCAGGCTCTTTTTGATACTGAGGGCAGGACAGGAAAGCCGAGCACCAGCCAGGTCAAGAAACTCCCGCTCTTATCGAGGAAGTAGCGGGTGTTAGAGCTGCTGCAGGTTGGACAGACGATGCCGGTCTCCGCCCAGGCGTCTTTCTCGTCCTGTTCGTCGCTGGGCTCCGCTTCGATCAGCTGAAGCGCGTACTCGATCTCGGACTCCTCAACTTGAACCTTTACTCCGCCGAGAAGATTCGACCACGCCCAATTGGCATTTATAGTGTGATCATCAATCAATATTGAGTCGATTCCAAAAGCGTCAAGCCCGGATTTCACGAGATTCGCTTCATAGGAGGTGCTGTATGATCCTACGGTGACGAGTTTGCCTGGCACGGTTGTCTAGGAACAGTCTACAACCCCAGCTTGCGATCCAGCTCAGCCGTCACCTGCGGCAATCTTTCGGGATTCCGCAATAGATTCCGCACGCCGTCGTCACCCGAATCCTGCCACAGCAGCTCCACCGCGGCCAGCGATAACGCGTAAGCGACCGCCGCATGAGCCGTGTCCAATCGCGACCAGTCTTGCCTGAGGTTGCTCAAGCGCGGGAGTTTCCCGTCGTGGACCCAACCGGTGATCTGTTTCCTCTGCGCGGGCGTGAGCGTATCGCCGGAAAGCTTCTGCGCGATCCCCTCCTGCAGCCACGCAGGCCAGCGCCCCATCATCGTGAGGCAGGCATGGGTGGTCTCATGCTGCAGCGAACGGATCATCTCTTTATCCAGAACCTTCGGATCGAACACGGGCACGCGAATCTTGCCGTCAAATTGTCCGCCGGACCATTCCGCCGAGTCGGTGGTCTTGCGGTACGCATCACGGCTCTGCACAATCGCGACCACGCGTTCGTCAGCGCTGCAGCCCAGCTGCTGGGAAATCCGAATAAACTCCTGGTCGAGCACCGTGGTCATCTGCCGGGCGGTCTCGGTGGGCACGATCGAGCTTTCATAACGCAACAGGACTCGTAGCCCGTACAGACGTTCGGTACTCTGGTCTCCCTTGGATTCGCGTTCGACCTGATGATAGAGTCGCTCCACCGCGGGCGTGGGGGCCAGATCGAGCGAAGCCCGCAAGTATTCCAGAGCCAGGCGAGGATCGTCGGAGCGCCATGCAGCCATGCCGGCCAGGGCCAGCAGGCCCGGATCGCGATGGATCTTCAGTTCGGGTTCCAGAAGTTCCAGCGCCTTTTGCGGCCGGCTGGAGGTGATCAGATCCGAGGCTTTTTGCGCCACGGCCGAATTGCCGCCGCCACCGGCTCGCAGGGACGGTAAGGCCGCGCTGGCACGCAGCTGGCTCACGATCAAGGGTGTATCCATCCACACGGCCTGGCGGCGAGCCTGGTCGAAGTCGTCCGTTTGGTCGACGGCGGTCGCGGGCAGGGAACCCTCCAGGGTCTTGCCCTCCAGCTCGACCGACACTTTGTAGCAGGGTCCGGTCTCGGCGTTGATGGAGTACTTAATCGTCACGGGTACTCCGGCGGGCAGGGAAGCCAGGACCCGTGCATCCGGCGAACAGCCTGAGCGTAATGGAGTTGGGCCGTCCTTCACACCGGCGGCCAGCAGGAGGACCATCACCAGGGCAGGCATGGTTCGAGCTTACGGGCATTCGGAGCGGAATACGCTCCGGTAAACACCGTACTTTCAGGTGAGGATTTCGCCCCGACAGGCGAAAGAGCGTCAGGAATCAATCGCGTGCGGACAATACCTAGGGCGCCCCCGCGCGCATGGCAATCGAAACTTGTAGTACTAAAGCCGTTGCAAGTACCTCAAAAATCAGTGTCCTGAGGACATTTCAACCGCAGCCTTAGGTGTAACACCGATTCTTTCAGAAGCGGGCCGATGATACTTTTGAATTGGCGACAGGGACTGTCGTGCACGAATAGGGAGAGGAGATTGAACGAATGAAAAATATGCTTCTGCAGCTCAAAGTTTGGAAGGATCGGCGCGGCCAGGACCTCATCGAATATGCTCTGATGGCCGGGTTCGTGGCCGTTGCGGCCGGCGCGATTATGCCGGGCGTTGCGACCAGCATCAGCCAGATCTTTTCGAAGGTTGCCTCGGTTCTCAGTTCCGCGAACGGCAGCTAACTTAACAACCCTTTTTGCCCTGCGGGGAGCGGGCGGGCTTGGCTCGTTCGCTCTCCGAAGGTTTTTTCCCGCCTGAGTTGTTCCCCTCGGACCTCGCCTGTTTACTTCAATTCCTGCTTTAACTCCAGGTATTTAGGAAACACAAACGATTGCAGTAGCGGATCGCTATCTAGCCCCGGCAACGGCCATAACGCGATCAGCTTCCTGGCCTCGTCCTTTTGGCCTGCCTTGGCCAAGGCCCCCGCGTAAAGAACGCGAGCAAGACCATCCGCGGCAGGAGGAGTTCGCTCATAAGCCTGCTTGAGCGCTGCCGGATCCTGGGGAAGCTTGGAGGGATCCTTCCATAGCGCCAGCTGTGCAGCCGCGATGTTCGCAGCCGGCCCGGTTACGCTCGACAGACGGGCGACGGCCGCATCCCGCCGGCCCGTGGAATATTCCCAAACGGCCTGACGCCACGGGACGAGAACGTCTTTCTGCTCGGTGCGGAAAGCCAGATACCGGAAGAACAACTTGTCGGCGCCGGGGAGATCGCCTTGCAGCCAATGGGCGTAGGCGGCTTTGAGCAGGTCGCCGCCAGCGAGCAAAGCGCTACTCTTGGCGTGCGCGTCCAAAAAGCTCTTTTCCGCGGCGGCGAATTTCCCATTCATGAATTCCGCTTCGCCCTGGGAATCCAGAGCGTTGGCGGTGTGCGCCGGATCGCGTCCATAGCGCTCGAACGACTTTTGCGCCGACTCCAGGTCGCCTCCCAAAGCCTGGGCGTACCCCATCTGGTTCCAGATCTCGATATTGTCCGGGGCCTCCTGCAGGATGGCCGCGTAATACCGGGCTGCTTCGGAAAAATGGCGCGCGTTGGTTTCCCGCGTGGCGAGCTGGCCCAGCAGAGCCAAATCATGGGGCATCAGCTGCGCCAAAGCCTTGAGGGCCCGCTCCTGAGCGGGTTGGTCCTGGCGCAACGTGGCCGCCACGAACTCCAGTTGCGCACGATCGACGGGCGACTGAAGATTGGACTGCGCAAGGGCTCGAGCCGCGATGTCGATGGCTTGTTGTTTGGCTTCTTGGTTACCAGCTGCGGCCGCTGCATTGCGGGCTTGCACCCAGCTTGACCACGCCGCGCCGAAACCCGGGTCGAGCGATACGGCTTTTTCAAAGTCGCCGCTAGCCCACGCGGCAACTGCCTGGGGATTGGTGGAGGAAAATGGGTGCGCACCCGTGTCGATCTGCTTGGACAGCCGGTCGAGAGACGGCAACGGATCTCCGTCGCTCGCTAGAGTCTGAAGAGCCCTATGAGTCTGGGCATCTTCGACCACAAATTCGAAATGAAGACCTTGGCGCCGCTTTTCGACATATCCGTGCACCAGTTTCGTGGCGCCGGAAGCGTAGGCATCGCGCAACGCGCCTACCTGTAAAGGAATGGTGCGCGCCGTGCCGCCTAGGAGCTCGTCAGTCACGATCCGCACCCCGGAGGAAGAAACCCAATCCAGGGTCGCGTCGCCGCTCAGGTTTTCGAAGGGCAGGAACGCGACGCGTTCCACTGCGGGTTTAGGCGAACGGGAACAAGCAGCGCAGGCAGCGGCCACTAGCAACGGAGCAAGAAGGAGTCGCCGCTTCAGAGGATCTTGTACTCCGCGGCGAGAATCTCCTGGAACTCCATGTTGTCCTGCAAGGAGGCGAATTCCGGTTCGGCCTTGAACTTGTCCTTATCCTTGAATCCGTTTTCGAGCGCCTTGCGCATGTATTGCAGGCTCCGGTCGGTCATGCCCGCCTTGGCGCAGGTCTTGGCCAGGATGTAGAAATACCCGGCGCGCTCCTCGATGGTGCGCTCCTGCACCATCACGCCCTGGCTGCTATGCGTGTCGAAGATCTCGGGGTCGATCGCGACGGCCTGTGCGTAGGTTTTCATCGCCTCGTCGTATTGTTTGCGGGCGAAATACGCCGTTCCCAGGTTGCTGAGCACGGAAGCGGAATTAGGCGTAATTCGCAGAGCGTTTCTGTACTGATTGACGGCGCGCCGGTACGACTTCTTCGCGTAGTAAACGGTTCCCAGGTTGTTAATGGCTTCCGGATACTTCGAATTCAGCTTGATGGCGCGGCGGTAATACTTTTCGGCGTTGTCGAGATCCTGCAGCTGGTGATAGGCGATGCCGGTCTTATTTGCCAGGATCGCGCTGGTCTCGGCCCCCGGCTTATAGAAATCGATAGCCTCACGGAACATCTTGCGGGCCATCATGATATCGCCCCGAACCTCGGGTGTCAGGGCTGGATTCGGCGCCTGGTTCTGATTGGGTGAAGACACGCGAAACCCGTCCGAGGCTTGCACCGTGGGCGGAGTTTGGAATGCCAAGCCGGTTCCCAATACCAGCAAGGAGACGAAAGACATAATAGCGGCCTCCTCCGTTAGTTATCTTTACTGTATCATCGGCGGCGCTTTGCCGCGACTGGAGGCACTACTGTCGAAACTGTGGGGGCGTAGGCGCTGAGGCCGCGCCTTTGAGGAGATCTTCCAGCGATACGGATTGGTAATCCGCGGGAATCTGGAAAATCCCGTCGTCCACGGGGTCGCTCGAAAGCGACACCAGATCCTGGTTCATCTGCATCAACGGAGCGTTAGGAGCTTGCTGAAAAACTCTGCAGGGGCGTAGCCTCTAAGCAGAAGCAAACGTCTTGTAGTAATGCGCGGACAAGATGAACATCAGGACGGAGTTTTCAGTTACATCGCACCGGAAGAACGGATTCCACAAGACCATCCGCTGCGAGCGATCCGTGGGCTAGTGGATCCGATCCTGAAGGAGATGTCGCCGCAGTTTGCCAGGATCTACGCCAACAACGG
>JAIQFE010000092.1 GCA_020073445.1 Terriglobia bacterium
CCCCTCGAAGAGGACCTCGCCCTCCTGGTCCAACACGCAATACCGACTGGTTCGATCTCCCAGGTCCATTCCGATCGTCAGTTGCTTGCCCTTCCAAGTCCCTTTCCCATTCCTGATTCGAATGCTATCCTTCCTCATTGCCGGTCTCCTTTCCATTGCACCGTTGAGTGCGTGATTCATTCGGGAGCTTAACGCATCCCGCGGGAGACCGGCTTTCTCATCCCATCTGGATGACGGCGTACTTCCATGAGAAGGCCGCCCTTGTCAACCTCTTTTTGGTCGTGCCAGCGAAATATTTGACCGCCGACCAACGGAAGGCGCGATCATCGTTCAATCGACCTCCTCTAAGGAAAGTTGTTTTGGTCGTGCTACCGCGATACCGGTGGCCCGACCAGCGGGAGGCGCATAATCTTGCGTCCTTCCCTTGCGTTCCCAATCGCCGAATCGCCCCGCTTCCATCCGCACTCTTGGTGGAGCTTCCTGCTCCGGTGCCAGCTGGTGTCCTCAATTGAAACGGGTGCTGCCATCTCGTAGCCGAACTGAATCGCCTCCGTTCCCAGAAGCTCTCGTTCCTACGCCGTGCCGCAGTCACCCGAACTCGACGATTTGCAACAAACTTGAATAGCCTGATTACGCGGCTACCTTCTTCCATTCCTGCTGGAGCTTGAAGTTTCTTAGCGGCTCGTAAACCTCCCCGGTTGCCCACAACCGGTGAAGCAGGATGCCCAATTTCCGTGCCACAGCCACGACTGCTTTCTTCTTCGCTCTCTTGCCGCCACGTTCGGCCAAGTGCAGCCCCCATCGTTTCAGATCTGTATCCGGACCTCGATGGCTCAGAATGTAATGCGCTCCTTGCACCAGCATTTTCCGCAGGTAGGAGTCGCCTTCCTTGGTGATCCGCAACTGGGGCTGGCGCTCGCCCGAATCGCTGCGCCGGGGTCTCAAGCCCACATAGCAACCAACATCGCGGCTCTTCTGAAATCGTCCCTTATCTTCCACCGTCAGCACAAAGGTAAGAGCGATGAGAGGACCGACTCCTTTCACCTGCTGTAGGAGTTTGGTTTCCGGATAGTCTTTCCGGGCGATCTGCTCCACTTTGTGATCACTTTCCTTGATCTTCTCGGTCAACGAGGCCACTTCCTTCAGAAGTGGCTCGAGTGCCTCCTGCAACTCCCGGGGGAGCGACACCGCTTGCTCCACTCCCATCTGATCGGCATCGCACGTTGGTAGTCGCTCCCCCATAGCCTTGGCCAACCCTCGTGCCGCGTTCACCAGGCTGGTCCGCGCCTCCACCAAGGCCGACCGTATCCGGATTATCATCAGATCTCTTTGTGCCTTCTCGCTGCGGTGCTGGATCGGCCGCAGTAACTCAGGATCGACTCGTGCCAACCGCGCCAGCGTTTGTGCATCGAGCCGATCATCTTTCCGGCTGCTGGCGCTAATCAACTTCACCTGTCTGGGGTTGGCCACGATCACCTCGTGCCCCAATCCTCGCAACAGCCGACTCACCCACGGAGAATGCGTCCCCACCTCGATGGCGATCCGACAGCGGCTGAGCGACCCGAACACTTGGGCCATCGCTTTCTTGGTTGTGCCGACGCTTTCTTCCCGCACCACTTCGCCTTCCTGATCCAGTACACAGTAGCAGCTGCCTTTATCTCCCAGATCCATCCCGATCGTGTTGGATCGCTTTGCACCGGTAGCCTTAACCACTCCCTTCAGGCTCCGCTGAGAACTGTTACGCTTCTTCATGGCCGGTCTCCTTTGCACTTCGAGTGCGCATCTTTGGGAGCTTACCGCATCCCGCTTGGAGGCCGGCCTTCTCATTCCATCTCGTCCACTACTCTTCAGATTCGCGGTACTTCCAGGGTTGCGACGACTCGTCCACGATCGAGATGTTCCCCGCTGCTACCCCTCAGCCCCGGAGAGCACGCCAAAGGTTTTGCTTTGCCGGCTTAGCGGGTCAACGGGCTCTCCCAGACGCGGGAGAGCAGTTCTTTGAGTTGAGCGAAATCCCTGGACCCAAGCTCAGCGTTCCATTCGCGCTCGATGTCTCGCAGTATGTCGTGAATTTTTGAGTAGGCGGCCCGTCCCCGTTTGGTGAAACGAATAATTCGCATGCGGCCTTCGTCCGGTGAGTCGGCACGGACGATATAACCGAGGCCTTCAAGGCTCCGGAGCAACTGGTTCATGGCCTGTTTGCTCATACCGGCGCGCTCGGCGAGAGTGCTTGGGCTAACACCATCCGGACCCGGAAACTGCAGCACCGCGATATGTGGCAGGCGTAGCTCGTCAAAGCCGGTCGCATTGAGCTCCTTAATGATACGTCGGTGGATCGCATGAGCCGGAACGCGCAGCAGTGCGCCGATGAGCATATCTTTCGGTTTGAGCGGTGAACTCTTTGGTGATGAAGGTATTGACATGTCCGTCAACTGCATTTACCATCATAGCATGGTAAACGTAGTTTACCGATAAGGAGACCCACATGACATTGCAGACCTCCGACCTCCACGTCAATCCTTCTGACGAGACCATCCGTGTCGGGCCGCTCACGGTGCGCTTCCTGCTCACTGGGGACAACTCGACTGGTAGCCTCGCGGCCTTTGAGGTCATTGTCCCAGGCGCGCAACGCCTGCCGGCACCAGCGCATAGCCACGACCATTACGAGGAGACGATCTACGGTATTGACGGAATGTTGACTTGGACTGTCGACGGAAAACAAATCGACGTCGGGCCCGGGCAGGCGCTATGCATTCCGCGAGGCGCTATTCACCGGTTCGATAACAACGGAATCCGGGAAGTGAAGGCGCTCTGCGTGATCACGCCAGCCGCGATAGGTCCTCAGTATTTCCGCGAGGCTGGCGAGGTGATCAACGCGGCGGCCGGCGGTCCGCCGGATCGAGCAAGGATGGCGGAGGTCATGCGCCGCCACGGCCTCACGCCAGCTCCGCCTCAGCCGTAGCCGCCTGAGTTACGGCGCATCCGGAGAGCGTCGGGATAAACCGGCATGTTGTAGGGGATGCAAGAGCCCTACGGAAAAGGAGAGTAGCGAATCCATTCTGGCCTCGAGTCTTGCGGGCGGCATCGCGAGGTGTCGGTCGAAGCGTAGACAGAGGTATCAGTGGGCGGGGCTATTGAGCTTCGAAAAGCCGTTGGTACAGGACGCCGACTCCATTCCGAGAGGAGGAAGGCAACACGACAGTCACGTTAAACGCGAGTGGCTAGTTCGGTCCTGCGTAGTCGTTAGAACCCGCGCACGCTGAGAAACAACATGCACGAGAACCGAGAGAGCTCCTGGATGTCTTGGCTTCCACAGCAAGACCGGTCCGCGAAGGCCATAAACCGAACGGCGGACGTGAACATTCAGGAGCAGTCGGACTGCGTAGTAGTACCTGTGAACCAGCCGAACAAAGAAGGGCAACCTTCGGCGGAGGTTGGGGAGGGAAGGACGCAGACCGAGGAGAACATCGTTCCATCCAGCATGCACCCGACACAGAGCGGGAAGCGCATGTCCCAGGGGATGAACGGTGTGCGGCAAGCAGCAAAAGAGAGGAAGCAGGAACGGTTCACCGCTCTGCTCCACCATCTAACGGTTGATCTGCTGCGGGACAGCTTTTTCGCATTAAAGCGAAAGGCTGCACCGGGAGTAGATGGCGTGACGTGGCAGGAGTATGAAACCGGACTGGAGGATCGACTCGTCGATCTGCACAGCCGGGTGCACCGTGGAGCGTATCGGGCACAGCCCTCGCGGAGAGTCTATATACCGAAGCCTGACGGGCGGCAACGTCCGTTGGGCATCGCGACACTGGAGGACAAGCTTGTTCAACAGGCCGCGGTGACCATCCTCAATCAGATTTACGAGGTGGACTTCCAGGGCTTTTCGTATGGGTTCCGGCCCGGTCGCAGCCCGCATCAAGCGCTGGACGCGCTGTATGTGGGCATCCAACGGAAGCGCGTGAACTGGGTGCTCGATGCCGACATTCAGGGCTTTTTCGACAATGTATCGCACGATTGGGCCTTGAAGTTCATCGAGCATCGCGTGGCCGATCGCCGGATGCTTCGCCTGATCCGAAAGTGGTTGAAGGCGGGGATATCAGAGGACGGCCAGTGGTCGGAGACGGAGCTGGGTACTCCGCAAGGGGCAGTGGTTTCTCCATTGCTTTCGAACGTGTATCTACATTACATCTTCGATTTATGGGTAGAAGCTTGGCGCAAGAAAGTCGCCAACGGCGATGTCATAGTCGTCCGTTACGCCGATGATCTTGTGGTGGGCTTTCAACACCGGGCTGACGCCGAACGGTTCCTGAGTGAGTTTCGGGAGCGGTTGGCCAAGTTCGGCTTGGAATTACATGCAGAGAAGACACGATTGATCGAGTTCGGGCGGTTCGCCGCCGAAAACCGAAAGCAGCGTGGCGAGGGAAAGCCGGAAACCTTTACGTTTCTGGGTTTCACCCACTTCTGTGGGCGGACCACTCACGCTGGAGCTTTCACCGTCTGGCGGATTACGGCCAAGAAGCGGATGGTTGCGAAGTTGAAAGCCCTCAAGGTTGAACTTCAACGCCGGAAGCATGACCCTACCCGCGAGACTGGCGCATGGCTTCGGAAGGTGGTGCTGGGTTATTACCAATATCACGCTGTCCCAGGGAACTCGACTCAGTTGCGCGTCTTCTGGCGGCGCGCATGTAGACTGTGGCGGAATGCTTTAGTTCGTCGCAGTCAACGCGCCCAGGTGCGCTGGGGGCGTCTGTTCCCCATTCTGTACCGGTGGATTCCTCAACCCCGCGTTCTGCATCCCTATCCTCATGTTCGCTTTGCCGCCACTCATCCTCGGTAAGAGCCGTGTGCGTAAACGCGCTCGCACGGATCTGTGCGGGGGGCGATCAGCGATGGTCGTCCCTACCGCGACCATGTATGGTCCGCCGAC
>JAIQFE010000049.1 GCA_020073445.1 Terriglobia bacterium
GATCCTGGCAAACTGCGGCGACATCTCCTTCAGGATCGGATCCACTAGCCCACGGATCGCTCGCAGCGGATGGTCTTGTGGAATCCGTTCTTCCGGTGCGATGTAACTGAAAACTCCGTCCTGATGTTCATCTTGTCCGCGCATTACTACAAGACGTTTGCTTCTGCTTAGAGGCTACGCCCCTGCAGAGTTTTTCAGCAAGCTCCTAGCGGCAAAATATTGGCGGTGTGCCTACGAGCCCTTCTATAGCACTCGTATCAGTGTCGGCCGGTGAAGCAAAGCGCTGTCGTCCCCAATGAAGAAGTAGGTGATCCAGAGATCCCCGTCACCTCTTAGGAAAAGATGCTGTGCGTCAGCCGCGACTCGGAACGTTAGCGTCGTATCTACCGATTGCTTCGGACTTAGCTCGGTATCGAACGGAATCACAGCAGGATCTGGAACCAATGGGAAGCGCCTGCCGCGCTCGTCCACCAGATACAGAGATGCGCCCTTGGCGCTGATGTTGCCTCTGCCGGCATCGCTGAAGATGCGGACGGCGGCTTTATAAGCAACATCCTGCCCCAGGGCTGTTTTAGTGACGTTCTGAACCCCGATGCACCAACTGTCCACGCAGTACGATTGCCCGGGATTCACGACCTTCTGCGGTAGTAACAGCGAGACAGCGATCGTCAACGCCGTGTACGCCACAAAGCAGGCGCTCCACCATCCAAGGATCTTGCCTGCCAGGCGAAATTCGCGGCCTGGCAAGCACATGAGCACCACAACCAGCGTCAAGGCCGAGATAGCCATCACCAGGAAAAATACCATGCTGCCGACCGCATCCGAGTGAACGATCATGATGCGTTTAAAATATCACTTGTGCACCAGAACGTCGACGCCCCGAGCCGCGAGCTCAGCTTGAACGTCGCCGGCCAAAAACTGTCGCGCGTCCTCTTGTCGTTTCAGTGTTGCGTCCATATGACACAGCGTGAGCGCACGCACGAATAATTCCGCCTGCGCCCCGGAACAGAGCTCTGAAATCGGCCGCATCTCCTCCGTCATCCAAGCCAGGAATGCGGGAAATGTCATCGCCCGCACCATTTCATGAACCTCCTCGGCATTGTCCAGAAAATGATAATGGTCGGCCCGCCGCAAAATGACCATCTGTTTCGATGACGGCGTCCGTTCGAAAATATCGTACATGCCGTCAAGTGGCAGGGGAACGTCGTTTTCGGCGACCAGAAACAGCGTCGGAATGTTCCGGCCCCAGTTGAAACTGAGCTTTGCGGGAATGATCCCCGGCCTGGGCTGGGAACTTCCCGCGGGCGCGAGCGCCACCACGGCTCGGATACGCGAATCGACTTCGGGTGTTGCCAACGCTGTCCATCCGCCGAAGCTGTGGCCGACTATTCCGACGCGATCCGGATCCACGTGAGCCTCCGCGGCGTTCAGCATATGATCCAGCAGAAAACGGACGTCAGGCACACGGCTCGCGACCCACGCGTCTACTCGCGCGCTCAATTGTTCGGGAGTCTCTCCCTCTTTGCCCTTGAGCTCCTCCGCGATCACCTCAGAGTGATCCAGCGCCGCGACCACATACCCGTGGCTGGCCAGGTGATCGCAAAGGTAGGAAGCCGCGCGCCGTCCGCCGCCGCTGTGGTGCGAGTAAACGACAAGCGGGTGGCTTCCTTCCGCGGATTCCGGCGACCAGATCTCGCACGGGAACAGGCGATCTCGCGCTGCGTCAAGCGCCTCGACGGTACGCACACCAACGGGAAATGGGCCTCGCCCGAATGGATCGTACGCGGACGTTCTATTCCTCGGTGACGACACGGTCGAATGCATAGAGCAACTCCTCGCGCTTCGAGTACGGACCCGGGGTGTACGCCCGCGAGCCGATCCCCAACTGCGACAGCTCCGAAATCCCCCAGTCTTCGCGGTTGATCTGGTCCCAGAACTCGATCGCATCATCGCCCTGGAATCCCGGCTTCGCCATTTCCCGCGGATCGAAATGCCACTCGCAGACGATCTCGGTGCGATCCGGAGCCTTGGGCCACAAGGTGTGCGTCATCATGTAGTCGGGATGCAAGGCTAGGAGCAGATTGGGATAGATCGCGTAATAGCAAACCATCGCGCGCTGCTCGGCATTGAGACCGGGCAGGTAATCGCGCCGCCGGACCCCGTCGAAGGTCATGGTTTCCATGCCTTCGCGAAATCCCATGCTGCCGCCGATGTAGTTGGGCGATGGCGCCTGATTATCCGCGCCCAGGTAATCCGTCAAGCGGTCCAGCGCGGGATGCACCGTCGGGCAGTGCAGACACTCGTTGTAATTCTGGATGATCAGCTTCCAGTTGGCCTTGACGTCGTAGACGATCCGCTTGTGGAACTTGAGGTCGCCCATCTTCCACGCTGCGAACTTATCGGGCAATTCGCCGAGCTGTTCCGCTAACTGCGAACGCTTGGCCGCGAAATTCAAAAAGACGTGTCCATCCCAGATGTCACACGCAATCTGATGCAGCGGATAGTCGAAGCGCGAGAATCCGGTTCCGCCCATATTCGGTGCGCTCACCAGCGATCCGTCCAGCGCGTACGTCCAGCCGTGATAGGGGCACTGGATGCGTCCCTCGAATGCGCCCTCGGGTGCTGTGCACATGCGCGTCCCGCGATGGCGGCAGACGTTATAGAAGGCTTGCAACTTTCCACTCGCGTTGCACGTGACGATCACGCTCTCGCCCGCTACGTCGCACAGGAAATAATCGCCCGGCTTTTCCACGCGCTCCTCGCGGCCCGCATAGATCCAGCGGCCGAAATAGAACCGGTCAATTTCTGCTTTAAAGATTGTCGGATCTGTGTAATACTTCGCCGGCAACGTAGTCGGAATCGTAGCCTCGCGCATCTTCTTCAGCTTACGGCACCGGTCCCGCGCGCGCCAGCAAGATGTGCACACCTGGCGGCGTTTAATCCCGGTGTACGAGGATCCTCTTTTCATCCGGGTGTCAACAGCTAGTAACGTGGCCCTCTTAGCATGGACTCCGAGTTGGGCTATGCCTAACCGGAGGAAAAAAGAAATGAAGAAACGAAATGTCCACAAGTCGCTTCTCCAGAAAACTGCCTGGATCTGCGGCGCCGCGATTTTGACGCTATCGATCTGGCCCAGGTCAGCGAAAGCCGACGATCGCAAAGACGACGGCCACGGCCGTGGTCCGCGCACTCCGATTCAACACGTGATCGTTGTGGTGGGAGAGAACCACACCTTCGACAATGTGTTCGGAGGCTATGTCCCTCGACCCGGTCAATCGGTGCTGAACCTGTTGTCTCAGCGGATCATCAATCCCGACGGTTCTCCAGGCCCGAATTTCGCCCAAGCCGCACAGCAGCAGGCGTCCGACATGACGACGTATTCCCCCACGCCCACGAAGACCGGCCCCTACGCATCGATCGACCAGCCCAACACCACTTACGCATTCGGCCTGCCGCAGAACGTGCCGGACACACGTTTCCCTGTCTCCTCGCCCAATGGCCCCGTACCCATCAGCAAGTACACGGCCTACGACGGAGCCTTTACCGGTGATCCGGTCCATCGCTTCTTCCAGATGTGGCAACAGTACGACGGCGGTCGCGCGGATCTGTTCCAGTGGGTCGGGGAGACCGTCGGGATCGGTCCCCAGAATGGCGCTCCTGTGCCCAGCCCCGCGAACACCTATCAGGGTGGCGTGTCCATGGGCTTCTTCAACATGAATCAAGGCGACGTGCCCTTTTTGAAATTCATGGCCGATAACTACGCCATCGGCGACAACTACCACCAGGGCATCATGGGCGGAACCGGCGCGAACTTCATCTACCTGGGAACCGCCGACGTCGGCTACTTCAGCGATGGCAGCGGACATCCGGCCGTCCCGTTCGCGAATCAGATCGAGAATCCCAACCCACAGCCCGCGACGAATAACTTCTACACGCAGGATGGTTACGGCGGCGGTTCGTATGTCAACTGCTCGAGCAATGCCCAGCCCGGTGTCGGCCCAATCATGAATTATTTGGGGTCGCTCGGCTACGCGCCCTGGCGCAACGGGAATTGCGCTCCCGGGGCGTACTATCTGGTGAACAACTATGGCCCGGGATTCAAACCGGACGGCACGCCCAATCCACCGGCCAGCGGCAGCGATTTCCGGCTTCCGCCGCTGCAGATTCCCAACATCGCCGACTCGCTTTCGAGCAACGGCGTTAGCTGGAAATACTACATCGGTGGCTGGAACGGAGGACAGCCCACTTCAGCCTGGTGCTCCATCTGCAATCCCTTCGAGTTCATCACGTCGATCATGACCACTTCCCAGCGCCACAACTTCGCCGACATCCCGGACTTCTACAAGGACCTTAACAGCGGCAACTTGCCGGCCGTCTCCTTCGTCCGTCCGTACGAGGTCTATGCCGGCCATCCCGCCGATTCCGGATTATCGTTCTATGAGGATTTCGTCACGCACCTGTCTAACGCCGTCATCGCGGATGACAAGCTATTCGGTTCCACTGCGATTATCCTCACTATGGACGAGGGCGGCGGCTACTACGATTCGGGCTACATTCAGCCGCTGGACTTCTTCGGCGATGGAACCCGCATACCGCTTCTGGTGATCTCGCCCTATGCCAAACAAGGCTTCGTCGATCACACCTACTATGATCACGGCTCCATCATCAAGTTCATCGAAGCCAATTGGAACCTCGATCCGCTTTCGAACCGCAGTCGCGACAATCTGCCCAACCCTGTTCCGTCAGCGAATCCGTACATCCCGCGGAACCGTCCGGCGATCGGCGATCTTATGAATCTTTTCGATTTTAACCACGCTCGCCAGAACCCGCCGCTGATAATCCCGTAGCACTTCCCCCGAGCGCATCCGGGGGAGGCTTCGTGCCTCTCCCGGAATTTTTACGACAGCGTGGGTTATACGAGGGAAAGATTCGCCTGAGCCTTCAGCGTCGCATCCGCGAACTCTTGGCGAGCGAGTTTGGGAAACGCTGCTGCCGCGATCATGGCCGCGTTGTCGGTCGAAAGGTCCCGGTCGGGAAAGAAGACGGGATAAGGCAGATGCGCCTCGTCGGCGGCCCGCCGCAGCCCCGAATTGCACGCGACGCCACCGGAGATGATCATGCTCCTCGCCCCGATCTCCTCGGCACTCCTGGTCGCCCGGCGCAGCAACTCATCGATCACGGTCGATTGAAACGAGGCGAGAACGTCTAGTGTCGCCTTGGGCGTCACGCGCAACCATTCGTCGACCGACGGCTTGAGATTGTTATTCAAAAGTCTCAACCGTGCCGCGACCTCCTCGGCCATATCGCGTGCCTCGAACCAGCGCAGCACTGCGGTTTTCAGTCCGCTGAAGCTGAAGTCGAGCGTATTGCCCTTCATTTTCGCCAGCGTGAACCGCACCGCATCCGGATTCCCGTGCGGCGCGAGCATATCGATCACCGGCCCTCCCGGATATCCAAACCCCAGGAGCTTGGCTACTTTGTCAAAAGCCTCGCCCGCCGCATCGTCGCGAGTTTTACCCAGCAGCCGGTACCGGAAGCCCTCCAGCACTTCAAAAAGATGCGTGTGCCCGCCGCTCACCACCAGCGCCAGCGCCGGATACTCCACCGCGCTCTGACTCGCCACGGCGTGAATGTGCCCCTCGATGTGATTTACGGCGATCAGGGGCAGCTGGTGGACCATCGCCAGAGCCTTGCCGTAGGTCATGCCGACCAGCAGCGATCCCACCAGCCCGGGACCTTCGGTTACAGCGATCGCACTCAAGTCTGTTAGCTGGGTCGACGACTCCAGGAGCGCCAGCCGCACCGCAGGGACGATCGCCCGCAAGTGCTCGCGCGATGCCAGCTCGGGGACCACCCCTCCATACTTCGAGTGCGTCGCCATCTGCGAAGAGACCACGGATGACAAGATCCGCGATCCATCCTCGACCACAGCCGCGGCGGTTTCATCGCACGACGATTCGATCCCCAAAATCCGCATCTGCCTCGATTATAACCGGTGGTTTTATGTTCAAATGAGGACGATATGATGCGGCTCAGCAAACTGTCCGTGCGGTCATTCCGCGTCCTTGCAAAGGCGGATGTTGCCTTCCGTCCCCTAACGGTCATGATCGGCCCGAACGGCTCTGGAAAGACAACTGTGCTGGAGGCGCTCTCGTTACTGGCGGTCTCCGCTCAGGGCGGCCTGAGCGATCGAATTAGTCAACTTGGCGGGTTTAGCCATCTACTGACCTATGGAGCCGACCGACTCGTTATCGGTGCCTCCGTCGAAAGTGCGGAATGGGCATCGTTCGAATACTCCATGAATCTAATCCCTTCGGGCGGAGTGTATGCAATAGAGGCCGAGGACCTGACAAGGGCAAACAGCCTCTACTTAGTGCGAACCCAGGGCGTCCATATGTCGTACGGGGCACATCAGATGAAGAGTTCGCTGAAGCCGAATTTATTCGAAACGGCCTTGGCCCAAGTTCCAGGCAAGTTTGAGGATATAGAGGCGTTTCGGAAGTGCCTGGCGGCCACGACACTTTACCGCCCCATCCCCGTCGGACCCAAGTCTCCCATTCGGTTGCCACAGCAGTTACAACCGTCTTTACTTCCAGGGCAAGAGGGCGAGCAGATCGCCTCGTGTCTCTATAACTTAAGAGAATCCCACGCGGACCAATTCGCAGCCGTTGAGGATACCTTGCGGGCGGCCTTTCCACACTTCGCTCGTCTTAAATTGCCGGCCGTTGCGGCTGGTCTCGTTGTAGTTGAGTGGTACGACAAGAGATGGTCTCGACCGCTGTATCTGAATCAGTTGTCCGAAGGCACTTTGCGTTTCCTTTGGCTCGCAGCTCTGTTACAGTCGCCAGACTTGCCGCTCACGACGTTAATCGATGAACCAGAAGTCAGCATGCATCCAGAGCTGCTTAGCCTGCTCGCGGATCTTTTGCGCGAAGCATCTAAGCATGCGCAAATCGTCGTTGCGACGCAATCGGATCGTCTCGTCCGTTTTCTGCGGCCCGACGAAGTTCTCGTTGCGGACGTGGGCGAGGATGGGTTTGCAAGGCTGACTTGGGCCGATACTTTCGAGCTTGACAAATGGCTTGAGGACTATACCCTCGACGAGGTCTGGAGAATGGGGAGGATCGGGGGCCGAGCTTGAGGATTGCACTCGTTGTTGAGGGCAAGACCGAGAAAGCGTTCCTTCGTTATTTGCGGGCGTTCCTGGAACCCAGACTCACCAACAGAATGCCGAGGCTTGACGCCGTGCCCTACGATGGGCTGATTCCCAAAGAAAACAAACTCAGAAAAATCGTGCAGAACCTACTCAACGATGGGGCGGACGCGGTCATCGCCCTAACTGATGTGTATACCGGTCAGCAGAGGTTCGAAGATGCCGCCGACGCCAAAAGGAAACTGCGGGAGTGGGTGGGGAACGAGCCGCGATTTTACGCCCATGCGGCTCAACACGAATTCGAAGCCTGGCTTCTCCCCTTTTGGCCGGCGGTTCGGCGGCTTAGCGGAAGCGATCGTGCCACTCCGCCAGGACAGCCTGAACGGGTCAACCACATGAACCCGCCATCTAAGTGGATCTCGGAGGCTTTCCAGACTGGCGGAAGACGAGAATACAACAAGGTTCGGGACGCTCAGCGCATTCTTGAAGGGCAGGATCTCCACGTTGCTATTGATGCCTGTCCCGAGCTCAAATCGTTAGTAAACACGATTCTCAGGCTGTGCGGCGGAGATCCCGTTTAGATCGTGCTTCTTTCCGATTTCGACTACCACCTCCCCGACGATCTCATCGCCCAGGAACCTCTTCCCGACCGCGCGGGGTCCCGGATGCTCGTCGTCGATCGCACCACCGGCAAGTGGGAAGACCGCCTATTCCGCGATTTCCCGACCTACCTCAAACCCCACGACTGCCTCGTCCTCAACGATTCCCGAGTTTTGCCCTCCCGCCTCTACGGCCGCCGCGAGCATGGCACGGGAAAGGTCGAAATCTTCCTCACCAAACCCGTCTCCTCCGACGGGCTCACCTGGGAAGCCCTGGTTCACCCTGGCCGCAAGATGCGCACCGGCGAGCGCATCATCATCTCCGACGACCTCACCGCCGAAATTCTGGGCCGTGGCGAATTCGGCGAACGCACCGTGCGCCTCCATCCGCTTGGCCCGTTATACGATGTACTCGACCGAGTGGGCCACGTACCACTGCCGCCCTACATCCGGCGCGACGACACCCCCGCTGACCGCGAACGCTACCAAACCGTCTTCGCCCGCGAGCCTGGATCGTCCGCTGCGCCCACAGCCGGGCTGCACTTCACGCCTGAAGTTCTCGAAGCATGCAAAGCCGCAGGGGCTTCCATCGCGCACGTCACGCTGCACGTCGGTCTCGGAACCTTCCAGCCCTTGCGAACGGACAGCCTGGAAGACGTGCACCTGCACAAAGAGTCCTTCGTCGTCCCGCAAGAGACAGTTCGAGCCATGGACCGAGCCCAAAGGGTCGTCGCCGTGGGCACGACCGCCGTCCGGGCCATTGAGAGCGATCCAACCGCCGCCGAGACCGATCTCTTTATCTGTCCCGGATTTCGCTTCCGTCGCACGGGAGCCATGCTAACGAATTTCCACTTGCCTAAGTCCAGTCTTCTGGTGCTGGTGTGCGCGTTCGCGGGCAGGGAACTGGCTCTGGAGGCGTACCGGTACGCTGTTTCTCAAAAGTATCGCTTTTACTCTTACGGCGATTGTATGCTTATGATATAGAGTTCCTGTTCGGAAGTGAACGATTTGCCCAGCCACCCAACGCTAACCAATCTCCTTGAACGCGCCCGAAGGCGTCTCTTCGGGCAACTGGCGTTGGATAAGGGCGCTCTGGCGCTGCTGATCGGCATGGCCGCGGTGATCCTGCTGCTGGTCACCGGTACCCAGATCCTGGATTGGTATTGGCCGGTCCTGGTAGTGGCGGTCAGTCTGGGCGTAGGGATCTACCGCCTTCGCAAGAGCCTTCCCTCTCAATACAAGCTGTCCCAGGAAATCGACAAGCGCCTCGGCCTGGCCGATTCTCTCTCCACGGCGGTGCATTTCGCGGCCCATCCCGAACCGGGACGCGAAGCGATCGCCGAAGTGCAACGCCGCCAAGCGGAAATCGTCGCGCAGCGCGTGGATTTGCAGCAGGCCCTGCCGCCTTCGCGATCGCGCTACGTGTTGCCTGCGGCAGGATTGGCTCTGGTGGCATTCGGGCTGTTCGCCGTGCGCTATGCCGTCACCGGCAGCTTGAGCCTGGAGCCCTCGCTTATCAAAATCGCCTACGATTCCTTCTTCGGTCCTCCCCCGCAGCTGGCGAAGAATCAGGCCAAGCGTCTGAACATGAAGCAGGACCCGTTTAATCCTGGCACTCCCGACGCGCAATCCAGCGCAGCCGATCAGCAACCCGAAGATCTCCTGAAAGCGCAGGATTCGCCCGACGCGGTGAACCCCCAGAGCGACGATAACGCCAAGCAGGCCGCCGAGAAAGACGGCGACAAGAATGACGGTAACGCCGACAAGCAGGGTAAGGATCAGGGCGACGACAACAAGGACGGTAAGCAGAGCGATAAAGGCTCCAAGGACGGTAAGGACTCGGCCGACAACAAAGATAAAGAGGGCGGCAGTCAGGATAAGCAGGGCGACAGTGCCAAGGATGGCGGCGTTCTCGACAAAATCAAGGACGCGTTGGCCAACATGCTGAACAAGATGAAGCCCAACTCCCCTCAGAGCCAGCAGCAGAACGCCAAGAACCAGTCCTCTAAGGACAAGGGTGAGAAGAGCGATAAAGGCGAAAAAGCCGACAAGCAGCCGGATAGCCAGAACGGCGAGGCTGCAGCCAATCCAGACAGTCAGGAAAGTGGCGATCAGAAGTCCGAGGACGCCAAATCCAGCAGTCAGCCCGGCAAACCCTCGCAGCAGGATAGCGCCAGCGGAGCCGGAACCAAGGATGGCGATAAGGCCATGAAAGACGCCAAGGCGCTGGAAGCCATGGGCCAGATCAGCGAGATCCTAGGAAAGCGCTCGGCCGAAGTGACAGGGCAGATGATGGTCGAGGTTGGTCAAACCAAGCAGACGCTCAAGACCGCTTTGGTTGACCGCCAGGCGAATCACGCCGAAGCCGGCGGCGAGATCCATCGCGACGAAGTTCCTCTCATGTTTCAGCCGTTTGTAGAACGATACTTCGAGGAAATCCGCAAGACTCCGCAGGCAGCCAAGCCGGCTCCGAAAACTCAAACCAAGTAGGAAGACGTATGCACGCAGATTATTTGGCCCAGCTCCTGCACCAGCCGCAGTTGAGCGCCGGATGGCTGCTCGTTGGGATCGCCGTCGCATTCTGGCTGGGCGCCATGCACGCCCTCGAACCCGGCCACGGCAAGACCATCGTCGCGGCCTATCTGGTCGGATCCCGCGGCAACATGAAGCACGCGGCTCTCCTGGGCGCCACCGTCACCTTCACCCACACCATCAGCGTCTTCCTGCTGGGACTCGGCACTTTGCTGCTTTCGAGCTACATCGTCCCCGAGAAGATCATCCCCGTCTTGGGCGTACTCTCGGGTATCTCAATCGTCCTGATCGGCGGCTGGCTCTTCTACCAACGTTGGAAATCGTTTCTGCACGCCCGGGCGCACGCTCTGGGCCTCGATCATCATCACCACGATCATGGTCATCACCATCATCATCATCATGACCACGACCATCACCACCACCACGATCATGATCATGCTCACGGACACAGCCATACCCATGACGGACACACCCACAGTCATGTTCCGCAAGGAGATATCACCTTCGGCAGCCTCATAGCCCTGGGTGCAAGCGGCGGACTAGTTCCGTGCCCTGCGGCGATGGTTCTGCTGCTGAGCGCCATAGCGATCGGGCGCATCGGCCTGGGCCTGGTTCTGCTGCTGTCCTTCAGTCTGGGGTTAGCCGGAGTTCTGATGGCGATCGGGATGCTGGTGATTCACGCCAAGAATTGGCTGCCGGAATCCGCGAAGAGCGCGCAGCATCCACTGCTGCGGTTCGCGCCGGTCGTGTCCGCGCTGGTGATTCTGTGCGTCGGCATCCTGATGACGGCGGCGTCGCTGCGCTGGATCCCCCTGCCGTTTCTCGCGGGGTAGGAACAAGGGGACAGGCAGCTCTGTCCACTCCCACGCTTGTGCGTGAAGTCATCCTTGGACGCGAGGGGACAGAGTAGCCTGTCCCCATCGCACACACAGCTAGCTCGCTTGGCGCTTCGCCTTTAACCCGCCGGTTCCTCGTGCGGGTTTCTTCCGCCGCATTAGCCGGTTCACTGCGCGAACCAGGTGCGTGACTTCATTGGCGCTCTTCTGGATAACCGCGTCCGCGCCGGTGGAGGATTCGTTCAGTCCCAGCGTGTCCACGAAACCGGAAACCATCACGATCAGAATGTCTGGCGACTGCTTCCGCAAGCGCCCAATCAACTCCATTCCGTCCATGCGGGGCATCTTGTAATCCGTGACGACCAGGTCGAACTTGTGCTGTGAGAATTGTTCGAGCGCATCCGCGCCGCTGGACGCCATATGGATCTTGTGTCCGAGCTCTTCGAGCACTGTCTTTCGAGCCGTCGATCCGCTTACGTTGTCGTCTACCAGTAAAATACGTCCGTGCATCGTTGACGCCGAGGACGAAGAAGGATTCCGAAGAGGCATGTGTGTGGTTGGGACTACGCGACAGTAACAGAGCCGAAACGAAGCTGTCAAGAAACTTTCTATCAAACTCAAAAAGAGAAAGATGGAGTGCTTGACTTTCCTACTTCGTTCGACAGGGAATGAACGATCGCGAAGAGAACCTTATTCGACTTGCTTGGGCGCAGTGTAACCCGACTTCGCGAGGATCTCGTACTTCACCGGCTTGCCCTTCTCGTCGTTGACCCGCAGCGGTTGATTGTTCTCTGGATTCACCAGTTCGACCTTGATCTTGCGGAACTTTCCGTCGCGAGCGGTGTTGCTGGGAGTATAGGTGAGTACGTACTGGCTGCGGAGAACCTCGCTGATCCCGCGATAGATCTGCGGGAACTCCCCGTAGAAGTGCGGGAAGAACGCCATCCCGCCGCTTTCCTTGGTGAAAGTGCGCAGTTGGTTGTCGGCTTGCAAGAACGTCATGTTCTGCGAGTCCGAGAGTGCCCCGTAGGAGTACATAATGTCGCGATAGGCTTGCATCAGTCCGATCGCGTAGATCGGCACACCGGCGTTCTGGATCGCCTTGCGGGCCTCACCGTAGTTCAGCTTGCTGAACGTGTCCACGCCGGAGGAAATGAGCAGGATCGCCTTGCGTCCCTCGATGTCCTGCATCCGCTGTGCCGTGTCTGTAAGCGCATCAAAGAGATTGGCTTCGGAGAATCCTGGAAACCGCATGCGCGACAAGGCATCCTGGGCCTCGCTTCGGTCGGTCGAAAAGTCGGAAAGGATCTCCGGCCGCAAGTCGTAGGCCACGATGGCGACGTTGTCTTCCTTCTTAAGTGTTTCTATGAACCCATACGCCGCTTGCAAGGTCTGGAACCACGGTTCCGAGTAAACCTGCTGGAAGAGTCCCGAGAACTCGATCACCAGCGCGATCGTGAGCGGTGCCTCGCCCTTAGATACCTGGCTGACCTTCTGCGGAACGTTGTCTTCCAGGACCCGGAAATTACCCGCAGGAATGTTGGGAATGAAGTGGCCCTTGTTATCGAGCACCGACACGTCCACCGTCACCGTGACGGCGTCGGTGGAGTAGGTCGCCACACCTTCGGGGAGTTCTTTGCCCTTCTTGAACTGCGAGGGGATCTTGGCCTTCTCAGGCGGTTCCGCGGGCGCATCAGGGGACGTCGCGGTCCCTTTTTTGGGGCGGGCGACGGTTTCACTGCCGCTTGATACCGGTCCTTGCGCCACTACGACCAATGCCGCGCTCAACGAGCCGGCCAAAACCAGGAGGCTTATACGGGAGGCCTTCATGACCGCAAATATACCACCTCTCAAAACTCTAATTAACCCAGCGATCCCGATCCGAGCCTTGCTTCTTCAGGTATACCTGGAATTTGCGTTTCGCTCGCGCCAGCTTCCAGGCTTTGTAGCTGTCGCGAATCGGCGTCACCGGATCGAACCGGCGACCTCGCGATGCCTTCAGGAATATGTACCCAAATCCCATCCCGCTCAGATGCGCGATGTCGCTTACGCCGCTGTTGAGGTCGCGGACGCTAAAGAAGGCGAGCGCGCCCAGAATCATCACGAAATACTTGAGCTTGATGGGGAAAATGTAAAAAATAATGATCCGGTCCGGCCACAGAACCGCGGCCACCAGGAAGATGCCGTAGATCGCCCCAGATGCACCAATGGTGGGAACCGTGGGGTCGGAGAACAGGTAGTTCGCCAGCACCACGAAGACTCCGGCCCCCACGCCGCAGAAGAAGTAGAACTGCAGGAATCGCCGGGTGCCCCAGATGTCTTCCAGATCTTTTCCGAAAAACCACAGCCCCAGCATGTTGAACAGGATGTGGAGGAATCCGCCGTGCAGGAACAGGTAGGTGCCCAGCTGCCAGACGTAGAATCGCGTCACGACGTCGACGGGATAGAGGGAAAAGTACCGCGAGAAGAGCTGGACAGCCGTGGTTCGTTCGAATACCCACATCAGCAGGAAAATCGCCGAGTTGGCGATGATCAGGCCTTTGACGCCCTGGGGCAGTCCGCCCCCGCCAAGGTACCGCTGAGCGTAAGATCGCGTGCCGAGCGCCATCGTCTCAAGTTCAGGATAACATCGAGGTAGAGGTTGCTTTATGGAAATCAAACGCGAGAACTTGATTGCCACCCTCGGCGGCGAAGAAGCCGTCGCCCGTATGGACTCCGAGGCCAAGGCCGACGCGCTGGAGGATTTCCTGTCCTCGGAGCTCGATAAGATCCTGCTATCCAAGGATCCCTTCCCCACCGTCGCCGAAGTGGAACAGAAAATTCCCACTCGGCACTATCGCATGGGGGTAGGGAACTTGTTCGTCGCCCAGGCGCCCGGAGCGAAAGTCAAAATCCTCCCGCCGATGCCCGATAAGCCGACACTCTACGACTTCTTCGCGCTCCGGTTCGCCCCCGCCAATCACGTCCTGCAAAGCGCAGCGCTGGCGATGAAGAACGGCCTGCCCGAGGAGATCATCCTCGCTTGCCTGCTGCACGACACCGCGCAGGCGCTGATGAAGGCCGATCACGGCTATTGGGCCGCCCAGATGTACACGCCCTACGTGCCGGAGAAGACCGCATTCGCCATCAAATATCACCAGGCTCTGCGCTTCTTTGCCGATGCCGCCTACGGCTACGAATATCCCGATCTCTACCGCCGCCTATTCGGCGAGGATTACGTCCCGCTGCCACACATCCGCGCCGACTACGAGATGCTCAGGAAGCATCCTTGGTACGATGCCCCACGACTGGTCACGGTCAACGACTACTATTCGTTCGACCCCAATGCCAAGGTGAGCATCGATCCCTTCCGCGAGATCATCGCCCGCCACTTCAAGCAGCCGAAAGAAGGTCTCGGGAGCGACAACAGTCCCGTGGCTCACATGTGGCGCACCATCGCCCGCCCCGACATGGCACTATAAAGTTATGCGCATGTACCTAACCATGTTCACCCTGGCGCTCGCCGCCGCAGTAGCCATGTACGCCGCCGACGCCAAAGCCGGCAAAGCCGTCTACGACACCTCTTGCAAGTCCTGCCACGGACCCGACGGCACACCCAATCCGGCAGTCGCCAAGATGATGAAGGTCGAAATGAAGGACCTGAAGACGACCGACGCCGACATCGCCTCGGTGGTCACCAAAGGCAAAGGCAAGATGCAGCCGGTCAAAGCCGTCACTGGCAACGCCGTGGATGACGTCGCCGCCTACGTCCATAGCCTGAAAAAGTAGATCGTCCTAAGGCTTCAAGGACTTACCGGTGTCTCCTCGAAGTCACTGACTTCCTGGATACCGTAGTTTGACCGCATTTCCCCTGGTCGCCGGGACCAATCGTGATAGACTGCACCTCGTGCCTGGAAGAACCAGCCTACTTGTATTCGCCCTTGTCCTGATCTGCGGACTGCTTCTCCCGATTACCGCCTTGGCGCACGACGTATCCCAGCGGGACGCATCATTCGTCCAGTCCAACCAAGGCACCGCTGTCGCCGCCTTCATGTATCTAGGCGCGAAACACATGGTCACCGGATATGACCACCTCGCGTTCCTGGTGGGGGTCATCTTCTTTCTCTATCGCCTCAAGGACGTGGTGACCTACGTCAGCCTGTTCACCGTGGGGCACAGTGTCACGCTGCTGGCCGGAGTCCTGGGCGGAATCCACGCGAATTCTTACATAGTCGACGCGATCATCGGCTTCTCGGTGGTCTACAAAGCCTTCGACAACATGGACGGGTTCAAGCGATTCCTGGGGTTCGAGCCGAACACGAAGCTTGCCGTCCTGATTTTCGGCTTGTTCCACGGCTTCGGCCTCGCCACTAAGCTTCAGCAACTCGACCTGTCCAAGAACGGACTGGTGACCAATATCGTCAGTTTCAACATAGGTGTGGAAATCGGGCAGGTGCTCGCGCTGACGGCCGTGCTCATCGCTCTTAGCTTTTGGCGAACGCGCCCCGGGTTCCTGCGCCACGCGTTTGCCACCAACACCGTGTTGATGACGGTGGGCTTCGTTCTTACCGGCTACCAGATCGCCGGATACTATCTCGGATCATAAATGGACACCTCAATCCAAGCGCCTTCGAAAGCCGCCCTCGCTAAAGCCACCGGCATTGCTTTGCTGGTCGCACTGATTCTTCTGTTTACCGCGGTGCTCCCCGCCGAATACGGCTTCGATCCTCTGAAAACCGGCAAGGCCCTGGGGCTGACGGGAATCTCGCAAGCCCCGGAGCCGCCCGTCAAAGGAGCCGCGCCCACGCCCGTCGCGGGACAGGCCGTCTACACCTCGCAGCCCAGGATCTACAAAGTGGACTCGGAAGATTTCCAGCTGCGCCCCAATGAAGGCGTCGAGATGAAGTATCACATGCAGAAGGGTGCGGGAATGCTCTACGGCTGGAAGGCCGACGGAAAGCTTACCTACGAATTTCACGGTGAGCCCGACGTGAAACCCAACAAGGATTACTTTGAGAGCTACGATCTGGACGACAAGGTCGGCAAGGATTCGTCTTACGGCTCTTTCACCGCTCCCTCCACCGGCATTCACGGCTGGTTCTTCAAGAACAAGACCGACAAGGATATCGTCTTCCACCTGACCGTCGCCGGATTCTTCGACTCTGCGAAAATGTTTGCAGGCGGTCCGCCGGATGATATTCCTGTCGAAGACGCGAAGTGAAGCTTCAGGCATGATCGGCAAACTCGGCGTTGTTCTATCTGCAATGGCGAGTTTATGCGCCGCTGCGGACACGCTATGGGAGCCCGCCACAGTTGTCGCGGTCGAGCAGGTTTCCACTCCCGCCAAGGAACCCGACGCGAGTTGTCGTTCTTTGCCTAAAGGAGCGACTCCTCCGGCTCGTTGCAGGCCTTCGGCCCTTCGCGCCGAGCAGTTTTGGCGCGTTACCGTCGACGTGGGCAACAAGCGCTTCGTGGTGCGTCCCTACCGTTCGGCCAAATTGTTGGATGCGCTGAACCAGGACGCAACGGACTATGTCGATCCGCATTTGACTCCCGGCGCGCCGATTGAGGGAGCGGTTGTTTCCAGCAAGACGATCCGGCTCAGAACCGATCAGGGCGCTGGGATCCCCGCGATCGTGGATTCGCAGGAGTTGCTCTCAACTATTCAAGTGACGTCGAAGCCCGAATCGGCTCCGCCTCCTCGTCCGCAAGCGTTCGCTGCCTGGGCCCCGTCATCGGACAAAGTGGTCCTCCTCGAGAACAGCGACTTCCTGGACCTGGAAACCCAGGAAATCAAGTCTCAGGATATTGGCGACGGCGCCGTGCTGTATTCGTTCGCGGGCGCCTCTTCGCCGGTCAGAGTCGCTTCCAACAAGCCTGTCTTCCTCGTGATGGCCGAAAGCGAATCCGCGAGCGGCGGAAATATGGAGTTGTCGCGACTCCAGGTTGGCCAGGGAGCCCGCCAGATGCCCTACTCGTTGACCAGGAACCGCTCGGCATCGTCGCTCCCGATCACTGTGACCCAGCCGTCGGTCACGCTGCGGAAGGTCAACGTGAGGGATCCCCTTCCCCCGGGCGAGTACGTGATATTGGTCGAAAACTCCAATCGTGGCTTCCTTTTTGAAGTGCGCTGACCCTTGCCCTCACTAGTCGCGCGCGGTATTATTCTTTGAACCGCACGTAACCTGAGGTTGGGCATTCAACGACTAAATGAGAGGGCGAAACCCATGAGACCCAAGCTATTCATTCTTTTGGCCTCCGTGGTCCTGGTCACCCTCATCTCCACGATCTTCGCCCAACAGCCCGGGGCGCCTCCAGCTGGACCGGGACGTGGACAGGGAAAAGGCCAAGGACAAGGGCAGGGCAACGTAGGCGGAGCCAACTTCGGACGAGGGGCTACGCCAACCTTCGCCGGACCACCCGCGGGAATGCAGGCGCTGCCACTCGATCTCTTCGCGTCAAAAAACTTCTATCAGGATCGGAAACTCTGGTCCGATCAGCGCTATTTTCGCTGCAATACGCCCCGCCAGCTAACCGACATCTGGACCTCGCGCCGTATCGGCGATAAACCGCCGCTATCGGCTTCCTGGGGCGACTGCAGCATCGATTATCCGCGCGAAAAGATCGTGAGCCCTTATCCCTATAAGACCGCCAAGGAACATTACGACGCTTTGATGGCGGCAGCCAAGGCTAAGGGCGGCCCTACCGTGTATACCAAGGCAACCACGCCCGACTGGGACGGTTACTATTCACGCGACCAGCAAGCCGATCACGGCGCCGAATGGATTTGGGGAACCGTCAACCAGGTTCCCACCATCCTCTCCTTGCTAACCCCCGAATATCAGAAGCGCATGGTTCAGATGAACTATCACGAGGCCGTAGATAACGCACCGCAGTGGGAAGCTTCCTTCTGTTATCCGGAAGGATTCATGCGCTGGTGGGCCCAAGCCTCGCAAGGCGGGAATTTCCAGCTCACGATGACTCCGTGGCAGGTCCAGTTCCTTTCGGGCATCGCGGCGAACTTCTTGCGCCAGGTACTGATCGGAAAAGAGCATGTTCAGAAAGTCCCGCAGTGGTATGGCGAGACCGTCGGATTCTGGGATGGAACCACGCTCACCACCTGGACCGCCAATGTCCAGGCCTGGACGCTCTCGCACTCCATGTTCGAATTCAGCGGCAAGATGGAGACCGTCGAAACATTCGAGCCCGTTCTCGACGCGAGCGGAAAGTTCGTGGGACTCGATCACGAAACCGTGTTCTACGACCCGGAAGCGTTTGTGCAACCGCTGCGCGCTACCTATCGTTATATACGGCGGGCGACTCCCGACAGCCCAACCCAGCGATACACCTATATCGAGTGCTTGAGCAATCTTCGCAACACCGATGGCCGGCCGACGCAGTTAACCAAAGCCGACCCGCGATACATCGACTATTACGGCCGGCCGTGGGCTCAGGATTGGGAAAAATATTTCGAGGTCGGCTGGGACAAGCCGCAGGATACTTTGCCTCAGGACATACTCGATCTCTTTAAATAACTCAGGAAGGAAATCATGAGGAACCAACGAAACAACAAAGCATGGGTGATCGCTGGAGCCGCCGCACTTATATCTGTCGGCCTCTGTGTAACACCGGCGTCCGCGCACCACTCGTTCGCCATGTACGATCAGACGAAAACCACCGTATTAACCGGCGTGGCCTACCAGTTCGTCGCGCAGGCCAACCATGCCGAGATCCATTTCTATGTGGTCGGGCCCGATGGCAAACTGGTCAAGGACAAGGACGGGAAGAATGCCGATTGGGGCGTCGAGATGGCGGGGGCGGCGGCTGTGGCGGCGCAAGGTATCACCGCGGAGTCGTTCAAGGTGGGCACCATCTTCAGCGTGAAGTTGAATCCGCTTCGCGACGGCAGCAATTTCGGGTCCCGGGTTGGCGCCATCGCCAAGTGCCCGTGGAAAACGCCGCCCGAGCCCGGCAAAACCTGCGACACCGTGAAAGGCAGCGAGCTTCTCGGCGGGACCACGTTCTAGGCATGTCTCACTAGCCATGGCACGCAGATGGTGAAGCAATTCGCGGAATGGCTGTCGACCACATCGCCCAGCGTCTTCATTCAGAACCATAACGCTTGGGTGATCCCGGCCATTCAGTCCATCCACATCATTGGCATCGCAGTGGTTCTCGGGTCCGTGTTCATGGTCTACATGCGCATCCTGGGCTGGGCTGGGATGGACCAGACCCTGCGCCAAACCACCACTCGCTTCGCTCCCTGGGTGACGAATGGGTTGTATCTGATGCTGGCGACGGGAATCTTGTTAGTCATCGGCGAACCGGTGCGCGAACTGGTGACGTTTTCGTTCTGGTTAAAAATGTTTCTCGTGGCCGTGAGCGCGGTATTCGCTGTCGCGTTCCAAAGTTCGCTGCGGAAGAACGAACAACGCTGGGAAGAAACGCTGGTTAAGCGCAGATCCATTCAAGGGCTGGCGATCCTCACGTTCCTGATCTGGGTGGGCATCATTATCCTGGGACGCCTGATCGCCTATGACCACATCTGGGGTCCATGGTCGCCGGCGACGAAAGCGTGACGCATGGACATTAGCGCGCTTCTAAAATCTCTCGAAGCGTCCGGCCTGGCCACCAAGATTCGCGATTCGGTCTATCTGTTTCCCCTGCTCGAATCGATGCATGTCCTCGGTCTGGCCCTGGTCTTCGGCACCATTTCGATCATCGACCTGCGGTTGTTGGGCCTTGCCTCGACCCAACGGTCGTTCCAGCGGATGGCGTCCGACATCCTGAAATGGACCTGGGCCGCGTTTGCCTTGACCGCGTTGACCGGATCGCTGATGTTCACGACCAACGCGACTGTGTACTATCACAATTTCTATTTCCGGGCGAAGATGCTGGTGCTCGCGCTCACCGGCATCAACATGCTCTTTTTCGAGTTGACCGCCGCCCGCACAGTTCGTGACTGGGACCAGGCTCCGTCAGCCCCTCGCGCCGGCAAGGCCGTGGCGGCCCTGTCACTCGCCATGTGGATCGGCGTCATTTGCCTGGGTCGTCTGATCGGCTTCACCACCAGTCGCGCCGCTGCGGCGCCACCGGCACCGGCCGGCGTCAGTTTCGACGATTTTCTGGGAACGCCGAATAACAGTGGCGGAACTCCAACTACCCCTGCGCCTCACAAATAAGCGCCCGAGTAGTTCTGAAACCCGCGCGCGTGGGTCCGCGTCCAATCAATATCGCGCTGTTTAAATGAGAAACGTTGGGATTATTGGCGGCGGCATAGGCGGGGTTGCCGCGGCAGCAGCTCTTCATAGGCTGGGCATACGCGCGACAGTGTACGAACGCGCCCCACGGCTGGAAGAAGTCGGCGCCGGGATGATGCTGTGGCCCAACGCCACGCGGGTCCTAAGAGAACTTGGACTGCTCGAGCGGGTCGCCCGGAACAGCGGCCGCAATACCCATTTCCTGGTACGCGCGAGCTCCGGCAAGGTTCTCATGAACATCGCCCTGGGAGAATTCGACGTCCCGGCGCTGTGCACGCGGAGATCGGATCTCCTCGCCGCGCTTCTATCCGCACTGCCTCCCGAGCGCATTCGCCTGGGCCGGGAATTTTCGCGTCTGGAGCAGTCGAAATCCAAAGTCCAGGTCCACTTCGCGGATGGATGCGTCGAGGAGCACGACGCCGTGATCGCAGCCGACGGCATCCGCTCCCGTGTGCGCGCGCAGTTGTTCGGAATATCTGAGCCAATTTATCGCGGCTACACTGTTTGGCGGGGAGTCGCGTCCTACGACGGGACGGCGATACGCCGCGGAGACAACAGCGAAACTTGGGGACACGGAAGCCGCTTCGGCATTCTCGACATCGGGCAGGGCAGATACACGTGGTATGCGACGGCCAACGTTCCGCAGCGCGCCGCTGGCAAAGACGACCAGCTCGGCGAACTTCGCAGGCGCTTTGGCGGATGGCATGAGCCGATTCCCGCCTTGATCGAAGCAACGGAGTCCATTCTCGAGAACGGAGCCTACGATCTTCCTCCATTGCCGCGCTGGACCGTTGGACGCGTGACTCTGCTGGGCGACGCCGCTCACCCCTGCACGCCGAATCTCGGGCAAGGCGGCTGCATGGCTTTGGAAGACGCCCTTGTCCTCGCGAAGTGCGTGGCGCGCGAATCGTCGATGGAGTCCGCGTTGCGCCGATATGAACGGCTGCGCCGACGCCGGACGGGCCACATCCAGCAACGATCTCTTCTCATGGGACACATCGGGCAATGGCAGAACCGCGCCGCCGTCTCCGGCCGCCGCGTCGTGACCAGCTTTCTGCCGGCCGCCTTATTCGAACATAATCTGAGGAGAGTCTACTCCTATGAGACGTAAACTCACCTTGGCGTTCCTGGCCGTTGCCGCGATGGCCGTCGCCCAGGACAGCACCCAGAACAAGACAATCGACGTTCAGCGCAGTACGATCACCATCCACGTCGGCAAAGCCGGACTGTTATCGGCTGCCGGCCACGATCATACGATCGCCGCGCCAATCTCTTCGGGAACCATCCGGGAATCCGCGGATCCGCACGTGGAGTTCACCGTCGACACCGCGAAAATGATGGTGATGCCGGACCCCAAGGTCGACGCGAAGACTCAAGCCCAGATCCAAAAGGACATGGAGGAGATGACGCTGGAGACCACGAGGTTTCCCCAGATCACGTTCAGCTCCTCTCGCATCAGCAAGCTAGCCGATGGGTGGAAAGTGGACGGTGATTTATCTCTGCACGGCGTCACCAAGCCCGTCAGCCTGGCCGTAAAAAAGGCCGGCGACTCCTACACTGCTCACACGGCCGTTAAGCAGACCACGTTCGGGATCAAGCCCATCAGCATTGGCGGGCTGATCAAGGTGAAGGACGAAGTCGAGCTGGATTTCGCCATCTTCCCCAGGTAGTGCCTGGCGCTCCCAAGCGGATGGCGGTAAGATAAAGCCGGGAAATAGCCAGAATGCTCAAAGCGGCGAAGGTTCTTATCGCAGTCTCCTACGCATCGGTGATAACGTTTGTGTCGACATTCGTCCCGCATATCTGGAATGTTGGTTTTGACGTTAGACCCGTGCGGGCCATCACGGTTTCGGCCTACGTGGTCGCAGCTGTAATCGCTCGCTTGCTCGTGTTGTCCGCCCTACATCTGGATAACGTCGCGCGTGGGATTGTCGCACCGTTCCCATACACGACATACCCTGGTATTGATTCACCCGGCGTTGACTCCTCCCATCTTCGAAGGCCTTGAGCCTGAACAGTGATATCCTCGCGGGTGAGGAAACATGTTGAAGAGCGGGTGGCTTTTCGGCGGCGCGTTAGTTCTCGCTACCTCTCTGGCGGCCTTCCAGATGCCCTGGCGCGTCTACACCAGCATGGAGCCGTACGATAACGTCGCTCTGCCCCCGGACTATCAAGCTAAGACCGAATGGGTTTTCGCCCGGCTGATGTATCCTCAAAACCCGTATAGCCCGCGCCGCGGCGGCGGATTCCGGCGTGGCAATCGCGATTGGCGCAACGGCGGGACTAGTTGGACTCAGGATTATCCGCGAGCCGATCGGCACTTCGCCACGGCCCTGCGCCGGCTCACTCGTCTGGATGTGCGCTCGGTCGAACAACCGGTGAATCTCGACGATGAAGACGACGTCTACAACTGGCCTTGGCTCGCCGCGGGCGAGATGGGCGATTGGCTTCTGACGCCCACGCAGGCGGCCAAACTGCGCGACTATCTTCTGCGTGGAGGATTCCTCTATCTCGACGACTTCTGGGGGCCTCAGGAATGGGCCAGCTTCGAAGAGAGCATGAAGGCCGTTTTTCCGGACCGTCCCATCAACGAAATTGAGAACACCGATCAGATCTTCCATACCGTGTTCAATCTGGATGATCGCTATCAGATCCTGGGGCAATGGGCGCTCAGTGGCCGCGGAGGCATGTTCAATAACCGTGTGGCTGGAACCGTCGCGCAATGGAAGGGCATTCGTGACGACAAAGAACGCCTGATGGTCGCCATGAGTTTCAATTCGGATGTGGGCGATTCCTGGGAGTTCGCGGACGATCCCAACTACCCGGACAAGTTCTCCGAACTGGGGATTCGCATCGGTGTGAACTACGTCATGTACTCGATCACCCACTGAGCGCGTGTTATTCTGAAGCCGGTCGCGCGAGGTCATGCGGTATTTCACTGCACTCCTGATAGGCTTTCTTGGGTTGGCCGCCTGGGGTGTGCTTTGGGCGCAGAAGCCCTTCAAGGAGTGGCCCGCGATCGAGTACGAAAACTTCCGCCTCCCCGCTGATGGCGCCACCCCGCACGAGTGGGTTCGCGCGCGTCTGCGCTATCCCGATATCGTCGGTTATCCCGATAACCTGTCCGGCCGCAACTTTGATTTTACCGGCTACTGGACCATGGATTATCCTCGCTCGGATCGGCACCTGCTGGAAGGCGTTCGCCGTTTGACGCGCATCGATGTACGGTCGCTGGAACAAG
The DNA here is from genome assembly GCA_020073445.1 of Terriglobia bacterium. Lineage (GTDB taxonomy): Bacteria > Acidobacteriota > Terriglobia > Bryobacterales > Bryobacteraceae > Palsa-187. Next base: position 23,601 of record JAIQFE010000049.1, read on the forward strand.
TGACATCGCTTGATCACACCGACGATATATATAACTGGCCGATGCTGTATGCCGTCGAGGTGGGGCATTGGGACCTTCCGCAAGATCAAGCCGATCAGCTCCGCGAGTTTCTCATGCGGGGCGGCTTCCTGATGGTCGATGACTTCCACTCGGATCAGGAATGGGTAACATTCACCGAGAGCTTGGAAAAAGTCTTGCCCGGCCGCCCGGTGGTGGATATTCCGAACAACGATCCGATCTTCCACACGATTTACGATCTGGACGATCGTGTCCAGATTCCTGGAGCTCAGTACCTGCAGACCGGACGCATCTACGAGAAGGATGAGAGCGGAAAAGGCGAGCACTGGCGCGCCGTGTACGACGACAAGGGCCGCATCATCGTCGCGATCTGCCACAACATGGACTTGGGCGATGCCTGGGAATGGTCCGACGATCCCCGCTACTCGGAAAAATGGGCTGGGCTAGCGTACCGCATCGCTATGAACTACTTCGTCTACGACCTGGCGCACTAACGTTTACGGCCGCTTCGTCGCCGTGAACGCGAGCTGGTTCGAAAAGAACGGCAGCACTTTGGTCGCGAAGTTCAGCCCCACCTGTCCATTGTGATCGCCTTCGAACGTCTCGAAGTTGTGTGCCACGCCCGCTCCGGTCAACGCCTGGTCCATGTCGCGATTCGTCTGCAGCAGGTTATCCTGCAGCCCCACGTTCATCTGAATCGCCTTCATCTGCTTCAAAGCGGGCGCATACTGCTCCAGCATTACCATCAGCGAATTCGCCATCCACTTTGCGGCGATCACCGGCTGCGGCTTGCCGTCCTTCACCGGCAAATCGATGAACAACGGAGGATTCTTCGGATCCGCCGACCACGCCGCCGCGCGCGCCAATGGCGACTTCTGCCCGAACGGCAGCTTCGCGGCGTCTTCCTTGGTCTTGATCGCCTCAATCTGCGCGAGCGCGGGAGTAACCTCGGCCGTGTCCAGCATGCAGCAGGCCGACATCGAATAGAGGCTCGAAAATACCTCAGGATGCTTCATGCCGATGCGAAACGTTCCGTAGCCGCCCATCGAGTGCCCGACCAACCCGCGGCTCGCCCGATTCGCCAACGTGCGGTAGTGGCTATCGATGTACCCGACCAGTTCCACCGCCAGAAACTTCTCCCAGTCGCCGGTCGCGGCCGAATTCGAATAAAAACTCCCGTTGTGCAGCGAAAACGCATCCGGACTCACCAGGATCATCTCCTTCGCCGTCCCCGCGGCGACGTCCTTTTCGAGCGACGCGAAATTCGCGAAGCCGACCCACTGCTCGGCATGCAGCCCATAACCATGCAGCGTGTACACCACCGGATACCGCCGATTCGGCTCGGTTTGATACGAGGGCGGCAGATACACGAACACGTCTCGATCGGCCGAGTCGCCCTCGAGGTTCCCCTCCAACGATTTGCCGTGGACCTTGATCCGCTCCAGCTTGCCCTTCAGATCTTTCTCCAATTCGGCCAGCGGGCGAATCAGGTTGTTGCCCTTGGCCTTCGTCGCGTTCCCTTTGTCCTGCGAAAAAGCTACAGAAAAGGTGCACAAACACAGAACGAGACATCGCAGCATAGGGATTCATTCTACATCTGAATAGAATGGAACTGTGGACCGTGTGCGTATCGACAAGTGGCTCTGGGCGGCGCGATTCTTCAAGACGCGCTCGCTCGCCGAACGCGCCTGCGAACTCGGCAGGATCGATTCGGGCGGAGTCCGAGCCAAGCCCGCCCGGGACGTCCATGTTGGTGATATGTTGCGGATCAAGAACGACGGCGGCGAGTTCATCGTGGAGGTTCTGGCGTTGAGTGAAACGCGTGGTCCCGCCTCCGTCGCCCAGACTCTATACCGCGAGACCGAGGCGAGCCGCGAAATGCGCATGAAACTCGCCGAAGAGCGCAAAGCCATGCCGCATTTCGAAGGGACCAGAGAAGGGAAGCCGTCGAAGCGCGATCGCCGCGAGATCGGCCGCCTGCGGGGCCGCGTGTGAGGACACTCTTCGATCAGGACCCGTCTCCACCCTCCCGCGAGCCGCTTGAAGACGGTGCGGTGCTGCTGCGCGGCTTCGTTACACCCGATGCCCCCGCGCTCATAGAACAAGTCACGCTCATCGCCCAACAAGCTCCATTTCGCCACCTGGTCACGCCCGGTGGCCACACCATGTCTGTCGCGATGACCAACTGCGGACGCGTTGGATGGGTCTCCGATCGCACCGGCTATCGTTACGACCCCGTGGATCCCGACACGAAAAGGGCTTGGGCTGCGATGCCTCGAGTGTTCCTCGACCTCGCTGCACGCGCCGCAGCCGCTGCGGGATTCGCCGACTACGATCCCGACGCGTGCCTGATCAACCGCTATGTCGCGGGCGCCAAGCTCAGCCTTCATCAGGATCGCGACGAGAAAGACGCCTGGGCTCCCATCGTCTCGGTTTCGCTCGGCTTGCCGGCGACATTCCTGTGGGGAGGTAAGCGCCGTGCCGATCCGGTTCGCCGCATGCGTCTCGAAAGCGGCGACGTCGTGGTGTGGGGCGGTCCCGCGCGATTCGTCTATCACGGCGTAGCTCCGCTGAAGGACGGCGACCATCCTCTAACCGGCTCCACCCGCATCAACCTTACTTTCCGGAAAGTGTTCTGAGCTCGAGCCTTCTATTCTTAACGGCTTAGCTTATCCGCGAAATCCCCGGGGGGCTCGGTGCATCTATCAAGCAGGAGGTTCGTCCATGCTGAAGACGATTCGCACGATTACGATCATAGGTTGCCTGATGCTGCCACTCGCGTCGTTTGGCGCCGGGGAGCCAAAGGGTGATAGGGGCGCTAAATTCGACCGGGAGCTGGCCGCCAAGATTCATAAATCCCTCGCCAAGGATGACTCCCTAAAGGCATATGCAGCTGCCGTCAAAGTGAATGTCGAGAACGGCCAGGTTACCTTGAAGGGCGCGGTTCAATCGGATGAACAGAGCCAGGATATCCAGGCCAAGGCTGAGTCGGAGACAATCCAAGTCACGCCGATCGATCAAATCGACACCGTGGTCGTCCACAATGAGTTGACGGTGTCTCCGAATTGATTTTGGTGAGCGGGAAAGCGAAACCATTCTGATAGACTACTTTCCATGAAGAGTGCCGCCTTTTTCTTATTCTGCGCCCTATCGGCTATGGCGACTCCAGCAAGTCCAACTTATCCCTGCGACCCCACCATCAGTCCTTACAATTTCACTTGCGCCACTCTGAGCGGGTTTGGCACGTCACCAATTGTAGGTGGAGTGGCAGAGAACTTCACGAACCTCTCTCCAAGAGATCCGGCAAGATCGGACTCTGTGACCATCGATGTATTTGGATATACAACGGGCCCAGTCCGAACTGGGCAAATTCGATTCCAGTGTTACGGAGACACCGAGACTGATGCGGGCGGGGGTGCGACTTCGTCGGCGTTTTTCGGGTCTTCGGTATGCTTAGGGTCTTCAGGGGGAACCGCTCCTTTTACTCTAGGAGCTTGCTGAAATAGCGTCCGGGAACACCACTGGCACTTCGTAGGGAGCACTGTTACCGGCAGAAGGAGGCGTCGCGAGGCGCCCCCGCAGTCGGCAACCGGGCCTCTCAGTGGGCCCCGGAAGCGCCGCTCAACACACCGCGGCCCGGAGCTTTGGAATGCGCCACAAGTTGAAGGCCGCGGCAGTGAAGGTGAACAACCACCAGAGATTCTCGATGCCT
>JAIQFE010000050.1 GCA_020073445.1 Terriglobia bacterium
TCTGCGGCGGACCATCCCATTAGCTAGCCAATACGAGGTCATGGCGTTTTCACGGACCAGGGTATCGTGCCGAAAGGCATTTCAAATGCTTTCGTTCCGCCTTCATCCACTTCATTGACCAGATGATAACTCCGCCACTGCGCTTGCCGGCGGAAAAGAAACGCTTTTGACACGGGACGGCCCAAGATAGTGTCCGGATGCGCCGTCATTCAGGAGTTGGACCCGTTCGGCGGCCGCGCAGGCCAGTAGTCAATAAGTCGATTTTGTGGCTGTCCGGAGCCTCCGAAAGCGCGTCAGCGACCCGCAGCAGCATTCGCCGAGACACCGTTTCGGCCCGAATCCTGTGAAGTCTAGCCAGTGCTCTAAGCTTTTTTCCGCCGGCGCAGCAGAGCTAAAAAGATGATCCCGGCGCTCAGGAGAATCATCGAGCCCGGCTCCGGAACGATGGTGGTGGTGCTGAGATCCACTACGGTTCCCACGCCTGTAATATCCACGGCCCAGTTCCCGTTACGTTGTGCCGGTGTCGCATCGCAGAATGAAACTCCAGCGCATCCGAACTCTCCGGGCGTGAAGTTCCCATTCCCCTGCTGGCTAAAACCTCCTCCGTAGTCCGGGCCGTTTGCCAGGTTGTCGGACTGGCTGAGGACCAGGACGTAGGTTTTGCCGGCGGCCAAGGTAGTGAGATTCAAGAATGAATCGAAGGCATTTCCTGTGGATGGATCCGTAGCGGCTCCAGCGCCGTCGTCGTTGGTCGCGATCAGCAGGCTGGTGGACAGCAGTCCGCCAGTCGCATCGAACAAAGAGAGCACCGGATCGAATCCGCCCGCGGGAATGACCTGCGAATTTGCATTGATTCCGCCGGCATAGCCCCAGGTGAGCAGAGTCACATTACTCGAAGGCGCCGTGAACTGAAACAGTTCTAACTGGTCGTCCGCCGAGAAGGTTCCGGTGAAAGAAAAACTATTAGCGCTGGCGGCAACCGCCGTCAGCAGCAAAAGACAAATAATGCCCAACCGACTGAATCTCATAAATCCTTTCCTCCGCCGTCATCGTCACTCGGCCCATGCTTCGCAACTGGCGAAAAGGGCTCTTTATTCAACCGCCAAACTCACCTTCCAGCAGATCCAACTCTACTGGAACAAGAACCAATGGCCGCTTCCGTCACTCGTGAGACAAATCGGGCGCTGGCTCTCTAAGAACGTTACGGCCGTCGGCGCCGACCCAAGAATTGTGTCGGACCCCTGAACGAGAACCTGGATCCGGTTGCCGTCCGGACTTCCTACCGGGGAGGCGTTTGCCGGAATAGCGATCAACACTTTCCCATTCACATTCGCATGGGGCAGGGTCAGATTTGCCGGCCCTCCCGCAAGCGGATTGTTGGCGAGGTAATAGATGTAAGGATCTGTATCCGGAATGACATAACCGCTCGCGTGGATCGTGGTGTCTAAGTTAAACTGATTGCTTGTAGGTCCGTTGATTCCTGAAGGACCCGCAGCCCCAGTCGCTCCTGTCGGGCCTATCGCTCCTGCCAGCCCCTGCGCGCCCGTGGCGCCCGCTGCTCCCGCCGGGCCGCTTGCGCCCCGAGGCCCGATTGCGCCGCCTGCTCCGGCTAAGCCCTGCGCTCCCGTCGCGCCGCTTGGGCCCGTTGCTCCGACCGGTCCGGTGGGTCCGGTCGCGCCCGCGGCACCCGCCAATCCTGCCGCTCCCTGCGGTCCGCTGGCGCCGGTGGCTCCTGTAGGTCCGACGGCTCCCGTGGGTCCCGTTGGACCCTTCGGTCCCGCGACTCCCGTGGGGCCGCTTGGCCCGGTGGCGCCAGTCGGCCCGACCGCGCCCGTAGGTCCTGCGGCTCCGGAGGGTCCCACCACGGTGACTTCCACCGAGGGCGGATGGCTGGTGGTGGTGTTTTCCCTACTGTCGATCGATACCGTCGTGCCACCAGTCGTGGCGATCTGAATGCCAAAGTTGGAGCCGGGGCTTGCCAGCCAGCTATTCACCAGAGAGGTCACATCGACCAGCAGGAAGGTCTTGGCGGTGCTCACGGGGATCGCAGCAATCGGGCTCCCTGTTGTCGGCGCTGTCCCGAACGTAACCGCGCTCTCGTTCCACGGCGAGGTCACCGGTGAAAACGTAAGCGTGCCAGCGGCGGTCCCCGCGTTCACGAAGATCCGGAGATAAGCGACGGAAACTGTCGTGCCGGGCGGAAATGATGAAACATCGAACTGCACCAGCCCCGATGTACCCGGCGCGATGTTCACACTTGCCGCGGCTCCGAAGTTTGAAGCGGGCGAACTCGCGGAGAGGTACGTGTCGCCGGAGACAGGTGCATCGATCGCCAACAGCGCCGGGACGGTGGCGCCCACGACTAGAACCGGAAGAGCTTTGAAGAATGATCGGATGGTCATGTTCGTTCTCCTCGTATGGTTCCTAACGTGACCACAGGACCAACCAGCGCGTCCCGCCGTCGCTGGCCAATGTGATGCCCGCCCCGCGTGTGATGGAGGTAACTCCAGTGGTGATGATATGGTCGAAGATCAGGTCCGAACCCTGGCGATTCACGGTCAGTGTATTACCGTTGCCCGGAGTGATATTCTGCACACGAATTTGTTTGCCGGCGGCGGAACTGGCAAGGGGCAGTGTCACGGTAACGCTACCACCTGCGTTGTTTACAAAGAACAAGAAGTGCTGATCGCTTCCATCGATGGTCGCACCATTGGCCAGCACGCTCGCGGAGTCGACATTGCTAAAGCTTGGGCCTGCCAGACCGGAAGCTCCGGAGGCTCCGGCGGCTCCCGTCAGACCGACCGGTCCCGTCGCCCCAGTGGCTCCGGCCGCGCCAGCCAGACCCGGCGCGCCCGACGCGCCGCTCGGCCCGGTGGCGCCTACCGGGCCCGTTGCTCCGGTGGGTCCCGCGACTCCCGCCGGGCCCGAATTTCCCTGCGGCCCACTGGCGCCGGTCGCTCCGACCGGACCCGTCGTACCCGTTGGTCCAGCAGCGCCGGCAACACCGGCAGGTCCCGTTGCGCCAGGATTTCCGATTGGCCCGGCCGCCCCGGCAAGTCCGATTGCTCCCGGCGCACCCGCCGGCCCCGAAGGACCAGTGGGACCGGTCACGCCGGAGCCTCCGAGCACTACTTCCAAAGTCGCGGCATGACTGGTTCCAACGTTCTCTTTACTATCCAGGAAAATCTCGGTGGTCCCGGGGTTTGCGACAACCAGGAACCCGGTGTTCGTGCTTCCACTCGCCCAGGAACGGACCTGGTTGGTGACATCCAGCGTCACGTAGGATCTTGCGACGCTGATCGGGATGCCGGCTTGCAAAAGCGTTCCGGGGACGATACCACTGGTGCCATTTACGCTCGATTCGGTCCATGATGCGCTGGCCGTATAAAGATCGACCGTGCCCGGCGTGTTCACCTGATTCACGAACAGCCGGAGCCTGGCCCATGCCACCGGCGCGCCGGCCACTTGACTCAGGTCGAACATCAAGAGTCCTTGCGAGTTGGCCGCTCCGCCGACGTTGATAGTCGGCAATCCTCCGTAGTTCAAACCGTCGCCCGCGTTAATGAAAGCGTCTCCACTCAAGGGTGCGGTTTGAGCCGACAAGATCGCGGGAAGGAGGAGGACGAAGCTGGCGGCCAGGCGAAGTGTGTTGGAGAACAGGGGTGTCTTCATTGTGTTGTTCTCCTAGTCGTTCACCGGAACAAACCAGTGATGGTTGCCGTCGGACACCACGTGTACCCAGAAGTTGACCGGGAAACTTGTGTTGGTGCAAGGCGCACCGGTAGTACAGACGATAGCGGAACCGATAACGATCTGGTCGCCGGCGGCCGCGGTCAAGTTAATGGAATTGCTGTTGGCGGAAAAATCGTCGAGGACAATAAGCAATTCCTTCCCGGTTGTTCCGGGGCCAGCCGAAGGCAGCGCGTAGGTGGCTATCGCGGCAGGATTGGAGACACGGATCACATTTTGCGTAAGCGTACCTGAAATCGAGCCCGTCGCTGGCTGCAACGGCGAGATCGTGAAGTTATTCTGAATCAGTCCTGCGGCGCCCGCAGGCCCAGTCGGACCTGTAGCACCCGCGGCCCCCGTAACTCCTCGCGGTCCCGCAGCCCCGGCTGGCCCCGCAGATCCTACAGGCCCGGTTGGACCCGTTGCGCCTGCCGCACCCTGAGGTCCGGCGGGCCCGGCCGCCCCCGATGGTCCCGCAGCTCCCGCTAAGCCCGTGGCGCCTTTTGCTCCTGTAACTCCGGGGGGGCCGGCCGGTCCCGAAGGTCCGATGAGGCCCGGGGCGCCCGCAGCTCCCGCTAAGCCGGATGCACCGGGATCGCCTTGCGCCCCAGTTGGCCCAACGGCGCCGGTCGGCCCGGTAGCGCCCACTGCGCCGGCTGGACCCGCCGCGCCGGGAGTTCCGCCTTGCGGCACGAGTACAACTTCCAAAGCGGCTGGGTGGCTCGTGGCGGTGCTTTCCTTGCTATCGAAAAATAAGGATGTTCCCGGAGAAGTTGCCTGAATCAGAAACCCGTTATTGGGAGTGCCATTCAACCATGCCTGAACCTGACTCGTGACGGGAATCACGACGTAGGTTCCGGCCACGGATACATTGATGGGGCCGGCAACCAGGGCGCCCGGACCGAGTCCCGCAACGCCGTTAACCGTCGATTCGGACCAGGCGGCGTTTGCGGCATAGAGGTTTAGTGCGCCCGCGGTTGAAACCTTATTCACGAAGAGCCGTAATGTGGCGACCAAAACGCTGCTGGATATCGTTCCTGGCGGAAGCTTAGTGAGGTCGAATTGAACGAGACTTTGGGATTGGGTGGTTCCCCCCACGTTCAGGTTGACCGTGGCGCCAAAATTATTGGCCACACCGGGATTGAAGAATGCGTCCCCAACCAGAGGCGTGGATTGCGCCCATGCTGCCGCTGGCAATATTGCAAGCGCGCAGATCGGTCCAAAAACCCGCCTTGCAGCCTCAGCCATTCGTGCTCCTCCTGCTATCCCTGAACGATCAAGGCACGAACAACCCGGTGCCCGGCGCGTGCATCGTGAAACTTGCGCATCCTCTGATGCCACGATCGCGAGTTCTTATCCCTCGCTCGCTAGCCAGTGAACGAGCAGAGGTATACAAACGGCGTGCGAAAATTCTCTCATGAATCGGAACATATGGCAAATGAATTCAGCGCTTAGCGTCCTAGACGGCGAATCCACAGCAGCTTCAGGGTAGAAAAGGACGTTTTGGTGAGGTTCATTTTGCTTGGGCCCCGCTTCAAGTCATAGCGCAGGATCAAGGGAACCTCGCCAAAAATCAGAGGCAATCTCCGAAGTTTCAGCAGGATATCCACCATGCATTGGAATCCATCCTGATTCACCAAGCTGTCGCCGTACTGGGCGTACGCCTGCTTCAGAGTCTCGGCCCGGTACGCCCGGTACCCACACGTGTAATCGGAAACGCCGGGAGTGGGGAACGCAACTTTCATCAGCAGCGAGGCCAGCCGGCTGATGATGCGCCGGCGCAGGGACAGCCCATAAACGCGCGAGCCAGGCTGGTACCGCGACGCGATCACCACGTCGTAGCCTTCGCGGATCATGCGGATCATCCGGATCATCAGGCCCGGAGTGTGGCTCTCATCGGCGTCCATGGTGATGATGATGTCGCGCTCGGAAGCGGCCTCCGCGGCCTGCCGCAACCCATCGCGAATCGTGGCTCCGAGACCCTGATTCTGCTCGTGACGGTGAATGATGAGAGGGAATTCACTGCCATAGGCCTCGAGGATCTGTTGAGTCTGGTCGGAGCTGCCGTCGTTCACCACGATGACCGAGAATCCCAGGCCCTCATCGGTAAGGCTTTCGAAGACTCCGCGGAGTAGATTACCAATGTTCGCTTCTTCGTTGTACGCGGGAAGAACCACGAGAATGCGCGATTGTCTGGGCCCTCTCGATCCAGACCAGTCTGTCTTCGATGAGGACATCGTGGTGCGTTCCCGGTGTGAGTACGAAGTATAACCCGGCATGGAGCGGCGTTATACTGACATTCTCATGTCGCTTCAGCAGCCGGACGCGTTGTTCCACGTATCTGCATGAAGCTGCGTCGAGAAAATCTCCTTGCTCTGATGCTCTTGTGTGCGGTTCTGGCGGTCAACGTCACCGCGCTATGGCCCGAACTCTCCATCAGTCGTGTCGACCTCAATGACAACGTTTTCCACTTCACTCTGATCGAGCGAATGGTGCAGGCTGTGGAGCGGGGGGAATCGCCTCTCGACAATTGGTCGCCCGAATGGACACTGGGCTATCCTGTTCTGCGAACCTATCAGCCTTTGTCGCACGCCCTGGTGGCGCTCGTATATTTCGCCTTGCGAAAGTCGGTCGACCTGATGACCGTTTTCGTTTGGGTGCGGTTCCTTTCGCTGGTTCTGTTGCCCGCGAGCTTTTACGTCACCGCGAGGCTGATGGGCTTGCCTTCGCTCACAGCCGCCGCATCCGCCATGCTGGCTCCGCTGATTTCCACGAATTTCCTCTATGGCGTGGAGTTTGGGAGTTACACGTGGGCCGGGAGCGGGCTCTTTCCTCAGGCAGTCGCCAGCCATCTCTTTCTGATCACGCTGGGCCTGGCCTTCCAAGCGGTCCGGAAAGGAAGGCGCTTCGTCCTCACCGGTGCGATGCTCGGCTTGACCTGCATGGCGCACCTAATTTACGGATACATGGCAGCTCTGTCGATCGTCTTGCTCGCCGTTCTGCCGGATGCCGAGGTTGGGCGCCGGGTCCGTATTCTTCGAACGCTGTTGGTTGGATCGACAGCGGTCATGCTCGCCGCGTTCCAGTTGGTTCCATTGATCCTGGATGCGGGCAACATCAATCACAGCCGTTGGGAGCCGGTATGGAAGTGGGACTCCTTTGGGGCGGAGCAGGGATTGAAATGGCTCTTTACGGGTGAATTACTGGACCACGGCCGATGGCCGGTTCTGACTGCGCTCGCGTTTGCGAGTGCCGGACTCTTCGTGTGGACGGCAATCAAGCGGCGCCCAACCTGTGCGATTCACCAGTTCGTGGTTGCGGGTGCGGCACTCTGGACGGTTATGTTCTTTGGGCGGTCATTTTGGGGGCCCTTACTGACGATGCTTGGCGTCCCCGCCGACATGCAACTTCACCGTGTGATCGGCGGGGCGCAGATCTTTCTGGTTTTGCTTGCCTCCATTGGACTGGCGGCAATCTGGCGCGAGGTCGCCCAACGATGGCACGTTGGGGTAGCGGCTGCCGCAACGGTTCTGCTGTTTTATCCCATGGTCCGCGAGCGTGCCGTGAATCTTTCCAATAACGCAGAGTGGGGCCGGAAGAACCTGGCTGCTTATGAGGCCAACCGACAGTTTCTGGAGGTCGCCATCTCTGAGGCCCGGCAGCAAGGCGGACGCGCGTACGCTGGGTTGGCTGCGGCGTGGGGCGGGCAATTCAAAATCGGAGACGTACCTTTCTATGCATTCCTGAGTGAGGCGAACGTGCCCGCCGTTGCTTTCCTCTACCACGCCATGGCGCTCACTTCGGACATCATGGTGCGGTTCAATGAATGGAACCCGATCCACTACCAGCTCTTCAACATTCGCACCGTGGTGGCGCCCGCGGGAGTGCCACTGCCTCCATTTCTCATTCAGCGGCAACAAGTCGGCCCATTTCGGATTTTGGATGCGCCGGGGAGTTCCTACTTCGACGTGGTGGATGTTCTGGCCTCCGTCAAGACGAATCGAAACAACTTCTATGATTTGAACGACCGATGGCTGCAAAGCGATTGGACGCTCAAACACGCGTATTTGTGGCTGGACCGGCGCGGCGACGCTCCGCCGCAGTTGCCTCGTCTGGCTCCGGATGAAGCTCTTCCGCAAATGCCCTTCTTTCCCCCGCCGGGGCAGGTGGAACGCGAGCGGAGAGACGGCGAAACTTATCGAGCCTCAATAGATGTGAATCGGCCGAGCTTCGCGCTCTTCAAAATGACTTGGCACGCAAACTGGAAAGCCTACATAGACGGGAAGCCGGAGACGACTGCGATGCTCTCGCCCGGGTTCATCGGCGTCTCCGTGCCGGCGGGCCGTCACGACATCGTCATGCGATACGAGCCGGACATCCACAAGGGACTCTGGGGAATCGCCGGATTGATTGGCGTCTTGCTCCTGTTGGTTTGCGAGCGCCGCGGGTTGCTCGCGGGAGTAGCGGAGTGGACGGTTCCTGTTCCACTCGTCGCAGTCCGGCGGCGCTTTTGCCTTGCTGGGGGGCTGATTCTTCTTGCTTTGCCGGTATGCCTCCCTCTGTTTACGGGCAGGGTGCTTTGGGGACACGACGGTTTCGTCTACTTTCCCCGGCTGGTTGAAGTTCATGAGAACATTCTTCACGGCAATCTGTTGCCGCGCTGGGCCCCCGACCTCGGCCGTGGAACTGGCCAACCCTTGTTCCTGTTCCATCCGCCGATGATCTATCTTCTAGGTGAGTTCTGGCACCTGCTTGGTTTCGATTTTGTTGCGGCTATGAATATCGCGTGCGCCGTGGTGGTGTTGGCCTCGGCGGTGGCGATATTTCTCCTCGCCCGGCTGTACTTCGGCGATTACGGCGGCTGGCTCGGCGCGGCGGCCCTTTTGTATGCGCCGTATTTCGCGGTGGATCTTTACGTCCGCTCCGCTATGGAAGAGTTCGCCGCGTTCCCGTTCCTCGCGCTGACGCTGTACGGTTTTGGCGCCTACGCCAAGCATGGAGCCCGGAAATATTGGATGCTGGGCGTCACCTGCTACGCGGCGGTTTTGTTTTGTCACTTTCCCGCAGCGCTTCTGTTCACTCCGTTGCTGCTGGCATTTCTCGGCGTCACGGCGTGGGTCGAGAAATCCTGGACGATCTTGTGGCGACTGGCCGCTGGGTTCTCACTTGGACTTGGGATTGCGGCCTGTGTGTGGCTTCCGGCGCTGGCGGCACGCCAACACGCATCTATGAGCCGAGCGGTGGAAGGCAACGGCGAATACTCCAACCACTTCGTGTATCTGCATCAGCTGTTCTATTCTCCGTGGGGGTACGGGCTCTCCGTCCCGGGACCTGATGACGGCATGTCGTTCGCACTTGGCTGGAGCCACCTCCTGCTTGCGCTTCTCGCATTGCTATGGATCTCCCGAAAGACGAAATCGGGTGCGAGCGTTGTTGACGGGAGACTCCTTTGGTTCTTCGCCGTGGCGAGCGCGATTCTTGGCGCGCTGATGCTGCAGGAAGCTCACTGGTTCTGGGAGCAAATCCCTATTCTGCAGAACGTACAACTGCCATGGCGTCTCCTCGGCCCAGTAGCGGTTTGCGTTGCATTCCTGGTGGCGCCCTTGGGGAAATTGCTCGAGTCCGCGCCAGGCTGGAAGAGGATGGGAATGGTCGCGGCTATGGCCCTGCTGATCCTGCCCAATCTAGCGCATCTGCACGCAGGCCGGACGGCGGATGTGGACCTCACGTTCTGGACGCCCCAGCAACTGGCGCAAAGGGGATTTGAAACTACCACGATGGCAGAGGTGACCCCGCGGTGGATCACCGGACTGCCCCCGTACCGTCCAAGTGAAGTTATGGTTCTTTCCGGTGATGCCGACGTTGCATCGCCGGGACGTAGCCCCTTTCGATGGACTAGCCGCGTGAACGCGAAGGCGGCGAGCACACTCGAAATGTCGACGGCATGGTTCCCTGGATGGGACGCGCAGGTCGACGGGCAGAGCGTGTCTGCAGGACCAGGCATACCCAGCGGCCTGCTAACGTTTCAGGTTCCGCCCGGGGAGCATACCGTTCAGGTCTCTTTCGGCAGGACGCGACTTGAAAAGATCGCAGTTGGTATCAGTATCACTTCTCTAATGCTGGCGATCGCCTGCTGCGGGATCGGGAAACGATCGCGTTGGGGTTAAGATAGAGGCTAGGCTAGACACACGACGCTTCCGGTTCTACGATTCTTACTTTTCGCTTGAAGGTGCGTGTCGCTTCTTTGCTCTGAGGACCTGGCAAATCCCGGAGGCGCCAATGTAAGGGCAGGCGCGTCGCGCCAGCAAACTAAGAGCCGCCCATAGGCGACTAATTCAGTGCGAAATTCCAATAGAAGGCCTGTGTTGAATGGTTTAGCGGGATAGGGAATGGATGGTCGGCCATACTTCCTGTATGGTCCGCCGCCGAATTGCAAGCGAAAAATGAGAGGGACAGGGTTGGTCTGCGCTCATGTATACGGCCTTGGTTGGAGTGAAAAGACTCCGGGCCAGGATGGAATGCGCTACGCTCTCTTCCCATTTACTACTGCAGTCTTGGAAGACTTTGGAAGTGTGCGGGTTTAGAGAGCGCCGGATTTGACCGTTGTGCCATCTCATGGTTCGCCAGCAAACGCGAGATTGCCCGGAACGTCGTTGAAAGTCAGCGACCCTCGACGCTCATAGGCTACGCGACGGCGGCTCCTTTCGCAATTGGCTTCTTAGAAACGGCGTTGGCCATCGAGGACAGTAGTAACGGAATCTGGCGATGGCCGATAACCTTGCGGAACTGCCGCTCGGCGACCAGCAAGCCTGAGCCGACCCACCGCTCGATCTGATCGCCCGACCGCCAGCGTTTCACATTTCGGCAGACCGTTTCGACGATGGAGAAGGCGGACTCAATCACGTTGGTGCAGCTGAGAGTTCGGCGGAGCTGGTCCGGCACGCGCAACTTGTGAACGGTAAGTGTTTCTTCCATCCCTTCTTCCAGGCTGCGCGCCGCGCTCGGATTCAGATCCATCAGTTCACGATGCAAACTTTCCAGCGAGCGCTTAGCGTCGGCGTAGTCCGCCATCTGGTAGGCGTTCTGGAGTTTTCGTTTGACGGCGGCTTTGTGTTCCTCCGGCAAGTGATCCACGACGTTGCGTTTCTTGTGGACCTGGCAGCGCTGGATGAAGGCCGCTTCGCCGGCGTGGCGCCGCACCGCCGCGTGCAGCGCTTTGCCACCGTCCAGGATGTACATCCGTGGCATGGAGAAGTCCAGGCCGCGCTCCACCAGCTCACTCAACAGGCTGCTCACCACGGCGGTGTTTTCCGTCGCGCCTTCCCGGATGCCCAGCACCGTTTTGCGTCCATCGCAGCCAATCCCAAGGGCTGCAACCATCTGCCGGTCCTTGAACGGCGTGCCATCGATGAGTACGGCGCATAGGCGTAACTCGCCCAGGGGGCGTTCCATCAACTGCTTCACCTTCTCGCGGCTGGCCTCGATGAAATTCTCGCTCACCGCCGACTTTTCGATTCCATAGGCGGATTGAAAGTCCTTCACCACCGCACCGTAGTTGCGCGTCGAAAGCCCGCGCATCATCTTGTCCCACACGCCCGCCTGCAGCGGGCCGCTCCGCTGAAACAGTTCGTAGCTTCCCAAGCGTTGTTCCCGATTGTCTCCGCTGCGCAATCGCGTCCGCTGAATCGGCACCCTCTGGCCGTCCACCACGCAGTAGCCGTCTTCTTTGCCCCAGCGATGTGCACGGCGATGCTCATGTTGCTGGTGGCGCTCGCCAGCCAGCGACTTCACTTCCTCGTCCATCACCAGGTGCATCAGTTCCAAACCGGCATGCCGCAGCAAGTTGCCCACGCCTTCCTGTAGTAAGCCGACGATGTCGGCCATCGGCAGGATCATCTGGACGTTGGGGTTCTGTTCGGTGGCGAGCCGGCGGAACTGTTGCACGGCTCGTTGCTGTTCGATCTGGTATCGTTTCTTCATAGCGACTCTCTCCTTTTTCTTGGCAGAAAAAACTACCCAAAGGCGTTCATGCCTCCAGGTTTGAGAGTCGCTTACTTTCTACGAACTAACGGGCATCCTCCAGCAAACCTGGCAGGAAATCATAAAACCTCAGCTGCCGTCAGTCAGTCTCAAGCAGCGCCAGCAGCGGAGCCCGATAGGCTTCCCCAGTAGCCAGCACCGCCCAAGCCATCCTCGCCAGTTTATTGGCTAACGCCACGGCTGCAACGTGGCGGTGGGTATGGGATGTCATTTTTTCCAGCCACACCTTCAGGCCGGGAGCCTGCTTGGTCCTCTGCTGCAAGACGGCACGCGCACATTGCACGAACAGTTTTCGCAAATAGCGGTTCCCACGTTTACTGATGCCCAGCAGTTTTTGTTTGCCGCCCGTAGAATGCTCTCGGGGAACGAGCCCCGTCCAGGCTGCGAACTCTCGCCCCTTGCGGAAGGCCGCTCCGTTGCCGATCGCCGAGATGACCGCCGTCGCAGTCACCGGTCCGATGCCCGGGATCTGCATCAGCCGTTGGCACGCTTCGCTCTCCTGCACGGTCTGTTCGATCAGCGCCTCCGCCTCTTCCAGGTGCAGGGCCAACTGGTCCAGTTCCAACTTCAGTTGCGTTAGCAGCAAACGTAATGTTCCCGACAGCTTCGCCTCGGCATCTTCGAGGATTCCGGGTAACGCTTCGTCGAGATAGCGCCGGCCCTTGCGCAGCGTGATTCCGCGTTCCAGCAGCAAACCGCGAATCTGGTTGATCACCGCGGTGCGTCGCGTGACCCACCGCTCGCGCACCCGGTGCAGCGATTGGAGATCCAGTTGGTCGTCGCTCTTGATCGGCACAAACCGCATCGTCGGTCGGCCCACCGCCTCGGCAATCGCCTCCGCATCGATGTAGTCACTTTTGTTGGTCTTCACATACGGCTTCACGTACTGCGCAGGCATCAGACGCACCTCGTGTCCCTGCTCTTGGAGCGCACGGCCAAGAAAATGCGAACCTCCGCAGGCTTCCATGCCAATCAGATGGACCTTCCGGTTCGCGGCGAAACGCAGCAGTTGTGCTCGCGAGAACCGCTTGCGTACGACTACTTCCCCGCGCTCGTTCAGACCCGCCAGGTGAAAACTCGTCTTGCCGAGATCAATGCCGATCGTGTCTATCTTCATGGGATACCTCCTTGTGATGTTATGCCACCTTTCTTTGTGCCAGAAAGAGTGGCAAAAGTCTCCTCTGAGTCTCGTCCCGGCGGAGCCGCCCGTCGCTCGCCCAATAGGGCGACGGGCGGTGTAGCTGGGCACGAGACGACCTCGTTTCCCGGTGGTGGTCCCCGAGCAACGGAGGTGGCGGACCATGCCATTATTACTTTTCCTTATCGTCGAAGCGGGTTTTCCCTTATGGGATGGTCCGCTGCCCCCTGCTGTAGGCGGCACATTGCGCCAAACAAACGAAAAGATCTGTTCAGAAACGGCGTTCCGGCGCCCGATAATTCGTAATATCGGAGCTTCCGGGGTCCGTCGTATCTGGTTATCAGGTAGAATACGGATCGAGCACGCATGACTGTCCGTGAATAGCGAGGGTTCGTGCCCGACGACCTTTTGTCTTCGATGATCCCCTTCATGGGCTGCGTCATGACGCAGACACCAGACGGTTTGCGGCTGACTGGTGCGAGCCGCGATCATATGATGGCCGTCGCAATCACGTGCAAGACTTTTCGGCCCCCGTTCACAGTCAAGACCGTGGCTAAAACCGATTCGACCAACCTTCGACTTTATTGGCACGTCGGCGAAGTCATCTTCAACTGGGAGTGCTCGATTCGGCGACTCAAGGTGCACGACCCCGCCACGGGACAATGGTGGGATGCCGAGGATGAGGGTTTTATCGAGGCCAACCAATGGCACGAGATCGCCTGGGAGATCTCACCAAACTCGATGCGCGTGCTGGTCAATGGGAAGCTCCGCTTTGAGCGCAGTGGGGACTGGGGCAGCATTGACGCGCCAGCGGCGATCGGCCCGTGCTTCGGTAGCACGGTTACGGTCCGGTCTTTCACGATCGAGTAGAGAGCGTTTAGGAATCGTGAACGCCACTGCCCAGGGAAGTCCCTTCTTTCACTCAACTGTAGAAACCAAGGGAAGAACTGACGGACCGATATCGGGCAATATCGGCAGTGTGCGAGCGTCGCTGTGCTCCTTCTTGTATTGGAGATTGGGTAGATCTAATATAGGAGGCTGGTTCCCGTCATAGAAAGGACACAATCCCAATGCAACGGCTATTCGTAAATCGATATCTTCTCAGCGCTGCTGTTCTGCTGGTATTCGACTCGCTGGCGTTTGGCCATATCCGGATCGCTCCAACTGAATCGACTGCCGGTGCACGCGAGAAGTACACCATGCGGGTTCCCAACGAAAAGCAGGTCCCTTGCTCCAAGATCGAGGGCGAGTTTCCGTCGGGACTCGACGTCTACGATTTTGAATTTAAACCGGGTTGGAAGATTGATTTCAAAAAGAATGACAAAGGCAAGATCATCGGTGCCACCTGGATTGGGAAGATGATGCCGTATGAATTTGTTGAGTTCGGGATGCTCGGTATCAACCCGAAGGAGGCCACGGACCTGGTATGGAAGTTCGTTCAGTATTACGATGATGGGACGAAAGAGGAGTTCACGGGTCCGGTGGGATCTCGGTTGCCGTCTCCGGTAGTCACATTGAAAGCTCCCCAAGGGAAATAACGATCACCCGCATATCTTCAGCGACCATCGGGCTCTTCCTCACTGGTGCTGATCACTGGCCCGATGTTCATCGAGGCGGTCCCAGAAGTGGCCAGAAACGAGCCCTGAAAGCGCCCGTTGTTAGCCACTATCGGTAGCGATCCGAGACGGGTGTGCGGATGCACTTACCCGCGGATAGGGCACCAGTGGGGACTCATCGATCAAGGCGACGAACCTAGGTCCCACGTCGTCGCGAACCTAGTCTCGGAATCGGTTCCGATATACGTCTTAGCGGGACCCCTGAATTCCGACGCGTCTAACACACTGGCTTCCCAGTGCTATCCAGCATGGGTCCCAAGATCACGATAGATCCGAAGCTGTCTCGCAAGTAAAAACTCAGTGCATACCCTTCTTCGGTGACCAGCCTCAGATCTTTCCGGATGGGTAGCTCGCCCACCACAGTCCCCTCGATCTTCTTGGCGTTGGGCGTCCAATTGGCTCCGTGATGCTCGTGATCTTCCGGATTCTCCTCGTAGATCTCGAGATCGTACTCCGCGATATCCAAAAGCTCTGTTCCGAGGAACACATTCCCGATCCCAACTAACTTGCGAACAGGTCGCAACGACATCAGACGAAGAATACACCCCGGGCGCAGAAGGGGCAAACGGTTGCAGATTCTGCTTGTTGTTTCTTCTGGATCTTGCGAGCAGGATACCGACCGATATTGCCCGTTATCGGTCCAATTCCCAGAGTCCAACATATACGCGGCATCACTTATGCGAAAGGGATGTATGGACAATGACCAGATTGCTAAACGCTACGCCCTTAGCGAGGCTGTATTGGATTATGTGCAGATGGCAGCCTCCGGCGTTACTTGTCCAAGTACGACCGCGTTCCAGCGACCTCATGAGTGTCCGCGCCCCGGGGACGTGCTAAGCCATGATCGGTTATTCATGTCTGAGGGCGACCATGGGTTGGATCCGAGCCGCTCTTCGAGCAGGGAGATACCCGGCAGCCGTGACGGCAATCAGCAGCGTTCCCATCGCGAGACCGATCGCCATAGGATCGTTCGCATTGACGCCGTAGAGTAGGGAAGCGACGAGTCGCGAGAGTCCGAAAGCCGCTAGCACGCCAATGATCAGACCCATCGAAGCCATCGCTGCCACTTGCCGCATGACCAGCCACAACACTTGGGTGCGCGTCGCGCCCAGCGCCACACGGATGCCGATTTCGCTGGTGCGCCTCGCGACGGTGTAGGCAATCGTGCCGTATAGTCCGACACACGCGATCGCCAGCGCCAGCAGCGCGAAGCCCGTGCAGAGCTCGGCGAACAACATTTCGGCTGTCATGGTCTGATCGACCATGGCCGCTTGGGTCTTCACCCCCGTAACGGGTAAGCGTGAGTCCGCTTGGTGGACAATTTCACGAACCGCCGACGTCAAAGCCAATGGATCTCCGGAGGAGCGGAGGGCATAAGTAGCTTCCTCCGGTGGGCGATACAGGTTCTGCCGAAAGGCCATGTACACAACTGGCGGATACTCGCCTTTCAAATCCCCGTACCGTGCATTCTTCGCGACTCCGATCACCTCCATTTGCTGCGGCTTTTTGCTATCGGGATAGAGCACGATCTGCTGCCCCAATGGATTTTGATCCTCCAGATTCACCCTGGCCCAGGCTTCATTTACGATCGCGACCGGTGGAGAATCTACGCGATCCCGCTCATCGAATTCACGTCCGGCGAGGAGCGGAATTTGCATCGTGGTGAAGAACGCCGGTCCAACTGTCAGAATATGGGTGCCCAGGGCGCCGCCGAAGCTCCCGTGTCCGTCGGGCGCGTGATCCGGCGCGGGTTTGCCGAGAGGAACCACGGGCGAAGTCCAGGTGCCGTCGCCCACAAGCGGCGAGTTCGAAACCGTCGCATTTCGCACTCCGGGGATCTCGCCGAACCGCTGCTGCAAATCTCCATAGAACGTGGTGATCTCAGGGTCGGGATGTCCCGCCTGGCGTGCGTTCAGCTTGAAGACCAGAAGGTTTTCACGATTGAATCCGAGGCTTACCGCTCGCAGATTGGAAAGCGTCCGCACGAACAATCCGGCTCCCGCCAGCAGCAGCAAGGAAAGCCCGATCTGCGCCACAACCAGTGCGTGGTTCAGCCTGAACGGCACAAAACGCAGTCGCAAGCGCCGCTCTGCCGAGCGATCTCCCTTGAGAGCCGGCACGACATCGACGCGTGTCGCCTGAAGGGCTGGGGCTAGGCCGAACAACAGACCAGTGGTTATGGAGAGCGCGACTGCAACCCCGAAGACGTGCCAATTGAGCTCGGCCCGAAGGGGGAAACCCTGTCCGCCGCTGGCAAGAAGCACCGTCAGAAAGCGAACTCCGCCGAGTGCGAACAAAACCCCGAGAACACCGCCCAGAAGAGCCAAAACCATACTTTCGGTAAGCAACTGCCGGACGATCCGCCAGCGGCCTGCGCCCAATCCAAGGCGTACAGCCATTTCGCGCCGGCGCGAGGTTGTCCGAGCCAGCAAAAGGTTCGCGATGTTGGCGCAGGCGATCGCCAGGACGAAGCCGACCATGGCAAAGAGCAGGTAAAACGGCTGTGAATACATCCGTCGCAATGTGTCGATGCCGTTGCCGCCGTTGGTCAGATGCAACTCCGGCAGGTGTGTGCGCTCGGCGTTCGTCGTGGCAGTCGTTTCGACCCAGCTATGGAAGACGGTCGCGAGCTGGGCCTGCGCCTGAGGTAGGGAAACGCCCGACCGCAACCGTCCCATCAATTCGATCCAGTAGTCGTTCCCGCCGAGATACCGGCGCCTGGCTCCTCCGAAGCGATTCGGATCCACCAACACATTCGTGTGGACGGGAATGTAGAACTCGGCGGCGACGGCAGGATCGACGCCGAAAAAGTCGGGCGGCGCCACGCCCACCACGGTGAATGGAGTATTGTTGACCAGGATGGATTGTCCGACGGCGGCCGTTGCGCTCCCGAAGCGCGCCTGACCGAAGCCGAAGCTAGACACGAGAACGGGAGGCGCTCCGGCGCGATCATCCTCGGGAGTCAAGAGCCTCCCGGCGGCCGGATTGAGTCCCAGCCCACGAAAGTAGTCGCCCGAAACGTACTGACCTGCGTCGATCTCGGCCTGGCCACGAATCATGAGGTTCAGATTGCGCGTCGGCAGATAGGCGAACAAGCTGGAGAAAACAGTTTGCGACTTTTGAAAGGTCTCAAAAGCCGGGTAAGGGAAGATTCGCGCGGAAAAGCCGTACTTGGCGTCATCGTATACGTTGCCGCTACCGCCGTGGAAGACCGTGTCATGATCCCATGTGTTGTGCCAATTGAGCACCGCCAACCGTTGAGGTTCGAAGACGGGTAGGGAGCGCAGCAAAAGCGCATCGAGAAAGCTATAGATCGCTGTATTTGCGCCGATTCCCAAGGCGAGCGATAGCGCCGCCATGATCGTGAACACCGGATTGTGAATCAACGTACGCACCGCGTAGCGGAAATCCTGCCGAAACTGCTCGAACCAATTCCAGGTCCAAGTTGCGCGGGTATCTTCCTGGACGGCGGCGACACTTCCCAGGTCTCGCCGCGCGGCCCACTCGGCGGCTTGAGGCGCGGCGCCTTCCATGCGGTGTTCCTCGGCGGTTTCCTCCAGGTGGAAACGGAGCTCCGCCTGCAAATCTTCTTCGCGGTGTCCGCGACGGAGGAGCCATCCTAGCTTTCGAAAGAACGATCTCATCAAACCTCCTTTGGCGCGGCATTCAGAATGAGTCCCATCGCCCGGGAAAACGCATTCCATCGCGATTGCTCGGACGTCAGATGCTTTTTTCCCAGCGCAGTAAGCCGGTAATATCGAGCGCGTTTCCCTTTGTCCGACAGGTCCCACGAAGCCGCAATCCATCCCTTGGCCTCCAAACGGTGGAGAGCGGGATACAGCGAACCGGTTTCAACCTGGAACACGTCCTGTGAACTATGCCGGATATGTTTGGCAATCGCGTGGCCGTGTGCGCGTCCAAACGAAAGGGTGCGGAGAATGAGGATGTCCAGAGTGCCTTGAAGAAACTCGATACGCGATGGTAGCTTTTCTTCCATTGTGTAGTCACTCTACTACAGATTGAGTAGGATGTCTACGCCGTAAAACCCCGGCTGGCTAGCTACCGCCTCCAAAATGCCGACGAGACGCCTTCGGTCCAGCGATGAAGAATCCAAATTGACGTACAGTCCCAACTTGGACCTTGGCTAGGATGGCGGCACGGGAACTTGTCTCTGGACATAGATCCTGCCTAGTCGTCCCAGATAGCTGGCGAGAACAGCCCTTATCACCAACGATCAATTCTGCGTCCCGGAAACAGCGTTAACCTCTGTGGGGATCGCCGAATGTCTTCCGTTAATGTGACACATCGGGGCCTTGAAGGTCGGACCCTGGCCCTTCTTTCTGGCCACTTCTACGGTTTACCGACGATTCGGCCATGCTCAGACCAAGGGGAAGATGCGTTGAGGCTACTTAGCGGCTGTCAAATTCTTGTAGGTGATCCGCTTCCCAACTACTGCGTCCACAAAACTATCCAGTCGCTCCAGCGTGTGACGCTTCACGTTGCCGTCGTTCAACCGGAAGGTGAACTCATTCACGTACCGCGACATGTGTTTCGCGCTGGGCCTATGGTAGACACCATAGAGCCCGCGCCTCAGGACCGCGCAGAAGCTCCCAGTGTTGTCTAGGCTCGCAGGGCCGTGCTGAACATCCTGAGAGCTTCTGCTGCCTCCACAAGCCTCCCGGAGCCGGTGAAGGACGAACCAAGCGGACTTCTGAGTTATGCCGATCTCTTTCGCCAACTGCAATGACGAGATGCCCTTGCGGGCCGTGACAAGAAGGTACATGGCGTATAGCCACTTGTGCAAGGGCACATGCGACCGCTCGAAAATTGTCTCAGTGCGGATTGTGAAGTCAGAATTGCACGCGTTGCAATGGTAAAACTCGTTGCGCCGCGCGGTTATCCGTCCAAGCGATTTGCACGCAGGGCACGTGGCACCGCTAGGCCACAGGCGAGCCTCCAGGTACTTCCGGGCCGCCTGTTGATCCGGGAAAAGCTCGAAAAGCTGGAAGGTGCTAATTGTGGTGCTGCTCATTGTGGCTCTACTTAGCACCATTGTAATACTCATGGTTCACATCCCACACAGGCATGTCTTGCCATGATGCCCGCTACCGGATCATATGACCAACTTGCTTCCGGCCTTCTTGCCGTGTAACGCAACACGGAAGAGTGTGGCTGGCCCTTAGCCCGGTGCTCTTCGGATACCTTCCGATATTACGAATTAACGGGCTAAAATCTATCGCGTGCAGCAAGGCAGCGGACTACCGCATAAGGTGAACCCGCGTCGACGATCAATAAAAGTTATGGACGGATGGCCGACCATCCGGACTGAATCCGAACCAGACGCGTCCCGACGCCGTTTCTGACCACATCTCCGGTTAGCCCACTCGGGAGTGGGCGATTATTTTGTGAGCACCGGTATTGTCGTGAGCGTGCCGTCGTTGTTGGCTCGCAGCCCGATCGCGCTGATCTTGGCGCCCTGTGGGATGACGAACTCCACCATGCCTCGTTTGTTTGCGGTCGCGGCATATTTGTCCGGCAGCATAAACGATGTGTGTCCACGACTCGCCAAGTTGATCGACAAAGTTTGCAGCAGAGTGCCTGCGTCATCAAATATGCGCGCCGTCACATTCCCCGCCGCGGCGTTCTGATTCGCCAGCGCGACTCCGGTGGTCAGACCATTCGTATCGTCAAACACCAATTCGAAGCTGTTCGGCGTCCTCGTTTCCAGCGGCACCGAGGCTTCCTGGCCGAACGTTGTCCAGCGGAAGATCTCAAACCCGCTGATATTACCGGTCGTCGTCAACTGTGCCGAACCGACCGCCAACGCTAGTGTGTCATCCGCTTGGGTATCGACCACCAGCATCGCTCCAGCGGCCAGCGTTTGGGTGAATGCCGCCGTGGTGGTGGTCGTCCCCGATTGCGGCAGCAGTAGCGGCTCCGGAAGCGCGATTCCGTTCTCGTCAAAGAAGCTCAGCGTGAACTGTGCCGATGCGTTGCCCGTATTGACCAGGTAGAACACACTCGTCCAGCCGCCGTTATACGCCACGTGCGTGATGGAGCCACCGCTCGTGTTCACGCTGGCCAACACCGGCAACGTCGTCAGAGCTGGGCCGTTGGCGCGCAGACCCAGCACGCTGATTTGCCCGCCGGCAGGAGTGTCGAACTCAACAGTGCCGCGCTTTGCGCTTGTTACGGGAAATCCCGAGTTCGGATCGTTCAGCATAAACGACGTATGTCCCAGCGCGCTGAGCGAAATGGTCGGCGTGCCGATCTGTACTCCTGTGTCGTCTCGTATGATGACCGGTACGTTCGCTGCTTGCGCCGCGAGATTGGCGACCGCCACGCCCGTGGTCAACGGGAGGGTGTTGTCGAAAGCCAAAAGATATTTATTTGTGTTGCGCGTTTCGAGCGGCACCACCGCATTCCAGTGAAGCTTCGGATTAGAGAAAATTCCGAATCCACTTACGTTGCCGTTGCTGAGCAGTTGCCCCGAGCCGACTAGTGTAGCGGCGCTATCCGGACCCGTGCTGTCCATCACAATCTGTGCGTTCGGGTTGAGCGTGCGGTCCAGTGTCGCAGCCAGGAGCGGGCCCGCCGCCGGAGGCGACTGAGGAAACGTCAACGGTAGCGCCAGCGGGTCGCCATGATCGTCGGCGAAGCTGAACCGCGCCGTGGCGGCTGAAGCTCCCAGGTTAATGCCGATGAGGCTGAAATCCCACGTCCCCTCCGAGACAACCTGACCTAGCGACCCAGCCGCAGCCAAGCCCGCAATGGATGCGGCCGACTGCTCCACGGTAAAAGTTTGTCCCGCGATCGTAAACGAGCCGTAAAGATCGCCGCCGCCATTTGGGAGCACCTGGAAGGTCACTGTCCCGTTGCCCACGCCCGAAGCCGGACTGGTGAGCGTTATGGAGGGCGGCAGGCTGGAGACGGTCCAGAGACAGACAGGAGTTGTGGTGATGGTAACGGTGCCGATCCCGCCTTGCACCGGGAACACCTGGCCGCCCGCGCTTAGCGCATAAATGCAGCCGGCCGTGGCGGGTGCCGATTGAGTCACGGTAAAGATCTGACCGGCGAACGTGATAGTGCCGCTACGTTGGTTGGTGGAAGTATTCCCTGCGACCGAATAGTTCAGCGTTCCAGTCCCCATCCCGTTGGTTCCGGCTGTAACGGTGATCCAGGGAGCGTTGCTCACCGGCGTCCATCTGCACCAGAAGGGAGCCGAAACGCTGACGGAGGCTCTTCCGCCTGCTGCACTCGTCACGGCACTGTTCGCGTCGAAAGCAAACGTACACGCAGGCGGCGGAAGGCCATCATTTAATGCCGCCGCTGCGGGCCGGAGTGTTTGAGAATCGCTGAAAAGACCAGACACCGTAAGGACAGGTGGCTCGCCGTTGCCGCCATTTATGCCCGCATACCACTCCGGATAGAACCACGCCCACCCGATAATGTTCGGATTGTTGCTCGCCCAGGCTAGATGACTTTTGAAATATGCGGACTGCCCGGCATCGGAGTAAGGGAAACCGTCGATGGGCGGGAAAATGCCCGCCACGGGGCTAGCGGGATAACTATTCTCAGCGATATACACTGATTTGCCCAAGGCACCAATGCGGTTTACGACCGTCTCCCATCGCTGAAAGTAACTCTGGGCGGTGTACGCCGAGAAATCGGTTGAATCGGCATAGCCAATTGAGAGGGCAGCCACATCGTATGGGACCCCCAATGCCTGCATTGTCTTGAAGAAGGCAACCATTGACTCCAAGCCGGGGTCGATTCCCTTTTCGACGTGGAGGGCGACGCGCGCGTTCGGATCGGCACGGCGAATCCCGTGAATCGCCGCTGTCAGCAAAGTCGCCTCCGTAGGCCAAACGGACGACTCAAGGTAACTGATGGATAGTGGAAAGTTAACGCCGGGTGGAACCGCGATCCGGTCGCCTGGGCGGAAGTTCAAA
This sequence comes from Terriglobia bacterium, assembly GCA_020073445.1. Taxonomy (GTDB): domain Bacteria; phylum Acidobacteriota; class Terriglobia; order Bryobacterales; family Bryobacteraceae; genus Palsa-187. The sequence continues at coordinate 22,476 of JAIQFE010000050.1, forward strand.
ATGCCGAACAGGATCTCGTTGCCGGGATCGTAGAGATCCACTTGGATCCCCTGCCCCAAAAGATACGTCGTTGTGTCATAGGTGTACTGTTCAAGCAGGGTAGCCGTATCCGCAACGCTCAAGTCTTTCCAGGTCGCGGGCGCATTCTGGCGCCCGGCGTCGGCAGGCCCTTCGCTCAGGTAATAGCAAGCGTTGATTCGCATACCCGCCGCAGTAGCGTCCTTGAAAACCTGCGCGATCATCTCCCGCGACGACCAATACGAGTCCTTCCAGCCGAGCGTGTGCCACTGGGCGGCTGGAGTTTTGGCGAGATCGGGACTGCTCACCGTGGTCATGCAGCCGCGTGTCAGATTCATGCCCTGTCCGGAAAGTTGATTCATCGGCAGGTAGTTGGTCACGCCTTGGATCCATCGCCGGATGACCTCGTTGATGAATTGACCTCCCGCGAGGAAGTCGGGGCGGCGTTTAAAGGCCGGTGACAGACTAAAAGGCTGATAGTCAGTGGCGCCCGAGTTGATCTGAAAGTTGGTGAGGTTGGTCGAGAAGCTTACGTGTGCGTTGACGTTTGCCGCCTGGAGGGCCAGCCTGACCGGACGATTCCACGCCGGAGCGCTTGCAACTTCGATCCAACCCGACCCCGTGTCGAACAGAAAATGATATGTCCCGGAATTAGAGACGATGCGTAGTGAGCCGGTAGTCGCCTTGCTCGGCACGGACCGGCTCCGGGGCACCGTTCCCAGATCGACATTGGAGAAGAAGTTGAAGCTCTCGGAATTTGCAAACCGGCCGCGAAACATCGCCATCCAATTAAGGTCGTCAAGATAGACCACGAGCGCACCGCCGTTGAGTTGGGGCGAAGTGTCGGCACCAGGGAAAGGTGCGGTCCACCCGGAGCCTAGGTTGAAGTCGACTTGCGCGTCGAAGTCTCCAGTGAACTGATAGAAGGTAAAAGCACGTGCCTGCGAGAAGGGGTTCGAGCCGTTCAACGCAATCTGAAGGCCAGTACCGGTTGACGCCGTCGCCCCTCCGTCAAGAAACAAATCCCACCTGGATAGATCTAGCCGACTGGAGTTGAAGGAGTCAACAAAAACGGGACTTATCTGCGCGCGAACATCCGCCGTGGCGATGATCAAGACAGCGAGGGCAATTGCCGCCCCACTCGCTTCCTTACCACAAAAAGCTTCAATCCTCACTCTTCGCAGGCGCCTCCGGGAAAACCAAGACAGAAACGCCCTCCCGTGGATGCTTCAGCCAGACGCGCACTTTAGCCTCGCGTTCGAACGGCACCCATGCGCTCGGGGTCGCGAGCAAGAACCCCGTGCAAGATCTGAGAGCGATGTCGCGCTTCAACTTCGTATCGCGAGCACGATAGACCTCGCCCTTGCCCCCTGGCCACAAGGGATTCCGTACAGGCCAGCTTTTGCCAGTAGAGATCGGCATCTGCAAGTCTGAGCTAAGTTTAACCAATCAGAAAGGACTTAGGTCCTGTATCACGGCGTAACCGGTAGCTACTTTTCCAAGTTCTGGGTTTGGCGCAGAGTCGAGGGTCCGCCCAAAAGTAATGGAAGAGTGCCCGACCATCCGGACGGAATCTCAATCTGGCGCTTCCCAGATCTAAGGTTTCTGGCCACATCTTCGGCTTGCCCACTGATCGGGAATTGAGAAGGGTACTACCCGCAATGGGTTTGAAGAGAGGAAACAACTTGCCGTTAACCGGCTCGGTAGCGGGCTAGAAATTATCGACTAATAACGGCTCCAATAAAGGAAGAGGAGTGTATACTTCTGGTGCCGGGTTGGCCAGAATGGAAATCCCGGCTAAGCCGATTTTTTTCAGCCGGAGGTCAGAATGTCGACATTTCTTTGGCGGCAACCAGTCCTGAACGTGGCTTTGGGTCTTTCAATCCTGTCCGCGGTTGCTCAGGCGGGTCCCATCACTTCGATTGTGGTGTACGGAGACAGCCTTTCGGATAACGGGAATCTTTTCGCCGCGACGGGGCTGCCGGGAAGTCCTTATTTCCAGGGCCGCAGGTCCAACGGACCAGTTGCGGTAGAGCAACTCGCGATCGCACTGGGTGCGCCCCTGGCGGACTATGCATGGATCGGCGCCACGACGGGGATCGGCAATTATGCCGACGGTGGCACGCCCACGAATTTGGGCGCTTTTTCGCTGCCGGGCATGCAGGCGGAGCTTGCGGCAACGCAGGGGTCGCTAGGCCCGTACCTCACCAGCGGGCTTTTTATCGTGTGGGGCGGCCCTAATGATTTTCTTTCGCCCTCGCCACTGGATTCGACGGCGCAGGGGATCATCAACCGGGCTGTAAGCGATGAACTGGGTATCGTGGCCAGCCTGGAATTGCTTGGCGCCCACAACATTCTTGTACCCGGCATGCCGGATTTGGGCCTCACTCCATATTTTGAGGGCCTGGGTCCGGTCGCCGCCGCGCAGGCGTCCGCGGCCACCGACGCTTTTAACGCGGCCCTTCGCGCGGGCCTGCCATCCGGAGTCTTCTTCTACGACACTGCGTCGCTGCTACGCTCTATTGTGGTAAACGCGGGGGCATACGGTTTTACCGATGTGACCGACCCCTGCTTCAATGGAACAACGGTCTGCGCGAACCCATCGCAGTATCTATTTTTCGATGATTTCCACCCCACTACAGCTGCGGACTCAATCGTGGCGGGCGGATTTCTGGCAACAACAGTACCGGAACCATCGAGCTTTGTCCTGATATTCGGTGGACTGATTTTATGTGGGATCTTGGGTAAACGGAAGTTATGAGCAGACCGACTCGTATGGACCGATCCTTTCGCCAGCCGGCAGGAGCATAGAATCTGAACGACCGTAGTGGGACGCCTAAGTACCGATTAACCGCAAACCGGCAGTAGACCCCACCGTCGATTCGCCCAAAAAAGTAGCTACCGAGTGGCCAACCATCCAGACGGAACTTGAAAAGCAATGCCGCTCCTACCTCTTCAGCGCCGCCTGCGCCACCGGACAATTCTGGAGCAGAGTCGGCGCGCTGTTCGTCCACCACTAGAAAGCGGCAAACGTTCCATGGTCCGCATCGCCTATTTCCACGAATAGCCGATGCCCACGAGGCCGCTCACAGCCCAGTGTGCATCCAAGCCTTCTAGCGTATGCGGAGACAGCCCGTACGCTCGGACTTGCGGACGGATGTACCAGCGCCCACCGAGAGGGATCCGCACACCACCACCCACGACGCCGCCGCCTAGGCCACCACCCCTGCCCGCCAGCCCATGCTCATCCCGCCCGCCGACTAATCCGAAATCGACAAAGGGCCGTATGCGACCCCGCCCTTGAATCCGGAGCCCTCCGCCCGCCAAGTCCGCCCGCCGCACCACATCAGAAGCGTTGAAGCCCTGAGCGACGCCCGAGGTGAACCAATGGCTGTACTCGCCAAAAACCCCGAAACGGCCGGTGCAGAACACGCACACTTCCACTCCCACCTGCCCCGCTGCGATTGTGGGGCCACTGGCAGTAAAGCCTCCAGCACCAGCCAGTGCCCCGAGGTCAATTCCCTGCGCCGACGCGATCCCCGCCCCGGCTAGAAGTACGATCCATAGTCTGGACATTTGATTTCCTCCCCCCTTCGATAGCTCAGCTGGTGTCTTTTTGGCGGTTTCATCAAACGCAGAGAACAGGTTCAGACGCGGAGACTATTTCTTGTAGACTTCGCGCCACCCACCGGTAGGGATGATCACGCCCACAAGGGTGCCAGCGATTGCCCCTGCTGCCGTAAGTCCCGCCGTAATTGCGCCGGGTGTAACTACCTCCAACTGGCCAGGCTTGGGTCGGGTGGCGATGCCAATCCCAAGCCCGACACCCGTCCCGGCCGCAAGTCCGATCAGAGTGTTCCTCTTGCGATGGCTTGGTTTCTTTACCGACAACACCGATACTTGTTGTCGGTCGAACATCTCCTGACCATTTCTTGAGGTCAACACAAGAATATCGTCGGTGGCTCGGTCGATTTCGCCGTGGGCCGTGTGCGAGCCAACAGTGATCCGTACTTCCGTTCCTCCCGTGAGCGCCTTGACGGCATTCCAGTCTGCTGTCGTCTGGGCCGCCATCGTTGTGGTCAGGAGAGCAAGCCCCGCCCCGAGTCGGCAGGCGAAGTGGGCCACGGCAGAGTGGGCTTTATACATGGTTCCCTTCCAGACAAGGGCAACTGAGAGGCCAAGCTTGATTTTGGGCAAATTGCGATGTTTTAAGCGTTCTTGCTACTGTTACACTTTGCCTGGTTGCGCTTCTTCACCCACAACTCCTGTATTACGGCGTATCCGGTAGTTACTTTTCCAAATTCGCGGTTTGGCGTCGGTTGAGCTTCCGCAAAAAAGTAGGTGACGAGTAGCCGACCATCTGGAAACAGATCGTTCATCCGCTGCCAGCCCAACGTTGGTCCAGGTTGACGCCGGTAGGCGGATTGAAAGTCCTTCACCACCGCGCCGTAGTTGCGCGTCGAAAGTCCCCGCATCATCTTGTCCCAGACGCCTTGCTGCAACGGCCCGTCGCGCTGAAACAGTTCGTAGCTCCCCAAGCGTTGTTCGCGATTGTCGCCGCTGCGCAATCGCGTCCGCTTGATCGGCACCTTCTGGCCATCCACCACGCAATAGCCGTCTTCCTTGCCCCAGCG
>JAIQFE010000093.1 GCA_020073445.1 Terriglobia bacterium
TGGCGTAGATCCTGGCAAACTGCGGCGACATCTCCTTCAGGATCGGATCCACTAGCCCACGGATCGCTCGCAGCGGATGGTCTTGTGGAATCCGTTCTTCCGGTGCGATGTAACTGAAAACTCCGTCCTGATGTTCATCTTGTCCGCGCATTACTACAAGACGTTTGCTTCTGCTTAGAGGCTACGCCCCTGCAGAGTTTTTCAGCAAGCTCCTAGATAGCCGACCAACCGGGAGCTATCGCCGTCACATTTTCAAAACGTAAGCTATCGAAAGATCGATCCGGATGACACGGGGCTTGGTTGTGTACCAATGCCGGAGAATATGGCTGGGCAAAATGATAAACTTGGCTCGACAAATTCTCCTGAAAGGACCTACGGAAATGGCGAGAATGTCTAACCGACGAAACTTCCTGAAACAAGCCACCCTCCTTGTCACAGGAACGCAAGCGGGTCCACTATTCCTGGCGTCGCGTGGGGCGCGTGCGGCGGAAACCAGCAGCGTGGTTGCTGAAACCTCTTACGGGAAGATACGCGGCACTCTCGTCGAAGACATCAAGGTCTTTAAGGACATTCCGTACGGCGGCAGCACCGCGGGCACGAACCGTTTTATGCCACCTGTGAAGCCAGCCAAGTGGACTGGCGAACGCGACGCAACCGCCTACGGGCCAACCGCCCCGCAAACCGTTGGCACCGGCGGAGGCCGCCCTGGACTTCCAGTAGAAAACGAAGACTGCCTAGTGCTGAACGTGTTCACCCCGTCTGTGAGTGGCGGCAAGCGTCCTGTGATGGTCTGGCTTCACGGCGGCGGCTTCTCTACGGGCTCGGGCTCGTCGCCGATCAATGACGGTACCAGCATGGCCCACACCAGTGACGTTGTGGTGGTGACCATTAACCACCGCCTCAACGTGCTCGGCTCGACGTACCTGGGCGAGGCCGCGGGAGCGGACTTCGGTCTGTCCGGTTCGGTCGGAATGCTCGACATCGTCGCGGCGCTCGAATGGGTGCGCGAAAATATCTCACATTTTGGAGGCGACCCAAACTTGGTCACGATCTTCGGACAATCTGGCGGGGGCCGCAAGGTCGCCACGCTCATGTCCATGCCTTCGGCCAAGGGACTTTTTCACCGCGCGATTATCGAAAGCGGCGCCGTGCTCCGATTGACCACAGCGGAAGACGCTATCCACACTACTACATTGCTTCTGGCCGAGTTGGGCCTCAGCGCAAACCAGGTTCGTGAACTGCAGCATGTCCCTATCCCTCGTCTCCTCGCCGCAAACGCAGCAGTGCAACAGAAGCTCACCTTGCGCGAACCCGGGATGACGGCGAACTCGCCGATGGTCGATGGCAAGGCTATACCCAACCACCCATGGGATCCAGCCGGGCCGGCACTTTCGGCGAACATTCCGTTGCTGATCGGATGGGCTCATACAGAGGAGACGCTGTACGACCGGCCCACCGCGGAGAAGCTCGCGCTCGATGAGGCGGGACTAAGGAAGCGGGCGGCAGAACGGGTGGGTGGTGATCCCGATCGTGTGATTGAGGCGTTTCGTAAGGCGCATCCGGAGGCAACTCCGTGGGACCTGTGGATTCTCATCGCCACCGATCATCCGCGCGGGGCCTACACCCGCGAGCTCGCCAAGCGGAAAGCGGCGCAGGGCCGCGCGCCCGCGTACCTGTACCGCTTTGACTGGGAGACGCCGGAGGGAGGCGGACACATGCGGTCGCCGCACACTGTGGAGATCCCCTTCGTGTTTAACAACATCAAGATTGCAGGTCCGCTCATCTCAAAGATGCCGGAAGCCTACGCGCTGGCCGAAAAAGTCAGCGCGTCATGGGTCGCGTTCGCGCGTACCGGGAATCCCAATACGGCAAAGTTGCCAAAGTGGTCTGCGTACTCGGCCCAATCACGCGACACGATGTTATTCAATAATGACAGCCGCGTCGAACTTGATCCCGACCACGGTCCTCGCCTCTCGATGGAGCAGTCCCTGAAGCTTGCTTAAAGAAAGTATCCCGCGTCCGTCGCCAGCGATCCGCAAGGAATCTAGCTTCCGGATTCCCGACCATACATCCACTACCCGAGCAACATGCTTCCAATGAGAGTTTTAGCTGCAATTACCGCTGCTAACGGACTGACGATCTACCCTTCCATGGAGAATGAGGTGCCCGGCCAACGATGCTCACTTGCCGGTTTGGCGACGATACAGGATTTGGTCGGGCTGCTTTAGGAAGCCAAATGAAAAACCTGGTTTATACTTGATTTCGCCACGCCACTAGAAGGGACAGAATGATTCGACTTTCGCCATTATTGCTCGTGGGCTGCATTGTGGGCGCGCTTCTCGCGCAGCAGGCTCCGCAATCGGGCAAGGCTTTGTTCTTTGGGAAAGCCGCCTGTGCTTCATGCCATGAGGTGAACGGTCGTGGCGGCATCGTCGGCCCCGATCTGTCGAGTGCAGGCAGATTGTCAGCGGACCCGCTACATCAGAAAATCGTAGATCCCAGCGCCAATCCGAATCCTGGCGGCCGCGGTGGGCCGAGCACCATGGTCGCGCGAAGCAAGGATGGTAAGGAGATCCGCGGCATCCGGCGCGCGGAAGATACGTTTTCGCTGCTCATCACCGACACCAGCGGCAAACTGCTGCGACTCGATAAGCGGGACCTTGCGAGCGCGACCGTCGAGCAGAAATCGCTCATGCCCGCCGATTTCGCGCAGCGACTCTCCGAGCCTGAAATCCAAAGCTTGGTGGCGTATCTCCGAACGCAGACCGCTCGCAATCTCAGTGCCGACATACCCGGCGGGGTCACCTACGATCGCCTTCGCAACGCCGCCGCCGAGCCGCAGAATTGGCTCACCTATTGGGGCGATTATCAGGGGCGGCACTACTCGGCGCTGAAGCAAATCGACACGACCAACGTCCGCGAGCTTCAAGCCCGCTGGGCCGTGCAACTGCCGAACAACTCGCTGCTCGAAGCCACGCCGATCGTGGTCGACGGCATCATGTACACATCCGGGGCTCCCGGACAGGTGTTCGCGCTCGACGCCAAGACGGGCCTGCAGCTCTGGCGGTACCAGCGTCAACAGAAGGTCGTCAACCCGAGCGAGATCAATCGCTACAGCCGAGGCGTGTCGGTGCTGGGGAATCGCTTGTTCCTAGGGACGCTCGACGCCGCGCTGGTGGCGCTCGACGCACGCACCGGGCAACTGCTGTGGGAAACGCAGGTCGCCGATACCATGCTCGGCTACAGCATCACGTCGCCGCCGCTGGCGCTCAAGGACAAGATCGTCACCGGCGTCACCGGAGGCGAGTTCGGCGCGAACGGGTTCATCGACGCCTACGATCCCGCGACCGGCAAGCGGCTGTGGCGCTTCAACACGATTCCCGCCGCCGGCGAATTCGGACACGATACGTGGAAGGGCGAGAGCTGGCAGCACGGCGGCGGCCCTGCGTGGCTGACCGGCAGCTACGATGCCGATTCCGACACGCTGTATTGGACCGTCGGCAATCCCGGACCCGACTGGGACGCGAATGTGCGCGCGGGCGATAACCTGTTCACGTGTTCGGTGATTGCGCTCGATCCGAACACGGGCCGCCGCAAGTGGCATTACCAGTTCACTCCCAACGATAGCCACGATTGGGATTCCACCGAAGACGTGATCCTGGTGGACCGCGTGTTCCAAGGCCAGCCGCGCAAATTGTTGCTGCACGCCGACCGCAACGGAATGTTCTACGCGCTCGATCGGACCGACGGCAAGCTTCTTCTGGGCAAGGCGTTCGTGCGCCAGACCTGGAACACGGGCTTCGACGCGAACGGCCGGCCGAAGATCGTACCGAACTCCGACTCGCAGCCCGAGGGCAGCATTCCCGTGTATCCATCGGCGGGCGGGGGGACCAATTTCCAGGCGCCGTCGTACAGTCCGGACACGGGCTGGCTGTATCTGATGACGGGCGATTCCGGCCAGCGCTACATCCGCACGCCGTCCGAATATCAGGCCGGGAAGCAGTACGCGAGCGGCGGTCCGCGCGGATTGGGCGAGCTCGCCATCGCCGCGATCAAAGCGCTCGATCCCGAGTCCGGCGATGTGAAGTGGACGTACCCGGTCAGCCGCGGATCGCTCGCGGCCGGAGTGCTCGCGACAGGTGGCGGAGTCGTCTTCGCCGCGACTCCGGAAGGCAACCTGATCGCCCTAAACGCCCGCACCGGAGCCGCGTTATGGCACTTCCAAACCGGCGCAACCATCGCCGCATCGCCAATGAGTTACGCAGTGGACGGCAAACAATTCATCGCAATCTCGGCAGGGGCAGTGCTCTACAGTTTCGCGCTGCCCGACTGAACCGTAATTGAGCCACGACCGTCATCGCTGTGCTCAGGGCTCATCCGGCTGAGATCACCCCTTCAGCGCCCCGCGCCATTGAGACTATCTTTGGACGGTCAGGCCGTATAACGCGCAAACCGGAAACTGAGGAGCTCCTTTCGCGGAGTGGAATCCGGATTGTGCCCGAGTGACGGCGTATCCGGAGAGCGTCGGGATAAACCGGCATGTTGTAGGGGATGCAAGAGCCCTACGGAAAAGGAGAGTAGCGAATCCATTCTGGCCTCGAGTCTTGCGGGCGGCATCGCGAGGTGTCGGTCGAAGCGTAGACAGAGGTATCAGTGGGCGGGGCTATTGAGCTTCGAAAAGCCGTTGGTACAGGACGCCGA
>JAIQFE010000051.1 GCA_020073445.1 Terriglobia bacterium
GCCGTTCGGGTGGGATCGAAGGACGTCCGTTGTTGGCGTAGATCCTGGCAAACTGCGGCGACATCTCCTTCAGGATCGGATCCACTAGCCCACGGATCGCTCGCAGCGGATGGTCTTGTGGAATCCGTTCTTCCGGTGCGATGTAACTGAAAACTCCGTCCTGATGTTCATCTTGTCCGCGCATTACTACAAGACGTTTGCTTCTGCTTAGAGGCTACGCCCCTGCAGAGTTTTTCAGCAAGCTCCTAGTGGCCCTTGGAATAGATCATTTGGTTCCGAAGCCAGACCCCAACGCAAGCCCGGCGACGCTTAGCGGAATCGCTGAACTGCTTATGAAGTTGGGTATCGGGAGTACGGTAAAGCAACTCCCTCAGTCACCACCAATAGATCCTACATTGAACAAATCGTCAGCCCTACCACTGTACCCAAACAACGCAAAGATTCAGATAACGAAATGGGAATTCTATCCGCCAAGGTCAGTATTCAAGGACCTTCCGGGCTTACAGATGCCGTGGCCAGTAATCAACGTTGTCAACAAGAACACGAGCAGTACCCCAACTCAAGGATTGGTTGGAAAGCACACAATCGTCATTCCGGATACTTTCCCGTCAGATGCGGAAGTATACACAAGGCAAGACAGCATCTTGAAATATAAAGGCTGGTGGAAAGATGTTCAGAGCACGCGAAATACAGAGCTAGAAAAGAACGACGAAAGATATTTTACTATTCCGTACAAATGGGATGCGGAAGGTGAAGCGCTACGAGTAAATGCTGACGCCATCATGGGAAGGGCGAAGCGCCTCTACGTGTTTGTAGCCTTCAAGTATCTGGATCGAAACATGCCTGGAAACGCCCTTGGAGTTACCGAGACCTGCGTATTCTTCTTTGGTTCCGGCACTCCCCACGAGTGCGGTAGAACTAGATCATTCCTTGAGGTTCAGCAATAGTTATGAACCTAAATGTACTGCCAACGAACCACATGCGACTATGGAGACTACATGCGCCCACGAACGCAGATCCCAGTACCCGAACCCAAGGGTTCAGAGTTCGAGAACTTCGACAGGCTCACTGGCATTCTGATGCGCGTGAAGCCAAAGAAAAAGGCTGTCGCTGCGAAGCGCAAGAAGTTGGCAAAGAAGAAACCGAGTTAGCGTTTCCGCTTGCCGCGTCCCTGCCGCTTCGGGCCACCCTTCCCCTACTCAGGAAGATCCTTGCCGGTGAGTTTGTCCCAGGTGAGTCTACGGCCAGCAACCTGAGAGCAAACGATAGCGAAGCGCTCCGCATCCGTGAGTTTGCGCCCGTTGTAGCGGAACGACTGCTCGTCGAGATACCGGAACAGGTGGAACGGTTCCACGCTGATGTAGGTTCCGTGAAGCTGGCGTTTCACCAGACTCCAGAAGTTCTCCATCGTGTTGGTGTGTACATTGCCCCGCGCGTACTCCACAGCGTGATCCACGACTGCATGACGGTAGTCAGTGGACATCCCGTTGTAGGATTGCAGCGAGTCCGTAAACAGCGCAGAACCGGCCTTGACGTTGTCCCGAACCTTCCCGTGAAGTTCATGCTTACGCCGATTAGGACCTGCGAACGTGCGAACCTTGCCGCCACGCTCCACCATCCCGAGGGCGATAGCTTTGTCCTTGCCACCGGTGCCAGTGATAACACGCTCCCGTTTCTCCCGGTGCATGTTCCGCGCCTTACCGCCGATGAAAGATTCGTCAACCTCAACTTCACCGGCCAGCTTGGTTGCAGTTTTGTCCTGCATGGCTTCACGAATCCGATGGAGCATAAACCATGCCGTTTTTTGAGTCACTCCCAGATCGCGAGCGATTTCATAAGAGCTAACACCGTTGCGGCAGTTGGATACCAGCCACATAGCTGTAAGCCATTTGTCGATCCCGATGGCGGATTCGTTCAGGATCGTGCCGACCTTGACGGAGAACTGTTTGCGACATTTCGTAGCACGACACTTCCAGATACGCCGCGTGGAGAGGAACATAGGCTCCTTGGCTCCGCAGTAGGGGCACTCAAGACCCTTGGGCCAACGCTTCGCCGCAAGGTACTGCAACGAGTTGTCGGGATTGGCGAAGTAAATGACTGCTTCGGCCAATGTTTTAGGGGTTTCCATGAACAAAGTATCTCATAAAAACCTGGGTGCGTCAAGTAAGTTCTTGCCAAAATTAGAGAGGTACTGGTCGTCCCAAAACCTTCGGAACATCCGCCAGTGAATACGGCGGTTCTTTGGCGTCAAGGACTCGTCCGATCTCGTCATCCGTCAGTTGCAAGCGGCGAAGATGGAGAATGAGCGCGCTTTGTATGCATCTCGGCCAGACAGAAAAACGCTCCCATTCTTGGCCAACTCTACGGATCCAGCTCCGCCGTTCAAGATCCAGCAGCTCACTTTCGCTGGTTTTGACGTTGTGCGCTATGGCTGATAGCGATTGATAAGTATTCATGGTCTGATTTAGTCGCGATATCTCGTTGGCGAGCAAATGCTCACGTGTCGTTGATCGGTCCGATGGAGCTGCTTGGGGCGACGGGCGAGGATTGCCAGACGCCCGTCCGGTGGGTTCCCTTCCGATACTGGTTTCACGACTACGAGTTCGAATCCGATGATGCGGAGTTCCTCAGCGATGAAACGGAGCGAATACGGGCGCTGCCAGAGAAGGAGTTGAGAGCGATGCGCAAGGGGCCGATGGATCGGACCAATGGTGACCAAGCATGAAGCGAGCCGCTGACTCTCATCAAATCGATACCGGAGTTCGCACATGATCTCGCCGTGCGCGAAGGCTTCGTCGGTCTCCCAGAACTGGGCGTAACCGTGCTCCAACACGATATCGAAAAGCAACCAGCCTCCCGGGTTCAGATTGCGATATGAGGACGCCAGCACGGCCCGAAAAGAATCGGGCTCAAGAAACTGGTTGAGACTGTTGTAAAAGCAAACAATGGCATCAACTCGATAACGGAGACGAAAATGGCGGACATCGGCTCGTAAAAGCTGGCCTCGCCGCAAGCGTTTTCTGGCGAAGCTAAGCATCGCGCGTGAGCCGTCGATACCCGTGACCCGGTACCCCTGCTCGGCGAGCCACTGCGCAAAGTGTCCAGTTCCGCAACAGAGTTCGAGCACAAGATCGCCAGGCTTCAGTTTTGGCGCGAGTTTTCTTCGGAACAGGTTAACCGAGTCTTCCAAGAATGCCCGTCCCCAATGCCACTCATAGAACGGCGCCAGTGCGTCGAAGAGATTGCGCGTCTGGGATTCGTTCATCGGGACCTTTTCCGCTGCTTTCCTGCCTTGGTATGGTTAATCTCTTTGAGCATGTTCACTGTGTCAGTCAGTTGCGAGCGGCAATAGCGGCGCAGGATGTCCAGAACCTCAATCAACACGGTGTCTCGCAGTGAATATAAGACTTGGTTTCCCACTTTGCGACTAACGACAACATTCTTCGCCCGTAGAATCGAGAGGTGTTGCGATGCGTTGGCTTGTTCGACACCCAGTTTGTCGACCAGCTTGCCCGCTGACAGTTCGCCAAGACTGAGCGCCTCGACTATGGCGATTCGCGTCGGGTGAGCCAAGGCCTGAAAGACTTCAGCCTTGAAGCGCCGCAGGGAGTCTGTCATGTCAAAGTCCGCAAGAAGGACTCCTCAGCGCACCGGCGGCGGAAATCAAGTTAGGCATTTAGAAGTAAGGAGAGTTACAACAGCCTCCGTCGCGCCCGATAGTCCCGTTTTGGCCCGGTATTCACGAGTTCAACATAAGTACGTCAACCCTGGTTTGCATTTTCAAAGCCCGCGCCTCAGCTCAAACGTGTGCAGGCACGTCAGACCTCCTCTAGGTCCCTTGCAATGCACATGCCCTTAACCCGAGGCAGGCTAGGTGCAAGAGAACTGGGACCTTAGGGGGCCGGGAGAGCGTGTTGATATCCAGACCATCGCAATCAGCCCGATGCGGTCTGCAATTGTTGCAGTTCCCAGTTTGGCTTCACGTTTTGATCTGAGGGAATCGGTGACGGAGAACAGAATCCGCCGGATTATTCCTTTGACAAATCACCACGGTGACTTTGATACTGCTATCGGTGGAACAAAACAAGGCTGTAACCGTTTGAGATTAGCCTCTTGCGCGTCTGCGTCGGAACGACAAGGACCGATTAAACAGCTATACTGGGTGCCGCCCGGTCTAAAGCAGCCAAGCGTTACCTTGCAGCCCTTTTCTTCGAGCGAGGAGGATCGCATGTTTGCTGGCAAACGATTCAGGCTGACAATTCCTATTCTCGCAGTCAACGTAGAGGACCACATTAAGAGCAGCACGGTACATATCCCGTCTGGGGCGATTCTGGAAGTAGTATCTGGACCAACGGACGGCGACGGGATGATGGATGTGCTTTGGGATGGCCGGACAGTGGCGGTGTTCTCGATTGACCTGAATGTCCGCGGAACCGAGATAGCAGACAAGAGTGCTAGGGCCTAGATCTTTGAGGGGCCTGACCGGGACCATGACCACGGCGGGCCATGTTCCGATGTTCCCATCTCGGTCATCCCACCAAGGCTCTCCCCGCTAGCCAGTAAGGCAAGGGGCACTCATTGGCCCTTATTGCCACGTTAATACGCTGTTTGAGGCGGGGGCCATCCGACTAAACTGCTGAAGACGCTCTCGCGCACTTCAGGCGTTCGGATCCATCGAATTCGTGATACGATATCGTCGCGCCTCTTCCACCGTCGGTTCGTCCAGTACTGATGGGCAGCCGCATTGGCGATGAAAACATCGATATGTGTTTTGTCGATCCCCAAGCGCTTAAGCTCCATCAAACACCGTCCGACGAGTGCAGTTCCGACGCCGCGACGTTGGTGAGTCGGATCGACGGCCAAGTGCTGCAAATAGCCGCGCCGGCCATCGTGACCGCACATCACGCAGCCGACAAGGCGTGTTCCGCGCCTCGCCACAAAACTCAGCTTCGGGTTTCGGACCAAGTAGCGTTCCGTGCCCTCGCGCGAGTCTGCTCCTCGTATGGCGGCACCAGGTGAAGCCCGGAGCAGCGAGAGCACCTCATCGTAGTCGGCCATCGTCATCTCGTCGATTTCTACGGGATACTCGTTACCTACTGGGGTGCTCGTCATACCGCTTTTCGCGAAGCCTTCCTACGGCGAGTAGAATTCCTTGGAGCAAGGCTTGTGGCCGGGGTGGGCATCCCGGAATGTAGACGTCTACGGGCAAGACCTTGTCAACGCCTCCTAGAGAAGCATAGTTCTCACCAAAAATCCCCCCACTGATGCCGCACGCACCGACCGCGACGACTAACTTCGGTTCCGGCATGGCTCGATACGTCTTCAGTAAGGCGAGTTCCATATTTCGGGTCACAGGACCGGTTACTAGAAGCATGTCGGCGTGGCGCGGAGATGCGACGAAGTGAATTCCAAAGCGTTCAATGTCATAGATGGGATTGTTTAAAGCAACAATCTCCAGCTCACATCCGTTGCATGACCCTGCATCCACCTCGCGGATCGAAAGGGATCTACCGAGAAGTTTCTGGATCGTTTCACGCGCTTTCGCTCCAACGCTTTGGACATCCGAGTCGGCATTCACGCGTCCATGAGATACGGCGCTCAACTTTCGATGAGTGCCATCCGCATTTAGCGTGTATTCCGCTGTGAGGATGAGGCTACCTCGGTCAGCAGTCGCCAGCTCGAATTCCTTCGTGATCTTCACCGCTTGATCGGGCGACGCTTCTGCGCACAATCCGCAAAAGACGCACAGACCATAATCGACAGTAACTTTCCGCGAATCGTCCGTATCGCGCCAAGAGATCGCCCCGGTTGGACACTCGTCAGCCGCAGGACGCGCATCCTGCCACTTTTCGAAATCGAAGCTGGGGCGGCCGCGAAAGTGGTCGGAGATGCGAGCCGGCTTACTGGGATAGGTTGTCGTGACGATGCCGGTGCGAATGGTCTTCTGGAGGATCTTGAACATGTTTACCGGTCCGTTCCCGAGTAGGAAAGATTGAAACTCTTGTTGATCACGGGGAAGTCGGCAATGATATTTCCCTGAACCGCCTCGACCAACGCGGGCCAGTTATTAAGCGAAGGATCTTTGATCTTGCAACGTTCCAGACGATTGTCGGAACCCGTGCGAATCCAATGGATAATCTCGCCGCGCCATCCCTCGACGGCGCTCAGCGCGCAGCGGTTCGGGGGGATCGGCGGAACGGGAACACGAAACTGTCCGCTCAGATTACGACTGGCAGCCTCTCGGATCATGCTGATCGATTCCTGTACTTCATCGATACGCACCTGCATGCGGTGCCAGACGTCGCCGACCTGATAAACCGGGACCTTGAATGAGAGGTGGCGATAAGCCGCATAGGGATGGTCGCGCCGCACGTCCAAATCGATCCCCGAAGCGCGCCCGCCCACACCCACGATGCCCAAGTCCCTGGCGATTTCGGGTTTGAGTATCCCAGTGTGTTCCAGGCGATCGCGCGTCGACTCGGAGGAATTAATCAAGGCCACCAGATCTCGAAATTCCCGTGTGAACGCATCGATTGCGACGCGCAAAAGTTCGACTTGCCAAGCGCCCCAAGCCCTTCGGACGCCTCCGATACAGACCATTCCTCTCAAGAGACGATTTCCGGCCAGCTGTTCGTTGGCGGCAAGTAGCATCTCTTTCAGGCGGCTGGCGTGCGCATTTGCCACCACGAATCCGACATCTGTGGCGATTGCGCCAATATCGGCAACGTGGTTACAGAGCCGCTCTAGCTCCAGGAGAACAGTGCGCATGATCAGCGCATCTGACGGAACTTCGATCTCAGCCGCTCGTTCGATGGCCTGACAGAAAGCAGTGCCATGAGAAAAGCTTGAATCGCCGGATATGCTCTCGGCCAGAAATACGGCCTTGTGAATTGGCAATTTCTCAAAGAGCTTTTCGGTGCCTTTATGGGTGTAGAACATTCGAAGCTGCAGGTACAGGATTGGCTCTCCCGCGACGGCGAAGCTGAAATGGCCGGGTTCGATTGTCCCCGCATGGACCGGACCCACGGGAACTTGGAGCACGCCTTCTCCTAAAGCCGGCCTGTAGATGTGGCGCTCACCCTCGAATGGCGGCAACACCGTGTCAATCGGGAAGTCCTTGCGCAAGGGATGTACATCGGGCCAATTGTCATGCAAGGCTACCCTTCGGGGATTGGGGTGTCCGACAGCGGTCAGCCCAAACCAATCCTGGATCTCACGTTCCTGCCAGTTGACCGCCGGCAGTTCGGCCGAAAGTGATGGAAATCGGGGATCAGCAGCGGGAACTGGCGCTCTCACGATCAGGAATTGCGTATCGCCCCTCTGTTCGAATACGTAGTAGTTAAAGAACACGCCTTCTCGCGAACGCCTGTCTTCGGCAAACACCGAAACCAGCCTGGCTTGGAGTTCGCCTCGCAGGTATTCCGTGATTGGCCGAATATTCGGATCGCCCAAGAAAATATACGCCTCATCTCCGTGTTCAGCATGCATCGATTCAACCTGCTTACCGAACTTCGTTTGAAGAGTCCCGAACAAGGTAGCCAGATTCATTGCGCGCTCATCACGATACCCGCTGCGCCCTGTATCAACCGGTACAGCGGGGCGGGTATCCAAAAGCCCATGACAATAATCACCAAAGCCAAACTCAGAACAGAGTATTTCTTCCAACGGCAAGTCTCACCGTTGGGAAGCCCCGGGTCCGGTCCGAGAACAAGATTGGCGATGTGCACCAGAAACCCCGTGAAAATCGCCACCAGAAAGACCACGAACAGAATCGATGTGAAAACGTAGCCTCCTCCGAACGCTCCGCGTAGGATTGTGAATTCGCTCTGGAATAGGCTGAAGGGAGGCGACCCTGTAACCGCCAAAGTCCCCATAAGAAACGCGGCTCCGCTCCAGGGCATGGAGTGGATGAGTCCACCCTTCGCCTTGCGGAACAGATCGGTATTCAAGTGTTGCTGGATGTTTCCTGCGCAGAAGAACAGCAAGGGCTTGGTAACTGCGTGAAAGGTCATGTGCAGAAACATCCCCAGGACGCCGAGCGGCCCGCCGAAACCGAGTGCAAGCACCATGATCCCGCAGTGATCAATGCTCGAATACGCCAGCAGGCGCCGGAAGCTCCTCTGGACGAGAACGAACGGAACTGCGACTCCCATTGAAAGCAGGCCGAAAACTATCAAAAGCTGAGAGGCGAACTGGGGGCCCAGACTCTTCGAAGTCAGAATGTAGAACCGCACTAGGCCGTAGAGCGCACAGTTGAGGACCCCAGCCGCGAGCATCGCCGCCACTGGGACTGGCGCCTCACTGTAGGCGTCAGGCTTCCACGTGTGCATGGGAGCGATCCCCGCTTTCGTTCCGAAACCAAGCAAAATCAGGATGAAAGCCAGCCGCATCGTGGGTTTGTCAAGCTGAGCGGCGTTCACGACCAGGACGGACCAGTTCAGGCCGGCAAGTGTGTCGGTTCCCATGATCTGATGAGCGGCGTAGTAAGTCAGAATCGTGCCGAATAGGGCCATGGAGAGGCCAACGCCCCCGATGATGGCGTACTTCCATGCAGCTTCGAGAGAAGTTTCGCGCCCGTAAAACGTGACGAGAAACACAGACGCCAACGTTGTTCCTTCGATCGCAACCCAGAGCACTCCGAGGTTGTTTGCGAGCGCGACCAGAAGCATCGAAAAAACAAACAGCGGAGTCAGAGAGTAGTATTTCCGCAGTTTGTACGCCGCTACTTCGCCCAACACATCTTCGGCCTCGACGAAGACGGTATTTTGTTCGTCGTGCCGGAAATAGCCGACAGCGTAGATGGAGCATGCGAGTGCCACGAAAGCCGTCAGCAAGACAATCAGCGAACTGAGAGCGTCCGCATACAGGAATCCATCCCAGTAGGAAACCGGACCGCTTCGAAGCACCTGCGCCACTAGCGCGGCTGCGAGGGCAAGCACCACGGCGAAGGCAGCCACATTCGTCGCCTCCATCGCAGGCCGTTTTCGTAAGAAGAAAGCCAGCGGGCCTGCCACCAGAGGGATGAGAAGAAGCCAGAGGAGAACCATGCCTAGCCGCGCAGCCTCCGTAGCTTACTGACGTCCATCGAGTCGAACGTCTCGCCGATCCGGTAGACGAGAATGCCGAGAACCATTGCGGCCACGAGGACATCAAAGAAAATGCCGATCTCAACCACCAAGGGCATCCCGTAGGTTAACGAGATAGCCGCCAGAAACAGGCCATTCTCCATGGAGAGCAGCCCCAGGACCTGGGTCAAGGCTTTGCGGCGGTTCAACATCATGAAGAAACCGATCAGGAACAGAGCTATAGCGATGGCCAAAGTATTGTGTCCAAGCGCCGCCGGCGCGGAAGTTTCCTCGGGATGGTAAAAGGACTCAGCGACGATGTAGCCGACCAGCGTCAAACCGCCCGAGATGAGAACCGATAGGGGGACGTTGATGAGCGGCTCGATTTCCTGCTGGATCCCGACTCTGGCCACGATGCGCTCCAGGAGGATTGGAAGCACCAACGTTTTCACGACAAAGGTCAGCACCGCTGCGATGTAGATGTGATTCGAGTGATTGAAGAAGGCAATCGTTCCAGCTATTGCAGCCAGCAGAAAGGATTGCAGAGCAAACATACGAATGTTCGTAATCAGCCATCTCTGACCCACCATGGCGATTTGCAGCACCAAAACCAGCGCGGCCATCAGCGTGATCATTCTGTCGCCGAATTGTGGGTCATGAACAAATGACATGCGGACCTCAGAATAGGAATGTCGAAATCAGGGCAAGCGCTCCCAGGATGAACGCGACCGCAAGCAGTTCCGGAACCCGGAACAGCCGCAGTTTGGCGTTTGTTGTTTCGACCAGAACGATGCAACAAGCCAGCAGGAGCAGTTTCAAAAGGTAAAACACAAGACCCAGGCTGAGACCGGAAACCATCCAGCTGGAACTCAATCCGAACGGAAAGAAAGTGTTGACCAGTAGCGTCATCAGGACCAGCTGCTTGATGGAGGCGCCCCATTCAATCAACGCCAGATACGGCCCCGAATACTCCAGGAGCATGGCTTCGTGAATCATTGTCAGCTCGAGGTGAGTGGCCGGATTATCGACAGGGATGCGGCCTGTCTCTGCGATCAACACAATGAAGAGCCCCGAAAACGCGAGGATTTGCGAGGGCGCTAAGAACCTCCAACTTTGGCTCACTGCGGATCTGGCCATCTCGCTCAGGTTTGTAGAATTGGCGCTGAGGGCCACAGTGAAGATTGCCAGCATCATGGCGGGCTCCGCGATCGCCGAGATGGTCATTTCCCGGCTGCTGCCGAGGCCTCCGAACGAGCTTCCCGTATCGAGGCCACCGAGGGCCAGAAAAAAGCGTCCCAGCGCCAACAGATAGACCACCGCGAGAACACCACCGAACAGGCTGAGGGGCGCGTCGGTAGCGGTCATGGGGATCATCAAACCGACAAGAGCGGCCGTCCCAAAAACGATGTAGGGTGTCGCCGAGAAAATCCACGATGCCGTATTTGGGATCACCATTCCTTTACGGAGCAATTTGAAGAGGTCGCGGTAGGGCTGCCCTATGCCAGGACCGCGACGCGTCTGGAGCCGGGCCTTCAGAGTTCGGATGATGCCGGTGACGAGAGGAGCAACCAGTAATAAGAGAATCAGTTGAATAACTGACTTGACAAGAACCTCAATCATGAGCGCACTCCAAACAGCAAGAGCACGACCAGTGTGATAAAGATGTACGCCAAGTACGCGTGGATGCTGCCGGCTTGAATCGTTCGAAGGCGACTGGCGCGAGCGAGGATCCTGTCTTTTAGCGGGGTATACAAATGAGTCTCAAAAGCGGGCTCGACCCCACTTTCAAACCGGATGGAGGTTGGGTAGTAGGCCGACACTTCAAACTCGGTCTGGATCTCGCGGCGTGGTTGATAAAACGCCGCAAAGATCATTCGTAGCGGTTTTGAGAAGGCTGTCGCCGTGTATTCGTTATCTTCCGTCAACCCCGGCAATCCACAATCCCAGGTCGGGCCGGAAACTGTGCGCCTGCGCCGCCGCCAAAATGCCAACAAAAGCCCCGGCAGCAGAGTGAGCAAGACGAGGAGGCCCGCAAGCACTGCCGGGGCCACTGTCCCGCCCTTGGGGGAGCCCGAAGAAAGTACAAGGCCGCCGGCCAGGACAAGGTTGCTGCTTACCTTATTGTTCACGAGTTGGACGACCAGTGGGTCCAAAAGAGGTAGCCACAGCGTCGCTCCAAGTCCAAGAGCGATGCATAGCGCAGCTAAGGCCCCCATGCCTGCCAACATTGAAGGATGGGCCTCGTGTGCATGGGTTGCCTGAGAGCTACGTGGCAATGCGAGGAAGCCAATTCCAAAGGCGCGCACAAAGCAAGCGGCGGCGAGCGCGCCGGTCAGCGCCAGTAGCGAACCGGCAATTGGGAAGACGATTCGCGTCAAGCTCAGCGTACTCCCGAAACCGCCCAACAGAGCTTGGTAGCTCAGCCACTCGCTCACAAAACCGTTGAGGGGCGGAAGGCCGGATATCGCGATAGCCCCCACCAGAAAACACAAAGCGGTTAGAGGCATGCGGCGAATAAGTCCCCCCATGCGCTCCATGTTACGCGTTTCCGTTGCGTGAACTACCGCACCGGCGCTGAGGAATAGAAGCGACTTAAAGACGGCGTGATTGAAAATATGGAACAGACAGGCTGCGAGCGCAATCGCCGCGAGGAACGGGCGATCATAAGACCGAAAGACCATGGCGCCGCCCAGTGTCATGAGGATGATTCCGGCATTCTCGATCGTCGAATACGCCAACATCCGTTTAAGGTCGGGCTCGATCAGTGCATAGAGCACACCTAAAATAGCGGAGACAGTTCCGGCGGCGAGCACCAGCAGGCCCCACCACAACGGTGGAATTCCCAGGAAATCGAAAGCGATCCGCAGGATGCCGTAGATTCCGGTCTTGATGAGGATCGCCGACATCAGCGCCGATACGTTGCTGGGTGCCGCGGGATGCGCCGCGGGGAGCCATACATGAACCGGGATCATGCCCGCTTTCACGCCGAACCCCAGAAAGAACAGAAGAAACAGCGAGCCTCTCTGTAAGGGCGTCAGAGTTTGGCTCGCCACGTGGAACGCCGAGAAATCAAAACTTCCTGCCCAAGTCCCCAATAGCAGGAATGCCACCAGAAGGGCCCCGGTGCCGGCGTGCGACATGATGAAGAACAGAATCCCCGCTCTTCGGGTTTCATCCTTTTCGTGGTCGAAGCTTACAAGGAAATAGGCTGCAAGAGCCATCAATTCCCAAGCGACGAGAAATAGGACCGCATTGGCTGCAGTGAAGACAGCAGTCAAGCTGATGAGCAGCAGGGAGTAGAAAAAGCAGAAGACTCCTACAGGCTTTTGGGAATCAAAGCTCTTCAGGTATCCGAACGAATAGATCGAGATTGCCAAGCCCACAACGGCCAGCGCGAGATTGAAGTAGCACGATAGTGGGTCCAGGCGGAATGTGTACGGAAGAAAAAAGGCCCCAGAAGGAATCGAAATGATGGTCTCATGCGCATCCTTGATCACCGCGAACGAAGCCACACCCTCCAGCACAGCGCCCAGAGCGGCCAACGCGCACGCTGCGATTCGGACCAAGTTCCGCTGCCGGGCAGCAATCAATCCGATTAGTCCAGCCGCAGCGTACAGGATCATTCCGCCTAAGAAAGCCTGGGATATGGGTATTTGGTTCACGCCTCGCGCTCCTGATCATGCTGGGGCAACACGGCGGGTAGTTCTCCATCGATCATTTCCATGAATGCAGTCAATCGGACACAGGGAATTGGCCAGCGCAGTTAAGGCGAACCCACGTTGCGATTATGGACTGCACATCGAGGTCCACAGATGAGGGGATCCATCCAAGCGTCGGCGGTCAGAGAACTTGACGCTCCTCGACGACCAATACGTTCATCAGCTTGCGACGTCGCCGAGAATGCCACTGCAAATATTGCAGTGACCGCTCACTGACGGGAGACCAAGATAAGCAGCACGACCAAGGTGATGAAAATATATGCCAAATACGCGTGCACGCTGCCGGCCTGAACGGCTCGCATCCTGGTGGAGAACCATAAGATCAGGTCTTGAAGGGGGGCATACAGTCTTTTCTCGAAGGTTGGCTCTATCTCGCTCTCGAAATGGATCTCTTTTGGATAGTAGGGAGACACGTCGAACACCGCTTGAATCTCGCGGCGCGGCTGGTACAGAGCCGAGAAGATCATCCGCAGCGCCTTTGAGAATGCAGTTGCTGTGTATTCGTTATCGTCCGAAAGCCCGGGCAACCCGCAGTCCCACGTCGGCCCCCGCGTCCGCACAAAACGCCGCGCGCCGCGCGAAACCAGAAATGCGGTCGGAACCAGTAGAATCAAGAGCCCGATGCCAATAATCGCGGTCGAGACAGTTCCTCCGTGCGGCGTGCCTACCGATAGAACCAGACCGTTACTGGTTATGAGACTGGCACCAACTCTCATGCCGAGCAACTGCTCGGTCATCGCGTCAAACACTGGGAGGAACCAAGTAGCTCCCAATCCAAGGAATGCGCACGCCAGTGTCAGCCAGCCCATGCCGACCAGCATCGAGCGGGGGGCCTCGTGCACGCGGCTGGATTCGGCGCCGCGCGGCAGAGCGAGGAACGTGATGGCGAATGCCTTTACGAAGCAAGCTGCAGCAAGGGCTCCAGTCAACGCAAGCATCGACCCGGCGATCGGAAACAGGATGCGGGTCAGACCTCCCGTCGCACCAAATCCAGCCAGAAGGCTCTGGTAGGTCAGCCATTCACTGACAAATCCATTCAATGGGGGAAGGCCCGAGATCGCGACTGCCCCAATCAGGAAGCAGAATGCCGTGACCGGCATCGGACGGATCAAACCGCCGAGCTTCTCCATGTTTCGTGTCCCCGTCGAATGGAGCACGGACCCGGCGCCCAGGAACAGGAGGCATTTGAAGATCGCATGATTTATGGTGTGAAACATCGCAGCGATCAGCGCTACTGCCGCGAGTTGCGGATGTCCCGTCACACGAAAAATCAAAGCGGAGCCAAGGCCCATGAGGATAATGCCAATGTTCTCGATACTGTGGTACGCCAATAACCGCTTGAGATCATGCTCCATCAAGGCGTATAAGACGCCGAGAACGGCGGACACGACTCCCAGGATGAGTACGGTCACCCCGGCCCAAGCCGGCAGAACTCCCAAGGCATCGAAAAAGATGCGGGCCATGCCGTAGATACCTGTCTTGATCACGATGCCGGAAAGCAGGGACGAGATGTTGCTCGGGGCGACCGGATGAGCAGCAGGTAACCAGATATGAAACGGGATGACGCCGGCTTTTATACTGAAACCCAGGAAAAATAGCACAAACGCAGCGGCTTGGTGGCTACTGGACAATCCCGCAGCGGCTAAGTGGAAGCTTGCAAACTCGGCGCTGCCGCTGGCCTGAGTCAAAAGAGCAAAACCCAGGAGCAGGCACCCGACATCCATGTGAGCCATGATGATGTAGAGCAGTCCAGCCCGTCTGGCCTCCGGGTCTTCGTGATAGAACGTCACCAGCCCATAGGCTGCGAGCGCCATGACTTCCCACGCGATCAGGAACAGGAACGCATTGGCGCTCGTGAAGACGATCGTCAAGCTGAGAAGCAAGAGATGGAACAGAAGGCCGAAGATACCGATGTTCCTCCGGCCCTCGAATTCTTTCAGATAGCTGAATGAGTAGATAGCAACCGCCGCCACAAGGATGGCCAAGGTCAGATTTAAGAAGCCGGCCAGAGCATCGTAGGAAAAGCTGTAGGCGAATAGGGGAACCCCCGAAGAGATCGACCATCGGACTGGCGTGCCCTGCAAAAGACCAAGTATTGCTGCGCAACCTTCCAGGACTGCGCCCGCCACCGCCGATCCACAACACAAATGGCGGGCCAACGCGGGCCTGCGCCAGCTAGCGAGAGAAGCGAAAGCGCCCACTGTGTAGGCCAAAAGACCAAGGGCAAAGGTCTCGCCAACGGGAAGGGAGTTCATGCCTCGTCATCCCGAGACTGCGAGAACGCCGTGGTTCTTGAGCTTTCGTCTGCCCCGATATGGTGAGTCAAGGGAAACGCAGCCTTTCACCTGTGGAAAAACTCTACCACGGCCAGACAGCAAGCTTGGTTCCATGGCTCTTTTAGGCAGGAAGGGATCGATTCCCTCGAATCCCTGAAAGCCTTGTTCTCAAGCCCAAAGTTGTTTCTGCAATTCTTGCAGAGCCTCAAACAAGAAGAATTTCAAGCAGCGGGCGGTGGCGTATCGTCCTCGACGATTCCGTAGCGCCGCAGCTTATAGTGCAGAGCCCTCGGACTGATTCCGAGAATTCTAGCTGCCTTTTCGCGATGCGACGTCACCTCGTTGAGCGTCTTACGAATGATCATTTCCTCGACCTCTTCCAATGGCTGGCCGATAGGAATCTCCATCATATGCTGCGAGGGCGTGGCGGGACGATACTCCTCGGGCAGATCTTCCATGCCAACGATGGCATCACTGACTGTCACGGTCAGCCGCTCCATCAGGTTTCTGAGCTCCCGGACATTGCCAGGCCACGGAAGCCCCATCAGGAGCTCGCCCACTTCCCGAGAAAGGCGTTTCCTCGGCTTTTGGTATCTCGCGGCGAACTCCTGAAGAAACCGCTCCGCAAGTAAGGGGACATCTTCCCGCCGTTCGCGGAGTGGAGGGACGAAGATCGGCACCACATTCAGGCGATAAAAGAGATCCTCCCGGAATCTTCCCGCAGCCACCTCGTCGCTGAGCTTCTTATTCGTGGCAGCCACCACCCGGAGATCCACAGAGATCAGCCTAGATCCCCCTAGCCGGCGAAGCTCTCTGGTCTCGATGACGCGCAGTAGTTCGATCTGCGTTTTAGCGTCCATTTCTCCGACCTCGTCCAGGAACAGCGTGCCCTTGTCCGACATCTCGATCTTGCCTTGGCGCGCTGTATCGGCGCCCGTGAACGCACCTTTTTCGAACCCGAAGAGCTCACTTTCGAGCAAGCTTTCGGGTATCGCACCGCAATTGAGCGAAATCAGGGGACCCTGACAACGGGGGCTCCGTTGATGGATGGCCCGCGCAATCAGTTCTTTGCCAACTCCGCTTTCCCCTTGGATCAGCACAGTTGCGCCGGTAGGAGCGACCATCTCGATGAACTGATAGATGCCGGCCATCTTCTCGGTTTTGCCAATCAGGCCGCCAAATTCGTCTTGTATCTTTACCGTTTCCCGCAGGCGCGAATTGTCGTCGGCAAGTGCCTGCTTCTCTAGCACGCGATCGATCAGGATCGGAAGGCGCTCCTGGTTGACCGGCTTCTCGATGTAATCATAGGCTCCCTCCCGCATCGCTTCGACGGCGGTGTCTACCGTCCCGTAAGCGGTCATGACGATAACCTCGATCGATCGGTCCGCCGCCTTAATCTGACGGAGCAATGACAGCCCGTCAGCACCGGGCATCCTTAGGTCCGTAAGTACGACGCGATACCTGCCTGGCTGGAGCAGTTGAAGCGCTTCCTGAGCTGTCCCAGCCGACTCAACGCTGTGACCAAACTTCGAGAGCAGTTTGGCAAGAGCGCTCCGAATGTTGGCTTCGTCATCAACTACCAGGATCCGCCCCTTCATGCGACGGGCTCCTTCGCTCCGCGAGCATCCTCATCAGCCATGGGCAGACAAACCTTCACCACGGTTCCTCTTCCGACCATACTCTCCACTAGAATCTTGCCGCCATGGTCAGTCACGATCCGGTCTGCAATCGCAAGTCCGAGGCCCGTCCCGTCGAGACGCGTCGTAAAATATGGGTCGAATAGGCGAGGCAGGTTCTCAGGTGCAATGCCGACGCCCTGGTCGGCAAAGGCAAGATTAACGAATTTGCGCCCGTCGGACCAGTCGATGCGTGAGGCAACGTTTATGACTCCGCCAGTGGGCATTGCTTGCATTGCATTTATAAGAATGTTCAGGCAGACTTGCTCAAGCTTCGTGGAGTCTCCAAGTACTTCTGGGTCACCGCTTACCAAATCAAGGACCAGCGAGATGCTTTTTTCCTCAGCCTCCCGGTTGACAAGCCGTGCCACCTGCGTCACTGCCTGATGAACACCAACCCGCACCCTGGCGAGAGGTTCGGCCCTCGAGAGCTGGAGGAAGTTGGACGTAATCCGATTCAGCCGGCGTGTTTCAGCAGATAGAATCTCGAAGTATCCTTCAATGTCACTACCGGCGTCGCCACCAGCTGGGCAAATACCCGTGACTTCATCTCGAAGGAGTCGGATATTCAGTTCGAGCGCGCTTAGAGGATTTCGAATCTCATGGGCCACGCCGGCAGCCAGGGTGCCCGCCGCAGCCAGCCGGTCCCGCTTTCGCAGTTCGCTCTCCATCATGACCAAGTTCGAGACATCCTTTACCAAAACCACTATTCCCACCCGCTCGCCCGCTTCATCAACCTGCTCGGAGATGCTAGTACGAAGCACGATCTGTTGATTCCTCGAATTCACGAATACAGAATCCTGGTCTTGCACATACTGACGGGCGTTCAGCGCCTTGCGGATCAATCCAACCAGTTGACGATACTTCTCAGGCAGTTCGTCGAGGTCCGGGTAAGGCGGGGCAGAATCTATCTCCAGAATTTGAGATGCGGCCCTATTGATGATCGTCATGCCGCCATCCGTGTCCAAAGTGAGCACGCCACCGACCAGACTCTCCAGGATCGCCCTTGCCGTCGTTTGAACCTTGGCCAGCTTTTCCTTTGTCGCGAAGTACGAGTACGCCGTCACGGCTGCCGCCGTTGCCGTGATGCAAAGGAGCGCGAAGATAATGAGCGCCAGAATCCAGTCGGCACCGACCTGCCTTAGTGCATCCAGCGCTGAAGTGGGGCCTTGCGTGCGCGGAAAGTTGAGGATCAAGAGGATGATCAGGAGGGCTGCCGCGATCGCCAAACCTGCAAAGATGGCCCCGTATCGTTGGCCGAATAGCCGCATCTCCTGCTGAGATCTGAGCATCGCTTCCGATCCGAGTGTAGCGCGCTAGTTACGAATCCCTTGCCAGAGGACGGCACCCGACCATGGAAGGTCCATTAGGACTGGCCGCTACCGGGCGGCCTTGCGATCAACCTTGGAGCGCGTGCGCCGATTCAAGTAGTTTCCGCGCCTCCAAGTGATTGGGGAACATGGCGATCACTGCACGGATTTCCAGGATTGCCTCGTCGACCTGCCGGCAATCCAAGAGTTTTCTCGCGAAGAGTAAGCGTGTGTCCGGGTCGGCAGGTACTGCCCCCGCCCGACGGCGCAGGCGCTCCAACTCGTCTTGAGTTGTTCGTGCAGGATTGGCGTCGGATTTCGATGGATCCGCCATGGAACCTCTACTTGGACGTTGGCTTAGTAGCCTGCGTCTCTGCGAGAATTCGACCAACGTCTTTGAGGGAATATGGCGGCTCATCGGCGAGGAGAACCGCTGAGATCTGCTGAGGAGTCAGCTTCAAAACGTTTTGGAGGTGAAGGATAAACTTGGCCTTGTATTCGTGGTGTCCTCGAATGAAGTGTATGCCGTTCTTCTCCATGATCGAGATCCATCCGAAACTCTGCAATTCCCAGAGCTTTTCAGGGGTCACGTTCAGCCGTTCTGCGACGTTGTCGATCGGGATGTGTGCTGGCATTGGCTTTCAGTACGTTCTTAGCACGACGACTGCCACCCTGGAACGCCAATCAGACCTATGCGTTTGTCCATCTCCCGACGGCACCAGTGTTGAACGCTGCAATACTTGCAGTACGTCCGATTGCTCCGCATATCCCCGTACCCAGCCCGTTGCGCCCGTGCGCGTCAGGCTGTATGCTCCCTAGTGCGAAAAACATGCCGACCACGGGTTGGTCGCCAGAAGGAGCCACTTGAAATGAGACCTGAAGCCGATCAACTGCCCCGAGTCGGAGACATCGTAATGACTTGTGCCCACTCGCACGTCACGAACGCCGCATCGCGCCGAGGGCAGTTAGTTAAACTTCAAGGCGGACCCCGAGTGTTCGCTAATTTGGACGACCGGTTCTTCTCGGAATGGCTATATTTCTGCGATGATTGCCACGCAAAAGTTCGCGCGGACACGCGCGAAGTTCCCGGCCTGATTCATGGGCCGATGGAGTGGATTGGCGATCGAGAAGAAATGCTCGACGGCGCTCATGACGAACGACAAAAAGCGCTTCCCGCTTCGTTTCATGGGTAACACCGGTTACTGACGGTATTTCGCAAGCAGTAACCTTGCAGTCAACAGCAGCGTTTTACAGTTACAAAGTCGTAGCGCATGCGGGCGCTGTAACCCCGTTAAACCTCAAAACGGTGCCCGCGTTCTAAGCTCTCTGTCGCTCGCTAACGGCAGCCGTGGCTAACGGTGCTCTGCGCGAACCCCTGCCTCTGCGAGGATCCGGTCGATATCATAATCGTTGAGCGGGTACGGTGGTTTTTCAGCAAGCAGGACCCTCGAGATCTGAATGGGATTCAGCTTCAGAACTTGTCGCAGGTGGAGGATGAACTGGGCCTTGCGGACATGGTGTTCTGGAACGCACGGAGTTCCGTTTTTCTCCACAATCCAAATCCATCCATAACGCTGCAGTTCCCGGAGCTTCTCCCCTGTGATACGGCTGACAGGAATATATGGTGGCACCAGTCCTCCCTATCTTGTGCAAGCATGGCGAGAACCATCATTTGAATCTCAGAGCAAATACTCAACCGCTGTCCCACTGTTCTTCGACCTCCTATTGATGGATCTGGAAAACTGCAATACCTGCAGCCCCTAGGCTGCAGCAGGCAATTCCAGATGGCGAATTACCGCATCCGTGAAGTCAGCGGTTGAAGCTGCGCCGCCGACGTCGGGCGTCAAATACCTCGCTTCTCTATAAACGTCGTGAATCGCGGTCTCCAAACGTTCGGCCGCGGTCCTTTCCCCGAGATGGGTTAGCAGAAGCGCAGCTGACTGCATAAGGCCGGTTGGGTTGGCAATGCCCTTTCCGGCGATATCGGGGGCGTTGCCATGAACAGCTTCGAACACCGCATGCGTCTCTCCAAGATTGGCTCCCGGAACAATCCCGAGTCCTCCAACCAATCCCGCAGCCAAATCCGAGAGAATGTCTCCGTAGAGGTTCGGCGTGAGCAGCACATCTAGCGTCTCGGGCCGTGTTACGAGTTGCATTGCGGCGTTGTCGACGATCAGTTCGTCATATCGGATCTCCGGGTATTCCCGCGCAACCCTTCGACAGCATCGCAGAAAGAGACCGTCGCTGATCTTCAGTATGTTGGCCTTGTGAATTGCCGTAACTCTCCGCCGGCCTTCTCGACGCGCAAACGCGAAGGCACTTTTTGCAATCCGCAATGAGGCCTTTCGTGTGATTACCTTGAGGCTCTCGACGACGCCGGGCGCCACTCGGTGTTCTAATCCAGAGTAAAGACTCTCCGTATTTTCCCGGAAGATAACGAGGTCGATGCAAACATCGCTAAAGCGCGTCTTGAGACCAGGCATGTTCCGTACGGGACGGAGGTTCGCAAACAGGTTCAGCTTCTTGCGCAATGCGAGATTGACGCTCTGGAATCCCCCTCCGATCGGTGTTCCCACGGGGCCCTTCAGCGCCACGCGGAAAAGGCCGAGCGCATCAAGGACTGTATTCGGAAGTACCCCTCCGTGTTCGGCAATTGTCTTAGCGTTCAGCTCGATTCGCTCCCATTCTACGGAGATCCCGGTCGCCTCGACCGCCCGAACCGTTGCTTCCGCGACCTCAGGCCCGATGCCGTCGCCTGGAATCAATACGACGCGATGGGGCCGATGGGCTGGATGCCGGATCTCAGCTACTGGAGTCGGTAATGTTATCGCGGAAGGATTCTGCTCTTTGAGAATTGGCATGGACGGCCGATCTAGCGGAGTTGCCCCCAGGAACGCCTCCGCTCGTGTGCTTTTCTTGCGTTGATCCGCACGTCAGCCGTCCAGTAGAGCCTACTTTTTGGGTTCTTTCTTGAAGATTTCCCCTAAGCGCTGGGGTGGAACAATAAACAGCACAATGAATGCGATGAAGACCGCGAATACGAGCAGCAGAAAAAACAACGCCACGGGGCCTCCAATCTTTACTGCCTTGCATGTTGACCACCGGATCACTTTCGTTGACGGCGAAAATGGCTCTACGCTGACTTTTCAGTGAGCTAGCAGTCGGAGTGAGAGTCTGGAAACTCGCGGTAGTACCCCCCAGCTCAGTCGACTGCAAGTTGTGCAGCCGGGCGTTGTCCCGCCTCCGAACGAGGAGTGAAGCCGTAACCGAATCCTTAAGCGCTCTCAGGCGGGCGGGGATCGACACGATTGCGGGAACTAGGAGCGAGCATTCGTTTCATTAACCGCGTCCCCGCTCGTTTTTGACTATCCGGTACTTCTTGAGCTTCTACCACGGCGACGGCGACCATGTTGACGATGTCACTTACCTCCGCGCCTCGCTGAAGGACGTGAACAGGCTTGGAGAGACCCATCAAGACTGGCCCAATGACCTGGGCTCCACCCAGGCGGGCCAGCAGCTTGTACGCAATATTGCCGGCCTCGAGGCTCGGGAAGATCAGGACGTTAGCACCACCCTGCAGCTGACTAAACGGGTACGTTTCCTGAATGATTTCCGGAACTACAGCCGTGTCCGCCTGCATTTCTCCATCTACCATTAGGTCTGGTGTCCGCTGCCGGACAATCTCCACCGCGCTCCTCACCTTATCGGCCGAAGGATGCGGCGTGCTCCCAAAGTTCGAGAAGGACAGGAACGCTACCCTGGGCTCGACATCGAATCTGCGCGCCATTTCGGCTGCACATATCGCGATCTCAGCCAATTCTTCGGCGGACGGTTCAATGGTGACCGTACAGTCTGCCAGAAAATAGAGCTTACCTCGAGGGCTGATGAGGAGGTAGAGGCCTGAAACCTTAGCTACGCCCTTACGCATAGCGATGATTTGCAACGCGGGGCGAATTGTTTCAGGATAGTGGTGCGTAAGTCCCGAGATCATCGCATCAGCGTCGCCCAAGTGCACCATCATTGAGCCAAACACGTTTGGGCTTAAGATCAACTCTTCCGCTTCCTTCCGAGTCACTCCCTTGCGTTGCCGAATCTTGTACAGTTCCTCAAAGTAATAGTCGAGCCGGGGCGATATCGCGGGTTCCACGATCGGAACGTCCTTCAGATGCAGGTGTAACTCCGCGATCTTCGCTCGAATTCTCTCGTTGTCGCCGATCAAAATGGGGCTCGCGATCTCTTCGTCGACCAGGATCTGACACGCGCGAAGGATCTTGCTCTCTTCTCCTTCCGGGAAGACCACCCGCATTGGCTTGCTCTGGGCCTTTTGGATCATGATTCGCATTACGCCCTGCCCAGTACCCAGGCGCTTCTCCAGCTGGTTCCGATATTCGTCGGGATCTACCTGGATGCGTGCTACGCCGCTTGTAATAGCCGCGCCCGCCACAGCCGAGGCTACCGAAACCAGTACACGGGGATCAAACGCTTTCGGGATGATATAGTTCCGCCCGAACTCCAGCCGCTTCACACCGTAAATCCGGCGAACAGAATCGGGCACATCTTGCTTCGCTAGTGCCGCGAGCGCGCGGGTGGCGTCCAGTTTCATCTCGTCGTTGATAGCGGTGGCGCGCACATCCAGCGCGCCGCGAAACACTGAAGGGAACCCGAGTACGTTGTTCACCTGGTTGGGGAAGTCAGATCGTCCAGTGGCCATGATCAGATCGGAGCGAGTCTTCACGCCGAGCTCATACGGAATTTCCGGATCGGGATTCGCAAGAGCGAAGACGATCGGGTTGTCGGCCATCGTCAGAAGCATTTCGGGCGTGACACAGTTTCCAACTGATAGGCCAAAGAAGACATCGGCGCCACGGAAGGCATCTGCCAGGGTGCGCCTGTCAGTCTCGACCGCGAATCGTGTCTTATAGCGATTCATTCCTTCCGTGCGGCCCTTGAACACTACCCCTTTGGTGTCACACACTATGACGTTCTCACGTCGAACTCCAAGTCGGATGTAATGCTCGGCACAAGCGATCGCGGCTGCCCCCGCACCGTTAAAAACCACTCGTACCTGGTCGATTTTCTTTTCTGCGATCTCCAAGGCGTTGAGCAGTGCGGCACCTGAGATAATCGCGGTGCCATGCTGGTCGTCGTGAAATACGGGGATGTTCAGAGTCCGCCGCAGTTCCTCCTCGATTTCGAAACACTCAGGCGCTTTAATGTCCTCAAGGTTGATGCCGCCAAAGGTTGGTTCCAGCAATTGGCAGACTCTAATGATCTCCTTCGGGTCTTCAGTCGCCAGCTCAATATCGAAAACGTCAATGTCGGCAAAGCGCTTGAAGAGCACCGCCTTCCCTTCCATGACGGGCTTCCCGGCAGCAGGACCGATGTTTCCTAGGCCCAACACGGCCGTTCCGTTCGTTACTACGGCCACCAGGTTTCCTTTGCCGGTATATTTGTAGACCAAGTCTGGGTCGCGATGGATTTCCAGGCAAGGAGCCGCGACTCCTGGCGTGTAGGCCAAACTCAGGTCCCGTTGGGTGAGACAGGGTTTCGTGGCCCTAATCGCGATCTTCCCCGGCGGCGAGGAGGAATGGTACTCCAAGGCATCTTCGTCACGAATCATTTAACAACTCCCTGTCGGCACTGACACTAAACCCGTAGATCGTCATTTTTGCGGCACGGTCGACCAGGTGCGTGCAATCATGGGGCCGTGCCCAGCGTACTTCGGCAAAGACTCTCGGCTGAAGCGCTCGCTCCGGTCGTTTGCGATGGCCGAGATGTCATCTGCAATTCCTGCAGACGCCTGGGATCGCGACTCGTCACCACCCATGAGGTGAAGGTCAACCGCGCACTATCTCCTCGAAACCGTCGTTCAGGCGATCACGCCCATCGCTGGACGGGGAGTCGTTGTGCGATCCTCGCCGTTCTTGGTGACGATCGTGGCGCAGCGGGGATACCGCCTTTGCTGGCGAATACAATGATATTGGCCGTGTCGTCATGAGCATCCGCGACATTAACTTGATTCCGGAAACTGCGACGGATGCGAGAGATTAGATCCCGCCCGTCACACACATTGACAATGAGAAGCCCCGGTGATGTTAGGGCTCGGTAGCAGTCGCTATAAAACTGTTGGCTGCACAATTGTGGCGGCTGTCCTTTATGGTCAAAGCCGTCCACTAACAGTACATCGAAGCGCCCTGGCTGCCGATGCACAAAATCCGCGCCATCCTCACAATAGACCATGAATCGCTGATCGTCTTTGGGGACCAAGAAACGGTCCCGTAACGCAATCACTTCCGGATTGATCTCTGCAACGCTAATAGTCGTATCCGGGAGGCGTCGATAGCAGTACTTCGGCATCGAGCCACCGCCCAAGCCGATCATCCCCACATGGCGGGGATGCTTGTTGAAGACGAGGAAATTCATCATGGTCCTGGTGTAGCTCAGCACGAGCTCGTCCGGAGCGTGCTTGTACATCGCGCTTTGGACTTCATCCTGATTGAAATGAAGACATACTGCTCCGCTGTACTCATGAATAAATGGCGAGGGTTCGCCCGGGCTGTCAATCGATACTTCGTTCTCGTCGAACAGCTCAATTATTTGGCTCATAGATGTGTGTGAGTCGTTCACTGTGCGCCCTTGGGGACCCATATCGAATCAGCTTCTGGCGAGGAAATAGGCGGGCTCGCGTCTCTACGGCGGTGTGATTAGCGCCGTTGCACTTTGGAGGTTCCCAGGGGAAATGTCATAGCGCGCCTGCACTGAACGCATCGTTGCTGCTCATGCGCTTCATGTCAAGCAATCGCAGAGCCATTGCTGGTGGCACCTCGATGGAGTGTCGCCATAGTCCATTGGATTCGTAATGCAGTCGGCCATTCACCAGCAGCGGTGCGCACATCGGACTACACTTACGCGCTGGTTCGATATTCACACGGTGCATGCCTGATGCTAGGCACCGCAAATGTGCAGCGAACACATTCGCACCTGCACAAATTGCAGATCGCCATACTTGACTGACTAGCGACGGTGCGGACCTGCTGTCTTCGCGATGATCGGCGGTCCGATGTTCACCACATTCTCCTCGGGGGCACTGATTCCATCCCTGGCCACTCACAGTCCGATACTTTGGTAGCAGTCGAAAACATTAACCTTTCGGCTCCGTTCACGATTGTTCGTCCTTCCAGCCCCTCAGGTTTGTCTGTCGGTCAGCGCGAACGCCCCGCAGCGTCCCAACGGAAAGAACGAAGAAGCCGACAGCGATCACAAAACGAAACGCAACTGACCAAGCCGGGTCGCCTCGGATGGCGCTTCGGAGTCCAAGCAGCGTGAATGCCCCACCGATGCAGACATACCACCAGCCCAGCATTCGCGCTCGGCGAGGTCTTCTCTCCATGGCTGAAAGGTCCTGTCGCACAACTCCAGTATCACGCGGCGACATCCTTCGGTAACAAATCAATCCACTCAACCGTCAATCTCCGCAAAGGGGGATTGTCATGTCGAGCGAACAAAGTGTGCCGAAACCCATCGTGAGTCCGGATGCGATTACTACAGCAGACGCTGGATTTTCTGCCGTTCCTCCTTGCGAACCAAAAGGAAGTGGTTTTGGCAAACCTGATCCGTCGCCGGTCGCCGAAGCCTGCAATCGGGCCCACGATGCGGGGAGCCGAATCGCGGTGGACCTCGGTTCGTCTCTCGGTCCATCTGATCGCAGGAAAGTGCTGATCACATTTCGTTGTACACTCTTCCCGGCGAAGCAACCGGGGCGGAGGCGCAAGGACGCCGTCACTGCCGCTCATCGGGACTGGAAGAACGGAATGCGCGGTCCGGCGTTGTATCGGGCACATATTCCCGGATGGGAGAAGCACAATCGCTATAGACGGCAGAGCGAAGCACGCGCTCTCATGGACGCGGTACGCGCACGGAATCGACGAGAACAGAAACGAGCGGCGCAACGACAAGGCCAAAGTGAAGCTGAACCGATATCTGTTTAGCGCTTTCCCATCGCACGCGCCATCCTACTGGCTAGCTTTCATCATCGCCCGAATTACCTCGTCGGAAAGACCGGCAGTCTTTAGTTAGATCATCGACTGGGTGTCAAGTTTGTACGATCCTCCGGAAACTTCGATCCTTGAGAGGATCAAGCCATCGGAATAGCCTACCTTCTTGAGTGCGATCACGTCTTCGTTATTCAATGAGGGCCCCTTGTCATTCGACGTGGGCGCTTTTGCGGGTGCCGAGCTAGCTACGATTGGCTTTTGTTCTTTCAGCGTGTAGGCTCTATCCGTGAAAACGTCGAACGCCATGCCCTTGTTAAAAACGGTGTCCTTGCCCTTCCGCAGAAGGACGAACGGAGCTGCTGGCCAAAACACGACTGCAACGCCGGCGGTGATGATTCCAGTGCTGACCGCGTGACTGCCACCCTCTTTCTTCACTACCGAATACCGCACGGGTATTTTGCCTCCGTTGGGAAGCACAATGTTGTCGATGGAAAAATCGAGCTTTCCCGTCCGGCCCATTCGTCGTTTGCCAACCGCTTGCACTACCGTTCCGTTCACGACGGCGTCATGGGGGATCACGACCACATCATTGATCCTCACGTCATCACTGACGGCGAACTGCACGGGCTGACCCTCTTCAGCGGTTGCCGAAGACAGCGGCTGTTCAAGTCGCACCCGAACTTTCGTCGCCTCAGGAATATCTTGAGCCCCGGCGATTTGTAAGACAGATATCATCGATACTACACTTAAGCATCGTCGAACCATGAATAAT
The DNA here is from genome assembly GCA_020073445.1 of Terriglobia bacterium. Lineage (GTDB taxonomy): Bacteria > Acidobacteriota > Terriglobia > Bryobacterales > Bryobacteraceae > Palsa-187. Next base: position 26,813 of record JAIQFE010000051.1, read on the forward strand.
TCCTCCAGTTATCCAGTAAATCGTTGAGATTGCCCGGAACTCCGTTGAAAGTTAGCGACTCTCGATCCTCATAGGCTACGCGACGGCGGCTCCTTTCGCAATCGGTTTCTTGGAAACGGCGTTAGCCATCGAGGACAGCAACAACGGAATCTGGCGATGACCGATCACCCTGCGGAAGTGCCGCTCGGCGACGAGCAACCCTGAGCCAACCCATCGCTCGATCTGATCGCCC
>JAIQFE010000094.1 GCA_020073445.1 Terriglobia bacterium
ATCTCCTTCAGGATCGGATCCACTAGCCCACGGATCGCTCGCAGCGGATGGTCTTGTGGAATCCGTTCTTCCGGTGCGATGTAACTGAAAACTCCGTCCTGATGTTCATCTTGTCCGCGCATTACTACAAGACGTTTGCTTCTGCTTAGAGGCTACGCCCCTGCAGAGTTTTTCAGCAAGCTCCTAGCCTAATGGCTGCCGATTAAAGTCTCGAAGATAAGGGTCGATCTGCATCCCTTCCGTGGGAACTATACCCACGCTTCCGCGGAAATCGGGCGCGATCTTCTGCAACTCCACCTCAAGCTTGATACGGACGTGGAAATGTAAGCCAAATCGAGATGAAGTACCAAACCGTGTTCGGGTCTTCAGTGAAGAATAGCCTCCGGGCTCTGCATGGCATGGCGCCGGTCGTGTGAATGATGTGGATCTCGATGTTAGCCTTGCCCCGGCGGCAAAGCCGCCTTTTTTGGCGAGTCATCGAGCCTACAATGACACTGGTCGTTCTGGTCAACGGCTGAATGCCGCCGGCGCCGATGGGCGAGAGGATTTCGTAGGGGCCGAGTTTGTCGCCGGGGGATAGGGGCATGCGAATGATTTAGCCCAGTCTACCCGATCTGCCGCGCGGGGTACGGCGCTACTTCGCGGGGTCGATGCGGAGCAGCGCGCCGTCGGCTTCGTCGGTGAGCAGGTAGAGCAAGCCGTCGGGGCCCTGGCGGATGTCGCGGATGCGGTTGTGGAGGTCGCGGAGGATACCTTCGCGGTGGAGTTCTTCCCACTGGTCGTTGAAATCGATACGCTCTAGGTGACCGGAACGCGGGACTTCGCCTTCGCGCATGCCGCCGATGAACAAACTGTTCTTCCAGTTGGGATAGCGGTCGCCGGTATAGAAGTGCAAGCCGGAGACGGCGATGGCGGGGACCCAGTAGATGACAGGCGGCTCCATACCTTCTTTATAAGGATCGAGGGCGACGCGCGGGCCGGAGTAGATGCGTCCGTTGTTGACGACGGGCCAGCCGTAGTTCTTGCCGGCGGCGAGGATGTTCACTTCGTCCCCGCCGTTGGGGCCATCTTCGCAGGACCAAATCTCGCCCGTGACGGGATTGACGTCCATACCGAGGATGTTGCGATGGCCGATGGTGAAGACTTCGGGTTTCGCGCCGGGTCGATTGACGAAGGGGTTGTCGGGCGGAATGGTGCCGTCGTCGCGGAGGCGGAGGACTTTGCCTTGGAGGCTGCCGGGATCCTGCGCGGTCATGGACGCGGGGGCGGGCGGATCGCCGCCGGCGCTGACGTTCATATAGACCATGCCGTCGCGGCCGAAGACGATGCGCGAGCCGCCGCCGCCGCCGGAGACGCCCGTCGAATAGAGGTCCTGCCAGTTGCTGATGGCGGTGCCGTTCCAGCGGAAGCGGGCGAGGGTGAGGCCGTAGGCTTTGCCGTCGTCACCGGCGGGCTTGTTGTAGCAGATGTAGATGAGCGAGTTTTGCGCGAAGTTCGGATGGAGCGCCATGTCCATGAGGCCGGTGAGTCCGGTGGCCTGGATGGGCGGGAGGCCGGGGACGGGTGAGGGACTGAGGACGCCATTGCGGACGATGCGGAGTTTGCCGCCGCGTTCGGTGATGAGGATGGTGTTGGCGTCGGGGAACACCATGCTGAAGGGCGTGTTGAGGCCTTTGGTGATGGTGAGGGTGAGGTTGCGTTCGACGCCGGTGTCGAATTTGTAGGGGGAGTCGGGAAGCGGGGGCGAGGGCCAGTTGATGCCTTTGGGGGCACCGCCGCCCTTGGCTTTCGCTTTGTCCTTGCCGGGAGCGGCGCCGGGCGCACCGGCGGGTTGCTGGGCTTGTGCGAGAAGGGTGATGAGCGCGGCGAAGGCGGCGACGAACACGGGCGCGGTACGGAGTTTCATGACAGACGATTGTACTCGGAATGGCGGGCGATTGCTGCGGGGGCAGGTTCAGCGTTTGAGTGTGGCTTCCCAATTCGTCACGATGGTGATGGGAGTCGTCGCGCCCTGGTTGAGCGGCGGCGATCCAGCAGCGTGGTATCCGGAAGAAGCGTGGAACCAAGCTGATCCAGGCGGCGCGTGTATCGTGCGTCAAGCCTCCCTCGGCCCTCCCGGTGTAGGCGATGTGCGACGCGTGAAGCGCTCAGTAAACCGATCGTTGCTGACCTTGATCGCGACATCGCGTCGCAGGCGTTCGCCGTGGGCGATACACCTCGCCCATGCCGCCTTATCCGATAGGACCCCACACCGAACCCACTCGCTCGCATCTGTGGAACTATCCACTGTGTTTCACATGTTCTCGGATACTTCCAGCATCACTGGATCTCTGCCTTTCATGAGCTCCCAGGCTCGGGTTTCAATCCGTCCAACAATCACAAAAAATAGTGATTCCTGCTCATACTTCGCAGACTCTACGATTCGCGCCCAATCTCGGAGATCGTGTTCGGAAGGCGTGGGTACGTCTTCTGGATGGCTATGCCATTCGCCCAGGTACACGCGAGTACTCGACGATTCGAGCCACGCTTCATCAACATGACGCTGTGCCGGCTTACGTCGGCGGAAAAAACGAAATCTTCCCCATCGGTCACTAAGCGTAGGAATCGATATCTCATCGACGATAACGTCCACCGAGTGCTCTATGAGACGACCCAAGAGGAGCCCGCCGGATTCTGGGTCTCTAGCGTGCAATTGGCGATAGGTCGTGAGTCGAGCCTGCGCTGCTTCGGAGATTTCAAATCGGCCGCCGATCGGTCGTGCGAACCTCATGGCTGTCGGCTCCCGCAGACTGGGCACCCGTCGGCTGCGAAAGCGGTTTCGAACCTCTCCTCTTCCACAGCAAAGGATTGAGCCCTGGCTGAGACCCGAAATCCATTTTGCTCAAAAGACCGGCGGTCGCCTAGCCAGCTGACAAGGAGGCTTCTCCTCTCCTTCTGGAGAAGAAGATTGACAACTTGTCGGGAAGCGATACCGGCTACCCGGCTTGCATCAAGCGCACCGAAAGGCGTGAACACGCCAGCACAGCCTGCGAATGACCTCTGAAAACTCTGGCCAGGCGCCGCGAATGACGCGGCATTATAGAGGCCGTAGTCGGGGTGGCGTTTGAAAAGACATTCGAAACATCCTCTATGATCGCCTGTGCTCAGAACATGTCCGCCAAGTCCCATAGGGTCTAGCCATGCATGAATCTGTCGTCTTGCACCTAATGTCCGATTTAATTCCAATGCGAGCGTCTCATCACCTAGGGCTACCACGATGATGTCCGCCTCAAGGACAAACGCGGGCTCAGCGGCGAGTACCTCTTGGACCCTCTGCGCTTTCTCCAGACAAATTTGGTGCGGGTACTTCTCGGAGAACTCTTCTACAAGTCCTTTGACCTTCTTGATTCCAACGTTATTCACACCAAGGACATGTCGATGGCAGTTTCCGTTCGCCAAATCTTCCGGATCGACAAGTCGAAGTTCACCTACACCAGCTGCTGCGAGGTGCTGGACCACGTAAGAGCCGACAGCGCCACAACCTATGATGGCGACCCTTTTCGTTTTAAGTTCGATATTCGCTCCTCCTCTTGGCAACAAGAACTCCGGATCAAAGCGGTCGGGCAAGAGGCGTTTACATGGCAACGCGCCAGCGAAATAGAGTTCTACGGATGCCGATGTTTTGCCAGGCCTAAATCCGTTTCGAGCTTTCTTTTGGGCTGGTCCGGTTCTAGTGGCTCAAAACGAAGACCGGCTAGCGTCTTGCCGTCCCCCTGCTGGAGCGGCAGTGAGAATATCACCGTGGCAGGAAGACTGGTTGTTTTTAGCCACGCCTCGAACGCGTCTCTTGCTTCAGAGCTCGCATGGTCTCTGATGAGCGCGCGGGCCTGTGCTGTAGAGATTTGCTCCTCGAAATCAGGGGGACGAAAACCCGAAACAAATGGCACAAAGTACGCGCTAGCCTTGGCAACGATGCGCCCATGTAGTTTTCCAATCCAACGTTCCGCCTGATCCACCGTGTCCGCCACCAAGGAGGCGCGGCGCGACGGGATCATTCCTTCACCCAACGTGAGCCCTACAAGCGCAAGTCGTCTCGGTCCGCCGTTTACGTCACAGATCGATAGAAGGCCCTCGGCCCCAGCGTTCCAATACGCGAGAAACTCCGTTTGAAGATCGGGTTCAGAACGGCCAGTGAGCCCCTCATTTAGAACTTTGGCTGCCCGTTCAAGTGCCTCGGTAACGATGCCGACAGGGTTTGTCGTATCAAGCAGAAAGCCGGTCGAAGGAGCGATACAGATCTTCCCGCTTTTCTCAATGTGAGCAAGTTGCCGGCCAAGCTCTTCTCGATTAGCGAAGACTTCCGGAAGGCTGGTTGGAAAGTCTTGGGGAAGCTTTACACGAACCTGAAGTCCGCTACCGGTGATTAACACCGGGCCATGCCACTCGCCGTTTACTTCGGTAAATCCCTTCGCCTCTAAGAGCTTGCTGAAATAGCGTCCGGGAACACCACTGGCACTTCGTAGGGAGCACTGTTACCGGCAGAAGGAGGCGTCGCGAGGCGCCCCCGCAGTCGGCAACCGGGCCTCTCAGTGGGCCCCGGAAGCGCCGCTCAACACACCGCGGCCCGGAGCTTTGGAATGCGCCACAAGTTGAAGGCCGCGGCAGTGAAGGTGAACAACCAC
>JAIQFE010000021.1 GCA_020073445.1 Terriglobia bacterium
TGGCGCATTCCAAAGCTCCGGGCCGCGGTGTGTTGAGCGGCGCTTCCGGGGCCCACTGAGAGGCCCGGTTGCCGACTGCGGGGGCGCCTCGCGACGCCTCCTTCTGCCGGTAACAGTGCTCCCTACGAAGTGCCAGTGGTGTTCCCGGACGCTATTTCAGCAAGCTCCTAGCCGGTCGAGAAGCGTCGTCCGGTTGGCCAGCCCAGTCAGGGCATCGGTCCGGGCGAGGCGCGCCATTTTGCGCTCATTCTGCTTGCGCTCCGTGATGTCGCGAAAGAAGAATATGCGTCCCAGATATTGCTGGTCTTTATCACGAAGAGTCGCGCTGTTCCTTTCGAAGATCCTGCCGTCCTTGAATTCGATTTCGTCCTGGACCTCTGTTTCCGGACGTTCGTATAAGCGCTCCAGTGCGGTTCGGAATCCTTGGGGATCTTTGATGTCTCCGCTGGCGGCCTGCACCAGGACTTCATCCAACTCCATTTTTACGGCCTCGGCCGGAATCTTCCACATCTTCAGAAATCGCTGGTTACAGGTGAGAATCCGCCGGTCGGCGCCGACCACGAGGAAGCCGTCCGGCGACTTCTCCATGGCGGTCTGGAACAGAGTGTTGACGAAGTTGAATCGGTCTTCGGCCTGCTTGCGCTCGTTCACATCGAAGAGCATGCCATCGAACGCCACCAGACTGCCGGTGTTGTCTCGGATGTCGGAGATGTGACTTTCAAACCAGCGGTAATTCCCGTCAGCTAGGCGGAAGCGGAACATCAGCCAGGAGGAGGCGCTGCCGTCCGCCAGCAGGCTCCCCATCCAGGCAGCCACCCGTTGCAGGTCATCAGGATGAATGAGAGTGAGGTAAAAGGTTGGCGACGCCAGGAACTGAGCCGGCGCATAACCCCATTTGGATACGTTTTCTGAAATATAGGTCACCGGCAGGCTCGGTTCGGCTCTACAGCGAAACAGCACGGTGGTGCTGTTTTCCACGATCCGCTTGGCGTCCGCCAATTCTGTGGTGCGCCGGGCGCGTGCGATGGAAGCCCCGATGATCTCGCCCAGCACCTGCAAGACATCCGACTCGGCCGTGGTCCATTTTCGCTCGGCGTGGCAATCGTCGAAGTCCAGGTATCTCAGCTGGGCGCTTCCGGAGCAAAAGGTGTTTATCGACGGCCGGGCCGATGTGTACGCTTGGACCGGCGTTTTTGCGGACTACGGCAGATGGGCCACCCTGCGTGACGATCCCAACCGGCTCCTAAATAACTACCAGATCGATTGGTGCCTGCTCTCCCGATCCGCACCCCTGGCTCGCGTGATGCGCTACTTGCCTGGCTGGAGCGAACGATACTCCGATTCCCAATCGGTGATCTTCGCGCGGGACTCAGTCCGGTGAAACTGATCCTCCCTGGGCTGGTCGCGTTCTCGCTGAAACTGATCCTCGCCGCATGTACTCTTGGCACTAATGACGCCCGCACCTGGGAGCACGATCTGACCACTCTGCGAACCGCAGGCTTCGCCGAGCTATATCGTTCCGGCGTCCAATACGATTCTCCAGCCGGCCGCCCCGCGCAGCGCCAGGCGTTTATTCATCCGCCAGCCGTTCTGCATGGGTTGAGCCTATTCGGAAATCGCTTCTGGCTGCGCGCCGCCTGCGCACTCGCCGACGCGGGCACGCTGGTCCTGCTGTGGCGCATGTTCGGAAGCGTGCCGCTGTTGGTAGCTTTGTCCCCCATCTCGATCCTCATCTCCGGGTTCCACGGGAACACCGATCCCATCATGATGTTTTTCCTCGTCGCTGCCGTCTTCTGCGCCGAGCGTGGAAACGCCGGGCGTTCGGCAGCCGCGTTCGGGCTCGCCTGCAGCGTCAAGTTGATACCACTGATCTTCGCTCCTGCGATCCTCCTATGCCTGCCCGGCTTGCACCCCCGGCTCAAATGGCTGGCCGCAAGCCTCGTACTATGGCTCTCACTTTCGATGCCCTACCTGGCTCAGGAACCTTTGCTGATTCTGAGAAGTATGCTCGGATACAGCAGCGCTACCGGATTATGGGGCTTTAGTCTACTGTCGAACCACGTTTACGACGCAGCTAAATGGATCGCGCTTCTGGCCGCCGCCTGCGTACCCCTCATGCTAAAGAAGCGGCTGTTCGAACAATGCGGGCTGATCGCCTTCTTGTTTCTGTTTCTCTCGCCTGGATTCGGCCTCCAATATCTTGCGTGGACCGTGCCATGGACGGTGTCATGGACAATGCCGCTCCCCCGCTGTGCGATGATCTCGTGGCACGTGATCGCCGGTATCGCTGCCCTGGCCGTGTATGCCGCGGCTGCGGAGAATACCTCTGCTGGCATTTACGCCGATCTGCTGAACCCGGCCCACTTCCCGGTGCTGATCCTGGTGGGAATCGTCGTTTGGGTCGCTATCGGGGCGAATATGGCGATACTCTGGGCGGGTCGAAATCCGGTTCCACCAGCCACGCCAGGCGATCCCGGAAGTATTGCAGCAGATCCGCATTACTAGAGGCGTGCAATTCGCGCGCCCACACCACTTTTGACGCGTCGATGTCGGCTTTGTTGTAGACCCAGTCGTCGAACGGCGCGTGCTCGGGACTGTACCGTACGATCGCGAGCTGTTTGCCGGGCTGCATCTCGAGTTGTGCCGCGACCTTTGCGCGAGGAAGCCCCAGTGGTTCTGTTCCGTACCACATCGACGGCCAGCGCTGGATCGCCAGGCCAAGCGGTGCGGCGTACATCCGGATTCCGGCCAGCAGCAGGCATACCAGCGGCATGTAACGAACTAGTGCACGCCCGATTGGCTTACTTTGCCGCAGATGACGCATGCACTGAAGGAGCAATACGTAGACGGCGCCTGTGAACGGCGCCGCATAATGCGGAAAGAACCAGGCGTTCACCCCCAGCCCGAGCCCGAACACCGCGCCTGCGATCAGCAGATACCGCACCCGCGAATCCCGAAACAATCGTGGCAACATGATGAGCGGGAACAGCAGCGCGAAACCGAAGAAGAACAGAAGCGCCGTCGCGAGCTTCTGCACCGTCTTGTCCGAAAAGCCCTGCAGCGTCTGAGCCAGGCGGAAATCGCGCATCTCCCAGACCTGGAAGAAATCATGCATTTCCTTGCTGCGATACTCAGGCGCCGGCCGCGGCCACTCCCACACAAACACCGGCGCTGAAGCATAAGTCATCCGATTCGTTTGATAAGGAAGCGTTAACGCGTTCCCGAACACACGCTGGTCGTAATGCGCCATCAGCCCGGCGGCGATCGCCAGCAGAATCGATGGCGCAATCAAGTTCCGAGCAAACATGGCACGCCGCTGTGAGTCGCCCAACGCCTTCCAACAGAGCCATGCAACCGCCGGCGCACATACCAGCAATCCTTCATATGGACGGCTATTGGCAAGAATGATCGCGCCCAAAGCCATCAACATGCCGTCTCGAGCATTCGCGCCATCTTTCACGCGCCTCATGCGGGGAAGAGCGCCCAGTACCAGCGCGCCTCCGGTCGCCGCGATGGCGCCGCCATAGTATCCGTTCACCCAGTTGCTGAACAGTCCCAACCGGATCACCGCCAGCATCCCGCCCAATAGCGCCCAGCCCGGCGGCAGCCATCCCTGGAACATCCAGCACAGCGTGGCGCACATCAGTCCGACGCTCAGCAACACGCCATACCAGGGATGTCCGAACAGCACTTGCCCGGCCGCCATCATCAGACCCTGCGCCGGGAAGTACATGGACATGTAGGTCGGCTGCTGGTCGATATGAAAGCTTTCAAAGTGCGTCCACATGGGATGAGTCGGATTGGTCAGCCTCCCCGAAGCAAACGTGTCCGCCGCCAGAAGGTAGCTGAACTCGTCGTGGATGAAAGGCTGGGGAATCGGCTCCAGGGGAAGAATCGCCAGTCTTAGCAGCATCGCTGCCGCGCCCACGACCGCGATAGACGCCGCGCGCCTCCGGGCCAAGCTCCCGAAGAGCTTTTCTATCTTGGCGAACCACCGGCTTCCGGCCTTCGGCCAGCAGAAAGCCATCAATCCGGCCAGCAAGGTAAATCCGGCTTCCAGGACCAGCAGAGAAGCCTGATCGTCGGGGTGAGAGGTCATCCGAAAACGTCCTAGCACTTCCCAAACCATGCGATTCTTAGGATTGATTGCAACAGCGTACTGGCATTCTGATCTTCTGAAGAAGCGCGAGTGTGTACTGGCGAGGACACTTCGACGCCCGTGAACCGCCGAGCCGCGCTATTCCTGTTGCTCTACGTTGGCGCCATTCTTTATCTCTCTCTGTACCCTTGGAGGTTTGTTTCGTACGCCGGTCCCCGAACTCTGATCTGGGTCCCCTTGGAATCTCGCCGTACGATTCTCGATGCCTTTCTGAACGTCGTGTTCTACATGCCCCTTGGCGCGGCAGCCTTGGCGTCCTTTCGGCGGCGCGGTGTCGGCGCATTCGTAGCGGCGCTGGGCTTCGGAACACTCGTATCGTTGGGCATGGAGTTGACCCAACTCTACATTCCCACCCGCTCAGGCAATCTAACCGACCTGGCCACGAACACTGCCGGCACGCTGCTGGGAATCGTGGTCGCACTTGTGGCCGACAGGCCTTCCGTGGCATCGCGGCTGCGTGCCCTGCATTCTCCGGGCGTCCTGCTGCTGGGACTGTGGGCGCTCTGGCAGGCTTTCTTGTTTTTGCCTAGATACGGACCCACTATCGATCTCAGCCACGTGGTTGTCGGGGTGGCGGTGTTGGCGTTAGGGGCCTTCCGCCGGTCCATCCGCGGCGCTGCGCCGTTACTGCTGATCTGGCTGGCATTTGAAGAACTGCGGCCCTTCCATTTCCAAAGCCCTCCGCAGCCATTCTGGTGGCTTCCCTTCGAGAGTTGGTTCGTGGGCGCGGCCGATAGCTACTATGGGACCTTTTTCGGAAAGCTGTTCCTCTACACCGCGATTCTCTGGATCGAACGCAAATCAGGCATGCGATGGATCTGGGCGTTCCTTGCCCCCGGTGCGATTCTGTTCGCCGGCGAACTCGCCCAGTGCTATTTACCGGGCCGCACGCCGGAGACTACCGATGTGTTCCTGCTCATAGCCGGCGCGGTGTTGTTCCATTTGACCGAGCCATCCGGCTGGGATAATAAAGATCAAGCATGATTCCGTACGGAGACTTGAAGGCGCAATACCACAGCATCAAGGCGGAGATCGATACCGCCATCTCGGGCGTTCTCGAAAGCAGCCAGTTCGCCCTGGGAGCGGAAGTGGCCGAGTTCGAGAAGGAATTCGCCGCCTACTGCGCGAATAAGGAATCGATCGGGGTCAACTCCGGAACCAGCGCCCTGCACCTCGCGCTGCTCGCCGCCGGAATCGGGCCGGGCGACGAGGTCATCACCACGCCATTCACTTTCGTCGCGACCGTCGCCGCGATTCACTATGTCAGCGCGACGCCGGTCTATGTCGATATCGATCCCGAGTCTTACAACCTCGATCCAGGCCAGCTGGAATTCGCCATCACCCCGAAGACCAAGGCGATCATCCCGGTCCACTTATATGGACAGCCCGCCGACATGGGACCCATTGTAGATATCGCGCGTGCCCGCGGCATTACCGTGATCGAGGATGCGGCCCAGGCTCACGGGGCCGAGTATAAGGGGCAGCGTGCCGGATCGCTGGCGGATCTCGCGTGCTTCAGCTTCTATCCCGGCAAGAATCTGGGAGCGTATGGGGAAGCCGGAGCAGTGGTTACCGCGAATCCGGAATACGCCAAGACCATCCGGCTCCTGCGAAGCTGGGGCGAGTCGCGCCGCTACTATCACGACCTGCGCGGGTTCAACTACCGCATGGAGGGCATGCAGGGAGCCATCTTACGCGTGAAACTGCGCCACCTGGAGCGCTGGACCGAAGCGCGCCGCGCCCACGCTGCGCTGTACGATGCGCTCCTCAAAGACTCAGGCGTGGTCACGCCGCTCCAGATGCCCTACGCCCGCCATGTGTATCACGTTTACGCGATCCGCACGCCTCATCGGGATACGCTGGTCGACGCGCTGAAAGCAGCGGATATTCAGTACGGCATTCACTACCCGATTCCGGTTCATCTGCAGCGCGCGTATCGCGACAGCCGCTACGGCGAGGGCGCTTTCCCGGTGGCGGAACGAATCGCAGGGGAAGTTCTGTCGCTTCCGATCTATCCCGAGATGCAGCGCTCTCAGATCGAAGAGGTTTGCGAGGTGGTCAGCCGGAACGCCTGCGCGATCAGTTCGTAGCAACGGATCCGCGCGGCCGGATCGTGGACGATGTTCACCACGAACACTTCATCCGCGCCGTACTCGGCTGCGACTGCTTCGATACGTTCCCGCACATGGTTCGGCGAGCCAGTGATGATCCTGCGGCCCTCGGGCACGGAGCCAACGGGAACGCCTTCCTGCGCGAGATAGGCCATGGCTTTCTCCACGGAAGGCACCGGAATCAGCCGGCCACGGAATAGATGCAGCAGCATCATGCGCGCGCTGGACGAAACCCGTAGTGCTTCCTCATCTGTCTCCGCGCACAAAGCCCACACGGCTACCGAAGTCCTGGGCTTGGCAAGGGTCATCGACGGACGGAAGTGCTCGCGATAGTGTGCGGCGAACGCCGCTCCACTGGGATTGATGAAGTCGGCAAACACGTACGGCAGCCCGAGCTCGGCCGCCCACACCGCGCTCTGCGGCGATGATCCCAGAAGCGCTACTTCCGGACTCTGGAAGCGCAGCTCTCTGAGCCCGCGGCTGAAGTAACCCAGCAGTTCGTCCATCTGTTCGCGGAAGTCGTCGGGCGAAGCTTGCCGGCGGTCGCGCTGCAGGGCGAATGCGATCTGGGCGCTGGTCCCCGGAGCGCGGCCGATCCCCAGATCGATACGGTCTGGAAAGAGCGCGCTCAGCATCGAGAAGTTCTCAGCGACCTTGAGCGGGCTGTAATGCGGCAGCATCACTCCGCCGCTGCCGACCCGGATTCGCGAAGTGGCCTGCGCCACCGGCCCAATCATCACTTCGGGACTGTTGCATGCGAGACCCGGCGTCCCGTGATGCTCGGCCAGCCAGTATCGGCCGTAGCCTAGTTGATCTGCTCGCCTGGCGAGCTCAAGAGTGTTCCGTAGCGCGTCCCCCGCGCTCGAGCCCTCGGGAATGGGGCACTGATCGAGAATGTTCAGTTGAAGCAGAGGGCTACTTCGAAGCGACCTGGATGTCTTTGCCTTCGCGGCCGCCCAGCTTCTTGATCAAATCGACTGTGTTGTCATGTGGAACAGGCAGCTGTCCAAAGACGTTCTTACCCATCGCGTAATCGAGCGCCGTGTAGCCCGTCTTGGTCTTGGTGTCGAGCTTCGCGCCGTGATCCACCAGGAACTGCACGATGGAATCCGCGCCCCGGCCGGCTGCTCCGTGCAGCGCGGTCTCGCCGCGGGTGTTGACCTGGTCGAGACTCAAGCCGGTTTCGAGAGCGACCTTCAGCGCTTCCAGCGCATCGGCTTCCGTTCCGCGGGTGAACTTATCGCGATAGTTCACGCCAGCCGCGACCATCAGGGCGGTGCTGCCGTCCTTGAGCGTCAGCTTGGGGTCGGCCCCCTTTTGGAGCAGAGCTCGCATCACTGCCGAGTCTCCGGAGAGGGCGGCGCGAATGAGCGGCGTGGCTCCCTCACCTAAGCCCGTGTCTCCCGAATCCATACCGCTGCGCCCAGGAAGACTCTTGAGGAGCGCCAAGTTGGGATTCGCCCCGTGAGCCAAAAGGGCCTTCACGATCTCAAGGCTCGGCATCGGATCGTCTTCCTTGCGGTTGGGGAGAGCCGAATAGTTTTCGTTGCGCATGTCCACAGCCGCATATAGCGCCCCTCGTCCCTTGTCGTCGGCCAGATTGGGATTCGCGCCGCGGTCGAGCAGGAACTTCGCGAAAGTGTACTTCTTGTTCATGATGGAGACGACCAGCGCGGTGGCGCCGTCCACGTCGGCTTGATTAATATCGACTCCGCCGTCGAGCATGGCCTTCGCCGATTCGATATCGCCTTCGCGCGCGACGAACAGGAACGCCGTAAATCCTCCGCGGGCCATCGGGCTCACGGAAGAGGCCGCGCTCAGTTTCGGCAGCTTGGTCGGGCGGTCGAAGGAGCGGACTTTCCAATCGGCCCCGCGGGCCATCAGCAATTTCACAACCTCGGGATGGCGTTCGGCCGCGGCCCACATCAGAGCCGTCTGGCCCTTGTAGTTTTCGCGAGCGTTGATGTCGGCGCCGCGATCCAGCAGAATCTTAACAGCGTCCACATTGCCAGCGCGCGCGGCGGTCATTAGTACGGTTTCGCCGTCGGCAGTAGTCAGGGTCTTGGGATCCGCGCCGGCCTTGAGAAGCGCCTCGATCATGGCGGCATTGCCCTGGGTCGCGGCTTCCGATAGTGGAGTCGCGCCATACCGGTTGGCGATCTTCGGATTGGCTCCGGCTCCCAGGAGCAACTTGACAGCCGCTAGATCGTTCCAATGCGCCGCCCAGTGCAGCGCCGTGGTTCCGTCCGGCTGGGTCGCGTTTACGTTGGCGTGCTGCTTCAGCAACGCTTGAACGGCGTCGGAGTCGCGGTGCTCCACCGCATCGGCGATCTGGGCACTGGCAATCCCGCAGGCTAAGAGGAGAATCGCGAGAGTTCTCATCGTTTACACCTCCGAGAGCAAGCCCGTGCTGTCGCCGACGCTGTCCTGTTGGATCCCGGCTTTATCCAGAATCGTCAGCAGCAGGTTCGCCATGGGCGTATTTTCCGGATACTTCACGTGACGCCCCCCCTTCAACTTGCCGGCCGCGCCGCCCGCTACCAGGACCGGCAGAGGCGAATGATTATGGACGTTGCTGTTGCTCATTCCGCTTCCGTACAGGATCAGGGAATGGTCCAGCAGATTGCCGTCGCCATCGGGAGTTGCCTTCAGTCTTTCCAGGAGATGCGCGACCAGACTCACGTGATATGTGTTGATCTTGGTCAGATTCTCCAGCCGCTCGGGATTGTTTTGGTGATGCGAAGCCGGGTGGAAGGCTTCGGAGATGCCGAGCATGGGGAAGATCCGGTAGCTGACTTCGCGCGCCATCATAAACGTGGAGATGCGGGTGATATCGGCCTGGAACGACAAGGCCATCAGGTCGAACATCAGCTTGGTGTGTTCCTGGTGATCGTCGGGTATGCCGGTGGGCGAGGCGGGCACGCTCAGGGCGGAGTTGGCGTTCTGTTTCTCGGCGAGCTGAATGCGCCGTTCGATCTCGCGCACGGTATCCAGGTATTCGGCGACGCGATTGCGATCGTTGGCGCCCAAGCCGCCCTGGAGGCGCCGAACCTGGCCACTGACCGCATCGAGAATGCTGCGCTGCTGCTCGATTCTTTCCAGGCGCTCGGCGGCCGTCGCGCCGTCGCCAAACAGGCGGTCGAACACCAAGCGGGGATTGATCTCCATGGGCATCGGCGTCGTCGGCGTGCGCCAGGAAATCGTATTCATGTAGGCGCAGCTGAAGCCCACGTCGCAAGAGCCGACCAAGCCGCTGTAATCCTCGGTGGCGAGTTCAAGCGAAGGCAGCACCGTCTCCTGGCCGATCTTCTGCGCGGCGATCTGATCGATTGTGACGCCCGCGTGAATATCGGCGCCATCGGTGCGCTTAGGGTGCACGCCGTTCAAGTACACCGCGGGGGAGCGCGTGTGGTCGCCGCCGTTATCGCCGGGTCCGCCGGGCGCGGCCATCTTGTGAGCGAGATTGCTGACCACCACCACCTGATCCTTGAAGGCTTCGAGCGGAGCGAGCGTGCGGGAGAGCTTGAGTGCGCCTTCCTCGGCAGGGGTCCAGTTGTTCATGACCGCGCCGTGCGGGATGAAGCACAGCCCCAATCGGATCTGCGGCTTAGCGGCGGTTCTGGCCAGAGGCGTCTGGGCGGGAATCATGGAGTCGAGCAGCGGCAGCGACATCGTGACGCCTAATCCGCGGAGAAATGTCCGGCGCGGAAGATGCCGTTTGGTGAGGAAAGTCATAGGTTTCGCCTCCTGGTAGCCGTAGGTATTATCGCTCTCCGGAGGGCGGGAAGAAAGGGGGGTGGGGGCTGCATGCAACTCCGGGAAATCCGCCACGACAAAACGAACCCAACGTGTACATGCGAACAGTCACGAGAATATTGTGAAAGCTCATCCGGACCATATTGAGGCCGAATGTTGTCGGGGTAGGGCGGCTGGGTTGGGAAGTGATGGGACTACGGAAGTAATGGACTTGTCTGAGGCGGAACTGCATATCCGCTGATGGGATCAGTGAGGTTCCATCGGAACGTGACGGTGTCCATGGCTGAGACGCAACAATGGGCGTCTCCCGGGATGTAGTGGGCCGAGCGAATCACAAGCGTGTTCGTACGTGGGTCAAATGAATCCGTGGGTTGACCCGCTTGGAAGTGAGTGTCCCAGTCGATCTCTTGCACGGATCGAAGGTGGCCGTCCGATACGGTGAAAACCTCGGCGGTCCCTCCCTGGCTAGAGCTGCCGCCTGCAGCGAACCATGAGTACAGGACGACCGCAGAACTACCCTTCGACGGGGATGTGCTCAGGTAGTAGACCGAATCCAAGTCGATTGACGAATGCTCATAAGGCTCGTCATGTTTGTAGTGCCCGTTCTTGAGAGAAAAGCTGACCGTAGGCTTTCCGGCCTGGTCATAGGAGCGAAATCTGAAGTTTCGGAAGTCCACCGTCCGGATCGACGAGTAAGCGCCAGGGTACGACACGCTAACATTTTCACTACGGAAGGTTGGTCCGGATCCGTCGCTCTGCGGAGCGTACGGGACTTGTGACGTTTGGCCCAATGCTATCGCCGCGAGGAGAGACAAGAGGCAAGTTGTCGCATTGCCGTGGGCAGCTTATTTTGCGGCGGCGATCGAGTCGACTTTGATCGTCATGGTCTTGGCGTCCAGAGTCCCGGTGACGGTGACCTTTTTTCCCGCGAGCTTTTCGGGCGAGGTCTGGTCGCTGAGGGTGTAGACTTCCTTGCCGTCGTACAGGACGTAGAGGGCGCCATGTGCCATAACGCAGGCGACGGTGCATTCGGCGTCGGTGGGTCCCATTCGCATGCCCTTGTGGTCGGCACTCGAGCACATGCTGTCGGTAATGACGCCGGTGAATTTACGCTGGCCCTGAGCCTTTCCAGGCACGAGAGCCAGCGATGCAATTATGAGGAGGCCAAAGAAGAGGCGCCTCATGAGAGTTTTGTTATTCGCCCGGCGTCATGAGATGCGCGGTGGTCGTGCCGGCATTCATGATCCAGACCCCACCTGACGCGCCGGTCTCAGGCAGTCCGAGGGTTTTGGTGGTCGCGCCCGGAACGGCGATGGTCACGTGGCTTCGCGGGTTCGCCGGGTCGCCCATCGAGTGATACCATACCGACCCGAACTCGGGCTTCACGCGGGTTCCGTCTTTCTCGGCGGCGTCGAGCGCGGCTTGTTTTTGGGCGCCCATCGCTTCGAACTTCAGGTTCTGAGCGGCCCGCTCCAGGTTGGCAAGGCTGGTGCATTCCACAAGATATGCCGGCTGCCCTTGCAGCCCTGACTTGTCGTAGCAGACCAGTTTATTGGTGCCCTTCTTCAACGTGTCGTAGGTGAAATCGGCCTTCCACTTGATGACGGTGGCGTCCTTCCCCAAATTACCCGGGGCGGCGCGCAGGGCCTTGTCAATGGCGGCTTGGTCTTGCGCAAACGCGCAGGCCGACGCGGCCAATAAGCTGAGAACGATCAGGTGCATGCGTTTCATTGTTTAATCTCCAGGTATAGACGCGATTCGCGGATAGGTTCCGGCGACTCGACCTAGTATATCGCGGGCTGGCCGGGGCGATTTCGGGCGGCCCTCGTCCCCTTGCGGGATTAGGCGGGGCTGAAGCCCCGCGCGGGCTAAAGCCCGCCCCACGTCATTTGCCCACGAGGTGCTGCACGTCGCGATTGTTTTCGGTGCAAATGTACTCGAGGATCTCCCAGCCGGGAGCGAGTTGCGACGATTCGTACACTTTCCAGGGCCGCGAATATGCCCCGGGATCGTCGATGGTGATCTCCATGTTGATCCGGCCCAGCTCGGGACGGGTGTAACGTTCGATGATATGCGCCTTCTCGGTGCGAGGGTGCCCGAGAAGATCGAGCCACGCCTTATCGTTCATGCCCACCGTATCGATCACCAGGGTGTCGCCGTCCCAGGTGCCGATAGAATCGCCCCACCAGGTGTCGACGACGTCCGGGTCGTGGGGGCGCCCGTCCAGGAAGACCTGCCGGTAACTGTGGACGTTGCCCTCGAACAGGATCAGAAGCAACTTCGGGGTCTGAACGATTTTCCAGGGATAAGGATCGCGGCGAGGTGTGCCCATGGGAAGGCATAGGCCCTCGGGATCGTCCTTGCTGTTTTGCGCCTGGCGCTGGCGCATCAGTTCGGCGGCCGACGGAAGCAATGGCACGTCTTCGGGCTTCATGCCGCGGGTGATGTTGCGCGCGATCGTGTCGCCGCCGCGGATCGGCGGGTCGCTGGGCCCGTACCCGGGACCGTAATAGACGCCCGAGAAATCGATGTGCCCGTCGGGTGTGCGAGGCGCCGGCAAGCCCTTGGGGGCTTCGGGACCTTTATTGTTGATTTGTGCGGCGACAGGCAACGCGAGAATCGCTGCCGCCAACAGAACTCTGACCTTCACCGTTAGTTCGCGGGCTCCAATCGAATCAGCGCGCCGTTTTCTTCATCGGTGAGCACGTAGACCAATCCATCGGGTCCCTGGCGGACGTCGCGGATGCGCTGCTTCATATCCGTGAGCAAGGATTGGCGTGCGGTTTCGTCCCAGTTTTGATCGAACGTGATGCGCTCCAGGTGCGGATAGCCCTGGGCGGCGCCGCCCAGCTGCGCTCCCACGAACACGTTGCGCTTCCAATCCGGGAACCGGTCACCGTTGTAGAACATCATGCCGGAAGGGGCGATCGACGGAGCCCAGAAAATCAGCGGCTCGGTCATACCCGGGGCGGTGTTGACGATCTTGGGCCCCGAGTAATCGCGGCCGTAGCTGGTTTTGGGCCAGCCATAGTTAAGGCCGGGTTTAATAATGTTGATTTCGTCGCCGCCGTAGGGGCCGTTTTCGTTATTCCAGAGATCGCCAGTGAAGGGGTTAAACGCCAGCCCGAGCGAGTTGCGATGGCCCATGGAGTAGATCTCGGCTTTGTATCCCGCCTTGCCCTCGAAGGGATTCCCGGGGGCCGCCTTTCCCTCATCGGTCAGCCGCAGGATCTTGCCGCGAAGGCTGGTGCCTTCCTGAGCGGCGTTGCCGTTAGAAGCGCCGGTGGTCATATAGAGCATTCCATCTTTGCCCCAGGCGAGGCGCGAACCGGAGCCGCCGTCGCCGGCCCAGGAGTCGCAGATCAGAAGATCCTTCACGTCCTTCAGCTCTCGGCCTTCCAGGCGCCCGCGGGCGAGCGTGGTAGCCACCTGGCCTTCCCCTTTTTCAGGAACATCCTTGGTGTAGGTGAGATAGACGAAGTGGTTCTGCGCGAAGTTGGGATGCGGGAGGACTTCCATCAGGCCGGACAGACGCACGGAGTGCACCGCGGGAACGCCCGCGACGGGATCGGCATCGAGCTTGCCGTCGCGCACTGTGCGGAGCTTGCCGTTGCGCTCGGTGACCAGCATGTCGCCGTTGGGAAGCCACGCCAGGCTCCAGGGATGCCACAGGCCGGTGGCGATCGTCGTGGTCTTGACCGCAGTCGCTTTAGCTTTGGCCTTAGCCTTTTCCTTGGGCTGCGGCTGTCCCTGGACATTTATCGGCAGCGTGGCGACGGCGACAAATGCGCCGAGCGAAAGCGCCAACAGCGGGATAGTCTTCAGGGACATAGAGGCTTTCATGAACGGGTCTCCTTCAGAGATATAGTGTACTGCTACTGCCGCGCGTCGGCGGCCAAAACGGGAGCCTTGATCTTCATTTGGAACGGCGTGCTCTTAACGATGCCCGCGATCAGAGCGGAGAACTTGAAGTCGCGGGTACCGGCATCGCGTACGATCCGGCGCACTGCGGGCATGTCGTAGTATTCAACGCCCCGGCCTAACGCGTAGGTGAGAAGCTTCTCGGTCATCACGCCGACGAAGACTTCGGGACGGGTGGCGAGCATTTGCCGCAGCCCCGCGGGGCCGTCTACCTTGGCGCCGTTGAAGAGGGTTCCGGAAGGATCGATCTTGGCGCCATCATCGGTTGCACGCCAACGTCCGATCGCATCGAAGTTCTCGAGTGCGAAGCCCACCGGATCCATCACCTTATGGCAGCCCGCGCATACGGCGTCGGCGCGATGCGCCTCCATGCGTTCGCGAACCGATTTCGGCCGCGTGCCCTCGGCATTCTCTGTCAGTTGGGGGACATTTGGCGGAGGCGGGGTTGGCGGCGTTCCCAGGATATTGGTCAGGATCCATTTGCCGCGCTGGACGGGTGAAGTCCGATTAGGATACGAGGTGACAGTCAGGATGCTGGCCTGCCCCAGCAGTCCGCGCCGCGCCGGATCGCTGATGGCAACGCGACGGAACTGGCTTCCGTAAATGCCGGGAATGCCGTAGTGCCTCGCCAGACGCTCATTGACAAAGGTGTAATCCGCATTCAGCAGATCCATCACGCTGCGATCTTCGTGCTGGATACTTTCAAAGAACAGCTTGGTTTCCTGTCGCATGGCCTGGCGCAGGTTGTCGTCGAAATCGGGGAAGTCCACCAGATTGGGCGCGGAGTTCTTGAGATTGCGCAGGAACAGCCACTGTTCGGC
Source organism: Terriglobia bacterium (assembly GCA_020073445.1). Classification (GTDB taxonomy): domain Bacteria; phylum Acidobacteriota; class Terriglobia; order Bryobacterales; family Bryobacteraceae; genus Palsa-187. Next base: position 14,769 of record JAIQFE010000021.1, read on the forward strand.
GAAGTTGTCGGCCAGCGCTTCGGCTTTCGGATCGGCCAGCATGCGCTTGATCTGTTGATCGAGAACCGCTGGATCCTTGAGTTTGCCCTGAGCGGCCAGATTGAGAAGCGTGTCGTCGGGAATGCTGCTCCACAGGAAGAACGACAAGCGCGAAGCCAGCGCGACGTCATCGATACGATAGGGCGTGTCGGCAACGGCGTTGGCGGGGTCGGATTCGAACCGGAACAGGAATTCGGGGCTCGCCAGGATCAACTGAAGCGCCGATTCGATGCCGGCTTCGAAGCTGCCTTTGTTGTTCCGCTTGCGCTGATAGAAGCTGAGGGGCTCCTCCAGATCGCTATCCTTGAGCGGGCGGCGATAAGCATGGCGCGCCAGGGCCGAAAGGATCTTGCGCGCGCAGGGCAATTCTTCTTTAGCGGACGCCGGCTGGCAGATGAAAATCTTGCGTCGGGACGCCGTGTCGCTCACGCCCGTTTGGTTGAAGGGACCTTCGACGGTCAGGCGGTCCACTGAAGGATCGCCCGTGATATCCTCACCATCCACCGTGGTCCGGATAAACGCCTTAATCAGATCGTCCCGTTCAGCATGGCTCCTCAGTATGGTGGTTGCCGAGATGGCTCGCGAACCCGCCTTCACCGGCATCCGGACTGTCAGGCGCTGGTCGAGGTCCAAGCCGAACTCTCCGGGGTTGGCGGCCATCCTGACGAAATCGTCATGCCCGCCGACGGTAACCAGGCATATCCTCTCGCCATCCAGGCTGACCTCTATCTGGTGCGAATCTTCGATACCCCGCATCAAGTCGAAGGTGTTTCGCCACAAGCGGACCTTTATAACGTATTCGCCGTCCACCGGAAAGTTATGCTTCACCAGAATTCCGCCACGAGTCCCCAAGGGCAACCCTTCGATGTGCTGGTCCTGAGACAGGTCCGGCCGGACGCGATACGTTGCCGTGGAGGGCGCGATCTTCAGATTGCCGACGGCCAGGCGGCTGATGTTCCAGGAGGCCGATAGATATCGCTCCATTAAGGATGGAGATACGCGCAGGACATCGGCGATGTTGTCGAACCCGCTGCTTTCGTCGTCCGGAGGCAGCAGCGCGGTGGAATCGATATCGAGGGCCAGAAGGTCGCGGACCGCATTGGCGTATTCGGTCCGGTTCAACCGGTGCATGGTCGCATGGCCGGGGTTGGGCTTGGCGCTATAGCCACGACCCAGCGCGGTTTCGAAGAACGAAGCCAGACCGTCGAGCGAGGCCTTATCGGGCCGAGGCATGCCTTGCGGGGGCATCGCGCCGACGCGGAGCTTGCGGATCACCTTTTCCCAGGTTTCGGCGCCTTTGGGGACATCGGTGAGATCGGCTCCCTGCAGGGAAAGGCCGCCCGTTTTCAGCTTTTGGCTGTGGCAGGTGACGCAATACTGGTCGAGCAGGGCTGCCGGCGCCGGGTTTTGCTGGGCGTGGGCCGGGCTTATATAGATGACTAAGGCGAGAACTGCCGCAGTCCAGAGTAGCACGTCATAATTATAGTGCGGCGACGGCTGTCTTGCATGCAGCTCTAAACTGGGTTGCAAGAATCCGTCCCAGGACAGCGGCGAACCGGGCCCAAGCCTGTGCCCGAGCGCGGTTCACCGCCGTGCCTGAAGAGAGATCCTACGGAACGAGGACAGGATCGACGTTCACAATCTGCGGCTGGTACGAGAACACCTCGCGGCTGGAGGGGTCCACGTTGACCTTCAGCCAATTTACGTCGCCGAGGGTGGGTTGGTGGTCGCCGAAGGTTTCGACGCGGGTGAAGTTGGTCACGCGCTTCCCTGTGCTGTCGAGCAGCGGCTTGTCGACGCGGAAGTAGTGCGAGTCGCCATGGACGTAGGCAACGGGTTTGCCGAACGCGATCACCTGGGCACGAAGCGCGACCAGGAAGTCGTGGAAGCCGTCCGTCGTCTTCTGCGCATCGTCTTCCACCAGGGTGTTGGCGTTGCGCGTCGGCGCACGGGTAGCGTCGGTATCGTCGAAGCCCGGATCGGCTTGGGTGATGAACATCACCGCAACGCAATTCTGATCCTTTGCGACCTGAAAGGTGCCTTGCATCCAGGCGATGTCGGCGGCATTGCGCGCGGCGTATTCCACGGGATCCGGGTAATCGTCACAGAGGTTATTGCAAGAGCCCTGGATGTTGATCGTCGCGTATACCACTTTGCCGACAATCCAGCGCCGGTTCTCGATGCAGGGAACGTTGGTATATGAGGCAGTCTGCGTCATGGTGACGTCGCTGTTAGGGCCCGTATTGGCGTTGGCGCCCCCGAAGCCCTTGCACAGCGGTGTTGCCTGAACTTCCAGCAGGAATTGGGACAGGCCCAGCGTGTAAGGCGTGCCAAAGAACAATGCGCGCTCGTTATCCAGCTCCTGGAGAGAGTTTCTTCCGTTCGCGCCCAGGCTCTTGCGATCGCAATCGGTCCAGTCGTTGTCGCCGGGCGTGAAGATTGCGGGAGCACGGAGGCTGCCGAAGTAGACGGTGGCCCTCGAATAGATACTGTTATCTGCGCAGTCCGGCGATCCACTGCCTTGTCGCAAATCGCCGTCGTGGGCCGTGAAGACGAGATCCTGCGAGTTCATATCGGCGATCAGCTTCGGGATAACGGCTGCCTGTTCGGCGGAGTACGGCAGGTCACCCCACAGGCCGATCGAGTAGGGGAGGGGGCTTTGCTGGTTGGTGCCAAAGGGATAGGCTGCCCCACGAAGGGTTCCTGGCTCCGTAAGGGCCAGGGCGGCCAGCGCGACTACCGCGACCGACCATATGACAGACTTGCGCGACCGTCGGAGCGCGCTCGAAAATTTATTCATTCGGTTGTTCCTCTCAGAGTGAAACTGTTGACACATCCCCGAGATTTTACCGAGCGACCATGTCTAGAACGTGAACGGACGGTTACAACAGTATGGCCTGGCCCGTCTATCCGTTCAGGCCGAGCTGGTTGCGCTAGCCATGCTCCAGTTAGCGAGAACCACGCGCCCCTTGCATTCCTGCTGTAATCCGTCGCGAGGCTGAAAGCCGGGTTCTCTCTTTCCATTTTGGCCTCAACTTGAGATAGCCTATAGATGTTATGCGTATCGCTGGGTTCTTAGTTATCGCCTTACTGGCATTTTCAGTTTTCTCGAGCGCCGAGACGTACGTTGTAGCGCATTTCCCGTATGGCGGCGGTTGGGGTACCCGGCTTCTGATTTCCAATAGCTCCCCGACGAATGCAGTGAGCGTAGAGCTCGACTACTTCAATCAAGCCGGGCAAGCGGCGTCGGTCCCGTTGGACTCCGGGACTGGCCAGGTGCAAACCGTGATCGTTCCGCCGAACGGAACTTTTACCATCTCTAGCGATCCCGCCCAGCGATTCGGCACTAACCCCGTTGTGACAACTTGGGCGACTGCCACAACCGCGGCCGGGCAGCCGGTCAACATTCTCGAATTATTCGATTTTGCGCCCAGCAGCACATCTGCTAATTTGATCGGGTCCGCAGTGGGAGCAGCTTCCACCGCGCCGGGCCAGTCTTTCCGTTTTCCGATCGTCGTAAATGGTACTACCCGGTATACCGCCTCGATGGCCATCGCGAATCCCAGCGCCACCGCAGCTACCATCACTCTGAACCTCCTCGACAATACTGGCGCCGTTAAAGCGACTTCGACGGTTCCGCTTCAGCCCAAGTCGCAGACCGCCGTGAATGTACCGGGCATCGCAGCCTTCGCGCCCTTCTTTAGCGGCACCGCGCTCTTCACCGGCTCGGTGGGCGTTTGCTCCAACGTCCCGATCGGATTTGTCGCGCTCGGCGCCGAGCAAAGCTCAGCGGTTCCCAGTTCCAACGTGCTTTATTCGGCGTCCGTGACAACCGACTACCATTGCAACTGAGCCGAAACGCCTCAACTGCTCTCGCTATTGTCGGACTTTCGTACTGGTTAATCTTCGGCGGCACCTTCGCGGGCTCGCTTTCCTGGCTGCACCAGACCATCGGGCATATTTTCCTGGTTGCGGTGATTGCGGGCGCGGGCTGGTATTTATGGCGAAAGAACCCGCGACTTGAGATCCACAGGCCACCAACGGCTTTGTGCATCCCCCTCGGGCTGATCCTGGCGGACAAGTTCGTCCGCGCCCTCCTGCGGCAATCCTGGAACTCTGCGGAGGATTTCGCCAGCTCGGTTGCGGGCGTCGTGATCTTCATTCTGCTGCTGAACATTTTGCCGCTAAACATTTTGCGGCTTAACCTGGTGCGGGATGGGAACGAACTTACGACCATCTGTGTGCCGGCAGTCGTGGCAAGCGCGCTTGTCGGCATGGTTCTCATGTTCGTGAAGCATGACCAGGAACTGGTATATCCGCTGGGCAGCAAGGTTCTTATGGCCGGCCTCTTGACCCTTGCCATACCACTGGCGATGGGCCGATTGAGGGCGCTATTTCGAAGCAGCCCAGATCGTTCGGCGCAGAAGCTTTTCTGGCTGTCCAGCGCATTGATTCTTGCAGTGGGGCTTATCCTGACTCGGAGCGCGATCGCGATAGTGCTCTTGCCCTTCGCGCTGGTTCTGCCTCTGGTCTTGGACAATAAGAGGCGTGGACAAGTGGCCGCCGTGCTCGGTTTGACCGTCGCAATTCTTGGGGCGGCGCTGTACTTCGGGGCCTCCGGCCCGCTCGCTGGTGTCCGTTCGCTCGCTCGTGTCCGCTCCATGATTCAGGGCGGCTCCGACTCGACGCAAAGTTGGGACAACCGGGTTCGTTATTGGAGCGGCGCGCTTCCAGCGATAGCCGAGCGGCCTCTCGCGGGCTGGGGTTCGGGGCAGGTAGGATTGATGTACCCTCCATTCCGCATCCAGCGAGCGGGATACGCGCCTTCGGGTGAAGTGGTGCCGGATCTGCACAGCGTCCCGCTGCAATGGGCCTACGAGTTCGGCCTTATCGGACTAACCCTGAGGGTCGCGGCGTTCGGCGTGCTCCTGCTTCCGGAGTATTCCCGCAGGACCCAGCAGCAGAAGACTGCGGTAATAGCGCTGGGCATGTACGGCGTCTTCTGCCTGTTGCACTACAACTTGAACAATCCTGCCACGATCTCGATGGCCACGCTGATCGCGGTGATGACTGTGAATGCCCCGGCTCAGTGGCGCCCGACGATAGCGGCGTCGAAGCGGATTGGCCTGGTTCTCATGAGCGTGGCGCTGGCGCTTGTGTCTTTCCAAGCCCGCCTGGATTACGCCAACTACCTCCTGGCCCGCAGTAGCCATCAGTCTGGAAACGAGGGCGTCGAATCCGTTCTCCGTGCCGGGCTGATGGATTCCCGTGGGGGGTTCTACGATGCCGCGGCGGCCTTCAGGATCGACAAAATCATCCGCGACAGTGGTCACGACACTAACTACGACCAGCCCTTTCTCCTCCGGGCGGCTGAGAACCACTACCGGCGGGCGCTGGACGCGAATCCGCAGTCTCCCCAGCTAACGGCGGCCTATGGCGACTTTCTGATGCGCGCCAAAAGGCCCTGCGACGCGATCGAGATACTCGAGCGGGCGGTCCGTCTGGATTTTTATTTCAGCCTGTCCCACTTTAACCTGGCAAATGCCTACGCAGTATGCCGCTCCGGGAGTCAGGCCGCCGACGAAGCCGGCATCGCGATTCTGGCAATGCCCACTCTGGCCTACTCCACGCAGTGGAGAAACGATCCGGCGTTCTTGGAACGCGCGCTCGATAAGTCCTGGGATTGGATCAGTGGGTGGAAAGTTGCCAGGTGGCCGGAAGACGTCGAAAAATTCCGCCGCCTGGATGCTTTCGTTCAAGCGGTTCGGGCAGGGCCAACTGCCGGGCAACGCCGCGTCCAGATCTTCCTGTCGGAGCAGATCGCGCCGGGGCTGACCGCCGATCCCTTCGCGTATATCTTCCAGCGGCGGTCCCCGCCGTACGGGCTTACGCGAGTCGAGATCGACGGGCTGGATACCGGCACTTGGACGCCCGAGGGCATGGGCCAGATGAAGTCGTTGCGCCCGCTTCGTGAGACCGAAATAGCAGCAGCCTACCAGGGCCGGAGCCTGGACGCGCTGATGCGCTCCCTGGACACACCCGCGCGCCAATGAGCACAAGAATCCTGCAGGACTGAGTTTATCTCCCAGGTCGCAGGACGTCTATCAGTTCAGGCCGAGCTGGTTGCGCGGATCTTTGCCAAGGATGTGTTTGACGTCCTTATTGTTCTCGTTGCAGATGTATTCCATCAGGTCCGTGCCGGTTTCGAGCGTCGAATGGCCGTACATCGTGAAAGGCCGGGTGTACGCGCCGGGATCGTCGACGACCGTCTCATAGTCCAGATGATCCGCGTCCAGGCGAGTATAGCGTTCGGTCACGTGCAGCTTTTCGGTATGCGGGTGCCCGGCGAAATCGAACCAGAACAGGTCGTTGAACCCGACCGAATCGACCACCAGGGAGTCGCCGTCCCATTTCGCGATGGAATCGCCGTACCAGGTGGGGTTCGGATCCGAGGGATGGCTCGTCCGATCGAGGAAGATCTGGCGGTAGCTGTGAATGTTGCCCTCGAAGAGGAAGAAGATGCGGGTGGGCGACGGCACGATCTGCCAAGGGTAGGGAGCCTGGCGCGGAACGCCGGTGGGAAGGCAGTTGGCCTCAGGATCGTCCTTGGACATGCGTTCCCGGGTGAGCTTCTCGGCCCAGGGCTGGGTCGGAAGCTTGTCTCCGGGCTTCAGGGAGTCGGAGATATCGTAGATGAAGTTCCGATCGGGGCTCCAGATTCCGGACAGATCCACTTTGCCATCGGCCGTGCGCGGGGTGGGACCGGATTTCGCCTTCGCACCCTTCCCTTTCTGCTTGGCCGTAACCGGAGCGGCTTCGTCGTCCTGTCCTAAAGCTGGAAGCGACGTCGCCAACACCGCGGCCATCGCCCCCACGACGACTAAGGTGATGCCCTTATCGAGCTTCCGCATGGAGACTCCTTGTTCGACTCAGAGGTTCTAACTCAAAGTCAGTTTACACGGTTCCTAAAACGCAAAGATAAATGTCAACATTTCATTCGACTTTGATTCATGGTTCGAGGCTCTTTAGTACCGTCGGTCCTATCGTAGGTCCTAGAACTGAAACGGGTTTTTTGATCCGAAGGTACGCCGAGATAGTATTGACAACCGGGGTGCCTGAAGGCAAACTATAAACTCTTACGTATACCAACGTGTTTACAACTTCGGCAACGAAGTGACAACACGGCGTCATGCGGTATTTCTAAGGACCTTCCCGATGGGACTGGGAATGGCGAGAGCCTGCGCAGTTTAAGGAAGCAGGCCGATAGAGAAGTCGGAGGCTATGTGCTGGAAATACAACCGAGGTCATCGTGGTACGCGCTGTTTGTGAGGCCAAACCACGAGAAGAATGTTTCATACGTCCTGGAGCAGAAGGGTATACAACAGCTTCTTCCGTTGTACAAGGTCAAAAAGAAGTGGTCGGACCGGTACAAGGAAGTCGAACTTCCGCTTTTCCCCGGTTATGTGTTCGGATGCTTTGATCCGGGCCGGAGAGTTCCGGTACTGAACACCCCTGGAGTGATCGACATCGTCCGGAACGGTCCGGATCTGGCCCCGATCGCGCTTTCGGAAATCACGGCTCTGCAAACGCTGATGAAGGCAGGCATTCCCTGCCAACCTTGGCCGTATCTTGAACCTGGGCAGCTCGTCGAGATCGAGAGTGGCCCGCTGACCGGGCTGACCGGTACGGTCATTACCGTTAAGAGTGAGATGAGGCTGGTGCTATCGGTGAAGCTTCTGCACCGATCGGTCATGACGGAGCTCGATCGAGACTGGGTTCGCCCAACCAAACGCAAAGTAGCCCTCAGCGCTTAATCGCAATACATCTCCAATCGGCGCGCGGCGACACTGACTCCAGAAGTTCGCCCGCACAACACCGCAAGTCGTAAATAGGGTCCAACAACCATGCCGCTCCGCAGCAACAGGACGCGCTTAGTGACATTTCGGATATCCGCCGAAGAGCACCATTCTCTTACGAATGCCTGCGCCACCGAAGGGGCACGAAGTGTTTCCGACTATGCCCGCTCGGCCGTTCTCGCGCGCATGATGATTCATCGGGCTTCCAATTTTTCTTTGGGCGACGATCTGGCAACACTCGGCACACGCTTGGAAGAGATCGACCAGGCGCTGCAGGAGCTAAGCCAGACGATCGCACGTGTAATGGGCAAAAGATCGGGAAAAGAGCTTTCGAGCGAAACCCGGCGAGCCCAGACTGAACTTAAGCAAGAGGCGTACAAGTGAGATTACGTATTACTTTCTTCTCGACCGCCCTACTTTTACTGGCGGCATCCGCATTCGGTCAAACCCGGGGATTTCTGAAGATAGCAGTCATCGACGGGGATGGCGCGTTTAATGACATTAAGAATAAGATCGGGCATCCCCCGGCCGTGGAAGTCCGCGACGAAAGCAATGACGTCGTGGCGGGCGCGGAGGTAGTGTTCACGATGCCGGCCTTGGGTCCCGGCGGAGCATTTGCCAACGGGCAGCGGTCGATGAAGGCGACCACCGACGCCCGGGGCATCGCCGCCGCGGAGAGTTTTCGTCCCAACGCGACGGAAGGACGCTTCGCCATCGCCGTCGCGGCCAACTACATGGGCAAGCAAGGAACGGCAGTGGTCGGACAAAGCAATACCTTGGCTACCGCCAGTCACAGCAATAAGAAGCTTTGGATCATCTTAGGGGTTGTCGGCGGAGGTGCGGCGGGGGCCATCCTGGCTACGCACTCGGGCTCCTCGTCCGGCGGCGCGCCGGCGGCGACTTCGATTTCAGTGGGCCCGGTGATTGTAGGAGGTCCGCGATGAAGCCGCTCGCTTTGGTTCTCGCAGTCGGCTTCAGCCTGTGCGCTGCCGATAACAGCTGGATTCCGGTTACCGGTGTGGTCGTCGATCCAGTGAGTCAATCTCTACGCCCCATTCAAGGCCTTCCGGGAGCTTCTCTTCTGGGGCCGGCGCTGAACTTGCCGTTCGCGGTGAACCGGGCCGCGCTGCTGGGAAAGAATGCGGCGATTGCGATCGACGCGCCCAGCGATGCGAATGGCGCCGGGCAGGCTTGGCTCATCACGGGTTTACTGCGAGGCGATCTCGCGTCGAATTCCTTAAATGGCGCCATCGCCGGCGCGGACCGCATTGCGACCAACGATGCAGGATCGGTTGCGGTGCTTTACTCGAAATCCAGCTCGCAGCTGCAGTTCGTGAGCGGCCTTCCGGGCAGCGCGTCGGTCTCCGATCCAATCTCGATTCCCGGAACAGTCGGTGCGATCGCCGTCAGCGACGATGGCGGATGGGCGCTGATCGGCGTCACCGATTCGGGCGCTGGCGCGGTGTATCGCGTGGGCCCGGCGACGAATAACCAACTGCTGCCGGTAACGACGTTGGGCGATCCCAGCGCGATCGCTTTGCGATCGGGGCAAGACGCGGTCATCGCAGACCACGCTACGGATGAAGTATTTCTGGTGCGGGACGTGATCGGAGCGCCGCAACGGACGCCTCTAGCCGATGGGTCGAGCGGCGTCAGCGGTCCGGCAGCGCTTCTGGTTCTTCCGGATCAGAGCATTCTGATCGCGAACGCGGGCTCCCAGACCATCGGCCGCGTGGATCCAGTCACCCTGCAGATGGGTACGATCCCCATAAGCGGGGTCCCGGACAGATTCGAAAAACTTTTGCAGCCGGGCGTATACGCACTGAACCAGCCCGGTGGAGCGCCGCTGCTGCTCCTGGATGCATCCTCTGATCTCAACGTAGTGTTTGTGCCGCAGGAGCGATAGAGCGCCATGAAAAAATCTTTCCTACGGATGATGATTCTGGCCTTGGCGGGAGGCGTTTCAGCCTTCGCCGCCGGGCCACAGTATGCACTCATCGTAAACGGCAGCCAGACGCCTTTCTCGACTGGTGTGTTTTTCCCTGGGACCGCGGTGGGCGCTACTTCCACAGCCACCGTCGTCATCGTGAATCAGGGCGATGGAGCAGGGACGGTGAGCGCCATCACAGCAACCGGTAGCTCCTATCAGATTTCGGGACTGCCCACTTTGCCGAAGACCCTGCAGCCGAACGATAACATTGCTTTCTTCGTGAGCTTTAACCCGTCCTCCACAAACCTGGCTACCGGAAGCGTTACGGTCACTTTGGACAATACGCCGACTGCCATCCCTCTGAAGGGGCAGGGCACGGGAGCGGTGCTGCGGGTGGAAAATCTCACAGCCTCACCGGTTACGACCATCTCCGCCGACGGAACGCTTTCTTTTCCGAATACGGATGTCGGCAAAAGTGCAACGATAACGATGCGAGTGACGAACGATGGCGAGGCGGCGGGTACTATAACGCCCACGGTGGTTGGATCGAACTTCGCGCTGACCAACGTGATCCCGCAACAGTTGACGCTGAGCCCGCACGCGTCCACGACCTTCAACGTGGTATTTACTCCAGTCAACATCGGTGCGCTTACTGCTCAGCTTCTGATCACGAACAGCTTTGCTATTAACCTGTCGGGAACGGGGCAGGGCGCGAATCTAACATTTTCGCCTGTCACCAACGGTGTGATCCTGTTTCCCAATACCGCAGTCGGAAGCAGCGCCGCGGTTACACTGACGATTACCAATACGGGGAACGTTGCCACCAGCGTGACCAGTGTGGGCGTACCAAAATCCGCCTTTTCCATCAGCAGCACCCTGGCCCTTCCGCTCAATCTGCCCCCTGGCGGAACGGCTACTATCGGGCTATTGTTCACGCCCAACGCCGTAGGCGCGTTGACCTCCACACTGGTCATCGATAGCAAGACGTTCAACCTGCAGGGAGTTGGATCGGCTCCGGCGTCGCTACCGGCCATCAGTTTTAGTGGCGCCGGCGATACGGCCACCCCGTTGCAACAGCCCGCGGTGGGTTTGCAGCTGGCGACAACGTACCCGCAGGATCTGACCGGCACGCTGACGCTGACGTTCACTCCGGACTCATTTGCCGACGATCCGAACATCCAGTTTTCCAGCGGCGGCCGCACCGTCAGTTTTAGGATTCCCGCGAATACCACCAGCGCGGTCTTCGGACAATCGAACCAGGTTCCGTTTTCGGCGGGAACCGTCGCCGGCATGATCACGCTGACGCCATCCTTCGCGGTCAACGGCGTGGACGTGACGCCTAAGCCGGTCACTGTGAAAACTATCCAGATTGCATCGAGCGCGCCGGTGCTGCGGAGTCTGCAAATCGGAACGCGGACGGCCAGCAGCTTTGAACTGCTCATTACGGGTTACGCTACATCGAGATCCGTGAGCGGGCTGGTATTGAATTTCACACCGAGCGCGGGCTCGACACTATCGACAACTTCGATTCCGGTGAACTCGGATTCGGCTTTCAGCTCCTGGTATCAGACATCGGCATCCCAGTCCGTGGGAAGCCAATTCACGGCCTCCCTGACGATCACACTCGGTGGCAATGGGAACGCCGTCCAATCCGTATCCGTTTCGGCGAGCAACGCCAAGGGCGCCTCGAACGCGGTCAGCGTGAATCTGCAGTAAAGCCTCCCATGACTTCTTCCCGACTGATGAAAAATCTCTTGGTGTACCTGGCCGCAGGCGCATTTCTTGCCGCAGGCGCTTTTGTGGCCGCGGGTGTTCTTGCCATCGCCGCCGATACTTCGAGCGGTCCAGGTGCGCAGACGCACCGGCCTGAGGCGGTGATTGGCCCGGATGATTCCGTATCGATCCTGGCGTTGAACTGCGACGAGATCAGCAAAACCTGGCGGATCAGCAGCGCGGGCGAGCTGAATCTGCCGATGGTGGGCGCGGTTCGAGCCGCTGGACTGACGGTTCAGCAGTTGGAAGATACGCTAGCGGATCGCTTGAAGAAATTCGTGATCGAGCCGCAGGTGACGGTGTTCGTCACGGAATTCCGGAGCCAGCCCGTAACGGTGGCGGGAGCGGTCGAAAAGCCCGGCGTCTATCAGCTCGAAACCGGCAAGACCTTATTTGAAGTGCTGGTGATGGCTGGCGGACCCAAGAACGCGGGATTGACGGTCAATCTGAAGCGGTCGACCCAGCGCGGTGAGATCCCCATGCCCGGTGCAGTTCTGGACAAAAACGGTGTGTATGCCAGCGTCGATCTGGACCTGAAAGAAGTCCTGGAAGGCCGCGGCAACAAAGCCAGCCTTCCGCTCAAGCCCGACGATCTGGTCACGGTTTCGGCGACGCGCCCCGCACGGTTCGTGCATATCGCCGGCGAAGTGAACAAACCTGGATCCGTTGAGTTGGTCACGCAAGACGTCGTCTCGCTGATGAAGGTGCTGGCGGTGGCGGGTGGGCTTACCAAAGATGCTAAGGCCAGTTCGACGATGATCATGCATAACAATGCCAACGGAGTTCTGACCTCCACCGTGTTTGTGAATCTAGGCAAGATTGAGCAGGGCAAGGCGCGGGATCTGGAACTGACCGATGGAGATGTCGTCGTAGTCCCCACCAGCGGCGTGAAGTCGACTTTACACCAGGCCAGTGGTGCAGCGATGAGTAGCGGCATATATGCCGCCATCAACATTCTGGCCCGCTATTGACCCGCGCATCGCGCAATTACCCCGAGAGTTTCCAAAATGTCTAACCGCACAGGACCCCCGAACGGGACAGGCCGCGAGCTGGTGCTTCATCAAGGCAACCATGGTGACGATCCGCAGAAGTTCGTCTACCTGGAGCCGTTTGATTCGCAACCAGCCCGCCAAAATGGAGAGCATAACGCGCTGCTGGAGACGTGGCATTTGCTGCGGAGCCGGCTATGGCTGATCCTGCTGGTCGGACTGCTGGGCGGCGTCATCGGATCGGTTCTGACGTTTCAGCAGACACCGAGCTATCGAGCTTCCGGTTCGATCGAAATTCAAGCGCCCGCGGACAGCCCGCTGGGATTCCAGGCCGCGGCTCCCACTGGGGCTGATGGCGCGGCGGATACTTACATCCACACGCAAGTCAAAGTTCTGGAGAGCCGAGCTCTGCGCAAACGCGTCATCGCAAAGTTGACCGAAACGAAGCGGTTGAGCAGTTTCGCCGCGCCCGACTGGGCGTCGAGATGGAAGCGAGCGCTGAGTTCGTTTTCGATGGAAGGAGTCCGAGGACTCTTCTCCGCGGAGCGGCAGCGCAGCTCGGATGTGCCGCACGTCCCGAGTTTCGAGTTCCGAGTGGTATACGACGAAACGCATGTCGTGGAATTGATCTGCGAGTCTCCCGATCCTAAGTTTTCGGCGGACTACGTCAACGCGGTGGCCGAAGAGTACACGCAGATGCAGGGCGAAGCGCGATTTGACGCCGCCAAGCGGACCAGCAACTGGTTGACCTTGCAGGTGGAAGATATGCGCCACCAGCTGGAACAATCCGAGGACAAGCTCCAGGCGTATGCGCGCTCGACGGGCATGATCATCAGCGACGGCGAGAAGGACAATGTTCCGGAAGAGAAGCTCAAGCAACTGCAAACGGAACTGTCGAAGGCCAACGCCGAACGCGTCGACAAGCAATCGATTTATGAAATCGCGACGGCCAGTCCGGCCGAATCCATTCCGCAGGTGATCGATAACGAGCGGCTCAGCGGATATCAGGTCAAGCTCGCCGACTTGCGGCGGAGCCTGGCGGAGCTGCGGTCTATCTACACGCCGGACCATCCGCGCGTCAAACAAGTGGAAGCGCAGATAGCTGCACTGGACGGGACGTTCCAGAAAGAACGGGATGGCGTGATCGCGCGAATCCGAAACGATCTCCTGGCCGCGCAACGGCGGGAGGCCCTGCTGAGCACGGCTTACGTGGCACAAACCCAGTTGGTGTCCGACCGGTCTGCGAAGCTCGCGACCTACGACATCCTCAGGCGCGAAGTGGAGACGAACCGCCAGTTGTACGGAGCGCTATTACAGAAGATCAAAGAGTCCGGCGTGGCATCGGCGATTACGGCCAGCAACATTCGTGTGGTGGACGGAGCTGAAACTCCCCTGCGGCCGTTCCGCCCCGTGCTCTCGACCAACTTAGCCGAAGGTCTGGTCTCCGGATTGCTTTTGGGTATCGTGCTGGTGGTGCTGTCAGACCGGATCAACCGAAGCCTGAAGTCGCCCGGCGAGACCGCGTTCCATCTGAGAGTGCCTGAACTGGGCGTCATCCCATCCTACGAAGCGATGGTGGTTCGCTCCAACGATACGGGGATTCGGCCGCACCGCGGGCTGGATCTGAACGGGACCGCGAACGGAAACGGTGCCATGCCGGAAGAGCGCGTGGAACTGGTGACTTCGCAGGACAGTCCTTCCGCCTTCGCCGAATCGTTCCGCAACGTTCTCACATCTATCCTGCTTTGCAACTCAACCGACACAAGGCCGCAGATCATCGTGGTAACCAGCGCCACCAGACAGGAAGGCAAGAGCACGTCCGTCAGCAATCTTGGCCTGGCGCTGGCCGAAATCGGGCAAAAGGTCCTGCTGATCGATGCCGACATGCGCAAGCCGCGACTGCATCAGATCTTCAGCACGCCCAATAGCTGGGGCCTCAGCGACCTGCTGCGCGAAAAAACGCCGCTGAAAGATTGTCCGCTGGAAGCGATCGCGCGTGCGACGCAGTATAACGGGCTGTATCTGCTGCCCAGCGGTCCCGCGACGCTAAGCACTTCGAACTTGTTGTACTCGGTTCGAGTATCGGAACTCCTCCAGAGGGTGCGCGCGGACTTTGACACGATTCTGATCGATACGCCGCCGCTCTTGAATATTTCCGACGCTCGTGTGATCGGAAGATTGGCGGATGCCGCGATCCTGGTGATCCGCGCCGGTCAGACGACGCGCGACCTGGCGATGACCGCCAAGCAGCGATTGGTGGACGACGGTATCGCGGTGCTGGGAACGGTCCTGAACCGCTGGGATCTGAAATCGACCACGCGTTATTCGTATTACTCCGAGTCGTATCAAGATGAAATGCGATGACCGCGCGTTCCGGCCGCGGAGGGTTAGATTGGTGGCGAGTCTTCGAGGTGGCCGCTTGTTGCGTGGGCCTCGTCGTCTTAATACCAGTGCTGGCGTTGGCGGCGATCGCTATCTGGATCGATGACCGAACTCCGATTCTGTTCCGGCAGACGCGGATAGGGAAGGACGGGATTCCTTTCCGCTTAATCAAGTTCCGAACGATGCGAACAGGCATCGCGGGAGCCAAGATCACCAGCGCCGGCGACCGGCGTGTGACGTGGACCGGCTCCATTCTGCGCCGCTACAAGATCGACGAAATCCCGCAAATCTGGAATGTTCTTCGCGGGGACATGAGTCTGGTGGGTTCCCGTCCTGAAGTTCCCGAGTATGTGAATCTTCAGGATCCGAGGTGGCGCAAGATTCTGGCGCGCCGTCCGGGAATCACCGACCTATCGACGTTAGTGCATTGCAGGGAAGAGGAAACGCTCAGCCGTTTCGCCAATCCCGAGCAGGGTTACGCGGAGGTGATCCTCCCGGAGAAACTCGCTCTCAGCCTGGAGTACGAATCGCACCGGACTTTCCGCAGCGATGCTCTTTTGCTGTTACTGACGATCCGCTATTCTTTGCGGCCGGCCGGACTTGATCCGGAGAAAATCTGTTCTCAATTTCTTCCGCGACCATCGCGGGAGATTCAGACCGTACAATGACCGAAATCACAAATCACGCCGCAGCCGGAGTTCTTGAATCGCAACCCGAGCTGCCGGTAACGCGCATCGAGCCGCCAAGCGGCGTCACTCTCAATTTCCGGGAGATGTGGGCGTATCGCGAACTGCTGTACTTCCTGATCTGGCGCGATATCAAAGTGCGCTACAAGCAGACGATCCTGGGCGTCGCCTGGGCCGTGTTGCAGCCCTTGCTGACGATGGTGATCTTCAGCCTGGTGTTCGGACGCCTGGCCAAGATGCCTTCGGATGACATCCCGTATCCGGTTTTCGCGCTGGCCGGCCTGGTGCCCTGGTTGTTCTTCGCCAACGGACTGAATCAATCCTCGAACAGCCTGGTCAGCAACGCGAACCTGATTACGAAAGTCTACTTCCCGCGAATGCATATTCCCCTGGCGTCGGTACTGTCCGGCCTGGTGGATTTCTTTCTATCTGGCGTGATGCTGGCGGTGATGATGGCGATCTTTCGCGTGAAGCCGAATGTCCACATGCTGTGGCTGCCCGCGTTCCTGGTGCTGGGAGTGGTCACTTCGATGGGCGTAGGATTGTGGCTCTCGGCCATGAACGTCAAGTTCCGCGACATACGATACGTGGTGCCGTTCCTGGTGCAGTTTTGGTTCTTTGCAACGCCGGTGGTGTATCCCAGCAGCCTGTTATCCAACCCCTGGGCGAAGATGTTGTACGGAGCCAATCCCATGACCGGGGTGGTGGAAGGATTCCGCTGGGCCATGTTCGGAAAAACTCCGCCGGGACCGATGCTGGCCGTTTCGGCGCTGGTGACGCTGGTCATTCTCGTCTCCGGAGCGTATTACTTCCGCCGGACGGAGAGGACATTCGCCGATGTCGTTTGAGACGTCGTTCGGATCGGGCTCTTCGCGTTGCCTGATCATCGCGGAGGTGGCGCAGGCGCACGATGGGAGCCTGGGTACGGCGCACGCTTATATCGACGCGGCAGCTCGCGCGGGCGCGGATGCGGTTAAATTCCAGACGCACATCGCCGCCGCGGAAAGCACTCCCGGCGAACCATGGCGCGTAAAGTTCAGCCTGCAGGACGCATCGCGCTATGAGTACTGGAAGCGGATGGAGTTCACCGAAGAGCAATGGGCCGGCTTGAAGACGCATGCCGATCAGCGTGGGCTCAAGTTCATCAGTTCGCCGTTCTCCATGGAAGCTGTGGACTTACTGGAGCGCGTGGGTGTCGACGCATGGAAAGTCGCCTCGGGTGAGTGCACGAACGTGACGTTGCTTCGGCGAATGATGACCAGCGGTAAACCAGTTCTACTCTCTACCGGCATGAGTCCTCTGAGTGAAATCGACACGCTGGTGGAGCAAGCTTCCGATCGAAATACCGACCTGACTCTGTTGCAGTGCACGTCGAGTTATCCTTGTCCGCCAGAGAAAGTCGGCTTGAATATGATCCCGTTCCTTCGGCAGCGATACGGCTGCAAGGTCGGGCTATCAGACCATTCGGGCACGATCTTCCCCGGCTTGGCGGGCGCGGCAATTGGATTGGATGCGCTGGAGGTGCACATCACGTTCAGTCGTGAGTGTTTCGGGCCGGATGTGCCCGCCTCCGTAACATCGGTCGAGCTGAGTCAGCTCGTGGAGGGGATCCGTTTTATCGAAACGATGCGGAACAATCCCGTGGAGAAGGACGCTCTCGCGGCGCAAATGCAGCCGCTTCGCGATCTTTTCACCAAGAGTGTCACGGCTCGCGTGGATCTGGCTGAGGGCACAGTTATTTCGGAATCGCACTTGGCCTTTAAGAAGCCCGGCACGGGGATTCCCGCGAATCGGGTGGCGGAAGTCGTGGGACGAAAACTCGTCCGGTCCGTGGCGGCGAACACGCTGCTGCGCGAGGAAGATCTTCTTCCGACCGGAACAGGCGGTTAGTCTTGGCTGCCGCTGGACAACTTAATATAGTCGCGGACCTGCGATCGATCGAGGTTGGCGAGGAACGGCGTTTTTCGAAAAAGATCGCCGCGGAGGACGTCCGCGCGTTCGCAGAATTAACCGGCGACCACAACCCCCTGCATATGGACGCGGAGTTTGCGTCCAGCACCAGTTTCCAGCGGCGCGTGGTGCACGGAATGCTGGTGGCGAGCTACGTCTCCACCATGGTCGGGATGCACCTGCCTGGTCCAGGGGCGTTGTGGACGCAGCAGAACTTCCAGTGGGCGGCGCCGGTCTTCATCGGCGACCAGTTAGATTTCCTGCTTCGCGTGACCCAGCGCTCGGAAGCGACGCGGACCGTGAAGATCGAGGTCAAGGTAATGAACCAGAACGGCAAGACAGTCATGGCCGGCGAAGGATCGGTGATGCTGCTCGAGTCCAAGAGCCGGTCGAGAGAAGCAGCGCTGTCGGAGCGCGTGGCGCTGGTGAGCGGGGCATCGCGAGGTATCGGCGCGGCCACGGCTCGCGCGCTGGCGAAACAGGGTGCTGCCGTAGCTGTGAATTATCGGCAGAGCGCGGTAGAAGCCGAGGAGCTGTGCCATTTAATCATGGGAGATGGCGGCCAGGCGATCGCAATTCAAGCCAATGTCGCGGATGCCGATGCCGTAGAAAGAGCAGTTCAGGCTGCACGGGGGCGGTTCGGCAAGCCGGTAGATGTCCTGGTGAACAACGCGGGTGCGACGTTCGCACCTCGCACGCTTCTCGAAGCCAGCTGGCAGGACATCGAAGATCAGCTCACCGTGGATGTGCGCGGAGCGTTCAACTGCTGTAAGGCGGTGCTTCCCGGAATGCTCGAAGGAAACTCGGGACGAATCGTGAACATCGGATCCAGTCTGACTATGGGGCGTCCTCCGGTGGAATGGGGCCCATTCGTGATTGCGAAGTCGGCGCTCAAGGCGCTGACTCTGTCGCTCGCGGCGGAACTCGGTCCGCGCGGGGTGCGGGTCAACATGATCTCGCCTGGGATGACCGAAACGGAGTTTATCTCCACAACTTCAGAACGTTTGCGGAAACTGGAAGCGATGCAGACGCCGCTGCGGCAGCTGGGAACGGCTGACGACGTGGCGAATACGATTGTGTTTCTGTGTTCCGAAGCCGGAGCGCATCTCACAGGCGTCGATATTCCCGTCTGCGGCGGAAACAGGATGTAGCATGGCGGAACTCGATCCACGACAACATCTCGAACAGTGTATGGAGGCGGGGAAGTGGGCAGAGGCTCGCGCCGCGCTCGAAGCGCTGTGGATGGAGCGCCCGACCTCGGCCAATGCGAATTTCGTGTCGGCACAGGCGGAGCGATTGCATCAACAAGAGCCGATGGCGACGGCCCGTGTCGCGTTCCTGCGGTCATTCACCCTGGAGCCGGTGGTCCCCCTGTTGCGGGCTGGAGCGTTCGTCAAGGGGATCCGGCTCGAAACGCTGGTAGGCGAGTTCAACAGCTATCCGCAGGAGATTTTGGATCCTGCAAGCAAGCTGTATCAGTTCGCGCCGGACGTGGCGATTCTGGCTGTACAGACGCGGGACATCGCGCCGGAGTTGTGGAACGGCTTCACAGATCTGACGTCTGAACAAGCGGCGTCTGTCGTTCAACGTGTTGCGGACAGTTTCCGGTCCTGGATAGCCGCGTTTCGCACCCAAAGCCAAGCTAGCTTGATCGTGCACAACCTGGAGCTGCCGGCACAAGCGAGCCAAGGAATCCTCGACAGTCAAGCTGTCAACGGACAGGCGGATTGCATCCGACAAGTTAACCAGGAACTAAAACGCATCGTCGCGGAACATCGCGGTGTATATATGCTCGATTACGATGCGCTGGTCGGTCGATGCGGACGGGAGCGCTGGGGCGATGAGCCCAAGTGGCTTTCGATGCGCATGCCGTTCGCCGCCGAAAGCCTGCTGCGCATGGCGAACGAGTGGCTTCGGTTCCTGTACGCTCTGATCGCACGGCCGGCCAAAGTGGTGGTGACGGATCTGGACAACACGCTGTGGGGCGGCGTGCTCGGCGAGGATCGCGTGGAAGGAATCGCGCTTGGTATGGAGCATCCCGGAGCGAGCTATCTTGCGCTTCAACGTGCGATGCTCGACCTGCACCAGCGCGGCGTGCTTCTGGCGATCGCCAGCAAGAACGATTCGGCGGATGCTCTGCATGCGATCGAAACGCATCCCGAGATGCTGCTCCGTGCGCGCCATTTCTCGGCGACGCGCATCAACTGGACGGACAAAGCAGAGAATCTGGTCAGCATCGCCAAAGAGTTGAATGTCGGCCTGGATTCGCTGTGCTTCATCGACGATAGCGATTTCGAATGCGCCCGCGTGCGCGAAGCTCTTCCGCAAGTGCGAGTGATTCCACTGCCGAAGAATCCGAGCGAATATGCCAGGACTCTCCGGGAGTCTCTGTACTTCGAGCGGCTTTCTTTATCGGAGGAAGATCGCGAGCGGGGTCACCTGTACGCCCAGCAGCAGCAGCGGACGCAGCTTTCAAGCGCGGCCACGAACATCGAGGACTTCTACCGGTCGCTGGAGCAGGAAGCCGAGATCAGCCCGGTAAACGCCGCGACCATGGCTCGCACGGCGCAGCTGACGCAAAAAACGAACCAGTTCAACATGACGACGCGGCGCTATACCGAGCAGCAGATCGCGGAGCTTGCGGGACGCGACGACCGCGGAGTGTATACGCTTCGCGTCAAGGACCGGTTCGGGGATAACGGTTTGGTGGGAGTCGCGATCGTGCACCACGGCGGCGAAGTCGCCGAGATCGACACGCTTCTTCTGAGCTGCCGGGTGATCGGCCGAACCGTCGAAACTGCACTTCTCGCGTTCCTCGCAGCCGAATGCCGGGAGCGAGGCGCACAGCGCCTGGAAGGCTGGTTCCTGCCGACCGCGAAAAATCAACCCGCGGAGAACGTATACGCATCGCACCAGTTTCAGAAGGTTGCCAATGAAGATCAGGGAACGAAATGGTCCCTCGATCTGATGCAAGCCGATCTTCAGTGTCCGGAATGGATTCGTGTCACTGCTTCAACCTCTACCAATCGTGAATACGCCTGCCGTTGACAAAATCCGGCAGCTCGCAAGTGATGTGTTTGAAGTTCCCTTGAGCGAGGTCGTGCCGGCATCATCGCCGGACACGATCGCCACGTGGGATTCGCTTCACCACTTGAACCTGGTTCTTGCGCTGGAACAGGAGTTCGCCATTCAGTTCACTCCTGAAGAAATCGAACAACTGCTGTCGATCGAGCTGATCGATGCGCTGATCGCCGAGAAACTACAAGCATGAGCATGCAATTTCGATTCGCCAAGGCTGATGAGTATCCGGCCATTAGCGAGTTCCTCGACACGCATTGGGCCAAGGGCCACATCTACACCCGGGATGAGGAGTTGTTTCATTGGACATTCCGCCGGACGAATCATTGGGATGATAACGGCTACAGTTTTGCGCTTGCCGAGGATAACGGCGAACTGGTGGGAATTCTCGGTGGCATTCCGTTCGTCCTGAATACATTCGGTCAAAAGTCCAAGGCAGTGTGGATTGTCAACTATGTGATTCGCCCGGATCACCGCAAAGGGACGGGCGCATTGCAGCTTCTCAGCATGTTCCGGAAGGCTCCGTTCGAAGCGACTGTCGCGGCAGGCATCACCAAGGAATCGACGGTGATCTATCGAGTACTGCGCGGCCAGGTGCTCGATCCGATTCCGCGTCACTTTATGGTTCTGCCCAATGGCGGAGAACGGCTCGCGCGATTGTTGACCATCGCTCATCCGGACTGGCCGATGGAACGTGCGCAGGCGCTCAGATCGGCTCTGGAACGCAAGTCGATTCCGGAGACGCGAATCGAATCGCATGCCGGGCTGCCACAAGACTGGGACCAGAAACATTGGCCCAGCTTCGCCGAAAAGACGGTGGGAGCGGAACGCGACTCGGATTACCTGTGTTGGCGATACCAACGGCATCCACGCTTCGATTATCGATTTATCAGCGTCGCGGATGGGCCGCGGGCCGGGCTGGCAGTGTGGAGATTGGAAACTATCCGGCGGCGTACGGACAACGGACTGGAAGACGTCGATCGCATCGGTCGCCTGGTGGAGTTTCTGCCGGCGTCAGAGCAGAACGCACGCGATCTATTGACTGCTTTCTCGCAAGACCTCTGTGCCGCCGGCGCTTTTGGCGCGGACTACTACGGATTCCATGGGCCGAGCCGGGCGTGGCTCGCCGAATCCGGCTTTACGGCAGTGTCCGGTTTGGCTGACGCGGCGGGTATTCCGACTCGCTTCCAGCCGCTGGATGGAAAGACCGGTGACATCCTGAGCGCGATGTTCGTTCCTCCCACGCTGCCTGCCTGTTCGGCGACCGCGGCGGATTGTTCGTGGTATTGGACCAAGTCCGACTCCGATCAGGATCGGCCGAATTAAGGTATGAGTGACGCTTCCCTTCATATAGTCACGTATCACTACGTGCGGGATCTTCCCCGAACGCCGTTCCCCAGAATCAAGGGGATGTTGCTGAGCGACTTCGAGAAGCAGGTCGATCAACTCCGCGGCGCGTATGAGATGGCCACTTTAGATTCCGCCGTGGCGTTTCTGAACGGGACGTATCAGCCGTCGCGAAATCTGTGTCTGCTGACGTTCGACGACGGACTCAAGGAACATTTCGCCGAAGTGACTCCGCTGCTGCATGAGCGGGGCGTTCAGGGCATTTTTCACGTGATCACCGGATGCCTGGAGGAACGCCGCACGGCTCCCGTCCACATGAATCACTTTTTGATGGCGAAGCTGGACTTCAAGAAATACAAACAGTCGTTCTTTAGCGAGATGGAAGAGCTGACGGGCGAAGCAGCCGAGATGCCGGTGTTCGATCCGGAAGTGGTTCGGAATACCTATTCGCTGGATACGCAGCCCATTGCGGAATTCAAATACTTCTTCAACTTCATTCTTGAGAGCGGGCTTCGGGATCGTGTTGTGACCCGGATGTTCGAAACTCACCTCGGAGATCCGGCGTCGTTTTCGGACGGCTTGTACCTGAATTGGAGCGAAGCCAAGCAAATGCAGGCGGCCGGAATGGTGATCGGCGGACACACGCATGAGCACCGGCCGCTGGCGACGCTGCCGGAAGAGCAACTGGAGGTCGATACGAAGCTCTGCCGCGACTTGCTTCGAAAGCGCCTGGGAGAGCAGCCGTTGTGGCCGTTTTGCTACCCCTACGGCCGCCAGAATTCGTTTAACCCCGCTGCCGTACGCAGCGTCCAACGCGAAGGTTTTGACTGCGCCTTCACGACGGTCACCGGCTTGAATCAGCCCGGAACAGATTTGTACCGCATCCATCGCGTGGACTGCAATCAGGCCTGGATTTCCCAGGCGTAACTTAGCGCTCGCGCCAAAACAGGAGATGAATCGAGTGACATCGAATACCCCACGCAAGGTCTGCGCCGTCCTGGTGGATCGAGCCAACTACGGGCGCTTGAAGCCCGTGCTGAGCGAGATCAAATCGCGCCCGGAGCTGCAACTTCAGCTCGTCGCGACGGGCACCATGGTGCTTCAGAGGTTCGGGTATCCCGTTGCGGTCGTTAAGGCCGACGGTTACCAGGTGGACAGCGAAATCCACATCGAGCTGGAAGGCTCCACGCCCGCGACCATGGCGAAATCGGTCGGCTTCGGGATTGTGGAGTTCGCCAGCGAATTTCAACGCTTGCAGCCCGACCTGGTTTTGCTGATCGGCGATCGATATGAAGCCCTGGCAGCCGCGATTGCGGCAGCCTACATGAACATCTGTATCGTTCACATCCAGGGCGGGGAAGTATCGGGCTCCATCGATGAGAGCGCCCGCCATGCGATCACGAAAATGGCGCATTTCCATTTTCCGAGCACGGCGCGAGCCGCGGAGTACCTGCAGCGAATGGGCGAGCGTCCGGATTCCATCCTCGGCGTCGGATGCCCCAGCAGCGACATCGCGCGCCAATTGGATCTGGAACTGGACCCGCAGGTCGTCAACGGAACCGGCAGCGGCGCGCAGATCGATCTCTCGAAGCCCTTCCTTCTAGTGATGTTCCACCCGACTACGACGTCTTATGGCGGGGAGCAATCGCAGATCGAAGAGGTGTTGACCGCGCTCGGAAGTGTGCGACTGCCAACGGTCATGTTGTGGCCGAACATAGATGCAGGATCGGACCGGATCAGCAAGTCGATTCGCGTGTTCCGCGACAGGGTGAGCCCGGATTGGCTCCGGACGATTACGAACTTGCCTCCCGAAGACTATCTCAGGCTGCTGGCGAAGGCCTCCAGCGCGGTCGGCAACTCGAGCAGTTTCGTTCGCGATGCGGGCTACTTCGGAACGCCGGTGGTTCTGGTGGGCGATCGCCAGGAAGGCCGCGAAACGGATGTGCACGTCATCCCGGTAGAGCCGGTCGCGGATGAAATTGCGAGGGTGATCGCGTACCAGATGGCTCACGGCCGTTACGCGCCGAGCACTCTTTACGGACACGGGCGCGTAGCGGAACAGATCGCCGAGCAGCTCGTGATGCTACGGCCGTACATCCAGAAACGGCTGGATTATATCTACGACAAAGAATTGGTGAACGCGAATGGCAATACGGGTTCTTGGAATCGTCACGGCGCGAAGCGGGTCGAAGGGTATCCCCCGCAAGAATATCGCGCCTCTGCTCGGTAAGCCGCTGCTGGCTTACACGGCGCTTGCAGCCCGCTGCGCGAAGCGCTTGACTCGCACGGTCCTCTCTACCAACTGCGAGGAGATCGCGGGAGTTGGGCGGGAGTGGGGACTGGAAGTTCCTTTTCTGCGGCCGCCGGAACTGGCGCAGGACGACACGCCGACCATCCCGGTATTGCAGGACGTGGTTCGGAGACTGGAAGCACAGGGCGAGCACTACGATGCCATTCTCACGCTGCAACCCACAAATCCTTTACGGAGGGCGGAAGATATAGACGGCGCCATCGCTTTGATCGAGCAAACAGGAGCCGATTCGGTCATCTCGTTCATGGACGTCGGAGAAAAGCAGCCGGCGCGCATGAAGTGGATCGAAGAGGACGGCCGCGTGCAGGATCCTCCGTTCGCGGAGGCTGTGGAAGGTCAGCCCCGGCAGCAGCTTCGCAAGCTGTATCTGCGCGAGGGATCCATCTATCTCACGCGGCGTGATGTTCTCATGAACCAGAATTCGCTCAAGGGAAGAGACTGCCGGGCCTGGATCGTTTCCGAGGAACGCGCGTGTAATATCGACACGCCCTTCGATCTGTTCCTGGCCGAGCAGCTAATGAGGCGCAGTGCAGAATAGCTATAAGATCGTCATCGCCGAACCCGCGGGCTTCTCACAAGAAGCCCTAGAACTATTGCGGCATCAGGGACAAGTGTTCTTTGCGAAAGGTCCGCACGACCAGGTGTTTCGCGATGCGGACGTGGTGTGGGTGCGGTTGCGCGACCGGATCGACCGCGACTTCTTCTCGCGCGCGCCGAACGCGAAGATTATCGTCACCGCGACCACTGGACTGAATCACATCGATTTGCGCGAGGCGGATCGCCGCGGCATTCAAGTGCTTTCGCTGCGCGGGGAGACGAGCTTCCTGCGCGAAATTCGCGCTACGGCGGAGCATTCGGTGGGTCTGATGCTCGCGCTTCTTCGCCAGATCCCGGCAGCGGCTGGGCATGTGCGCGAGGGCGGCTGGAATCGGGACCTTTTCAAAGGCCACGAGCTGCACGAAAAGACGATCGGCATCGTCGGTTACGGCCGGCTGGGCAGCTTGGTCGCCCGCTATCTGCTGGCGTTCGGAGCGAAGGTGTTGGCTGCAGATCCGAATGTGATCGGCAATATGCTCGATCCTTACGTCCCGCTGGTTTCCCTGTCCGAACTGCTGCGGGTGTCCGATATCGTCACGCTGCACGTGAATTTCACGGAAGCGAATGTGGGGATGATCGGGGCTCGGGAATTCGCCCGGATGAAACACGGATCGTGGTTCATCAACACGGCGCGGGGAGAACTGGTGGACCAAGACGCCCTGCTTGTCGCATTGCGCTCGGGGTGGATACGCGGAGCGGCGATCGATGTCGTTGCTGACGAGCAGGCTCAAGGAGCGGCCGGTCGGCTGGTGGAATTTGCCCAGCGGAACTCGAACTTGCTCATCACTCCGCACATCGGCGGATGCACCGTCGAGTCGATGGAAAAGACCGAGCTGTTCATGGCGAAGAAGCTGCAGGCTGCCTTGACGGCGGCGGCCGTGGCTCACGCCTAGAAAAGAGCGAGTCATGTGCGGCATCTCAGGGATTTTCGGCCAAGGTTGGAGCTCAGCGGAGCTCCAGGCGATGATCTCCGCCCAGAGGCATCGCGGACCCGATGCGGACGGGCACTTCATTGATGCCACGGGGATCGCCGGCCTGGGTCACAACCGGCTGAGCATCATCGATCTTTCGGCGGCTGGTCAGCAGCCGATGTCCAATGCGGACGGGACGCTGAAGATCGCTTTCAACGGAGAAATCTATAACTATCTGGAGCTGCGCGCGCAGCTGAGCGATTATCCTTATCGCACCAATACCGACACCGAGGTGATTCTGGCAGCTTTCGAGAAGTGGGGCGAAGGCTGCGTCGAGCATTTTCTCGGGATGTTCGCGTTCCTGATCTGGGACTCGCGGAAGCGCAAGTTGTTCGCAGCGCGAGACCGATTTGGAGTGAAGCCGCTCTATTATCACCATCGCGCCGATGGAACGCTGTTCGTCGCCAGCGAAATCGCCGCGTTGCACGCCGCAGGGGTTTGTTGCTCCTCGGACGCGTCCGTGTGGGCGACTTACTTCGCGTATGGTCATCACGATCATTCGGAGAAGACGTTTTGGGATCAGGCGTATTCGCTGCCGCCGGGGCACACGCTTACATGGGCGGCGGGCAGAATAGCGATCCGCTGCTGGTACGATCTGGCGGCGGCTGTCGGTTCGGAATACGATGAGCGGCCGATCGAGGTAGTGGAAGAAGAGTACCTGGCTCTGCTCCAGGAGAACGTTGCGCTGCGTTTTCGTGCCGACGTGCCGGTTGGCATCAATATAAGCGGAGGATTGGATTCGTCCGTATTGTTGGGACTGGTCCAAAAGATTCAAGGAGCCGATAGCGCCGTACAGGCGTTCACTTACGTAACTGGCGATCCTCGCTACGACGAACTGCCCTGGGTCCAGCAGATGCTGGCCCATACCGCGCATCCCTCGGTGGTGTGCGAATTTCGCGCGCAGGATGTGCCGGCGTTAGCCGCATCGGTGCAGGCGCATGAAAGCGAACCATTCGGCGGACTTCCGACCCTGGCGTATGCTCGTGTGTTCGAACACGCGCGTGCCCAGGGCGTCATTGTTTTGCTGGACGGGCAAGGCATGGACGAGCAGTGGGCGGGTTACGACTACTATCTTTCCGAGCTGAATCCGCAGGCCGGTTCGCAGCCCGCGAGCATCCTGCAAGGGACTAAGCAGCGGCCGCTTCGTCCCGAGTGTCTGATTCCCGGCTTCCGTGATCTGGCAGCGCCCCTGGTGGCGAGCCGTCCGTTTCCGGACGGGCTACGGAATCGCCAATACCAAGATTCTCGATACACCAAGATTCCCAGGGCCCTGAGATTTAACGATCGGGTGTCGATGCGGTCCTCGACCGAGCTTCGGGAGCCGTTTTTGGACCATCGCCTGTTTGAGCTGGCGCTCCGGCAGCCGGCGGACCGCAAGATCACCCCGGGCGAGCGGAAGTGGATGTTGCGCAAGATCGCCAAGCGGCTGGTTCCCGAAAATCTGGCAAATACTCCCAAGCGGCCTCTTCAGACTCCCCAGCGGGAATGGCTGGCCGGACCGCTCCGCGACTGGAGCCGGGACTGTATCGAGGCGGCGCTGGACGGGTTCGGAAACGTCTGGCTGGATCCGAAGGCGGTACGCGCGGCGTGGTCGGACTATCTAGGTGGCGGCAGCGACAACAGTTATTACATCTGGCAGTGGATCAGTCTAGGACTAATGGTCCACAGCCGGGGGGCTGTGTATGCGCATTCTGCGTAAGGGTACGCCCAATAGTCCCGGGGTGCAAAACGGTGGTACTCCAACCCATGGGGGATTGTCCCGCTCGGAGCCAATGGTTAACATGAACTGCTTTCGTAGCAACACTATACGAGGCAAGGGCGGTCTAGCCCTTCCTGAGAAGCCCCGCACTGTGAGTGGGAAAGCGGGAGCATGTTCGAAAGTCCAAAAAACAGCATGAATGACGCGATAAAAGTCGAGGGACTTTCGAAGCGCTACCGCATTGGCGGCCGAGAGTCGTACGGAACCCTGCGCGATACGCTGGCGGCGTCGTTTACCTCGCCGATGCGGCGCGTGGCGTCCATGTTCAAGAAATCAGATGCCCAGCAGGGCGAAGGCGCGGCCGTATGGGCGCTGAAAGACATTACGTTCTCCGCGAGCCCCGGGGAAGTCGTCGGGATCGTCGGACGGAACGGATCGGGTAAGAGCACGCTGCTGAAGATTCTTTCCCGCATCACCAGTCCTACCCACGGGATGTGCGAAGTCCGGGGCAATGTTCGTTCCTTGCTGGAAGTGGGAACCGGGTTTCACCCGGAACTGACCGGCCGGGAGAATATCTACCTCAACGGCGCGATCCTCGGGATGAAGCGAAGCGAGCTGAACCGGAGCTTCGACGCCATCGTGGATTTTGCCGAGGTCGAAAAGTTCATCGACACGCCGGTGAAGCATTATTCGAGCGGCATGTACTTACGCCTGGCTTTCGCCGTGGCGGCGCACCTGCGATCCGAGATTCTGCTGGTGGATGAAGTTCTGGCCGTGGGCGATGCCGCGTTTCAGCGAAAGTGCCTGGGTAAGATGGGCGAGGTCACCAACGACGGCCGCACCATCCTGTTCGTAAGCCATAACATGGCGGCGGTTCGAACGCTGTGCTCGCGCGGGGTCCTGCTGGATCAGGGGAACTTAGTCTATGCGGGCGAGATCGAGCGGGTGCTCTTCAAGTATTCCCAGCAATTGACGGTTGCGCCGGAGCAAGCCATCGGCGGCCATACGTATTTCAGCGGGATCAAGATTAACTCCCGGAATCCGGGCTCGATCGAGACGGGCGACCGCATTCGCGTCGAATGCAACGTTCACATCGGGCAGGAGATGTCGGGATCGCGGTTGTTCTGCTTCATTCAAGACTCGAATGGAGAAGAGATGGTCGCGGTGATCAACAAAGTTCGTCCGCTGACCACCGACAATCCACCGTGCCAGTATCACGTTTCGGTGGAGTTCCCGAAGCTGTGGCTCAAGCCCGGCGTTTACAGCGTTTACTTCAAGCTTCTTGGCGTTTCGGCCGGCGCCGGCAAAGCGCGTTTTCTTTCCGACAGCGCGATGCTGGACGTGGCCGGCGATAGCGATCCGGAAGCGTTGATGGGCCGGCTGGCTCCTCCTGCCGCCTGGGACGTCGAGTTGTTGTCAGGTACCTCTTCGGTAGGCCGCACGGAAGCGGTCGCGAAATAGTTCACATGGCGAAGCCCAGACTGGTTATCCCCCTAAGTTCTCAATTTGCCGTGCGCTATGTCCTGCGCACCGGCCTGCTCCACCAGATTCGCGAGGTTGCGGATCCCGTGATCTGCCTGGCTTGGAAAGATGCCGCGCTCGAAACCGAGCTGCAGGAAATGGGCGCCGAAGTTCATCCGCTCACGGCGGCAAAATGGGGCCGCTCATTCCATCGGTGGCGGAGTTACATCAACGTCTGGCATGTGAAGCGCATGGCGAGCCCGTCGGCTGGAATTTGGGAGCGCCGCGCGGATACCAAGCGGACCCTCTCGCAGAAGGTACGTCGCCGCGTTCGCCAGAAGGCGCTGGAAACATGGTTCGCGCTGCCCGGCGGCGTCGAGGGCCTGCTGAAGCGCGAAGAAAAACTCTTCTGGGAAGACACGAACGCTCAGAAAGTGCTTCGTGATTCGGAAGCGCTGCGAGCGGATGCAGCTTTGAGTCTGGCACCGTTCCTGCCGGCCGAAGAGATGCTATTGCGTGGGCTGGCGAAGAAGAACGTGCCGATGTGCACCTCGATTCTTTCCTTCGACAATGTCTCGACCAGAGGCTGGATTCCGGTCGACTTCGACCGCTACCTGGTCTGGAATCACTACAACGCCTCTGAGTTGGCTCGGACGTACGCGCGGGCCACGGCCGATCGAGTGGAAGTCGTCGGGGCTCCGCAATTCGATTTCTATTCGGATCCCAGCTACCTCTGGAGCGAAACGGAGTGGAGACGCGAGATGCGGCTCCCCGCGCAGGGTCCGGTGATTCTGTTCGGCGGAGGGTTCTACTCCTGCGCGCCGCATGAGCCTCAGTTCCTGCTTCAACTGGATCAGGCGATCGAGCGGAAAGAATTGCCCGAAGATACGGTGATCCTGTTCCGCAATCATCCCGTGGATCCGATCGAGCGGTGGCGCCCGGTGCTGAGCCGGACCAAGCACACCGTGCATGACGATCCTACGCCGAACGGTAAGGCGCTCGGCACCACCAACATGAAGCGGTATGACATCGAGAAGCTCGCTTCCTGCTTGTGCCATTCCAAGGTGCACGTGAATGTCGCATCGACGATGACGATCGATGGCTCGATATTCGATCGTCCTCAAGTCGGGCCGGCGTATGACGACACGCCCAACGGAATTTCTCATCAAAGTTCACAGGAACTGTATCTTCAGGAACACTATCTTCCCATCGCGAAATCGGGCGGAGTGGCGATTTGCCGCAGCCGCGAGGAGCTGATTCAGGCCGTTCGCGAAGGCCTGGAGCATCCGGAAAAGCGGGCGGAAGGCCGCCGGCGCCTGATTCAGGAGATCTGCACGTTTAACGATGGCAAGGCCACTGACCGCGTCGCGCGGGGAGTTCGCACGTTCCTGGAACAGTCGGTGGGCGCCGAGCGGTTTGTTGGCTCGGCTGTCTAGGTTGCTGCCATGCTTTCGGGTTTCGAGCGGAATAGTTTGTTGCGGCAGTGCTGGCAACAGGGGCACTGGGCCGACGGGCTGGGTACGATTGTCCGGCCGATGCGTTCGTCGCTGCACCGCATGCGGCGGAAGATGCTGCATCGTGGATCGCCGTCGGTGAATGTTGCGGAACAGGTGTTGACCGCGCCGGCGTTTAGCGAATCGATTCGTCCTGCATTCTGCGAAAAAATTCCAGACGCGACCGATGTGCCGTTCCCGAAGCGGCTGGTTGATGACGTGAACCGGATGGCGCAGGGATCCTATCCACTGGCGGGCGGGGCTTTCCGGAGTGTGGATTCCAGCGCTCTCGATCAACTCGCGGATCTGGAAGATTGGCACGCATACCATCGCATGTATTGGGCGGTTCGCTTGAGCCAGGCGGTTTGCGCGCGGGTGCCGGGCGCTGAAAAACTGTTTCTGGCCGAGGTTCCGCGGTGGCTGAAGAATGCCTGGCTCGACGATTCCGTGGTCGGTCATTCGTATACCACCTCGGAGCGAATCGCGTCGTTCAACGAGATTCTGTTCTGGATCGGCGCCAGCAAATCCACCGAGCTGCTCGCGGTCGCCGGATCGCTGAAGAACCGGATGTGGCAGGACGCCTGCCGGCTGCAGGATCGGATGGAGTTCGCGCTGGGCGTCCACAATCATCTGCTCAACAATGCGCGGGGCTTGCTGATCGCGGCTTTGGCGCTGCCGGAATGCAAAGAAGCGCGAGAGTGGTCTGATCGCGCGTTTCAAGTTTGGGAAGACCTCGGACCGAAATTGATTCTGGAAGACGGGACTTTCGGGGAACAATCGAGCCATTACCATTTGCTGCTGTGCCGCACGGCGCTGGAATACTGGCTGGCTGCGGCTCGCCTGGGACGAGAGCTGGCTCCAGGGCTTCGCGAACGAATTCCCGCGATGTTCCGCCTGGCGAACGATCTACTGCGGGCCGATGGCTCGCTGCCGCGTTTCGGCGACGTTTGCCCGGATCACGGGGTCGAAGAGCTGCGGGGGTTGATGGCGGCAGGATATTTTCTCGGCATTCTGGATGAATCGCCGGCAGAGCGGTGCGTCACGCCGCTGACGTTTTACTACTGCGATCGAGTGGGGCATTTGCCGCCATCCGATCGACTAGCGCCGGCGCGGCATTATCCCGCCGGCGGATTTGCATTTTTGCGGTCCGAATCCGCGCCGGTCGATTTGGTGGTTCACGCGGATCCTCGTCCGGAAGTAGGCACGCACGGAGACGCGGGTCGCGGCAGTTTCGAGTTGCGCTGGCGCAATCACTTTCTAGTTCGCGAGCCGGGCAGTTTTCTTGGCCCGACCAAGCCTGGCCAGATCCAGCGGAGAACTGGCCGGATTCAAAACGTAACTTGTCTCAACGGTCTGGCGCCGGGGGTGACGCCGGAAGATCGCCAGTACCTGCCCGAATGGTATCTGCCCAAGGGAGGCACGCTCGACCTCATCAATAATTCGGCCATCCAGCTCCGATGCGAGGGCTTCCGCCGTCTTCGTCCCGACATTTTCCTGTTCCGCACCTGGCAGCTCGATGACTCGGGCTGCGTTTCGTTTTCTGAACGGATCGAGGGCAGCGGCGAGGCTGGATTCGAGTCGCGGATGTGCCTCGGGGATCTGCCTTGGAGCGAGCCCGTTCAGGATGACGCCTCCGACGTGAGCCGAATGCGGTGGCAGGACGCCGATGGAGCTTCGGTGCAGATGACAGTTCATCCTCCGCAAGGAACCAAAGTTAGCGTCGATCCGTGCACTTTCGTCGCGGAATACGGCCAACAGAAACCGGGCCGCATGCTTCGCGTGGCCGGCGACCAGCGCCTGCCTCTAGAATGGCGCGTGAAATGGGAGTTTAACCTAGAATGCCTACAGTAATCGATACCACCGAAAAGAAACAGGCCGTACGAAAGTTTTGGGGAACCCGGCCCTGCGGCGTGATTCACAGCAAGAATCCGGTTGAGTCTCCCGAATTCTTTCAAGACACCGAAGCGTACCGGTTCCGGATTCACACGGATTGGAACAAGCCCTTTCTGAAGGACGCGATCGGGTTCGATCAACACACCGGCAAGTTCATGCTCGAAGTCGGCAGTGGAATCGGCGTCGACTCGCTGGAATGGAAGCGCAACGGCAATCGGGTGATTTCTCTCGATTACAACTTTCCGAGCTGCCGCCTGACGCGGTCGCGCCTGGAAGATGCCGGCTACGACGGGGCTTATCTGAACGGAGACGCGGAGAATCTTCCGTTCCCCGACGCCAAATTCGATCTGATCTATTCGTTTGGCGTGTTGCATCACACGCCTGACACCCCGAAGACTATTCGTGAAGTCTACCGGTGCCTGAAGCCGGGCGGCCAAGCGATCATCATGCTGTATTACAAGTGGTCGGCTAAAGTCCTGGGCGAAATTCTTCTGGGCTTCGGACTTCGTAAAGGCGCGCTCTTCCGTTTGCGCAGCATGCAAGAGCTCATCAATCAGTACACTGAATTCGACAGCCAGTTCGAGGGCAATATCTGCCCGTTGACGCAGGTGTTTTCGAAGCGTGAAATCCGGAAAATGTTCCATCAGTTCGATGACGTCTCGATCGATCTGCACTACCTTTGGCCGGGCCATTATGGACCCGCCCGGCACTTTCTCCCGCTGGTCCCGAAGGGCATTCGCCAAAATCTTCCCAGCCGGATGGGTTGGAACGCAGTCATCAAAGCCGTAAAGAAATAGTCCTCTCATGTGCGGAATCGCTGGAATCTTCGACGCTAACCGTCATCCGAGGCTCTCGGATCTGCAGCCGATGGTAGACATCATTCGGCATCGTGGTCCGGATGCCGAGGGTCTGATGGAAAGCGGTCCTCTTGCCATGGGGATGCGCCGCCTCTCGATCATCGACCTGGCGGGCGGAGATCAGCCGATCTACAACGAAGACAAATCGATCGCGGTGGTCTTCAACGGCGAGATCTATAACTATCTGGAGCTGCGTGAGGACCTGCAGAAGCGCGGGCATCGGTTCGCGACCAACAGCGATACGGAAGTCCTGGTGCACCTGTACGAAGAGGAAGGCCCGAATTTCCTGGCGCGATTGAATGGCATGTTCGCGTTTGCGTTGTGGGACAGCCGAGAGCGGAAACTCCTGATCGCTCGCGATCGCATGGGAGTGAAGCCCCTGTATTATGCGCGCGCCGGCCGACGTTGGTTCTTCGCGAGTGAGCTGAAGGCGTTGCTGACGCAGAAGGAAGTCGATACGGATCTGGATGTCGACGGGCTGGCCAACTATCTGCGGCTGGCGGCCATCCCGCGGGAAGGCACTCCTTACAAGGGTGTGCGCCGCTTGCTGCCCGGACATTACCTGCGGATCAGCGGCGATCATCATGAGCTGCGCGCCTGGTGGGATCTGGCGGAAATGGATCCGGACCAAGGGAACGGCTGCTCCGATCGGATGCGGCAGAACCTGGAAGAAGAGTTCGACGATGCGGTTCGTTTGCGGATGCGCAGCGATGTTCCCGTGGCGTCGTTCCTGAGCGGTGGCCTGGACTCGAGCCTGGTCACTATCACGGCGCAACGTGAATCCGCGATTCCGATGCACACGTTCACGCTCCGCTTCGAAAAGTCGGAGTTTGACGAAGCTTCTTATGCTCGTGCGGTGGCCGAAAAGACTGGTACGAACCATCATGAGTTTTCGGTGGAGACGCAAGACGCGATTACGCACCTGCCTCTGCTGATGTGGCACATGGACGAGCCCATGGGCGATTCGTCCATCATCCCGAACTACCTGATCTCCAAGCACGCCGCGAAGAGCGTGAAGGTTTGCCTTTCGGGCCTGGGCGGCGACGAGCTGTTCGGCGGGTATGCGCGCTACGTCGATAACGGCACGGGCCGGATTCGCCGAGTGTTTTCGCATGCGCCGTTCGCGGCGCGGTCCCTTGCTCCCATGATGGACTCCTGGAATCATCCATGGGCCGAAGAGCTTCGCATGGCGGGTAACAAGTCGGATGGCTGGCGCGGTTATGTCAGCCGCATGCAGATTTTCAACGCGGACGGGCTGCGGTCGCTGGGATTCCCGAGCGCCGGGACAACGGACCAAGTGATGGAATGTTTGTGGAATCGCTATCCGGGTAAAGACTCCGTATCGCAGCGGCAATTCGTCGATCAACACACGTATCTGCCGGATGACATTCTGGCCCTGACCGATCGGATGTCCATGGCGAATTCTCTCGAAGTTCGCGTTCCTTTCATGGACTACAGGCTGGTGCGGCTGTCTCAGAAGCTGAGCAGCGCGCAAAAGCAGACTTCCAAAGACTTCAAGATATTTCTGAAGAGCGCGTTGGGCAACCGGTGCCCTCCGGAGCTGTTGACGCGCCCGAAATGGGGCTTCGATACGCCGCTCGGCCGGTGGGTCGGCCAGCCGAATGTTCTCGCCGCAATGAAACGGTTGCCGGAAGGCGTCGCGGTCAAGGAAGGTTTATTGCGTGCTTCCGCGATCCGGCCCATGGTCGAAAACGCCGAGTCCGCACGGCGGTCCGCCCGGCAACTGTGGAGCCTGCTGGTACTCGAAAGCTGGCTGAGAGTGCGAAACCGGATGGAACCGCCTCGGGAATCGCTCTCTGAATTACTTTCGGCTAACTAACTAGCGCATGGCAAATCATCGTCCTGAAATCACGGTAATGACGGCGGTATGGAACGGAACCGCCAGCCTGGCGGAGACGATCGCCTGCATTCAAGCGCAGACGTTCACGGACTGGGAATACATCATCGTCGACGACGCTTCGACGGACGGGACTCCGGCGCTCGTCGAGGAAGCAATGCAAAAGGATTCGCGCATTCGGCTGCTTCGGCGGACGACTTCGGAAGGGCCGTACATTGCCGCGAATGACGGATTGCGTGAAGCCAAAGGAAAGTGGGTGGTTCGGATCGACGCCGACGACCTGTCTCCTTCGAATCGTATCGAACGGCAGCGCGACTTCCTGCTGGCGAACCCGCACTACCGCGCTTGTGTCTCCTACTGGCAAGGATTCAATTACCGAGGACTGTTTCCGAACAGCATCACGCCGATTCCGCGCACGCCGGGTGTATTTCGCTGGTATCTGATGCTGCGCACGCCGTCGATTCACAGTGCGCTCTGCGTGGAGCGGTCGGCGATGGAAGAAATCGGCGGATATGGGAAGGCGCGGCTTTCCCAGGATTACCGCTTGTGGTGCGAACTGTCCCGCCGCGGGTGGCTGGGAACGATTCCTGAAGTGTTGTCGTATGTTCGCAA
The DNA here is from genome assembly GCA_020073445.1 of Terriglobia bacterium. Taxonomy (GTDB): domain Bacteria; phylum Acidobacteriota; class Terriglobia; order Bryobacterales; family Bryobacteraceae; genus Palsa-187. Next base: position 50,551 of record JAIQFE010000021.1, read on the forward strand.
CCATCCGGATCGTGCTTCTTACACGACGCGCGGAATTCAGCAGGAGTTGGCGCTGGACGTTCTTTCCGACCACATTGTTGCCATGACCGGCGAACGCTGGTCGCGCGTCGAGTTAGAGGCGCTTTGGTGCGTGGGCCACTGCAAAGTGATGCCGGTGGACAAGGGCCTCAAGATGCTGGATCGCTGGGATCGGATGTGGCGAAAGGCCAGTGATCTGACTGCCGAAGATCGCGCCGAACTGGAGCGCCTGTCGGCGTATCGCCGCTGGAAACACATCCGCACGAACGCGCGCAAGAATCCCGCGGAAGCGATTTTACAAATTCTACGATTCGGCCTAACGCGGCCGAGCGCCATTATCCCAAGCGCTCAGTCGAGTTATTGAGCCTCGGAGTAAATATGAAATCTCCCATTGTTTTTCAGGATCTGGAAAAAGAGCTTCAGCCGGTCACGAAATACCTCCAGGGCCGAGTGCTGAACGCCGGGTGCGGCCAGCGCGACCTCTCTTCGTTCTTCATCAAGAACGGTGCGACGGTGGTTGACAACTGTGATCTGACCACGCCGATCCCGAATGCGATCATTTGCGACCTGGTGGATGTGCCCAAGGAATCCGGCACCTACGATGCGATCCTGTGCAACGCGGTTTTGGAGCACGTTCAGTTCCCGGATCGCGTTGTGGCCGAGCTTCGACGGCTAGTGAAGCCCGGCGGCTACCTGGTGCTGTGCATTCCGTTCCTCCAGCCTTATCACCCCAAGCCGGACTATCGCCGGTACACGAAGGAAGGGATGCTGGAGCTAGCTCGCATTCATGACCTGGAACCCGTCGAGATTCTGCCGGTCCATACGATCGCACAGACTCTCACGTGGATCTATTGGTCGTACCTAGAAGAGCGTCGCGCGCGATTGACTCGGCTAGCCCTGTGGGGGCCGCTGTATTTGTGGAACCGACTCTCGCAAAAGACCGATTTCGATACGCAGATTCAAGCCAACGGTTTTCAGATGGTGGTCCGAAAGGCCGCGCATCCGTCGAATGGCAACGGCCATAGCAACGGGAATGGTCACCACGCGGGCAATGGAGTGACTCAGTGAAAATTGGGTTCATTTGTTCCGAGTATCCGCCGGGACCTCACGGCGGAATCGGCACGATGACGCAGATTCTCAGCCGGACTTTGGTTCAAGCCGGTCATGAAGTGCGCGTGGCGGGAATTTACGATAACCGATACACCGCGCCGAACTTCCAGGATGACCAGGGCGTGAAAATCTGGCGGCTCCGGGCTTCCGAGCGCCGTCTCGGCTGGATTCCGGCCCGCTATCGGCTTTTCCAGCTGGTCAACACCTGGGTGCGTGAGAAGAGCGTTGACGTGATCGAAGTGCCCGACTACCAGGGACTCGCGGCCGGCTGGGGACCTCTCGCCGCTCCGGTTGTCGCTCGCCTGCATGGTTCGGAGAGCTACTTCGCCAAAGAATTGGGAGTGCCTGTACGACGGGGATCGTTCTGGATCGAACGTGCCTCGCTACGCCGTGTCGACTTCTGGTCGTCGGTGTGCCGGTATACGGCGGACAAGACCCGCGAACTTTTCCAACTGCGTTTCGCGCCGAGCGCGATTCTGTACAACCCTGTCGAGGTGCCCAGCGCACCGGCCCTTTCGCGCCGAAGGAATCAAGTGATTTTCAGCGGAACACTGACGCCGAAGAAAGGGATTGTTTCCCTGATCCACGCCTGGCCGATGGTAAAAGCCGCATGCCCGGATGCGGAATTGCACGTTTATGGGAAGGACGGGCGTGCGGATTCCGGCGGATCGATGTTGCAGGCATTGCAGGCCGAGCTGCCCAGCGCTGTACTGAATAGCGTCACTTTTCATGGACACGTGACGCGCGAACGCCTGTTCGAAGTGTTTCGTTCGGCTGGACTGGCGGTGTTTCCATCGTACGCGGAGGCTTTCGCGATCGCTCCCCTGGAAGCGATGGCGTGCGGGTGCGCAACGATTTACAGCCAGCGCGGCAGCGGCCCTGAGCTGCTGGAGCAAGATAAGACCGGCCTGCTGGTGGATCCCGATCAGCCTGGCCAGATCGCCGAATCCATCATTCGAGCTCTTCGCGATGAGCGCTTTACCGAGCGGCTCGGTGCGGCCGGCCGGAAACTCGTCGAGGAACGTTTTTCGCTGGCAGGCGCGCTCAAGCAAAATATCGCATTTTATGCCGAGTGCGTGGAACGATTTCGGCTAGCCCACTCTTTGTCTTAAGTCGACATGAGATTTTCTATCGTTGTCTGCACATACGGTCGCGCACGCTCTCTGGAGCATCTGCTCGGCAGTTTGTCGGCGCAGACCTACCGCAACTTCGAAGTGTTAGTGGTCGACGGGAACCAGGACAGCTCGACGGTCCAGACAATCGTCGCGGCCTCAGATGGCGCCTTGGACGTCCGGCACATCCCTTCGCCGAAGGGTCTCACCCGGCAACGGAACGTCGGTATCGAGCAATCTCGCGGCGACGTGCTGTGTTTTTTGGATGACGACGTGACCATGGAAACGGACTTCCTTAGTCGCGTTAAGGGGATGCTGGAGACTTCCGGCATGCACGACGTTGGGGGGCTGACCGGCTACGATGTGCTGAATTATCCGAGTCCCGTGACGCTGCGTTGGAAACTGCGGTGGTTCTTGGGCGCTATTCCGAGCTTGAATCCAGGCGACGCGGACCACCTTGGCAGAGCGGTTCCCGTGAGCTTCATGACCCCCTACAGCGGATGCCGTTCCGTAAAGTGGCTCTCCGGATTCTGCATGATTTACCGCCGGACGGCAATCGGCGCTTTGAGATTCGACGAGAAGCTTCCGACTTACGGCGGAGAGGACAGGGATTTTTCGGCCGTGATCGGCGGGCAATGGCGATTGCTGCTTTGCGGCGACCTTCATCTGCAACATCACTGCACCAAGGAAGGGCGGGATTCGGAAGTCGATCGGGTGTTCGAAACCGGATTCGGCACGGGCCGCCGATTTGCGAAGTACGCGCGGACTCCGTGGGATTACGTCATCGTCGCTCGCAGTTTCCTGGGCGACCTGGTGGTGGACATCCTTGCTTTTCTGGCTCACCCGTCGCGCTACTCATTCCTGACAACGTTCGCTCGAGTATCCGGATTCTTTCATGGTCTGACATCGTTAGAGACCGCACACAGTTGAGTTTCTTGTGAGCACTGCTGCCATCACCGTACCTCCGCAGATCGGATTTCGAATGCGCTCCGTGGACCTCCACTGGGCCTTGCTGGCGCAATTGGCCGGTTGTGTCTTACCGGCGATGGCCGCTGTCTTCGTCGCCAAGCCACTGCTGGGCGCACAGTACACACTGGCCTCGTTGCTGGCCGTGCTCGGCTATCACGTGATGCGGCGTGACCGTTTTGCGTTTGGATGCATCGTTCTGGGATCGCTGCCAGTCTTGGCGCTCATGCGCGGCCTGTTCTTCTACTACGGCGAAGTCGCACTGTTGGGTGGAACGTGCCTGATGTGGCTGGCGTTGTCCCCGGAGCGGCTGGTTCACTTGTGGCGGGATCAGGCATGGCGATGGATGACGGTCGGCCTGCTCGTATTCTGGTGGCTCTCGATGCTGATGACGGGATCCTACGCCACCAACCTTCGAAGCTTCGAAGTGATCTTGGGAAGTGCCTGCATCGTGCTGGTGGCGGAGCGGCGCTCCTATCTGGCGACGGCGCTTGTCGGCATGGTGATGTCCGCCGCAGCGCTGGGCTTTGGCCTTCTGCCCTACGGGGACCGTTTAGGTCAGGGCGTCGTAGGCGAGACGAGTATCGGGAATCCCATCTTGTTAGGTATGCCTTGCGCTTTGCTCGTCGTGATTTCGCTGGCGGATTCGGGACGCTGGATGCTGGTTGAGCGAAGGCTGGTGCTCAGGATTGTGTTTTGCCTGACGATGGCGGAGTTGCTGATTCTTTCCGGGTCGCGAGGAAGCTGGGTTGCGGCCTTGAGCGGCCTGATGGCGCTGATGGTCTTCAGCCGGCAAGATCGCAAGATCCTGCTGGTCGCCGTAGCGTGCGTGGCAGTAGTCGCTACTCTGTGGCTCTCGACCGGACGCGGACAAAAGATCGCCCAACAGTTCGAAAAGACGGTGGATTCGGACAGAACCCTCGCGAATCGAACCAGCGGGCGTTCCGTGCAATGGAGCGTCATACCGCAGGTGTTCGCGGAATCTCCCATTTGGGGGTGGGGTCCCGGCAGCGGCAAAGACGTCGCCGCGATTTACACCGGCAGGCACCTCGGTTGGCACGCTCTCTATCTTCAAATGATCGGCGAAACGGGATTGATCGGAACGTCCTTGTTGTTTGTCTTCCTGGGCGCTCTGGTTGTCCGCGGTGTCCGGCACTGGAAGACATCGCACGAGATTGCGCCTTTGGCGAGCATCTTGACGTACATGGTGGTGGGCGCTTCGGTTTCGGGTCTGGATGCGATATCGGGCGTCTTTGTCGGACTCGCGCTGCTGGCTGGAGATGTAGCCCCCCGGCTGGTGCTGGCGCAGGCACGCACCGCTTCCCGGAGGGCCGCATGAGTGCAATTTCTGTAGCTCCCGCGACGGCTCAAGCGCTCGCTTGCTGGTGCCACCAAGGAGAGTGGCTGACTGAGTTCAGGACGAAGAGTTTCGGACTGTTGCGTTGCTCGGGGTGTGGCGGATATCGAATCGATCCTGCTCCGTTGCAGACTCCCGAGACCAGTGAGGAATTCTACACCGAGTATTATGCCCGCGAGGGCGTGAGCGAACTAGTCGCGAGCGCTGAACTGGAAAGATCCGCCTACTGGAGCGTGGTGAAGCAGGTTCCGTGCCTGCCACAAGCTGGAAGACGCGTGGCCGACGTCGGTTGCGGAGACGCTCATCTGTGCGCGCAGTTGCGTGACGCCGGGTGGCAGTCCGTGATTGGCGTAGACGTCTCACGGACTCGAATCGAACGTGCGAAGAAGCGCTATCCGGATAGTGACTTGTTCTTGGGGACTCTGGACGAAAGCATTTGCCAGCCAGGTTCACTCGATCTTATGGTGATGGACAGCGTCGTCGAACATCTGGTGAATCCAGAAGAGGTGCTGGCCGGCCTGCGCAAGTTTCTCTCCGTGGAAGGCCATTTTGTCGCCCTCACACCGAATATGGATTCGGGTCATTTTGCCTTTCTCGGCAAGCGCTGGACAGGCATGCTGGCTCCGCACGCTCATATCTACTTGTTCACGGCGAACTCGCTCCGGCGTTTGCTGGAGCACGCGGGATTCTCGGTGGTTACCACGGGCAGCATTCACGCCGCGCCCTATCTTCCATCGCAGTTCCTGAAACGGATCGCTTCGGGCGATGTCAAAGGCGCAATCTGGCGCGCGCATCAGGAAATCGGAGGCTGGTACGGCCGCCTGATCGGCCAGGGTCCGATGCTCTACGCCGTGGCGCGCAGGGGTCACTGACGATGCGACTGGGTGTGGTATCAAACGTGGTCCATTACGCTACCAGCGATGGCTTGCACGCCTATGGACCGTACGCGCGCGAGTTGGACATCTGGGCGGACCTCTTTGACGAAGTCACGATTCTGGGGCCCTGCCGCAATACGCGGCCGCCGGGGGATGCCGTCCCGTTCACGCGAAAGAACATTACCATCGTGCCGCAGAAAGAACGCGGCGGGGATTCCTTGAGCGCCAAGATTTCTTTGCTGATGTCGGTACCGGCGATGATGCAGGATCTGTTGCGAGGCATGGCCAACGTGGATGCGATTCACGTCCGCTGCCCGGGAAACCTGGGACTGCTCGGCGTGCTCCTTGGGCGGTTCGTGGCACGGAAAAGAATTGCCAAGTACGCAGGACAATGGACGCCCTATCCTGGCGAGCAACCAACAGTACGGTTGCAGCGCTGGTTACTGGGGTCAAGCTGGTGGGGAGCGCCGGTTACGGTGTACGGGAAGTGGGACCGTCAACCTTCTCACGTGATTCCGTTCTTTACTTCCCTGATGGATGCGGATCACATGGGCCGGGCCCGGCTGGCTATTGCGCGGCGGGAACCGAGCGCCGAACTGCGCATCGTTTACCTGGGCCGGCTCACGACATCGAAGAACCTTGACGTGCTCCTGCGCGCGATCCAGAACGTGACGGCACAAGGGCTGCGAGTGCGATGCACGATCGTCGGCGAGGGTCCCGAACGACAGTCGCTGGAGCAACTCGCCATGGAGCTTTCACTGGCCAAGAACGTACGCTTCACCGGCGGAGTTCCACACGAAGAAACGTCCACGATCCTCGAAGACGCCGACGTGCTGGTGCTGGTTTCGGAAACCGAAGGCTGGCCCAAGGCGCTTGCCGAAGCCATGGCGTTCGGTCTGGTGTGCATCGGCTCCGATCGTGGGTTGATCCCGCAAATGCTGGGGGAAGGCCGGGGAATCGTGGTTCCGCCGGGAGATGTGGATGCGCTCGCAAAGGAACTCGGACGAATCGCCCGAGACCCCGAACGTTGCCTCAGTATGCGCGGACGGGCCGCGGCGTGGGCCCAGCAATACAGTCTGGAAGGCCTGAGAGAAGCCCTGCGCTGCCTTCTGAATGAGCGCTGGGGCACGAACATTCCACCCGTAACCAGAACCGTTCGGGCGGTTGCAGGTAACCAATGAACGACGTAGCTAACGGCCAGAAATTGGGAGTGATGCACCTGGTAGATACGCTCGAGGTGGGCGGAGCAGAGCGCGTCGCCGTCACCTTGGTGAATCATCTTGATCCGAGCCGGTATCTTGCTCACCTATGCTCCACTCGCCGCGAGGGCCCGCTGGCATTCGCCGTGGACCGCAGCGTTCGCAGGCTGAAGCTGAATCGCCGCTGGCGGTTCGATGTCGGGCCGGTCTTCCGGCTGCAACGCTACATACAACGAAATCAAATCTCGATCCTGCACGCACACGGGTCCACGGTCTTTTTAGCGCGCCTTATCGGCATGTTTCCGCCGTATCCGGCAGTCATCTGGCATACGCATTACGGCCGCTTTGCCGTGGAGAACCGAAAAGCGCCGGCGTATGCCGCTGCGTCGCGCGGCATCCAGGGCGTGATTGTCGTCAATCGGGAATTGGGAGCGTGGTGCCAAGATACGCTGCACGTTCCCGCGGAACGGGTGTGGTACGTTCCCAATCCTGTCGCCGCGTGGAAGCCGGGTAAGGATGTTTCGCTGCCTGGAACTCAGGGGTCACGCATTGTCTGCCTTGCGAACATCCGGCCGGAGAAAGATCATCTCACGCTGGTTCGTTCGATGGCGCAAGTGGCCGCGGCGGTGCCCGAAGCGCATCTGATGCTGGTGGGTTCGGTCCGGGAACCCGAGCTTCTTGCCGCCGTGCAGTCCGAAATAAAGCGACTGAATCTGACGAAGAACATTTCCTACCTGGGTTCTAGGCAGGACGCTGCGGATATCCTCGATGCCTGTGACGTCGGCGTGTTAAGTTCTGCGTCCGAGGGCCTTCCGATGGCCCTTCTGGAGTACGGCCGAGCAGGGCTGGCGGTGGTCGCGACAACGGTCGGCGAATGCGAAGAGGTGTTGGGCGGCGGCAGTGTCGGCATGCTGGTCAGACCCGGTTCCGATGAGGAACTGGCATCCGCGCTCATCACCCTGCTTCAGAATCCTCACCTGCGCGCGAGGCTCGGTGCAAGCTTCCGGCAACACGTAGAAGACTCGTTCGATGCGACGAAAATCGCGGCCAGCATGGACGGAATCTATCAAACGGCGCTAGACGCCAAACGAGAGAACCAAGTGAGCACGAAGGTCGATCTCGGAACACAGACCAAGGCGGGACGGTCATGACGGCGATCATTCTGGCGGGCGGCAAAGGAACCAGGCTGAAGCCCTTCACCATCAGTATTCCCAAGCCGCTTCTGCCAGTCGGCGACTTGCCGATTCTGGAGATCCTGATTCGGCAACTGATCAATGCCGGCGTCAAGCGGATCGTTCTGACCCTGGGTCACATGGCGCCTCTTTTCAAGGCGTATATCGGGAACGGCAACGGAACGCGCTGGGAGGTTCCGATCGATTGGTTGACCGAGAACGAACCCCTGGGCACGGCGGGTCCTTTGCGGTTGATCGAAAATCTCGATTCCGATTTTCTAGTAATGAACGGCGACCTTCTCTCCACGCTGGATTACGAGAACTTCTTCGCGCACCACGTGCGTAATCACGCTTCTGGCACCATCGCGGTTAACCGGCGCAAGGTGAATATCAACTACGGGGTAGTTGAGTCAACGCCCGACGGCACTCTGCTCGACTATCAGGAAAAGCCCACTCTGAGCTATTGCGTGAGCATGGGCATCAACGCGCTTTCGAGGGACAGCCTGCAGTTCATCCCGCCAACGGGCCGATTTGACATGCCCGATCTTATGCTCGCGATGCACCGCGCCGGCCGCAAAGTGCTGTGCTACGAAACGGATTGCTATTGGCAGGATATCGGCCGGATGGACGATTACGAGCAGGCCACCGTGGATTTCGAGCAGGATCCCTCGCGATTCCTGATGCAGAAGATTGTGGCGCGCTGATGCGAGCTTTGATTACAGGTGCGAGTGGTTTCTGCGCCAAACATCTTGCCGCGCTTCTGCGAGCGGAAGGCACGGTTCGAATCGCAGGTTCGGATATCACCGACCATTCGCCGAAGAACACCGCGATCGACGACTATTATCGTGCTGACGTATCGGATCTGGACCAGATGGCCGGGTTGGTCAAAATGTTCCAGCCGGAGATGCTGTTTCATCTTGCGGGCACGGCGCTGGGATCGTCTGCATCCGCTCAGCAAGTCTCGCCCAGAAACACTTTCCTGGTGAACACGATGGGGGCGGTAAACGTACTTGAAGCGGTCCGGATGCATGCCCCGAACTGCAGAGTTCTATTAGTGGGATCGGCGGCCGAATACGGCAGCGTGCCGCAGCCGGAGCTGCCGGCCTCGGAAGAGCGGCTCTGCCGCCCCGTGGGAACGTACGGCGCATCAAAGCTCGCCGCGACGTTGGCTGGCAAAGAATACGCCCAGAAATTCGGAATGAAAGTGGTGATGGCCCGACCCTTCAACATCATCGGACCGGGTATGCCGCGCGATCTGGTGGTCGGTGCCCTGGCGTCTCGTGCCAAGGAGGCGCTGGCCAGCTCGACCGATGCCGTCGTAAAAGCGGGCGATCTTTCGCCCGAACGGGACTTCATCGCGGTGGAAGATGTGGTGCGCGCGTACGTCCGGTTGCTGGAAGGAAATCACTGGGGCGAGGTGTTCAACGTCTGCTCCGGCCGGCCGCACTCGATCCAGCACGTCGCAGAGGTCCTGTTCTCGCATTCTCCGCGGCGCATTACTTTACAGACAGACAAATCTTTAGCGCAATCCTCGGTTCATTCGATGTATGGAAGCTTCGAAAAAGCACATCGTGCAATTGCCTTTACCCCGAACGTCAGCCTGGAATCTTCGCTCGCGGCCGTGTGGAGCACGGCCATGTCGGCTTAACTAAATGCGACTCGCCATTCTTATGCCGTTGACGGTCACGTGGTCGCGAGAAGTCGCGGTCCAGCTCGCCGGCCTCGGCCACGAAGTTCACGCTATCGATTTCGAGCGCGAGGTGCATGGCAACTACCTTCGGGACCGTGAGGACATTCATGCTCCCGCGATCAATCGCCTCAAGCGGGCGATTGCCGGCATCCACACGATCCCGGGTAAGAGCGTTTCGCAGATGCGCTACGCGATGTACGCCCCGCGCCTGGCGAAAATATTCCGGGACATCAAAGCCGATACGTTGCTGACGCTGTGGGGCGGCGGTTTCGCAGCGATCGCGTACCTCAGCGGAATCCGGCCGTACGCCGTGTTCGTCGGCGGCGGCGACATCCTGCGAGTTTCGGGGATTCAGAAAGCCGTCAGCAAAAAGGCGCTGTCGAAAGCGTCGGTGGTCCTGGCGAATGGTGACTTCTTTGCCCGCCGAACGCAGGAATTCGCGCCCAATGCTTCCGTGGTGCCTCTGTACTATGGGATCGATCCATCCAGGTTTACGCCGGGCAATCCGCCGGCCAGCCCGGTGGTCATCCTCTGCACGCGCGGCTTTTCGAGGCCCTACAACAACGGATACGTGATTCAAGCGCTCGCCACTATGCCAGCGAATGTGCCCGACTTTCGGATGGTGTTCACGTCGGCTGGCGAGACCTTGGAGGAGACCAAGACGCTCGCGGATTCCATTCTGTCTTCCGAGATGCGTGCGCGGGTGAAATTCCTCAATGGCGTTACCGATGATGCGATGCTGGAGAATCTGCAACGGGCGCACGTTTATACGTCAGCTTCGTTGTACGACGGCACGTCAATTTCACTGCTCGAGGCTTTTTCCTGCGGACTGTTTCCCGTGGTTTCCGACATTCCGGCAAATACGGAATGGATTCGCGACGGCGGCTGCGGCGGCACTCTGTTCCCGCTAAACGACGCGCCGGCGTACGGATGCGCGCTGGCTCAGGCGATCCAAGATGCCGATGTGCGAGCGCGGGCAGCCGTGCAGAACCGTCAGGTAATTTTCGATCGAGCCGATAGCCGCAAGACCATCGCTAACTTGGCCTCGATACTGAAGGGGGTCCGATCGTGACGCGAGCGATCTTGGATCAACACGCGACCCGTTACTCTGCGATCGACTGGTCGGAAGTCGCGACCGGCCGGCCCTCGGACTTGTTCGAGCAGGACTGGCGTGAGCGTCGGTCCGAAATCGACGCGGCCATCCGGGGCCGCCGCTTGCTGGTGATCGGCGGGGCAGGCAGCATTGGTTCGGCTACGGTCAAACTGGTCGCGGATTTCAAGCCCCAGGCGCTGCACGTTGTCGATCCAAACGAAAACAACCTGGCGGAACTGGTGCGTGACCTCCGGAGCCGTGAACAAGGCCTCGACGTTCGGGACTTCCGGACGCTTCCCATCGACTTCGGTTCGCCCATCATGCGCCGATTTGTGGCGAGCGAGGCTCCTTACGATCTGATCCTGAACTTCGCGGCGATCAAGCATGTTCGTTCCGAAAAAGACACGTGCTCGCTGCTGCAGATGCTGGAGACCAACGTCATCAAGCCGGCGCGTTTCCTGCAATGGATGCGCGATCGTGGCACGGACTCTGCCTACTTCAGTATCTCGACCGACAAAGCAGCGAATCCCGTGAATCTGATGGGCGCCAGCAAGCGTTTGATGGAGCATGTTCTCTTCGCGGACGGCCTCGGCTCGCGCCGCATGTCGTCGCGCTTCGCAAATGTGGCGTTTTCCGACGGAAGCCTGCTCGCCGGCTTCATCAAGCGTCTTGAAAAACGCCAGCCGATTGCCTGCCCCGAGGAAACGCGTCGATTCTTTATTTCGATGCGCGAGGCGGGTGAGATTTGCGTTCTTGCGGCTGCATGCGCCCCCAACCGATCGATCGCGATCCCGCGCATGGATTCCGAGAAGGATTTGCGGACCCTGGATCAGATCGCCGCGACGTTCCTGAGTCTGCAAGGATTCGAGCCACGTATCTATCGCGATGAACAGGAAGCACGGATGAAGACCGGCGATGATCTGCGTAGCGGGTACTACCCGCTTTTGTTGACACCGCTCGATACCGCCGGTGAGAAAGCCTACGAAGAGTTTGTCGGCGAAGGCGAAGAGGTGGACGAATTCGGCATGTTCAACTTGCTTGCGGTTCGTTACGCGGCAGCGCCGGCCGAAGCCGTGGCGACGTTTGTCGATGAAGTGGCAAAACTGATCGCGGAGCCGAACAGCACCATTGAGAAACAGGATCTTGTTCAGATGATGGGCGTCGTGGTGCCGGAACTGCGGCACAACGAACAGCGCACCCATCTCGATCAGCGGATGTAATTCCCCATCTCGGGCTAAGAACAATCGTGGGACACCCGTTAGAACGTCTTTATCCCTATGTACCCGTTTGGGCGCAGAATCTCGGGATCACTATGTACGGCTTCATGTACCGGCGGGAGCGTCTGGGCGGACGTTTTGATGAACACGTGCGGGGCTTTCTACAGCGCGACCGGTGCTCACAGCAGGAAATGCAGAGTTATGTCGACTGGCGCCTGCGCTCGGTGCTAACCCTGGCCTTCGACCAAGTACCCTACTATCGCCGGAAGTGGCAGGCGGCGGGCCTCACGCGCAGCGATCTTGCGGCTTTCCGGCAGCAGGATTTGTCGGGACTGCCGTTCACGCCGAAGGAAGATCTTCGAAAAGATCCTGAAGATTTCCTGGCTGGCAACATCGCCAAGAGAAATCTGCATCGCTACTACAGCAGCGGGAGCACCGGAACCCCGATCCAATCGATCTACAGCACCGATGCACATCGTCACTTCTTCGCGGCCCGCGAAGTACGGTCGTTCGGATGGGCAGGAAGCAGTATGAAAGTCCCACGCTCGATGCTCGGCGGGCGCATGATCGTTCCGTCGGCTCAATCGCGGGGGCCCGTGTATCGTTACAACCTGGCGGAGCGGCAGGTGTATTTCACCGCGTACCACCTGAGCCCGCGCAATGTTCCCAGCTACGTCGAAGGCCTCAATCGTTATCGTCCAAGTCTGCTGACCGGGTACGCGTATTCGCACTATCTGTTGGCGCGGCTGATGCTCGACCAAGGACTGAAGCTGGATTACCAACCGCAGGCGATCGTTCTGTCGAGCGAAAAACTGACTCCGGAAATGAAGACCGTGATTCGCCAGGCTTTCGGAGCTCGAGCCTACGAGGAGTACGGAGCTGTGGAGCAATGCGCTCTGGCCACCGAGTGCGAACACGGCAGCTTGCATGTGAACTCCGATTTCGGAATTGTCGAGATTCTTGACGACGAGGACAAGCCGGTTCCGCCTGGAGTGGACGGCCGGCTGGTTTGCACGGGTCTTATCAATGACGCTCAACCGCTGATCCGGTATGACATCGGCGACATCGGCGCCTGGTCCGAAAATGCTTGCCCGTGCGGCCGAAAGCAACTGCCGGTATTGAAAGACCTGGTGGGCCGTTTGGAGGATGCCGTCATCGGTCCGGACGGAACGGAGATGGTGCGGTTCCACGGAATTTTCGTCGGCATGCCTAATGTGCTGGAAGGGCAAATCGTTCAGCAGCGAATTGACCTGCTGCGTGTCCGCGTGGTCGTGACGGATGGCTTCGGACCCGAAGACGAAAAAGCGATTCGCCACAGAATCACCAAGGAACGCCTGCACGGCATGAACGTAGAGATCGAGCGGGTGCCGGAACTCGAACGCACCGGCCGGCGCAAATTCCGGGCCGTGATATCCATGTTGACGCCCGAACAACGCAGCTTGGCTCGCGCGAACGGACGGAGCTGACCATGAGCGATTCAGTCACCGTCATCATCCCGTGCAGGAATGAGGCGAAACACATTCGGCTCTTCCTGGAAGGCCTGGTCCGGCAGGAAACAGCCGGGCTGCCCTGGGAAGTGATTATCGCGGACGGTATGAGCACGGACGGAACATGCGATGTCCTGCGTGAGTGCTGCGTGCGTGAGCCGCGGATTCGCGTGATCGACAACCCGGCGCAGTCCGTTGCGAGCGGACTGAACGCCGCGATTCGGGTCGCTGCTGGCAACATCATTATCCGCATGGACTGCCACACCGAATACGCTCCCGATTACATCCTCAAATGCGTGGAAACCTTGAAGGCGACTGGCGCAGACAATGTCGGCGGACCGGCGCGAACGATCGCGAACAGCCTGATGGCGAAAGCGATCAGCGCAGCGTATCACAGCCCGTTTTCAACCGGCGGCGCCAAGTTCCACAACGAAAACTACGAAGGCTCTGTGGATACGGTGACCTACGGTTGCTGGTACAAGAGCAAACTCGAAGAGCTCGGACTGTTTGACGAGATGCTGATCCGCAATCAGGACGACGAGTTCAATCTTCGCCTGACCCGCGCCGGAGGCGTCATCTGGCAGTCGCCGGCGATCGTCTCTTTCTATCACGCGCGTAGCGACCTGCGCTCCTTGTTCCGGCAATACATGCAGTACGGCTTCTGGAAAGTGCTCGTGATTCGAAAGCACAGGGTGCCAGGTTCGTGGCGTCACCTGGTTCCGGGCGTGTTTAGCCTGTGCAATCTGGTGGCACTGATCGCGTGCGTGGTGGCCATCATCGTTCAGAGTTCTTTCTACCTGACTGTCATTGGGTCGGTCTGGGGAGCGAGTCTGGGGCTTTACGCGATCGCATGTTTAGGAGCTTCGTCGATCGCGACCAAGCGTTACGGCTGGTCGATCTTTCCGTTGCTCCCGGCGGCGTTCGTCACGTTTCACGTGTCCTATGGGCTCGGCTTTCTCTTCGGGATGGCCTATTGGTCGCTTCATAAACCGGCGCAGGGTGGACGCGCCTTCACCAAGCTAAGCCGTTAGCATGTCAGCTTCTTCCACAGATCAAGAGATTCAGCGGATCCGCGTCGAGTATGAACGGCGCGAGCGGGAAATGCCCGCGAACCGCTATGCGTGGAATCATCCGGAGCATTATTTCCTGCAATGCCAGACGTCGCGCGCCTGCATCGCCCAATTGGATCGTGCGGGGATGTTCCCGCTGACGGGGCGGCGGATTGCTGATATTGGCTGCGGCTCGGGGCAGTGGTTGCTGGAGTTTTCCCAGTGGGACGCCCAGTCGCTGGCCGGCATCGACCTGGACGACCGTCGGATCCAGCGTGCCAAGGCTAAAGTGCCTGCCGCCGATTTGCACGCAGGCGATGCGCGGTCTCTGCCGTGGCAAAACGAATCCTTCGATCTGGTCAGCCAGTTCACGCTTTTCACATCGATTCTCAGCACCCCGATGAAGAAAGACATTGCCGCGGAGATGATGCGGGTCGTCAAGCCGAATGGCTTGATCCTGTGGAATGATTTCAGAGTCGACAATCCGCGGAATCGCAACGTGGCCGGCATTCGAGCTTCGGAAATTCGGGCGCTGTTCCCGGGATGCACGGTCGATCTGCACTCGATCACGCTCGCTCCTCCGTTAGCGAGAGTGATCGTTCCGCTCTCCTGGGCGGGCGCGTTGATGCTGGAAAGTCTGCCGTTCTTGAGAACTCACTACCTGGGAATTATTCGAAAGCCATGAAGTCACATATGTTTCTCGTCATGAGGCGCGTGTGGATCCTGCTGGCCAACAGCGTGTTGATCGTAGCGTCGCTGTGTATCGCCTTCCTGCTGCGGTTCGATTTCAATATCCCCGCATCGGAGCATCAGCACTTATGGATGGCGCTGGCGCTGGTGATCCCCATCAAGATGATCGTGTTTTCCTTTACCGGTTTGCACCGTGGCTGGTGGAAGCTGGTGGGAATGCCCGACTTGGTGCGCGTTCTTCTTGCCAACCTCGCCAGCTTTGCGATGTTCGCTGCGTCGTCTTGGCTGATCCAGGGAAACGCCTTTCCGCGTTCGGTCTATTTCATCGACTTCATCGTCTGCTTCCTTGGCACTGGTGGCATGCGTTTTGCGGTTCGCTTCTACAACGAAGTGGTGCTTGGCCAATTTACCAAGCCGCACAGCAAGAATCTGCTGATTTACGGTGCTGGGCAGGCGGGCGTGACGCTGCTGCGCGAACTGCGCGTGAATCCGAAGCTGGGCCGCGTAGTCGGATTCTTGGATGACGATCCGCGCAAGAGGAAGCTGGTCCTGTTAGGCCTTCCGGTGTTGGGCAAGGGGCGGGATCTTCCTAAGATCCTGACCAAGCTGAAGGGTCGTGGGCAGGAAATCGAAGAGATCGTCCTGGCGATTCCTTCCGCCACCGGGCGCCAGATCCGGGACGCGGTCGCGAACGCCAAGGCTGCCGGCGCAAAGTGCAAGATTCTTCCCACGATCAGCGAGATGCTGGCGGGAAAGGTCCTGAGCGCCCAGATTCGCGATTTGAGCGTGGGAGATCTGCTGGGCCGCGAACCAGTGCAACTCGAAACTGACAAAATCTGGTCGCATCTTGGCGGCAAGGTGGTGATGGTGACCGGTGGTGCCGGCTCCATTGGATCCGAGCTGTGCCGCCAGGTTGCCAAGTTCTATCCCAAGTGCCTGATCATCTTCGATCAGGCCGAGAGTGAGCTGTACAAGATCGACCTGGAACTTCGTTCTAGTTTCCCGTCCCTGGAAATCATCCCTGCCATCGGCGACATTCAGGACCCCGAGCGGGTGGATGCGGTCATCCGTACTCACAAGGTCGACTCGGTGTTCCATGCGGCTGCCTACAAGCATGTGCCGATGATGGAGAGCCATCTCCTGGAAGCGGTCAAGAACAACATCCTGGGAACGTGGAATGTGATCGAAGCGGCCGCGCGTAATCGGGTGGATAGCTTCTTGATGATCTCTTCCGATAAGGCCGTGAATCCAACCACCATCATGGGATTGACGAAGCGAGCCGCGGAGGTGATCGTATCGGCGATGCCGGTTTCAGAAGCTAACACGAAGTTCGTCTCCGTACGTTTTGGCAATGTGCTGGGGAGCAACGGCAGCGTGGTTCCGCGCTTCAAGGAACAGATTGCCGCGGGCGGGCCGGTCACCGTGACGCACCCGGACATGCGCCGCTACTTCATGACCATTCCGGAGGCGACCCAACTGGTTCTTCAGGCCTCCACCATGGGAACCGGCGGATCTGAGATTTTCGTTCTGGAAATGGGAGAGCCCGTACGGATCGTGGACTTGGCCCGCAACATGATCCGGTTGTCGGGATTTGAGCCTGACGAAGACATTGAAATCCGGTTTGTCGGTTTGCGGCCCGGCGAAAAACTTTCCGAAGAATTGATGCTCGAGGGCGAGCTCCTGTTGCCCACTCCCCATAGCAAGATCCATCTCTTCCGTGGCACGCGCCAGAATTTCGAGATGGTTGAGGCCTGGCTCGGCCAACTGAGACATCTGCTTGAACTACGGGACGAAAGCGCGATCCTGGCGCATCTTACCGATCTGGTTCCCGAGTATCAAGCGAAGACCAAGAAGATGATCGCCAAAGAGCGCGGAATCCACGTAGCCACAGCGTCGCGATTCTGAACCGCACATGCAAACAGTTGTCGAAAGACTAGTCGTTTCGGATACAGCCATGAGTACACCGGCCAACAGCCGGCGGCTCATCGCGTTCTTCTGTCTCCTGGCAGTGATGCTCGGAGGACTGGAAGCGTGGCTGAGCCGCAATGACATGTATTCGGACGGCGTCTCCTATATGGATATCGGCGACGCGGTTTCGGCCGGGCATTGGAACGAAGTGGTCAACGCATATTGGAGTCCGCTGTATCCCGTGCTGTTGGGCACCGCGGCGTCTGTTCTGAAACTCTCGGCCGGATGGCAATTCGCGACCGTGCACCTGGTGAACTTCCTGCTCTATCTGGCGGCACTAGCTTGCTTCCATTGTTTTCTGGTCTCTCTCATCCGGCACAAGGACGGCCGCAAGGGGGATCAATCTCGCGCGTGGTGGATACCGGTGGGTTACACACTGTTCCTCTGGACCACCCTACGGCTCATCAGTGTGTCTGTGGTAAGCCCCGATATGGCCGTTGCGACGTGCGTCTACGGCGCCGCGGCTGCGCTTCTGCGAATCAAGACGGATGGCGGAAAGTTCAAGCACTTCGCCCTGTTGGGCCTGGCGCTGGGGCTCGGCTACCTCGCCAAAGCTCCCATGTTCCCGATGTCGATGGTCTTCTTGGGCCTGTGCTGGTTCGCCGCGAAGAACTCGCGACGGGCTTTCGGTGGCGTGCTGATCGCTGTCTCCGTATTCGCCGTGATAGCGGGCCCCTACATCGTGGCGCTTTCGCGCCAGCAAGGCCACATGACCTTCGGGGAAAGCGCGAAGTTGAACTATGGCTGGTACGTGAATCATCTTCCGCGCTATCACTGGCAGGGCGAGCAGCCTGGTTCCGGGATTCCGGTTCACGCCGATCGGAAGATTTTTGGCGAACCGCCGATCTATACGTTCGAGGAACCGGTTCGCGGCACCTATCCGATCTGGAAGGATCCCGCTTATTGGTTCGACGGGGTTCGAACGCGCATCGATCCCAAGGGGAATATCCTCCAGGTGATCGAGAATAGCGACGTCTACTACGATGTGCTGTTCCGATCGCAGCCGCTATTCGTTCTCGCGTTCGTCACGCTGCTGTTGTGGAGCGGCTCGGTTCGCGAATTCCCCCGCCGTCTGCTGCGTGAATGGATTCTGTGGGTGCCGCCGTTCTGCGCCTTGTCGATGTTTGCTTTGGTGCACGTGGAAACCAGAATGATCGGAGCCTACGTTGTGATCCTTTGGCTTGGATTGTTCGCCGCCCTGGCCCTTCCGCCAGGCCGCGTGGTCGCCAGCGTCGCTACCGCCCTTGCCGCTGTTGTGATCGTTGCTCTGTGCATATCCGATCTCGGCGACATGAAAACGAAGGGCATCGCATTCCTGCTTCGTGGAGACAATTCGTCGTCGGCTCCTCACCAGATCGCGGCAGGGCTTGGTCGGTTGGGTATTCATCCCGGCGACAGGGTCGCGTGGATCCGGCCCCAACCTTTCGATGCAAAACAAAACTACTATTGGGCGCGGATCGCGGATGTCCAAATTAGCGCCGAGATTCCGGTCGGCGAAGGCGACAAGTTCTGGAGCGCGCCGGAACCGGTGAAGGAGCAGGCTCTGCAAGCGATGGCGAAAACGGGTGTGCGCGCTCTGATCGCAACCTCGATGCCTGCCGGTGCCGTGACCGAAGAATGGCGCCCCCTCGGCAAGACCGGCTATTTCACACTGATGCTCGATAGCCGCTCACAGATTTCGAGTAAGTGAAGTGAGATCCAATTCCATGGGAACGCCAGAAATCGCGACGTTTCTTTATCACGAAGTCACGGACGATCCGGCTAGCTCGGGCTTCCAGCGCCCGGGCGCCCAGGCGTACCGCCATACGGTCGGCGCGTTCAGCGAACATCTGAATCAGATCGCTGCGAGTGGCCGGGCCTCGCGCCCGGTCGATGAAATCGATTTCGATCACACCGGCCGCTTCCTGATGATCACGTTCGACGATGGTGGAAAGAGCGCTCTGACGGCCTGCGAACAGCTCAATGCCCGTAATTGGAAGGGACATTTCTTCGTCATCACTGGGTTAATGGAAGACCGCCTGTTTCTGGATAAGCAAGCCATTCGTTATATCCGAAGCTGCGGGCACGTGATCGGGAGCCACTCCCACACGCACCCCGATATCTTCCGCAGTCAGTCCCTGGAGAACATGATCGGGGAATGGCGCACCAGCTGTTCGAGGTTGGCGGATTTGCTCGGCGAATCCTGCCACGTGGCCTCGGTGCCCGGAGGCGACTTATCGCCCCGCGTTATCGAATCAGCCGAGGCCAGTGGGATTCGTTACCTGTTTACTTCCGAGCCGTGGCTCCGGCCGCGCAGAGTGGGAAAGTGCTGGGTTCTCGGGCGCGTTTGCCCGAAGGCCGGAACGCCACTCGGCCAAATCGCGAGGCTGGCTCGATTTCAAGGTTGGAAAGAGCAGTTGCTGTCCAGGCGCGCGAAAAACTTCGCTCGGGTAGCTCTGCATCCTTTATATACGTACTATGTCCGCCGTTCGACCATCCCCTACTAGCGGCACGGCCCATCGGGTCGTGATTCTGTGTGGTCCTCACACGACCCATAGGAATACCTGCGCCACTCTTATCGACGCCGGGCTCAATGTAGTGGGCATCTGCGTGGCGGACCAACGCAAGGCCGGTCTTCCGCTGCCGTATCTGGTCAAGAGCGTTCGCCAAAAAGGGCTGTTGCCGACGCTTTCCCGGGCGAGCGCCAGGGTCGTGTACCGGCTGATGGATCTGGGCCGGGATCGTGCCGCGATGGCCCGCATTTTCGACGTACCAGCGATTGAAGCGACGCTCTTTAACTGGAACGGCCCGATTCACAAGACCGAGTCCTTTTCCGCTCCGGAAACGATCGAGTGGCTGAAGGCGATGGAATCCGACATCTTCGTCGTCCATACCTCCTATTGGGTTGGCAAGAAGGTTCGTAGTTTGCCCCGCACTGGGATTGTGTTGGGCGGACATCCAGGGATTACGCCTCACTATCGCGGTTCACATTCCGCGTTTTGGGCCATCTATTTCGGTAAGCAGCAGGATGTAGGCTGCACGGCATTTCTGCTGAGCGATGGCGTCGATACCGGCGATATTGTTGCGCAGGATCGCATCCCGATCGCAGACGACGACAGCTTCATCACTCTCTCCTGGAAAGGTATGAAGCGCACGGCCGAACTTCAGGCGGAAGCGATCGCGGACTTGGATCGCGGCATTCCCCTGGCTCGCCGAAGCGTGACGATTCCCGCGAACACCGAGTTCGACAATCCGAGACTGAGCGAGTTTCTGCGATATCGTCTGCGTCAGCAGCGCGTTCGCTAAGCTCGCCACCGAAATCACATGAAAGCAGTACAGCAAAAGTCGTTTACTGGGCCGATCATCCTGTTGACCATGGTCTGTTTCTTGATCGTGGGGCTGCTCCCGTTCGCTCCTAGTCCGTTGGGCGATGTGAACTTTCATCAGGAAGCGAAGACGTTGTCCCTGTCCCTCCGTGGAGCAAGTTCCTGGTCGGATCTCAGGATCAGCCATGCCCCGGGACCGGCGCTGTACTACGCGATTCCGTACCTGTTTGTTCCCGCCGGCGCAAGCGATCATGCCTACTGGGTGGCCGCCTGCATCTGGAATTTCTTCTGTACGACCTTAGCCACGCTGCTGGTGTACTTTACGGCGCGGCTGCTGGCGGGCGAACGCGCTGGAAGGATCGCGGCCATTCTGGTGCTGATTGCTCCGTTTGGCATCTACTACAGCTTCGGCATCGCCGCGGAAACGCCGGCTTTCCTCGGTGCCGCGATCTTCGCGTACGGATGGGCGAGATACCGGACACATCGAGCGGCTGGAGCGTTCTTGAGCTGCGCGGGATTGATCCTGCTCGTCTTGAACCGGCCGAACACTCTGCCGGTGGCAGCGCTCGCTGTGCTGATTGCCGCTATCGGTTGGACCAGCAAGTCGTCGATCATGCGCGCCGAATCAAGGCTTGCGCTTCGCTGCGCGCTATTTACATTCGCCGCGGTGATCGTGGCCTCCGCTCTGCTCGCTTTACAGAAAGGCAATGAGGGCCTGCGAGTCCAGACAACGAACATTTACGACATCCTGCTTCAGGGCAGCTACCAGTTCCGGACCGAGCCGTGGGACTGGCGGAATTGGGGAAAGAACACTCGCGAGGGCAGCCTGGACTATCAAGACTGGTCCGTACAGCGTGACCGGCTGTTGAAAGAGTCCCTGGATTCGGGCATTCATTTCCGCGATGTAGAACGCGCGTGGGTCGTCGATGACGTGCTGACCCATCCCCTGCTGCATTTGCGCGCGACTGCCGTGCGTGTTTTGTCGCAGAACGTTGCGACGGTGAACTCGGTGCACCCTGACTCGTTTGGGATGGGCTCATTCCGGGGCCGCTGGGTCTTCTTCGGATTTCACGCGCTGTTGAACTTGATCGGCTTGCTGCCGCTGGCTGGCTCGCTGTGGTTTTTCGCCCAGCGCCGCCGCGAGATTCTCAGCTACTGGACGCTATGGTCGCCCTGGCTGGCTCTGTTCACCTTCCACGCGCTAGTCTACGCCGAACCGCGCTACCTTCTGCCGGGCAGACCGCTGCTTTGCATTATGTCGGCGCTGGCATTGACGCAGTATTTAAACTCGCGCGAATCGGCGACATCGAGACACGCGCACGATGGCGCTTTGGTCATGGCGGGCCGCGGCTGGGCCGCCGACGGTTCGAACGGCGAGCGCGAAGTTATCAGAACGCGGGTCAAGGTTTAGACGATGGTGAAGAGTCCTGATTCCATAGCCGCGGCGGTCGTGGCAACCAAACCGAATCCGGTCGAAATCCGCGTGAAGGGGGCGGATCAGCGGGATGGTTGGGACCTGGCCAGCAAGGTCCTTTTCGTTGTGCTGGCGGGGCTGATTCTGGCCACCTTTATGGACTACGGCGTCACCTGGGACGAGCCGGTGCAGCATTTCTACGGCGGCACGATCGTCCGCTATTACATCTCTCTGCTTCACGGGCACTTCGACAAGGGCGCACTGAACGCGGGCGACCTCATTTACTACGGCGGATTCTTCGACACCGTGGCGGTTGCGATCAACGGGATCTCTCCTCTTGGCCGATATGAAACGCGGCATCTGTTGAACGCGTTGATTGGATTGATCGGCATCATCGGCTGCTGGCGCGTCGGGCGCCTTCTGGGTGGACCGGCGGCAGGTTTCTGGGCCGCAACGCTGCTTGTGCTCACGCCGCGTTACTACGGACAGATGTTCAACAATCCGAAGGACGTCCCCTTCGCGGTCGGCTACATCTGGGCGATGTATTACCTGCTGCGCGCTTTGCCGCACCTGCCGCGTGTGCCTCGCGGCATCACGGTGAAGCTCGGTATCGCGATCGGTCTGGCGCTGGGCGTGCGGATCGGCGGATTACTTCTGCTGGCTTACGTTCTGATGGTAGTGGGGCTGTACGGAATCTTCGCGGCACGGTCCAAGGCGGCCTTCACCGGGCTGGTAAAGTTCGCTCTGACCGTAATTGGAATTGCTTGGCCGATCATGCTCCTGTGCTGGCCCTGGGCGCAGATGCAGCCATTGACGCGACCATTTGAAGCGCTCTCGCACGTCACGCGGTTCCCGTGGTTCGGAGCCGTACTGTTCG
This sequence comes from Terriglobia bacterium, assembly GCA_020073445.1. GTDB lineage: Bacteria > Acidobacteriota > Terriglobia > Bryobacterales > Bryobacteraceae > Palsa-187. The sequence continues at coordinate 73,150 of JAIQFE010000021.1, forward strand.
AAGGGCAATCGATCCCCGCGGTTCACGAGCCCCGGATCTATATTCTTCGTTGGCTTTCCATCAGCTTGCCAGAGATCGTGCTTCTATTGGCTGGCGCGGGTCTGCTATGCGCCGTTGTGCTGTTGCTCCGCAAGAATACGTACATGTCGGTGCGGAATTACTACTGGATGCTCCTGAGTTTCGCCACCCTGTTCCCGCTGCTCTATGTGGTCGCCGTCAGGCCGATTCTCTATGATGCCGATCGCCACTTTGTCTACGTGGTGCTGCCGTTGGCGTGCTTATGCGGTCTGGTGCTCGCCCGAGGACTGGATTGGGCACGCTCCACGAGCCGCATGGTTTGGGCAGCCGGATTAGTTGCCATCGTCGGTTATTCGATCTGGCAAGTCAGCGTGATGGTTCGGTTGCATCCCGACGAGTACGTCTACTTCAATCAGACCATCGGAGGGTTGCAGGGAGCGGCCGGCAAGTTCGAAACGGACTATTGGGGCAACTCGTACAAAGAGGCTGTGAAGGACCTCGTGAAGTATTTGCAGACCAACGAGCCTCAGGGCCGCTACGCGGTCATGGCGGCCTCCCGGCCCGAGTCGTCGAGCTATTTCCTTCCGTCCTGGATTACGTTCACCAAGAATCCCGAGCAAGCCGATTTCGTCATTTCGACGACACGCTACGGGATCGACCAAATCCTCGACGGCCCTGTTCTTCTCACTGTGAAGCGACTGGGCGTACCTCTGGCTGTGGTCAAAGATCGCAGGCACCTGAAGGGTGTTCCCGTGCCGGGCTGGCCTCCGGTCCTCGCAATTCCTGAGTAGTCGTCTCCGCCTTACAGGCGTGATTCCCCCATGAAGCTCATACGAAACGCTAGTCCGATGCTCTTGCTCGCCATCGTGGCCTGGCTTGCCGCAGTAGCGGTTCAGCCGGGGGAACTCGGCTCGATCGACACCAAGCGCAGACTCCAGACGACGCACTCGTTCTGGACCTCTGAGCCGGCAGTGGCTCCGGGCGATTATCCGAAGTTCGGACTCGTGGGCAGAAACAACGAGATTTATCCGTGGTACGGCATCGGCCAAGTTCTGGCGATGCTGCCCTCAGATGTCGTTGGTTCCACTCTGGCCAGCAAGATCGCCAGGCCGGCGGACTACGACGAGTTTCGGGAAGTTTTCATCACGTACACGATTTCGCCGCTCCTCTGCGTCGGGACGGTCTTGCTGGCGTTTCGTTTTCTGATGCTGCTCGACTTCAGCGTGAATCAGGCCGTCGCCGGTGCGCTTGCATTGTTGTTCGGCACGACGTTTCTCCATTACGCGCAGAACATGATGGAGAACAACCTGATGATGCTGCTCACGCTGGGCGGCTTCTGCTGGCAATACGAATGGCTGAGAACCGGGAGGCAGCGGGCATTGCTGTTCGGATCTCTGGCTTTGAGCGCGAATCTCCTGGTCCGCCTCACCACCGGCCTGAACATCATTGCCACGGCGCTTTTCATCACGCTGTGCATCATCGCGCGGAATCGGACCGAAGCGTTTGCCATGCTCAAGCGCTACGCCGCGATTGTCATCCCTTGCTTCCTTCTGTTCGTCGCTGCCGACCGGGCCTATCATTTCTACCGCTTCGGTGAATGCTGCAACACCTATATCGATATCTACGCGCAACAGACTAAGCTTCTGGATCCCTCGCTGCCTGCGAACTTCCCCTACACGACCCCGTTCTGGACGGGATTCTGGGGCCCGCTGGTCACCTTGGAAAAATCGATGTTCTTGTACGACCCTCTGCTGATCCTGCTGGCGATCGTGACCTTGATCGCCTGGAAGCGCTTCGGAGCGGAGATGCGAGCTTATCTCGTCTCCACGGCACTCATGCTGCTGGCCTACATCGCCTTCCACGCGCGCTTCGACTTCTGGAGCGGCGGCGCCGCGTGGGGCGACCGGTATCTCTCGATACCGGTTCAACTGCTGGCGTTCATGGCGGTACCGCTGTTGCTGCGTAACGGCGCTGAGATGGGGCTGGTACTGCGGAAAACCGGCGCGGCGATCGTGGCAGCGGCGGTCGGGGTTCAGCTGTTGTCGGTCACCGTGTGGCACCCGCTCGAAATCGAGCAGATGCAAAGCATGGGGAAGCCGGTGTTCATCATCGGGCTGCGCCTGCTGAATACAGTGGCCATCGTGCTGGGAAAGATGGACGCCTGGCACCTGACCAACATGTACACGAAAGAGTACGGGACCTTCCACGCGAAGACGCTGTACTTCTACCCGTTCATCATTTCGCAGCGCCACCACATGCCCACCTGGTTCTCAGCCGCGGTTGTCGCCACCTGGATCGCACTAGTGGCGGTCTTGCTATGGGTCCTGTATCAAATCCGTAAACAAGCGCGGCTGGGCTGGAAAATGCCAGCTGCGTCGCGGCTCACCCTCCGCGTAAATTCAAAACTCTCCACCTTCGAGCATAGTCAGGAGCAAGCATGAAACTGCTGATCGCCATCCCCGCACTCAATGAAGAAGCCGCCATTGAAAGCATCATTCGCCGTTCGCTGGCAGCGCGCGCGTATATCACCGCCAAGTCTTCCGTCACCGAGGTCGACATCACGGTGGTGAGCGATGGATCGACGGACCGCACCGTGGAGCGCGCGAGCGCGTTTCCGGAAATCAATCTGATCGTGTTCGAAAAGAACCGTGGTTACGGGGCTGCGATCAAGGAAGCGTGGCGGAGATCGGACGCCGATCTGCTGTCCTTCCTGGACGCCGATGGCACCTGCGATCCGAACTTCTTCACCGACCTCTGCAACACACTGGTTCGCGAAGACGCAGACGTCGTGCTCGGGTGCCGCCTGAACTCGCAGAGCCAGATGCCGCTGATCCGCCGGATTGGCAACATGATCTTTGCGACGATCCTGACCCTGTTTTCCTCGAAACGGGTGAAAGACACCGCCAGCGGAATGCGGGTGGTGCGCCGCGATAGCTTGCCCAAGCTGATGCCTCTTCCCGACGGCCTTCAGTTTACGCCCGCGATGAGCGCTCGCGCGCTGCTCAGCGGGGAATTGAAGATTACCGAAATCCAGATGCCCTACAAAGAGCGCACCGGGGAGTCCAAGCTGCGGGTAGGCAAGGACGGCCTGCGATTCCTGAAGGTCATCCTGGAGGGAGCATTTCTGTACCGGCCCGCGCGTCCGCTGGCGATGGCCGGAGGTTTATGCCTGGCGGCGGCGATCGCACTCATGCTGATGCCGGCACGTTATTACTTGACCCACCACGCGGTCACGGAGTGGATGATTTACCGGTTCGTCGTGAGCCATCTGGTTGGCATCAGTGCCGCGCTGCTGCTTTGCGCGAGTTATCTCACCGACCGCATTGTCCAGATCGCGCTTTCGAGTGAAGCGAGCGACGAGGAAGAGGGCGCTGCCCGCCGTTTCTTCATCAGCGGTTGGTTCTGGTTGGTGCCGTCGGCCCTCACCGCGATTGGCGTTGCGCTGGTTATCCCCAGCTTCCTCGAACTCGTTCGGACGGGGGCGACCTACGAACACTGGTCCCGCTTCATCGCCATGTCCTTCTTCTGCTCGGTCGCGTTGATTCTGGTAGTAACCCGGGCGATCGACTACGTCCTGCAACTGGTGGCAGAACGCTTGGCGTATCTGCACTCGGCGACGCCCGATCGGGCCTACGAAACGGTGGAGGCATCCTGGTGAGCACCGCTCTTTTCGATCTAAGCGATCAGTACGAACAGATGCTGCAGAGGGGCATTGGCCTCTCCGGCGAAGACCGGCAGTTTTTCATTGAAGGCCGCGTCAACGATCTGAAGACGCAGTTGCCGTTCAGCCCCAAGCGAATTCTCGACTTCGGATGCGGCACCGGCGAGGCGTCTGCTTACCTCGCCAAGGTCTTTCCGAAAGCCGATGTGGTCGGCGTCGACACCGCTCTGCCTGCGCTGGCATTCGCGGAACGGCACTATGGCTCGCAGCGAGTATCGTTTCAGGCCGTGCCGGACCTGACCGGCGAAGGTGAATTCGACCTGTGTTACGTCAACGGCGTTTTTCATCACATCCCTCCGGCCGACAGGCTGGAGGCGGTCCGCTACGTGTTTCGGGCATTGGCGCCCGGCGGGAACTTTGCTTTGTTCGAGAACAACCCCTGGAATCCCGGAACCCGGATGGTGATGAAGCGAATTCCGTTCGACCACGATGCCATCGTGCTGACGGCCCCGGAAGTTCGGCGGCTGGTTCGCCAGGGTGGCTTCACAGCGGATCGCCCGGCGCGCTTCCTTTTCTATTTTCCCAACATGCTCCGGTTTCTCCGCCCTGCGGAGACACGCCTGGTCCACCTGCCCTTGGGTGCCCAGTATTACGTGCTCGCCCGCAAGGGTGCTGCCAATTCCCAAGTTTCTAACTGAAGAAAACAACGTGACGACAATGGACAACAATTTCATCCCCTTTCACCTGCCCTCGATCGGCCAAGAAGAAATCGACGAGGTGACCCAGACACTTCGGTCCGGCTGGCTGACCTCCGGCCCGCGCACGGCACAGTTCGAATCGGAGTTTCGGGCTTACGTGTCCGCGACCTTTAGCCAGGCCGTGAACTCGTGCACGGCCGGTCTACACCTGGCGCTCGCGGCTCTGGGGATCGGGCCAGGCGATGAGGTGATCACGACGCCCTTGACATTCTGCGCCACGGTGCACTGCATCCTGCACGTGGGCGCGACCCCGGTTCTGGCCGACATCGGGCCGGATGGCAACATCGATCCCGCCTCCATCGCGGAGCGGATCACCGAACGCACGCGCGCGATCATCCCGGTCCATCTCGGCGGGCTGCCCTGCGATATGGAAGCCATTTGGGACCTAGCTCGGCGGCATCGTCTGTATGTGATCGAAGACGCCGCTCATGCAGTGGGCGCACGGATCGGATCGATGCCCATCGGCGGCAGCGACCGAAGCGACGCCGTTGCCTTCAGCTTTTACGCGACCAAGAACCTGACCACCGGCGAAGGCGGCATGGTCACCACTCACAACGCTGACCTGACGGACCGGCTGAAGACACTCTGCCTTCACGGCATCAGCAAGGACGCCTGGAACCGCTACTCGGAAAAAGGAAACTGGCACTACGATGTGGTCGAGGAGGGATTCAAGTACAACCTCAGCGATATTCAGTCCGCGATCGGAATCCACCAGCTTCGTAAACAAGAGAGCTTCCTCGAAATCAGAGCGCGTTACGCCGATCTCTACCGGCAAGCGCTGACCGACGTCGCCGAAGTGGAAGTTCCGCTGGAGCGCGAAGGAACTCGCAGCGCCTGGCATCTTTACGTGCTGCGCCTCAATCTGGATCGTTTGACAATCGACCGGGATGAATTCATTCGCCAACTGCGGCACAAAGGCATTGCAACCAGCGTTCACTTCATTCCGATCCCGCTTCATACGTTCTTTACGTCCTATCCCGGCCTGGACAAGTCGCTCTGTCCCAAAGCTATGGAGCTTTATCCCCGCATTGTTTCGTTGCCTCTGTATCCGGCGATGTCGGAGAGCCAAATTGAATTCGTGGCCGGCACGATCAAGGATCTGGTGCACCAGTTCAGTGCCGCAAGATCTGTCGCAGTCAGTGCCCGAAGCTAAGCCCGAAGGTAAGAAAGACTACTTCTTCATGCGTTTGCTAACTATCTGCCTGGTCCCGATCGCGGCAGCACTCTTATTGCCGCAATTACCGGCCCAAGCAGCTGTTCCGAACGTCGCAGCGATCGTCAACGCGGCGAGTTACGCGAGCAACGGTGTGGCTCCAGGCGAGACGGTGACTGTGTTCGGTTCGATGATGGGGCCGGACTCGTTTGTCAGTGGCCAGGTGGGTGCGGACGGAGCCCTGTCCACCGAACTCGCTGGAGTGCGGGTTTGGTTCGATGAATCTCCCGCGCCGCTCGTCTACGTCGAGTCATCGTTCTTGGCGGCGATTGTGCCTGGTTCAACCTCCGGGAAGAGCGCCAGCACGGTCCAAGTGGAATACCTTGGCAATCGCTCCCTCCCAATGGTCCTGCCGATCATGCCGAGTTCGCCCGGGATCTTTACCGCGGATTCTTCGGGACAAGGGCCGGCAATTGCGCTAAACCAGGACGGGTCTTTGAATTCCGCTTCGAATCCGGCGCAAGCAGGCTCGACGATTGCGTTGTGGGCAACGGGCGATGGCCAAACCGATCCGGCCCAGGCGTCAGGTTTATCCGTTGGCGTGCAGATTGGTGGAGTTGACTCTGCCGCCAGCTATGCCAAAACTCAGGGTCTTCTGCAAATCAACGCGCAGATACCGGTTGGGGTCGTATCTGGCGATGCCGTACCAGTTCAAGTTCAGGTGGGACAGGCTAAGAGCCAGAGGAACGTGAGCGTCGCGGTCGCGGCGGGGACGGGCGCGGCCGGACGCGAATGGTTTGTCTCTCCTTCGGGACAGGGAACTGCCGCTGGAACCGAAAGCGATCCACTGGATCTCGCGACTGCACTTGCGGGTGCGGCAGGGCGAATTCATCCCGGAGACAAAATCTGGCTGCGCGGCGGCACCTATCGTCCGCCGAATCCAAACGGTTTCAATAGCACCCTCGCGGGCACCACGGGCTCTCCCATCGTGATTCGCAACTATCAGAGCGAGCGAGCCACGCTCGACGGCAAGGGTAGTGAAATTACTTTGTCTGTCAACGGCGGTTACGTGTGGTTCTGGGGCCTAGAAATTATGGACTCGAATACCACTCGCACGACGAATCAGACCGGTGGTGTTCATCCGAACGCTTACGGCGTCGGCGTCTACGCACCCGGCGTTCGTTTCATCAACAACGTGGTTCACGATACGGCTCAGGGCTTCTCGGCCTACGACGCATCTAGTGATTCGGTGTTTTACGGCAACCTTTCCTACTACAACGGCTTCGTTGCCCCGGATCGTAACCACGGCCATGGCTTTTACATGCAGAACATCGCCGGCACAAAACTTCTGCAGGACAATATTGTCGGCGACAATGCTGACGAAGGTTTCCAGATTTACGGGAGCGGCGGCGCGAACGTAGTTGGTTTCCGGGTTTTCGGCAACGCCAGCTACAACAGCTCGTCCTGGCCGACCCCGCATTATCAATACAACTTCCTGGTAGCGGGCGGGGCATTGCGCAAAGATATCTTCTTCAACCAAAACTATTCGTTCTTTGATCCGGCCGCGGATGCGGGGCTCGTGGACTTTGGCCAGTACACACCGGGCCAGGATATCACCGTGACGAATTCGGTGTTCGCCGGTGGCTATACGGGACCCGATGTATCCATGCAGGCGGGGCCGGTTGTCTTTGCGGGCAATAAGATCTACGTGCACTCCAGCGCAGTGCAGCAAGCTCGCCTGGAACTTGGGCCGGGCCAGAATACGAATGGCTGGACCTGGGATACCAATCAATACTTCGGAAAGAACTTGTTCTTCACGGGAACGACCGACGGAAATACAGCTCAAGGTGTCAATCTGGACTTCGGCGGATGGAAGAGCGCGACCGGATTCGATAAGAACAGCAGTTTCAGTGGCGCTCCGCCTAGCGGTGCATGGATTTACGTCCGCCGGAATGAGTACGAGAGCAAACGGGCCAACGTCATTATCTACAACTGGAATTTGAGCGACAGCGTTGCCGTGGATCTTTCGACAGTCCTTACTTCAGGCGACTCCTATGTAATCCAGGACGCCCAGAACTTCTATGCCCCGCCGGTGGCTGCAGGAACGTATTCGGGCAGCCCTGTTTCGATCCCTATGAAGAATCTGGCAAAAGCGGCGCCCGTCGGTTTCACCGCTCCCGCGCACACGGGTCCGCTATTCGGTACTTTTGTGGTCCTTGCCAAGCGTTCCGGCGCTCAATAGCGCTGGTCAGACTAACTACTTTCCCCAAGCAAGAAACGACGGATAAAAAATGGCTGATACAGAACTGCGTCCAGCGCGGAAGCATCGCTTCCTGCGGTGGCGAGTGAGATTGTTGCTCGCCCTGTTACTGATCGTTGCCTTCACGCCGACAACCGCCGTGAGAGCCAGTAACCAGTGGTTTGTCTCGACGTCGGGATCGCCCTCCGGAGACGGCAGCAGTGCCAATCCCTGGGATCTGAATACGGCCCTAAATCAGCCGGCGGCCGTACACGCTGGAGACACTATCTGGCTCCGCGGCGGCGTATATCATGCGCCCTCGACCAACGGTTACTCCTCGATTCTGAGCGGCACCGCGGCGAATCCCATCATTGTTCGTAACTACGGCAATGAACGCGCAATCATTGACGGGCACACCGACGAGTTCGCGCTCGCTGTACGGGGCAGCTATTCGTGGTTCTGGGGTCTGGAAATTATGGACTCCACCACCAACCGCGTTCCCAGCAGTTGTGACGCGATCCTTGGTTACGAGCCGCACCCCAGCGCATTCGGCGTAGGCGTTTACGGACCGTCGAACAAGTTCATCAATCTGGTCGTACATGACACGGCTCAAGGCTTCAGCGCCTACGATGACTCTCCCGATACCGAGTTCACCGGCAACCTCAGTTACTACAACGGAAACCTTCCGTATCCCAGTTGCCCCGGCGGCGATCGCAACCATGGGCACGGTATGTACCTGCAGAATGTCACCGGCCTGAAAATCGTTAACGACAATTTCATCGGCGACAATGCCGACGAAGGCATCCAGATGTATGGCGGCGGCGGAGCGAACGTGCAGGGCTTCCGGTTGAACGGGAACGCTCTGTATAACAGCTCGTCCTGGCCCGATCAAAACTTTCAGTTCAATGTCCTGATCGCCGGCGGCGCCGTGCGCAAGGACATCCAATTCAATAACAACTTCAGCTATTTCACTCCTTCGCGCGATTTCGGCGTGGTCAGCTTTGGCGAGTACACCCCCGGGCAGGACATGATCGTGAACAACAACACGTTCGTCGGCGGATACACCGCCGTCGCGGTGATCAAGCAGGCAGGCCCGTTCACGTTCACGGGCAACACTGTTTACACCCGGCCGAGCGCCGTCAAGGAAATCGATCTGGAGCCGGATGCCGGGCAAACCATCGCGTCCTACACCTGGGATGACAACTCGTATTACGGTCTGAACAACTTCCTGTATCTTCAGAACCGCAGCTTTGCGTCCTGGCAAGTTGCGACCGGATTCGACACGCACAGTACATACACCCCGGGTACCCCGACGGGCGCGGCGATCTCCGTGCGTCCTAATGCCTACGAATCCAAACGAGCGAATATCATCGTTTACAACTGGGACTCGTCCAGTGCGGTCAACGTGGACCTCTCCAGCGTTCTGGCCCAGAATGACGCGTATGTGATCCTGGACGCGCAGAACTTCTATGGATCTCCCGTCGCGCAGGGCACGTATAACGGATCCACCGTCAGTATTCCCATGATGGGACTCGCGAAAGCGACTCCGAACGGGTTCGCCACTCCCGCGCATACCGCGCCACTTTTCGGAACGTTCATCGTCATGCCGGCTTCGTCCATGCCGACCCCGGTCAGCGTCTCGGTGACGCCGCCGGGCACGGTTCTGAAGCAGGGAGAAACCCAGCAGTTCACGGCCACGGTCCAGAACACATCGGATCATCGTGTGACCTGGTCCATCAACCCGGCCGTCGGAAACATCAGCAGCAACGGCTTCTACACGGCACCGGCGGTGATGACCACCAGCCAAACTGTCACGGTTACGGCGACTAGTATTGCGGATCCATCTCAGTCCGGCAGCGTGACACTCAGTTTGAAGCCGCCGATCGCAGTGTCGGTGAGCCCCGCGAATTGGATTTTGGGCCCCAACCAGACCAAGCAGTTTGTCGCGACAGTCACCAGTTCGGACAATACAGCAGTTACCTGGTCCATCAACCCCCTAGTCGGCGGCGTCGCCAGCGACGGATCCTATACCGCTCCGGCGAACATTTCGGCGGCGCAGACGATCACCATCACGGCCACCAGCGTGGCCGATCCGACCAAGGTGGGCAGCACCACCCTCACGATTCAGCCGGTCGCAGTTACCATCGCACCGGCCAGTGTGACCCTGTTCGCCGGAGACGCGCAGCAGTTCACTCCCACAGTTACCGGGGCAGATAACACCGCCGTGACCTGGTCATTGAACCCTCCGGGGATCGGCACATTGTCGAATACCGGTCTCTACACGGCGCCCAATCCGCTCTCAGGCGCCACTTCCGTCTCTGTCACCGCCACCAGTGTTTCCGACATTTCCAAGTCGGCCACGGCGTCGATCACGCTGAGTCCGCCGATATCGCCCACGTTTGTCCAGCCGATTCCGGACGTCACGGCTCTATCCGGTCAAGCGGTCACTCTGAGTGTACAGGCGACCGGCGGTGGTTTGAGCTATCAGTGGGAGTCGCAGCCGCCGGGTGGAAGCTCGTTCAGCCCGATTCCCGGAGCGACGTCCAGCACTTATACGACTGCCCCCGTAACGCTGGCCGATAGCGGCACCCAGTTCCACTGCGTCGTCACTAACTCCATTGGGAGCGCCACCAGCAACGCATCCAACCTGATCGTGATTCTGGGCGTGAACTACGTCGGAGCGACAACGCTGGGCACGCTTCGCAACAACTTTTCCGGCTGGGTAGGCGCGAATCTGACGGTTGGCGCTAACCAGATGACGGTGACCTCCTTGGGCAGAATGTTCGCGCCCGGCAACACCGGAACTCATATCGTGAAGCTGGTCACGGCCGGCGGCGTGGATGTTCCTGGAGGATCGGTTGCAATCCCGATGCTCGGCGGTACGCCGGGCACGTTCATGTATAACAACCTGCCGAGCTTGGTCACCCTGAACCCCAACACAACGTACTACCTGTTGAGCCAGGAGGTTTCGGGCGGTGATCAATGGTATGACCAGGACACCACCGTTCAGACCGCCGGCGTGGCTACCGTGATCGGCCCTGCCTATGGAACCCCTTATGCCTCGTTCGTGGGCAGCAACCGTATGTACGGTCCGCTGGACCTGCGCTATTCGGCCTACTTGAGTGTGAGTCCGGCCGGTACCATCTTGTACGGCGGCCAGAGCCGGCAGTTCACCGTAACCATCACGGGAACCAGCAACAACGATGTCACCTGGTCGCTGGACCCCGCCGTCGGCAGCATTTCGAATACCGGCTTGTACATCGCTCCGGCCACTATCACCAGCACACAGGCGGTTACAGTGACGGCCACCAGCGTGGCCGATCCTAGCCGGTCTGCGTCGGCAATCGTGACTTTGAATCCGCCCATCGCGGTATTAGTGAGTCCTTCGGCTGTCGCATTGAATCATGGTCAGACTCAGCAATTCACAGCTGCGGTTCAAAACACTCCCAATCCAGGCGTGACATGGTCCATCGTCCCCCCGGTCGGCAGCATCAGCACTACGGGGCTTTACACGGCGCCCTCGTCTATCAATTCCCCACAATCGATCACGGTGTTAGCCATCAGCCTGGCGGATGGAACGACGGACGGAACCGCGACGGTTAATCTAACACCGCCAGTCCCCGTGATATTGACTCCCGGGACCGCCTCGCTAGGAATATCCCAAACCCAGCAATTCACGGTGAACCAGCCCGTAACCTGGTCGCTGAATCCGAATGTTGGCAGCATCTCGAGCGGTGGATTGTATACGGCGCCGGCGACGATTAATCCGGCCGGCCAAACCGTCACCGTGACGGCGACCAGCAACGCGGATGGGACCCAGCACTCCAGTTCCAGCATTACTCTGGTGCCTCCAACCCCCGTCAGCATTTCCCAGCAACCGCAGAATCGCTCGGTCGTCGCGGGCCAGTCAGCGACATTCCAGGTGGTTGCGGCCGGAACACAAGTCAGCTACCAGTGGCAGTCGATGCCTTCGGGAGCCGGAAGCTTCAGTCCCATCGCAGGAGCCACTTCGAGCAGCTATACGCTCGCCTCCCCGGCCGTTTCCGATCATGCCACGCAGTATCGATGCGTGGTGAGCAATTCAGTCTCCTCAGTAACTAGCAGCGTGGCCACGCTGTCCGTGGTTCCCGCGGGCATCGGCTTTGTCCAATCCGTAACCATCGGGTCCATGCGGAACGACTTCTCCGGCTGGGTCGGGATGAAAATAACGGTCGGATCCACGCCCATCAGCGTCGGCGCCCTGGGACGATACTATCTTTCCGGCAACCACGGGAATCACACGATGAAGATCGTCGATGCCGCCAACGGTAACGATGTGGCGGGTGGCTCCACAACTGTGAATTTGGCTCTGGGAACAGCTCCCGGCACCTTCGTCTACGCGCCGCTGCCGAACAACGTCACGCTGACGCCAAACCACAGCTATTACATCGTGAGCATTGAAGGCCAATATGGCGACACCTGGTACGACCTCAACACGCAAGTCCAGACCGGCTCGGTCGCGACCGTCAACGGTGCGGTCTATGGCGCTCCGTTTGTCGCGGCGTCCAATGGCAATGGCTCCTATGTCCCGGTAGACTTCCTTTACGTCGTTCCCGTTACGGTCACGATGACTCCCGGGGCCGTCCAGCTGAACGTCTCGCAGACGCAACAGTTCACTCCGACTGTGGTCGGCACCGGGAACACCGCTGTTACCTGGACGCTCACGCCGTCCGTTGGAAGTATCTCCCCATCCGGCTTATACACGGCTCCCGGAACTATTTCCGTTACTCAGACCGTGACCGTCACGGCGACCAGCGTGGCGGATCCAACGCAATCCGCCAGTTCGATTGTCACCCTCCAGCCGGTAGCCGTTACGATGACGCCCGGAAACGCGAGCTTGTTCGCGACCCAAACACAACAGTTCAACCCGACGGTTTCCGGCACGAGCAATACCGGGCTTACTTGGAGCATCAATCCCGCGGGAGCCGGCAGCATATCGGCGACCGGACTGTACGCGGCGCCCGCGAGCATCGCCGTACAGCAGACTGTCACGGTCACGGCGACCAGCGTCGTCGACAACGTGAAATCGGCCAGCGGCACGGTCACATTGCAGCCTCCGCCGCCGCCCACCCTCACATCCCAGCCCCAGAACGCTTCCGTGCTCACGGGACAAGCCGCCATCTTCAACGTGACGGCCACGGGGGCTCTCGGTTACCAGTGGCAGTCCAAAGCGCCGGCCGCCGGTTCGTTCAGTGACATCGCGGGAGCAACCTCGACCACTTATACGACGTCGCCCGCAACAGCCGCCGACGACGGGACGCAGTTCCGTTGCGTGGTGAGCAATGCCGCCGGGTCCGTAAATAGCAACACCGTAGTCATGAGCGTGATCGCGGGCACGAATTACGTGACGTCGATTCCCGCGGTGGGCACCATCCGGCACGACTACAACGGATGGATCGGGGCGAGCATCAACGTTGGGTCCACTCCCGTAACGGTCAGTGCCTTGGGCAGACTATTCCAGACGGGCAACGCGCAGACTCACACCATGAAAGTGGTGACTCCGGCTGGCGCCGACGTCGCGGGAAGTACGGTATCGGTAAACATGGCCGGTGGCACACCCGGCGCATTCGTCTACGGTGTTCTGCCCACTCCCATTACGCTGAACGCGAACTCGACCTATTACATCCTGACGCAAGAGACCGTCAATGGTGACTTGTGGTACGACTACACGGGCACCACGGTTCAGACCACGAATGTAGCGTCCACCGCTGGAGCAGTTTATGGGACCGGACCCTACATCGCTCTTAACAGTCCGAACCATATGTTCGTCCCCGTGAGCTTCCTTTATGTCGCGGCGGCGAGTGTCTCCGTGTCGGTCAATCCGACTACCGCCAGTCTCTCGGCGTCTCAAACCCAGCAGTTTTCGGCGACAGTTACCGGCGACCCCAACACTTCGGTTACATGGTCGCTGAATCCGAATGTCGGCTCGATTTCGACTGGCGGATTGTACACGGCGCCATCCAGCATCAGTTCCGCGCAGACGATTACAGTGACAGCCACCAGCGCGGCCGATCCCACCAAGTCGGCTTCCGCTACGGTGACCCTCACGCCGGTCGCAGTCACTCTTGCTCCGTCTACCAGCAATCTGGGCGCCAGCCAGACCCAGCAGTTCACGCCGACCGTTACCGGAAGCAGCAACACCTCGGTCACGTGGTCAATCAGCCCCAACGGCGCTGGTTCGATTTCGGGTTCCGGCCTGTATACGGCTCCGGCCTCGATCGCTTCCCTCCAGACGGTCACCGTCACGGCAACCAGCGTGGCGGACAACACGAAGTTCGGGACGGCCGCGGTTACGCTCAATCCGCCGGCCCAGCCCGCGATTACGCAGCAACCGCTGAGCGCCTCGGTCTTCGTCGGACAGACGGCCAGCTTCAGCGTCACGGCTACCGGCCCATCGCTCACGTACCAATGGCAGAGCATGCCCTCCGGCGGCAGCTTCGCGAACATCGGCGGCGCTACCTCCAGTTCCTACACGACGCCTGTCCTGGCTGCGGCCGATAGCGGTACGCAATTCCGTGTGGTTGTCACTAACCCACAAGGTTCTGTCACCAGCAACGCGGCCACGCTCACCGTGCTCACGTCGGGCACGAGTTTTGTTACTTCCTCGACGCCGGGATCTCTGCGGAATGACTTTACCGGATGGGTTGGGATGAAAGTTACCGTGGGTTCGCAGGCGATCGCCGTTTCCTCCATCGGACGAATGGTGGTGGCGAACAATACCGGAACGCACACCCTGAAGATCGTCGATGGGACCACGGGGAATGATCTGGCGGTCACGAATGTGAGCACCGCCGGCGCTACGGCCGGAACGATTCTCTATGGCGCACTGTCGGGACCGGTGACCCTGAACGCAAACAGCTCTTATTACGTCTTGAGCCGCGAGACACTCTCTGGTGATCAATGGTACGAGCTCAACTCGGTGGTCCAGACTACGTCGGACGCCGTCGTGAATGGGCCCGAGTACGGAATACCGTTTACGCTGGTCGGCGGAATGGCGGGCCACACCTACGCGATTCTCGACTTTAAGTACACCCCGTCCGGTCCTGCGCCTGTCGTGGTGAGCGTGAATCCCACTTCGGTTAGCTTGACGCACGCGCCGCAATCGCAGCAGTTCACGGCGACAATCACAGGCGATCCAAATAGTTCTGTCACGTGGTCGCTGAATCCGAATGTCGGAAGCATTTCGAGCACCGGATTGTATACACCCCCGGGTATCATCGCGGCCAGTCAAACCGTCACTGTCACGGCCACCAGCGTGGCAGATAATACTAAGTCGGCTTCGGCCGTGGTAACGCTTGTGCCGGTGTCAGTCGTCCTGACCCCTGGCACCAGCAGCTTGTCTGGCGCCCAGACCCAACAATTCACCGCGACGGTGACTGGCGATACATATACCGTAGTTATCTGGTCGCTCAATCCGAACGTCGGTGCGATTACAACCAGCGGTCTCTATAATGCGCCTTTTAACGTGGGGTCGGCGCAGACGGTTACGGTGACGGCGACAAGCGCTGCCGATCCAACCAAGTCGGCTTCATCTACGGTGACCCTGATCCCGGTCTCCGTCGTTGTTGCCCCGGGCACCAGCAGCTTATCCGGCGGCCAAACCCAGCAGTTCACACCAACCGTGACTGGAACCGGCAACACTTCCGTAAACTGGGCCATCAATCCTAATAATGTTGGCTCGATCTCGGCGGCCGGTCTCTACACCGCACCGGCGTCGATCGGTTCCACTCAGACGGTCACCGTTACAGCCACCAGCGTGGCCGATAACACGAAGTCCGGAACGGCAACGGTTACGCTGAATCCGCCGGCTTTGCCCATCATCACCCAGCAGCCGCAGAACGCCACCGTGAATGCCGGCCAGACCGCCACGTTTAGCGTGACGGCTACCGGAGGACTAAGCTATCAGTGGCAGTCGCAAGCTCCTGGCGCCGGGGTATTCACCTTGATTCCCGGGGCCACGGCTGCCAGCTACACGACCCCCGCCACTGCGTTGGCGGATGGCGGCACGCAATTCCGCTGCGTCATCGCGAACAGCCAGGGTTCCACCACCAGCGATGCCGCGACACTGACTGTGACCACCGCGCCTCCGCCCAACTCCAAGGGCTTCGTGCTCTCGGCGGCTCTCGGTTCCATACGTAATGATTTCACCGGCTGGGTTGGCATGAGTGTGACCATCGGTACGTCCCCTCTCTCCGTGAACCAGCTGGGCCGGATGTTCGCTCCCGGGAATGCGGGAACCCATACCGTCAAGATCGTGGATGCCGCAACGGGAACCGATGTGGCCGGCGGGTCAGTTTCCATCTCCATGTCCGGCGGTACGGCTGGGAACTTCGTTTACGGCACCTTGGTCACTCCGGTGGTTCTGTCATCGGGCGCGACCTATTACATCCTCAGCCAGGAGACTACGGGCGCTGATAAGTGGTACGACTACAACACCACGGCCTCGACGAATTGGGAGGCGACTCTCAGCGCAAGCGTCTACGGAACCGGTTCGTCCTACGCCGCGATTGGCAATTCGGCGGGTCATATGTATGTCCCGCTGGATTTCAAATATGCCTCCTCGATCTCGGCCTTTGTGAGCTCCTTCACCCTTGGGACCCAGCGCAATAATTACACGGGTTGGGTGGGCACGACAGTTAACGTCGGAGCCGCGTCCTTGACCGTCAATGCGCTCGGCCGCTACGTCAGCGCCGGCGATTCGGCCAGCCATATAGTGAAGTTCGTAGATGCAACCACCGGGCTCGACGTGCCTGGAGGGTCCGCCACCGTGGTTACCGCGGGAGCCACCGCCGGTGGTTTTGCATACGCCACCTTGAGCAGCCCCGTGGTTCTGAACGCCAACGCGACGTATTTCATCGTCAGCGCTGAAACGGCTGGTGGCGATCACTGGTACGACCTGAACACCACGCTTCAAACTGCCCCAGTCGGCACGGTAGGACGCGCGGTCTACGGGAGCGGATCAAGCTTTACAATGGCGCAGAGTGTCACCGGCCACTCCTACGTCCCGCTGAACTTCCAATTCCAGTAAAAGCGGCCCAGTAGACCTGGAACGGTAAGTACGCTCAGAACCTACAGTACTCAGTTCGTACTGGCGCACATTACTAACCCTCCGAGTCAGTGTGGCGGCGGAGCGTTACCAAAGCCGTAAGGCTTTCTCTATCAGCTGTTTACCGGATATTACTATGCTTCGACATCTAATAGGACGTTTTTGGGCGGAAGGCGCAGATCTCGCCAAATGCCCAGTTAGATGGGGTACTCGCGCGGTTGCAAGTCCTCAGGCCTGTTCGCATACTGAGCGGGAACAAAGTAAGAGGTTTACCAATTTGGTTTATCGTATGGCGACATCCAGGATGATTGTGTCCACCGCACGAAGTGCGGCGCTTCTGCTGTTGATGATGGCTTCTCCGGCGCTCCACGCGCAGGTGAGCGTAGTGACCGCTCAGAACGACAACGGCCGGACGGCGGCGAATCTTTCGGAAAGCACTCTAACTACGTCTAATGTCAACGTAAACCAGTTCGGTAAGATCTTCGCGCGTTCCGTCGACGGCTTTATTTACGCCCAGCCGCTGTACCTTCCGAACCTGACCATTGGCGGGGGAGTTCACAACGTCGTGTACGTCGCGACGATGAACAATAGTGTCTATGCTTTCGATGCGGACGATCCCAATGCATCCACGCCCCTATGGCAAGTTAGCCTGGGTCCAGCCGTACCAGCCACCGCGACGTATCTGCCCAATGACCAGACCGGCGGCCTGGCTCCGCAATCCGGTATTCTCAGTACCCCTGTAATCGATCCGTCCAGCGGCACTCTCTACGCGGTGGCGCTGGTGCTGCAGTCCGGCGCCCCGGTCTACCAGCTGCACGCGATCGATCTTCTCACCGGAGCGGAAAAGGCCAACAGCCCGGTCACGATTCAGGGCAGCATACCGGGAACCGGTCCAGACAGCCAAGGCGGCGTCATCACGTTCGACCCCCACCAGCACCTGCAGCGGACCGGCCTGTTGTTGACCAACGGAAAGATCTACTTTGGGTTCGCTTCATACAGCGACCTCGATCCTTATCACGGCTGGATTTTCGGTTATAACGCGAGCACTCTTCAACAGACCGCGATACAGAATCTGGCTCCAGGCGGACGCGGCGGCGTCTGGCAATCCGGCGGAGGTCTTTCGGCCGATGCGAACGGGTTCATTTACGCTTGCACCGGAAACGGCACGTGGGATGGCGTCACCAACTTTGGCGAAAGTTGCGTGAAGATGGACCCTTCGCAGGGTCTGGCGGTGACCGATTATTTCACGCCTTACAACTACGATCCGCTGAACGCCAGCGATTCAGATCTTGGTTCGGGACGGCCGCTCCTGATCCCGGGAACCAACTATCTGGTGACCGGCGGAAAGCAGAGTCTCGATTATGTGCTGGACCGAAACAACCTCGGTCAGATCAGTGTTGGCGATACGAACGTCGTTCAGCGGCTGAACGCCGACGGGCGACTGTTCAGCGGAATGGCCTACTGGGATAACCCCACGAGTCCTTTCCTCTATCTCTGGGGCAGCAACGATAAGTTGAAAGCCTACCGCTTGACCGGCGGGCTATTCGATACAATCCCAGCCTCCGCGAGCGCTGGAACATCTCCGTACGGACCCGGCCTCAGCGTCTCTGCAAATGGAGGAACCGCTGGATCGGGCATCGTGTGGGCCACTACGCCGAGTTCTCCCCCGGGGAATTCTGCGGTTCCCGGCACGGTCCACGCCTTCAATGCAGCCGACGTATCCGTCGAATTGTGGAATAGCGACCAGAACTCCGGCCGCGATGCTTTGGGCAACATTGCCAAGTTTGCCGCGCCGACCATCGCCAACGGGAAAGTGTACGTACCCACGTTTTCGAACCAATTGGTGGTGTACGGGACGCTGTCGACCGCTCCCCAGACGATCAGTCCACCGTCCGCGACACTAGGCGCCTCGCAAGTTCAGCAATTCAGCTCGAACACGCCGGCCAATTTTACGGTCGACCCGCCGGTGGGAACGGTTTCCGCCAACGGTCTGTACACCGCGCCGCCATCCGTGCCATCGCAGCAGACCGTAGCGGTGACCGCTATTAACGCCTCGAATAACAGCCAGCAGGCCACTGCCACGGTCACGTTGATCCAGGTTTCTATCAGCGTGAACCCGCCGGCCGTGGGCTTATTCGGCTCGCAGACGCAACAGTTTACCGCCACCGTTGTCGGGACCAACAACACGGCTGTGACCTGGAGTATCGGACCTACGGATCCGGGTTCGATCTCGGCGGGCGGCCTCTACACGGCGCCGGCGTCGATCGTCTCGAGCCAAACCGTGACCGTCACGGCGACCAGCGTGGCCGACAATACCAAGTCGGCAACCGCCACGGTGACCCTCAACGCACCGGCTGTGCCCGGTATCGTCGCAGGGCCGAAGAACATATCTGTGTTTACCGGCGCGACGGCGACCTTCAGCGTCACCGCCTCCGGCACCAGCCTGACGTATCAATGGCAGTCGATGCTGCCGGGCGCAGGGAGCTTCACGAATATCGCGGGAGCGACCTCGAGTTCCTACACGACCCCAATCACGACACTCGCCGATGACGGCACGCAATTCCGCTGCGTGGTGACCAACGCGCAGGGCCCAGCCACCAGCAGCGCGGCCACGATGACCGTGCTCGCCAGTGGCTCGACGTTCCTTCTAACGGAAAAGCTTGGGACTACTCGAAACGACTTCTCCGGATTCGTGGGACTGGCGGTCACGCCGGGAGACACTCCCATGGTGGTCAGCGCCCTGGGGCGATTTGTCGCGCCCGGCAACACCGGCACACACACCGTAAAGATCGTCGATGGGACAACGGGTAACGATATCGCCGGCGGTTCCGTCTCGATCGATCTAACGGTCGGAGCTCAAGGGACGTTCGTATATCGCGGACTGACCGCTCCGATCACGTTGGCTCCTAACACGACTTATTTCATCCTCAGTCAGGAGACTGCGGGCGGAGACCTGTGGTACGACTTCACAGCGACCACGGCGGTCACGACCACCGATGCGGTCCTCTCCGGTGCAATCTTCGGTCCTCCCTATTCCTACGCTCTTGGATCCGTGGGCCATGTGTACGTGCCGGTGGATTTCATCTATCGCGCCATCAGCGTTGCACCCGCGACGGCCACACTGTACGCTTCGCAAACTCAGCAGTTCACACCGGCTCTCTCCGGTTTACCCGCCGGCGTTACGTGGTCTATTTCCCCGGCTGGCGTCGGCTCGGTTTCCGCAAGCGGACTGTACACCGCGCCCAGTTTGATTCTCAGTTCGCAGATCGTGACAGTAACCGCCACGAGCGTGGTGGACCCGACCAAATCCGCTTCCGCCGCCGTGACCCTGAGTCCCGTTGCCGTGAATGTGACACCGCCCACGGCCAGCCTGTTCGATTCGCAGACGCAGCAGTTCGCCGCGACCGTTACCAATAACAACAATACGGCTGTCACCTGGACGATCAGTCCGAACGGCGTAGGCTCGATTTCGTCCACCGGCTTGTATACGGCGCCCAGCTCGGTGCCTGCGGCGCAGACGGTGACCGTTACCGCGACCAGTGTCGCCGACAACACCAAGTCGGGAACCGCCAGCGTTACGCTGAATCTGCCGGTATTCCCGGCCATCACTCTGCAACCGCAGAACCTTGCCGTCATGGCCGGTCAACCCGCCAGCTTCACCGTGGCAGGCACCGGCGGCGGCCTGTCTTACCAATGGCAATCCAAGGCGCTGGGCGCGGGTAGTTTCACTAACATTCCGGGAGCCACCTCGCCCTTATACACGATCTCCTCGGCGACACTGGCTCAAAGCGGCACCCAGTTCCGCTGCGTGGTGAGCAACACGAACGGAAGCGTGACTAGCAGCAGCGCTGTTCTGACGGTTGTAGCGCCTGGCATTAAGTTCGTCACCTCGGTAACGCCGTTGACGCTTCGCAACAACTACAGTGGCTGGGTCGGCATGAATATCGTCGTGGGCCCCACACCGTTGACCCTGAATTCCTTGGGTCGCATGGTTGCGCCAGGCAATAGCGGCACGCACACCGTGAAGATCGTCGATGACGCAACCGGGATCGATCTGCCGGGCGCCTCGGTCCAGGTTGTCACGGCTGGAGCTACGGCAGGAACGTTCGCGTATGGAGCACTGCAAACTCCTGTGGTCTTAAACGCCGGCGGAGTTTACGACATCCTTACCCAGGAAACTGCCGGCGGCGACCAGTTCTACGACAGCAATACCGCGGCTCAGACTCTGGACGTTGCCGTATTGAACGGGCCGGAGTATGGAACGGCAGGTCCCTTCAACTTCATTGGAGCTACGGTTGGGCAGATGTTCGGACCGGTCGACTTCTCGATGCCGATTTCGATCAGCGTCGCACCGTCCACGGCCACGCTGACCAACGGCCAGAGCCAGCAGTTCAGCGCCACTGTCACCGGGAATGATCCGTCGGTGACTTGGTCCATTAATCCCAATATCGGCTCGATTGCGGCGGACGGCACCTATACGGCTCCCAGTTCGATCGCCTCGAATCAGTCCGTTACCGTTACTGCCACGGTTGTGGCTGATATCACCAAGACCGCGACGGCAACCGTCACGTTGATTCCAGTCACGGTGAGCGTAACGCCGCCGACGGTGAGCCTCTTCGACTCACAGACACAACAATTCACGGCTACGATCGGCAACTCCAGTAATCCAGCGGTCACCTGGTCGATCAGTCCCGCGGGTGTCGGCTCGATTTCCGCCGGCGGACTCTATACCGCTCCCTCATCGATCGCTGTCACGCAGACCGTATCCGTGATCGCCACCAGCGTGGCCGATAACTCCAAGTCGGGCAGCGCAACGGTGACACTGAGTTCCCCGGTTGCGCCTGCGATTTCACAGCAACCGCATGATCTCGCCGTCATGGCCGGACAACCCGCAACCTTTACGGTGGCGGCCACCGGCGGCGGCTTGTTCTATCAATGGCAATCCAAGGCGCCGGGTGCAGGCTCTTTCGCTAACATTTCGGGAGCCACGTCGCCCGTATACACGGTCTCTTCGGCAACTCTGGCTCAAAGCGGCACTCAGTTCCGGTGCGTCGCCACCAACAGTCAGGGAACGGCTACCAGCAATGCCGCCGTACTGACCGTGGTCGCGCCCGGCATCAAATTCGTCACCTCCACAACCCTACTGACGCTGCGAAACAATTTCAGCGGCTGGGTCGGAATGAACATCGTCGTCGGCCCGACGCCTCTGATCCTGAACTCCTTGGGACGCATGGTTGCGCCCGGCAATACCGGCACGCACACCGTAAAGATCGTCGACGATACAACCGGCCTCGATGTGCCGGGCGCCTCGGTTCAGGTTGTCACGGCCGGAGCCACGGCCGGAACCTTCGCGTATGGCGCGCTGCAAACTCCCATCGTTCTAAGCGCCGGCGGCGTCTATGACATCCTTACGCAAGAAACCGACGGGGGCGATCAGTTCTACGACAGCAATACTGCTGCTCAGACGCTGGACGTGGCCGTATTGAACGGTCCGGAGTATGGAACGGCCGGTCCCTACAACTTCATCGGAGCCACGGTCGGCAAGATGTTCGGACCGGTGGACTTCTCGATGCCGATTTCGATCAGTGTGGCGCCGCCGACGGGCTCGCTGCTCGACGGGCAGACACTGCAATTCAGCGCCACGATCACCGGTAACGATCCTTCGGTAGCGTGGACCATCAATCCGAACGTCGGCTCGATTTCCGCCAGCGGTCTGTACTCCGCGCCCAGCGCGATTAACTCAACCCAGACCATCACGATAACCGGAACCAGTCTCGCGGATATCACCAAATCAGCATCGGCGAGCGTCACTCTCAATCCGCCGCCTGCCCCGACGATTACGCAACAGCCTCATAGCACCGCCGTATCTCCCGGCCAAGCCGCGAGCTTCAGCGTGACCGCCACCAGCGTCGGACTGACGTATCAATGGCAGACCGCGCCCTCGGGCAGCGGCACTTTCACCGATGTTCCCGGCGCCACGGGCAGTTCCTTCACTACGGCCGCCATGGCGATCGGCGATAACGGCACACAGTTCCGCGTCGTCGTGACCAACCATATCGGCAGCGTAACCAGTTCGGTCGCTACCGTCACGGTGATTAACGCCACCACAACGCCGTTCGTGACTCCGGTGTTCCTCGGTACGGCTCGCAATGACTTCTCCGGCTGGATCGGAATCAAAGTTACGGTCGGACCCACGGCGCTCATCGTGAGCTCGCTGGGACGCTACGTCGTTCCCGGCAACACGGGCGTGCACGCCATGAAGATCGTGAACGCGAACACCAGCGCCGATATTCCTGGCAGCGCTACGTCCGTCGATACGTCTATGGGTGCTCCCGGCTCCTTCGCTTATGCCGCTCTACCGGTTTCCGTGGTCCTGCAGGCCAACTCGACTTACTACATTGTGAGCCAGGAGACGGCCGGCGGCGACCAATGGTATGACTACGACACCTTGGCGAATTCGGACAGCCACGGGACGCTGGCCGGCACCGAATTCGGTAACGGCGTTACGTACTCGGAGAATTTCGGATCGGGTGGGCATGCTTACGGTCCGCTGAACTTCCAATTCGTGACGATGGATGTCACCCCAGCGGCGCTGGTCGTAACGTCTTCGCAAACCCAGCAGTTTACGGCTGTCGGCGGCGCGGCGAACGGCGGTGTCTCTTGGAGTATTTCTCCCACGGTGGGCACCATTTCCGCGAGTGGTCTGTACACCGCTCCAGCCCAGGTCAATTCGATCCAGGTCATAACGGTCACGGCTACCAGCCTGGCCGATAGCAACATCTCTGCCACGGCTGCCATCACTCTGAGCGGCATCACCCAGCAGCCGCAGGATCAGACAGTCTTTGCGGGCCAGACGGCCACCTTTAGCGTCATTTCCACCGGCAGCGGGTTGACGTATCAATGGAAATCGAAACCGGTTGGCGCAGGCAGTTTCACGGCGATTCCGGGCGCTACGTCCAGCACTTATACGACGCCTCCCACGGCGCTGGCCGATGGCCGCACTCAATTCCTGGTGGACGTGAACACCACGCAAGGCCTGTTCACCAGCCATGCAGCTACTTTGACGGTGCTGTCCGCGGGTTCCACCTTCCTGACTTCCTCCACGCCAGGGACGCTTCGCAACGATTACTCCGGATCGGTCGGAATGACCGTGGCAGTGGGGCCGAACCCGCTCGTAGTGACCAGCCTGGGACGGCTCGTCGCGCCCGGCAATAGCGGAACGCACACGCTGAAACTGGTCGACGCAGCCACTGGAGTCGACATTCCGAACGCTGCCGTATCCATCAACACCGCCGGGGCGACGGCTGATTCCTTCGTATACGCCGCCTTCCCGAATCCCATCACGCTGGCTGCAAATGCCAGCTACTACGTGCTCAGCCAGGAGACGTCGGGTGGAGACAAGTGGTACGACCACGACACGATCGTGCAAACCACGAGCGACGCGACGCTCTCTTCGGCCGTCCAGGGCCCGCCGTACGTTCCCGTATCCGGCTCCGCCAGCCATCCGTTTGGCCCGCTCGATTTCACATACCTCTCGCTTGCCGTCAACCCCGCGACCATCACCCTAGGGGCGTCGCAAACACAGCAGTTCGGGGTGACTGCATCGGGCGTAAGCAACGCCGTCACCTGGAGCCTCTCTCCTTCCGTAGGTACGCTCTCGGTGGATGGGTTGTACACGGCGCCTGCTCTGATCTCGAGTGCGCAAACCGTAACCGTCACGGCCACCAGTCAGGTGACGGGTCTCGTGGCGGCCACGGCCACGATCACCCTGCTTCCTGTGCAGGTCGGTCTGACACCGCCTGGAATCAGCTTGTCCAACACGCAAACGCAGCAGTACACGGCGACGGTCACAAACAGCGCCGATACGTCTGTCACGTGGAGCATTAATCCCAATGTCGGGTCGATCTCGGCCACTGGACTGTACACTGCCCCTGCCGTGATCGCCACGCAGCAAACCGTGACGATCACTGCCACCAGCGTCACGGACAGCACCAAGTTTGCCTCCGTAACGGTCACCCTGCTTCCCTTGCAGGTCGCTCTGACGCCTCCGGGGATTACCCTGTCGGCAACGCAGACCCAGCAGTACACGGCGACAGTTACCGACAGCGCCGACACCTCCGTAACGTGGACGCTTAATCCCAACGTCGGGTCGATCTCGGCCACCGGTTTGTACACTGCGCCGGGCCTGATCGCCGCGCAACAAACTGTAACGATCACCGCGAAGAGCACGGTGGATGTCACGAAGTCCGCCTCGGTCCAGGTAACGCTGATCCCGGTCGCCATCACAGTGGCGCCGCCCACCGCGACTCTGGTCGCGGCCCAGACGCAGCAATTCACTGCGACCGTCACGAATAGTGTCGACGCATCCGTTACATGGAGCATTACCCCGAATGGCGTCGGCTCCATCTCGGCCGCCGGCCTGTATACTCCTCCGGCTCTGATTGCCACGGTCCAGACCGTGACGATCACCGCGACCAGTGTCGCAGACGGCACCAAGACCGCCTCGAGCACAGTTACGCTGAATCCCGATCCTCCGGCCATCACGCAACAGCCGGTCGGAATCACCGTGTATGAAGGTGCGGCCGCCAGCGGCTTCACGGTGGGCGCAAGCGGTCTGAACTTGACCTATCAATGGCAGTCGATGCCTGCGGGCGGCGGCAGCTTTACGAATATCGTGGGAGCCACCACTCCCTCGTTCACGCCGGCTGTCCCGGTGTTGGCCGATAGCGGCACTCAGTTCCGGTGCATCGTTACGAATCCGCAGGGTTTCGCCACCACCAACGCCGTCACCCTGACCGTGCTCTCCGCCGGCGCGACCTTCGTCACATCCACCACGCCGGATTCGCACCATATCCGCAATGATTTCACCGGCTACGTCGGCATGAGCTTCGTGGTTGGTCCCACGCCTCTGACCGTCCGGGTTCTGGGACGCATGGTTCTGCCCGGCAATACCGCGACCCATATCGTCAAGCTCGTATCTGGCGATTCTGGTATCGATCTTCCCGGCGGTTCCGTCACGGTCAACACCGCGAATGGCACGCCCGGATCCTATTTGTACAGCCAGATGGCGAATCCCATTGTTCTAGCGGCCAACACCACTTACTACGTGGTCAGCCAGGAAACCAATGGCGGCGATCAGTGGTACGACAAGGACGCGTCGGCCACGACCACCGGGGATGGCACGCTGCTGGCTGCGGTCTTCACCGACGGCACCACAGGTTATGTATCCGCGCCCGCATCGTTCGGCCACATGTATGGAACGGTCGACTTCAAGTACGTCGCTATGGGCGTATTGCCCACGGCCGTCACGCGCTATGCCTCCCAGACGCAGCAATTCACCGCTGTCGTAACGGGCATCGGCTCCACGAACGTCAATTGGACCCTGAATCCTCCGACAACGGGCACTATTTCAGCGGCCGGCCTTTACACTGCGCCCAGTCTGATTCCGGCCGGGACGACCGTAACCGTTACGGCCACCAGCGCGGCCGATCCTACGAAGTCGGCTTCCGCTGTTGTGACGCTGAATCCCGTCACCATCGGGCTGGCGCCGTTGTCGATTCAGCTATTCCCATCGGAAACCCAGCAGTTCACCGCGACGCTGACAGGAACTGACAATCCGTCGGTTATCTGGACGATGAACCCCATCGTCGGCTCGCTTTCGACATCCGGGTTGTACACCGCTCCGGCGTCTATCGCGTCGAATCAGACGCTGACCATCACGGCGACCAGTGCGGCCGACGGCAGCAAGCTCGCCACGGCGAGCATACAGCTTAGCCCGCCGGCTCCGCCCGTCATTACCCAGCAGGTTCAGAATGTTTCCGTCGATGCGGGTCAGAACGCGGCATTCACCGTGACCGCACTGGGTCCAGGCCTGAGCTATCAATGGCAATCCAAGGCGCCGGGCGCAGGCAGCTTCACCAATATCGCCGGCGCGCCGAGCGTCAACTTCTACGTCACTTCCCCCACGGCGGTGACCGACAACGGAACGCAATTCCGGGCCGTGATCAGCAACATCCACGGAACGTTAACAAGTAATGTCGGTGTGCTCGCCGTCGCGGCGGCGCCGACCCCGTTGATCACTTCCACCACGCTGGGCCAGCTTCAGAACGACTTCACTGGCTGGGTCGGCACGAGCATGACCACAGGCAGCTTGCCCCTCACAGTCCGGTCTCTGGGACGAATCGTCGGGCTGAACAATTCGCAGGCCCACCAAGTGAAGATCGTAGATGCCGCCAGCGGTGTCGACGTGCCCGGTGCAACCGCGCTGGTACCCACGGCCGGCCTGACGTTTGGAACTTACTCCTACACCGCTCTCGCGAGCCCGGTTGTTCTCAATCCGAATACTACTTATTACATCCTCAGTCAGGA
Source organism: Terriglobia bacterium (assembly GCA_020073445.1). Classification (GTDB taxonomy): domain Bacteria; phylum Acidobacteriota; class Terriglobia; order Bryobacterales; family Bryobacteraceae; genus Palsa-187. The sequence goes on from JAIQFE010000021.1 coordinate 100,432, forward strand.
AACGAAGGGTGGCGAGAATTGGTACGACAGCACGACTGTGGTCCAAACCACGGCTGACGCTACGATCAACGGCCCGGCATATGGAACAGGCGCGCCCTACATTTCGCTGGGACCCGCGAACCATCTGTACGTGCCGGTCAATATCACGTACCAGATTCCGGTATCGATTAACGTAACTCCGCCCACAGCGACGCTGTTCGGCACGCAGACCCAGCAATTCTCGGCCACGGTCGTGGCGAACGGCAGCACCGCAGTTACCTGGAGTGTCACTCCCAACGGTGCCGGCACCGTCGATTCCACCGGCCTGTACACCGCGCCGGCTTCGATTCCTGTCGCGCAGACCGTGACTGTCACCGCCACCAGCGTGACGGATATCACCAAAACGGCTTCGGCCACGGTTACGCTCAATCCGCCGGCTCCACCGATCATCACCCAGAATCCGCAGAGTGCGACCGCACTGTCGGGACAGACCGCCACCTTTAGCGTGACGGCTTCCGGCCTCGGGCTGAGCTACCAATGGCAATCCAAGGCGCCCGGCGCCGGCAGCTTCACCGATATCTCAGGCGCGAACGCCAGTTCCTACACCACGCCGGCCTTGGCGCTCGCCGATAACGGCACGCAGTTCCGGGCCGTGGTCACTAACGCCCAGGGATCGGTCACCAGCAATGCCGCCTCGCTGACGGTAATTGCGCAGGGAACGCCGTTTATCACTTCGAAGACCTTGGGCACGTTGCGAAACAATTTCACGGGCTGGGTCGGCATGCAGCTGACCGTCGGCTCGTCGGGCCTGGTGGTTACTTCGCTAGGCAGAATGGTGGCGCCCACCAACGGTTCCGTTCATGCGGTGAAGATCGTGGACGCCACGACGAATGTCGATGTCCCGGGAGCTTCGGTTCAGATCAATGCAGCTACTGGAACCTCCGGATCCTTCCTCTATGCCAACTTGCCATCGCCGGTGACATTGAGCGCCAACACCTCATACTTCATCCTGAGCCAGGAAACCGCTAATGGCGACCAGTGGTACGACAACAACAGCGTCTTCACGACTACCTCGGACGCTGCACTGACAGCCTCGGCTTACGGCACCAACTCACCGTTTTCCACCGTGGCCGGAAGCACCGGAAAGATGTATGTCCCGGTCGACTTCAAATACAACCTGGCTGTTTCGGTGACCGTCACGCCGCCCTCGGTCAGCGTGTACGCATCGCAGACGCAGCAGTTCAGCGCGACCGTTACCGGCAGCGGCAATACCGCCGTGACCTGGTCGATCAATCCCAGCAGCGCCGGATCCATCTCGGCGAGCGGTCTCTATACGGCGCCCGCTTCCATCCCGGCCGGCACCACGGTCACCGTGATCGCCACCAGCGTCGCGGATGTCAGCAAGTCGGGGAGCGTTACGGTCACTCTGCAGCCCGTCGCGCTCACTGTCGCTCCTCCGACGATTAGTCTGTTCCGTGGCCAGGTGCAGCAGTTTACTGCCACGGTCACCGGCAACAACAACACAGCGGTCACCTGGGCCATCAGCCCCAATGGCGTCGGATCCATCTCGGCAAGCGGTTTGTATACGGCCCCGGCTTCGGTCCCGGCGACCCAGACCGTGACGGTCACGGCCACCAGCGTCGCGGATAATACGAAGTCGGCAACCGCCACGATTACCTTGCAGCCTGTGGCGGTCACTGTCGCCCCGCCCACCGCCACCTTGTTTGCTTCGGAGACGCAGCAATTCGGCGCGACCATCACCGGCGCCACGGATACTTCGGTCACTTGGACGATCACGCCCAACGGCGTAGGTTCGATCTCCAGCGGTGGATTGTACACCGCACCGTCCTCCATCGCCTCAACTCAGACCGTGACGATCACGGCCACCAGCGTGGCGGACAACACCAAGTCGGCCACTTCTTCGATTACTCTCAATCCGCCGGCTGCGCCATCGATCTTGCAGCAGCCTCAGGCTCTGACCACATTCACGGGGCAAACGGCCACCTTCACAGTCCTCGCCACCGGTGGCAGCCTGTCCTACGATTGGCAGGTCAAGGCACCAGGCGCGAGCGCGTTCGTGGATATCGCCGGTGCCGTCACGAATACCTATACGACGCCGGTCACGGCGCCTGCCGATAACGGCACCCAGTTCCGGGTGATCGTGGCGAACGGCCAAGGCTTGGTTACCAGTATTCCGGTCACGATGACCGTGGCGCTGCCGGGCCTCAATTTCATCTCTTCCTATACTCTGGGCGCAATCCAGAACGACTTTACCGGCTGGGTTGGCATGAGCGTGACGATCGGACCTAACCCGATCTCGGTGAACTCTCTGGGTCGCGTGATCGGCGTCGGCAATACCGGCACGCACGCGATGAAGATTGTCGATGCTGCCACCGGCCTCGATGTTCCGGGAGCCACGGCCTCCATCAATACCTTGGGCGGCACGGTGGGAACCATCCGGTACAGCTTCCTGCCGGCTCCGGTGACCCTGAACGCCAACGGGACTTATTACATCCTTACGCAAGAAGTGAAGAACGGCGAGAACTGGTACGACAGCACCACCACCGCGCAGACCTCCGCCGTCGGCACCATCAATGGACCCGTATTCGGAACCGGAGCGCCCTACTTCGCATCCGGACCCGCGGGACACCTGTACGTTCCCGTCGACTTCACTTATACCGGTCCGATTTCGGTTGGGGTCGCGCCCCCGACCGTCGATCTTTTCGGCGGCCAAACGCAGCAGTTCGCGCCCGTCATCGGCGGAACTTCCTACAACGCGGTCACCTGGAGCATCAGCCCGAATAACATAGGTTCGATTACGGATCTGGGCCTCTACTCGGCGCCAGGTGCGGTCTCCGCGCTGACAACAGTGACGGTCACGGCCACCAGCGTGGCGGATAACACCAAGTCGGGAACCGCCACCATCACACTCCATCCTCCGCTCCCGCCGAGCATCACGCAAGACCCGCAAGATGCAACGGCAGTCACTGGTCAGGCGGCTGTCTTCACGGTCGCGGCCGCAGGCGGCGGGCTCACTTATCAATGGCAGTCGAAGGCGCCTGGCGCCAGTGTCTTCACCAACGTTGGCGGGCCGCTGAGCCAATACACGACTCCGCCCACGGCGCTCACCGATACCGGCACGCAGGTTCGAGTCATTGTGACCAACTCACAAGGGTCGGTCACCTCTAACGTCGCAAATCTGAACGTGGTGGATCAGGGCACGAACTTCATCACGTCAGTCTCTTTGGGCGCCCTGCAGAATGACTTCACCGGTTGGGTCGGTATGCAAATTACCGTCGGCCCCGCGCCGATGATCATCACTTCTTTGGGCCGCGCTGTCGGTCCGGGCGATAGCGCCGAGCATATCGTGAAGATCGTCAATGCTGCTACCGGCATCGACGTGCCGGGAGGTTCCACAACCATCGGCACGCTGGGAGATACTCCGGGAACGTTCGTGTACAGCGGGCTGACCAGTCCGGTCACTCTAAGCGCCAACACCGCTTACTACATCGTCAGCCAGGAGACGAAGTTTGGGGACAACTTCTACGACAGCTCCTCGATCGCCCAGACCACTTCGGCCGCGGTGATTAACGGACCCGTCTACGGGACTCCGTACACGCCTTCCTCGACGATCGGGTCCCTGTATGGGCCGCTCGACTTCACCTATACGGTTCCCGTGTCGGTGACTGTAACGCCGCCCACGGCAAGCCTGTTTAATTCGCAGACACAGCAATTCAGTGCAACCGTGATTTCCGCCGGAAGCACGGCCGTAACCTGGAGCATCAATCCGAACGTGGGCACGATCACGGCCAACGGTCTGTACGAGGCTCCTGCTTCCATCACCTCGACACAAACGGTCACCGTGACCGCGACCAGCGTCGCCGACGTAACCAGGTCGGGCTCCGCCACCATCACGCTCAATCCGCCGGCTCCGCCCGTCATTACCCAGCAGCCGCAGAACGGAACCGCGGTGGTCGGCCAGAACGCGACCTTCAACGTTACCGCCACGGGTCTGAACCTGACTTATCAGTGGCAGAGCATGGCGCCCGGCGCCGGCGCCTTCACCAACATCCCAGGAGCGCTATCCAGCTCTTACGTCACGCCGGCGACCGCGCTGGCCGATAGCGGCACGCAGTTCCAGGTCGTTGTCACCAACGCGCAAGGCTCGACTACCAGCAACCCGGCGATTCTCTCCGTATTGACTCCGGGATCGCCTGGTCTCGGCGCTTGAGCTCGAGGTTCACCCAGGCGAGCCCGTAGACCGCGTCGGGCGCGCTGGGCGAATTCGGATTGTCGGTGAGGATGCGGTCGTAGATGGCCCGCGCCTCCGGATACCGCTTCATCCGGAACAGCGTCTCCCCTTCCCAGAAGCGCGCCTCGTCGGGGCGGCCGGGGACCGGCGAGA
>JAIQFE010000052.1 GCA_020073445.1 Terriglobia bacterium
TCCTGGCAAACTGCGGCGACATCTCCTTCAGGATCGGATCCACTAGCCCACGGATCGCTCGCAGCGGATGGTCTTGTGGAATCCGTTCTTCCGGTGCGATGTAACTGAAAACTCCGTCCTGATGTTCATCTTGTCCGCGCATTACTACAAGACGTTTGCTTCTGCTTAGAGGCTACGCCCCTGCAGAGTTTTTCAGCAAGCTCCTAGGCCTGGCGCTAGCCGCGGGCCGGCGCGGCGATACCCCTTTCGCGGTGCTGTATGTGGACCTCGACAATTTCAAGGGAATCAATGATTTGCTGGGTCACTCCGCTGGCGACCTGCTGCTGAAGACCGCGGCGCAGCGTATGGCCGGTGTAGTGCGGGAGACCGATCTAGTGGCACGATTAGGAGGGGATGAATTCGCCGTTCTGCAAACGGACGTCGCGGATCCCTCCACGGCTGGAACTTTGGCGGCCAAACTTCGGGCGGTATTAGCGGAGCCGCTCATACTCGACGGCAACTTGCTTCGTATCACTGCCAGCATCGGTATCGCCATGTATGCGCCGGAAGTGTCGACCGCGGAGGAGATCCTGACCCAGGCCGACCGGGCTCTGTATCGCGCCAAGGAAGAGGGACGGGACCGCTACCGGTTCCATTCACAGGAACTCGACGCCATCGTTCATGAACGTGTCAGCATGGCGGAGGACTTGCGGGCCGGAATCGATCGCAATGAACTGGAGTTGTACTATCAGCCGCAGGTGACAGTAGCCACCGGCCGGATCGTGGGCGTCGAGGCGTTGGTCCGCTGGAACCATCCGCGCCTGGGCCAGCTTAAACCTGGCGCCTTCCTGCCTGCCGCCGAGCGGACCGGCGTGATCGTCCAGCTGGGCGCCTGGGTTCTGAACCGAGCGTGCCAGCAGTTCCGGGAATGGCGAGAGCAGGGCTTGGGGCCTCCGCTGATCGCCGTCAACCTTTCCGCCTCTCAACTGAAGCTCGGCCTGGATTTCTGCCGTTACGTCCAGGCGACTCTGGACAAATGGGGGCTCTCGCCACGCGACCTGGAATTCGACGTACCTGAATCGGTCCTCTCGGAAGCCTATGGGACCAACCCGGACGTTCTTCAGAAACTGCGCGATATGGGAGTCCGGCTCGCCATAGACGACTTCGGAGCTGAGTATACATCCATGGGCCGCGTAAAGGCGTATCACGTGGAGCGCCTCAAGATCGCTCCCTACTTCATCAATTCGATGACGTCCAGCGATGCGGATGCCGGGGCGGTTCGCTTGATGTTTCACCTGGCGAGCAAGCTGGGAGTGGAGATTGTCGCCAAGAGCGTGGAGACAGAAGAGCAACAAGCCTTCCTGCTATCCGCGGTCGACGGCGCCAATGCCCAAGGGTTCTACTATAGCCAGCCGCTGGCAGCCGGACAGGCGACGGACTATCTGCGCTTGAAGCAAGAGGAATCGCACGCTGCGGGCGAGAGCGCGCGGCTGCTGCTCCCGAGCACGTCGAAACATTAGCCGCACCAGCGTAGGGCCAAATGCGCCATCATCAGCCCTTCATCCGTGGGGATCACGTACGCATGCATCCTCGATCCTTCGCGAGTTATGCGCCGTTCGCCCTTCCCATCCGCGTTCCGCACAGGATCCAGTTCCAGACCCAGGTTCTCCAGACCCTCGCAAATGCTCTGACGAATTCCGGATGCGCCTTCTCCGATGCCGCCGCTGAAGACTATGGCCGCTGCTCCACCCATGGCGGCCAGGTATGCTCCTACATATTTCTTGACCCGGTAACAGAAGACGTCTAGGGCCAGGCGGGCGCGTTCGTCCGTCTTTGCTCGTTCCGTGAGGACGCGCATATCTTGCGAAATATCCGAGATCCCCAACAGCCCGGACTGCGTGTTCAGCAGAAGTTCGACCTTCTCGGCGGAAATGTTTTCCTTACGCGCGAGAAATCCGACCAGCGCCGGATCGAGGTCGCCCGAACGTGTGCCCATGACCAGGCCTTCGAGCGGCGTGAAGCCCATCGACGTGTCCACGGATTCACCGTTCTTGATCGCCGTGGCGGAACATCCGCCTCCCAGGTGCAACGTGATGATATTGGTTTGCGCGAGGGGAGTCCCGGTCATTTCCGCGTAGCGCAGCATCAGGTAATTGTGCGAGATTCCGTGAAACCCGTAACGGCGGATCTTGTGCTTTGCGGCCAGCTTGTGCGGAATGGCATAGGTATAAGCAATTGCGGGAATCGTCCGGTGAAAACTGGAATCGAAGATCGCCACCGCGGGAACGCCGCCCCGACTCCCCGTCTGGAATGCCTGCTGGAACGCCCGAAATACGGCCACCGAACTGGCATTGTGCAGGGGCGCTAGATCCTCCAGCTCGACCATGTTGGCAACCACGCGATCATCGATTTTTGTGGGTTGCAGATACAGGTCCCCGCCCTGCACGACGCGCAAAGCCATCAGATCGAAATCGGCCGCGGTCCACTGCATGCGAGCGAACAGCTGCGCGGCTGCCTCGGCGTGGTCACGGATCGGTTCCAGGACACCCGATAGGAGTTCTTCTCCGCGAACCTGGTCGCCGCTAGGGGGATCCGCGGAGATCAACGCGTATCGGAGGGACGAACTCCCGGGGTTGAGGACTAATACCTTCAAGGAGGCTCTCCGTACTAGTGTAAGAGCTAAACTGAATGCATCTCTTTGCGACGAACCGTCCTTTTCATTTTCGGTACGCGGCCGGAAGCGATTAAGCTCTGCCCGCTGCTCCTCAAGCTAAGATCGTTTCCCGCGCTGTACTCAACCAAAGTTTGCGCCACCGCCCAACATCGCGGGATGCTGGACCAAGTCCTCACGGCTTTCGGCGTCACGCCGGATTACGATCTGAACGTGATGACACCGGGACAAACGCTGTTTCAGTCTACAGCCCGCATCCTTCAGGCGCTGGAGCAGCCGTTCGCCGAATCGAAGCCCGATCTGGCAGTAGTGCAGGGCGATACCACTTCAACATTATGCGGCGCCCTGGCCGCCTTCTACAGCGGTGTTCCGGTCGCGCACGTCGAAGCTGGATTACGTACTGGGGATCTACGCCAGCCCTTCCCCGAGGAACTGAATCGCGTTCTCACGGCCAGGATGGCCAATCTGCACTTCGCGGCCACCTCCTCGGCAGCCGATAATCTTCGCCGCGAAGGCATTTCCGAGCACGTGTGGATAACCGGGAACACCGGCATCGATGCGGTTCTCCATGTTCGCGACCGTCTGGAAGGTGGCGAGCTGACGGCGTCTGGCCCCAATTTCGGTCCTGATTTCGAGCGGCCGGGCAAACGTCTGATCCTGGTCACGGCACACAGGCGGGAAAGCTTCGGCGAGGGATTCCGGAGGATCTGCGAGGCTCTCACGGCCATCGCGGATCGCAAAGATGTCCACGTGGTCTATCCGGTTCATCCGAACCCGAACGTGCAGACCATCGTCAACGAGCGCCTGCGCGCTCACCCGAATATCACCTTGACCGAGCCGATGGATTACGTGCCGTTCATCGATCTGATGCGCAGGGCCTACCTGATCCTCACCGATTCGGGCGGAATCCAAGAAGAAGGACCTTCTCTTGGAAAACCGGTGCTGGTTCTGCGGGAGAAGACCGAACGTCCGGAAGCGGTCGAGGCCGGCACGGTGAAGCTCGTGGGAACGGACGCGGCACGCATCGTCCGCGAAACTATGACTCTGCTTGATCGTCCGGATGAATACGAGCGGATGTCGCGCATCCACAATCCGTATGGAGATGGCCATGCCAGCGAGCGGATTCAAACCGCGCTTCGGGACTATTGGAAGACCGCTGGCTAGGATCGCGAGACGACCAATCTGGCGTATGTTATACCTTGTGTGAACCAGAATGATAAAGCCTATCGCCACACATGGATTGAGAGTTCCCAAGGGCTGGGGTGAAGAGGTTATATTCGCAAACGATGAGCTCTATTGCGGCAAGTTGCTAGTCTTCCGTAAGGGGGCAAAATCCAGCATGCACTACCATCTCCTCAAAGATGAGACGTGGTACGTGGCTGCGGGCGAGTTTATCCATCGATGGGTTGATACCGAGATTGGAGAGCATCATGAACAGCGTCTCGGTCCGGGTGATGTCGTCCGGCATGTATCCGGCCAGCCCCATCAGGTTGAGGCACTGACCGACGGGACCATCTTCGAGGTATCGAGCCAGCACTTTGATACCGACAGTTATCGAATTCAGAAGGGTGATTCACAAACAACAGGCCGGTAGTAGTCCTTGGGTTGCACTTTAGCACTTGAAGAACTTCGCACACGGGGGGCTGATCGAAGATCCCCACCATGATCTGTTACTACTTCATGGAAAAGAATTGCACCGGTTAAGGCTAAACGCGTTTCTTCGAGGAACGATAGCTATCATCGGCTGGGCCCGAGGAGATTCGACGAGGCACATCAACTGGATCTCGTGGCGATCGTTCGGCGCTTGAACTTGAAGCCGATGGTACGCATTCAAAACGGTGAGCTCGTCGCGCATCTCGAAGGCTGCCAGTACAGGCTCGGAAAAGCCGAAAGCGGAATTGCTTCTGCTCTCCGAACCCTTCGGAGCATATGCGGCGAAGACCGTCTTGCCCTCCCGAGCGGAACTTAGATCCCAGTCGGGATGAGCATAATGAAGCGAACACCACGCTTGGTCAACCGCAGACGATGATCCCAGGCCTTCGAGCGGCGTGAGGCCCATGGAAGTGTCGACCGATTCGCCGTTCTTGATGGCCGCGGCGGAGCATCTGCCTCCCAGATGCAGCCTGCTAATATTGGTCTGCGCAACAGGAGTTCCCGTCATTTTCGCATAGCGCAGCATCAGGTAGTTGTGCGAGTTTCCGTGAAACCCATTACGGCGGAGCTTATGCCTCAGGCCAGCTGGTCTGGAATGGCGTAGGTCTACGCGATAGGCCGAATAGTCTGGTGAAACCGGAATCGAAGATGGCCACGCCGGGCACGCTGCCCCGAAGCGCCGTCTGGAATGCGAGAAACACGGTCACTGAACTGGCGTGGTGCAACGCCGCGAGATCCCAGCGCTTCAAGGCCCGAGAGGACCTGATTGTCGATTCGCACAGGCTCGTGATGCAGGTCCCCACCTGCATCATCCGCAAAGCCATCAGATCGAAATGGGCCGGCGTCCAATGCATGCGGGCGAAGAGTTGGGAGGCCGCCTCGGCGTGATCCTTTACCGGAACTTTTTCTTCTCTAAGGATTCTTCCGGCGGCCTTCTGAACACTAAAACGAGCCGCCCCGCCGATCGGCTCAATCATGCCGGACAGAACTTCCCGTCCTCGGACCAGGTCTCCCCTGGGCGGGGCGGCGGCGATCACCGCGAATCGAAGCGACTCGCTGCCAGGGTTCAAAATCAACACCTTCATGAAGCTTCCACGGCTCCTAGTTTAATGCCCGATCGGCCAGCGCGCCCCAATAGGAACCTTCGTGGCGCGCCGCCTGCGGGGTACTAGTACCTTCGTCTAGAGAAATCCCTAATTGGAAAAGTTACAATTGTGGGTATTCGAAAATGCTCTTACGAATGTCCTACCGGAACGGCGTTAAGATCATTGCCGCGTTCACAGTGGCCGTTCTGGCGGGATTTTTAACCCTCGATCGAATCGCGCCAGCCGGACGAAGGCTCATCAAGGTGCGCGGCGAAGATCCGGTGAGCTATTTCGGCACGGCTCACTCCGTCCTTTTCGATCATGATTTCAACCTGAATAACGAATATGAGCGGATGCCGCCAGATGCGAGGACCTGGACCGCCAATCAGCCAAATTCGGGGCTCCCTGGCAATGTCTGGGGTCTGGGATATCCGTTTCTGGAAATTCCCCTGCTCGCTTTGGGAACGGGGGTTGACGCTCTGGCAGGCAATCCTGCCGACGGTTATTCCCGCTGGGCTGTTTTCTTCTATTGCATCGGAAGCCCGCTGATAGCGGGCTGCGGGATGGTGGCGTTATTTACCTTTCTGTGCACCATGGCCGAGCACTGGGGAATTATGCCAGAGGATCACCAGTCGGCCTATGCATTATTCATTACTCTTGTGATCTTCTTCGGCACTAACGTTGGGTATTACGCCTTTTCGCAGATGGCCCACTCTTCTACGTTTCTGTTCGCGAGCCTGTTCCTGGCGATATGGTGGCGGTTTCGGGAATCGGAAGGCGCGCAGCACTGGCTGCTCCTGGGCCTGATTGGCGGTTTCCTTTCCATCTGCCGATGGCAAGATGTTTTGTATTTGGGGGGACCGCTACTATTCGACCTGTTTGGCGGCGAGGTAAGGAAGAAAGGTCTTGCATTTTGGCGAAGCCGTTTGCTTTACGCCGTAGGCGTAGGTATTTGGTGGATCCCCCAGATCGTCGAGTGGAAAATCGTCTACTGGAAATATGTGACGATCCCACAGGGGGGAGGAATCTTCTCGTTCCCGCCTGCTCACATACTCCAAGTTCTTCTCTCAACCCAGGTCGGGTGGTTCATCTGGACGCCCGTGACAGTGTTTGGCGTGATTGGGCTGCTGCTTGGCGCGTTCAAGGAGACCCGTATCTATCTTCCCTGGATCATCGTTCTCACGTTGCAGATTGCAGTCGTGGGCTCGATTTCATTCTGGCACGGGGTGGAATCATTCGGAGCACGGTATCTTCTTTCCAATACCCCGTTGATCGGCTTGGGCCTGATCACCATTGTTGGAGCTTCAACCGTATGGATTCGCCGCAGTCTCGCGGTGGCGTGCGCGGCCTGCTGCGCCTTCACTGTATTGTTCGCGGTCCAATTTCGTCTGAACCTGGTGCCGGAACAAACACCGCTCACCTTCTCCGAACTGATCACGGATAAACTGCGTTTAAGCCAGGTCCGGCAGCGCAAGGCGGCGGCCAGACAAGCGTCGGAACTCCTGTCAAACGGGGATCCCGATTCGGCTATCCGGATACTGGAGGGAGTACTATCGTTCGGTGAAGACCGGGATGTGGATGCTGTTCTGGCAAAGGCGTACCGCGCGGCCGGCAAGACCGATCAAGCGGATGCGGCGGAATTGAAATCCAACAGCTTTTTAGAATCGAAGCTGTACTAGGTGGCTCCAAAGGAGGACCCTTTCTTGGATCGTTCGTACGACAAGTTTTCGGTCGGCGATGACAAGATGCCACCCGCGCACGCAGGAGAAGACTCGTCGGAGGCTGTGCCTCTTGTCGTCGATCTGGATGGAACGCTAGTTAAGAGCGACACATTATTCGAAAGCGTCTTATGGCTGATCAGGCAGAGTCCTGCTTCCATCCTGCTCCTCCCCATCTGGCTAGCACGCGGCAATGCTGTTCTGAAATCTGAAATCGCAAGGCGCTTCAAGTTAAACGCGGAAAATCTTCCGTATCGTTCGGACCTTTTGGAATACTTACAACAACAACAAGCCGCGGGACGGAAACTCGTGCTGGCGACGGGCGCCTATCAAAGTGTTGCCTACAGCGCCGCAACCCACCTCAACCTGTTCGACGAGGTGCTAGCCACCACTGATTCGGTGAATCTCACGGGAGAGCTGAAGCGCGACGAACTGGTAAAGCGGTTTGGCTTAAGAGGGTTTGACTACATCGGGGACAGCAAAGTGGACCTCCCGGTGTGGTCGGCCTGCCGCATCGGCCATGTTGCCGGGCGGCACACCGGCCTGCCTGCCGCGTCACTGGGAGCTGGCACGCAGCAAGGCAAAATATTCGCGGAACGGCGACCCTCGCTGAAAACCTGGGTGCGCGCAATGCGCATCTATCAGTGGGTAAAGAACATTCTGGTGGTGGTCCCGACCTTGCTCAATCACCATTTGGACGGGGAGATCGTGAAGACGCTCGCAATCACGTTTCTGGCGTTTTCATTCGTCGCCTCAGGGACCTATATTGCCAACGATTTATTCGATCTGGCGGCTGATCGGAGACATCCGCGTAAGAGCCGGAGACCGCTGGCGAGCGGAGAACTTTCCATTTCACAGGGCATTTCCCTGGCCGTGTTTCTCTTGCTTGCAGGATTCCTTCTGGGCGTGGCAATTGGCAAGCCGCTCGTGGTGTGTTTGCTGATCTATCTATTCTTGACCCTCCTATACACTTCATTCCTGAAAGGTAAGCCAATTATCGACGTGATCGCGCTGGCCATGCTGTACACGCTGCGAGTCTACGCCGGCGGCCTGGTGACTCAGGCATACATTTCTCCTTGGCTGTTCCAATTCTCGATATTTCTTTTCTTGAGTCTGGCGTTCGCGAAGCGCTATTCAGAACTCCGAAGATCGCGGCAACAGCGACATCTGGAAACTCCGGCGCGAGGCTATCGAATTCACGATCTAAGCATCATCAGCCAGGCAGGGGTCGGTTCGGGTCTGCTGTCGGGGCTGGTTCTCGCACTGTATGTGAACGGGCGGGAGATCGAGAGGATGTATCCCCGGCCGGAGATGCTCTGGGGAGTTTGTCCTTTATTCGTCTACTGGATTATCCGCGTCTGGCTGATCGCGCATCGGGGGAATATGGCCGAGGACGCGATCCTGTTCGCTTTCCGCGACCGGGTCAGCTACATTGTGGGCTTCCTAATCGTGCTCTCAGCGTTACTCGGCTTAGTGCCCAATGTTAACTGAAGTACACAATTGGGCGCGGTTCCCGCGCTCGCGATCCATTGTTATCCCGGTCAATTCACGGAACCAGGAAATCCCGTTCAATAAGATGGATGTCTCGTTTCTGCCGCACGGTATGGGGCGCAGTCTTGGCGACTCTTGCTTGAACGACAGCAACGCGTTGCTCATGACGCGCGGACTGAATCGGATTATCGCGTTTGACCCGTTGGGGGGCCGGCTGGTTGCAGAAGCGGGGATAACTTTTGACGCGATCTTGCGTTTCAGCATCCCCCAAGGGTGGTTTTTGCCGGTCACGCCCGGTACTCGGTTTGTGAGTTTAGGAGGAGCTGTCGCAAACGACGTCCACGGGAAGAACCATCATTGCGCCGGTACGTTCGGGCACCACGTCGTACGATTCGAACTGCGAAGGAGCGACGGAAGCCGCTTGCTCTGCTCGGCTGACGAAAATGCCGATTGGTTCCGGGCAACCATCGGCGGCCTGGGTCTAACGGGACTGACTGAATGGGTGGAAGTGCAGTTGAAACCCATCACGAATTCGTGCATGGACAGCGAAATCATCCGCTACAGGGACGTAGACGAGTTTTATGCTCTCAATGCAGAGTCCCTGGATAAATACGAATACGCCGTGTCTTGGGCTGACACGCTTTCCAGCAAAGGATTGGGAAGAGGACTGTTCATGCGGGGGAATCATAATCAGGATTCCGAGCGAAAGACGCGCAAGGCTCCCACGGGTCCCTACATCAACATTCCCGGGATTTTTCCGTTCAGCTTACTGAATCGGGGAACGCTTAAGATTTTCAACAGTGTGTTCTACAACGCGCGACCTGCCAGAAAGACGGCCGTGGTGCCGATCCGGCCGTTTTTCTATCCGCTCGACATGATTGGAGCCCATCATCACATCTACGGTCCGCGAGGAATGATGCAGTGGCAAGGACTGATTCCCTCGCGAGAGGCGGTTCGTGAGGTCCTGACCACTTCAGCAGACGTAGGCGGATCGTTCTTGACAGTAATGAAGGTCATGGGAGATCAGCCGCCCGCCGGATTGCTTTCATTCTCGGGAGCAGGAGTGACCATTGCGCTGGATTTTCCATACAGCAGGCACGCATTGGAAACACTTCCGCGACTGGACGAGATCGTCGCGGCCGCAGGAGGCCGGCTGTACCCGGCGAAAGATGCCCGAATGTCCGGCGCGAATTTCCGCAAGTACTTTCCGCAGTGGCAGGAATTGTTACCGTTTATCGACCCCCGGTTCAGTTCATCATTCTGGCGAAGAGTCACGGCAACGTAGATGGTCCGGCTGGGGCGGTATCCCTTCGGGCGATGAAAGCGAGGCTGTCCGAGGTTAGAATTACGAGATCGACGATTTTGGGAGTGCTGGCGGCTAACGTTAACAAGCCGATAGGAGCATGTCAACATGACGAGCCGTCAATTGCTACAAGGGGCCACGCTTGGGGTGCTCGGCTTTCGTATAACGCTACAGTTGGCAGCAAGCAGTGCGCCGTATTCGGCGCCTCCAAAGGCATGGCTTTCAGCGATGTGGGTAGCGCTGCGGGCGAACCTGCCGCTCGTCTCCGTCCTGGCGATTTCCGCAATTCTGTTTATCGCCGCGCTGTGTCTTCTGCTACGGACGACACGAGGAACGCTGCTAGAATTCCTCTCGAGGCGTGAGAGCGCGGCCACCTTACTGGCAATGGCCTTCTCGTGGTCCGCTCCGATGCTGCTCGCGCCCGGCGCCCTACTTGGCAGCGACTGGGGTCCTCAACTGCGCGCCAGCATCCTCGCGTTGGATAGCATGCGGTCCTTCGAGCTGCCAGTCTGGAGCTTCGTATTCGGAAATGGCACCTCCTATACGCTTCAATACCCCCCGCTGGCAACACTAATCGTTGCCGGTATGGCAGCCGTAACGCGCCTACCTCTGGAGCTTTGCTTCAAGTTGCTTTGTGTCGGAATGCACGGGTTATTCTTAATCGGCGGTTATAGGCTCGGACGCTTGCTCGATCTTCCCCGGTTACCGTCGGCGGCTGGAATCGTTTTAATTTCCCTAACTCAACAATACTGGGCAACCGGGATCGTGCATGGAGCCGTTCCGTCTGTACTCGCATTTTCACTCTTGCCACTCCTGTTCTATGCCTTTGTGCGCACACTTCAAACGGGGATGGCACTCTACGCGACTGTATCGGGATGCCTCCTGGGATCGATGGTGATGGCGCAGCCAGTGATGGCGTTGTTCACTGTGTACACCTTGGCCTTAGGTGTCCTAGCGGTTCTGGTTTGTCGTCCGGCCTTGGTGATTTCACGAACGTGGCAAATATTGTTCGTTGGAGTGTTCGCAGCGTGCGTGGCCTCGCCATACATCGCAACAGTCTTCGCTTTCAAGCCATACAATCTATTTCAGTTCTCTTTCACCCAATGGTCGAATTCATCTGTGTCACTGCTTCGCTGGCTGTGGTGGAGCCCGCGGGTTGGCCTGCCTCCCGGAATTGGTTACGACAACTCGGGATACATAGGCGTGGCCATTGCTGCCGCGAACTTGATCGCTATCCCGATCGCGCTCCAGCGATCCCACCAGTCCTTGAGTAGGTTCTACCTGGGGTCTCTCGCGTGGGGGTTGGTTCTCGTGTACTCGCCCCCTCGCATCATCGGGATGATCCCATTTGGGCTACTGGCGAAAGGAACTTATCGGCTCTGGCCCTTTCTTGGGCTGGCACTCATGCTTGGCGTTGCGATCGCGACGGCCTGGCTATTCGACGCGCGCCGTTATGTACTCGCTTCGGTACTGGTCCTTGTAGGAATCTTGGAGAACGCTCCATTTAACATCAAGCCCACCTTCCACGCCCCTAATGGCGGCGGGAAGGAGGTACTAGTCGGAATACCTGACGACAACCAGACGTCGACACTCCTGGCGTCCTCGTCGGACAATCAGCCCTTGCCATATCATTCCATCCGAACCGTGGATCCAGTGATGGGCTCCAATCAAGTCGAGGTCATAGCAGAACCGTCCAAGCGGTACTGGAATAGAGATCTAACGGAGGACGTCGAACGGGAGATTTCGTTACAACAAAGGCCGAATCTGTTTTATATTCATCACGAAGAGCAAGGGATCGTTGGCAAACGGTATTGGGAACTCTCAGATCTGATTGACCAGGCGCAGCCGGGAACTAACTGGCGGCGCGTAAGCGCAGACCTGAAGTGGCTCCGCGTGACCCATGTAATTGTGCTTGGCCGCAGCGCGACCGATTACCCCGGATTTGGGGCGGCTGTTTCGAAGACGGTCGATGACACTCCGGTGACGATTATTTCTCTGGATCCACCGTTTCCGATGGCGCGTCAGACAGACACGGCTTCGGTTCAGGTGGCTCCAGATGAGTTACGCCCCGACGGCAGTGTTCGCTTACCAATTTCTTACCATCCAATCTTACGGGTTCACTGGCAGAATGAGAGTCTCATTACAAGATCCGACGAAGGGTATCTGTCTGCCTGCTGTGTGCGATCGCCGGGCGCGCTGCTTCGCATCACAGCCCACCATCCGGCATGGCTTACGTGGCTCTACGTTTTATCTGTGAGTTCCCTGTTTGGACTCGTCGCCCTTTTTGCAGCGAACTACCGAACAAAGAAACGGTAGCATTCGGAACAGTTGATCTCTTCGGCGGCGTCGCACTTCCGGCCGAGATTGAAGCCCGTTTGCCGCATCGAGAGTTCCCGATTGCAGGTCGATTCGCTCCGTCCCTCGCCCCGTCGTTTGCGCGGCTTACCGAGCAGCTGATGGAACACCGCCGGATAAATGTAAATCGAAGTAGCAGGATTCATGTGGAACGAGTATTTTAATATGTATGGTGTAAAAGGGAGTTGGGCAAGTAACTTAGTTTGACCGAATTTTCAGATCTCCTTACAGGCATCACGAGGGCCGGAATCCGCATGTTTCAACAGATTTTGTCTGTCGCTCCGGACGGTCCGCTTTACGAACAAGCCTCGCGGGCGGCTGGCCTTCGGGTGCGTTGACCCAGCCAGTTTCCCCGAAGCATTTGCCGCCGGCAGGGCAGCTCAACATAGTGGTAGGCCAGCACTCCACTGATAGCGATGGCGGCCACGTAGGCGCCGAAAACCGCCATCTTGACTGCGTCCGGCGAGTCCAGGAACCGGTTGATCGGAAGCAGGTAATGACAGGCCGAGATGACCGGCGCGTGGACCATATATAGCGAGTAGGAAACCCGGCCCCCATACATACACCATCCGGAGCCGAACACGGCCGCCGCAGCTCCTCGATCGAACAGCAGCGCGTAGATCAGAACGATGAAGACAGGCATAACAAAGTGACCGATCCGATACCCGAAGCCCACGGCAACCAGAAACGAGATGGGCGCTACCCAGCTACTCAAAAATCTCTGTCCGAAGCCGCGCGCGAACAGCATGTACAGGAGACATCCAGAAGCAAATTCCGAAATGATGCGCACAAAATGCTCCGCTGGCAAATTCATCAGGAACGGCGCGCCCAGCCCGAGCACGCATACGGCAATCGCCGGTATGGCAATTGAACTGCGACGCCTAATGATGTAGCGAATCAGGAACGGAAAGCCCAGGTAAGCCATCCACTCCATGCTGATCGACCACGCCGGATAGTTCCAGCTAAACACGTCCGGAATACTCCAAGCCTGTACCAGAAAGATTTGAGCTACCAGTGCTTTCCCGCTGAAGTTCCCCGCAATCGCCTGTTTATGTTTCAGGAAACTATTCGCCACCAGAAACATTCCCCATATTGCGAGGCCAAGGCAATGGATCGGATAGATACGGGCCAGCCGTTGCCAGAGAAACCTCCCGTACAATCTCCCTGTCAGAACCGGGAAAGCATCGTGATAGTTGTATGCCAGGACGAACCCGCTCAAAACAAAGAAAAGATCGACACCGAAGTTGCCGCCGGCGAGGACTGAGACGAGACCGCTTCGAGGAGTAAGGAGCAGATCCGCAATGATTCCCCTAAGATGAAAAAGCACTACCCACCACGAGGCAAATGCTCTCACTCCCGTGAGCGGCTTGATCTCAGGCTTTTGCATCTGGGGTGGAAACTCGGGACATCATGGTCAAATGCCAATTTTATTCGGCCCACTTCCGCAAACTCTGCTTATCCACATCCAGTGGCTCCGCCGGAACATCGATCCCATCGCACCGCGCCAACTCCGCGGTTCCAGCCCACAGCTCTTCCGGCAGCTGCGATCGCACCGCCTGCGTGCCAATCCGCAAAGAGCCGCCACCTGCTCTGCGTCATCCTGATAAAGCGCCGGCATCGAAGATCTTCGCCGGGCCAGGGCATCCTCGTTCCTTCGTATGCTGTGACCGGGATCAGTTCGGCTCCTCGCCGGACGCTCTCCACGCCTTCCATGTAGATGCCCGGTGTGGCGTCCATTAAGGCGCGACCAAGCTGGCCGAATCCGCAGCAGATGTCGAGAACCGTGTCTCCGGGTCGCAGTTGGGATGAAATCAGGCGCACGAGTTCCTCTTGAGGCCGTTCATAGATGGGCTTGTGGAAGTTCCTGAGTAGGCTGCGGATCATTCGGATTTCCAAATAACGATTAGAGTGAGTGATACCTGCCCTACTGGACTACGTTAACAACTTGACTCGTCGCGGTGGGGCGGGGTCTTCGGTACAATCGTGATTCTCTTGCTACGGACCGTCCTTTTCATTTTCGGTACGCGGCCGGAAGCGATTAAGCTTTGCCCACTGCTCTTGAAACTGAGATCGTTTCCCGAGCTGTATTCGACCAAAGTCTGCCTGACCGCTCAGCATCGCGGGATCTCGATCAGGTCCTCGCGGCCTTTGCGGTAACGCCGGATTACGATCTGAACGTGATGACTGGGGATTCCGGAGGAACATGAACGCGATTCCGGTATGATTCCGAACGCCAATCCGGGATGAACCCGAACAGTGATCCGGGATGAAGGTGAACACCGATTCCGGGATGAAGCCGAACAGTTTTAGGCCGATCCCGGAACCGCGTTCGGCTTCGCCGGATTAATTTCCACAGGGCCAACGGCGCTGGACAACACAATGGCAGGCAGCCTCCCCAAGAAAGGGAGGATCGCTTGCCAGCCAGGAGATTGTCCGTGCGCAAGACCAAAGAAGTTCTGAGATTGAGATTTGAAGTGGGCCTGGGGCTGAGGCAGATCGCCCGTAGTTGTTCGATTGGCCTCGGGACCGTCCACGAGTATCTGCAACGAGCCGAAGCGGCGGGAGTCACGTGGCCGCTTGGGGAGGATTGGGATGAAGACCGGCTGGAGGCTGCCTTGTTCGGCGGTCCGCCACGGGCTCGCCCCGCCGCGTTGCCGATGCCCGATTTTGCCGACCTTCACCAGCAGCGGCAGGGTCATGCACACCTGACCCAGCAGTTGCTATGGGAGGAGTACCGGCAGGCCAACCCGGACGGCTATCGCTACTCCCGCTTCTGCGAGTTGTTTAAGCGCTGGCGGCGCAAGCAAGATGTTGTGCTGCGCCAGGAGCACAAGGCCGGCGAAAAGCTGTTCGTCGATTGGGCGGGCACCACCATCCCGATCTACGATCCAAGCGGTGGTCCTGTGCAGCAGGCGCATCTTTTCGTCGCTGTACTTGGAGCCAGCTCCTACACCTACGCTGAGGCCACCGGCGACGAACAGTTGGCAAGCTGGATCGGCGCACATGTACGGGCCTTCGAGCTCTATCAGGGTGTTCCGAAGCTGGTCGTCCCAGATAACACCAAGACCGGCGTGACCAAAGCGTGCCGCTACGATCCTGATCTTAACCCCACGTATCAGGAGATGGCCATGCACTACGGCGTGGGCGTGGTTCCAGCGCGACCGTACAAGCCGCGCGACAAGGCCAAGGTCGAATCGGGCGTACAGTTGGCTGAACGTTGGATCATCGCAGCGCTACGCCATCGGAAGTTCTTTTCAATCGAGGAACTGAACCAGGCCATCCGTGAGTTGCGCGACCGCATCAACCAGCGGCCGTTCCGCAAACGCGAAGGCTCGCGGGCATCGCAGTTCGCGGCTCTCGACAAGCCCGCGCTGAATCCACTGCCCGCCGAGCCGTTCGATCTCAGCCAATGGTCCCGCGCACGGGTCAACATCGACTACCACATCGTCTTCGACGCAAACTACTACAGCGTTCCCTACAACCTGGTGCAGGAGCTGGTGGAAGTGCGCTCGACGCCCACGACGGTCGAACTCTTCCACAAGGGCCAGCGTGTGGCTTCGCATCTGCGTGCTCGTGGTCATGGGCACACCGTTACTGTTGCCGAGCACCGTCCACGTTCCCACCAGGCGCATTTGGAATGGACTCCATCCCGCATGGTGCACTGGTCACAGTCTATCGGTCCGCACACAGCGCGCCTGTTTGAACGCATCATGAACGACAAGGCGCACCCCGAGATGGGCTACCGTTCGTGTCTGGGGATCATTCGCCTAGCCGGGCAGTACTCGTCGGCTCGCGTTGAAGTCGCCGCCGAACGAGCGCTCGTAACCGGGGCCTGCCGCTACCAGAGCGTGAAGTCGATTCTGAAAAACTCGCTCGACGCAGTGCCGCCTGTAGAGCTGCCTCCATCGTCGCCACCGCCGCCGCACGACAACACCCGTGGCGCGGAGTACTTCGACTGAGGAGTCATGGTGATGCTCAAACAACCGATGGTTGAAAAACTGGTGGCCATGCGTCTGCTGGGCATGGTCGAGGCATTGAAGTCACAGGAGCAAGATGCGGCTTCGCGCGAGCTGAGTTTCCTGGAACGCTTGGGTCTGTTGGTAGATCAACAGTGGACCTGGCGCGAGAATCAGGCTCTCGGACGGCGGCTAAAGAACGCGAAGCTCCGCACTAATGCTTGTGTCGAAGATATCGACTACCGCGGCGCCCGCGGCCTGGATAAGAGCGTAATCCGCTCACTGGTGCAGGAATCCGCCTGGGTTGGTACGCACGAAAACGTTTTCGTGTTCGGACCAACCGGCGTTGGCAAGAGCTTCGTAGCTTGCGCTTTGGCGCAGAAGGCGTGCCGCGACGGTTACTCGGCACTATATACACGCGCCCAATCGTTGTTCCGCGACCTAGCAATGGCGCGTGCCGATGGCAGTCTGCGTAATCTGCTGGCCCGGCTCAACCGCATCGATGTTCTCGTGATCGACGACTGGGCAATGGCCCAGCTGTCGGAGCCGGAGCGCCGGGACTTCTGGGAGATCTGCGAGGACCGTTACCAGGTGCACTCCACGATTCTGACTTCACAACTACCGGTCTCGCGCTGGCACGAGCAGATCGGCGATCCCACGCTGGCCGACGGCATCCTCGACCGGCTGGTTCACAACGCGCACCGCATCGAGATGAGAGGTGATTCAATGCGCAAGAATCGGGGTAAGTCGAACACATAGCGCCCAACTCGTAAGCCACGACGCTTAAGCTCAGTCAGTATTGGTCCGGTAGTGCAGACGCGCGCCCATCCACTCACTCGCGTCGCGCCAGTACACCTTACGAGCCGCCACCCAAGTATTTTCGCTAGACGATTCAGGGGTCCACGCGCCATTGTCCGCCCAGTACAAAATGCCATCCTGAATGAAAAACGCCGCACCATAGATAATGTTTTCGTAGTCGGGCGGCGGAGCGGAAAATCGCAATCCAACCACCTCTTCAAATCGCAACTCAATGGCCGAGAGTCGACGATACTGCCTCTGAATGAGCATATGTACTGTGGTTCTCCAATCCACAGTCATGGACAAACTCTCGTCAACATAATGACCTGTCACAGCGTGAATCTCCCGGACGCAAGCGTCATGGAAGTTGCCGAAGAGGGACATCAACTCC
Organism: Terriglobia bacterium; assembly: GCA_020073445.1. Taxonomy (GTDB): domain Bacteria; phylum Acidobacteriota; class Terriglobia; order Bryobacterales; family Bryobacteraceae; genus Palsa-187. The sequence goes on from JAIQFE010000052.1 coordinate 17,401, forward strand.
TCCAGCTGCGTTTGATTCTGGAGGGCCTGCCAACCCCGTGGCACATCCGCAGTGTTCATTCGCCAGAATCGTAGCAGATCGGATAAGTGTGCTGGGCGAAATGAGATTCGCCATTCCTCCATGACGGCCAACATTGTTGCGATTCAGCACCTCGGGCGCATTTTAGCAACCGGAGCTTATTTGATTCCGGAGCGCTGTTCGCGCTCCGGGGCCACTGTGAGCTGGGGTGGGGACAAGGGCTCCGCCCCTTTCCCCACCCCCTTTCTCCACTAGCGGCGCCGTTCCTCGCTGCGCTCCGGACAGGTTTTCTCTTGACGAAGCCGAACACTCCTTGCACAATCGAAGTGCCAGCGTCGCTGCGCTCCGATGGTGTTCGGGTTCATCCCGGAATGCCGTTCGGAATCATACCGGATTTAGCGTTCGGTTTCGCCGGAATCCCCAATAAACCCTGTTTCAGTCCACGGCCCGCATCATTCGGGCGCTAGAGCAGCCTTTCGCCGCATCGAAGCCCGATCTGGCGGTGGTGCAGGGCGATACCACTACAACCCTTATGCGGCGCCCTGGCTGCTTTCTACAGCGCTGTTCCGGTCGCGCACGTCGAAGCCGGATTGCGCACCGGCGATCTCCGCCAGCCATTCCCCGAAGAACTGAATCGCGTTCTTACAGACAAGATCGCCCGGCTGCACTTCGCTGCCACAACGGCCGCGGCCGAAAATCTTCGCCGCGAGGACATTTCAGAGCACGTATGGGTTACGGGGAATACGGGCATTGATGCGGTTCTCAATGTTCGCGATCGCCTCGAACGTGGCGAGCTGTCGTTAATGAGACCTTGCGCTCTCATCCGAACATCACCCTTACCGAGCCGATGGACTACGTGCCGTTCGTCGATCTGATGCGGCGCGCCGGCTTGATCCTTACCGATTCGGGCGGCATTCAGGAAGAAGGACCTTCGCTTGGGAAACCGGTGCTGGTTCTGCGAACAAGACCGAACGTCCAGAAGCCGTCGAGGCCGGCACGGTGAAGCTCGTGGGCACCGACGCGGACATCGTCAAGGGGGCCAGTTATCAGTAGAAGAAACGCTTCCGCATCCTGGCTGACCGACTCGTCTCCCACGCTTACAGCCTACTCCGACGACGTGAGTTACGACTGTGTCTTTGTCGAACAGTTGAAAAACTTTGCCAAGCCCCAGGATCTGGTGATGGCGCTCAGTGACTCGGGGACCTCGCCCAATGTTGTGCGCGCGATCGAGTACGCCAACTCGGTGCGTTGCCGGACCATCGCCCTGAGCGGCCGCGACGGAGGGCACATCGGCCCTCTGGCCCAGCTCAACATCTATGTTCCGGAAACCACATGGGACGCATCGAAGACGCCCATATGAGTGATCTGCCACATGGTCTACTATTACTTCATGGACCAGGACTGCACTGGCTGAAAGTCATTCTCCTAATTCCGGATGGGCATTTGCCCACCGAATGGCGGCATCTCGCGGCCAGATTGCAAAACCATACCGGTACTGAACTTTACCGGCTAGATAATCAGCACTCCGCTGGGCGTTTCCCTCACCAACACCTGACAAAAGTGGAGCGGGCCCCAATAAGGTGATCAGCCCTCCGTGATTCAGGTATGGTTGGTTCAGCACCTCAAGATGAGGATAATCCCTCACGGCGGCTGGATCATGAAACCACGCGTATGCCACTAACGCAAGCATCTCTGGCTGGAGTTCAAGCGATCGAGCCATGCGATAGTACGATCGAAGGACTTCCTTAGGTACGCTCAGGCCCCGATTGCGCGGGGCCGGTGCGACATGCATGAAGAAACACGGCGCCCGCCCGCGCACGCGGAACATCACAAACGCCAGCAAACGCAGGTTCGCGGGAAAAGCCGCCTGCAGGAAATAGGAGCGCGGGATGCCGGATATTTCCCATTCCATTGGTCCAGCGGGGAACCGTCGCAGAGTCGCCATCTTGGCGGCACGGTTGAAATGGTAGGAGCCAACCGTCATCGAGACTTTCATCGTGTGGATCTGACGAAGCTCTTGACCTAGGCGCTCGCGTACAGCCTTGTCGACAGGCAGCGAAGGGAGCCGCCGGATGGCCTGCTGTGCGGCATGCCAGAGAAGCAACCTCTCTACTTCATCGCCTTCCACTGCAGCGTGCTTTTTAAGGGCCGCTAGTGGACCATCGACTGCTTCATCATGTAACAGGGTCCAAGCCACCTCCGCCGCGCGCACGTCTGCGCGCTGCAGTGCTAATTCGGCGCTATGCAACGTTTCAGGCACTCCGCGAAGGGGAGACATTGAAGGGGGGGACATCCGATATCGAGTATAATCTGATTTCTGGACGCCAATTGGGAAACACGGTCCCTTCGACAATGAAGCGTCATTCGTTTCCTCAAACATGGAGATCTCACGGACCAGAGCTTGAGGAGAAGCGCAATGACACGATCAGGGTTTATGCAGGCTCTCGAGGAGATATTGGGTGTTCCGACGCGCACTCTACGTGACGAAGACAGCCGTCAGACCGTCTCCAACTGGACGTCTCTCGCAGACGTTCAGATCTTCTCGCTGGTAACCAGTGAGTTCGGCATTGAAACAGATGAAGAACTGATCGAAGCGGAAACCGTTGGCGACTTGGTTCGCGTGTTGCAGGGCCGAAGGGCGTTCCATGAATGATCTGTCAGCGGTGAGGCGAATTAAGTTGGGCGTTCTGAACCTGGCGGAAGGAACAGGTTTCTCACGCTTGCTGTCCGGCAGTGCCTGGCGGCGGAATCGTTTATTAATTCTCTGCTATCACGGCGTGTCCATGTATGATGAGCACATGTGGGGAGAGTTGCACATCTCGCCCGAGTTGTTTCGCCAGCGTATGGAATGTATAGCTCAGGCTGGGTGCAACGTACTTCCTCTATCAGAGGGCTTGCAACGCCTTCAGAACCGGACCTTGCCAGATCGTGCCGTAACCATTACATTCGACGATGGACTATTCGATTTTTTCAGCGTAGCTTTCCCCATTGTGGAATCATTCGGGTTCCCGGTAACGTTGTATCTGACCACTTACTACGTCGAGTTCAATCGTCCAGTGTTCGATCCGATGTGCTCCTATTTGTTGTGGAAGGGGCGCGGTAAGGGGCAGTTGGACTGGCCTGAAGTGTTCGCAGCCCCGGTAGCTTTGGACGAAGAAGGTCGCCGTCGCGCGGTTACGGCCATCAAGCAGTTCGCAGCATCACAGCATCTCTCAGGCCATGAGAAAGATGGACTATTGTCCCGGCTCGCCGCACGATTAGACGTCGACTACGAGGATCTTTGCCGCAAACGTATCCTGCATCTGGTCACGCCAGAAGAAGCGAAGGACTTAGTGGCTCGAGGCCTGGACCTGCAATATCACACCCATCGCCATCGCGTGTACCGGAATCGCGAACGGATGTTCGCGGAGCTCCGAGATAACCGTCACCGGATTTCCCAATTCACTTCGACCGAGCCCCGCCACTTCTGCTACACGGCCGGGTTCTACTTGCCCGAGTATCCAGAGTATCTGAAGGAATACGGGATTTCATCCGCTACCACATGTAAGTTGGGGTTCTGTACGCCTGACACCAATCCAATGCTTCTGCCCCGTCTGGTCGATAGCATGACGCTCACTGACCTGGAGTTTCGCTCCTGGCTATCGGGCACCGCGGGATTCCTTCCCACGCGCCCCTACCAAATGGGTGAAGGGCAGTTGATAGAAGAGGAGCAGGCTGCCACGTAATCGCGGGGGCGTCACGATGGGAAACCATGAGGATATGGAGCGGGTCCTGTCCCGCCGCTTCCGGTCTCTTGAAGGTCCGGCCCGGCTGAAACTGGCCCGGGAAATCCTGGAAGGACTGGGAAGCCGCTTCGATGCGGATGTCTGTGCTCTGCTCGTAGAGGAATTACATGACGTCGGTGACCCCCTCCTGGCGGCCTGGCTGGACACGCTCCCAGCCTCTGCTAATGGAGCATGGATCGAAACCCAGTTGCGATCCGACAACGCCGCATTGGTGTCATCATGGGAGCGTTTTTTTTCGTTCCAGGCGCGGCGTGATCCATTCGACCTGCTCGCCTGGGCGCGCGCGTTGGCCGGTACTGGAGCCTACGAGGAGTCCGCCCAAAAACTGCGCCTTGCGATGGCTCAGGATGTCCATCCTACGTTCTTCGCGCGAGCTGAAAAGCTCGTGCGTCAGCTATCCGGTTCGGTGCGTTCGAACTTGAGGCAATGCAAGCTGGCCGTGCTTGGTTCCAGCACGACGAATCTTCTAGTACCCATTTTGCAGGCGCTGTGCCTGCGCGACCGGATTGAGGCTGAGATCTACGAAGGACCCTACGGCTCCATAGAGCAGCAGATTTGGGATGACAAAAGCGGATTGACCGCTTTTGGCCCCAACATCGTCATGCTGGTCATGCATTGGCGTGATCTCGATCTGGACGCGGCAGCGAAGAGCCCGCAGGCGTGGATTGACCAGTTCATTGAGGAAAGGAAGGTGGTTTGGAAGCGGTTGTCGGACCTTTTCGCTTGTCACATTGTTCAGCCGTCGTTTGACTATCCGGCCAGCGACGCGTATGGACATCTTGCGGCAGTGCTTACGGGCGGCCGCACACGGGTGATCGACCTTTTGAACCTTCGCTTACGCGAGGAGGCTCCGCCAAACGTCTCCATCCTCAATAGCGTAGCTGCACAACGCGAAGTCGGAGCCAAACGATGGGAGGACCCATCGGCATGGTTTCGCTACCGGCAACATCCCGCTCCAGAAGGATTGCCTGAACTAGCTGAAGCGTACATTTCTCACGTGCGCGCGGTGCTGGGACTGTCCCGCAAGGTGCTTGTCACTGATCTGGACAATACGCTTTGGAATGGCGTGATCGGCGAGGATGGACTAGACGGCATCGGCCTGGGACCCGGCAGCCCTGAAGGCGAGGCCCATCTGAATTTTCAGCAGTATATGCTGGACCTGAAAAGCCGCGGAATCCTGCTGGCCGTGTGCTCAAAAAATAATCCGGAAGACGCTCAATTGCCGTTCCTCCGCCATCCCCACATGGCGCTGCGGCTGGACGACTTCGCCGCTTTTCGTGCGAACTGGGACGACAAGGCTGCCAACCTGCGAGTAATCGCACGCGACTTGTCTTTGGGCCTGGATAGCTTCGTGTTCGTGGATGATAATCCTCTGGAATGTGAATGGGTCCGTTCTCAGATTCCAGAAGTTACTGTGGTGGACCTGGGATCTTCGCCATTCCACTACGTACGCAAACTGGACCGCGGACGCTACTTCGAGGCGCTGTCTCTCTCGAAGGAAGACTTGGTTCGGGCCGATCAGTACCGCGTGGAAGCACAACGCGAAGGGCTGCGGGCGTCTGCCGCGTCTCTCGACGATTTCCTCCAGAAGCTGCAACTGGAGGCTGCTGTCGAAGAAGTCACAAAGAAAAACCTGGCGCGTGTCACCCAACTTGTAAATAAGACGAACCAGTTCAATGTCACCACGCGCCGCTACACGGAAGCCCAGATGCGCACGATGGCGGAGGACCAGAATGGATGGGTCGGAGTCTTCCAGATGTCGGACCGGATGGGCAGCTATGGTTTGATCGGGGTGCTGTGTTGCCGTCCCGCTGATCGTGGTGAAACCTGGGAGATTGACACATGGCTGATGAGTTGCCGGACGCTTGGCAGGCAGATGGAAAAATTCATGTTCGATCGCCTGGTGGAAGCAGCGATACAGCGGCGTATCAGGCGTCTGATCGGTTTGTACCGGCCCACGGCGAAGAACGGTCTTGTCAAGGAGCTTTACGACCAGATGGGTTTCCGGCGCGTCGCCGAAGATAGCGAAGAAGTTCGCTACGAATTGGACGTGCCCGCAAAGCCCATTGTCACCGCCACCCATGTTCGCAACGTTTCGGCAATTACGGCGGGAGCGGAAAGGTGAAGCCCGCCCGTTTTCATCATGCAGGCTACGTGACGGCGTCGATCGCCGGCTCGATCGAGGAGTACATCAAGGCGACCGGATTGACCTGGGATGGGCGCATTATTCATGACCGCCTTCAAATGGTCTCAGTCGCGTTCCTGGGTTCCAGGGATGAGGAGTCGGGTTTGGTGGAACTAGTTGAGCCGGCCGGCCCTCGGTCTCCGGTCAACCGGTTCCTGGCTGCCGGGGGCGGGCTTCACCACATTTGCTTGGAGGTGGCGGATCTGGCGGCGCATATCGAATCCTGCTGCGCTGCTGGTTGCACCTTGGTCCGCGTGCCCCTGTCCGCCGTGGCGTTTGAGGGACGAAAAATCGCTTGGATTACCACGCCTAGCGGCCAGCTTATCGAGCTGCTGCAGGGCGCTGTGAAGAGCTGAACCGCCCAAGGGCGTTCTAGGACCAACGCGTCCCGGTATGATTTCTAATCTGATACTCTATCTAGTACTTTTGACCGGCCAGAAGCGGTCTAAAGCCAGCTTGTTGCGGTAGGATAACTACTGTCTTCAAAGAGATATATGCGGCGCTGCACTACCGTTCTCCTTCTGTGTCTGGTTGCGGGGCTCGATGTTCGGGCCGGCAAAGAGTACACGGCCACGCCCGGGGAGGAGGTCGTTGCCAACGAATTTATCGTTCATCTGAAGCCGGGAGCGGCAGCCGATGCTCTGATAGCCAGATATCTCACAGGCGCCCAGATCCAGGCCTTGCGCCACGAAGGTTTTTTCCGGATCAGGGTTCCGGGCGGACTGCCGAGCGGAATAGCGGCCCGGATCGCGGCCGACTTGCAGGTGGATTTCGTGGAGCCTAACCGCGTGCGGCACGCAGTGGTAGCGCCGCCAAGCGATCCCAACTACTCGTCCTCCTGGTGGTTTCCAGCCGTCCAGGCGTTGCAGGCCTGGAGCCTGCTGCCCGGCCAATACTTGACCGCTGCGACCGCGAGCGCAGGCCGCATCAAAGTGGCCGTCCTCGACACCGGCGCGGATTGCACGCATCCGGATTTCATCAACACCGGAGGCAGTTCGACCAACTCGGCGCAAGGCGGCCAGTTGATGTTCAGCGCCAGTCAGGCTGTTGTCCAGACCACGATCGTCAATCCGGCGTGCCCCTGGCAGGACGATCATGGACACGGAACCCACGTAACCGGAATCTTGGCGGCGGCTACCTCCAATGCCGTCGGAGTCTCGGGTCTGGGGTATCCGGTGCAGGTGATGGAATACAAGGTTTTGAATTCGGCAGGCGCGGGGAATGATGTCGACATCATGAATGCGATCGTGGCCGCCACGAACGCGGGCGCGCAAGTCGTCTCCCTCAGCCTGGGAGGGGTCGGCTATTCACCGACGCTCCAAGCCGCAGTCAATTATGCGTGGCAACACAACACGCTGGTAGTCGCAGCTGCCGGAAATGACGCGAAGAACGAATTGTTCTTCCCTGCCGGCGCCAACCATGCGGTGGCCGTCTCGGCGACGGACTCCGCAAACAATTTGGCCTATTTCTCTAATTTCGGAAATGCCGTTCAGCTGGCGGCGCCCGGGCTGGGAATCCTTTCGACGGCGCCCACCTATTCCGGCACCTCCCAGGGCTGGCTCAACTACGTTTCCCTCTCCGGAACTTCCATGGCGACGCCATTTGTTTCGGCTCTAGCGGGCCTGGTGGCGATGACTACGCCGAATGCCACGGCCCAGGCAATTCTCCAGCGCATGGAACAGACGGCGAGTTCCAGCACGACGGGCGGAGGGTGGGGCCAAAATTTTGGATTCGGGATCATCAACGCGTCGGGCGCCGTCACGGGCGCGCTACGGGCTGCGGTCAACGGAGCGATTACGGGTCAAATCGTTGATTCGTTCAGTAATCCGATCAGCGGAGCCCAGATCACGGTTAACAGCCAAACCATCACGACCGACACGACAGGGTTGTATCGGTTCGGAACTTTACCGGCGGGAACATACCCAGTCACTGTCTCGGCCGCCGGCTACGCCACTCAGTCTTTAAGCGCGACGGTTGCGCCGGGCGCGGACACGTCCTTCACTGTCACGATGGGATTGATATACGGCAAATTCATTGGAACAGTAACGGACCAGGGCGTGGGAGTGGCCGGCGCGATCGTACAAGGGCTATCTGCCGGTCTCATCACAGGCGTAGCCGTCGCGGATCAAAACGGCCAGTACACCTTGTGGGTGCCAGGCGGTACGTATGATGTGCGAGTATCCGCGATCGGAAGAGTAACCACAACCGTTTCCGCTCTCAGCGTTGGGGCGGGCGGGACGACTTCGGCCAATCTGACACTGCCGCACATGGGCACTATCGCTGGGAGCGTTCGGGATGGGAGCTCGAATCCAGTAGCAAACGCGCAAGTCCTGGTTATAGGCGCCAATTTCAGCGCCGCTGCAACTACAGACAGCGACGGCAACTATTCGCTGATCGGGATTCCGACGGGAGGCCCATACTCGGCCACGGCCACGGCAACTGGATTCCTGGCCTCTACCCAAAACGGGCTTGCGATTGCGGCGGACGTCACTACTAACGTGAGCTTTGCCATGGCGTCCCCCACCGCGGCGACGCCGACATTCAACCCTCCGGCAGGAGCGTATGGTTCCGCGCAATCGGTAACCATCAGCACGACCACCCCAGGCGCCTCCATCCGCTACACCACTGACGGATCCACGCCCTCCTCCACGGTCGGGACAGCGTATAGCGGACCGGTATCGGTGAGCAGTTCCTTGACGCTGAAGGCCATCGCCTACAAGACCGGGATGACGGACAGTGCCGTGGCTTCGGGGAGCTACACCATCACGGCCGGCGGATCGAACTGGTACAACA
>JAIQFE010000022.1 GCA_020073445.1 Terriglobia bacterium
GGAAGCGTCCACGCCAGCATCAAACCCAACACCCCGGCCGTACACGCGCCCACCCATTGCTTACGCATTTCGATACTCCTTGAACCCGGTCCGCGACATATCGCGGACAGCCTCGTTTATGTTACTAGAGGGCCACCCGTCGCCCGCTACGTGCACAATGATCGACGACCTTTTCGATCAAAGGGTTACCGTTGCGCCGGCCCGAAGATTCGACACACCATGACGCCGTTGTCGCGGGCGGCCCACGGCAGCTGCCGGATGGGTGCACTGTGGACGAACTTCCGGTTGGCCCTGATCGAGACTCACTCCTGGCTGCTTCGTGGTGTCGTATGTTGCGTGTGCAACATTCGTATGTTGTAATAGCAACATGAAGAAACTCAGGGACGTGGTCCTGGCATCGATCTTCCAAAGGAGAGCAGTGAAGGTCTTTGAGCCAGTCGAAATCTCCGAGGAGATACTCCAACAAATCCTCAATGCCGCCTGCCACGCTCCCTCCAGCTTCAACATGCAGCCGTACAGGTTCTATTGGGTGGCAAACGCGAAAAGAAAGAGTGCGGTGGCAAAACTCTGTCTCGGACAGACGCCTGCGGAAACCGCGTCGGCGCTCGTCGTGGCAGTCGCCGATATCGGATCGTTAGCCGCAACGTCCCGGAGCCAACTGGAGTGGATGCGCAGCCGGAGCGAGTTCAGTGAAGCGAAAATCCGCGACTACGAGCGCACCGCAAAGCTCGGCCGGATCCTCTTCATGCCGGGGCCTTTCGGCATCTTTGGCGTGGTCAAATGGGCGGTTTTTCGACTGCTGAATTTGTGGAAGACGGTAGGGATGCCGCCAGTGTTCCGCCAGGACTTGTTCAAATGGGCCACGAAGAGTACATCGCTAGCTTGTGAGAATCTGATGATCGCCGCCGAAGCACTGGGGCTCGACACGTGCCCGATGGAAGGCTTTGATGGGCGTAGACTCTCGAGATTTCTCGAGCTGTCCGCCCGGTATCATGAAATTGTGATGGTGATTGCCATCGGGAAAAGATCGCACGCCTACGTGGAACCCCCTCAGTGGCGGAGGCCCCTCAACGCGACGGTAACGATCCTATGAACATCGTTCCAGAGAAAGAGGTCCCCAAAGACATCCTGAAAGATTCCGTGCTTGCCCATATCGCGGCGGCGTATTTTTCGGCGGGGAAGAGGCTTGAACGAAAGACTCGGTGCTCCGCGACCCGCGGCTTCATTCTGTCAACACTCCGAGGCGGGGCCACTCTCAATCAGAATCAGATCGCTACGCTTTTAGGTCTCGACCGGACGGTTGTGCATCGGGCCATCAAGTCCCTGGCTCAGGAAGGTCTTGTGTCGGAGAGAAGAGCAAAATCGGGCCGAGCAATTCACATCCAGTTGACGCCCAAAGGAAGCACGTACAGAGACCGGGTGATCAAGGCGCGGATGGCCGCCGATGAGAGTATCCGGCATCAACTGACTTCGGATGAGAGCGCGACACTTCTTCGGCTCCTGAAATTGATTGCCGAATCGGAGTTCTAAGACTGGGCTGTCTCCTCGCGTACTCGGCGGTTTGTCGCACGCCCTCGTCTGGGGCTGCCGCTTATCGTCAGAGTCTGCTGGAGTTACTTCATTAACTCCGCGAGTTTGTCCTTCACGGCGGCGCCCCAAATGTCATATCCCTTGGCCTGCGGGTGCAGGTTGTCCGCCCGGAACGAATCGGGGAGGAAGACCCCTTTCTCGTCCAGGAACTTAGCGCCAATATCGATATAGAAAACGTACTGCTGATCGTCCAGCCTGGAGATGATCCGGTTTACTTCAGCGATTTTGTCGCGCACCGGGTCGCCGGGGATGCTGCGAGGGAAGATGGCCAACAGGAGAATCTTGGCATTGGGAAAATCCTTCCGCATCTCCAGCACGACGGCGCCGACGCCTTCGGCGATCTCGGGCGCGGTAGATGCACCCGTGTTGTTGGTGCCGATCATCAGCATGACGGCCTTCGGCTGAAATCCCTGGCCTTCTCCGTTCTTCAGGCCCCACAGAACGCCTTGCGTAGTATCCCCGGCGACGGCGAAGTTCGCGGTTTTGATGTTGCCGAAATATTTGTCGAACATGGCCTTGTTCGCGTCTCCCTGCACCCACCAGTCGGTGATCGAGTCGCCGTGGAGCAACAGGTCGATATTGCCCTTGCTGGCAGTCTCCGCGAAGCCCAAATGACGGGCTCCCTGGCGTTGCGCGGTCTGCGTGAAGGTTGCCGCATTGTTCGCACGCGGGGGCTGAAGTAACATCAACGGCTCAAACTTTTCCAGCAGCGGTTTAACCTGCGACTTGTCGGAGGCGATCCACGCCTTCAGCGCATCGTTCACCCGGGTCAGTTCCTCCGGCGTGGGACGGGGGATCGCAATCTCGGGTGGAACGGGAGCCGCAGGACCGATGACAACCGGCGCAGCAGGTGCTCGCCCCGGACCTTGTGGTGGACCACCAGCATTCGCAGCGGGTGGCGCGGGTTGGGCCAGAGCGTAGCTTGCCAGGGCCAGTAAGGCAATAGAGATATGCTGAGTGCGCTTCATCCTGATCTCCTTAAAGTCGTCAAACAATTCTACGGTGGGGCTCCAGTGGTCCGCAAGCCGCAAATGCCTTCGATTCGTGATACCTTCGCGAAAGGTTTCCACTTAAGGAGGAATATCCATGATCAAGTCATCCGCCTGCGTGCTCTGCGTCGCGCTGGCACTGTATATGGCCGTCACGGTCGGCACGACGGCGTTCGCCGCGGACAGTGTCGCGCCTGTGCGGCTCGATCGCAACAAGATCGCGGGCCTCGGTCTGACGGCGGTGCCGCCCGATGCCTATTCGGACATATTGGTCGGGGGCAAGCTGGACATCCACGTAGCCCCGCTGTTCACAGGCAAGGAACTGCGCGCTTCGATCTTCGAATCGACTCCGGTCAAGACCGATCACCGTACGCGGCCGAATGACACTGACGAGTTCGTCCTGGTGTTGAGCGGCAAACTGATTCTCACTGAGCCCAACGGCACGGCGCACGAGTTCGTTCCGGGCGATTCACTGGTGCTGCCGGTCGGCTACACCGGCACCTGGGAGATGCAGGGGAATTACCGGGAGCTTGCCGTGACGATGAAAAAGGGCAAGTAGCCCGAAACCATTACCAGAGCGGCTATGTCACGGTTCCCTTCTTGACGGCGCTTGCAGACAGAGCCCGGCGCTGACGATCGCCAAAAAGTAATGGAAGTGTAGCCGACCAACCGGAAGCTTTTGGTTCGGAGAGCCGGCTATGCGGTCAGGACGCACGGTTGTTGGGACGGTTGGCGCTCCCGTTCTCGATCGCGGTCGCCAACGCGCGGAGAAGTGCGGCGCCGTCGCCTCGATAAGCGCTTCCGTGTTGACAGGCGAGCGTAGCCGGGCTGAGGCTCGCCAAGCGCTCTAAGATCGCCGAGGTACTGGTGGCGTGCGCGTAATAGTCCATCATCCCGCGCATTCCTTCGCTGGCCGTGAGTATTTCCGTTTCAGTCACGGGCGGCATATTCGCTCCGGCCTGCGTGAACAGGTCCCCACACAACAGGGTCTGCGTGGACAGATCGAACAGGACTCCACAATCCCAACCGTGTGGCACGTGCGGTGTGTAGAGCCACTTCATTCGGCGGCTGCCGATGGAAAACTCCTCGCCATCCCCGAGCCCCCTGGCGGGCCGGGAGGAAAAGTCATTGAGGGATGTCAGCGCGCCGATTTCGGTGCCAAACGGCGTCGCTTCCGGTGCGGCTTCCAGAAGATTGTTCAGCGCGCCAAATTCGTCGCCTTCAAAGTGCGATCCACCGATCCAGCGCAGCTTCTCGGCCGGCATCACTTTCCTTATGGCTTCCAGGGTGATCGGAAACATCTTGCGGTACCCGGTGTGGAACAGCAGGGGTTCGTCGTCCGCGATCAGGTACGAATTGAAGGTGAAGCCCCCGGGAATCACATCCAGGGGCGTGCAGATTCGATAGATGCCCGCGGCGACTTCGTCAACGCGCGTGCCGGTTTCTTGATTGGTGATCATTTGCGTTCTCCCTGTCCGGTAAATGTGTCTACTGAGTGTCGGCGGAAGGGCCGTAGATCCCTGGGACCTGACCGCCCATCGGGCGCAGGTAGGTGCTGAGCTGGCCGCGGTGGTGGACCGAATGCTTCGTTGTCATTGCCAGAAAGTTGACTCCGGGTGCTTGGATCATACCGAACATATCGATCACGGCGGTTAGTTTTTCGGCAGGCAGGGCGCGCACGCGATTCAAGGCGGCGGGAACCTTTTCTTTGTATCGGGCGACGGCGTCTGCCGGGCTCATGATGCCGCAGGTATCGGAATCGTCCGGCGGAGGCGTGAATTCGCCGTTGGCGATGGAGTTCAGCAGCCACTCGTCTTCCAGGGCGATATGCCGGACGAGTCCCAGGGCGGTCTTGGATTTCGGGTCCGGCCGGTAGTCCAGGTGGCCGTCGGGAACCGCTCCGAGAATACGCATGGTGGCCTGCATTTCGTTTTCGAAATCGGCGATGAGAAAATCGGCTACAGTTTTGGCTTCGGTGGAATTCATGAAAGTGCTCCTTTTTTGTGTCCTTCGAGAGACCGTGGTCCGCCTTCGATACCTGGATGTGTAACGACCAGCCTCCCCGTTACACATAAAATGTGTGGTGATGGATCTTGAACTAGAGGATGCGGATTTAGTTCGCCAAATCAGCTCGGGAAGCGATCGCGAAGCGGAAGCCGAGCTGTTCCGCCGCATGGCGCCGCGCATCCGGCTTTACGGATTGCGTCACCTGAGAGACCAACACGCCGCGGAAGATCTGGTGCAGCAGGTCCTGATCACAACTCTGGAAGCGCTGCGGGCAGGCCGCCTGCGGGAACCGGAGAAGCTCGCCTCTTTCGTGCTGGGAACGTGCCGGATGTCTGTGCTGGACCTGCGCCGCGGCGCTCAGAGAAAGGAACGCCTGCTCGAAAAGTTTGGGGCAGATCTACTCCGGCCGGTCCAGCCGTCTAGGCCCCACCTCGACCATGAACAGCTTACGCGCTGTGTGCAGAATCTGAAAGAACGCGAACGCGCGGTCGTCGTCATGACGTTCTATGACGAGCAGACCGGCGCAGATGTCGCCAGGTTCCTGGGTCTTTCCGACGCCAATGTCCGGGTGATCCGCCATCGGGCGATCCACCAGTTGCGCGATTGCATGGGGGTTATTGCATGAACTGCTCCCATCCCATCGACGCGGCCGTCCTCGCGGACTATTGGCTCGGTGCTCTGACAAAACCGGAAGAAGAGGATGCGGAGGAGCATCTCTTCACGTGCGACCAATGTGGAGCACGGCTGCGCGAAGTGATCGCGCTTGCCGAGGGAGTCCGCCAGATCGCGCGCGAGGGGTCACTGCGGATGGTTGTTAGCGACTCATTTCTAAAACGAGCCGCCGAGGAAGGCCTGCGAATTCGCGAATATGCCCCTCCTGCCGGAGGCGGCGTTCAATGTACGGTAACCGCTGAAGACGACATTCTCATCGGGCGCCTGGCCGCAAATTTAAGCGGGGCAAAACGAGTCGATCTCTGCATCTGCGATGAGCGTGGCGTGGAACAGCTTCGGTTGCCGGACATCCCCATTGGTTCCGGGGCCAGCAGCGTGGTCGTCCAGGAGTCCATAACATTCGCCAAAACCGCGCCATCGAACAAGATGATTATGCGCCTGGTCACCTTCGATGAGGCAGGCAGTGAACGTCTGCTCGGCGAATATACCTTCAACCACACCCGCTCCTTGCCCGGACCAGGTGCTTGGTAGGCTCCGGCAGGACGCTATTTGGTGCTGCCTTTCGGCGCCGCTTTCGTCGCGGCTTTGCCCTTTGCAGCCGCCGGGGCCGGCAAGAGCGGAGTCTGCTTGGCGGTCTCCTCCGGCAACGCGAATACCTGGATGGTATTGACGCGACGGGTGGACTTCACCTGCTTGTTGTAAGCCGCTACGCTGGCGGTCAGAAGTCCATCGCCCGTGTAGATGGCGACGTACTGGCGGCCGTTGACGGCGTACGTGACTGTCGAGTTTGCCGCCGGGCCGGGCAGCATCGTCTCCCACAGCACCTTGCCACTTTCCTGATCGAGGGCGCGGAAGTTGTGGCCCAGGTCGCCGACGAAGAGCAGGTTGCCTGCGGTGAGCAGGATGGCGCTGTTGATGGGGTTGGGTCCCTTAAAGATGTGCTCGACCTTGCCGGTGGCGGCGTTGATCTTCGAGACCCCCGAGAATTCATCGAGCTTGGAGGGGTCGCGCACGACGCCGTTGTGGCTGGAGCGCTTGCCCGGGTCATTGGTCTTCTCTTCGTTGCAGGTGTCCACAAAGGGGACGTACAGCGAGTTGGTGAGAGGACTGTACCCCTGCGCCCAGTAGCTGCGCGTGTTGAAGAAGCACACCGTGTTGGTCATGTTGGGACGCGGGAGCATGGTGCTCTCGTTCAGGTAGGTGATGCCATTCTCGTCGATGTTCTTAAGGAAGAAGTTGGGCACGTCGTAAGGCCAGGGATTGGCCCACAGGAATTCGCCGGTGCGGCGGTCGAGGGCGAAGGCGCCGCCGGATTCGCCGGTGACCAGGACGATATCGCGGCGCTCGCCTGCCTTGATCTTCGCGTTGAACCACTTAGCCGTCTCCTTGGTGGGATTGAGCGTGGTGGTGACCAGGACGCGATCATTGGTCCAGTCTTCGTCCCAATCGTCGCCGGGCAGGTGTTGGTAATACCAGTTGAGCTTACCGGTGTTGGCGTCGATCGAGAGAGTGGAGTTGCTGAAGAGGTCGGCGGGGGCGTGCGTGGGGATAGCATTGAAGTTGCCGTCGTGGCGCTCCAGGCGCGAGTTCGGCGTGGGATTGGCAACGCCCCAGATGATGGAGTTGGTGGCGGGATCGTAAGTGCCGCCGAGACCCCAAGTGGAAGCGGTGCGCTTTTCGTCGGGAACCCCGCCCCAGGAGTCGCCGCCGGGTTCGCCGGTGCGGGCCGCGGTGTAGAACTTCCACACGAGCTTGCCGGTCTTGGCGTCGTGCGCGGAGATGTAGCAATCGCTGTTCTTGGTGCAGGTCCCGCCGGAGATGACCTTGTCGCCCGCGAGGATCGCGCCTTCAGAGTTGCCGCGCCCGTCGTTCTTGGCTTCCCAGCGCACCTCTCCGGTGCGGGCGTCCAGAGCGACCAGGGTGCTATCGGGCGAACTCCAATAGACCATGTCGAAGCCGATGGCGATGGTCTTGGCTTTGGCGCCGGTCTTGAGGTTCGGCGCCAGGTCGCGCTTGTATTCCCAGATGACCTGACCGTTGGCGGCATCGAGTGCCTGGACGATGGCTCCGGGCGCCTGGACGTACATGACGCCATCGTGGATCAGCGGGATGCCTTCCTGCGTGCCCGCACCTTGGGTGACGCTCCAGGCGAGCGTGAGCTGTCCAACGTTGGATTTATTGATCTGCTGGAGGGGCGAGAAGCGCTGCGCCTCGTAGGTGCGGTTATACATCAGCCAGTCGTTGGGGCTGGGATTCTTGAGGTTGTCCTCAGTGAGGGGCACCAAGTTGCGGCCGGGTTGTTGCGCAATGACGTGAACGGCCAGGAACACACCCAGCGCGGCGATGGCGGAGATAATAATGTTGCGTTTCATGCCTCGTCGATTATACCGAGATAGAACCACGCTCCGTTGAGCACTTTGATCCGAGCGAGGCGGCCGCCGGTGCTACGATTTCAGCGTGGGTAATGTAGATATTCGCCGCACCACGCTGGCCTCGCCCGACGCAGCCCGGCTGATCGCGGCGCTGAATGCGGAACTGACGAAGACGTTTCCCGAACCTGGTGCCACGCACTTCTCTCTCAGCCCCGCCCAAGTAGTGGCCGGCGACGGCGCGTTCCTGGTCGCCTATATCGATGACGTGGCGGTGGGCTGCGGCGCGGTGCGGCGGCTGGACCAGACGACCGCCGAACTCAAGCGAATGTATGTCGACCCGTCCGTCCGTGGCCGGGGCATTGGGCGCGCGCTGATCGAGGCCCTGGAGCGCGAGGCGAAGCTCCTCGGCGTAACGACAGTCGTATTGGAGACGGGGACGCGTCTCGAATCCGCCATAAGGCTGTACGAGGCGGCGGGGTATGCGCGCATCCCGCTTTACGGCGAATATCTCTCATCACCGGACACGAGCCTGTGTTTCGGCAAATCACTCGCGTGAATGAAAGAGATCGCCTATCGGCTACGCTTCGTCCGAAGCCGTTCATAACGTAGCCCGACCGATCCATCCGAGTAGGACTTGCATTCCGTCAGCTTGAAGTCGCGCTGCGGAAACTTACTCGGGAAGCCGGGGATGCCATCACCTAACAGTGTGGGGCTAAGGCCGATGAAGAGCTCGTCCACCAAATCCTCTTGCAGGAAACTGCGGGCCAATTCGCCGCCGCCTCCTAAATAGACGTCTTTCCCCGGGCGGCGTTTTAGCTTTCCCACAAAGGCTTTCAGCGATCCGCTCACCACTTCAAAACCCTCTCGTTTGCCCGGCTTCCATCGCCGCGAGACTACGTAATTCGCCATGCCCGGCGTCTCGGGAATCTCTCCGCTCGCGCGCATTTTCGCCCAGCCAGCCGCCGTTTTGCGGCCCATGATCGTGGTGTCGATCTTGGAGAAGAACTCTGCCATCACTGCTTCGCCTTCCTTGTCGATGGCCAGAAAATCCAGGTCGCCGTTGCGCCGCGCGATATAGCCGTCCAGGCTCATTCCGAATCCAAGGATGACTTTCCGAGGCATGGCGCGATTGTAAATGAACAGCTTACTTCTCAGCGAGCCCCTTCGGGCGCAGGGGTGCTCGACTTGACGCGCCACTCGCCAGGGCCGAGCTTCTCATAGACTTCGTCGTTATACCCGCCGTCCTTGAGATACACCCGCCCAGTGACCTGATTGCCCGCGACGCCAATCTTGATCCCCGAGGTCATCAACCGCTGCACCCCGTTCTGATCGGCCTCGTAGTGGTCGCCGAGCTTAGCGCCTCCCAAATGCTGAATCGCCAGCATGTCGCGCGCATCCAGACCAGCCGCTTTCTCAGCCCCGGTGATTACAGTGCGGGCCGCGAACCGCCAACCCTGAGGCGTCTTTGCGTATTCGTCCTGATACTCAGTGGTGCCAAGGCTCGCGATGCCGCGTACTCCGCTCGCCGTCACTTCGAGTGCGACGGTTGGCCCGGATGCTCCTCCCGTCCGCGTGGTTCCGGCTTTAGCGGCGGGTGCAACACATTGCCGTTCGCTCTCGACCAGAGCGATCAGCCGCTCTCGCCCCGCCATGCGGCCGCGAAACCCGCTGGCGAAGTAGCCGGTTTCAGGCACGAAAAGATCGGCGAACTCCGCGGCGCGACATCCCGAGAGCGCTTGCGCATATTGGGTCACCAATGCCTGGATCGCGTTCCGATCGTCGGTGCTCAGGTTCGCCGCCGGCTGAGCGAAACCCGGAGCGCCGGCGAGAAACGTCGCCATTAGAATGCAACGAGTGTTTGATTTCATGGTTTTCATAACCGTACGCCGGAGTTTAGTTTCTGGCCTTCAGTTTAATTTCCGCCTTGTCACCTTTTATTTCAAACGTTGTGCCAAAAGGCTTCGACGCGTCGGCCAGGCGCTGGAGAATATACCCCGCTCTCGCACCCGTCACCGGCGCGGGCAGGCCGCGCGTCACGAGGAACTGGTTGGTGGCGTACTCATCGTGAACATCGGGCTGGCCTTGGCCCAAGTTGTTCATGGCGATCGGCCGGAAGGAAATCGACTGCAGGTCCTTGCCCTGAAACTGGACATACGCCACCGCGCTCTCCCAGTTCATCGGTTCGTCGATGTACGTCAGCGTTGGTGGCACGTTGTAAATGAAGTTGCCCAGATCGTAAAAGATGGGCCGGCCGTGATAAATCTCCACCCCGTGCAGCAGAGGCGCGCCGTGCATCACGATGATGTCCGCGCCCGCATCCACCTCGGCATGCGTCCACTTCTTGAGCCAGTCATTCGGGGCGAGCCGCTCTTGCAGCCCTTCCGTGAAAATCGTCGCGAACGAGCGATTCCCGAAGACGTGGTTGTGCTGGTACACGATCACCAGGTCCGCGTGCTGGCGGGCGTCACGAATGCTTTGCAGGATGCGCTGCGAATCCGCCGGATTCGGCGTGTTGCCGGGCGCGCCGGGCAGGTCGGCCGTCGCCTCGTTTTCCTTGTCACCGGCTTGGATGCGAAGCTCATTCACTCCCGGCCGGTCCGCCGTGGCGCTTCCTCCCGGCGTAATCAGGCCTGACGCGCTGGCGATCAGGGCGATGGTGCCCTTCGGGGTGTGCAGATAACCTGGCGCCGCCGCCTCGGCGAGGTTATTACCAGTTCCCGCATGCGCGATCTTGCGGCGGTCGGCCTCGCGTATCGTGTTCTGAATGCCCGTCACTTTCAGGTCAAACGCATGGTTGCCGGAGAAGGACAACAAGTTGAAACCAAAGGTTGTCAGCGCATCGAGCGCTTCAGGAGGAGTGAGAAATCCCCTACCTTCGTGGACAGTCTCGCCTTTTTCGGCAACCGCGGCTTCCAGGTTTGTGAACACCACGTCGCCCTTCAGCAGCCCCTGGATCACGGGCACCGCCGCCGGCACAGTCGCGCGGATATCCGACCGGATCATCGACTGCCCCGTCAAAGTGATCGTAATTGTGGCCGGCTGCGGGCGCTGCGCAGAGCCCGTGGTGCACAAGATCGTGGACAGAACTGCGGCGCACGCTGCTCTCGCTAAAAACTGGCCAGTCTTCAAGCCCTTTGCCATTTGCGTTGCCCCCTCATTTTGCCCGGACCTTCTTAGGCCGCACGTTGAACTCCAGCTTCCACCGCCGGCCATCGCGAGCCACAAACCACAGTTCCAACGTTCCGGTTTCTGTCACCAGGCTTTCCAGAGTAACCAGGACGTTCTCATTGACCTCGTTTGACAGCATAGCCTCGATGGGCGCGAGTTCCTCCATCGTGGAGTCGATCTCTTCGATGAGGGAGCCAGGCGCATCCTGCGTTCTTTCGGTGGATTGGAAGAACCGGAACTGCGCTCGCTTGCCCACGCTCAAAACGGAGGTGCGATCCGGAAAAGTATATCCAGTACCCTCCTCCATTCCAAAGGGCACGACCGTGAGCGCTTTTAACGGCGGGCGCCGGCCGGGTACAGCGGGCGCCACAGATTCGATACCTATGTAGTAGCTGCGGGGAATTCCGCCCCGCACTCGCACTCCTTCCCCCTGCCTGGCCAAGCCATAGTAAGCAGCGCCGTGCGCCACGGATCTCATGAGATCGCCGCTCACCAGGGGTGTTATCGGCCGGGGAAACCAATGGTTCAAGATCTCCATGATCCGGTCACGCACCAATGGTGCGCGGAAGACGCCTCCATTGAACAGAACGTGCGTCGGAGTGGCCGATTGACGGTGGAGAAAGTGTGCCAGATGACGCGTGATGGCGGGGTCGGACGCGTACGGAAGGCCAAATTCGGTGAGGGTCGTTGGCTGTTCGTCCGGTTCTTCATCGATCGAAACCGCTGGTAAGAACCCATCGGTCAAGATGCGCACGATATCCGCACGCGCCAGCGTCGACTTCAGTGATTTGCCGACGACACTCGTGCCCCGGCCGAGAATTACGATGGGTAGCTGGCTTTCCTGGTTGTCCTCGGCTAACAAACGCTCCTTGGCCAGCCGGCAATGTTGATAGAGCGCATGAAACTGCGTCCCATCGAGCTTGGGAAGATTCTCCGCGACATGGTGTGCAAGGGCAGCGTCGATGTTATCGCCCCCGAGCAAAATATGATCGCCGACGGCAATGCGGCGCAGCGAGACTTGGCCCGCTTCTTCTTCCACCGAGATCAGCGCGAAATCGGTAGTGCCCCCGCCGATGTCGATCACCAGGATCAGATCGCCCACCGTGACCTGGTCCCTCCAATCGGGGTTGTGCGCGATCCATGCGTAGAACGCAGCTTGCGGCTCTTCGAGGAGGACTACCTTGTCGTATCCGGCCTGCTCCGCTGCTTTCAGCGTTAAGTCGCGCGCCACGGCATCAAAGGATGCCGGCACGGTTACCAGCACCTGATGTGTTTCAAAAGGAGCGTCGGGTCTCTTCTCGTTCCATGCTTCGCGCAGGTATCGGAGGTATTGCGACGAAGCCTCCACGGGCGAGATCTTGTTTACTCCCTCCGGCGCTGTAACCGGGAGGATCGCGGCATTGCGATCCACACCGGCATAGGAAAGCCACGACTTCGCCGAAGACACCAGCCGCCCGGGATTATCCAAGCCCTTTCTCTGAGCCAGCACGCCAACAATAGGGGGGGCTTCCAGGAACAAGAAGGATGGCAGCAAGGGCTCTTCGCGAACTTCGTTCGGATGAACGAATTGCGGAATGGAGAATAACTCGATTGTGCCCTCCTGCGAATAGGCGAGCGCGCAATTCGTGGTGCCTAGGTCGATACCTATGACTGGACGGATCTCAGGAAGTTTGCTCAGATGATATTCCCGTTACGCTTTAGCTGAAACCAGCGTTTGGGGCGTGGGCATAAGAGGTTGCTGCTGGCTGTTGCTGAAACCCGCTTCGCTCACCATCCCGCTCAATTCACGAAATGTGTAGGCGTCGCCCGCGTCCGTGCCGCCCAACATCTGGATGCTGAAGGCCGCCGCCATCGGCGGTGAGATTCGATCCTCATTGGGGACGAACTCCACGATCGCCAGCGCCGCCCCCGGTTTCATCGCGGCGTGCAGTTTGCGTAGGAACTTGACGCAAGTGGGCGGGTCAAAGTGATGCAGGAAGTTGGGCACCAGCACCAGGTCGTAACCCGAGCCGAGGTCGGAGTCGAAAGCGCTTCCCGGAATCGTGTGAAAGCGCTCCGTGAGTCCGAACTTGGCTGCATTCTCGCGCGCCACTTCCAGCACGTTGGCCCAGTCGGACGCGTAAATTTGCGCAGCGGGATTAGCCTTGGCCACCATGAGTCCGTACAATCCATGCCCCGCCGAGATATCGAGAACCTTCTGGGCCGCTCCCGGCAGTGCCACGATCTTCGCCACGGCTTCCGCCGTCACAATCATGAAGGGCGCCATGGCCCGTGCAAATTCCACCCAGACTGGATCCTCCGGCGCAAGCGTTCCCTTCGACACCGTGCCGCCTTTGCGCACGGATCCCGCCATGTCGTGGAAGCACTCCATGAGCCGCGGGTGCGCCAGGAAAGTGGCCATCGACCCGATAAATGCGGGCGAGCGCTTGTTCAAGAACACTTCCGCCGTGGGGGAATTGGAGTAACGGCCGTCGGTTTTGCCGAGGAACCCCTGAATCGTCAGGTAATCGCATAGGATGCGAATCCCGCGCTCCGATGCCTGCGCACGCCGGGCAATCTCGGGGACGCTCGAAGCGCCATCCGCAATGAGCGTGAAAATATCGAGCTCGATGGCTCCCTTTAAGGCCTCCGTTTGCTGGAAAGCGCAGAGAGTCTCGAAGACGCGGCCAGGATCCGGAGCGGCGGTTGCGTGAGAGGACATAGCTGTATTCTACCGGGATCACCTGCGTTCGCCGCCGCGGCCGTCCTGCTGTTTACGGTTTCGCCGGATCAAGCCGTGCCGTGCCGTCCAAAACGAAGGTCAGCAGCTTGGGCAGAATCGGAGATGCGCTGCCGCCGCCGAAACCGCTCCCAGCCGCACCCTGCCCACCCTGCACGGTTACGTATTGCTTCCCGTCCAGCATGAAGGTCATGGGAGGACCCATCGCAGTCCTGAGATTGGTTTGAATTTCCAGGAGCTTTTCGCCCTTGTCGGCGCTGTAGGCCCGGAGCAAGCCATCCGGCAACACCTGAAACACTAGGTTGCCCGCTGTTGTCACCGTCCCACCTCCGGTACTGCCGCCTCCCCGCACACGCCACCGTTCTTTCTGAGTCACCGGATCCCATGCGACGAGATTGGCGCCTGACGCCTCCGGTCCAATTGCGGGCGGAGCAGGCTTGCGATTGACTGGCTTCGGTGGCGTTGGAGGAGGCGTAGCAGCCGCACGAGCGGCCGCGGTCGCCACTTCACCGCCCGGAGCCGCCGTGCCCGCTCCTCCACGTCCGCCGCGTCCCGCGTTTGGATTCGTGAATACGATCCCCAGGTTCAGCTCGCCAGGTTTGTGCTGGTAATCGGGCGCTGTGGCATAGCTGAACGCGCCGCCGTTCGAGTTGGGGATGTACATCAGTCCGGTCGTGGGATTGAAAGACATCGGAGCCCAGTTGTGCGCTCCATTGGGTCCGGGCAATACCAATGCCGCATTCTCTTTGTCGTAGTATGCCTCGGGATTCACGATTGGTTTCCCGGTAGCTTCATCCAGGCCTTTCGCCCAAGTGACCTGCGCGAACGGCTGGCCGGAGATGAACTTTCCATTCAAGCGATCCAATACATAGAAGAACCCGTTCTTGTTGGCCTGCATGATCACTTTGCGCTGCTGGCCCTTGATGTTCAAATCGGCTAGGATCAGCTGTTGGACGCTGTCATAGTCCCACGAATCGCCGGGAACCATTTGGTAATGCCACTTGTACTCGCCGGTATCGCCCTTGAGGGCGATCACCGAACAAACGTAAAGATTGTCTTTGCCCCTTGCATTGCGCAGCTCCGCGGGCCAGGGTCCCGCATTGCCGGTGCCAAAATAAATTAAATCCGCATCGGGATCGTACGCGATCGAATCCCAAACGGTCCCCCCGCCGCCGACCTTCGTCGACGCAGGATCCCACGTCGCGGCGGCCTTTCTCATCGCTTCATCCTCGGGTTTAGATAGGTCTCCAGGAACCGTATAGAATTTCCAGGCCTGGCGCCCCGTGTTGGCGTCATAGGCCGCTATGAAGCCGCGAACCGGATACTCCGCGCCGCTTACGCCGATGAGCACGCGCCCGTGCACGACGCGCGGCGCCATCGTGAGCGTGTAATTATCCTGCGAGAACGCCACGCGCGACTCCCACAGTACTTTGCCGGTCGCCGCGTCAAGGGCCTCCAAGCGGCCATCGATCACCGGTACGAAAATCTTGCCATCGTAGATCGCGAGCCCGCGATTGACCACGCCGCAGCACACCTTCGGCTGGACCGCGGCGCGGTTTACTTCCGGATCCCACCGCCACTTCTCTTTACCTGTGCGGGCGTCCACCGCGAACGTGATACTCCAGTTCGTAATGCTGTACATTGTGCCGTTCCAGACCAATGGGGTGGATTCTTGCGTGCCGCCGCCTTGGCCGACGTCATAGGACCACGCAAGGCCCAGTCGGTTCACATTGGAGGTATTGATCTGGTTGAGTGGGCTGTAGCGCGTTTCGCCCGGGTTGAGTCCGTAAGTGAGCCACTCTTCACCCGTCTTACCGGCGTTTCGCAACGCCGCGTCGTCCACTTTGCGGGGCTGCTGCCCCAGGGTGGTCCAAACTGCCCCGGCCAAGCCGCCCACTAATACCAACCGCAGGATTGTTCTCTGTACTCGCATGCTTTAACTCACCACTCCTTCCGAACGGTCACAAGCAGTGCAAAAAGCATTGTCTCACGCTGTGCCGCCCATCGATGATTCATTCCAGGCAACAATGGATTAACGGCAATGAGCGAGCGCCACAAGATCATCACTCCTGAAATCTCCACTTGGATTCGCGACCAGAAAATGTTTTTCGTCGCGACTGCGCCCCGCGCGGAAGACAGCCACATCAATGTGTCGCCCAAGGGGGGAGATTCGTTCCGCGTGCTAGGCCCGCTTGAAGTGGTTTACCAGGATTTCACCGGCAGCGGCGCAGAGACGGCCGCCCATGCCCGCGAGAACGGCCGGATTGTCGTCATGTTCTGCGCTTTTCAGGGACCACCCAAAATCGTGCGCCTGCACGGACATGCCACGCTGATCACAGCCGAAGATCCTCGTTATGCCGAGTTCTTGGAATTGTTTCCCGCGAATCCGGGTACGCGCGCCTTCATACATATTCGAGTGGATCGTGTTTCAGATTCGTGCGGGTACTCGGTTCCGCTGTATGAGTTTCAAAACCAGCGGGATACGCTCGACCGCTGGGCCTTAAAGAAGACACCCGAGGGGTTGGAGACCTATCGTGCTACTAAGAACCGCCGGAGCATTGACGGCCTGCCTGCGCTGTTGCCCGAAATGTAACGCCGCGTTTTAGTTCTCCGACGGCGTTTTCTTCACTTCGTCGATATTGATGACTTCGAGCGGCGCTTTGCTCCTCTCGAGCTTCAATCCCACCTTATCCAGAGAGCTGAGGAAGGATGGGTTCGACATCGATTCGAGTTGAGCCAGCAGCTGCGGCGGATACGACACGCCCCGGGTCGCAGCCGCACGAATCATCATCGAACCGTAATCCTCCGGCACGAGGTCAAAGTGGAAGTCATAGAATCCTTCGATATCGGTGCCGTTTACCGTAGGCAGACCAATGAAAGGCGTCAGCGTATTCGCCAACATTTCCATGGTCATTCCCTTACCGTCCATCTTGTTGTCGTAAAGGGTAAACAGCGCGCCTCTCGCCAGCCCCAACGCTACCCCGTTTCCGGGTCTGGGAACCACCCCAGTGACATTCGAATCGGGACTTCTCGGCTCAACCTTCGTGAGTGTGAAGGGACGCTTGCTCCGTCCCAGCATGTACACGGCAAATTCTTTCTGGGACCTGTGCACCTTCAAGCCGAAACGATCCTCCAGCAGGGACTGAAGCATCGCCGGCACCTGAGCCACGGTAGCGCCCTCGGGCAGGGTCGCGGTGATGTCGAATCGCTCTGTCTTAAGCCAGTCCGGCCCTATGATCTGATACGCCTTTACTCCATAAGCCCGGACGATAAAGTCCTGCATGGTCAGGTAGTTCAACCGAATTTGGGAGGGATCGAGCCGCGCTGCCGCCGGAGTCTGCGCCCCATTCCCCTGGTTCGGAGCTGAAGCCCGCACGGATGCCACTTCAAACTCCAACCGCTTGGGAGTCTGAGAAAAAACCAACGGAGCCAGCAAAAGCGCAATTGGAAGTCTCATATCGCTAATAGTCTACAGCAGGAAATCGTGCAAAATGCGCTCCGTCGCCCGCGCAATGTGTCGCGATATGGAGACTAATTCGGGCGCAGTAGTTGACCATGTGACTGGCCGCGTCGTGTCACCGCCGTGGGCCCGGAACAGAAACCCGTTCGCCCGGCCCAGGAAGTAGAATGAACGGAGGAGAAAAACACGAATGAACCTTTCCCCAAACTCGCGCCGATGCGCCGTGATTCTGCTGGCAGCCTCGGCGGCCTTCATCGCGTATGCCCAATCGAAGCTGCCAGCCGACCTGGATCCTCAATCGCGAGCCCGCCTGCCTTATCTGAAGAGTTCCGAGGTGGACGCCAAGGGAAAGAAAGTCGTCGACATCTTTGGGAAGGGTGGAACTGTAACCGGGCCGCTCGCGTTTGCTACCTATAATCCGGCCGTGGGGCAAGCTTTGCTGGACCTTCACGACGCAGCCGTGACGGGCGGAACGCTCGATCCATACACGCGTGAACTCGCGATTCTGGTGGCCTGCCGAGAAACCAACTACAACCTTGAGTGGAATGGGCACGAGGCTAGCGGTCTCAAGGCTGGAATCGACGCCAAGTTGATCGACCTGGTTCGGAAGCGCGGCCCGCTCACTGGTTTGAATGAGAAGGACGCCACCGTCATTCGTTTGGGCCGCCAGATGCTCACGGATAAAAAGGTCGATTCCGTCACCTTCGCGAAGGCCGTGCAACTCTGGGGCAAGCGCGGCACGATGGACATGGTGGCCGCCATGAACACCTACGCGGTGAGCGGCTTTTTTGCGATTGCCGTCGACGAGCACGCTCAGGAAGGCAAGCCCGAGCTTCCGGCCGTGAAGTAGTTCCGTTCGGCGGCTTCGCTACCGCGCAGGCTGCCAGAGCATGATATAGCCGCCCACATCGGAATCGCGGATCATTACAGCCCGGCCGTTGCCGTACTTCATAATGCCGCCTGGCGTGACGGTGATCGCGCCGTTCGCCTTGGCTCGGGCGTAAGCGGATTCAATGTTGCTCACCTGCAAGCCCGCAAAGTTGGCGTTGATGTCCTGGAATTTGATGGGCGGAGCAGTCTTACCTTTATTCACGACAAAATAGCCCAGCTCGATGCGCAGGTTGTTGTTGGTGGTCGCCTGCGGGAACCAGCCGTTTTGCAGGATCTGCTTCGCACCGGTGTCTTGGAAGGGCGGGTAGTCGCCGCCCAGGACCTTCGCGTAAAAATCCCGGCCTTTCTGCGGATCGATGACATTCACGGCATAGTGATTGAAACCGGCCTGTTTGCCCAGACGCTCGATGTTCTGCGGCGTGGCGGAGGAATTCGAAACCCCGGGCGCAGGAGGTGGATCGCCGGGTTTCGGAATCGGCTTGCTGAAATACTCGATGGTCAGCCCATCCGGGTCCGCGATAAAGGCAAAACGGCGAAATCCTGGCTGCTGGCGGGGATTGGGAAGGCCCTGGACCTCGGGCATCTTCAGCATACTCAGACCTTCCAGCTTGTCCAGCAGCGCGCTGACGTTGCCGTCCACCGTCATGTCGATGTGGCTGCCTAACAGATCCCAGGAGTTGAGCTTGCTCCAGTCCTGGCGTTCAATGCCACGGTATTGGCGCAGCACCAGGGTGAAGGGGACATCGGACACCGAGCTTTGGACCTTCATGACCGCGGTCCGCGATTCCGCCCCCGGCGTGTTGCCCAACTTGTTCAGCTCTTTGTCGACGGTCCACTTGCCCGGCCCTTCGGCTACTTTAAAGTCGATGGCTTCGAAGAACTTGATGGACCGTTCCAGATCGGCGACCTGGTGACCGACCAGGGCCAGCCCCACCACATCCGAAGGGCGATCGGATGGTTGAGCGGACAGCGAGGCCAGGGAAAGGCCCAGGGCAAAAATGAACACGCCCGTTTTTATGAGTTTCATAATGTGACCCAATACATTTTACCCGCAACGGGCGGGTGGCACCTGCGCCTCGCGCGCGCTAGTGATATAAAGAATTGGATTCGGTGATATGAAAAAGATGACTGCATTGATGTTCGTGGGTACGCTGGGCTTGCTGCAGGTAGCGGCGGCGCAGAGCGCGGACGATTATCGCGGCGGTTGGCGGACCGACAAAGGGGAAGCCCACACCTACGAGTTCTCGATTCGCGGCGACAAGGTCCGGGGCATTTACTGCACCTACTGCGCCGATGCGACCACGCTCGCCTTTGTCGATGGAACGTTCGGGCCAGATGGCCTCAACTTCGTGGTGACGCATGTGAAGTCCGACGGCAGTACCGCCTATCAGGACAAAGCGATCGCCAAGTTCGATAAGGGGACTCTTATCGTGACGGGGACCAGTGGAGCGCCAGGCGGCGCGAAGTTCGCGCGGACGCTCATCAAGGATTCACGCGGTCCGGATCCACTGCCGGTGATGGTGTCAACAATTCCGAAGGCTCTTTCTACTGCTCCCGTGGTCTTTAATCAGCCAGGCGCTGCTAAGCAGCAAGGCGCGGCGCCCCCGCGCGCACCCTATATCCAGCCAGGACCGTGGAAATCCGCGCTAACCGAGAAGGACGTCCTGGGGGTATGGCTGGGCTATGGCGTAGGCGCGCCCAAGCAGTTCTTCATCATCAAGAAAGTGGGTGGCAAGCTTCGCGGCATGGTCTGCGGGACTTGCGATAACCCCTACACCATGGCCGCGCTGGATGACTTTGAGATCCAGGGAGACACCCTGAAGTTCAACATCCTCCATGAGGACTGGGGTGACGGCGAGTTACCGACGTTCTATAAACATGTCACCGCTCACATCGGGTGGAACGAATTGCGATTGACCACCACAGCGGACCATCAGCCGCCCCCTCGGCCCACGCCTCCGGGAATTGTCCCCGGCTCGTCGCTAACGGGACCGATTCCGATCGAGGCGACGTCCGGAAATCATTGGCCCGAATGGCCTCCGAAGAACACTTCTCTGCCGCATTAGCGATGTTTCTTACGCAATACCCACGTGGTCATCGAGCGTTGATTCTGGACCACCGTGGTCTTCAAGGGGTCGGCTAGCTCGCCGCCTAAACGTTCGGTCATCGAGCCGAGCAGTTCTTCATCCACCAGATACCGCTCCGAACCATCCGGCAACTTGTAGCGGCGTCCCTCAACATGCTCTATCTGGCGCTCTATGCCGATCGAGGATGCGAGACGGCAGAAGAAGAGCCCGCCGGGCTTAAGAACGCGCCACGATCCTTGCAGCATGGATTCGAAGTGCGCGTCGTCGCGCGCGAAGTGGAGAATCGCGCTGCTGATCACCACATCCGCGCAGGCGTCGTCGAAGGACATACGTTCGACGGCTTCGACTCGAAAATTCGACTCGGGAAGCGCCGCCGCGAGCGTACGGGCCAGGGAACGGACTTTATCCACCGACTGCGGGTCCGCATCCGCCGCGTAAACTTCGTACTGTTCGCGCAGGAAGTAAACTAGGTTTCGGCCGGCACCGCATCCGGCGTCGAGGATGCGCATCCCTGGGGAAATGCGTCCTTTCAGAAGCTGGTCGAAAAGATAGATGTCGATTTGGCCGAATTGCTCTTGGAGCGATTGTGCGGGTCGCAGTTACTTCACCATGTGGGCGCGATCCTTCTCGTTCTGCGAGCAGAACATTTCGAAGATATCGTTGTCCGGCACCAGTTCGTAGGCAACTTTGACTGTGAACGTACGCTTGTACATCTGCGGATCGTCGAAGGTCATCTCGGAATCCAGATGTCCGAAATCGCGCCTGCGGAAGCGCTCCGTAACGTGCATGTCTTCACTGCGCGGATGCCCGATGGCGTCGAGCGGCGTCCGGTCGTTGAACCCGCGCGACTCGACGACCAACGTGTCGCCTTCCCAGCGTCCGATGGAGTATCCGAGATAGGCAGGAAACTCGAAAGTCTTTGGAAACCCGCGTCCATCGGTAAAAATCTGGCGGTGAAGGCCGTCGACTTCGTACAGAAGCATCGTCTCTTTAGGAGCCTGAACGAATTTGAACGGCTCGGCAAGCAGCCCCGCTACCGGCCAGCCATACTCGCCATGGCAAACGTTATCGACCTTCCGTTCGGCGGCGCGCTTTTTCATGAGCGCATCGCCTTCCGGCCGCATCGGGATCTCATCGGGCTTGAGGTCGGCGAAGATGTTGAGCGCGTACTTGTGCACCGATTCGAGTTCCATCCCGATCAGCGCGGCCTGCGACTCGGCCTCGTACCGGTCGCCGAACATGCGCTTGAATTCGGCCACCGGAGTGACCTCGTGCGCCCAGACGCCGGTCAGATCCGGCTTGCCATCCGCGGCGCGCGGCGCTGGAGCGGAGAGGTTGGCCTTCCCGTTTTTCAGCCGCGGAATGCCTTTTTCGGGATAGTTCAGCCACTGGGCATTCGCCTGAAACGGCGCGCCAAGAGGCAGCAGAAGGGCCGCGATGAGCAGCCGCCGGTACATCATGTTGGGATCCAAGACTCGATTCTAGCAATCGCCGGGGACCCTGCAACTGCGTCGCCCGGTGCACGCCTGCGTTTGCTTGGTTTTACTTGCCCGCCCCGCCGGGCGCTGGCGGAATCGGGATGCCCTTGGCTGTCATCAGGGATTCCAACAGCGCCACCGTTTTCGGGAACGCATCCGCCCCGCCGCGAACACCGCCGGCGCCGCGGGCGACGTCGAGGGGCGTACGTCCGTTGGCGTCCTTGGCGGTCAGATCGGCGCCGTGGGCGACCAGGAATTCGATGAACTTATCGAAGCCGTGTTCCGCGGCTCCGTGAAGAGCGGTTTGGTTCGGAACGGCATTCGCGCTGGGCATCTGACTGCCGCGACGGAAGGCCAGTGCGATGTTTGCGGAGGCGCTGTAGCCTGCGGTTCCAGGGGCAGCGGGAGCAGCCGCGGGAGGAGCGCCACCACGGCCGCCACGACCTCCCGCAGCGCGGTCCACGAGCGAACGGGCGTTCAGGTTAGCTCCAGCCTTGACCAGGAGATCCATAGTGGCAAGCACGCCTTCATCGGTACGGTTACGTCCGCGCGTGACGCGTGCGCCGTAGTCGACGCCGGCGGCGGCCATCAGCGGCGTAATGCCTTCCTTGCTGGGCAAGTCGACCAACGCCTTGTACTCAAGCAGCAGCGCGACGAACTTGTCATCGCCGCCACGCGCCGCGCGCAACAGGGGCGTAGCGCCCTGGGCGAGCATGCCGTCGCCGCCACGATCCTGCGGGACGTCGCGATACGGCGGACGCCGCTTCAACTGGATATTTGGATTTGCGCCGCGTTCGAGCATCATGCGCCCGACCTCGACGGCAGTAAGCTTGTCGGGACTCGGGAGCACGGCCACCGCGCCGTTCCCCTTCATCGGCAGCGTGCTGACGTCGGCGGCCATGTAAACCGGCGAACGGCCGAAGAGGTCCCACTTGTCGAGATCGGCGCCGCCTTTGATGAGGACGGCGGCCGTATCGAAATGCATGTTCTCGAGCGCCAGGAGCAGCGGCGTCTCGCGGTCCGGATCCTCTGAATCGGGATCGGCATGGGCGTCGAGCAGGTTCTGAACGCAGGCGGCGCAACCTTCACGCGCGGCGTAGTGCAGCGGGGTGAAGCCGCCCTTGTTCATGTCCTTAGGGCGAGGTTCCTGGATGATCTTGCGCTCCCACTGATTGATTTTGCCGTGATCGTTCAGGTTCGCGTCCTTCGACGCGAGGAACTTCACCATGTCGGCCTGGCTCTGCGTGGCGGCCCACATAATGGCGCTTTGCCCGCCCCAGGTTTCCTTGGCGTTGATGTCGGCTCCCGCGGCAAGTAGGGCCTTGGCCGCGTCGACCTTGCCGCTGCGCGCAGCAGCCATCAGCGGAGTTTCGCCGTCCGGAGTCTTGAAATTCGGATCGGCGCCGGCCTTGAGCAGCGCGTCGATGATCGGAGCAGAGCCGATGATCGATGCTTCGGTGAGCGCCGAAGTACCGAGCTGGTTCTTCAGTTTCACGTTCGCGCCGGCCTTGATGAGCGCACGTACCAGTTCCAGGTCGCCGTTTGCCGAGGCGTACATGATCGCGGTGCTGCCATCGGCTTGGGTGGCGTTTACGTTCGCCCCCTTCACGCTCACCAGGCGCATAGCTGCGGCATGGTCGCCGGATTCCGCCGCGTTGAGCAGCGTCAGCGCCGTATCGGGGGCCGCCATCGCCGCGCCGGCCAGCAGGACTGCAATTAAAGCGCAAACGCGCATGTCTAGACCTCCGAAAGACCGTTGCTGCTGTCGCCGATGGCTTTCACCGGGATCTCATTGCGCTGGAGCAGGGTAAGGAGCAGGTCGCCGTGACGCGAATCCTGGGGATACTTCAGGTGCTGGCCGCCCTTGATCTTCCCGTTCGCGTGTCCCAGGATCGCCGACGGCAGCGGATCGTTGTTGTGGCGATCGCTATTGCTCATGTCGCTGCCGAACAGAATCGTGGAATGATCGAGCACGGTGCCGTCGCTTTCTTTCGTGGCCTCGATCTTCTTGATGAATCCGGCAAACACTTCCGCGTGGTACTTCTGGATCTGTACCAGCTTGTCCATCTTCTGAGGGTTGTTGCCGTGGTGCGACAGCGGGTGGAAGCCCTCGGCGATGCCCAGGTTGGTGTAGGTGCGCATGCTGGCTTCGCGATCCATGGAGAAGGTGATCACGCGCGTGATGTCGGCCTGGAACGCCAGGGCCATCAGGTCGAACATCAGCTTGAAATACTCGGTGATATCATTCGGCGTGCCGATCGGCGCATCCGGAATCGTCAACGCGCGTTCGTCCGGCTTCGAAGCCATCTGCACGCGTCGCTCAATTTCGCGAACCGAGTCCAGATAGTCGCTGACGATTACGCGGTCCTGAACGCCGAGACTGGCTTGCAGGCGCTTCGCCTGTCCCGTCACGCGATCCAGGATACTGCCGGTTTCCGCGAGGATCTGGGCGCGTTCCTGATCGGTGTCGCCCTGTCCGAAGAGCTTCTGGAAGACCGCGCGCGGGTTGCCTTCCTGCGGCAGCGATTGGGTCGGCGTGCGCCATGCGAGGCGAGCGCTGCCCTGCGCGGCGGTAAGCTCGAGCGACGGGAGACGCGTCTCTTGTCCAACGTAGCGGACGGCCATCTGGTCGCAGCTCACACCCGAGTCCGGATCGGCCTTGCCGAACTCCGTGGGCTTCACGCAGGTCAGCCAGCCTTGCTCGATGTAGGCGTGAGGCTCGGGCGTTTCCGCGGGCTTGTTGCGCAAGCCGGAGACGATGGTCAGGTGCTTGCGGAACGGCTCGAGAGGCTTCAGGATCGCCGACATGGTGTAGTTCGTGCCGGTTTCCGCGGGCGACCAGTGGTCCATGATCGCGCCGTGCGGGAAGCCCACAAAGGCAAAGCGCTTCGGGGTTTTCCCGGCGGGAGTGTCCGCCCAGGCAGTGGAGGCGGGAACCATGGCTCCCAGGAGCGGTAGCCCGATGCTGGCTCCGATTCCCTTTAAGACGGTGCGGCGTGGAACGTGCTTTTTCTCGATGAACATGAGGTCGTCTCCTTATTACCCTTATCTGCTGGCACTCTGCACCGGCTGCGGAGCGCGGCGCATCTCGAACTGTTCGCTCTTGACCACCGCCTGAACGATGGCCGACAACTTGTAATCCTTCGCCGCCGTCTCGCGTACGATCTTGCGGACGGTCGGCATGTCGTAGTATTCGTGCGTGCGGCCCATCGCGTAGGTCAGCAGATTCTCCACAAACCCCTGCACGAATTGCTCGGGCTGCCGCAGCAGCGCCTTGCGGAGGTCGTCGGGCCCGTTGATCTTGGTTCCGTCTGGCAGCTCGCCCGCGGAATCGATGGCCGTGCCGGCAAAGCGGTCCTTATCTCTCCACATTCCGGTGGCGTCGAAGTTTTCGAGCGCGAAGCCCAGCGGATCCATGACGGCATGGCACGACGAGCAGGTCGGGCTCGCGCGGTGCTTCGCCATCAACTCGCGGACGGTGAGCGCTTTGGTGGTGCCGATATCCTTGTCATTCAGGGGCGGGACGCCGGGAGGAGGGTTGGCCGGCGGGACACCCAAAATGTTGGTCAGGATGAATTTTCCACGGAGCACGGGGGAGGTGCGGTTCGGATAGGCGGCCGCCATCAGGATGGCGCCCTTGCCCAGCAAGCCCCATCGCGCGGAGTCTTTGAGCTCGACCCGGCGGAACTGATCGCCTTTCACGTCGGTAATGCCGTACTGCAGCGCCAGGCGCTCATTCAAGTACGTATGGTTCGCGCGCAGCAGATCAACGATGTTGCGGTCTTCCCGGAAGATGCTGTCGGCAAATAGCGTGAGCTCGGTGCGGAAATCCTGGCGCGGGTCCATGCGGCCGGAGGCGTACGGGAAGACGTCGTTATCCGGAACCACCGCGTCGAGCCGCGTCATGTCCAGCCACTGAAACACGAAATTGCTTGCCAGCGTCTTAGATCTCGGATCGGCCAGCATGCGCACGACCTGCTTATCGAGCGTCGCCGGCTCGCTGAGCTTGTTTTTCGCTGCGAGATCGATCAGTTCATCGTCGGGAATCGAGTTCCACAGGAAAAACGAAAGTTTCGACGCCAGTTCCAGATCCGTGATCGCGTACTTCGCGCCGGGCTTCAGACCTGCGGGGACGCGCTCGCCGCGATACAGGAAGAACGGGCTCGCCAGCATTCCGGTGACACCCTCTCGAATGCCAGTCTCGAAACCGCCCTTCTTTACGCCATCGGCGTAGTACTGCATGAGTTCCGCGATGTCGTCATTGTTTACGGGACGACGATACGCTCGCTTTGCCAGCGTCGAGAAAATCTCCCTGGCGCACGCTTCCGGAGTCTTCTTATCCTTGTCCGGATTGCAAGTAAGGATGCGGTCGCGGCTGGGCGTGGAACTGAGACCCTTCACATCGAACGGACCCAGGAGCTGGAACGAGCTCACACGGTAGGAACGGTCCTGCCCGCCGCCGGGCGAATTGATCTGCAACTGATCGTCGGATTCCGCGAAACTCTGGCGCCGGAAGGTGACGCCGATTTTGTGCGGTCCGGCCGTCGCCTCGAACTTGATGTTCTTCAGGCGGGCATTGACGCGATCCAGCGCCCCGTTCTGCACCTGATCGTAAAGCTTCATGTCTTCTTCGCCGCCGATGACCGTTTGATATACGATCTTGTTGTCGACCGTCACCACCAGCGGATTCTCGTATTCCATGCCGTTGCCCCAGATATGGGTGGCCATATCGGGGATGTTGATGCGGTACTCGCCGTTGGCCGGGAGTTCCACTTTCGCCAGAACGCCGCCCCGGGTCCCCAGAGGCAATCCGGGCACGTGGGTGAGCTGACTGCCGGGAGTTGCGCGGAATGTCCAGCCTTGCGCACGAGCATCGCCCTTGCCCATCGCCTCGACGGCGACGTTGCGGGCGGCACTGACGTATTGCTCGATGAAGGAAGGCGAAACCTGCAAGGCGGACGCGATGTTGTCGAAGCCCTGCGCCACATCATCCTGCGGCAGCAATTCGGCAGCGTTTACCTCGACGAGGAGCAGATCCCGAACCGCGTTTTCGTACTCCTTGCGATTCAAGCGATGCAGAACGACCTGATCGGTAATGTACGCCTGGGTGGGAACCTTGTCGAGCGATTCTTCGAGCCATGCAACCAGCGAGTCAACAGCCTTGCCGTCCGGCTGCTTGGCGCCGGGAGGCGGCATGACGCGGCCACGCAGCTTGCGCACGGCCTTCTCAAAACGTTCCGGATCCTGGGCGACCGTCGCGGCCGTGATCCCTTCGAAGCTGACGCCGCCGGTCTTGAGTTTTTCGCTGTGGCATCCCGAGCAATACTGCTTCATGGTGGCCAGTTGGACGTCAGCCGGAGCCTGGCTCTGGGCTTGACTGCGGGACGGGACGTTAAAAACGCCAATCAGGCCGATAGCGCCAATCAGTGGAATCGAGTGTTTAATATGTCGCATCGTCATGATGAGTCTCTAAGCGTCTGGTGAAAGGTAGGCCCACAGGCTCTCGAAAGAGCGGCGGATAAATTCGTCCGGGTTGCCCATCTTGGCTTCGAATTCCTTGGCCGGCTTGGCCTCGACGCCTTCCGACGGGCCGCGCCCTTTGTTCATCATCTGATTCAGGCGGTCGTAGATGGTGCCGTACATGTCGACCTGCGCGGTGATATCTGCCAGGCTGAGCGCGGGACCGACGGCGGGAA
This sequence comes from Terriglobia bacterium, assembly GCA_020073445.1. Taxonomy (GTDB): domain Bacteria; phylum Acidobacteriota; class Terriglobia; order Bryobacterales; family Bryobacteraceae; genus Palsa-187. The sequence continues at coordinate 27,130 of JAIQFE010000022.1, forward strand.
TGATCTTCGTGTCTTTATTCGCGACGCTCTGGATGCGTTGCAGCCCGCCGACGATGCCGCCGATCCAGCCTCCGGTCCACCAATCGACCACAGGCCAGCCTTGTCCGTACGCGGCATCGCCCACCGCGAGGACATTCTGCTGCGGGAAATAGACGTAGAGATCGCCGTCCGTGTGCGCCGCGTCGGAGATGTATCCGTAGCGGATTTCGGAAGCACCGGAGCCGAGAGTGCCCTTGTCGTAAAAGGTTTTATTGGGCTGGGCGATCTTGGCAAGCTTTTTGAATTTCTGTCCGTTCCAGGGCCAGGTGATGTTCTGCTGCAGCCAGAGCCGCGTGTTTTCCTGGGCGATAATCGTGGCGCCGGCCATGCCGAGCGGCTCGTTGGAGCCGGTCTGCTCGGGATGCCAGTGCGTGTTGAAGAGTGTCCGCACCGGGCCGCTATTCGGGAGCGCTGCCACTGCCTGCGCCAGCGCGCCGGCGTTCTGTGCGAGCCCGCCGTCCACCATCACGACTGAATCGGCGCCCGTGCGCGCGATTACGTTACCCCCAGCCCCGGTCAACAGGTATAGGTTGTCGCCCAGCTGCGAAGTCTCGATTTTGGGGGCTTGCGCGAAGGCGAACGGCGCTGCCACACCCGCCGCGGCGGCTTTCAGGAACGTCCTGCGCGTTGAAACGAACATAGTTATAGAGCTTTACAGTATACTCCTGCGACGCCTGGAAAACATCCCCTACAGGTACTACGCTGAATCCGCAGGGTTCCGGATAACGAGGGCCCGGTCCCTATCAATGGTGCCAGCCTTACCGCTGCTGCAACTCCGGAGCCGTTCCGGGTGCAGGAGGCTGAGGCTTCGCCGCCTGCGCAGGCGGGGGTGCAGGCTTCGGCAACTCCGCCTTCCCGTCCAGTGCGAACACGAACATCATCGGCGGGTTGTCGATCTTCGCGTCATTGGGACCCACTGTTGTCGCCGGACGCCCCAAACCGCCCTGGAAAGCTACATATTGCTTGCCGTCCACCTCGTACGTGATCGGCGGAGCCATGCCCGTGCGCCCGGTCTGGACCTCATACAGGATCTCGCCCTTGTCGGCCGTCACCGCGCGGAATCGCCCGTCGTTGATCACCTGGAACACCAGATTCCCCGCCGTCGCCGCGGTTCCGCCGCCGATGCCGCCTCCGCCATCGATGCGCCACACCAGTTTCTGGTTCACCGGATCCCAGGCCTCCAGCGCGCCACGCATGCCGTCTGCCGTGGGCGGGCCTATCGCTGGACTATCGATTAGCTTCGGCGTGCCGCTACCGCGCGAATAGCCCGTGGTGCCCGGCTGGAGCTCCGCGGTTGCCGCGTAAGTGAACGGCGAGAGGGACACCGAGATGTATACCGATCCCGTGATCGGGCTGTAGGACATCGGCGACCAGTTGTGCGCGCCACCGCCGGTCGGGAAGATCGATATTGGATCGAGATCGTAGTAGGCCGCGGGATTCACGATCGGGCGACCTTTCGCGTCTAGTCCGAGAGCCCAGGTCGTCTTCACAAAGGGGGCACCGGAGATGAACTCGCCGGTGATGCGATCCAGCACCCAGAAGAAACCGTTCTTGGACGCCTGCGTGATAACCTTTCGCTGCTTGCCTTTAATATTCAGGTCCAGCAGCATCAGCTGCTGCACGCTGTCGAAATCCCAGTTGTCGTTCGGTGTGGTTTGGAAATGCCACTTGAGCTGGCCAGTGGTCAGGTCCACCGCGAGGATCGAACAGGTGTACAGATTGTCCACGCCCTGCGCGCCGCGGAATTTCTGCACCCAAGGTTCGGCGTTGCCCGTGCCCACGTAGACCAGGTTCGCGTCCGCATCGTACGCGAAGCCGTCCCATACAGCTCCGCCGCCGCCCTTGGTCCAAAAGTCTCCGCCCCAGGTCTTGAGAGCAGCCTTCATCGCGTCATTCTCGGGCGGCAGCTCCGGATTGCCGGGAACCGTGTAGAACTTCCATGCCTGATGGCCCGTCGCCGCGTCGAACGCCGCGAAGAACCCGCGCGTCGGCTTATCGCCGCCCGACGCCCCGATAATCACTTTGCCGCCGGCGATCCGGGGAGCCATGGTTAGCGTGTACAGATCCTGCGGATATGCGACTCGCGATTCCCATATCGGCTTGCCCGTGATCGCGTCCAGCGCCTGCAGGCGCCCGTCGGTGACCGGCACGATGATCATGCCGTTGTAAATCGCGATGCCGCGGTTCACGATGCCGCAGCAGATCTTCGGCCGCACCGCAGTCTGGTTCACTTCGGGATCCCAGCGCCACAATTCCTTACCGGAGCGCGCGTCGAGTGCGTAGACCACGCTCCAGGTCGTGACGCCGTAGAGGGTGTTGTTCCACATCAGCGGCGTGCCTTCCTGATTGCCGCCCCCCGCGCCGACCACATAGGACCACGCCAGCCCCAGGCGCTTCGCATTCGTGTCGTTGATCTGCTTCAGCGTGCTGTAGCGCGTCTCGTTCTGGTTGCGTCCGTAACTCAGCCAGGAGCCGGGCAGTGGATCGGTCGCCGCGCCGGTACTGCGAAGCACCTTGCCATCCACATTCACCGGTTTGGCAGCCGGTTGCTGCGCGCCTAGCCAGGTTCCTTCCGAAAGCACCAGAATTCCCACCGCCAGAGCGGCACTTATCCACCGGAATGTATGCACGGAAAGCCTCCCGTTGAAGATGATTCGAATCAACGGTATCACAGCTCGCGGTACTTGTTTTTGATTAGCGAGACGAGTGAGCTGCGCGCAAATCCTGAATCACCGCACCGACGCGGCCTGCTCCGGAAGTCGACCCAGTCCCGGTCTTGCGGTTTGCAAGCTCGGCGCGCGAGCGCACGGCGTCTTCGGTTTGTTGAAGGGACGTCGACAGCGATGCTCGTGAAACGCGGCGAACCGCCGGTTCGACCAACCATCGCAGGGAAGCTGGAATCTCGCGGCTCAACGCGATTGCTTCGAGCTCGATATAGACGCCGCCGTCTCGCTCGAAGAAGCGTGTAATGCCGAATAGCCGCCAAAGGATGCCGCGGCCTTCGCCTTCACGCAACGCGTGTTCTGCAGGTGCACCGTACTCTTCCACTTCCTGGATTCGCGTGGTCCGGGATACAGTGTATCCCCGCCGGTCATCTACGCGAACGTAACAAGACTCGTAATCTGTATCGAGCGCGGTCTTCAGGAAAAACGACTTGTTCATCAGCACCATGGAAAAACGGTCTTTCGTCTCGCTGGTGGCGATCGTTTTCGAGTCGATCACCGCTGGCCGATAAAACTCTTTGTAGTGTCCATAATCGCCAAGGACTGCTAATGCGTCCTTGATCGACGCGTGGGGAATGAAGACCGTGCCGATCCAATCGTGAATCAGTCCGGACGGGACTTTAGCCGGACTATGCGGCCCCATTGGTGAAACCACAATTTCGCCCGCGCGCACCCTCGCAAGCCGGTCAGGCGATTCATCCACCCAAAGGAAGGTCCTGGCGGGACCCAGCCGCTGCTCCATCCGCCGGCTTGCGGACTCGACGTACTCGTCCCAGGCCTTTAAAGTGGCTGGTTCAAGGTTTGCGGCGCCCGCCGTCCCCCCAAATGAGAGTGCCAACAGTGCCCAAAGCGAAACTGTTGAAAGCGCGTACTTACTGAATCCTTCTGTCGCCATGAATCCCACACCGAGACATACGAAACTACCCGGTTATCGGATTCAATCAGGCGGCGGTCGGCTTCAACAAATTCGACTCGAATGGGAACGAAGCGGCCTTTGACCGCCAGGAGCGATAAGATAAAGGACATATTTCCTATGCGCAGACTGTTCGTTATCGTTATCTTGATCGCCGGGATCGTGCTCACCCTCAGCGCGCAGTATCAAGACCGCTTCAAGAACACTTGGATTGAGCCCGGAAGCGGCGTGACACTGCCCGAGTTCGACGCCTTCGATAGCGTTGACGGGACGGTCGGCGTGCTCAATGCGTCGGGCCCCGTGAGCACGGAAGGTAATCCGTTCTTCACCGCGCTGGGAACCAATGGCCGAGCCTGCGTGAACTGTCATCAGCCGACCTACGGGATGAGCGTTTCGACGTCGGGCCTGGTGGAGCGCTGGCGGACGACCGAGGGCAAGGACCCGGTGTTCGCGGCCTTCGACGGGTCGAATTGCCCGGGGCTGCCGCAGGATCAGGAAAAATCGCATTCGCTGCTGCTCAAGCGCGGCCTCTTCCGGATTCCGCTCTCTTGGCCTCCCAAGAATGCTGACGGTTCGCCGAAGCCTGTCGAGTTCACGATCGAAGTCGTGCGCGATCCTACCGGCTGCAATACGAGCCCTCAATATGGACTGAAGAGCGCCGACCCGACCATTTCCGTTTATCGCCGCCCGCGCCCCGCGGCGAACCTGAAGTACGTCACTTCCGGCGGCCGGCCGATCGTCCTCAAGACCGGCATGCTGGCCGACCTCGATCCTGAAACAGGGAATCCCGTCGGCATGAACCTCATGACGGACGCGCGCGAGCCGTCGCTAAAGACTCAGGCGGTCAGCGCCATCATGGGGCACGAACAGGCGCATGAGGCTCCTTCGCGCCAGCAGATTGAGAAGATCGTCGAGTTTGAGTCGCAGGTCTACGTGGCGCAGCAGGCGCACATTTTCGGCGGTCCCTTGGCGGTCGCGGGCGGACCTCCGGCGCTGGGTGTTGCGGCACTGCGCGATCGTAAGGCCGGCGTCCTCGGCGATAACGATTACGATCCAGTGTTCGGTCTCTTCACCGCATGGAAGGGGAACGATTACTATCGCGCGTCGGTCGCGCGGGGCGCGGATATCTTCATGTTCCGCCAGTTCTGGCTGCGCGATGCCACGCACATTAACTCCATCGGCCTGGGCAATCCCTTGAAGCGCACTTGCGCCACTTGCCACAACGCCCAGATGACCGGCCAGGATCTTTCGGCCGGATGGGTGGACGTCGGCACGACGAATTACCCGACCTGGACGGACCCCTCGACGGAATCGAGCGAACTGCCGGTCTTCAAAATCACTTGTAATCGCGATGCGGATCCGCATCCTTATCTCGGGCGCGTCATCTACACGACGGATCCCGGCCGCGCGCTCATTTCGGGGCGATGCGTCGATGTCGGTTCGATCGTCATGCAGCAACTCCGCGGGCTGTCCGCTCGCGCCCCCTACTTTGCAAATGGTTCGGCCAAAACCCTGCGCGAGGTGGTCGATTTCTACGATCGCCGTTTCGACATGAAACTCACCGACCAGGAGAAGGAAGACCTTATCAACTTCCTGGGGGCGCTTTAAGTGCGTCGTTTCGGACTCTTCATCTTGGCAGCCGCAGCCGCGCTGGGCCAGCAGCGAAACTTTGTCTCTTGCCCGATCGTGCGCGACACCAAGACGGTCCCGTGTTTCCTGGCCGAATACGAAGGCGAAACGTACTATCTCGGGATCCAGCAGGATATTACCGCCGATTTTCATCCTCCCCAGTTGAAGCACGAAGTGCTGGTCGAAGGCCGCGTCAAACCAGGTCCGCGCGTCTGTGGCGGGATTCCGTTGCAGCCGGTCTCCATCTCGGTTCTGAAGGAAGTCAACCTGGCTTGCAATACGCTATTGCCGCCCGAACCGGGAATCGAAGCTCCTCCCGCGCCGAGGGGACCTGGGCCGTCGTCGCGCCGTCCTGAAGGTGGTCCTCAAGCCGGCAGCGCGCCGCGCCAGCCGCTGACGGGCCGGCAGGAATTCACCGTTCTTTACGCGTTCAACGACGACTATCTCGAATATGCCGCCAACCAGGTCGTCACGGAAGCCGCGGCTTACGCGAAGCGGATCGGGGCATCAAACGTAAAGGTCTCCGGATACCGCGCGACGTCTTTACTGTCGAATGGAGATCGTCTGGTCGAGAAAGCCGGCCTTGCCGAAAAGCGCGCGCAAAACATCGCGACGGTGCTGCGAGGGCTGGGGGTCTCACGCCTCGTGGTCGAATCGAAAAGCGATGCCGAACCGGGCGATGGACAGACGGATCCTTCCCGCCGCCGCGTGACCATCGTTGTCACACCGTAGCGGGATTACGCGATCACGCCCTTGCGCACCGCATACAGGATCAACTCCGGCACGCTGTGCAGGTTGAGCTTCTGAAGAATGTTGCCCCGGTGGGTTTCCACGGTGTACAGACTGAGGTTCAGCAGGTTCGCGATGTCCTTGTTACTCTGGCCCTCGGCGATGAGCTGGAGGATTTCGCGTTCCCGGGACGTCAGCAGTTCGTAGCTGTCTTCCAGGTCTTTGTCTTGCAGTTGCTGAACATAGTCTTCTACGAGCAAGCGGCTTACAGCCGGGCTGAAGAAAGCCTTCCCTTCGCTGACCGATCGAATTGCCGACACGAAATCCGCTTCGGGAGATTCTTTCAGTAGGTATCCGCGCGCCCCAGCCTTGAGCGAGCGAAGCACATAGCTCTCGTCCGCGTGCATACTCAGCATCACGACCGCAACATTCGGCTGCTTGTCGGTGATCTGCCGTGCGGCTTCGATGCCATTTAGATTGGGCATGGTGATGTCCAGCACCGCGACATCGGGATGGAGCGCGGCGGCGAGGTTCACCGCTTCTTTGCCGTCGCGGGCCTCACCCAAAACCTCGAATCCCTCCTGCTGCTCCAGGATGAGCCGGAGTCCGCTTCGCATTACGCTGTGATCGTCGGCCAGAATCACTCGAATCATATTTTGTCCACCTGGGCACTGTGCATCGAAGGAGCCGGCTGACAGTTAGCCGTCCTGAAATGCATGGAAATCAATGTGCCATGCCCGGGTTGCGATTCGACACGTAACCGTCCCCCCAGACGCGCCACACGTTCTTCCATCCCCAGAAGTCCCATGCCTTTCTCCTGGCGGGGGTCGAAACCGATGCCGTTGTCCTGCACGGAAACTGACAGACCATCCGCATCTTCACGAACGACAACTCGCACCTGGCTCGCCCGTGAATGCCGGGCGCAGTTGTTGAGGGCTTCCTGCACAAAGCGGTAGAGGCACGTCCGGTGTGAATCGAGCAGGTCATCGGCGATATCATCGGCCACCATTTTCACGGGAAGGCCGGTCCGCCGGGTGACCTCGCGTGCCTGCCAGCGCAGCGCGGGAATCAGTCCGAGGTCGTCCAGCATGGAAGGACGCAGCAGCAAAGCCATGTTCCTCACCATGCCCACGCACGTCTCCGCCAGCCGGCGCGTCGAGCCCAGACGTTCCCGCAGGACAGCTCCGTCGGGCGGCGCGGCTTCCAGCCTGCCCAGATCAACCAGCATCGCTGTCATCGCCTGGCCTACTTCGTCGTGCAACTCGCGCGAAAGGTTACGCCGTTCTTCTTCCTGCGCCGTGACCAGCCGGTCCGAGAGCTTCCGAAGTTCCCGGCGCGCCTCTTCGACCTCGCGGTAACGCGTCTCGGCTTCCTGTTCCAGGTGCCGCATGCGATGAATGATCACGCTCGCCAGGATTCCGCCGATGAGGAGCGCCACCACGGAGATGATAGTTACACGTCGTCGGAACTGGGTTTCCAGCGCCCGTAAGCGGTCCTCTCCAGAGTCGAGGTCCCGTTCGTTCAGCAGCGTCACTTGCCTGGCCAGCTCGACGATCTCGGCTCGCCGGGGAAGAATAACGCTGCGCAAGTATTCCGCACCCAATTTCCGCCGCGCGACAGCGTCCCACTCTAACGCGGGCGCCAGCGACTGCCAGTAAGAATTTACGTGTGTGTGCAGTTCCTGGAAAGCGCCTCGTCTGTTTTCAGGAAAGGTCTGCTCGTAGCGCCGCAGCGTGTCGTCTATTCGCGTGCGAACCGACTCTAACTCAGCCTTCTGGCTAGCCGCCCCCGCGTCGTCGGTTTCCACAAGATAGTCGCGCACGTTCGTACCCGAATGGTAGATATCGCTTCGGAGCTGATCGAGCAGGGCGTCGCGTTCGCGCGACTCGCGCCGTAGCGTGTCACTGGTAGCCGCAACGCTGCGGAGCATTCTTCCCGAATCGACGGCGATGAAGACCATGAGACACAGGATTCCTGCGAATCCGATCCACACCGTATTGGTCCGTGTTGCCAGAATCGTTTGCAGGCGGTTTCGTACGCCCGCGGCAGAGCGTACCTCAGCGGCGGGAGAAGCATTTCGGTTCGCAGACCGAAGACCCATATTCTGTGGATGCAGGCAGCAGCGAATTGGTTAGCAAGTCCTGTAAATTCCGTCGGGCATGCATTGCCTGCCTTTCGGCATAGAAGTTACTTCATCCTGGCCGAATGGACTACTTGCCGAACTCGAGCTTGACATTGGACCCGCCCAGCTCAATCGACGTAATTCGCGCGGTGTCGCCTTGCTTGGTCGTATCGAGGGCTGTCGAGTTGAACTTCGTGTTGGTGTTCTCTACTGTGACCGGCACAGTGAAGGACGTACGAGTGTGCTCATCGGTGAAGATGGCGTTGGATCCCTCGACTTTCACTTTGTATTCTCCGGGCGCCAGTTGGACACTCCCTGCTTTCGTGGGAGCGGAAAGAACCACGTTGTAGTTCTTTGGGCCCGCCAAGGCCAGGGTCGACAAAGCCACGGTCCCAATAAGGAGGGGCAATTTATTCGTCATGATGTTGTTCCTCTAGAAGATGGCGAACCGTGAATCACTTTCCCGGATCGCATCTAGAAGACGAGGGGGCCCTTGGACTGGTAACTACCCTCCAGGCGGGATGCCCAGCGGCTTACGCCGTAGCCGCTTCCTTCTGCGTTAAGAACTCGGTGTACGGACCCTTGAAGTCCTCGACCATATGGTTGTCGAAATTCCAGATGCGGGTGGCGACTTCTTCCACCAGATCGTGGTCGTGGGTGACCAGCAGGACGGTTCCGTCGTACTTCTGGAGCGCGATATTCAGGGCGTTGATCGATTCCAGATCCAGATGGTTCGTCGGCTCATCCAGCATCAGGAAATTAGGCTTCTGCAGCATCAAGCGGCAGAAGATGATCCGCGCGGCTTCTCCGCCCGAAAGAACTTCGGTACGCTTGGTCGCGTCGTCCCCGCTGAAGAGCATTTGACCCAAGAGGCCGCGCAATTCCTGCTGCGACGCACTCGGTTCGAACGCGTGCAGCCATTCGATAATCGTGGAGCCCGGCCGGATGGACTCCTTGTGATCTTGCGAAAAATATCCCACCGTGACTTCATGACCCCAAGTGACCGTGCCGCCATCCACCGGAAACTCGCGTTCCGGCGCATCCACGTAACCCGTCGCATTGCGGAGCAGCGACCTCAGCATGGTGGTTTTCCCCGCACCGTTGCGCCCTAGCAGCGCGATTTTCTCACCTCGCGCGATGGACGCGTTGAAGTTCCTGATCACATGCAGATCGCCGTACGATTTTGAGAGCCCCTTTATTTCCAGGGGATGACGCCCCGATGGACGTTCATTGGCGAATTTGATGAAGGGGCGTTCGATGTTCGATCTCGCAAGAGCCGAAATCTGCAGCCGTTCCACTTCTTTCTTGCGGGAGGTGGTTTGCGCGGATCGGGTACCAGCCGAGAATCTCTGGATGAACTCTTTCAGCTGTGCAATCTTCTTCTCTCGAATGGCGTTCCCGGCTTCCACGCGTTCGCGGATCTGGGTCTTTGCGAGCACCATTTCGTCATACCCGCCGGTGTAGGTGATGATGCTTTGGTAGTCGATGTCGGCGGTATGCGTACAGACTTCATTGAGGAAATGGCGATCGTGGGAAATCACCAGCAGGCAGCCCGTATAGGCGGTCAAGTACCTTTGCAGCCAGTGCACCGACTCGAGATCGAGGTTGTTGGTGGGCTCGTCCAGCAGCAGGACGCTCGCGTTGCTAAAGAGCGCCTGCGCCAGCAGCACGCGCACCTTCTGGCCGCTCTGCAGCTCGGACATCTTGCGCTCATGCAGTTCTTCTGGAATGTCCAGGCCCTGGAGCAAAGTCGCTGCGTCCGCTTCCGCCGTGTAGCCGCCGTTATCTCCGACGATGCCTTCGAGTTCGCCCAGACGCATGCCGTCCTCGTCGGTCAGTTCCGCCTTCGCGTAGAAGACTTCGCGCTCCTGCAACGCGTCCCATAAAGGCGCGTTCCCCATGATCACCGTATCCAGCACCCGGTAGGCATCGAAGGCGAACTGATCCTGGCGCAGAATGCCGATCTTCTTCGGACGGGTTACGGAGCCCTTGGATGGCTCGATCTCACCGGTCAGAATTTTCATGAACGTCGACTTGCCCGATCCGTTGGGACCGGTGATCGCGTAGCGCCGTCCCTGCTGGAACGTGGTGGTTACGTCTTCGAACAAAATACGGGCGCCGAAGCGCATGGAAAGGTCGTTTACAGAGATCAAAATAGAGGTCTTTGCTAGGGTTGGGGATAAAGCCGATTTCAGCGACTACAATGCCATTATACCGCGTTGGTCGCGGGAAATCGCCTAGAATGGCAGCCATGGACGGTTTGTAACGTTTGAGGCAACGCATACTTCGGTTGTTACTGTCGCTCGCCGGCGTGCTGTTGCTGACCTGGGCTGGCGACAGCCTGTTACCGGTCAATGCCACCACCATTGGCTTCGCGTACCTGATGCTGGTGCTGCTCATCGCCAGCCTCTGGGGATTTTTCGAAGCCGCGCTCGCTTCCGTCGCCGCCACGCTCACGTTCAATTACTTCTTCTTGCCGCCGGTGGGTGAATTCACCATCGCGGATCCACAGAACTGGGTGGCGCTTTTCAGTTTTCTGACAACGGCGCTCGTCGCCAGCCGCCTGTCGGGCGAGGTGAAGCGCCGGGCGCAGGACGCCCTGGCGCGGCAACAAGACTTGGAGCGCTTGTACACCTTCAGCCGGGCGATCCTGCTGATCGATAACACCGAACCCTTTCCCAAACAACTGGTTCGGAAGCTGGCCGACATCTTCGAGCTGAGCGCTGCGGTATTGTATGAGCGCAGGGCGGAGGAGTTTTACCGGGCCGGTCCCTCGGATTTCGACGGCCTCGATGATCAGCTTCGCGACGCGGCCTTGCAGGGCACGTCATTCGCCGATGCCAAGCACCAGCGGGTGATCACGGCTGTGCGTCTGGGATCGGAACCGATTGCGGGGCTGGCTCTTCAGGGAGCTCAGATGCCGGATGCCGTACTCCAGGGAATCGCCAACCTGGTGGCTATTGGATTGGAACGGGCGCGGGCGCAAGATCTCGCTTCTCAGATCGAGGCCGCGCGCCGCAGCGAAAAGCTTCGAACCACCCTGCTGGACGCGATGGCGCATGAGTTCAAGACGCCACTGACATCCATCATGGCCGCCACCACCGCCCTGATGTCGAATCCCGACCAGCCCGCGAGCAGCAAATCGGAGCTGGTCAAGATCGCCGATGAGGAAGCCAAACATCTCAATGAGCTCATCGACGATGCCGTGGAGATGGGACGGCTGGACACGGCGAACATTCAGCTCCACACGGAACCCTCGAACGTCGGCGAGCTTGTTCGCGAGGTGGTCGCCTCCATGCACAATGTGATCGATGGACGCCCCCTGAACGTGGTCTACGACGATCACCCGCCGACAGCTCCCGTCGATCGAAGGTTGGTCAAGCTGGCGATCAAGCAACTTGTCGACAATGCTCTGAAGTATTCTCCGCCCGACACCCCGGTAACCATCCATGTACACAACGGCAACGGGGTCACGGTGACGGTAACCGATCAAGGAAAGGGGATACCTGTCCACGAGCAGGCGCGCATTTTCGAACGCCTGTATAGGAGCCCCTCCGTGCAGAATCAGATACCGGGCTCGGGCTTGGGTTTGAGCATCGCCCAGAACATCGTGCGGGCGCATCATGGAGATCTGGCCGTGGCCAGCCGGCCCGGGGAAACCACTTTTAAACTGACGTTTCCGGCGGATCGAAAGGCAGGGCAGAGTTGAGCGCGGGCCGCATTCTTGTCGTTGACGATGAACCTCAGATCCGGCGCATCATGCGCACCACTCTGACCGGCGCCGGCTACGAAGTGGACGATGCCAAGACCGGTGAGGAAGCGCTCGTGAAGATGCGCGACTTCCGCCCGGATCTCGTCCTGCTGGATATCAACATGCCCGGAATGGGTGGCTTGGCGGCGTGCCGCGAAATTCGCGCCGACCCGAATATCGCCATCATCATGCTCACCGTTCACAACACCGAGGCCGATAAGGTCGAGGCTCTGGACGCCGGCGCCGATGACTTCGTCACGAAGCCGTTCAGCACTCCGGAACTCCTTGCCCGGATACGTGCGGCCTTGCGGCGCCTTCCTGTAACGCAATCGTCACCTGGCAGGCTCAAGGTCGGGCAACTCACCATCGATTTCGACGCACGAACGGTGACGCAAGGAGGGAAGGCATCCCACCTGACCCCTAAAGAGCTGGATCTGCTTAGATACCTCACGCAGCACGCCAACGAAGCGGTGCCGCATCGCGAGCTCCTGCAAGCAGTCTGGGGACCCGACTATGGCGATCAGGTCGACTATCTTCGTGCGTTCATCAAGAGCCTGCGGAAGAAGATCGAGCCGAATCCGGAGCAACCCCACTACATCACGACCGAGCCATGGGTCGGATACCGCTTCAACGGCACGCCCGACGCCCATAACTGAGCGGTTTGGCGCACCTTCCACCGTTCGGACCGCGCTGGACGTGGCAGCTAACTTGCTCTAATCCAGGGCATTCCTGGATCTTAATAACTTTTTCATGGCTTCTCTATGACTTCTTCAGGCCTTGAGGAATATTCTCAGGACGTGGGAGGGCAAAAGAAAATGTCACTCGCGATTGAGAAACGCTTGGTGCCGGCAACTGGACGCCCGGCCCAGCACATCGGGGAAGAGACAGATCAGAAGTTAAACATCGCCGTGGTGTTTACTTCCGTGGCTTCGACGCTCGCGGCCTTGAAGGAAGCCGGCAACCTGGCCAGCAGCCTGGGCGCGCGGATCAAGCTCCTGGTGCCGCAGGTGGTGCCGTATCCTCTCCCGCTGGAAACTCCGCCGGTCCCGGTGGAGTTCAACGAGAACCGCTTTCGTGTCATCGCCAACGAAAGCCCGGTGGAAACGAGCGTGCAAATCTATCTGTGCCGCGACCGGGTGGAGATGTTGTTGCAGACGTTGAACCCCGGTTCCCCGGTGGTGATCGGCGGCTGTAAGAAGTGGTGGCCCACTACCGAAAGGCTGCTGGCTCGCCGCCTGCGGCAGGCCGGCCACAAAGTGATTTTTATCGAAACGGAGTAAGCCAAATGCTTGACCTGTTCTATATCGCTATCGGCTGCGGATTTTTGCTGGTTTGCTGGGTCTTCACGAAGGCCTGCGACAAGCTTTGATTGATTTAGCTCGCACGACGGAGCCTGCGGCCCTGTGCGAGCGGGAGGAACTTTATGGATTACATCATTGCTGGAATCGCGTCGTTAGGACTGTTTGTTTACCTGATCTACGCGCTGCTTCGTCCGGAGAAGTTCTAAGGAAACCTTTATGACTAGCATTGGAGTTTTACAAATCGCAATCTTCTTGGGGCTGATTCTCGTTTGCACCAAGCCCCTCGGCGCGTTCATGGCGAAGGTGTTCGAAGGAGAGCGGACCTTTCTGCATCCGGTCCTGCGGTGGCTCGAAGTGCTCACCTACAAGGTTATCGGCGTGAAGGAAGAGGTCGAGCAGCGCTGGACAACATACACTGCTGCGCTGCTGAGCTTCAGCATCTTCGGGTTTCTGCTGGTCTATGCCATCCAGCGATTGCAGGGATTCCTCCCCTTTAATCCCCAGCACTTTGGAGCGGCGCAGATTCCTCCGGATCTGGCGTTCAATACGTCTACCAGCTTCGTCACCAACACGAACTGGCAGGCCTATGTCGGCGAGGCGACGGTCAGCTATTTCGTGCAGATGGCGGTTCTGGCAGTCCAGAATTTCGCTTCAGCTGCGGCCGGTATCGCTGTGGCCGTGGCGTTGATTCGAGGGTTCTCCCGTCAAGAGAAGAAGACCATCGGCAACTTCTGGGTGGATGTGACGCGCGCCACAGTCTACGTGCTGCTGCCGATCTCCATCATCGGCGCTCTTCTTCTTGTTTCGCAGGGCGTGGTTCAGAATCTGCATCCCTACACCGACGTAACCACGATGGAGGGTGCAAAACAGACTATCGCGCAGGGGCCGGTTGCTTCGCAGGAAGTAATCAAGCAGCTGGGGACCAACGGCGGAGGCTTCTTCAACGCCAACTCTGCGCATCCGTTCGAAAATCCGACGCCGCTTAGCAATCTGTTGCAGATGTTCCTGATCTTCGTGATCCCGGCCGCGCTGACATACACCTTCGGCAAGATGGTCGGGGATACGCGGCAAGGCTGGGCGATATTCGCGGCCTTCTCGGCCATGTTCCTGATCGGCGTATTCGTCTGCTACCACTTCGAGCAGGCCGGTAATCCGATCCTCGGGAACCTAGGCGTCCAAACGGCCGCGACGTCGGGCCAATCCGGCGGCAATATGGAGGGCAAGGAGACCCGCTTCGGGATTGCCAACTCCGCTCTCTTCGCTACCGTCACTACGGACGCCAGCTGTGGCGCGGTCAACAGCATGCACGACAGCTACACGCCCATCGGCGGCCTGGTTCCGATCTTCAACATGATGACCGGAGAAGTCATCTTCGGCGGCGTTGGCGCTGGCTTGTACGGCATTCTTCTTTACTGCATCCTGGCGGTATTCATCGCCGGCCTGATGGTGGGACGGACGCCGGAATACCTCGGCAAGAAGATCGAGCAGAAGGAAGTCAAGATGGCCATGCTGGCCGTGGTCGCCACCGCGTTCAGCGTTCTGGTTTTCGCCGCGCTGAGTGATGTCATTACCTTCCAAGCGAAAGGCTACTGGAATCCCCAGGGCGCTCCGACCGCCAACCTCAACAATAGCGGACCGCACGGATTCGACGAGATCCTGTACGCCTACACCAGCAGCACCGCCAACAACGGCAGCGCCTTCGCCGGTATCACCGTGAACACGCCCTGGTACGACCTCACGACAGGGCTGGCGCAGCTGATCGGCCGGTTCCTGTTCCTGATTCCGCTGCTGGCAGCGGCCGGGAGCCTGGTCGCGAAGAAAAAGATTCCCGAAACTGCGGGAACATTCCCGACGCACGGCCCATTATTCGTGGGCCTGCTGGTGGGAACTGTCATCATCGTCGGCGCGCTGACCTTCTTCCCGGCGCTTTCGCTGGGGCCGATTGTCGAACATTACCTGATGCATAGCGGCAAGCTCTTCTCCTTCATTCTGCTGCCCGCTCAGGGGATTTGGAGCTAGTCATGTCGATCACTACTACGACGGAAAACAACGTGACTCCGCAGATTCCGCAGGACGATCCGACGTCGGTGTTGCCGAAGAAACTCGGCCGTGCGCGTCCGCTGTTCGACCCTGAAATCGTGAAGCGGGCGAGCGCGGCATCTTTCGCGAAGCTGAACCCGGTCACCCTGCTAAAGAACCCGGTGATGTTCGTCGTCGAGGCAGGCGCCGCGATGACCACGATTTTCCTGGTCCGCGACCTGTTTGCCGGCGGAACATCCGCTGGAGGTAGCATCGGCTTCCAAGTTCAGATCTCCATCTGGCTATGGTTCACGGTCCTGTTCGCGAACTTCGCTGAAGCCATGGCGGAAGCTCGGGGCAAGGCCCAGGCCGACTCTCTGCGCAAGACCAAGACGGACGTGCTGGCGAAGCGTATCAACTCAGCCGGGCAGATGGAGAAGGTTCCTGGCTCGGCGCTCCGGGCGGGCGACGTCGTGATTTGCGACGCCAATGATCTCATCCCCGGCGACGGAGACGTAATCGAAGGGATCGCGACGGTCGACGAGTCTGTTATCACCGGTGAGAGCGCGCCCGTGATTCGCGAATCGGGCGGCGACCGCAGTGCGGTGACTGGCGGGACGCGCGTCCTGTCGGATCAGATCAAGATCAAGATCACGTCGAACCCCGGCGAGACGTTCCTCGACCGCATGATCGCGTTGGTCGAAGGCGCCCAGCGGCAGAAGACGCCGAACGAGATCGCGCTGAACATCCTGATCGCAGGCCTGACGCTGATCTTCCTGCTGGCCGTGATCACGCTGCAGCCCTTTTCGGTATTCAGCGGCGCTCAGGCGGGTTCCGGCACCATTCCGACCGTAGCCGTCCTGGTCTCCTTGCTGGTCTGCCTGATTCCGACCACCATCGGCGGGCTGCTCTCCGCCATCGGCATCGCCGGCATGGATCGTGTGATGCAGCACAATGTGCTTGCGATGAGCGGCAAGGCAGTCGAAGCCGCCGGCGACGTGAACTCGCTGCTGCTCGACAAAACCGGAACGATTACGCTCGGCAATCGCCAGGCGGTCGAGTTCCTTACGATCAACGGCGTAACGGCCGAGGAACTGGCGGATGCGGCGCAGCTTTCGAGCCTCGCGGACGAAACGCCCGAGGGCCGGTCGGTTGTGATTCTCGCCAAGGAAAAGTACGGCCTTCGAGGCCGTCATATTCCGGAGCACGAAGCGACGTTCATCCCGTTCTCGGCTTACACCCGCATGAGCGGCGTCGATTTCGAGGGACGCCAGCTTCGCAAAGGAGCCACGGACGCCATCATCACCTTTGTAATGGAAAAGGGCGGCGACGTACCCGGCAATTTCAAGGACATGAGCGATCGGATTTCCCGCAACGGTGGAACGCCGCTCGCGGTAGCCGATGGGAAACGCCTGCTGGGCGTGATCCACCTGAAAGATATCGTTAAGGGCGGAATGAAGGAGCGGATCGCCCAGCTCCGCAAGATGGGCATTCGCAGCATCATGATCACTGGCGACAACCCGCTCACCGCGGCCGCCATCGCGGCGGAAGCCGGCGTGGACGATTTCCTGGCCCAGGCCACGCCCAAAGACAAGCTGGAGTACATCAAGAAGGAACAAGCCGCAGGGCGTCTGGTCGCCATGACGGGCGACGGTACGAACGATGCACCCGCGCTGGCCCAGGCTGACGTTGGCCTCGCCATGAACACCGGCACCACTGCCGCGAAGGAAGCCGGCAACATGGTGGATCTCGACAGCAACCCGACCAAACTAATCGAAGTGGTCGCAATCGGCAAACAACTGCTGATCACCCGCGGCGCCCTGACCACGTTTTCTATCGCGAACGATGTAGCGAAGTATTTCGCCATCATCCCGGCCATGTTCATGACGATGTATCCCGTGCTCGGGTCGCTGAACATCATGAAACTGCACACACCGCAGAGCGCAGTCTTGGCGGCTGTGATCTTCAACGCGCTGATTATCATCGCGCTGGTGCCGCTGGCACTGCGCGGCGTGAAATACCGTCCGCTCGACGCAGCCAGTCTGCTGCGGCGGAACCTGCTGATCTACGGCATCGGCGGCATCATCGCGCCGTTCCCGGGAATCTGGCTCATCGATCAACTGCTGGTGGCACTACGGTTGGCATAAGGGAGAAATACCATGTGGGAACAAATCTTACCAGGACTTAGAATCAAGATCTTCATGACGGTCGTGCTGGGGGTGATCTACCCGCTCGCGATGACCGGCATCTCCCAGGTCATCTTTCCGAAGCAGGCGAACGGAAGCCTGATTACATCCGGCGATAAAGTGATCGGCTCGGAACTTATCGGCCAGACGTTCAGCAAGCCCGAGTATTTTCACGGGCGGCCGTCCTCCGCGGGCAGTGGGTACGATGCGTCGGCGAGCAGCGGCTCGAACCTCGGACCGACCAGTGCCAAGCTCATCCACGGCACCACCAAAATGGACGACAAGAAGAACGAGGTCGTCGATTTCGACGGCATCAACCTTCGCATCGTGCATTACTGCCTGGACAATGACATCGCCTATGAATCTTCGGTGCCCCTGGACCAGTTCAAGGACGCCAAAGGTGACCTTGATGAGGTAAAGCTGATCAAGGCCTTTAATGACGACAAAGCGCCGCTAGTATTCACGCCTAAGGCTCCGATTCCTGCGGATGCGGTAACGGCGTCCGCCAGCGGGCTCGATCCGCAAATCAGTCCGGATTTTGCGCACGCGCAAGCCGCCCGGGTGGCCAAAACTCGAGGCATTCCAGTGGATCAGGCGAACCAGTTGGTCGCCCGCTTTACCGAGCGCCCCGATCTTGGACTGCTCGGCGAACCCAGAGTCAACGTGCTGAAGCTCAACCTGGCCCTGGATCAGCAGTTCCCGGTCAAGAAATAAGGGAGCCAAAATAGTAACCAGCCATGATGGTGATCGGCGAAGCTGTTTATGCTGGAAGTGCTACGGTAAGCCACAGGAGCACCACGCCGAAGGCCCAACATGCCCGCTGAGATCCGCCGGAAAACGCCCGAGGATTATCTTCGCGAATGTCAGGCCGAGGAGGAGGCGAATGCTTCTCAGAAGAAGGGCCATCTCAAGATCATCCTTGGCTACGCGTCCGGAGTGGGGAAGTCCTTCCGGATGCTGGATGAGGCGCGCCGCCGCAGGGAACGCGGCCAGGACGTTGTCGTAGGGGCGATGCAATCGCAGGTCCCCGCAGAAGTTGAGCCGCTCCTGCGAAAACTCGAGGTGGTGCCGCTGGTAAATGTGGGCGGCGCGACCGCCATCGACGTAACGGCGTTGATTCAGCGCCACCCGGCGGTTTGTATCATCGATGGTCTGGCTTATGACAACCCACCGGGCTCGCGGAACCCCACGCGCTGGCAGGATGTGAAGGACCTGCTGGAGGCCGGTATTAACGTAGTCGCCTCCATCAACATCCAATACATTGACGAACTCCGCGAACGGGTGGAAGCCATCACCGGCAAGCATGTGGATCAGACCGTCCCGCTTTCCTTCATCCAGAGCGCGGACGAAGTCGAAATTGTGGATGCCCCTCCGGAAGCGCCCATGGAGCGCTCTGCGGACGAACAGGTAGAAATCCGGAAGCGCGAAGACAGGCTATCGAAGTTGCGGGAATTGGCTTTGGTGATCACCGCGGATATCGTCGATCATCAGCTGAGCGATTACCTGGAGCGGCATGCGATTAAGCAACATTTCGGCGCGCACGAACGGATCCTGGTGTGTATCACTCCTCGCGCAAACTTGCAGGAGATGATGGAAATCGCTCAGATTACCGCTCGGAGATTTCACGGAGACCTGATCGTGGCGTACGTCAGGCAACCGAATATTTCCCCTGAGGATCAGTCCGCCCTGGACGCGCGACTGGCGATTGCGAACGCCGCAGGCGCGCACATCGAAATTCTGGAGGGTGCTGACCCGGCAGACGCAATCCTCACGTTCGCAAGGTCTCGAGGTATCACGCAGCTTTTTGTCGGTCATAGCCAGCGCACGGGGCTTGCGCGGCTAAAGGGCAGCCCGCTCGACAAGTTGATATGGGAAGGCCACGGCATTGATGTGTGCGTGTTCCCCCAATAGCACATGGCGGAGCGCGGGAAACTCAAGATCTTCATGGGCTACGCCGCCGGCGTCGGGAAGACCTACAAGATGCTGGAAGAAGCTCAGGATCTGAAAGCTTCCGGCGTCGACATCGTGGTCGGGTATTTCGAGCCGCATGGCCGCAAAGAGACCATCGCGAAGACTGAAGGCCTGGAGATGGTTCCCAGGAAGAACGTTCAGTATCGCGACTCACTCTTTGAAGAGATGGATACCGACGCGATCCTCGCAAGGCATCCTCAAGTGTGCGTCGTCGACGAATTTCCGCACACCAATGTTCCCGGGTCTGAGCGCGGTAAGCGGTGGGAAGACGTGGAAGTATTGCTCGCCGCCGGTATCGATGTTCTCACCACCATGAACATCCAGCACCTGGAAAGTCTCAACGATCACATCTGGCAGATCAGCGGCATTCGCGTCCGCGAAACGATCCCGGATTGGGTCGTGCAGCAGGCGGATGACGTGGTGATGGTGGACCTCACGCCGCGCGCGCTCCTCAATCGGCTCCAGCGAGGCGTGGTATATGAACGCCAGAAAGCCGAGCTCGCCCTGCAGAACTTCTTTCGTGAGCAGACGCTGGTCGCGCTGCGAGAGCTTGCTCTGCGGCAGGCCGCGCACGAAGTTGAGCATCGCATGGTGGATGACCAGGCGCGCTCGCAACCTTCCGATGGCGAACTCGCTGTTCCGCGGAAGCACCACAAGATTCTGGTATTGGTCACGGCCGATATCAAGACCGCAATGGTCATCCGGCGCGCGAAGCGTGTCAGTGACTTCCTGGGCGCGGAATGCTTCGCTGTATCTGTCCAGCCTACGGGTGATCTGAGCGGTCTTCCCGCAGCGGATCGTGAGGCCGTAGAGCGCCATTTGAACTTCGCGCGCAATTTGCATATAGAGACTCGGATTCTGGAAGGCGACGACATTGCTGCGACGCTGGTCGATTTTGGACGCCGCAATCAAGTCACGCAGATCTTTCTCACGCGCCCGCATCGAAAGGCGTGGTCGCCGGTGTTGTCCCGCGATCCAGCGCAACGAGTCCTCGGTCTCGCCAAGGACATGTTGATTGTGATCGTTTCCGATAGAGAGCCGGTCTCACAGTAAGTGGCACTTTAGGCAATCATGGGCACCCCATCCAATCGCAAGCCCGTCTTCAGGATCGTCCTGTTCCTGGTCTGCGCCGTTCTTATCTTCCTGGGTTTGAACACGCTGTATTCGTTTACGAACACACTCCGCCAACTGGACGTAATCGAGCTGGAGCGCGACCAGTGGCAGCGGCCATCCGACGTTCTTCGCGCGCTGGACTTGCGGGAAGGGAACACCGTAGCCGACCTGGGCTCGGGCTCCGGTTACTTCACGCTCAAGCTCGCGCCCGCCGTCGGCAAGCAAGGTCAGGTTCTTGCCGTGGATCTTCGCAAGCTGTCCCTGTTTTTCTTGTGGACCAGGGCCCTGCTACGCGGTCAGCACGGCGTCCACGTCATCCTTGGCGATGAAGATGATCCGCGTTTGCCGGCGGGCTCGGTGGATTCCGTGCTGATCTGTAACACCTACCACGAATTCAGCCGTCCGGAAGTGATCCTGAAGCGTGTGAATCAGTCGCTTCATGCGGGAGGGCGACTGGTGGTCGTCGATCGTGCTCCTCGGCCGGTCGCGGACCAACGTGCCGCGGAACATGGCCATGAAGTGGCGCTCTCGGTCGTCGAGGGCGACCTTCGGCAGACGGGTTTCGAGATTGTCAGCCACGACGATCACTTCATTGACCGACACGTTGATCCGCAAACGGATGACTCGTGGTGGCTGGTGATCGCGCGGAAGCCGTAAGTCGGCCTGATGTCTTAGCGCTGGCGGAGTTCTGCTTCGGCCGCTAACCAGTCTTCCTCGGCGGAACCGCCTGCTCCACCGCGCGCTTCCCACAGCGAATAGGCCAGTCTCGCGATCTCCTCATCTGTCGGCACTAAGTTCGATTCCTCGTCGATCTCTCTCGCCATCGTGGGCGCCATTGTGATTCACCTCGTGATCACGCTACCGCATTATGTTGCCAGCCTTGTGTCGGAGGGATGAACATTTCACGACGGGATCGGATTCCGCCTCTACTTCAAGCGATCCTTCGGCCAGTTCTCATCCTTCTCCAAATCGTGGAACGCTTTTGAAATCTCTCGCGCGACCCTGACGTTGAAGGCATGCTTCTCGTTGTAGTCCTTTGTTAACTGAGTCCAGAGTGCCGCAACGTGATTGGCCCGTTTAACAAACAGGCGTTCGTGGACTTGCGCCTGCACCAAGTCCGGCGAGTGTTCCTCGATTACTAAGGCATCGACGCGCGCGGCCCACGCTGCGCTGATGATGAGGCCGATACCGAGTACGGTGACAAGTTTCATAAGACCAACGTTAATCGCCTGGTGCTGAATGGCGATGTAAATCCTATGAAGCTTCTGTAAACCCCTTAGAGGTCTCCGCCCAGGATCGGGATAACGGCGCCGCTGATCTGGGATGCGTCGTCCGAAGCCAGGTGGACCAGCAGACTGGCGACCTGGGAGGGCTGCACCCATTTCGCCGGGTCCGCACCGGGCATGGCGGCGCGATTCGCCGGCGTATCCATCGTTCCCGGAAGAATCACGTTCGCGGAAATCCCGCGGTCTTTGTTTTCGAGTGCGATGGTCTGAACAAGCGAGACCAGAGCCGCTTTTGATGCCGAGTAAGCCCCGACCATGGGCTGCGGGTCCACTGCGGTCCGGCTCCCGATCGCCAAAATACGGCCAGTTCCCCGCGTGCGCATATCCGGCAGCACCGCGCGGAACATGTGAAACGCGGCCCGCAGGTTGACCTCGATCATCTGCTCAAGGGTGGCGTCGTCGGTGTCGGCTACGGACTTACCCCCGGCGAACCCACCGACCAAGTGCACCAGTGCGTCGATCTTTTCCCATTTCGCGATCACGGATGCGACTACGGCGCGCGCCGCGTCTGTGCTCCCAATTTCCCCTGGGTACGCGATGAAGTTCGGCCCGGGAAACTCGGAGTTCTGGATCTTCTTCGCGACGCCCGCCACTCGTGCTCCGGCATCTAGAAACGCCTTCGTCACGGCCGCGCCGAGCCCGCCATTGGCGCCAGTAATCAGAACCACTCTATCGGGGAGAGGCATTCCTCTATTGTGGATCGTGCCCGTATTGGGACGTTTGTGCGCGGCCGCGGTAGTGCTTCCCCACGAACCAAAAGTAGACGAAGCTCAACGCGAACGCCACCGGCCACCAGTAACTTGCTGCACGCAGGCTACTCGCGTCCGATGAGCCGTTGTACGCCGTGATCGAGTATTGCCCGGACACGGTCGAATAGAGGATCACCGGGAAGAGGCTCGCGGCCGCGCTTCCAAGAAGTCCTGTGATGAAGACGCATCCTCCCCAAAAAGTTCGCGCTTCCGCGCCGGCGCGAGGGCCGGTGAGAATGGCCGCCGTTCCTCCCGCGGTCAGCAGGAGTGCGATCCATGCCAACGGCCGGTCCGCCATGCGCGTGAACAGTTCCGGCCGGACGTAGAACGTTTCCGCACTTACTACCAGCAGCAAGACGACAGCAATCGGCCATAACCATTTTGTTAACGCCTTCGCTCGCCGATACACTTCTCCTTCAGCCTTCAGCGCCAGATAGGATGCACCGTGTGCGCACAGGCATACGAGTGTGAAGACGGCCACCGAAACGGTGTACCAATCGAGGATTCCCAACGGTCCCCGCACTCCGAAATTCGTGAACAGCGGGAGGCTGAGCGGGACGTCCGCTTGTAAAGGCATGCCGCGGACCACGTTGCCGATCGCCGCTCCGAAGAGAATCGCAAGGAGTATGTTCGCAGCCGCGAACGCGGTGTCCCAGAAAGCGCGCCACAGTCCGGAGTCGATCAGTCCGCGGACTTCCAGGGCGATGCCCCGCAGAATCAAGGTCCACAGAACCAGAAACAGAGCCAGATAGTACGCGGGGAAGGAGATCGCCAGAACGCGGGGAAACGCCACGAAGAGCACGCCGCCGCCTGCAACGAGCCAAACTTCATTCCAGGTCCAAAGGGGGCCGATCGCGGCGATCAACATGCGCCGCTCATCCTGATTTCGCGCCGCGATGAAGTGCAGCGCGCCGGCCCCGAAGTCCCAGCCGCCCAGCACCGCGAACATCACGAGCATAAGGCATAGGATCGCGAACCACAGTTCCACCATCAGGCGTGCTCCAATCCTGGACTGGCTCCGTGCAGCACCTCGCGTCCCACTAGAAATACATACAGCAGGCCCACCACGAAGTACAGGCCTGCGAAGCCGATGAGGGTGAATAGCGTATCTCCCGAACTGACAGCCGCGCTGTAGCCATCGCGCGTGCGGAACAGCCCATAGACCAGCCACGGTTGCCGCCCGAGCTCCGCGGTCACCCATCCGGCTGTGTTGGCGATGAACGGGAAGGGGAACGCCAGCATGAGAATCCACAAAAGCCGGCGGCTCGATTCCAGACGGCCGCGGATTTGCTGCAGATTCGCCAACGCCATCAGCAGAATGAACAGCGTGCCCAGCCCCGCCATCACATGGAAGCCGTAATACAGCAGTTCGATATTGGTGGGCCACGTATCTTCTGGGAATGCGCCGAGGCCCGGTACGTCGCTATGGAACGTTCCGAAGGCTAGGAAGCTCAGCATGCCGGGCACCCGGATCGGGTTATCGAGCTGCCGCTTCTGAACATCGGGCTGGCCGATCAGCGTGATCTCCGCAATCGGACCACTCTGAAACCGTCCTTCCATCGCGGCCAGCGCCTGCGGCTGGAGCCGCGCGACCATCTTCGCCTGTGCGTCGCCTGTCGGAAACGCCACAATCGCCGAGGCCACCAGTCCCACCGCTGCGCCCCACTTCAGGAACAAGCGGCCCTGACTACCGTTATCGCCCCGCAGGACGTAAAACGCCCCCAACGCCGCGATGGCGAACGCGCCAGTAACAATCGCCGCGCACTGGTTGTGGCAGAACTCGATCAGCGCCCAGCGGTTCAGGAGAAAGTCGCTTAAACTTGCCAGGCGCAGCGATCCGTCCGCTGCGAACGCGTACCCGCTCGGCGCTTGCATGAACGCGTTGGTTACCAGGATGAAGTAGCCGGAAAGCCAACTGCCCAGGGCAACGCCCAGCGTCGCGAGGAAGTGATTCCGCGGGCCCAGGCGCTTCTCACCCCAAACCATCGCGCCGATGAACGCGCTCTCGAAGAAGAACGAGAACATGCCTTCCATGGCGAGGGACTGGCCGATGACTCCGCCGGCATACTTGGAAAAGCTGGACCAGTTCGTGCCGAACTGAAATTCCATGGGGATGCCGGTGACGACACCCACTGCGAAATTGATGCCGAAGATGCGGGTCCAGAGCCGCGCGGCATCGCCGTAGCGTGGATCTCCCGTTCGCAGATGGAGCCACTTCCACGCCACCAGGAACCACGCCAGTCCCATGGTGAGCTGCGGAAAGAGGTAGTGATAGACAATGGTGAAGGCGAACTGAATCCGGTGCCAGAACGCTGCATCGTCGGTCATGCTGCCCGCAGTATACCTGGAGAGATTACCGCTGCGCGCGGGCAGGACTTCGGGAATACCCTAGATCGCCGCTTCGCCTCGATCGTCGTTTCGGATTCGGACTGCGTCAACGATGTCTGTCACAAAGATCTTCCCGTCGCCGATCACGCCGGTCTTGGCCGCGTCCGCGATCTTTCTGATAACTTCTTCCTGGCGCGCGTTTGGAATCACGATCTCCAGCTTCATCTTGGGCAGAAGATCCACGTTGTACTCCATGCCTCGATACGTTTCCTTGTGCCCCTTCTGCCGGCCGTGACCGCGTACTTCAGTCACGGTCATGCCGTCCACTCCTATTTCGAGCAAAGCTGCCTTCACGCTCTCCAGCTTGTGGGGTTGAATGATCGCTTCAAGTTTTATCATCGTAGGCTCAGCTTTCGAGGTTGTAGCCTTCTTCGCCGTGCATGCTGAGGTCGAGGCCCTGGGTCTCATCCTGATCGTCGACCCTCACGCCGAGCACAAGGTCGCAGATCTTCAGAATGATTAGCGTCCCCACGATCGCGATGCCCCAGGAGATGGCCACCGCGATGAGCTGGTTCATAACCTGGCCGGCATCGCCGTCTACCAGGCCCATGGGCTTGCCCATTCTGAGGTCGTTGACCTCCTTGGTGGCGAAGACGCCGGTCAAGATCGCACCGAGTGTTCCTCCGATTCCGTGCACCCCGAAGGCGTCCAGCGCGTCGTCATATCCAAACAACTGTTTGACCTTGCTGACCATCAGGTAGCAGACAACGCCGGCGGCGAAGCCGATCAGCATCGCAGGCATCGGTTTCACGAATCCGGAAGCCGGAGTGATCGCCACTAGTCCAGCCACGGCGCCCGAGATGGCTCCGAGCACGCTCGGCTTTCCGACCACCATCCATTCGATGAACATCCATCCCAACACCGCCGCGGCCGTCGCAAAATGCGTCACGATAAACGCGCTGGTCGCGAGTGGTCCAGCGTTGAGGGCGCTGCCGGCGTTGAATCCGAACCAGCCTACCCACAGCAGGCACGCTCCGATTACGCTCAGCACAACGCTATGAGGACGCATCGATTCGTTGGGATAGCCCTTGCGCTTGCCTATTTACAGCGCGCAAACCAGGGCGGAAACTCCCGACGTTATGTGGACCACCGTGCCGCCCGCGAAGTCCCATGCGGGGATCACGCCTCCCAGAGTGCCTTGCAGGAATCCTCCCTTGCCCCAGACCATATGCGCCATGGGGAAGTACACAATAAACGACCACAGCGTCATGAAGAGCAGCATGGCGGAGAACTTCATGCGCTCGGCGAATGCCCCGGAAATCAGGGCCGGAGTGATGATCGCGAACATCAGCTGGTAAATCATCCAGGTCTGCTGCGGAATGGTGCCGGCGTAGTCGCCGTTCGGTTCCGCGCCGACGCCTTTCAAGAAGACGTAGCGAAAATCGCCTATAAACGGCGATCCCTCCGCGAAGCACAGACTGTAGCCGACGATAGCCCAGATTACGGACACAGTCGCCATGAGGATGAAGCTGTGCATCATGGTGCCCAGCACATTCTTCTTGCGCACGAGGCCGCCGTAGAACAGGGCTAATCCCGGACCGGTCATCATGAGGACCAGCGCGGAGCTGGTCAGCATCCATGAATTGTCGCCGGACATTTGGGCGTTCTTGGCGGCCTTATCCAGATCGTCGAGCTTCTTGGCCATATCTGCGGGAATTGCAGGGGCTGGTGCGGCGGTTGGTGCTTCCGTGGGCGTTGCTGGCGCGGCCGATTGCGCCAGTGTGACATTGGCGAACATCAGCGCCAAGCCAAGCGTCAATAACAGTCTGGTGAGAATTTGCGTCCGTTTAGAAAGTATGTTCATAGCTCCTCGTGTAACCGCCTTTAGAGATGACTGAATTGGAAACTGCCGGCGGAACGTGGCGAGCAGCTGATGCAGTGAATCTGTAGTGTAGGGGCCGTATTTTGAGGGGTCCAATCAATTATTTCAATGAAGATCCAAAGCGTTTCCGATTCTGATTTCTAAAGATAGGCGGGTATGACCGAAAGAAGGGTGGCCGGGTTCAATCAGGCTGCGAGCGGACGCGAGAGTTGGCACTCTGTCTCACGAATCCGTGGTTTCCGCGAGCCTTTCTTTCGGAAGACTCTCCTGGCCATAGGAACCACCGGATGTTCCCGGCGGTACGGTAGGATCGGGCTATAGTGCGAAGCCGCCTACGAACGTTATGGGAGCAGACGGTGGAAACGTGTCTCAAGGCGGGACGCGTCAAGGTTGTGTCGATCGTCGTGCCCATGGTGGTCCTGATCGCCCTTGCGGATCGGGAAGTGGGTCTGGTTGTTTCACTCGGCGTTCTCTACATTCTGCCGATGATGATCGGCGCTGTTGCATGTGGCCCAATCGAGATCTTCCTGCTTGCCGGAGCATGCGCGTTTCTTCGGTCCTGGTTTGACACCCCTGCGACCGATGCAGAAGCCATCCTGAGATTCACGTTCGCATTGCTCGCCTACTTTGTCTCCGGTTTGTTCGTGGTCACTCTGGTTCATAACCGAAGACGGGCGGTGGATCACCTTGCAACGCTGGAGCGAGAGCAGGCTTTGCGCCGCGAGGCGGAAGAACAGTTGAAGCTGCTGGTCGAAAGCAGTCCGGCTGCGATTCTGACGCTGGATCACCGGGGCACCGTGCTCGCCGCCAACAAGGCTGCGAACGCACTGTTCGTGATCCCGGTAGGCAAGACGCTCCTGGGCAGGTCGATCACACCTTACATTCCGTTGCTCTCTGATGCGCTCGGTGTCGAAAGTGTTGAGGGCTTTCGCACGGCCGCCAAATGCCAGGGCTGCCGGGAAACCGGAGACATTTTCCTTGCCGACACCTGGTTTTCTTCGTATCAAGCTCCTGAAGGAATGCGGCTCGCCGCTATCGTGGTCGATTCGTCGGAGGAAATGCGCGATCGTGAAGATCAGAACCTGCGGCTCCTTCGCCGATCGAATCGAATCGCTGCGGCTGCGGTGTCGCATGAAGTTCGTAACCTGTGCGGTGCTCTGTCCCTGCTCCGCGCAAATGTGGAAGAGAAGCTCGGCCTATCGCAGGACGAAGACTTTAAGGGTTTCGCAACGTTGATCAAGGGCTTGGACCGAATCGCCCGTCTGGAACTCGATGCACGCGCACAGGAACAGCTGGAAGAAGTGCCACTTCAGTCCGTGCTCGATAACCTTCGAATTGTCATCGAACCGGATTGGCAGGAATGCGATGGAGTGGTGCACTGGCAGCTGCCCGAAGGGATCCCGGCGGTGCTGGCGGATCCGTCGGGTCTGCTCCAGGCCTTGTTGAACCTGGCCCGGAACAGCCACCGCGCAGTCCAGCAGAGCGACACGCGCGAGCTGTGCGTATCGGTGTCCGTCAGAGATCAGCGGGCGTATGTCCGGGTTCAGGATTCGGGCCCCGGAGTGGTCTCTCCGGAAAGCCTGTTCCAGCCTTTTCAGCCTGGTGCTGAGGGAACTGGGCTGGGTCTGTATGTGTCGCGTGCCGTCGTGCGCAGCTATGGTGGCGAACTGAGGTTCGAGCCTTCCGAAAGCGGTTCGCGCTTCGTGGTTGAATTGCAGGTGGTCTAAGAAGGGAGTCAGATTTGGATAACACCGCGGCTCAAACGATAAACTTGCTGCTCCTGGACGATCACGAAATGTTTCGCCAGGGATTGGCACGGGTGCTGGAGAAAGAACCCGGGCTTAGGGTCGTCGCGCAGTGTTCTTCTTCCGCTCAGGCTTTGGGTGCTCTCAAGAAGAGCGGTGCCAGCATGGTCTTGCTCGATGTGGATCTGGGACCCGAGCGGGCCTTGGACTTCGTCACCCATGCGAAAAAGAACGGTTTTGAAGGGCAGATTCTCGTGGTCACGGCCGGGATCAGCGGTCCGCAGGCCGTTCAGCTGGTGCAGGCGGGCGTGGCGGGAATCCTGCACAAGCAGCATTCCACGGAGGCGCTTTGCGACGCCATCCGCCAAGTGGCCGCGGGGGAAGTTTGTATCGGAAAGGACTATCTCAGTTCGTTGTTTAGGTCGGTAGATCAGACCAAACCGCAAACCCAACCACGACTCACCGACCGTGACAAGACCGTGCTTCGATTCATCTTTCATGGGTTGACCAACAAGGACATCGCCGCCCAGCTGGATATTTCGGAAGGAGCCGTGAAGGCTTCGCTCCGGCAGTTGTTCGATAAGCTCGGCGTCCGGACGCGGGCGCAGCTGGTAAAGGTTGCCCTGGAGCAGTATAAGGAACAGCTCTGAGAGCTACTACTTCCCAGTCATAGAAGAATACTTGAGCGACAATCCAAACTTTTGATTGGACGCGACTTAGGATTCCGGATAGACTGGCATTCTCGGCGAGCCATCCCGTCTAGTTGCAGGCAGAGTTATGCTTGTGCGCCAACTCGCTGGAGTGAGCGCACTGTATGACCACTACCACGACAACTCACATTCAAGAGACCCTTCAGAACGTCTACGACAAATTCAAGGACGTTCGCGATGGCGAGGTCGCCAGCTACATTCCCGAGCTGGCCAAGGCCAAGCCCGACGACTTTGGCATCAGCCTGACGACTGTGGATGGCCAGGTGTTTTCGGTTGGAGACTTCGAAAAGGAGTTCACTATCCAATCGATCTGCAAGCCCTTCGCGTTCCTGATGGCCCTGGAGGAATTCGGCCGCGACGCGGTGCTCGAAAAGGTGTGCGTCGAACCGAGCGGAGACGCCTTCAACTCGATCGAGCTGGAGCCCAAGACGATGCGCCCGTTCAACCCGATGATCAACGCGGGAGCGATCGCGATCGCATCCATGATCAAGAAGTCTTCGCGCGACTGCGGTGTCCAGTATTTTGTGGACAAGATGGGGCTGGCGGCGGGGCGCAAGCTGGATATCGACCAGGCGGTGCTGGTATCGGAGACAGAAACGGGGAATCGCAACCGGGCGATCGCGTATCTCATGCTGAACTGCGGCATTATCGATGCGGCCGTGGACCACGCGCTGCACCAGTATTTCGCACAATGCTCGCTCAAGGTGAATTGTCAGGATCTCGCGATGATGTCGGCGACATTGGCCAATATGGGGATCAACCCGGTGACCAAGCAGCAGGTCTTCGGATTGGAGTACGTCAAAGACGTGCTGGCGGTGATGTTCACGTGCGGACTGTACGACTACGCTGGCGAGTGGGCCTACCGGGTCGGCCTTCCGGCGAAGAGCGGCGTGGGCGGCGGCATTGTCGCGGTCGTGAATCGCCAATTGGGAATTTCCGTGTACTCGCCGAGGTTGGACGCGAAAGGGAACAGCGTCCGGGGAATCGCGGTGTGCAAGGAGCTGGCGGCTCACCTGGGGCTGCACGCGTTCGATTTTACGAACGTCGGCTCGAGCTTTATGGAGTGGCTGACGGCGGCCAAGTAGTAACGCGCAAAACGGAACGCGGCGCGATTGGTTCCTGACTCCCCTCGCGGCGCGCGCCGCGCCCTTTGCGCTTCGAACACACCGCTCGCGGAAGGGCGAAGGGTTATAGTGATCGGGATAGCCCATATGCCCGCAGAACAACTGACCGAGCCCGAAGTCCCCAATTCGCAGTGGGGGAAAGCCACTGCAAGCCCCGAGGAAGAGCTCTTCCTGGAAGGTCCCCGCGGCCGGGGATTTGAACTTGTACGAGCGTTCCGCATTTTTCGGGAACTGATCTACGGTTTCCGCTCGCTGCATTTTGTCGGACCGTGCATTACGGTGTTTGGGTCGGCGCGATTCACGCAAGATCATCCGTATTACGCGCTAACACGGGAGCTCGGAGCGAGAATCGCCAGGGCGCGGTTTACGGTGATGACCGGCGGGGGACCGGGTTTGATGGAGGCCGCGAATCGTGGCGCGAAAGAAGCCCACGGCGTCTCCGTCGGCTGCAACATTGTCCTTCCACAAGAACAAAAGCCCAACCCCTACCTGGACAAGTTTGTGGAGTTCCGATATTTCTTCGTCCGGAAGATGATGCTGGTGAAGTACTCCTATGGATTCGTCGCGGTGCCGGGAGGATTTGGGACCATGGACGAACTCTTTGAAGTCGCGACGCTGATCCAGACCGGCAAGATCAAGAACTTTCCCGTGGTCTTGTTGGGCGTCGACTACTGGTCGCCCTTGATGGCATTCCTACGGCAATCGCTGTTGGCGAATGGGGCCATCTCGGCGCAGGACTTGGATGCAATCCTGTTGACGGACTCACCGGCGGAAGCGGTCGCGCATATTCAACGATCTGCCACGGAGCAATTCGGGTTGCGCTACGTCCCGCGAAAACCGGCGAAGGTGCTGTTCGAGCGCGGGGCCTAGCGGTAGTCTGCGCGACTACCTGGCCGCATCGACGCGTAGGGGGCGATCCAGCTTGAACGTCAAGATCGTCTCGGCGGGTACCTTGATCGAGCCCTTGGTCACGACCTGTGTGATCGCTCCGGCTCCGGCGCCCGATGCCGCGCCGATTGCCGCACCTTTTCCGCCGCCGGCGATTGCGCCAATGATGGCGCCGATGGCCGCTCCGCTTCCGGTGAAGATCGCCGTTCGTTTGTTCGCACCGACACCCTGCTGTCCGCTCTTTTGGATATCCGACGTGCCGATCAAGTACTCCTGGCCTTCCACGGAGACCGCGCGAAGGTCCAGAACCAGGTCCGATTCGCCGACAAACCGTCCACCCTTCGAACTCGACTTGATCACGATCTTGGCGTTTGACCCCTCGGGTATCACCACTGCTCCATCCGCATCGAGCACGTCTTTAGTGACCTCGCCCGCGTAGGTTTGCCCTTCTGCGCCTTTACCAGAGTCAATGGTCTCCTCGGCGCGGACCGAGATTTCCGTTCCAACCGGAAGCAGATAGGTCTTGGTGCTGACCACCGACTGGGGCGGATGGTAGTGCTCCCTGTGTGCTGCTTGAGACTGGGTCGCTTGTTTTGTTGCAGCGGGTTCGACGGGACTGGTCTGATCGGGAGTTGCGGCCGGCGGGGCTTGCGGCGTATCGTCGTACTCGATCGACTTCACCTGACTCATCGCGATCGTCCGGGAGGAGTTGTCATCCCCCGCGATCGTGATCTCGGATGGCGAGTTTGCAACCACGCTCCCGGTGAAGGTGGAACCGTCACGCAGGTTCACCCTGGCGTGCGGACGATCCGCCTGCTTGGTTGCACACGAACACAAAAAGAGAAAAGGTACTACCAGTGCTGCCGATATTCGCATGAGTCTCCGATTAATTCTTTGGTTCCTTCACGCTCGCCGTATCCGCAGGACGCTGGCGAAGGTTTTCCTTCTTGACCAGCGTCTTGGGGTCCGTGCGGCGTGGGACGAGCAAAGAAATCCCGCCGCCGAACATTTCTTCCCAGATCTGCTGGCCCCAGCGGACCGTCGCCGTCGGGTCGGGATTGTTCGGGTTGTTCGCGGAATTATCCCAGTGGCCGTCCATCTCTAGACGGGTGCCCGCTGGGAGATCGAGCATCTTCTCGAAACGATATCCGGGCTGATACGCGTAATCGTATTTGGGCACGTTAAGAATAATCTGCGTTTCCCCTGTTGGATACACCAGGCGATACGTAAAATCCTTGCCGCGCAGATGCATGTGCGGATTGAGCGAGGCCAGCTTCACGGGAGCTGCGAACGTCACCGAACCGTGTCCAGGCGAATTTGCATCGCCCGGGAGAATCTTGAGATTCCCCGCGCTGGTGCTGCCATCATCGCCGGCCAGGACGCTGACGAGCTGGTTCTTCGGCTCGGCGCTGGCGAGCTCTAAGCCCAGTTTGGATTGATCGGACGTTTCGGTCCCATTGGACGTGTAATGCATGTTGAAGATCAGGTACGATCCAGCCGGAACCAGGATCGCGGCATCGTAATCGTCGAAGCGCCGCGCGGGCGCACCCGGGCCGAGCGCGACTAACGCTTGAGCCGCGAGACCCCTTGGAAGCGTGACCGGTTCACCGGTGGCGAGCGCTTTCAGAGCTTCCGTGTCGGGCCCCGGAGGCACGAACGTGATGGTGGCGTGATGGACCACGGAACGCGCGCCTGGACGAATTTCGCCGGCGGCGACCCAGGTGTCCTTGGTGAAGTTTGTCGGCACCACGAAATCGAGCCAGGGAATGACGGCCTTGGCGGGAACGACGTAGGGCTTGGGCAGCGGAATGACCAGATCCGGCCGGATGTTCCAGCCGTCGCGCCACTGGACAGGAGCAGGCTTATCCTTCGCGTCGCCCTCGGGAGCGCCCGCGTCGACCCAGGCTGCGATGGTGCGTACGTCGGCTTCAGAGAGCCGCGGGTCGTTCAGGAAATGGCCGTACTTCGGATCGGCGAACCAGGGCGGCATCTTGCGGGAGACGACAGCGGCCTTCATGGCTTTCGCCCAAGGCCGAGTGCTTTCGTAGGTCAGCATGGAGAAGGGAGCGGCTTCCCCGGGCCGGTGGCAGACCTGGCAGTTCTTTTGCAGGATCGGCAGCACGTCTTTGTTAAAGGTCGCCGAGCCGGTGGCGCCTTGAACGCCGGCCGCGAAAACAGCCATCGCGATCACGCAGAGTAGAGAGCGCATTCACGGGGAATCATCGCACAAGGTGCACTGGCGCGCCAGGGGGGACAATGGGGCCATGAGACAGCCCACGTCAAAGTCGCCAAGGGGCCGCGGATTTCACCC
Source organism: Terriglobia bacterium (assembly GCA_020073445.1). GTDB lineage: Bacteria > Acidobacteriota > Terriglobia > Bryobacterales > Bryobacteraceae > Palsa-187. Next base: position 60,649 of record JAIQFE010000022.1, read on the forward strand.
GTTAACGTGGCTGGGTGGCCACGAGATGGCCGTCTTGCTGGCGCTGGCAGGTATCGTGGCAGGTGTTTGGGGATTTGCGCTTCTTGCCGACGAAGTTCTGGAGGGTGGGACGCAGGCTTTCGATCAGAGATTGCTGCTGGCCTTTCGCCACGGACCTGCCAATACTCTGCTGGGTCCGCCGTTTGTGCAGGAAGCCGCGCGCGACATCACTTCATTGGGTGGCACGGCGGTGCTGACGATCGTCATCGTGATTGCAGCCGGGTTTCTGGCACTCGACGGAAAGAAGCACATGGCGCTGTTCGTCTTGGCTGCGATACTGGGCGGCGTGGGCGCGGGGACCATTCTCAAAGATGGGTTCGATCGTCCTCGGCCGGAATTGGTTCCGCACTCGGACTCCGCCTCGGGTGCGAGCTTTCCCAGCGGGCACTCCATGATGTCTGCCGTGACGTATTTGACGTTGGGGGCTCTGCTTGCGCGGTCGCAAGAACGGAAACGTGTCAAGGCGTATTTTCTCCTGGTGGCGATGTCTCTGAGTTTCGCGGTCGGGGTGACCCGCGTGTATCTGGGAGTACATTGGCCAACCGATGTTCTGGCTGGATGGACGGCGGGCGCTATCTGGGCGCTACTTTGCTGGCTGGCGGCCCGCTGGCTTCAATCGCGGCACACGCTGGAACTCGAGACGGAGCACTCGCAGGCCACGGACTGAAGGCCTGTGGCACACTGACTTCATGCGCATCAGCGATATCCGCGCAACTACTGTAACCGTTCCGCTGGAAGCGCCGTTGCGCCACGCGAACGGCTGCCACTGGGGCAGATTCGTGCGGACCATCGTCGAGGTCGAGACCGACAACGGCCTGATCGGCTTGGGCGAGATGGGCGGCGGCGGGGAATCGGCCGAGGCTGTATTTCGCGCGATGAAGCAATACCTGATTGGACACGATCCGGCGCGACGCGAGGAGATGCGATTCCTGATCGCGAATCCTACGGCGTCGCTGTACAACAACCGGACGCAAGTGCTCGCGGCTCTGGAGTTCGCCTGTCTGGATATTCTCGGGCAGGCATGGGGCGTTCCGGTGTGCGATATCCTGGGCGGCCGGCTGCGCGACCGCGTTCCGTTTGCGTCGTATTGCTTCTTCCGCTATCCCGATCCGCGCACGGGCTCGGGCGAGGTTCGCACCATCGAGCAGCTGGTGGAGCACACCTGCGAATTGAAGCGTCGCTTTGGATTTACTACGCACAAGCTCAAAGGCGGGGTGTTCCATCCCGACTATGAGCTGGAAGCGTATCGTGCTCTTGCCGACGCTTTCCCGGAAGATAGGTTGCGTTTCGATCCGAACGGCGTTTGGTCCACGGAGCAGGCCATCCGCTTCGGCCAGGCGATCGAAAACCTGCGCAACGATTATCTGGAAGATCCCGTGTTCGGCATGAACGGTATGCGCCGCACGCGCGAAAAGGTGCGGGTCCCGCTGGCGACGAACACGGTGGTGGTGAACTTCGAGCAGCTAGCCGTCAACGTGCTCAATACCGCGGTGGACGTGATCCTGCTCGATACGACGTTCTGGGGCGGCATCCAGGCTTGCGTGAAAGCCGCGGGAATTTGCGAGACCTTTCAGCTCGGCGTGGCCGTACATTCGTCGGGCGAACTGGGCATTCAGCTTGCGACGATGCTGCACCTGGGAGCCGTTATCCCGAATCTCTCCTTCGCGGTCGACGCGCACTATCATCATTTGACAGACGACGTGATTCAGGGCGGCCTCATGTCGTACAAGAACGGGACCATCGGTGTCCCTAATGGGCCGGGTCTCGGCGTGAAGCTCGATCGCGAGAAACTCGGCCAGTACAACGAGCTGTACAGGCGCTTGGGAAACTATCCGTATGATCAGGATCCGGCGCGGCCCGGGTGGACGCCCATTATTCCGAACGACCGGTGGGCCGATCCGAAGGATGATCGTCGCGTGGAGATTCCTTATTAATATGCCGAACCTGTTTGATCTGAGTGGCCGCGTGGCGGTGGTGGTGGGTGCGACGTCGGGACTGGGCCGCGCTATTGCGATTGGTTTAGCTCAGCACGGTGCGCATGTCGTTCCCAGCGGCCGCCGGAAGGAACTGGTCGAGAGCGCGTGCGAGGAAATCAAGGCGATGGGCCGCAGGACCCTGGTTCATCCGGCAAACGTGCATGATCGGCACTCAGTCGATGCGCTGCGCGACACCGTGCTGAAGCACCTGGGACGGGTCGACATCCTGGTGAACGCTGCGGGGAATGTGATCCGCCAGCCGACCATAGAAGTGTCGGAAGAGCAATGGACATCGGTGCTGGATACCCATCTGAACGGTGCGTTACGGGCGTGCCAGAGTTTCTATGATGCGCTCAAGGCGAGCGGCCGCGGGCGGATTATCAACATCGCGTCCTTGAGTTCCTTCACGGCGTTTTACCAAGTGGCCGCTTATTCCGCGGCGAAAACCGCCGTCGTTTCGCTGACGCGGACGCTGGCTTGCGAGTGGGCGAAGGACGGGATTCGCGTGAATGCCATCGCTCCGGGCGTGTTTCCCACCGACTTGAATCGCTCGACGATTATGGGCACGCCGCGAGGCCAAGAGCTTCTCATGCGGACTCCCATGGGACGATTTGGCCAACCGGAAGAGCTAGTCGGGGCGGCCGTGCTGCTGGCATCGGATGGCGCGAGTTTCATAACCGGTCAATGCCTTGCAGTGGATGGAGGTTATCTTGCGTTGGGCGTTGGTTCTTAGCTTTCTGCTGGCCGCTACCGCGCACGCAGAGTCAGGCTATGACGCGTGGCTGCGGTATTCGTCCTCCGGATCCGCACCCGTCATTACGGTCGTGGGGAATTCTGCGGTTCTGCAAAGCGCGCGACAGGAACTCCTTCGGGGTTTTCGCACGCCTAGAGCTCAGGCAATCGTGCTGGGCGGCGCCGCCGCGAATCTGAAACCAGATGGTTATCAGTTGAGGACCGTCGGCGGGAAAATCGTCATTACGGGAGCCGATGATCGCGGAGTGCTCTATGGCGCGTTTGCGCTGCTGCGCAAGGTTGCCCTTGGCGAGTCCACCGAAGACTTGAATGAGAAAAGCGAGCCGCGTGTCCCTGTGCGCTGGCTGAATCATTGGGACAATCTCGATGGCTCGATCGAGCGCGGCTATGGAGGCCGTTCGATCTTCTGGGATAACGGGGCTGCGCGGGCGGATCTTACGCGGGTGAACGATTACGGACGCATGCTCGCGTCGCTGGGGATCAACGGGACGTCGATTAACAACGTCAACGTGAATCCGCGCATTCTGGCGCCGGACTTTTTGCCGGAGATCGTGAAGATCGCGAACACGCTGCGGCCGTGGGGAGTTCGGACAATCCTGTCGGTCGATTTCGGCAGTCCGCAGAAGATCGGCGGGCTCGACACGTTCGATCCGCTGGACCCGAAGGTCATTGCCTGGTGGAAGGCAAAAACCGACGAGATCTATCGCGCTATTCCCGATCTAGGCGGCTTCATCATCAAGGCCGATTCGGAGGGCCGCGTCGGTCCTTCGGCGTACGGACGAACCCATGCCGATGCGGCCAACGTGGTCGCACGCGCGCTGAAACCGCACGGCGGGATGATCTTCTATCGCGGGTTCGTCTACGACAACAAAATGGATTGGCGCAATCTGAAGAACGATCGCGCCCGCGCCGCAGACGACAACTTCCGCGCGCTCGATGGCAAGTTCGACGACAACGTCGTGATCCAGATCAAGAACGGGCCGATCGATTTTCAGGTGCGCGAGCCGGTGTCTCCGCTCTTCGGAACACTTGCGAAAACCAGGCAAGCGATCGAGTTCCAAATCACGCAAGAGTACATGGGCCAGGCCCGGCATACGGTGTTCCTGGTGCCGATGTGGAAGGAAGCTCTCGACTTCGATTTGCGGGTGGGCAACGCCGCGACGCCGGTGAAGTCGCGCGTGAACGCTGTGGTGGGCGTTTCGAACGCGGGCTTAGATGAGAACTGGTTCGGCAACCACATGTCGCAGGCGAATCTGTACGGGTTCGGAAGGCTGGCGTGGAATCCTGACTTAAGCGCGCGCCAGATCACGGAAGAATGGACTCGGCTGACATTTGGGAATGATTCGAAAGTTGTCCAGACGATAACGGACATGCAGCTGAAATCGTGGCGCACATATGAAGACTACACTGGCCCGCTGGGGTTGCAGACTTTGACTGATATCGTCGGCAACCACTACGGCGTGGCGGTGGAAGCATCAGAGCGCAACGGATGGGGCCAGTGGCATCGCGCAGATACGGAAGGTGACGAAAAGGGTGTGGGCATGGATCGCACGGTCGCTACCGGAACGGGGTACATCGGCCAGTACGCTCCTGCGGTGGCGCGCATGTATGAATCGCTCGCGACATGCCCGGACGATCTACTGCTGTTCATGCATCACGTGCCGTACACCTACGTCCTGCATTCCGGGAAAACGGTGATCCAGTATCTGTACGATTCGCACTACGAGGGCGCCGACGCTGTGGCCGGGTTTGTGCGCGACTGGAAATCGCTGCAAGGCCGAGTGGATGAGCAGCGTTATCGGGAAGTGCTCGCGCAGCTGGAATATCAGGCGGGCCAGGCCGAAGTCTGGCGCGACGCGGTTTCGAACTGGTTCCTGCGCGCTTCCGGAATTCCGGATGCGAAGGGCCGCGTCGGCAATTATCCGGGTCGCCTGGAGGCGGAGTCTGCGAGGGTTGAAGGCTACAAGACGATCGATATTACGCCATGGGAGGCAGCTTCCGGGGGCAAGGCGGTCGAATGTCCCGCTGCATCCGGTTGTTCCGCGACGTTTCGGTATAACGGCGGTGCCGGTGTCTTCCAGGTGCGCGTGCGCTACTTCGATACCAACGCCGGGGCCTCGCGCTTTCGTGCGCTCATCGGGAATAAAGTGATCGGTGAGTGGACTGCGAACGATCGCGTGCCCACCCGCAAGATCGATGGCTCGTCGTCCGCACTTCACATCATTAACGGAATCCCGCTCAAGGAAGACGACGAGATCCGCATCGAAGGCACGCCCGACAGCGGTGAGACCGCGGCGCTCGACTACCTGGAAATCCAGTAATTTACTTTCCCTGGCATTTACCGCCGGGGCAGCGGTTGTTCTCTTCGCATACGTACTCGTACAAGCCTGCCGCTTCCCATTCCGGCTTGGCAGCGATTTCGAACGGCTGCGACCAGGCGGCGGTGAACGTCTTGGGATCGTCGATGGTCAGGTTGTAGGAGATCGTCTTCGGGTTCTTCCAGCTGATCCGCTCGATGGTCTTGAGCGCGTCGCTGTGCATACGGTACTCGTTGGGGTTTGTGTAGAAGTAGTCGTCCAGGCCCCAGCGCTTGAAGTTGGTGGTCTCGATGACGAGCGTGTCGCCTTCCCAATGGCCAACGGGATCGCCGTAGAACGAAGGTTCGATGTCTTCGCGATGCTTGCGGCCGTCGAGCGGGATCACGCGCGTCATGCGCTGGAATTCGTGGACGATGATCAGGTAGTCCTTAGTCTGGAAGAACTGCATCGCGTTGGCCGAGAGCATCCCGGAAGGGAACCCGGCGGGCATGCAGAAATCGCGCGGCTCGTCGTGACGGGGATCGCCGTTGCGAGGTTCGTAGAACGGCTCACCTCCGGGCTTTAGCGGCGGGAAGAGTTTACGGTCGAAGATGGTTGCGGAACAGCGGCATTGCTCGCCACTGAGAGCTTTAGGCCATTCGTAGGTGCCGCTGAAATTTGGCTTGCCCTCGGGTGTGCGGGGGATCCCCTTGCTTTGGGCGCAAAGGACCGTTACGCAGCCGGCGAATGCGAGAATCAGGCTGAGCTTCTTCATTTATTTGCCTTTCCCATCGCCAGGTGCGCGGTCTTCGGCACCGGCGGTGAACACACTGCGACCGTCCGGAAACGTCACGCGAGCACCGTTAGCGTTGTTGGAGCCGTCTTTCGAACGGAAACCTTCCACGGTGATGGTCATGCCTTCCTGGATCACCTTTTTGGCGATTCCGCGCCGCATCAGCTGGCCGGGCGCGCCACCGGAAAAGCCCCAGTTCGTCACCTTGCCATCGTCGCCCTTCACATCCACATAAAACCAGATGTGCGGATTCTGCCATTCCACCTTGGTGACCACTCCGGTCATCTTCACAGGCTTGGCGGTGTCGAATTCGGCGGCGAAGGAATGATGCGCCTGGAGCGCTGGCAGGGTCGCCAGGGCGGCTGCCAAAAGCGAAAGCGCGAAGGAAGTCCTCATGCATTCATTTTTGCAAAAAACGGCGGTGGCAGGTGATATAATCCCCGCCAGGATTTATGCGGCGAATACTATCACTGCTGTTGGCGAGCGTGCCCCTCTTAGCTCAGACTGGCGCCAAGAACGGCGAATGGCCGACGTATGGGGCCGATCTGGGGAACACGCACTATTCTCCGCTCGATCAGATCAACGCCGGAAATTTCAGTAAACTTCAGGTGGCCTGGAGGCTCAAGACCGATAACTTCGGCCCGCGACCGGAAACCAATCTCCAGTCGACGCCTTTGATGGTCAAGGGCGTGCTGTACACGACCGCGGGTACGCGCAGGACCGTGGTGGCAGCGAATGCCGCCACAGGCGAAGTCCTGTGGACACACAGCGAGAACGAAGGCGCGCGCGGGGACAATGCTCCGCGGCAACTCTCAGGTCGCGGATTGGCGTACTGGACCGACGGCCGACCCGGAAGCAATGACGAACGGATTCTCTACGTCACGCCGGGCTATCGTCTGATCGCGCTTAGCGCCAGAACCGGTGTTCCGGTTCCCGGCTTCGGCCGCAACGGCATCGTCGATCTGAAACTCGATGACGATCAGGTGATCGATCTCGAGACCGGCGAAGTCGGGCTGCACGCGACGCCGGTGGTTGCGGGCGATGTGGTGATCGTGGGCGCGGCTCACCGAGCGTCGGGCGTGCCGAAAGTGAAACATAACGTCAACGGATACGTGCGCGGGTTCGACGTCCGCACGGGAAAGCGTTTGTGGATTTTCCACACCATTCCGCGACCGGGAGAGTTCGGGCATGATACGTGGGAGAAAGATTCCGCCGAGACTACCGGCAACGCCGGCGTGTGGGGGCAGATCAGCGTCGATCCCGACCTGGGAATGGCGTTCATCCCGGTGGAGCTTCCCACCGGCGATGAGTACGGCGGCCACCGGCCAGGAAACGGTTTGTTCGGAGAGAGCGTGGTGGCGCTGGATCTGAAAACGGGCCAGCGAAAATGGCACTACCAGCTGGTGCACCACGGGATCTGGGATTTCGATATTCCCTGCGCGCCAATGCTGATCGATATCACCATCAACGGCCGCACGGTGAAGGCCGTCGCGCAGCCGTCCAAGCAGGGAATCCTCTATACCTTCGATCGCGTGACCGGACATCCCATCTGGCCTTTCGAGGAAAAGCCTGTGCCCAAGGGCGATGTCCCCGGCGAGTGGTATTCGCCCACCCAACCGATTCCTACCAAGCCTCCTGCCTATGGCGTCGCCGGCATTCCCTCGGTGGACGATCTGATCGACTTCACCCCGGAGATCCGGGCCGAAGCTTTGAAGGTTGTCTCGAAATACAAGATCGGCCCGATCTTTACTCCCATCGTGGTCAGCAAGCCGGAAGGGCCGTTCGGCACGATTCTTACCACAGGCGTGACCAATTGGCCAGGTGGTTCGTACGATCCGGAGTCGCACATCTTGTACGTGCACGCTTCTACGGGGATCGTCACGAACGGCTTGGTTCCCGGAGATCCGGCGCGCACCGAGTTTGCGTGGATGGGAGGAAGCGCGGCGCCTGCCGGGGAAGCTCCCGCTCTTCGCGTGCAGGGCATGCCGCTGGTGAAGCCGCCGTGGGGAAGCATTGTCGCGATCGACATGAACAAAGGCGAGATTCTCTGGAAGATCGCGAACGCGGAGACGCCGGATAATGTTCGCAATCTTCCTGCGCTGAAGGGCTTGAATATTCCTCGCACAGGACGGCAAAGCAACACCATCGGGCTGCTGGTGACGAAGACGCTGATGATCGCGGGTGAGCCGGGAACGTTCACGCTACCCGATGGGCGGCAGGGAGCAATGCTGCGCGCCTACGACAAAGCGAGCGGCAAGGAGCAGGGAGCCGTTTACATGCCTACCGGCCAGACCGGCACGCCGATGACGTACATGCTCAATGGGAAGCAGTACATCGTAATCGCGATCGGCGCGGCGAATTATCCGGCGGAGCTGGTGGCGTTCCGGCTGCCGGAGGTAGCTCAATGAACTGGAAGGTGGCCAGCGGCGCGCTGCTGATCCTTGCGGCAGTTGCCGGCACGTTTCTCATGAAGGAGCGGGCGGGATTCAACGAGCCGGGCGTGCCGAAGTTTGAGGTGGATCCGTACTGGCCGAAGGACCTCCCGAACCAATGGATGATCGGCCAGGTTGCCGGGATCTTCGTCGATTCGCACGACCATGTGTGGGTGACGAATCGTCCGCGCAGTCTGGAGGATCACGATAAGTACGCAGCGTCCGATCCTCCGCAGGCCGATTGCTGCAAGCCCGCTCCGGCCGTCCTGGAATTCGATTCAGCCGGAAACTTCGTGCAGGGTTGGGGTGGCCCGGGAGCCGGCTATGAATGGCCCGACAACGAGCACGGTATGTTCGTCGACTACAAGGAGAACGTCTGGATCGGCGGCAACGGGATGAAGGATACCAACATCCTGAAGTTCACCAAGGATGGAAAATTTCTGTTGCAGATCGGCCATCACGGGAAATCCGGCGGCAGCAATGACACGGAGAATCTGAACCGGCCGGCGGGTTTCGTGGTGTATCCCAAGACCAACGAGGTTTTCGTGGCGGATGGGTATGGGAATCGCCGAGTGATCGTCTACGATGCCGACACGGGAGCTTACAAGCGGCATTGGGGCGCGTACGGCAAGAAGCCGGACGATACGGAATCGAATGCGCGGACGTTTGACGGTGACGGGCCGAAGCAGTTCAATACCGTGCACTCGCTGCGGATTTCGAATGACGACTTGGTGTATGTGGGCGACCGCAGGAATAACCGCATCCAAGTGTTCAAGCCCGACGGAACGTACTTGAAAGAAGCTTACGTCGAGCGGAAGACCACCGGCGAGGAAGGCACTACCTTCGATTTCGCTTTTTCACCGGACGCGCAGCAGCAATTCATGTACATCCCGGACGGCACCAACAAGAAGGTCCAGATTCTGAACCGGCAGACGCTCGAAGTAGTGGGATATTTCGGCGGCCACGGCGGGCACGGAGCCGCGCAGTTCTTTCACATTCACAGCATCGCGACGGATTCGAAGGGCAATATTTATCTGGGCGAGTCGTTCGGTAAGCGCCTGCTGAAGTGGAGTTATAAGGGGATGGAGACTTCGCGATGAGAGCGGCGCGGCAAAGTCGCGCCCGGCCCCTGCGAACCTCGCAGATCGCCGATCCATCGCGCGCGTGTTGCGGAGGGGGCTAAACTAACTCGATGATCGCGCGGAAAGCCACAGTGTTTCTTCTGGCAGCGTCTGCCATATTCGGCCAGGCAAGGACGCGTGAACTAGTCCGGCGCGACAACGTCACCATCGAAGTCATCGCTGAAGGGCGAGGGCCCCTGATCGTGATGCTGCCTTCATTGGGGCGCGATTCGGAGGAGTTCGATCCGGCTGCCAAGCGCATCGCTGCCGCCGGATTCCGTGTGCTTCGGCCGCAGCCGCGCGGGTTTGGGCGGAGCGTGGGCCCGATGGAGAAACTCACATTGCATGATCTTGCCAAGGATGTCGCCGCGGTAATTGAGCGGGAGAATTCGGGGCCAGCGATCATCGCGGGACACGCGTTCGGGCATTTCGTCGCCAAGATGACGGCTGTGGACTTTCCCAAGCTCGTTCGCGGCGTCATTCTGATCGGCGCGGCGCAGAAGACGCCCGATCCGGCGGTGCAGCAATCGGTAGCAATCGCTACGGATCCATCGCAGCCCGTGGCCGAACGGCTTAAGCACCTGAAGATCGTGTTCTTTGCACCCGGCAATGACGCGCGGCTGTGGCTGACCGGGTTCCATGCCAATGTGCGCGCGGCGGAGATCATCGCGCGCGATGCGACGCCACAGAAGGAATACTATGCGGCCGGGAATGTGCCGCTACTCGACATCCAGGGTGAGAACGATCCCTACAAGCCTCCGTCCGCCAGGAATGAACTGGTCGACGAATTCGGAGCCCAGCGGGTTACGGTGGTGCGAGTTCCGCACGCGGCGCACGCGATTATCGTGGAGCAGCCCAACGCGGTGGCCGATGCAGTGGTCGCGTGGTCGCGAAAGCTCTAGGTTTTCTGTATCAACAAGTATCTGCTGTAGAATATGGCCATGAAGAAACGATCTTTAGGGTTGGCTTTACTGCTGACTGCGGTTCAACTCGCTGCGCAGAACACGCCGGTTCATGTGCTGGCTTCGAACGGGGTCAGGGCCGTTATCGAAGATCTTCAGAAGCAAGCCGAACAGACGATCAAGCGTCCGCTGCAAATCGAGTACGATACGTCCTCCGTGGTCAAGAAGCGAATCGAAGACGGAGCGGCGTTCGACGTAGCCATCCTCACCTCGGACGTGATTGACGACCTTGCGAAGGCCGCAAAAATCGACCCGGGATCGCGCATGGACATCGCCCGCTGTGGGATCGGCGTGGGCGTTCGCGCGGGCGCAGCCAAGCCGGACATCAAGACATCCGCCGCATTGAAGAAAGCGCTGCTTGGGTCCAAGTCGATCACCTACGCGGAGAACGGCGCGAGCCGTAAGTACATTCTCCAGATGTTCGATAAATTCGGCATTACGGATGCCATGAAGGCGAAAACAGTATCGGAACAAGGCTCGGAGCGCTCCAATGCCCGTGTCGCGGATGGATCAGCCGAGATGATCCTGACGCTGGTCAGCGAGATTCTTCCCGCACCAGGAGTGCAGCTGGTCGGGTCGCTGCCCAATGACGTTCAGCACTATGTGGGTTTCGCCGTCGGGACCAGCAAGAACAGCAAGAATACGGACGCCGCCAAAGCGCTTACGAAGTTCCTGTCCAGCCCGGCCGTGGAAGGAACTTTGAAGGCCAAGGGAATGCAGGCGGCGCCCGCTAGGGTTTCACGGTAACCTTGACTTGGCCGTTGGTCCAGCAGCACTGGAACCCGCCACCGCCTTCGCCCGAATAGTCGTTCACCAGGACGTGCAACACGTATTCGCCCGATTCGCTGAAGCGCGCGGTGGTGGACGCGCTTCCGTTTTCGACTGGCGGGCGATCTTTTGCGAACGTGACCGATCCAGGTCCGCGATATTTCGACCAGCGCAAGGTTACCGGAGCGCCTAGGTTTTTAGGTCGGGAGTTTGATGAGCTGGTGAATTTGGCGTCATCGGTCACCCACGCAGTGAGTGTTAAGGGATTGGCCAGCGTCGTCGTGCGTTCCACTGTTAGCCCTTGCGGACCTTGCACCGAAGGGCCTTGCGAATCGAAACGCAGCACCGGAGGGGTGTTGCCCACGGCGACTTCCCGCAAAGGAGAGATCTCGTAGTCGGGAAGCAGATTGGCGGGGATCGTGCTGGTCTTGCCGTTGACCGTGAGCGTCCATGTCAGCTTGTTGGAGCCGAAATCGCTGGGCACTTTGACGACGAACATCCCCCACTGGCGCCCGGCGAGGAAATGCGTCGGCTGGCCGCGATCCGGGCCTCCGGGCTCGATCCGATTATTGACGCCGATGGGGACATCCAGTTCTTGTTTGGTGTTCCGGTTGAAATAACCCAGCAGCAAACTGAAGCTGCCGTCGGGATTCTTGTACCATCCTTCGAACGCGCCGGTGATGTTCGCGCCCGATTCGTGCGTCGGTTCGAGCGGGAGCGACTGCGCGCACACCAGTACGCCGGCAGAGAGCAGGAGTAGGAGCTTCATTTACCGTCCGGCGCTGGCCGTCTCGCGCGGCGGCTTGTGTTTCGAGGCCCAGGCGCTGTAATCTTCGTCGCTGATATAGGTGACGTTGACCCACGCGTGAGCCATTTCGTCCACCGTGCGATGCCCGTAGCCGACCCACTGATCCGGATCGGGATTGTGCGGATTGTTACTGGTATTGTCGTGCCACGTCGTGACCTTGATCACAGTGCCCTTGGGAAGCACCGGCGCAGCGTCTTCATCGTAGATGTAGTTGGTCATCCAGTTGAAGTTGAAATTGCCGATGTAGCTGATCATCTGGCTGGTCCCATCCGGCAGGATCGCTTCCAGGGCCATGGCCTTGCCGCGCAGGTGCATGTGCGGCTGGATGTTCTCGAGTATCGCGGCCTGCTTCAATACGGTGAAGCCCTGGCTCTCGATCACGCTGTTTGGCGGGATATCGAGATTCGGTCCGGTCTTGCCGGGAAACGCGGTCAAGTGCGTGCGATACTTCGGTTCCTGGCCTTTTGGATACAGCCACAGTGCGAGCTGGACGCCCGAGGGAATCTCTTCGCCCACCGCGTGAATGTGCACATCCCAGGAAATCTTCGATCCGGGCAGCAGAAGCTTGCCAGTGTTGGGATGGAAAATGTCGTACGACTTTCCGATGGCCCACTCCATCAAAACGCCCTGGCGATCGGCATCGTTGGTCGAGTTCGCGTCGGGAGCGTCGCCATCATCTTGAACCAAGTAGGCCACGGCATGATGAATGGTCTTGCGCGCCGCGGCCGTCGTCGGACGGACTTCGACGGCTCGCACCCAGCGTGGCTCGGTAAGAGGAATATCGGCCAGCGGGCGCCACCAGACATCCTGGTTTTTGGCGGGCATGGTGTAAGAAGTCGCTTCGATGATCAGGTCGGGCTGCGCGCCGATTTCCTTGGCTGCCTGCCACTCGCTCGCCTTGGGCCACTGCTTGGGTGGAGGCATGTCCTTGGGATCGCCCTGCGGCGCGCCGGCATCGACCCAACGGGTGATGGTGTTGATCTGCTCGTCCGACAGCGACATGTCGTTTTTGAACTTATGCACGCCTACGGTCATATCGATGTGCCACGGCGGCATTTGGCGTGTGACCACGCGCTGCCGGATGGACTTCGCCCACGGCCGGGCTTCTTCATAGGTCACCAGCGACATCGGCGCCATGGATTCGGCGCGGTGGCACTCCTGGCATTTTTCCTGCAGGATGGGCGCGACGTCCTTGGTGAATGTCACGGGGCGGTTGCTAGCCAGATCGGCCGCGAACGCGGGAATCGAGATCGCCAGCAAGATTCGGAGTTTCTTCATGGATCCCTCCTCTATCTGGGCTAGATTCTAGTTGGCCTGGCTGAGGGAGTCAATGCGGGTCGGGCATGCCCGACCCCTACGGAGCTAGGAAGCCGGCTTTCAGACCCGCGCGATCGACTTCTTTTCCGCGGAGATACACTTTCGAGATCTTCCTCGAATTGGTGATGTTCTCCAGTGGATTCGCGTCGAGCACGATGAAGTCGGCGCTCTTGCCCACGGCCACGGTGCCGAGCTGGTCCATCTTCAGGATCCCGGCGGCGGTTTGAGTCGCTGCGGTGATCACTTGAGCCGGAGTCATGCCGGCGGTGACCATATCGGTAAGTTCCTCGTGGTCGGTCCAGCCGACCGTGACGCCGGAGTCAGTGCCGAAGCCGATTCGCACGCCGACGTCGTTGAGTTTTTTCAGATTGCGAGCTTGCACCGCGAAGAAATCCGTCGCCTTCTTCTTGTCTTCAGGCGACCGGTTTTGGAACGCGTCCGTCAGCTTCTTGACCTCCGACGCTGGAACGGTTTCGCCGAGCCATGCCGGATCCTGCAATCCGGTCCCGATATCCGGAAGATTGGGAATCACGAAAACGTTGGGACGTTCCTTGATCAGCTTCATGAACTCGTCGTCGATGTCCTTGTCGCGGACGCCGTGGGCGAAGCCATCGATTCCTGCGCGGAGCAGCTCCTTGGCGTCGGCCAGATAGTAGATGTGCGCGACCACGCGGAGATCGTGCTTGTGCGCCTCATCGATAATGGCGCGATAGAGCGGCGGGGTGAGCTTCGGGACGGTACCGTTGCGGTCGTCCACCCAGATCTTGACCCAGTCGACATGCTTCTCTGCCAGTTCCTGGACGGCTTTTCGGCCGTCGGCTTCCGAGTCGATCGCGTAGGCCACAGGCTTCCAGTAAGGCTGCCCAGGACCGGCGTTCGGTCGGCCCATGCCGCGTCCGGCGGTGTGAAACAAAGCCGCGTCGGGAACAGGATTCGCACGGACATCGTAGGGCGTTTCGCCTGGATCGATCCCCATGCTCTGGGTCGCTGCGACGCCGTAATAGGCCAGGCGATGCAGGTGATCGATCAGGTTTTCCTTGGTGTACGTGTCCTTGTCGATGCGGCCGGTCTTGATGATCGCCCAGCCCAGGTGGGTGTGCGTATCGACCAGCGCGGGCATCACGGTTTTGCCCGCAAGATCGACGTGCGCCGCACTGGCAGGAGCCGTAATTTCTCCCTTGCGCCCGACTGCTGTGATCTTCGCGTTCTCGATGACGAATGCGGAGTTTTCGACCGGTGCGCTGCCGTCGCCGGTAATCAGCCGCGCACCTTCAAATACAGTTGCGAACGCTTCGGGGGATGGGGTTGCTTGGCGCGAACAGGCCGCGGTAAACAGCAGGCAGCCCGCAAAGATTGTCGAAAGACGCATAGGCGATGCCGTTACTTGCCGACCAGGACGATCGAGAACGAATCCGGCACCATCTGGCCCCGGCCGGCGCGTCCTCCCGGCTGTGCGGGCGGAGTTGGCGGCGTGTACTCCGCGCCGATGATTAGGATGTGGCCAGTCTTGCTGTCCAGCGTCAGCGTTTTGCCTCCGGCGATGGTCTGCAGCGTCTGCTCCACCGTAAAGTTGCTGGTGCTGTTCTCTTTGACGATGGTTAGCGTCCCATCGCCTTGCGAGCTGAACGCCTCCATGGTGCTCGGACTGAACACCGCACCATCGGTTCCCTGGCCAATGGGGAGACTGGTGATGATGTCGCCGTTCGCGGCGTTGAGGATCACCATGGCTTGCGGGTTACGGCAGGTGGCGAACAGGATGTTGTTCTTCACGTCCATCGCCATCCCGGCGCACGTGCCGCCCTTACCTGCGAGATCGTAGTGGGCCGTCACCATCATGGTCTTCGCGTCGACCACCGCGATGTTGTTCTTATCTTCCAGATCGACATAGATGTGACCCTTGCCGTCCGACGCGGCCTGCTCGGGCTGCCCGCCGAGGTCGATGGTTCCGACCACTGCTCCATCGGCTGCGTTGATAACCGTCGCGTTCGGCGCGATGTGGCTGAACAGGTAGATGCGATCGTTGAACGCGTCGTACATAATGCCGTCGGGTCCACCCTGCACGTCGATGGTCTTGATCGGCATCAGGGTCTTGCTGTCCCACATGGCGATGGGCCTGCTGCTTCCGAATCCGTGGCCGGATTTGGTGGAAACCGCGACCCCCCGTGCGTTGGCGTTGGGGATTTCGCCCACGGGCTCGAGCGTGTCCAGATTGTAGATGCTGATCCGGGGCGGATTACCCGTTCGCGGGATGTAGAGGCGCCTGCCGTCGACATCCGCGTAGACGTAGTCGAATCCGCCGGCACCGCCGACCTTGGCGGTCTTGAGGATCTTATAAGGGCCTTGCTGGGCCGATCCTACGAACGCCACGGTCAAGATCGCAAATAAAAGCAGACAAATTCGCCGCATGAAATTTCTCCTTAGGGTCGCCAGCCAGTATACACCTGCGATCTTATCCGACCGGCTGGACAGGCATCGAAAGGAACGCGTGCATTGCATGCCAGAACGTCTGGCGATGCAGGCCCATCACCACCGAATGCGCCATTCCCGGCAGCACCACCAACTGGCGGTCGCCGCTGGGGAGTTGCGAGAAGAAATCGGTCAGATCGCTCATGGTGGCGATGCCGTCATATTCGCCACGCACGAGCAACACCGGGGCGATCACTTTTTTGGGATTGACCAAGGGCAGGTTGGCCGTCATGTCGAGATAGGTGCCCGTAGGAACCTGGTCGCCGAACTTCAGCTCTTCGTCGGCCAGGAATTCGGCGATGGCGGGATCGGTCGTGCCCGGCTTGTCGCGTGTGAAGATGCTGCGGATCATGTCGCGGTCGCGCAGGCGGCGGTTGTGGGTGCGGTAGTAGTCCAGATTCTTGGCGCGCTCGGCTAGTGTCGGGGAATTGTCGCCTTTATAGGTGAACGCTCCCAGGACAAGACGGTCCACGCGATTCGGCTCGGCCATCGCGTACGCTCCGGCGCGCAGGCCTCCCGACGATTCGCCGAACAAGTGCACGTTTCGCTGGCCGGTTTCACGTGCGATCACTTCCATGCCCGCCTGAATATCCTTCACGCCGCTGGCGATGTCGGAATTGCTCTGCGTCTGGCTGGACCGGCCGTAGTTCTCATGATCCATGGTCCACACGTCGTAGCCGAGCCCGGCGAAGACGTTCATCACCGAATATTCGCCTTTGCCGGGAGTGGCCAAGTCGAACGAGGAGCGGCTGGAGTTCGAAGATCCGTGAATCAGCAGGAGCACGGGCCGCGTCTTTTCACCCGCTTTAGGTGGCGTCGACCGCTTTCGGAACATGTACAGCTTCACGCTGCCCTTTTGCGCCCAGTATTCGTTGGACCAGAGTTTCGGGGCTTTTTGTGTGCCGCTCTGCGCGAGTGCGGCGGCGGGCGCGAGCAGCGCGCCTGCCATGACTTTGCGTCGTGAAAGGGCGTCCTTCATCGCGCGGCCTGCTCCTTTGCCCGGGCTCCGCGCAGGATATTCTCCACCGCCTCATTCCCTTCCTGACAAGCGTACTCATAGATGACGTATTGCGCGTCGCGGGTCAAGGGAATCGATACTTTCCACGGCTTGGTGTACACGTTCGGATCATCGATGGTGACTTCGTATTGGATCGTGCCCGGTTCGGTGCGAGTGAATCGTTCCACCACGTGCAGAGCCTCGCTTTGCGGGATGCCCTTGATGCGGCCCGTGGCGGCGCTGGTGGCGATCCAGCCCTTGCCGTTGAAATTCGTCGTGTCGACCACCAGCGTGTTTCCGTCCCAGTGGCCGCGCGAATCGCCGTCCCATGATCGAACGTCGGCCGGAGCATGAGCGCGGCCGTCGAGAGGGATGACGCGGGCGTCGTGGATCATTTCCGACATGATCACCACGTAGCCGGGGCTCTGGAGGATCTGATACGCGTTGTTGTATCCGGCGGGAAACATGCGCCCGGGGACGCCGCGGGTGATGCAGCGGTCCCAAACGCTCATGTGCTCGTAGGAATCGCCGATGTGCGCCAGGTCGTAATCGCGCTTGGCTTCGGCCGCCGGTTTCACGGGAACTTTCCCGTCGGGCGGATCGACGACGAGCGATGTCTGGCGCGTGCCGACAACCTTGGTGCCGGAATCGAACCAGACCTGGTTATAGGTGCCCACGTCGCCCGCCGCGGGAGGTCGGTCGACTTTGCTTTTGGCCGATTGCTTCTCGAGTTCGGCTGCTTCCTTCTCCGTCAGGAAGGGCTTGTTCGCAAGCTCCGCGGGGCGCTCGAAGGGCGTAATGGTGGCGTTGGTCCAGACGCCTTGCAAGTCGGGTTGCCCGTCGGCTGTGCGCGCCGGGATCCAGGATTTAGTAGCCGCGGCCTGTCCTGCAGCAAGTGACGCGGCGGCAATAAGAATGATCAGAGGTCGATGAATCACGGGAACCTCCCTGGCTACGGATTTCGGGACGCCAGATAAGCCGTGATCGACACCATGTCGTCGACGGTCAGCTTCGCCACGGCTTCCTTCATCAGCTGGGTCCACGGACCATTGCGGTTCCCTTGCTGAATATCGTAGAGCTGGCGCGCAATGTAACTCGGCGACCGGCCCGAGATCGACGGTACGTTCCCGATGCCTTTCAGGTCGGCACCGTGGCAGATGCTGCATTTTACGGTCTTCCCTGCGCCGCCGGTCGTAACCAGCGCTTCACCTTTCTTGATGCTGCCCACGGGCGCGTAGGCGATGAAGCTCGACTTCGAGTCGCGAAGTTCGGTGCGCTCCAGATCCACCGGCATCTCGATCACGCGCGAGCCGATCGGCTCCATGCCCT
The DNA here is from genome assembly GCA_020073445.1 of Terriglobia bacterium. Lineage (GTDB taxonomy): Bacteria > Acidobacteriota > Terriglobia > Bryobacterales > Bryobacteraceae > Palsa-187. The sequence goes on from JAIQFE010000022.1 coordinate 78,707, forward strand.
TCCCGGCGCCTTCCGTTTCGACGAACATCCATCCCGAGACATGCGTCTTCGGGACCATCTTGGCTTCTATCACCTTGATCCAGGGCTTCGGCTTGATGCTGGCGAAGTATTCCGCTGCAGCCTTTACCTCGGCATCGTTGGCGGCCTTGCCGATGGCGAGCATGGTGGTCGGCGGCCCCATCTTCGATTCGGAGGTCTTGCGCAGCCCGTTCTTGTAGTCGGCCATTTGCTGCACGATGTATCCGGCGGGAAGTCCTGCGAGACTCGCATTCTCGGGACGTCCTTGCCCGTTAGGCAGGTGGCAATAGCCGCAGGCGCGAACATCGGGGCGGCGGCCATGCATGACTACCTCGGGCATCGCCGGATGATCGTCCGGGTACCAGTCGGGCGGGTTGAATAGATCGCGGGTTTGGGGAAGCGTGAGGCCGACATTGCTGCCCGGCACGTGCTTCAGGGAAGTGTCCGCAGGCGGGGCCGCCGGGGCGGGGGCTCCTGGGGTTGCAGGCGGATTCAGAGCGTACGCCCACGGTGGCGTCTTTTGATCCTGCGCCAAAATCAGGAACGTAGTCGCGGCGACAACCACGCCGTAGCGTAACCAGTGACGTTTCATGGTCACTCCTTCCAGATGCTCGCGTTGATTCTAACCTAATCTGATGTAAGCTGTCTTGCAGGCCAGGGAAAGGGCGCTACATGCAAATTCGAGTGAATGAACGGTCGTGGACGGTGAATTCCACGCCAGATACGCCGCTTTTATACGTCTTGATGAATGAGCTGCAGCTCCAAGGCCCGCGATTCGGCTGCGGATTGGCGCAGTGCGGGTCGTGTTCGGTGCTGGTGAACGGAGTTGAAACCCGCTCCTGCGTGACGGCGGTATCCAAAGTCGAGGGGAAATCCATAACCACTCTGGAAGGGCTGCCAGCCTGGTACGCGTCGCAGAAGAAGCTGGCGAAGGCGCCCGCGCTTCATCCGGTGCAGCAGGCCATGATCGACGAACAGGCCGTGCAGTGCGGCTACTGCTTCAACGGCATGATCATCAAGAGTTCCGAGCTCCTCTCGAAGACGCCGCGGCCCACGGAAGCGCAGATCAGGACAGCGATGAACGGCCACCTGTGCAGATGCGGAACGTATCCCCGGATCATGAAGGCCATCCAGCGGGCGTCGGTAGCGATGGCGGGAGGTGCCGCGTGATTCGCCGCGAGTTTCTGAAAACAGGCGGCGCTTTGATCGTGGGATTTAGCCTCGGGGACAAGCTCGCCGCTCAAGAGAGAGGCACGAAAGCCGGTCCGCCAGATGCGCGGCAAGTTGACACCTGGCTCGCGATCCACGCGGACAACACCGCGACGGTATATATAGGTTTCGCGGAACTGGGGCAGGGCGCGTCGACCGCCCTATTGCAGATCGCGGCCGAGGAACTTGATCTCGACATGAGCCAGATCAAGACAGTGCGGCTCGACACCAATGTCACGCCCAACCAGGGTGGGACGTATTCCAGCGCCTCGATCAATCGGGGCGGGCCGCAGGTGCGCACAGCGGCCGCCGAGGCGCGGCTCGCGCTGCTCAAACTGGCCTCGGCGAGATTGAATACTCCGCAAGATCAGCTCACGGTGTCGAAGGGCATCGTGTCGGGTTCAGGACGATCCGTCACGTACGGCGAACTGGTCGGCGACAAGCCTTTCAATGTGACTTTCACCGGAAACGCGCCGGTGAAGCCGACGACGGCGTACAAGATCGTCGGAACGAAGTTTCCGCGTAACGACACTCCCGCTAAGGTCAGTGCCCAATACACCTACATGCAATACGTGCGGGTGCCCGGAATGCTGCATGGCCGCGTGGTCCGTCCTCGGGGCCAGAGGATGTATGGAGCCGGCGCAAAGATCGTGAGTGTCGACGAAGCATCCATCCGCACGATTCCCGGGGCGCGTGTCGTCCGCAAGGGCGATTTCCTGGGCGTAGTGGCGGAGAACGAGTGGAACGCGATTCGCGCCGCGCAACAGTTGAAGGTGGTCTGGGAAACTCCGCCCGCGCTTCCGGGAAACGCTGGGCTATTCAACCACATGCGCGCCGCGAAGACCGAGGACATGGTTGCTCTGGAGCGAGGCAACGTGACCGCGGGATTTACCGCTGCCGCGCACACCGTTTCGCAGACGTGCCTGGGTCCCTACCAGGCCCACGCGCCTTTCGGCCCGAACTGTGCGGTGGCCGATGTGAAGGCGGACTCCGCGCTCGTGATGTGTTCCACGCAGGACGTCTACGGAACGCGCAACAGCTTATCCCGCCTGCTGGGCATGCCTGCCGAAAAAATTCGCGTGCAGTATTACGAAGGCTCGGGCACGTACGGACACAGTTGTTACGACGACGTCGCGCAGGCCGCGGTGCTTCTGTCGCAGCTCGCCGGAAAGCCCGTCCGCCTGCAATTCATGCGATGGGATGAACACGGTTGGGATAACTATGGCCCAGGACATCTAGGCGAGGTTCGCGCCGCCGCCGATGCGAACGGCAAGATCATCGCGTATGAGTATCAAGGCTGGCAGCACGGCTGGATTAACACCGAAACGTCCGCGCAGTTGACCGGCGTTCCGCCATCGGAGTGGCCGGGTGCGGGGACGGGCGTCCAAGGGGTCAACCGGTTGACCTGCGGAGGGATGTACGAGATCCCGAATTTGAAGCTGGTGAATCATAAGCTGCCGGTGACGTCGTATCTCAAGGCCGGATGGCTGCGCTCGCCGCTCGATCTTTCGTTCGCATTCGCGTCGGAACAGGCGATCGATCAGCTGGCATATCTCACGGGAACCGACCCTTACGAATTTCGGCAGCGCAACATGACCGATATGCGCTGGCTGGGCGTTCTGAACGCGGCGGCGCAAGCCGCCAAGTGGACGCCTCGGAAAGCAGCGGCGAACTTTTCGCGAGCGACTGTCGTGACGGGACGGGGGATCGGCGTCGGGACGCATCTCACGTCGTACGGTGGCGCGGTCGCCGAAATCGAGGTCAACAAAGAAACCGGCTGCGTGGTCGCGAAACACCTCTACGGCGCGATCGATTCCGGCCAGGTGGTGAATCCTGGATTCGTAGAAAGCCAGATCATGGGGCAGTTGGTGCAGACTGCCAGCCGCATGTTCAAAGAGGAAGTGAAGTTCGATCAGACCGGGGTAACAAGCCTCGATTGGGGGAGCTACCCGATTATGCGGTTCGATGAATGCCCCGAGGTGACTGCGGTGGTCGTGCAGAGGCTCGATCAGCGATCCACGGGGGCGGGCGAAGAGGTCATGGCTGCGGCCGCGGCGGCCATCGCTAATGCGTTTTTCGACGCCACCGGCGTGCGTATGAAAGAATTCCCGATGACGCCGAGCCGCGTGCTCGCCGCGCTCGGAGGGGGTAAAGCCGCATGACCAAGCGAGTTCTCCTGATCGTGGCGCTCATCGCGCTTCCCGCGGCGGCGCAATGGCTGCACGTTCCCACCCCCGGAATTCCGCGTACGAAGGATGGCAAGGCAAATCTGTCTTCGGCGATGCCTCGCACGCGGGAAGGTAAACCCGATCTGAGCGGAATCTGGGTGGCGTCAACCGGTAAATACTTGGTCAACATCGCCGCCGATGGGATCGAGATCCCGTTTCAACCCTGGGCCGCTGTTGTTTACAAGGAGCGCCAGGAGCAAAATGGTAAGGGTCACCCTTCCGAACGCTGCATCTCGCACGGTTTGCCGGACTACGAGGCGCTGGCGATTCCGTTCAAGCTCATCCAGACGACGGGCGAGATCGCGGTCCTGTATGAGGCTTTCAACCACTACCGGCAGATCTTCACCGACGGCCGCGCTTTTCCGCAAGACCGGGAACCGACCTGGCTCGGCTACTCGGTCGGCAAGTGGGATGCCGACACTCTGGTGGTCGAGACCATCGGCTTCAACGATGAAACCTGGCTGGACGATGGCGGGCATCCTCACACCGACGCACTGCACATCACCGAGCGCTTCCGCCGCAAGGATTTTGGTCACATGGAAATCGGTGTCACTATTGACGATCCGAAGGCGTACACCAAGCCTTGGGGTGTGACCATTCCGTACAACCTGCTTCCCGATACGGAACTGATCGAGGCGATTTGCGCGCATGAAAAAGACATGCCGCACATGGTCGGCAAGTGACGCGGGCGCGATTTGCGCGCCTGAGATAATAGAAGTATGTTGTCGGCACGCGAACCGCTGGAAGCATTCGATCCGCTGGTTCGTGAATGGTTTGCCGGGAAGTTCGCGGACGTAACGGAGCCGCAACGGCAGGGATGGCCCGAGATCCAGGCCGGTCACGACGTACTGATTTCAGCTCCAACGGGTTCCGGCAAGACGCTGGCGGCATTTCTGACAGCCATCGATTCGCTGGTACGTCAGGCGCGCTCGGGCGAACTGCCGAACCAAACCCAAGTCCTTTATGTGTCGCCGCTCAAGGCGCTTAGTAACGACATCCACAAGAACCTGGACATTCCCCTGGCGGGCGTAGCAAAACTGTCCGCTTCGCAGGACATGGCGCTTGCTCCGATCCGAACCGCGGTCCGCACCGGCGACACGCCCGCGGCGGAACGCCAGCGTATGGGCAAAGAAGCGCCTCACATCTTGGTCACGACGCCCGAATCGCTGTACATTCTTTTGACGGCCGAAGGGCCGCGGAAGATGCTCTCGTCCGTGCGGACGCTGATCGTCGACGAGATTCACGCGGTGGCGGATGACAAGCGCGGGTCGCATTTGGCGTTGTCGATTGCAAGGCTGGAAGCGCTGACCGGCGCGCCCCTTCAGAAGATCGGTCTATCCGCGACCGTAAGTCCCATCGAAGATGTCGCGCGCTTCTTGAGCGACCATGCGCACATCGTGCAAGTCGGGCATCGGCGCGCCATGGACCTGGCGGTGGAGGTTCCTCGCGACGAGTTAGGCGCCGTCGCCAGCATGGAGATGTGGGACGAGGTGTACGACCGCATCGCCACCCTTGCTCAGGAGAATCGGACGACGCTGGTGTTCGTCAACACGCGCCGCCTGTCCGAGCGCATTGCGCACAAGCTGGCCGAGCGGCTGGGCGAGAACGCCGTTCTTCCGCATCACGGCAGCCTTTCACGCGCACTCCGTCTGCAGGCCGAGCAGCGTTTAAAGAACGGCGAGCTACGGGCGGTGGTCGCCACGGCATCCCTCGAGCTCGGGATCGATATCGGCACCGTGGATCTGGTCTGCCAGATTGGTTCACCGCGTTCGATTGCGGTCGCGCTGCAAAGGGTCGGCAGGGCGGGGCACTGGGTCGGCGCATTGCCGAAAGGGCGTTTGTTCGCGACCACTCGCGATGAGTTGATCGAGTGCGCAGCCTTGGTACGGGCAATCCGCCGCGGCGAGCTCGATCGGCTGGAGATTCCAAAAGCTCCGCTCGACATTCTGGCCCAGCAGATTGTCGCGATGTCAGCCTGCGAGGAATTTGCGGAAGACGATCTATTTACGCTGGTTCGACGAGCGTATCCGTATCGCGATCTGGACCGTTCTGATTTCGACGCGGTCGTGACCATGCTCAGCGAAGGCATCGCGCACTCTCGCGGGCGCAGCGGGGCGTATCTGCATCGCGATCAGGTGAATCATCGTCTACGAGGCCGGCGGGGAGCCCGTCTGGCGGCCATCACCAGCGGCGGTGCGATTCCGGACACGTCCCAGTATCAGGTGATCGCCGAACCCGAAGGCACAGTGATCGGATCGCTGGACGAGGACTTCGCGGTCGAGAGCCTGGTCGGCGACGTTTTTCTGCTCGGAACGACGTCTTGGAGGATTCGTCGCGTGGAGGCCGGGCGGGTTCGTGTGGAGAATGCGAAGGGGGCCGCTCCGTCGATTCCGTTCTGGCTGGGCGAAGCGCCCGGTCGTACGCGCGAGTTGTCGCAGGAAATCTCGACGTTGCGGGAGGAGGTGGGACAGGCATTCAGCCTGTCCTGGGCAGCCGATTGCGGTCTCGACCAACGCGGGTCAGAACAGGCTGCTGAATACATCCAGGCTGGTTTTAAGGCTCTAGGCGCGATGCCCACCCAAGACACCGTCGTCGCCGAGCGCTTCTTCGATGAGGCAGGAGGCATGCAGCTGGTGATTCACTCTCCGTTCGGCGCTCGGATCAACAAGGCCTGGGGATTGGCGCTGCGCAAACGCTTCTGCCGCACTTTCAATTTCGAGTTGCAGGCTGCTGCGACGGATAACGGAATTGTTATTTCGCTGAGCGACCAGCACTCCTTCCCGCTCGACTTGGTGTTCAGCTTTCTGAAGCCAGCGACCGTCGAACACGTGCTCACGCAAGCCATGTTCGACGCACCCATGTTCGGAGCGCGCTGGAAATGGAACGCGGCGCGGGCTCTGGCGATTCCGAGATTCTCCGGTGGCCGGAAAGTCCCGCCTCCGATTCAACGGATGCGCTCGGATGACCTGCTCGCCAGCGTTTTCCCGGATCAAGTCGCATGTGCCGAAAATCTGACCGGCGAAATCCGGATTCCCGATCACCCCCTGGTGAAGGAGACTATCGACAACTGCCTGCATGAGGCGATGGATTTAGAAGGACTGAAGGAAATATTGCACCGTATGGGCGAAGGCACGCTGCGAACCGTTGCGGTGGATACGCGCGAACCGTCGCCTTTCAGTCATGAGCTGCTAAATGCCAACCCGTATGCGTTTCTGGACGATGCTCCGCTCGAGGAACGCCGCACACGCGCTGTCCAGATGCGGCGAAGCCTGTCGGTTGAAGATGCCAAGAACCTGGGAACGCTGGATCCGTCCGCGATCGCGCAAGTGGCCGAAGAATCCTGGCCCGTGGTGCGCGATGAACACGAGCTGCATGACGCGCTTCTGACGCTGATCATCCTGCCGCCAGTCGAAGAATGGCGTGGCTGGTATGAAACGTTGCAACGCGGTCGCCGCGCATCTCTGATAAATGGCCAGTGGGTAGCGACCGAGAAGCTGGACATCGCGCGAAGCTTGCCGGATGAGGCTGCGGTCGCTGCCGTTTTACGTGGTTGGTTGGATTCCATCGGTCCGATCACGCCCGCTGCGCTGGCGGCAAGGCTGTCTTTATCTCAGGAGGCTATAGACATCGGCCTAGCCAAGCTCGAATCCGAGGGCCTGATTCTTCGCGGCAAGTTTAGCGCTGACGACAACGAGTTCTGCCACCGCCGCGTGCTCGCTCGCATTCATCGCATGACGCTGGGCCGCCTCCGCAAAGAAATCGAGCCGGTGACCTCGGCCGATTTCATGCGATTCCTCGGCCGCTGGCAGCATCTCGCGCCGGGAACGCAGCTCCATGGAGCCGATGGGCTGTTTCAGGTCCTGCGCCAGTTGCAGGGTTATGAGATTTCGGCGGCGGCTTGGGAATCGAGCGTCTTGCCGCGCCGCATCGCCGACTACGATCCGGAGTTGCTGGACCGCTTGTGTCTGTCCGGAGAAGTCATGTGGGGACGGCTTTCGCCGCATCCCGCGCTAGAGACCGAAGGAGGCCGTCGTGTCCGACCCACACGCGTCGCGCCTCTGGCGCTATTCCTGAGAGAAGATGCGAATCGGCTCCTGTCGCCCGCCTCGAATCAGTTGCCGCTTCTCTCGCATCCCGCGCGAGACGTGCTGGTCGCTCTCGAATCGCATGGCGCGTCCTTCTTCAATGAACTGGTGCGCGCCACGGGTCGCCTGGCGAGCGAGGTCGAGGACGGTTTGTGGGAACTGGTGGCCGCAGGCCTCGTCACCGGAGACGGTTTCGAAAATGTGCGCGCGCTGATCGATCCCAAGCGCCGCCGCGGAGAAGGCCGTGGGCGGAGTGCTCGACCCCGCCACGCCGCCGGGCGCTGGGCATTGCTAAATCGGGACGCAGTCGCGACCGAGATCGACTTCTTCGCCACTCAGCTCTTGGACCGCTGGGGCGTGGTTTTCCGCGATGTGTTGTCGCGCGAGACTTTGGCGCCGGCCTGGCGGGATCTGCTCCAGGTGTACCGGAGAATGGAAGCGCGCGGGGAAATTCGCGGCGGCCGGTTTGTCAGCGGATTCGTCGGCGAACAGTTCGCGCGGCCCGAAGCCCTCGATTTGCTGCGGCATTTGCGACGCTCGGCCAAGACCGGTGAGCAGCTCGAGATCGCGCCGGCTGATCCGCTGAATCTGAGTGGCATCGTGCTTCCGGGCCCGCGAACAGGCGCGCTGACGCAGGTTCCCCTGCGTCTGCTCGACGGCGTTCCGCAGGCTGTTGGATTCTGACCGGGGTTACACTGGAGTCGTGCGCCGGCTGTTACTGTCCGCATTCATCGCATCAGCGCTATTCGCGGCGGACCCCGTTGCCGATAGCGCCCAGAAGAAGCTCGATTCGATTTCGGATCAAAAGCTGAAGCGGGGCGCCGTCGTCACGCTTAGCCCTCGCGAGATCAACGCCTGGATTCACGAGAAGGCCGTCAAGGCATTCCCCGACGGGATCCGCAATGAGCGGATTGACCTCGGACCGGGCACGACTGACGGGAACGCGCTGGTTGACCTGACGAAAGTCAGCAAAGCCCAGAGCAATCCACTGATCGCGCGGCTGATCGAAGGCGAACGGCCACTACGAGTGGCCATCCGTGTCGAATCCGCCAGTGGACGGGCCACAGTTTTCCTCACCCATGTGGAGCTTTCCGGGATAGCAATCGACGGGTCGATTCTCGATTTCCTGATTAAGCATTTCGTTCAGCCTCGCTATCCCGACATCAAGATAAACGAGCCGTTCGATCTGGATTTCAACATCGATCACATTGAGATCCAACCCACGGGCGTGCGTGTCTTGATTAAGAAGTAGCGATAATCCGAGCGGCCGCTTGCCGGCCCATGCGAATGCAATCCGGGATCCCGATGCCCGTATAAGCATTGCCCGCCAGATGCAGCCCCGGCACAGCCGATGCGTGCGATTCGATTTCTTTCAACCGAGCGCCGTGGCCGACGATATATTGTGCCATCGCCCGCGGCCAGCGGTAGACTCCGGTGAAGATCGGCGCAGCGGTCAGGCCCAGGATCGCCCGGAGCTCCTCGCGCGCGATCGCGATCAGCGCATCATCTGGCTCTTCGAGAACAGCGTCATTTCCCGAGCCGCCGAAGAAACACCGCAGCGTGATCTTGTCCGCGGGAACCCGATGCGGGAACTTGGTGCCCACGAATGTGCACGCCATTAGCCTTCGCCGTTCGGCCCGAGGAACCAGGAAGCCGGTGCCTGCGCGCTGCCCATCGAATTCGGACGCCCGGAACACCATCTGCGTGATCGCCGATGACGTGTAGGGAATCATGCGCAGCAGCGACGCCAGGCGCGAATCGACGTCGCACAGCAGCTCTCCAGCCGCCCATGCGGGACACGCGACCACCAGGTGATCGGCCTCCATCCAGTCGCCCGTTCCTTTAGATGCGACTCGCACGCGAAATCCACCCTCGCTCTTCTCGATCGCCTCGGCGGCTCCATGCACCACGTTCGCCTTCGCCGCGAGCCGGTCGACCAGGCATCCCAGGCCGCTCTTCAAAGTGCGGAACAAAGGCTCGGTTCTCTTCGCGCTGCTGCGAGCCGCCATGAGCGTGCGCGCCAGGCTACCCTTGGTGCGCTCCATCTCGACGAACCGCGGAAGTACGCTGGCCACGCTGAGCTGATCGGGATCGCCGCCATAAACGCCCGAGAGCAGCGGCTCGGCCAGGTAATCCAGCGTCTCGCGCCCGAAGTGATCGGTCACGAACTCCGAAACACTGCGGTCGGGATGCGTCTCCGGTCCACGAAAAAACTCCAGGCCCATACGGATTTTCGTGCCCCAGCCCACCAGCGGCGATGCCAGCATCGAGCTGGGCCGTGTCGGCACGAACATCGTCGTGCCCTCGGGCAGACGGACCAGCTTTCCGTGGCGCTGAATGTAGGTGACGCGCTCTTCGTCTTTCGAGCCGATGACGTCGCCCGCCAAGCCCAGTTCCTGGATCAGCTTCATCGCCTCCGGCTTGGCGGAGATGAAACTATCCGGACCGCATTCCATGACGCAGCCTTCCCATTGGCGGGTTTCAATCACCCCCCCGACGCGCGGTTGTTTTTCGATGAGAGTATGGGGAATGCCGGCGTTCGCGAGATCGTAAGCAGCCGAAAGACCGGCAACGCCGCCGCCGACGATAATGACCACTTGCGCCTGCCTCTACAGCTTGAATTCGCGCACGATCTCGACGCACGCCTTCACGTTTTCGACCGGAGTTTCCGGAAGAATGCCGTGGCCGAGATTGAAGATGTGGCCCGGACGCGAGCCGGTGCGCTTCAGCAGCTCATGCACACGCATGCGCAGCTCGGGAAGCGGCGCGAACAGCACCGCCGGGTCCAGATTGCCCTGCACGGCCGACCGGTAGCTGATGTCCATCCAGGCTTGATCGATGTTGACCCGCCAGTCGACGCCCATCACGTCGCCGCCGGCAGCGTGCAGCTCACGGAAGAAGCCTGCCGCGCCGGTACCGAAGTGGATCACCGGAACGCTGGCCGCGCGGATGCGCTCCAGCAGCGCTCGCGAATAGGGAGCCACGAAGCGCACGTAATCGTCCGGTCCCAGAGCGCCCACCCAGCTATCGAACACCTGAATGACGCGCGCGCCTGCCGAAACCTGCAGCACAGCGAACGCGCCCAGCACATCCACCAGCTTGCCCATCAGGCGGCGCCACAGCGTCTCGTCGTGGTACATCATCATCTTCGTCTTGATGTAATTCCGCGACGGCCCGCCTTCGATCATGTAGCTCGCCATGGTGAACGGCGCGCCGACGAATCCAATCACCGGAACGCGTCCGGCCAGCGCCGTGACCACCCGTTGGATCGATTCGCCCACGTATCCCAGGTCGTCGGTGTTCGAAATCGAGAGGCTGTCGATATCGTTCGAAGTCCGCACCGGATTTTCGATCACCGGCCCTTCGCCCGCGGCGAAGCGCAGCTTCAAACCCATCGGCTCCACGGGAAGCAGCAGGTCGGCGAAGATGATGGCGGCATCCACGTCCAGGATTTCCACCGGCTGGAGCGTCACCTGCGCCGCCAGATCGGGGCGCTTGCAGATTTCGAGGATCCCATGATGCTGGCGGATCTCACGATACTGCTTCATATAGCGACCGGCTTGCCGCATGAACCAAACCGGCCGAACGTCGGTCGGCCGCCGTCGGCATGCGTCTAGAAAGCGGCTTGTCATTGGAGCCACGCGCATCGATCTTGATTAACTCCTATTGTTGCGGCTAAACGGTTGTGGGCGCTTTCGCCTGAAAGTGTAGCGCCCGGAAAGAAAGCTGGCTAGACCCGTTGGCCTGTTCCTTTCACCAAGTTAGCACGGTTGGGATCAGGAAATCGGGTTTTTTTCTGCCTTAGGCCGTCCGCGCCTGATTCTCTTGAGGATTTGGGGAGCCTTTGCCGCTAAAGCCGCCGGGAGATCGGCCTCGAAGTGCAATTCGGGCATGCGATAGAGCTGTAACCGATCGTTTAACTCCCGTTTTAAGAACGGCTTAGCGTGGTTGATTCCAGCCAGCGTTTCCGCCTGTTCCTGGGGCGTTCCCAGGAGGGAAAGCCGGATATGGGCATGGCGAAAGTCGGGCGAAACCAGGGCTTCTGTGATCGAGGCGCTCCCGACCCGGGGGTCAGCCAGCTCGCAATTGATCAGCTCTTCCAGTTCTTCCCGGAGGCTTTCGGCGACGCGTTCCTGCCGATGGGGGTCCACGTCTTCAGGATACAATACGTTCGTGAAAACAGCCGTGTTTTTGCTCGTCAGCCTGGCATCGGGGCTTTCCGCCCAGCCTCTTCGCGTCTATTCCGAATTTGCCAAGATCGATGCCACGGGACGCGTCACCGCGCCCGCGGAGCCTCGCGAGATTCTCTCCCCGGCCATCGCCCGCAACGCGTTCTCGTCGTTCCAGGTGGTGGTGGACGTGCCGCGAGGGACCCCCTATCAGCTCTACATCGCCCAGAACCCCGAGAATGCGGTGGCTGTGACTCTGTATCGCGAAAGCGGCGACAAGCTGGAGCGTGTCGAGCAGCCGGTTTCCGGCAACACCACACAAGTTTTCTGGATGGACCTATGGACGGCCCGCGATGCGCCGGTGGTGCGGATCAAGGTCGAGCCGCAGTTGCACGTGAACAACGATTGGGTGATCTACCCCATGGAAGCACGGGTGATGGAAGCGACGGTGAGTGACGGAATGAAGCCATCCGTTACCATCAACCAGCTTTCATGCGCAGGCTTCACGCCCTCAGCTTCCCCAGACGTCGGTCGCATGAACCTCCGCAACGCCCAGCAGGACGCAGCTCTAGCATCCGTGGCACCTCAGGAAGACATTCGCAAGCTGGGGGTCGGAACTTGCGATGCCCCGGTCTCCCATGACCCCGAGTGGTATCTGCGCGTCCGCGACTACCTGCTTCGCCCGCATTAGTGCCTTGACCACTTCCCGCCGATAAGGGGAGCATGAAGCCTGTAATCTTGTTCGCCCTGGCGACCTGCGGGGTTTGGGCGGAGCAACCTGCGCCGGTTAAGGTGCTGTCCCACCGGCCTGGGCTCGCGTTCGTGCGATTTGTCGATCCGCGGGAAGACGCCTTCACGACCGAGGTTCCCAAGGGCTGGAAAACCTCGGGCGGCCTGTTCCGCTTGGCTTCGGTGGATACCCGTGGAGCAGTGGAGTCGGTTTCGCCTGAAGGCGATATCCGGGTAAGCGCGGGAGATGCCGACCTGCCTCCGTTCACGATTCCGAATCAGGTGCTGGCGATGGCGGGCTTCCGGGAAGGTTCCTGGTATTCTCCCGGCTACGGCGTCCGCATGATGGTCCGACGTTACCAGCCGGGTGTGGTGTTTGCCGAGGACTACGTACGCTCCAAACTGGCGGCTAAGATCGCATGCTCGGGTCTCACGATCACCGCCAAGGCGTCGCGGGCGGATTTAACGCAGTCCATCAATGCCCTGTATGCCCAGTTCGCCGCGCAGGGGATGAATGTACGCGAAGACGCCGGCGAAGTTTGGTTCTCCTGTACCCGCAATAACCAACAATGGAAGGGCTACTATCTGGCCGCGACGCAAATCAGCGAGGGCTCCGGCGGGGGCGTTTGGAATGCCGAGCACATCCTGGGTTATGCAGCTGCTTCCGACAAGATCGGGATCGCCGAAGCCGCAATGCTCCACCTGGCTGGCTCCATGCAAGTGAATCCCGAGTGGGTGAAGATGCAGCAGGGCGTCACGATGGCCACGTCGCAGATCGTCGCCAAGACCAATGAACAAATCTCCTCCACGGTTCGCAAGACGTTCGAGAACAAGTGGAAGACTGAGGACGAGATCTTCCGGCGCGATGCCAACGCGCGCCGCGGAGTCACGGATGTTCTCGATCCGGAGACCGGCGAGTCCTGGACGGTGCAGAACGGAAGCAACCACTACTGGCGCAAGTCCGGATCGGACGTTATCGTCGGCACGCAGACCTACGATTCCCCGGGCGTGGGCTACGAGCCCCTGCGGGACCTGCGTTAGACTGGGATAGCTAACTCGCGCGGAGAGATGGCCGAGTGGCTGAAGGCGCACGCTTGGAAAGCGTGTTTAGGGGAAACTCTAACCAGGGTTCGAATCCCTGTCTCTCCGCCATAACATCCTTTTTAGAATCCAAATCTTTAGCATCCTGCGTATCGGCATATACGCGGTTTTCATCAACACTTAGGTCGTGCTCTCCATTCACCGGCGCCATCGGAAGGCCTGTAAATACGAGGGTGATAGTGTTTCCAATAAGTGCTGGTGTAATTGGGGCGGCGTTATGCCGCCCTCCCTTCATCCGCATCCGACCTGGGTTCGCGGATCTGCATCTGGATGTTCAGGAACACGTCGAGTTTCTGAGCTGCCATATTTGCCCAACCCTAAAGGGCTTCGATAACCCTACGGCATAGCTGGAAAAGCGCAACTACCAGGCCGCGGATAACTCCCTTGGAGCATGTTCAGTCAGGAAACCCGGTTCCGTTGGAAAGACCAACACCGAACAGCTTTGTACTGATGTTCGATACCAATGGTCTGATGACCGGAGTGGTCTCGGCGCATCTTTCGAGTTCGGCTGAAAACATGCGCGATGATCCGGGCGCGCCGCTGCCGCCCACGACGATCCATTTCCCTCCGCGCGGCACGGATTCGTTGCTTAGAAGAGTTCGGCACGCTGGTGATACACTCGACCTGTTGCGCTTCGTATACGCCCTGCTGCTTGCGATTGCGTTCGGCGCCGACGGCGCGGAATCCGTGGGGAGCCAGGCCTGCGCCTCTTGTCACGCAGCCATCTATCGCAGCTTCATGCGAACGCAGATGGCTCAGAGCAGCGGCCGCGTGGGAACACAGGAGTCCAAGGAGCAATTCGACCGAGCTGAGTTTCGCGATTCGAGCGGCGCGTTCGCCTACACCGTGGGGCGTGACGCAAGCGGATATTACTTTGATTTCCGGCAGCAGGGCAAGCCCGTCACATCACGTCCGATAGAGGGACGCCGCCCGCTGGACTACTTCGTGGGAAGCGGAAACGCAGCGCGCAGTTATATCATCAACGTCGATGGATTCTTGTATGAAGCACCGGTCGCCTACTTTCGCAGTTTGGCTTCGTGGAGGTCCGCCCCCGGCGTAGCTCAGCTGGACTACCCGTATCTGACGCGGCCCATCCTGCCGGGTTGTCTCCAATGTCACGCCAGCGGGGTCCGGCGGATCGCGGGCACGCAGAACGCCTATGCCTCGCCGCCCTTCTCGGAGGGAGGCGTAGCTTGCGAGCGATGCCACGGCCCCGGAAGCGATCACATCTCCAGCGGCAAGCCCATGGTGAATCCGGCGAAGCTGGCGCCCGCCGCGCGGGATAGTATCTGCGAGCAATGCCATCTCTCCGGCGAAATCCGCGTTCCGAAGATGGGAAACGACGAGCCAGTGTTGAATCCCGGCGATCGGCTGGCGGACTCTCTTACGGTGTTCGTGCGCTCCGGCTCCGAAGCGCAGTTGCGGGTGACGAGCCACGCCGAGAACCTGACCCAGAGCGCCTGCAAACGAAGGAGCGGAGAGAAGCTGTGGTGCGGCACCTGCCACGATCCTCATTCCGTTCCCAGCGCCACCGAGAAAGCGGCGTACTTTCGAGGCAAGTGCCTGACCTGCCATCAGACATCGTCCTGCAGCGCGTCACAATCCTTGCGGCAAGCCAACGGCGATAACTGCATAGCATGCCACATGCCGCGCAATCCTACCAGCGACGTGGATCATGTCGTGTTCACGGACCATGCCATCCCGCGGCGTCCAGCTTCCGTCGGTGTTTCGCCCTCTATATACGCGGATCTTGTGCCGTTCGGCGGCGGAAACGCCAGCACACGCGACCTGGGGCTGGCTTACGTCATGGTGGGGCTGCGCGAGGGAAACCCCAGGTACCTCGATCGCGCGTTTCGTCTGCTGCAAGACGCCGTCGCGCAAGGCGCCCGCGATCCTCAGACGCTGCTCTACCTGGCCCAGCTTTATCGCGACCGTTCGGACGACGCGCACGCGCGCCCGCTGTATGAAGAGGTCTGGCGAATGGACCAGGAACAGTATGCAGCCGGAGCCGCGCTGGGGGCATACCAGATGCAGGCGGGGAATCTCGAAGAGGCCGTGCGCCTGTGGCAACAGACGCTCGCCATTAGCCCCGCGCTACTTTTGGTCCGCGCGAATCTCGCCACCGCGCTCTGGCGCACGGGGCACCCCGATCAAGCGCAGGAGACGCTGAGAAAGGCGCTGGAATTCAACCCGTCCTTTCAACCGGCGATGGATCTCCTGAATCAGATCGTGAAATGATAAACGGTGTGAGCTTCTCGAAGCTGCAGGCAGGGATTGCGACAATAGTTGTCGCGGGCTGCCTGGCAGCGGCCTGGATCTACACGCGGAGGCAGCCGCTCCCGTCACCACCGCAAACGGCGAACCCGCAAACATCCAATCCACAAAATGCATACGCAGACGCCGGAGTCTGCGCGGACTGTCACGCCGACAAAGCGGCCGGTTACCAAAAGACAGGCATGGCCCGGTCGTTCGCCCGCGTGCTTCCCGAAAACGCGCCTAAATTCGGAAAGCCTCTTCATCACAAGCCGTCGGACAGCTACTTCGCCATGATCGCGCGCGATGGCAAGCTATACCAACGGCGCTGGCAGGTCGGATTCGACGGGAAAGAGACTAACGTCGACGAAAAACAAGCTGATTTCGTCGTGGGCTCGGGAAATCATTCGCTCACCTATCTTCATTTCACCAGCCGCGGAGCGCTTCAGGTCCTGCCCTTGAGCTGGTACTCGGAAAAAGGCGGCTATTGGGACATGAGTCCCGGGTACGATCAACCCGACTATCCGGGCTCGGTTCGGCCGGTGCACTACGAGTGCATGTCCTGTCACAACGCCTATCCGAAGATCCCCCAGCCGCTCGAATCCATCGCGAGCGCGGAAATGATCTTCGCCCAGCCGCTTCCGCAGGGCATCGATTGCCAGCGATGCCACGGACCAGGACAGCGGCATGTGGATCTCGCGTCGGCGGGCGGCAAGCCGGAGCAAATCCGGGCCGCCATCGTCAACCCGAAGAGGCTGGAACCGGATCGGGAATTGGAGGTTTGCCTGCAATGCCACATGGAGACAACCAGTCTGAATCTGCCGCACTCGATCCGCCGGTTTGACCGAGCGCCATTCTCGTACGTCCCCGGGCAGCCCTTGGGCGATTTCAGCGTCGAGTTCGACCGGACCGGGGGAATGAAGGATCGCTTTGAAATCGCGCACGGCGCGTACCGGCTGCGGCAATCCCAGTGCTATCTGAAGACCGCGGGCAAGCTGCGCTGCACCACGTGCCACGACCCGCACGACATTCCGCGGGGACCGGGGGCCACCGCGCGCTATAACGGCGTTTGTGCAACGTGCCATGCGGATATGCTGCAGCGCGCGGCGGCTTCCGGCCCGCACGCCGCGGGCGCCGATTGCGTCTCCTGCCACATGCCGAAGCGCAGAACCGACGATGTGGTGCACGTGGTCATGACCGATCACTGGATTCAGCGGCACAAACCGTCGGGAAATCTTTTGGCGCCAAAGACGGAAGTCATCGAGCCGGCGACTGAATATCAGACCGTGGTGGTCCCTTATTATCCGGCTCCGCTCGCCAGTACCCCGGAGAACGCCCTTTACACCGCCGTCGCTCAGGTTCGCGATCGGCGGAACCTGAAAGAAGGTCTCCCGCAGCTGGCGGGCTTAGTGGAGCGATACCATCCGGGGCAAGCCGGTTTCTATGCGGAACTGGGCCAAGGCTACCGCGCGGCGAATGATTTGCCGAAGGCAATCCCGTATTTCGAGGAGGCAGCGCGCCGGGAGCCGACCGCGTTCCGCCTGGTCCAACTGGGCAACGCGCTTATGGAAAACCGGCAGCTCGCACAGGCGGAAGAGGTGCTGCGGCGCGCCGTTGGCCTGGTTCCCGATGAGCCGTCGGGGTGGGCCACGCTGGGCTGGGTTCTTTGGCAACAGGATAAGGGAGCGGAAGCGCGAGCAGATTTGGAACGCGCGGTTGTCCTGGATCCGGACGTGCCCGAGGTCCACAACAATCTCGCCAACGTCGCATGGGGCATGGGGGATCAGGCTGCCGCCGAGCAGCAGTTTCGGGAAGCGCTGCGCATTCAGCCTGGCATCGCCGATTGGCGTCTGAATCTGGCGCGGGTGCTGGCCACGCGCGGCGAGATCCCCGAAGCACGTTTTCAATTCGAGCAGGCGATTCGACTGAAACCGGATTCCGCGGAAGCCCGGCTGGATTATGGCCGGCTCCTGGCGGATCAGAGTGAATTCGCCGCGGCCATCCGGCAGTTGGAAACCGCCGTTCGGTTGCAGCCCGATCTCTGGCGCGCGCACTTCGAGCTGGGGATGGCCTTGGGGCGCAGTGGCAATCCCACTGCCGCAGCCGAACAAATGAAGATTGCGGCTAATGGCTCTGACCCGCAGGTACGCGCCGAGGCTGCGGACGTGCTGCGACGGCTGAGACGGTAAAACTAAAAAGGCCGGTCACCCTTCTCAGGGCAATAATTAACTTGACTCATCAGGCTTTTTGCCTCATACTTAGTTCATGGCAGCAGAACCAAAGACTTTGCAGCAAGCGATCCTGTATTTTGCCGATGCCGACAACTGCCTGAACTATCTCGTTGCGCGGCGCTGGCCGCTTGGCGTTGTGTGCCCTACCTGTGGGTCCAAGGAAGTGGCATTCGTCGCGTCCCGTCGCGTTTGGCAGTGCAAGACTCGGCATCCTAAGGCGCAGTTCTCCATCAAGGTCGGGACTATCTTTGAGGATTCTCCGATCTCGCTGGACAAGTGGTTGCTTGCGATGTGGATGTTGGCGAATTGCAAGAACGGTGTTTCCAGTTACGAAATCAGCCGCGCCACTGGGATCTCTCAGAAGTCTTGTTGGTTTATGCTTCAGCGCATCCGGCTTGCCTTGCAAGGTGAGTCTGGCGGAAAGCTCAACGGAGAGGTCGAGATCGACGAGACCTATATCGGCGGAAAAGCGCGGAACATGCACAAGAGCGCCAAGGCGCGTCGAGGAATCAGCGGGACTGGTATGGGTAGCAAGGCTATCGTCATGGGCATCCTTGAGCGCAAGGGAACAGTTCGCGCTCACGTGGTCGAAACTTCGCGGCGGTCCAGCTTGCTCCCGAAGATTCGCGAGCACATTGAAGCGGGAACGGAAGTTTTCACGGATTCGCATCAGAGCTATTTCGGCCTTAGTGCTGAGTACACTCACAACGTGATCGATCACGCCAAGTCGTATGTTGAAGGGAACATCCACACCAACGGTCTGGAAAACTTCTGGAGTTTGCTCAAGCGCGGACTGAAGGGCACATATGTGAGCGTGGAACCGTTCCACCTGTTTCGGTACGTCGATGAACAGGCGTTCCGCTACAACAATCGGAAGGACATGGATGACAGTGACCGTTTTGACTTTGCAGTGCGTCAGATCGTCGGCAAGCGTTTGACTTGGGCCGAGGTCACCGGCAAGGTGGGAGAAAAACCGGCGGAAGTCAACTAAGGTTCGGACGTTACCACGTGGACCTAAGAAGCGGAAGGCTTGACGGCCTTCCGCTTTTGTTTCGGTTTCGGTCCTGGGCGATTCGGATTCAGAGCGGCCTGTTTGCGGTGTTCCTCGACGCGCTGTTGTATCACGCTGTGGGGAACCGCAAGCACGCGATCCACGAGGTTCGTGAAGGCGTCGTACTCGACTGAAGTTTTCATCGCCTACCATGCTAACATCGCCGCTGTTTACCATTTGAATTCGGCATCGTTGATGACATCTTTTATTCTCTTAGACTGAGCGGGCTTGGCTATGTTAGCCCCCTTCGTCTTGGGGAGCTTTTTCTTGAGAGCCGCCAATAGGTCCGGTCCTTTCGCCACCACATCACGACTCTCTGCTTTTTTGGACAAACGTAGGTAGAAGCCATTAACCAATTTGAAAGCATCCTGTAGCGACTCTTGCGTTAGGGAAGCAGATCGTATGTCAAAGACCGCCTCAACGGACGGCGTGCGGCTACCTGTTATTTTGCAGCTCAGGTAATAGGCAATATAGAACAAGAGGTTCCTACGATCTCCATAATCCAAAGAGGAGATCGCATCCAGGAAGGTTTCTACCTTCCTGACGATCAGGACACATTTTAAGTACGCGCTCAGTTCGACAACTTTCGAAGCTTTGCGCGGCCTAAACAACAGCTTGTGTTTCTCTCCGGCCTTTTTCCCTTCAGATGCGCCGACGTAATCCCCCGGGCGTGCGCGTGAATCATCGGGGCGATGTAGCAGCAAAGCAATCGCGGCCTGCGTAACCTCGTTGAAAGATACTATTTCCGCGATAGGCTTTCCTTGATCCTTATAAAAACCAGGACGGCGATCATAGTAGAGACCGTGCTGCTTAAAAAGATCCTCGATATCCCGGTGTACCTCGCCGGTTAAAAGGAGAGCCGACGCCTTGATAGGATTCTGATTATTGGTAGCCCTAATAATTTTGTCGCGTACGGCATCATCAGACACGGGTATCAGTTTTACTAAAACGACGCGCGCGTCGTTTTTTGAATCTTTTGTGTCTGAGAAGTGGCCAAATATCTGGCGTGATGTTTGGAGCCCGTTGACGACCTGAGCATCATCAACCGATAGGCTATATGCGTCAATAGGTGAGATACTCGCACACGTCACCGTTACGCCATTGTTAAGTTGCCAGAAGTCTGGCGGTGAGCCAGCATCAAGTGCGGCTCTCATTTGCCGATTCACTGATGTTCGACCCTGATTGCCCCTAACATTGGATTCAAAGATTAGCTCGTCTAGATCTCCGGATTCGTCTTTTAGGAAATCGAAATAGTCACCTAAACGCACCATCCCCACGTACCCAGTTCCAATTGGGATCGATTGGCCCTTCCACTTAATGGTGCGGGAGCTTCTGCGTCGCCTTCTCACGTAGACAAGTAGCTGGGCAGTATCAATGGCGCTAAACGAAACGCTATCTTTATTGTTCCCTTTGCCCCTATGTCGCTGGACGGCAGCTAGTACTCGATTTTTAGAGGCCGTGGCGGCAGAGTTCAGCGATGTGCCATCCCCGCGTGTTACATAGTAGAACTCAATATGGAGCGCAGGAAACGACTGCGCGACCGAAAGGTAAGTGCTTTTGAACGCGCCCATGAGCGATAGAATTTGCGGCGTGTATTTACCCTGGAGCGTTTTCGCCGAATTTGTCATGTCGAGCAGGTCGTTGATAAAGAAGCCAAACTTGTCTATTTCGTCTGGCTTGAATCCAGTGTCGGACAGTGAGGATTTTGACTGGAACACCATTATGCGGATCGCATCTAGGAGCTTGCTGAAAAACTCTGCAGGGGCGTAGCCTCTAAGCAGAAGCAAACGTCTTGTAGTAATGCGCGGACAAGATGAACATCAGGACGGAGTTTTCAGTTACATCGCACCGGAAGAACGGATTCCACAAGACCATCCGCTGCGAGCGATCCGTGGGCTAGTGGATCCGATCCTGAAGGAGATG
>JAIQFE010000095.1 GCA_020073445.1 Terriglobia bacterium
CCCCTCGAAGAGGACCTCGCCCTCCTGGTCCAACACGCAATACCGACTGGTTCGATCTCCCAGGTCCATTCCGATCGTCAGTTGCTTGCCCTTCCAAGTCCCTTTCCCATTCCTGATTCGAATGCTATCCTTCCTCATTGCCGGTCTCCTTTCCATTGCACCGTTGAGTGCGTGATTCATTCGGGAGCTTAACGCATCCCGCGGGAGACCGGCTTTCTCATCCCATCTGTGTTACGGCGTAACTGTACACTACTATTTCCGTCGCTACAGGTTCCGGGTCCAGGCGCCGAACTGCGCGGGCGCGAGGACCTGGCTGGCGAGGCGCACCGACTCTTCTTCGATGCGTTCAGCCAGAGTGTGGCCGGCGGCCTTCCAGAAGGAAGGGTGAGGCCCAACCCAGGTCGTCTACTTGTATGCGTACCTGTACGTCCAAGCCACCACAACTTCCGAAGATACTGTCACTTTCGCGGATTCCGACTTTACTCACACAGCACATTTCTATATCGATCCTGTCACCCCGGGAGCGGATCTAATTTCTGCGAGCGGGCACGACTACTCCGCGCCAAGTTCATCGACGGTCCCCGAACCATCTTCATTGATTTATTTCTGCCTGGGCTTTGCCGTCCTCGGGATAAGTTACTTCGCAAAAAACGCACGACGTATCCCTTCGGTGCCGAGCCCGGCCGCAGAGGAGTGGAACTAGACCACTGGGGCGGCGGGAAATGGATTGCTGAGGCTTTGCTTTGGAGGATTGCGGGGACGCGTAGCGCGTAGGCTTGCGATCCCGTTGGGACTACCAATCCGGTCGCTGATGACATTCGATTGAGCGTCCGCGCCGCAACGCGATCCGTCAGTGTCGGTCCTTCAATCAGTGCAAGGACCAACCCATGCAAATCTTCACAATCTACGACTTCATGAATGTGGCCGATGTTGGGGGTTCGAGCGAGGCCAGGACCTGGGCTTCCCGCTGAAAGCGCGCCATTCGTCCGGGGGCGGATAAACATCGCTGGTCAGGCCTTTGGCAGCCACGTCGCGCTTGAGCGTCGTGTCGCGCGCACGGTAGAGTCTCGCCCATGCCGCCTGCGCCGGGAGAGTACTTCATAGTGACCGAGTTTGTCGCCTCGGAAAGCTGCATATGGGTGATTTAGCTAGGTTTAACCCATCAAGAACTGGATAGCGCCTGTATCACGGCGCATCCTTCCATGTACTTTTTCAAATTCGGGGTTTGGGCGATTACTTCCGGGTTGCTGACGCGGACGGAATCCCAATCTGATGCCTCTCAGAACGCCGACCCACAGCTCCGCCATAAAGGCACCGCGGCCATCGCAAACTACTTAAGAACGTATTTCCTCAACCTGTGCGGACCGACGTCCGCCGCGTAGATGGTGCCCTTGGCATCCGCCACAATGCCCGATGCACCGGAAATACCGTTCACGTCCGCCTGGTTTAGGTCGGGGTCCGGTATGAAGGCTCTGATCGAGCCATCTTTGGCGCTTCCTACCGTGATGCCCCTCGGATAGCCTGGATTGATTGTTGAATTCGAGGTGGAGTCGCTCACGTAAAGGGTGTCGTCCTTCCCGACAAACACTGCGCTTGGCCGGCCAAATTGCTTCCACGCGGCAATGAAGTTGCCGTCTTGGTCGAAAATCTGGACCCGGCTGTTGCTGCGGTCGGCGACGAACACGTGGCCTTGGGAGCCGCCGATGGAAATGTCGTGGGGCTGGTCAAACTCACCCAGCCCCGCTCCGTGGTGTCCCCAGGTCTTGATGAATCGGCCGTCCTTTGAAAACTTCACCACTCGATCATTTTTCCCATGACCATCCGTCACAAAGATATCGCCGGTGGGCGCAACGGCAATACCTGAGGGCTGATCGAAGCTATCCGAGCCATTCCCCGCTACTCCCTTCTGGCCGAGAATCATCAACACCTTGCCAGCCGGGCTCAATTTGAAGACCTGGTGGCCCCTAGTTAGGCCGCTTGAGTCCTTGGCCGATACACCAAGTACCGTCTCGCTTGCATTGGCGTCACTCGCCCACACGTTTCCTTGCTCATCGACAGTGAATCCGTGAGGGAACGCAAACATCCCTCCTCCAAAGCTCGCGAGAAGTCTGCCGGATGGATCAAATTCCAAGATCGGCGGCTCAGAGCGGCCAACGCAGGTGGCGGAGCCGGCTGGTTCGGTATTGAAACATCGATGAAAAACCCAGATGTTGCCCTTGGGATCGATATCGGCTCGAATTAACTCTCCCCACCGGCCGCCATTCATGTTCTTGGGAAGCGTCGGCCAGTTCTCCACCAGTCGATATGGATTGGGGAGTTGCATTTGTCTGGAGTACTGGGTTTGTTGGGCGTGGGCCGAGACACCAAACATGGCAACGGACACAAACACTGCCAAAAGAGTGAACCTCATTCGACCTCTAAGTATCATCATGAACCTCTCGGGGTAAGTTTCGGTGCTGCGCACCTGGTATACCTCTCCAATACCGCCTGGGCCGATCTGAGCGAGGACCTCGCCGGGACCGATCCGGTCACCTTCAGAGAGAGGCATGTCAGTGTTCTAAATTAAGAATTCATTAATGGCATCCGCGGCAGCTCGACTGTTCATCACTGTATAGTGGTCGGATTCAACCTCCACCATTTTCATGCCGGGAACTACCCGCCTTATTTCATCGCGTACGGAATCTGATACGACAAATCCGCCGCCAATCGGTAACAGACAGCGCACGAGTAATGCAGGCATCGTTATGCCCTTCCACAAAACGGACCAGTCGTGGTCCAACCTGCCGTTTAAATCCTCAACGCAAGCCGATTTGCTGGTTGTGGGTTTCCAACCTTGACCGTGGGGGCCTAACTCGTACTCGAAATAGCGATTCCAGAAGGGAGTCCACGGCGAGATGCCGCTGGCGGTCTTGAGGGCATGGACATAGTCCGAGCGCTGTTCCACAACCATCTCCAGGCGTGCGAGTCCTTTGGCAACCTTATCGACAGCGCCGGGGTCTATTATGTCTCCCCCAGCACCGTCAATGAGGACGAGGCGGCGCAGGCGTTCGGGTGCGCTATTTGCGATGCCAATCCCGATCATCGCGCCCATGGACCATCCGACCAGATCAAATTGATCCGCCTCGAGCTGGGTCGCCGCCTCTAGGACGTCACGGCAATGAGCGTCAAGTCCATAGGTGCCCGTTGGAGTGATCTCGCTGCGACCCCGTCCGCGTAAATCCAGCGCAACCAACTGTCGATACGGGGCGGTGAGAACGTCGACGATGTCGTCAAACGCATGTAGGTGCGCCGACAGACCGTGCACCAGCAATACCAGCGGCGCCTTCGGAGAGCCAATCCGCCTGGCACGTACACGACCCGAAGTAAGCCTCAGATCAAAGTCCTGCTCGGTGAAAGCCGCCATCATATTTCCTTTCGCACATCATTGGCTATCGTCGCTGATCGACGGAACAATTCGTTAAACAGCTAAACAAGTTCCAGCGGCTGGCGGACGCTCAAGCAATCGTCCCGCTCGGAGCATAGACTTCCGCCGCCGTTCATTTCAGGTTCCGTCACCGGTGATCAGCATGCCATCTGGCTTCAGGCGCATCACATCAGCTTACTTGATGTGGAACCGATAACTCCTGGTTAACACGCAATCTGGAGATTGGTGTCGGCGGGCGTCTGCAGGTCCAGCTCTGGAAGAGTAGCCGACGACTCACCCGCAGAGAGCTCATCGACACAGTCGTTGGTGCCTCCGTGCTTCGTTAACCAGCTGTTAGACCGGTTCGCTTGGAGTGTCAACGATAGATCGAGATCGAAGGTTTCATCGTTTGATGGCCGCCACGCGCAAGAGAAAGGCCGAAGACCGTCACGCTAGGGAAGCGCTCGCCCAGGACAATCTCTGTCCCCGCATTGCCGCTCTCAGTCGCCGCGTTCTACGGAGCGAAAAAGTGTAATCCATGTCTCCGGAAGGTTCTGTTGGGTCAAGGTGAATGGCCAGTGGCTCTACAAGACACGCCAGATCGCGACTGCAAGGAATAAGCACCCGGCGCGTTGGATGCTCTAGGAGCTTGCTGAAAAACTCTGCAGGGGCGTAGCCTCTAAGCAGAAGCAAACGTCTTGTAGTAATGCGCGGACAAGATGAACATCAGGACGGAGTTTTCAGTTACATCGCACCGGAAGAACGGATTCCACAAGACCATCCGCTGCGAGCGATCCGTGGGCTAGTGGATCCGATCCTGAAGGAGATGTCGCCGCAGTTTGCCAGGATCTACGCCAACAACGGACGTC
>JAIQFE010000053.1 GCA_020073445.1 Terriglobia bacterium
GGAGACGATGATGCCGTCGACACCGTGCTCGCGGGCAAGGCGCGCGTCTTCGCGCGTGTCGATGCCCTTGATCAGGAGCTTCATCTTGGTCAGTTTCCTCAGCCGGTCGAGGTGCTCCCAGGTGGCAAAGGCCGGATTCATCCCGCCCGGGATGCCTTTCAGCATGGGCAACTCGTCGATGGCCCGGCCGCCGCGCGCGCTGGGGTGGCAGGTGGTGCAGTCCCGAGTATCCAGGCGACGGAAGCGCTCCGCGGTCTCCATGTTGCGGCCTCCGAGCAGGTCGACAGTCCAGGCGAGCGCCGGGCAGCCGGCGGCCTCAACGCGGCGCACCAGCTTTTCCGTGTCCTCCCAGCGGTTCGGCATGTAGAGCTGATACCAGAGCGGAGATCCGTAGGCGCGCGCGACATCTTCCACGGGAGTGGAGGTGGCGGTGGAGAGGATCTGCGTGGTTTTCTTCGCCTTGGCGGCGCGCGCCACGGCGAGCTCGCCCTCTGCGTGGAACATCCCCTCGCCGCCTACCGGGCTGAGGAAAATGGGCGTCTCCCAGGGTGTGCCGAAGACCTCGGTTTTCAGATCGGGGTTGCTGACGTCGACCAGGCGGCGCGGGCGGAGTTGAAAGCGCTTGAAGCCTTCGCGGTTGGCTCTGAGAGTGAGGTCGTCATCGACGCCGCTGGCCATGTAGCCCCAGTGGGCGGGCGGCAGCACCTTGCGGGCGGCTTCTTCGAAATCCATGACGTCCACGGCGTCTTTGGCGCTGGCGATGACCGGCCAAGGCTGTTGGGCCCAAGCTTCGGCGAGCAACGGGCTTCCGGCGAGGAACCGAAGGAAGCAGCGGCGATTCGCGGCCGCGGAGATCGTCATAGCGGCCAATTGTATCACTCCGACCGGGGCGGCATGCAGGTAGGGAATTCGCGATTCGAGGCGGGTCAGAGCGTTGCCGTCGAAATTGCGAAACGAAGTCATTCTTGCCGCCAAGCTGAACCAAACAAAACCAGTTGGCTCGTTGTAAAACGGACCGATTTTCCGTGCCGAAGTGCTTCCTCTCAAGGCGCCCAACGGCGGGTTCCCGGCTCTCAGGCAAACTTTGCGAAACGAAGCCATTTCGAAACCCAGCGCTAGCGAAACCAGACCATTGGCTCCTGCGAAACGAACCCATTTTCCACGTTCGCCACGGAGCGGGGCAACGAACTGGCCTTTCGTTCTGAGATATAGCACGGAGGTCGGTTGGAGTCTGAAATGTGGTGGAGTTGGCTGATTGGAAATGAAGAAGTTATTGGAGTGGAAGGCGCGCGAACGGACCGCCTATCACCCAATTTCCAGTTTGAAACTCTGCCATCCCCGCGTCGCTAGCGGCCTATTATCTTCGACCCGGCGGCAGGCATCGCCCTTCGGCTCGAACCTCTCCTCGAAGACCCCCCCGTTCCGCCTCAAGCGTATCTCAGCAGCGCCTTGAACCCGGAGTCCATATGGGGCTGGATATGGCAATGAAACAGCGTCGACCCTGGTTGGTCGGCGGTGAAGTCCACGCTCACCCGGCCATACGAGGGAGCCACCACCGTATCCTTGATGATCCCCGCCGTTGCCCTTCCGTAGATCTCCGTGATCTCGAACTGATGCCGATGCAGGTGCAGCGGATGCGAATCGTCCGTCCGGTTGCGGAACGTGAGCCGGTAGCGCGCGCCCTGGTTCAACACGAACTCCCGGTCGTGCGGATAAGGTGTGCCGTTCACAGTAAACAGGTTGAACTTCCCGGCCCCGCGCGGCACCTTCTCGAAAATCATCTCCAGCCGCTCCGTCGGCGCCGGCCCCGATGCCGCCTTGCCGAACATCGTGTAATCCCATCCGGATTGCGGTGGCGGCGGCGTCCATTGCGGGCTCCGCCGCTGGTTGGCGTACTCGATCACCACGCCGAGCCCGCCGTCGCGCACCATATCTTCCGGCGCTCCCATCACCCACACGCCCGGCTGATTCATCGCCACCCAGGCGTCGATGCGCTCACCCGGCCCCAGCATCAACACGTCCACCGCCGCGCTTCGCGGCGCCGGGTTACCATCGAGCGCCACGATATTGAACTTATGCCCGGGCAGCGCCAGATGCCGGTTCTCGATCGCGCTCGCGTTCAGAAAATGGAACATCACGCGCTCGCCCGCCCGCACCCGGATCGGTTCGCCCGCCCCCAGCGCTTTGTCGTTGATCGAATACAGATCGGCCGCCACTTCAATCCCGGGCGGCCGCGTATCCAGCACCGCGGGCTTCTCCGGTTTCGGCCCGGAGGGGTCGAGATCGTCGGTATCCATGTACTGCGACGTAAAGTACGGCTCCCAGTCGCGCAGCGCCAGGTAATGCTCCTGATCGTAGTTACCCGGGTTGGCACCGCCTTCCACGACCAGAAACCCGAACTGTCCGGTGTAGGTCCCCCGGTGCAGATCGTCCATTGACATCGCGTGCGTGTGATACCAGCGCGTGCCCGCGGGCGTCGGCGTGAATTTGTAGCTGCGGCTGCCATGGGGCGGTACCGGTGGCGTACCTTCCTCTTCGGAACCGTCCACGTCGGCCGGAATCAGCAGCCCGTGAAAATGGACGTACTCGGGCGTATCGGTCTTGTTGACGACGTTGACCGTGACCGGCGCGCCTTCTTTCATCCGCAGCAGCGGTCCCGGCGACATGCCGTTGTAGCCGATCGTGCTCACGATCCGGTTGGGCGCAAGTTCCACCGTCACCGGCGCGATCTCGAGGTTGAATATCGTTCCCGAAATCTCTTTGGCGCCTGAAGCCGCCGGCGTCATAGGCCCAGGCATCGGTGCCGGCATCTGCTGTCCCGCCAGCGTTCCGGCGGCCGCCGCCGCTCCGGCCAGTTTCAGGAAATCGCGGCGATCCATTTTCAGAAAGTCGCTGCGCTCCATGGGGGTTGGGCTCGGCATCGAAAAAGACTCGCTGGGACCTTCGTCCCGTGGGCCGGTCGTGGTACGCTTCAGGATAACAAAGGCCGCTACGGACCATGAAACTGGCGCGTCCACTGTTTGCGATCGGTCTGCTGTTGATGGCCGCCATCGGACTCTCCGCTTGGCAACGGTTCGGCGGAGGATCTGTTGCCGGTCTTCAGCCCTACGACGAGTCCGACCAAGCCATCCCTTCCGAATTCTTCTTCAGCCGCCTCCGCTACAACACCGGCTATGGTGGCGGCTACGGATATCGCCGATTCGGCGGCGGATGGACGCAGGACTTCCCGCGCGCCGACCATGATTGCCTCGTCGCTCTCCGGCGCCTTACCCGAATCGATTCGCCCTCGGCCCTCAACGTCGTCGATATCGATGACGACCACATGTGGGACTACCCGTGGATCTATGCAGTCGGCGTCTCCAACTGGGCCTTCACCGACGCTGAAGCCCAGCGGCTCCGCAATTTCATCGAGCGCGGCGGATTTCTCATGGTCGATCACTTCCACGGCCAGGACGATTGGAAGCGCTTCATGAACGGCATGAGCCAGGTGCTGCCCGACGCAGTCGTCGAAGACATCCCGGACGACGACGCCATCTTCCACGACCTCTACGACATCCGCGAGAAGTTCCAGATCCCGGGCGAGCAGTACGTGGCCACCGGCCGCACCTATGAGAAGGACGGCTATATCCCCGGCTGGCGCTGTATTCGCGACAAGCACGGACGCATCGTCGTCGCCATCTGTTTCAACATGCACCTGGGCGACGCCTGGGAGTGGGCCAACGCCGGCGATTATCCCGAGAAGTTCTCCGGCCTCGCCTTTCGCATCGTGCTCAACTACATCACCTACGCCATGACGCATTGACGCTCGGCGCGTACCCGCCCCAAAACCTCAATCGCAACGAATTTCCCGGCAAAATCTTCTCCACGAATCAACCATTGACCGCCACTCTTCGATTCGGCTTCGCCCGATCAGTGGGATGTCGTTGTCTTTTGCCCGCTGCTGGGCCGGATCCCGCGCGAACGCGTTCGCCG
Organism: Terriglobia bacterium; assembly: GCA_020073445.1. Taxonomy (GTDB): domain Bacteria; phylum Acidobacteriota; class Terriglobia; order Bryobacterales; family Bryobacteraceae; genus Palsa-187. The sequence goes on from JAIQFE010000053.1 coordinate 3,973, forward strand.
AGAGCTGAGCCATGTCGGCCGCCCATCGACTGATAGCGGTCGTCCCGTGACTTCTGGAGCAGGCGGCGGATCAGCAACAACAGTCCCGGCGGGAGATCGCTGGCGAATGACGCGCTACTCTTCCATTACTGCCTCGGTCACCGGCCAGCCACCGCCGAACCATGCCCTTCTCTGAGTAGCCGACGACTCACCCGCAGAGAGCTCTTCGACACAAGTGCTGGTGCCTCCGCGCTTCGTTAACCAGCTGTTAGACCGGTTCGCTTGGAGTGTCAATGATAGATCGAGATCGAACGTTTCATCGTTTGATGGCCGCCACGCGCAAGAGAAAGGCCGAAGACCGTCACGCTAGGGAAGCGCTCGCCCAGGGACAATCCCTATCCCCGCATTGCCGCTCTCAGTCGCCGCGTTCTGCGGAGCGAAAAAGTGTAATCCATGTCTCCGGAAGGTTCTGTTGGGTCAAGGTGAATGGCCAGTGGCTCTACAAGACACGCCAGATCGTGACTGGAAGGATGCTCTGGCGTCCGAACCGCCGTGCCCAGATCCCTTCAGCCCTGCGTTCCGCAAAACCCATCCGCTGGCGAATACGTTGAAACCAGAGGATATTGTCCGGCCGACGATAGGTGTAGAATTGTCCCTTGCTAAACGTCCTTCGATCCTCGCGGGAGAAAGTAGCGTAACATGATCGATCACGGAGATTTAACGATGCGAAAACGTTCTCTCTTGTTCCTTTCGTTGCTGGTTCCAGCCTTTTTAGTCCTCAGCGGAGATGCCGTTAAGGCTCAACAACAAGGTTCGACCAGCGGGAAGCGCTGGTCTGATCCTGCCACCTGGCCTGACAAGAAGGTGCCCGGAAAAGACGCCCTTGTCACTATCGGGAGGGACATGAACGTCGTCCTCGATGTCACTCCGCCGGCGCTGCACGGTTTGACAATCAACGGCAAACTGAGCTTCGCAGATAATAAGGACCTCGAACTGACCACCGAGTGGATCATGGTGCACGGGGAGTTGGAGATTGGCACGGAAGCCAAGCCCCACACGCGCAATGCGACCATTACCCTCACTGACAACGTCAAAGGCGAAGATTTCGGTGGAATGGGTGGGAATGACCGCAGTGACCGCGGGATCATGCTCATGGGCGGAACCTTAAACCTGCACGGTCCGGAAAAGAGCACCTGGACCAAGCTGGCCAAGACAGCTGAAGCAGGCAGCCCCTCGATCGAGGTCCTAAACGCCGCTGACTGGCGGGCGGGCGAGGAGATTGTCCTGGCGTCGACGGATTTCGATCCCCGGCAGGCAGAGCGGCGAACCATTTCCGCCATCCGTGGCAATACGATCACGCTCGACAAGAAACTGAACTACATGCATTTCGGCAAGATCACATTCGATGTGGATGAACGCGGCGAAGTCGGCATGCTGACGCGTAATATCAAACTCCAGGCATCGGCCGACGCGGAACAGTCCTTCTTCGGCGGGCACGTGATGGCGATGATCGGGAGCAAAATGTTTGTCGAGGGCGTCGAGTTTAATCGAATGGGCCAGAACCTGACACTTGCCCGGTACCCGATCCATTGGCATCTGATCGGCGATGCACAAGGGCAGTACATCCGCAACGCCGCGATCCACGACACCTACAACCGCTGCGTGACCGTGCATGGCACGAACTTCCTGCACGTGGAGAACAACGTGACCTACAACACCGTCGGTCACTGCTTCTTCCTCGAAGACGGCGCGGAGCACGGTAACCAGTTCGTGCACAACCTGGCCATCCAGATCAAGTGCCATACCTCCAAGGCCTGCGCGCCGACCAATCTCGCCGCAAACGGAGAGAACAGCTTTACGAACGAGAATCGCGCGATCTACAGGGCGGCCAGCGTTTCCGGCAAGGACACCCTGCTGCCTTCGGACAACACGGTGACGGCTTACTGGATCACCAATCCGGACAATGTCTTCATCGACAACGTGGCAGCGGGTTCCGATGAGAATGGCTTCTGGTGGTCGTTGCCGGAACACCCGCAAGGGAAGTTCGAAGGTACGGAGATCAGCAAGGCCACCTGGCCGCGTCGAACCAGGATGGCGGAATTCAGGGGCAACGTTGCCCACTCCAACTTCGACGGGTTCATGCTGGACCGGAACATCAATCTGGAAAACGTCTTCGGGTTGGCCGGCCCCTCGCACATCGCCAAGGAAAATCCCGCTGACGAAAACAGCAAGAGCGTGGAATCGCTCCTCGAGGATCTCACCGCTTACAAGAACCGCAATGGCGGCGTCTGGGGCCGCGGCGAGCTGCACATCTTCCGGAATCTGAAGGCGGCGGACAATGCCATCGGGTTCACGAATTCAACGGGTTCCTTCGGCGCTGACACATTTACCTCACTGGTGGTTGATTCGCTGTTCGTGGGCGAAACCGACAACATCGGCAACCCCGTAACGCCGGAAGAAAAGGCCTACGGCCGCAGCCTGCCGAAACGCCTGATTCCGGATTTCCCGATCCGCGCCTACGAGTACTACGACTATCGCCATGACGTGGTCAACACGACATTCGTGAATTTCCAGGACAACAAACAGCGCGGATCAGGAGCGCTTTCCTGGCTGTTGTTTACGGGCGCCGGGGTTACCACCGAAAACACCGTCAAGAGTGCGAAATACATCAATGCCAAGCCCGCGTATTTCCCGAAGATCGACCCCAGGTTCGACAGTGACAACCGGGGTGGTGTGGCCTACCGGAGCCTGGCGATCCACGATCTGGACGGATCGACGACCGGCATCCCTGATTCCTATGTTCTGATCCACGACGGTGAGAACGACAGCGTCGCCACGGACGACACCTGCGAGATTCATCCCACCTGGAACGCCTCTGTGTGCAAGGGTGATATCGGACGCATTCAGTTCAGCATCAGGAGGGGCGGAGCCACAAGGGGTGCTGGTCTTGCGCTGAAAGATGTTGCTTTGCGGTCAGCTGCGCCTGCGCGGGCGGCTGGTCCTGCGCGGGCGGCCGGTCCTGCGGGGGCGGCTGCTCCTCAAGAACCAATTACCCTGAGCCGCAATGGCAAGGACTTCAAGATCACGGCCAATCAGAGCACTGTGCGCGCCGGTACCGAGATCCGTGTGAAGACCGAAAGACCGGAAGTTGCTATCAGCTTGAGCGAAATGGCCAAAGACTCATGGGTCGTGTTCGAGCTGCCGGGTTTCGCCAACGCGACCTCCGGGAAGCAGCAAGACAGCATCGACGCCCTGCGCAAGGCGACCGAGACTTCGTATTTCAAGGGTCCGGATGCCGTCTGGGTGAAACTGGTAATCCCGACCGCCCCCACGGGCATTGGCATGGATCAGTTTGGCCCGTTGGATACTCAAACCAGCATTACGGTAAGGCGATAAGCACCTTATTCGCGAACTGAACAAAGCCCCCGGCGCGAGCCGGGGGCTTTTGTTTCGTACCGCAATGCGGCGAAATTGGTTCAAAGGAAATGCGAACTTCTCGATCGTCATTGTCTTCCGCTACGCTGACGATCTGATGGTAGGCTTTGAACGCCGAGCGGAAGCCGAGGGTATCCGCCTCTGCCGACGCGGGCGGGAAATCGGCATACAATACGATGAAGAACCTAGGAGGCATGCTTATATGAGAAGAGAAAAATCAACATTCACCATCACGTTCTGCTCGATCACCCTCGCTGGCGTGGCCTTCGCGGCAAGTGCCAGTGCGGCAGATGCCAAGGCGGGATGCACCCGTGAGACGCTCACAAAGCTGGCCGACACGTATGTCAAGGCGCAAACGGATGGGAAGTCCTCCATGGTGCCCCTCGCGAAGGGCGCGTACTACGGCGAGAACGACGTGGCCATGGACATTGCCAAGGGCGTGCTGGCCGGACCCCTGAAGATCGACTTCACCCGCAGCTTCTACGACACGACGCAATGCGCCGCCTTCACGGAAGTGGTGGCGGCCACCGACCCGCACCCGTACGTGATCCTCACGCGCATGGAGGCGAGCGAGGATGGGAAGGTATCGAAGATGGAATCCGTGGTGACGGACCAGGGTGACTGGCTGTTCGGCGCGGACAAGTACCTTGGCTTCTCGAAGGGCGAGAACTGGGGCGAGATTCCCAAGGACAAGCGCGATACGCGCGCCGCCATCCAGGCAGCGGCCGACGCGTACCTGGACAATTGGGGGAACCCGGATATCCAGGTGCCGCATGGCACGCCCTGCGCCAGGCTCGAGGGCAGCGCGTACACGGGCACCCGGGACCCGGCGGCCCAAGCGTGCACCATGGGGAAGTTCCCGCAGCCGCTCAACGTGACCAACCGCCGCTACGTCATCGACGAGACCGTCGGTGCCGTTGTCATCTTCCACAACTTCCCCTTCCTTGATGGCGGACTGCCAAGGGATCCGGGGACCCCGAGCGGCCAGATGTTTCGGGTTGAGGGTGGCAAGAATCGCTACATTCACGAACTGACGGTTTGCACGACGCCTGGCTGTGGGAGAGCGGCACGCGGCGGACCGGGGCGGCAGGGAGGACCGGGGCGACAGGGCGGACCGGGAGCACCCGGCGCAGCACCGGCGGGACAAGGTGGACCGGGAGCGCCGGGAGCAGCTCCGGCCGCGAAGTGATGACACAGGGGCGCATGGTCTGTTCGCAGCCCCTTCTGTCGTAGGACGAACCTTGAATCAAACTGACCCACCCATTGGTGTGGTCAGTTGACAGCATCTCCCTAAACGGGCGGTCGCTTCGGCCGCCCGCGGCCGGCACCTCTTGGGCCCCGGACCGCCGCAATGATCTGTCGGGCGACGACTAGCGAGCGCCTTCCTTCTCCAGATTCCGAATCATGTTCTGGACGGAAGGTGTGCAGGTAATCCGCCAGATGAACGGCGTCCTGTTTCGGGAGGGAGAGTGAGGGGCATAGTAATTACCACTGCTTCTAATTTCACAAAGGGAGCGGTCCGCGAAGCTAGCACTCGTACGTCGACAAATGAACAATATGAGATGAAGTTGTTATCGTTTCCTGATATTGTGTCGATGCTGAGGCTTCCGTCCGTCGAGCCCTATGAGCCGTGGAAGCCCTTTCTGGACGATGGCTACGTCAAAGTCTACCTACAGACTGGGACTAACGGGACTAGGCCGAGTAGCGAATGCAACAGAGAGCGACCTTGAGAGAGAGACGATTCGCTTGGCTCGCGGCAATCCTCCAAGTCCCGCGCGAGGCTGCTCATGCATCGCGCTTTAAGGCTGGCCAGTCCCGGCGTCTCTGAGAATCTACGGCGCATCTTGGTCGAGTGACGCGCCACACGTACAAAGCTGCCCGCGCGCAATATCGACACGCTTTGTCCGTATCGCCGACGATTCGGACAAAACCACGTCAAACTCGCCAGAACCCGATTCTCGGCCAGGGACTTGAAAAAGCAAACTTCTGGATGCGCCGTCATCCAGGGACAAGCGCTTCATCATCTGTTAAACTGAGCCTCCGGAAAGGCGAACTCATGGGGTATTGCCATATTCTTCCATTGCTGGCGCTTTTGGGACTCCAAAGCGGGAATGCCTCGGGGCAGTGGTTGAACTACCCGGCTAAGGGCCAGCCGCGAACGCGCGACGGCAAAGTTGATCTCAAGGCCCGGGCTCCGCGCACACGTGAGGGTAAGCCCGATCTGTCCGGCGTGTGGCGGGTTGAAAGCACGCCCATTGAGGAATGGCGCCGCCTTCTCGGCGACGGCTTTGAAGCCGCTGATCGGATTCGGGTGCCCGGAATGGGTATCGGCGAAGTCTCGAAGTACGGGTTTAACCTGTTCATCGATTACAAACCCGGAGATGAGCCGGCATTGCGTCCCGAGGCGCAAGCGCTGCTTCGCGAGCGCAAAGCCAACGGGGAGCTTCATCTTACCTCAGAGGAGTGCCAGCCCACCGGGTTTCCGATGGCTATATTGCTTGCGCCTGTTTTTAAGCTTGTGCAAGCGCCGGGACTTACAATTATGTTGATTGAAGAAGGGAATCTATATCGGCAGATCTATACGGATGGCCGCCCTTTGCCCAAAGATCCACAGCCTTCCTGGTTCGGCTATTCGACAGGCAGGTGGGAACGCGACACGCTGGTGGTGGAAACCGTCGGATTCAATGATAAAGCATGGCTCGATGGAGCCTTTCACCCCCGCAGCGAAGCCCTGCACATGACGGAGAGCTATCGCAGACGCGATTTCGGGCACATCGATGCCGAAATCAAATTCGATGATCCCAAGACGTACACCAAGCCATTCAGCATCAAGGTTACCCATCTCTTGCAGGCGGATTCCGACATTCTGGAAAACGTCTGCGCCGAGAACGAAAAGGACCGCGGCCCGCCTCAAGGAATCTGATCGTGGTGTGAAGCTTCGGTAACTTTGGGGCAATCCAGACGGAAGTGCGTTTAACTTCTCAGGATCTGACATCTAAGCCTCCGCTCGGGGTTGCGACGAACGAAAGCGTGAGCTGTTAGGCGCCTGGAACGACTCTTTCCCGATAAACTGAATTCTACGCATGCCGCTTTCCGTCGGCGATAATCTCGGCCCGTATGAACTCCTGGCGCCCCTGGGCGCGGGCGGGATGGGAGAGGTGTGGAAGGCCCGGGACATGCGGCTGGATCGCATCGTGGCGATTAAGCGTATCAAAGCCGCGCATGGTGCCAGATTTGAGCAAGAGGCTCGGGCGATCGCCGCTCTGAATCATCCGCACATCTGCCAGATTCACGACATCGGTGAGGATTACCTGGTCCTGGAGTATATCGACGGCTCGCCACTGAGGGGTCCGATGCCTCTGGACCGGGCATTGCGATTGGCGGGGCACGTTGTGAGCGCGCTTGAAGCAGCTCACTCCAAGGGCATTCTGCATCGCGACCTGAAACCCGGAAATATTTTGGTTACGAGCAATGGAGCGAAGCTGCTCGATTTTGGGCTCGCGAAGCTGATTGCCGATGAAGACGCAACTCAGACAATGGCGGTGAGCGGCACACTTTTGTACATGTCGCCGGAGCAGGCCGAGGCTAGGCCGGTGGATGCGCGCTCAGATATTTTCAGTTTCGGCCTGGTGCTGCACGAGCTCATCTCCGGCAAGCATGCATTCGACAGCCTCGGCGCCATCCTGCGCGATGAACCGGCGAGGCTCGATTCACCGGCCGCACACATCGTTAAGCGGTGCCTGGCGAAGCAGCCGGGCGAGCGGTTCCAGACAATGGCGGAGGTTCGGGCGGCGCTGGAGACACTCGCGGCGAAGCCCCTCGACCAGCGGCCATCGATTGCGGTGCTTCCATTCGCCGACATGAGCTCAGGCAAGGATCAAGAGTATTTCTCCGACGGCTTGGCGGAAGAGATTCTGAATCTGCTGGCGAAGATCCCTGGTTTGAAGGTGATCGCCCGGACATCCTCGTTCGCATTTCGTGGCGAGAAGCAAGACATCCGCAAGATCGCCGAGGCGTTGAGCGTCCGCACTATCCTCGAAGGCAGTGTGCGCAAGGCCGGAAACCGCATCCGCGTGACCGCCCAATTGATCGATGCGACCGATGGCTCGCATCTGTGGTCCGAACGCTACGACCGCGAATTGACGGACGTGTTCGCGGTACAGGATGAGATTGCGGTCTCCATTGCGTCCGCCCTGCATCTAAAGCTGACGCCCCAGCCGGCCTCAGCCGAACGCTACAAGCCCAACGTTACCGCCTACGAAGCATATCTAAAGGGACGACATCACAGTTACCAAATAACGGCGGATTCGATGGCCCGTGCGAAGGAGTACTTTGAACAGGCCATCTCATTCGATCCTAAGTTCGCGCTTCCGTATAGCGAGTTGGCGCGTCTTTGCGTTTCCTTTGCGATCGGGGCCGGCCGACCGGGCACCGAACAAATGCCGCGGCTTCAGGAACTGGCGCTAAGAGCGTTGGATCTAGATCCAGACTCGGCAGAAGCGCATAGCTGCCTAGGCATGAAAGCCTTCATGTTCGATTACGATTGGAACGAGGCGGAACGGCGGTTTTCGCTTGCTCTGGCCCGCGAACCCGTTCCTGCGTTGGTGTGCCTAGAGTATACACTCTACTCCGTGGCATTGGGAAAAGCGGGTCAAGCCGAGGAACGCATGCGGCGTTTGGTCGACGCGGAACCCTTAGTGGTCTTCTACCGATTGCATCTTGCATTCATTTTTCTAGAGATGGGTCGATTCGCGGAGGCGGAGAGGGAATGCCGCAAAATTCTTGAAGTAGATCAGAACTCATATTTTGGCTGGGCATTCTTAGGTCTTGCGCTCCTGGCGCGCGAAGAGATCGATGAGGCACGGCGCTGTTGTGAAAGAGGGTATTCCCTGGCTCGCTATTCATCGGCATCTGGAACGCTTGCCGGACTGCTAGCCCGGACGGGTGAACATAACCGAGCTTTGGAATTACTGACTAAGCTGGGGCCGCCCGAGACTTATGGCGTGCCGATGGCCTGGTGTCTGTTCCACTTGCACCAAGGGGACGCCGAGAAGGCCGCAGACTGGATGGACAAGGCTATCGATCAGCGGGACCCTGGCGCCGTCTTTTGGCTGCGCCTTCATGCCAAGGGAGCTATTGGCTCGAGCCCCCGTTGGCCCGCGCTCGCCAAACGCATGAACCTCCCCCAGTCTGCACGGTGACTCCCGGCAATGCGGCCTCGGAATCGGGATTAACCTCGCCCACGTTGTTATACGTCAGGTGGTGGACCTGATATGTTCTGGGAATTTGTAACTCGATGCAAAAGGCGTGGGATTGGCTACACTGAACTGAATCAGCGACATGCCGTTATCGCCCGGCGAAAAACTCGGCCCGTACGAAATTCTTTCGCTCATCGGCAAGGGAGGGATGGGCGAGGTATATCGCGCTCGCGATGTGCGCCTTGATCGTAGTGTCGCCGTCAAAGTCTCGGCAGAACAGTTCAGTGAACGTTTCGAGCGCGAAGCTAGGGCAATTGCCGCTCTGAACCATCCCTACATTTGCCACCTGTACGACGTTGGGCCCAACTACCTCGTGATGGAGTACATCGAGGGCGCGCCTCTCAGATTGCCGTTGCCTCTCGATCAAGCGCTGAAGTACGCGGCGCAAATTTGCGATGCTCTCGATGCCGCGCACGCGAGAGGCATCACTCACCGTGACTTGAAGCCGTCGAATATTCTGCTCACAAAGACCGGCATCAAGCTGCTGGATTTCGGGCTGGCAAAGGTGGGAAGGCCAAGTTCAAGCCAAGCAATACAGCAGGCCCCCGACGCCACGCTCACCATGGCCCTGACAGGCCGAAACGAGATCGTCGGAACTCTGCACTACATGTCGCCAGAGCAGTTGCAATCCCAGGGCGATGGCGATGAGATCGACTGGCGCAGCGATATCTTTTCGTTTGGGTTGGTGCTGTATGAGATGCTCACGGGCAAGCGCGCCTTTGAAGCATCCTCTCCAGCGAGCGTGATCGCCGCGATCATGGAGCGCCCCGCCCCTACAATCTCTGACATTGCCCCGCCGCTGTTGGACCGGGTTCTCGCAAGGTGTCTGCAGAAGGATCGCGAGGAGCGATGGCAAAGCGCGCGGGATATCAAGGCCGCGCTCGATCTGGTCACACTCGAACCCGCAGAGAACCAGATCGCGGAATCCTCAAGACATAAGAAATGGATCTGGCCCACAGTCGCCGCAGCGGCAGTCGGAGCGGCATTCCTTATAGGAACGCAATTCCCCAGGCAACGCCCGCAAACACCGCGGCAGACGGTCCGATTCCAGATTCCCGTGCAACCAGCCACCGGTCTTCGGCCTATTGCAGCCATCGCTCCGGACGGCCACTCACTGGCTTATTTCGATACGTTCCCGGATGGGCATACTGCGATCAAGCTTCGCGCCTTGGATTCAGGTGCGATCACGGAATTGGCTGCGGCCGAGATGTCTCAGCCCACGTACATGTTCTGGTCGCCGGACTCGAAGACAATCTTCTACGGCAGCCGTCGTTTTCTCCGGCAGTTGGACGTGGCACGCGGCGCGGTGAAGCAAATCTGCGAGTGTTCTTCCGATTCGGGCACAGTGAATCGGGATGGCGTCGTGCTTCTGGGAGCATCGCCCGGTAACCCGGAAATGAAACGCATTTCGCCAACGCGTCAAGTCACCATTCTGCGCAAGGGGGCGGACGCGCAATCTCTTCCCTACACACCACAATTCCTTCCCGATGGCAAGCGATTCTTGTTCGTCGAGGGATCTGGCGTCTTCCTCACCTCGCTAGATGATCCGCAGAAGGTGAAGAGACTGGGCGATGGGCAAAACCGTTTGACCCTGATTCCTGATTCGAGAGATCCCGATTTCAGAGATCAGGCGAAACGAGCCTTCCTGGTGTTTTCCTCTCCAACCGGAACCGACGCAGTGCCGTTTGATGCAGAAAAGGGTGCAATCACCGGCGCTTCCGTCACCCTTCCGCTTGGAAACTCCGATCAGTCCCTGGTTTCGTCCGCTTCAAACACGGGAATTCTGTTGAACTTTCAAGTGGAACGTCATCAAGTGGCGATCTGGTTCGACCGGCAGGGGAAGCAGCTCGGAGAGGCCGCGACGATGGGAGGATACGCCGGCCTGGATCTCTCACCCGATGGCGGACGGCTCGCGATGATTAGCGACTCTAATTTTTTGATTCGCGATCTCGATCGGGGCACCACAACCAAGCTTGCCCAGCGCATCAGCGCCGCAGGATCGTCCATTTGGTCACCGGACGGCAAGTATTTGGTGTTCACAGCCACAGACACGAATCGTGTACAACGCCTCTATCGGGCAGAAGCCAACAACATGCAACCCGAGTCCGTCTTACTGGACGAAGAAGGATTGCACTGGCCGAACGATTGGTCGCGTGACGGAAGGTATCTTCTCTATGGTTTCGATCAGGGCAAGACGTATCGCGATTTGTGGGCCTTGCCGATGGACCAGCCCGGAGCGAAGCCGTTCCAGGTCACGCATGGAAATTCACTGATAAAACAAGGCAGTTTTTCCCCAGACGGACACTTCATCGCCTACACGTCAGATGAGTCCGGCAGATACGAGGTTTACGTGCAGCCGTTCCCCGACGCCTCTAAAGGCAAGTGGGTAATCTCACAAACGGGCGGCGTCGAACCGCAATGGAGCCACGATGGCCGCGAGTTGTTCTTCTTCTCCGGGCAGAAACTCATGACGGTGGAAGTCGATCTGCATGGCGGATCTTTTCACGCAAGCGTACCGAAAGAACTCTTCTCCGCACCGGTGCCGCCGGGCTATAGCAACGATAGCCACCGCTGGCAATTGTCACCGGACGGCAAACGATTCCTGGTGATGGTCCCCCCTTCCGGATCGGCGATCGCGTACCTGGATGTGATCGTCAACTGGGAGTCGCTGCTGAAGCAATAACGGTCGGTCTGCGTTTTGTGAATGTTTAAAGAACGCTACTTCTTCAATTCCGTCTGCCAGTTGAGCACAACATTGATAGTGTCGGGTGCGTCGGATTTCTGTTCGACCATGCCGAGGAAACGGGAGCCGTCGGGGCTCATGGTCCAGGCGGGGTTGCGATCGAAGCCTCCGGCGCCGACGATGGACGCATCCATTACCCGCTTCGGCGTGCTGGGGACGAAATCCACGCCTGGCTTTACGTCGACTTCCATGATGGAGTCCTGATGGCGATAGTAGATCTTGTGGCCGTCGGCGCTCCAGCGCGGCTCCACACCCTGGCCGTCAGAAATGACCCATTTGCCCTCGCCCGAAGGAAAGCGGCGGACAAAGGTCTGGTTGTTTCCACTCTCTAGAGAGACGTACAGGAGCCACTTGCCGTCGGGAGAGACACTCGCCTGGCCTTCCTGGAATTTCGTCTGCACCAGAGGCACGGCCGTGCGAGCGCCGGTAAGGGGCAGGCGCAAGACGTCGGCGCCGGTCTCGCGGTTGTTAGCGGTCACGATCAGATTCTGCCTGTCTTTCGTCCAATCGGATGGCACGGCCAGTTGATCGGACTGGTACAGCATCTGAGCCTCGCCTCCGCTGACGGATTTCGTCCAAATCGCACGGGAGCCTCCCGCGGAACTGGCATAGGCGATCTTCGACCCGTCGGGCGACCAGACAGGAGCGCGGTTACCCATTCCATCGAAGGTGAAGCGAGTGGGAATATTGCGATCCAGATCGAGAATCCAGATATCACCATTGACCACGCCTGCCAGGCGCTTGCCATCAGGCGAGAGTTGAACTTCGGTGAGTTGGGCGGCGCCACCGGGCGTGCTCAAAGGCTTACCCGAGCGATCAAGCCAGGTGAGCCGGAAGGTGCGGCCGGTTCCGGAGCGGTAGGCCAGGACGCCATTTTCGGAAACCGAGAACCCCGCGATGCCCAGGATGGGGCCCCCGATAGTCTCGCCGTTCGAGACGGAACCGACAACCGGTGTAGGCTCGCCCGATAGCTTTCCTTGAGCCGCATCGAACGGTTGAGCGAGCAGACCGCCATCCCGCACGAACAGCAGATGCCCTCGGCTGCCGCCCGGCAGAAAAGGCGCGAACGCGGCTTGAAAGGGCGTCGCCAGAAGAGGCTCGGTACTTTGCCGGTCCAGAGGGACGGAGATGGAGCCGAGGTACACCGCGGGATCGCGATTTCCTTTGACGTCCCCATAGAGGAAGTGTTCCCCGTCGGGCAGGAAGCTGGGATTATAGCGAAGGCCGTTTGAACCGGCCGCCGCGGCTTTCGGCGTGCCACCGGTTTCCGGCACCGTCCAGAGGCCGGTCGTGCCGCCCATTGCCGCGCCGAATGCGATGAAGCCCTTGTTGCTCCAGGAGGCTCCGCGGGATCCGGAGGCGTCGCAAATGATCTGGGATTCACCGCTGGCGCTGTCGACTTTTTTCAGTTTCCCATCGGCGAAGTAGGCGATGACGCGGCTGTCCGGAGACCAGAAAGGAGACGACACGGCATCTTCGCCGGGTCCGCTGAGGCGCTTGGCATCAAGCGAGTCGAGCGGGCGGACCCAGAGTATGGATCGATTGTTGATGTCGAGCGTGAGGAAGGCGAGCTTTCGGCCGTCAGGGGAGATGGCAAGGAATTCGGAAAAAATTTGTTTCTCGGGAGGTAGGATTTGGAAGCGGACGGGCTCGGTGGAGGGCGGGGCCGCGATGAAGTGGATCCAGGCTAGCGTGGAGGCGGCGAGGGCAAGGACTGCGGCGATGGCCCAGGGTAGCCGAGCGGGTCGGTGTGCTGACGCTCGCGATTCGGTAACGGGAAGCTGCAGCGCCGTCACGAGTTCGAGGGCGGACTTCAAATCGCGTGCGGACTGCCACCTCGCGTCGGGATCCTTGTCGAGGCATCGCTTGAGGACCCGGTCCAGCGCTGGCGGCGCGGCGTCAGCAATCGATGGCGCGGGGCGTTCGAGAATCGCGGCGATGATGCTGGCAGGGCTCCCTCCATCGAAGGCTCGCTTTCCGGTAAGCATTTCGTACAGCACGCAGCCGAAGGCGAAGATATCGCTACGGGCGTCCGCTTCCTTGGCCTGAAGCTGCTCCGGCGCCATGTACAGCAGCGTGCCGAGGATCTGGCCGGCTCCGGTGAGTCCTATGGTGACGGTCTCGCCGGCGTCCGTGAGGGGAGCGTCAATTTTGGCGAGTCCGAAATCGAGGAGCTTCACGCCTTGCTTGGTGACGAGGATGTTGGCCGGCTTGAGATCGCGATGGATGATTTTCTTGGAGTGCGCGGCGTCGAGGGCGTCGCAGATCTGGGCGGCGTAGTCGAGGGCTTTGTCCAGCGGCAGGGGACCTTTCAGAGGTTCGCCTTCGACGAACTCGAAGACGAGATAGTTGGGTCCGATGTCGTGGAGCGTGCAGATGCGGGGATGATTGAGGGCGGCGACGGCTCGGGCTTCACGTTCGAAGCGCTCGCTGAATTCCTGCTTGGAGGTTTTGATGGCAACGATGCGATCGAGGCGGGTGTCACGAGCGCGATAGACCTCACCCATTCCGCCCTCTCCGATCGGGGCAAGAATTTCGTAAGGGCCCAGTTTGTCGCCTGGCTGGAACGGCATATGCAGGATTCAGTTAAGTTTAGCCGATCAAAGAGCCGTTTGTGCCTGTATTACAGCGTACTCGGACGTTGGTTTTCCCACTTCCGGGCCAGACGCTTCTGGGAAGCTCAAGGATTGACCTTGAGGAGTCGCCGATACGTGGATGTGCGGCTCTGGGGCGGCTGTGACGACGAAGCTTCAGTGGGTGAGAGCCCATTCGTTGGTTTGTGGGGAATTGCTTCTGGCAATCAAAACCATTTCGTTTTGACCCACGCCACCAAAGTTGTCGGTCCGCGAATATAGTGTCTTGCGGTGGGGAGCCCCGAAAATACCTTCTTCGCCTTGAAGACGGGCCTCCTCAGGACGATCGACCGGGCCTTCCCGTCAAGGCGCGACTTAACGCTGGCGCTCGCTGCAGAAAACATTGAAGGCGGCAACGTTTGCGCGGAAAACTCGAGGCATCAAACTTGTGGGCCCGGGTCGAGGACTCTTTTTTGGAGAGCTACATCTACAGTTAGATGTAGAGGCAAAAAACTCAGCGCGTCGAAAAAAGCTGCAGGCTCAAAGGTTTTTCTCGCGCGTCTGGGCAAGAGATTACTCCCTTCAAAAAAACTCCCGCCAGTGTCCGATTCGCATTTGCCGCGGCGTTATCCAGCTTCGACAAAGCTCCAACTGCCGCATAATCAGTAGCCTGGCTTCTTTTTGCGAAGTAGGCGCGGATAGCGGAAATTTTTTGGGGCTTGATCTCCGCCACCCAAAATTTTGCTTCCAAAACGGCTCGGGACCTATGGGGTGGCGCCCCTGCGATAGGGCTTGGCGGCTATATATATATGTAAATGTAAATATAATCGCGCGCGCGAGGAGCCTACTTGTTCGGGCGCGATCCAGCTGCCGTTCGTTGAGAAACGAAGATCTGGGGTTGTTAGGGCTGTAGTGTAGTTTTAGCTATAGGTATAGCTATAGGAAAAAATGGAACCTCGGACTGATCCACTGCAGAACCATTCAGATCGCACCATACCGCCAGGGAACACGCTTGGACGACGATCATGCAGGCCAACCAAAGCGGAGCCGGCTCTTCTCTAACGCGGGATAGCCGTTGACCCAAGCGCCAAACGTTTGGTCCGTTCGCTGGTCGGGTCAGCGCGCTCTTGGTCGTCCTGGGATAGCTGTCCGGCAGTACGGGGATCGGCCAAGTTCTCTGGCGGCTGCACAAAACCCCCAAGAGCGGTTTCTGGCAAGGGTAACGCAGTCGACTCGGCATCGTATGCTCGCCGGACCGTCGACCCGCTCACGCCCAGCTGCTTGCCGATCTGGCGCCATGAGAGACCCTGCTCTCGAAGGATGCGGACTTGATCGCGCCTGAAAACGGCTTTTGGTCGACCGATGGCTTTGCCACTCTTCGTTCCGCCGAGCCTAGCTCGATTCAAGCCGGCTCTGACTCGCTCCGATATCCGAATTTGCTCCTGCTTGGCTAGGCTGGCAAGTAGACTAATAATTACATCGCGAAAAGGTCCAGCGCTGTTGATCCAGGGCTCCATGAAACTTCGCCAGCGGACCCCATATTTTTCAAGAAGCTCCAAATACTTCAATGTGGCCAGAGTGCCTTCTCGGGTCAACCGATCAAGCGACCAAAAAATTAGGAGGGCAAATTGTTTTTCAGCGGCATCCTTAAGCATCCGCTGGAACTGAGTTCGAGCGGCCTTGGTTCCGGAGTCATGGTCCTCGTACTCACGCCAGATGTCCCAGCCCTCTCGAACGCACAGATTTTTGATGGGATTGACTTGGTTAAGGACGTCTTGACCTTTATCCCGAGTGGAGACGCGCGTGTAAATAGCCACCCTCATGCGGTGCAGCCTCCAGAAATTGTTGGATTGCTTGCTGGCAGGAGGTGAAAGCCTTGCGCCTCAAGGAGTAACGGATGCGTTTCGAAGCTGGGCGTCTGACAGAAACTTCTAAAAGCATCCACGAAGGGGAGCCAACAACATACAGATATCTTGTCGTCCGTCCCTACATTGACTTTTGCAGGGGCCATATACAACCACGAAACCCGTCCGAAGTGCGATGTGATCACGACGCCCTTCTCCTCTTGGAAGTGGCGTAGCATGACCTCAGCAAACTTGGCCCGTTCTGCGTTCTGAAACGCACTCCCGTCATCTTTACTTCACCTTGCCTCGCCAGGAAACGCTCCGTTGCTCTTCCCAGTGTGACGGTGTGACAGCGTGTGACAAGAAAATCGATAAGAAATGCCATGCGAGACGGCTGTTAAGAAACTTCCAGGATTCTCTGTCACATGGCGTCACACCGTCACACGTCGATACGCTAGTCTTCATCTTGGGTCCTCAATCGAATTCCCAGCCAAACGCGAATTTGCTTGGTATCCCGCCCGCCATCGGGTCTTACTCGATCCCGCTTTCTCCCCAGTTTTTGTAGGCGCTCATCGAAATGATCCTTGGAGAGCGGGTACTTGTTGCCTGTCGCTTCGGCCCAAGCAGTGTACGCTGCGTAAAGGTCCGACACTGGGACCCAACATGCCTCCCTTTTCCATGAACTCGCATCACCGTAATCTGCTAATACACAACCGTCCTCGAAGAACTCCTTGAGCCGATCGGATTCCTGGCGGTACTGCTCGGTCGCGGCCGTAACGTCCGGTGGGTCACCTAACCCGTCTCGATGATAGAGGGCCGCGCCCTCCACGATCCAACGCAAGATACCGGGCAGTTCCGATCGCAGCTTCGCCGGCAGGTTCGTGTCGATCTCGGCCTCGGTTATCTGAACCCTGAATGGGATGCACTTCACCCGATTCCAGATGGCATCGTTCGGGTCCGTGATGACCGGCCTGTGATTGCAGTCAAGGAACAGTTTGTACGTCGGGTGAAACGTGACCATATTTTCTCGCAGGCGCCGCGCCTTGATCTGCCCAAGCCCGGTCAGGTACTTCACTCGGCTCAACGAAAGTCGCTGCCCCTGTTCCACTTCACTTGACGACACGAACCGGCAGCCTTGCAGATCCGCCAAGTCCGCGTTGACGGCGTTACTTGACACTGCCTCAGTTCGCCGAATCATCAGGCTGTCGACTTGGACCTGGCCACCGTACTCTTTGTTGCCCAACGCATCTCGAATGATTTCAAGCAGAGTTGTCTTTCCGTTGTTGCCCTCGCCGTAGAAGACGAACAGAAGCTTCTCGGGTTTCCCCGTGGCGGCGCATCCAAAGACCCTCTGGAGATAGGACACGAGTTGTGCGGCCCTGGCGTCCTCGCCTTCCGAAGCATCCGGGTGGCTGCCCATGATGCGATATAGAAACGACATGAACCGTTGGCACTCGGCTCGCGGGTCGTAGCGCAGCCGAACCAACTTGCTCAAGAGGTCGTCTGGCTTATGCGAGTGCAACTCGCCTGTTCGCAGGTCGACCGTGCCATTTTCGACGTTCAGCGCCCACGGGTCCCGATCAAAGTCGTTCGTACTGACCTGTTGAACCTTTTTTTTTGCAAGATGCATCATGTTCGCCAGGGCAGCACGAGACAAAGAGTTGTTCACGAATCTCAAAAACGCCTTGCGCTTTTCCGTGTCCGTGATATTCTTCGCTTCCGCAAACGCCTCCAAGACGGTCCTTTCGGCGCGCTTCTCAACCTCCACGAATTCATCGAATTGCCATTGCTGGCCGGTCCAAACGTAATAGCCTTTGCGCTCGGTGCAATAGACCAATTCGTGCCCGTATAGGTCTGCCAGGCGATCGGCGTTTCCGGTATCGTTCCAGTGATAGTCGCCCTGTTGCGCGCGCTCGATGCCTAACCATCGAAGAGCGGCCTCGACGACCTTTTTGTCGATAACCGCGATCAGTGTCGGAATTCCCGTGATCTCGTTGCCCGAGGAGTGATTCGCGAATGTACATTGGACTTCCGAGTCTGCAGTGTCCATCTCAGGGTTGGTGGGCCAAAGACAGGTGTAGATCACTCGATGAAAGCTCCTGGCATCATCGAGACTCCATTGACCTCGTGCGAGGACACCGGCAAGAGCCAAGAATGCGAGATGGCGCGATCCCGGGGCGGGCCAGTGGCGAGCGAGGAGCGAGGCGGCCGCCACGCGGCGAACCGCCGTCACCAAAACATCCGCGTCGATATTTGCCGGCATGCCATCAAAACCGTGCTCGAAACGGATTTGCTCACCAGCTTCGTGGATGCTTGGAGGAACGATTGTCTGCAGGCCAATCGATCCATCCGACGATAACCCGCGCAGCTCGATCAGCATCACGTGGTCTAGCGGGTCACGAAACTGGTAAGTCCGGAGTGGAGGATCGGATCTATAGAAGTAATGCGAGAAGGGTTTAGATTGGCGACCAAAGATCAGCGAAGTTTCAGGCAGCAAGTTCCGGGCGGCCGTGATGGCTTCGGGGCAATCGCAGTCCACGTCAGTGCTCCCAAACCTATCGCCTAAGAGCACCCCTATGTTCTGGACTTGGCCGTTAAAGTGTTGCGGTGCCGTTTCGAGCGTTACTTCTAACCGTTGCCAGCTTGTGGAGACAGGTTTCTTAGATCGGTACGGGACAGGTACCGGAGAAAACCCTTTCTCAGAACAGGCTGGCACGGCTATGCCTCGCCAAAGAGGAGACTGACACACAATGGAACAGTCCGCGCGTATACCTAGCTCTGCTCGTCGCAAACAACAGCGTTCTGCAAGTGCGCCAACTTATGCGTCGGTGGACGACCTCGCCAGAGAAATCGGGGTCAGTAGGCATGCTTGTTACGAAGGGATAAAGAACGGCATTATTCCTCACATTCGAATTGGGCGGCGTATCGTCCTTCCCAAGACCGCAATCGCAGACTGGCTGAAGACCGCCGGGCGTCGTGAAACCCCTGGCGCGAACGATGGTAAGTATAAGCCACAGGACCACAGTGTCTAGTACTGATGGTCTATAATGACAAGTGGTAACATCTGGTATCGTCCATGAAACTTATTCTTCGTCGCCGCCACTTGCTGTCACGTGCCCTGGTTAACTTAAGAACGTCTCTCGGTGAAACCCAGGAGCAGTTCGCGCATCGTCTTGGGACAACGGTGCGGAGTATTTCGAGATATGAATCCAGCCGCGTACCTACCGGAAAGATCCTTTCCCAGCTGGAGCTGATTGCCCGGACCGCGGGACGTGATGAATACGCGGATCTTTTTAAAAGTGCATTAGTGAAGGAGCTAGGCTATGGATCGGTCAGCGGTGCTGCTAAAGAACGCCGTAGTCCGTGGCGACTTTTCGGACGTGATGAACTGATGGCCGCTTACGACGAGCATGTCGGGCAGATCAATCGTGACGGCGACACCGTTCACGCGATTCGTATGGAGTTCGACAGAAGCGACGGGACTACGCTCGTTGCCGATATTTCTCCCCCTGAATTTCAGTCTGTGACTAAGAACACTAAAACCGTTCGTCTCAGGGTTCCTCCTCCTCGACGTCCTGGGGATCATAGTAGCTATGTCGTTCAAGAGGTAAAGGTGGTCAAGGCGCGAAAGAAGAAATCGTTATCGAAACAGCCGTCTCACGTTGAGTGATCCGACGATCCAGTGTTAAAGCGGTGCGATTGTGTACATTATGATTCGCTAGCATCCTGAAAGCTTTGGAAGTGACAACAGGAGGGTAAATGACAGGTTCGGTAACAAAGTATCGAGTGAAGGGCAGTAGTCGCCCAAAGTGGCGCTATCGCATCTACCTTGGCAAAGACGAACAAGAAAAGAAGAGGTACGCAGGTAAAGGTGGGTTCAACAAAGAGGCCGAAGCATCAGAAGCGATGCGCCGCCAAATCGGGACACTAAACGTTCCAGCGGAGACGTCGTCTGACAAAACTGAGACCCTGGGCTTTTGGCTCGGCGTCTGGCTTGAGAGGTGTCGTTAGCACGTTAGTTGTCCGGTGGAATTAGCACGTTAGTTGTCCGGTCCAGGCCGGGTGGGAGGAAGCTGGCGAGGTGGAGACACCGAGCCGAGCAATACCCGCCCGAGAAACGGAGCGGATGATGAAGCTGCAAGACGTGATTCTGAAAGCGATGGCCAAGAGCCTGACCTGGATCGAGGCGGCCGAGATTGCCGGAATGAGTGTCCGCAACATGCAGCGGATGCGGCAGCGGTACCAGGAGC
>JAIQFE010000023.1 GCA_020073445.1 Terriglobia bacterium
GTGGTTGTTCACCTTCACTGCCGCGGCCTTCAACTTGTGGCGCATTCCAAAGCTCCGGGCCGCGGTGTGTTGAGCGGCGCTTCCGGGGCCCACTGAGAGGCCCGGTTGCCGACTGCGGGGGCGCCTCGCGACGCCTCCTTCTGCCGGTAACAGTGCTCCCTACGAAGTGCCAGTGGTGTTCCCGGACGCTATTTCAGCAAGCTCCTAGACCGTGCGGCGGTAAGGGCTTTAATCCGGAAGATGCCGCGAGAGTAATGCGGATTCCCCCGCACTACGTACGCGCATGAGTGCATCTGCGAGGTGTAGACCCCAAAGGGTGAGAGTGCGTGCGCGCACCGGATTACTTCTTGCCTCGCTATGGATAGGCGTTAACCCGATTCCGGTCGCGGCGCAGCAGGAACGGTCGGCTGCGGAATTGCTGGACATGAGCCTTGAGAAACTGTTGACCGTCCAGATCGATTCGGTATACAGCAGCTCCAAGTTCCAGCAGAAAGTTACGGAAGCCCCGGCTTCGGTGACCATAATCTCGGCGGAAGAAATCCAGAAATTCGGCTATCAGACCCTGGCGGACATCCTGCGCGACGTCCCGGGCTTCTATGTGACCTATGACAGGAACTACAGCTACCTGGGGTTCCGAGGGTATGGCCAACCGGGGGATTATAACAGCCGGGTTCAACTACTGGTGGACGGGCACCTGCTCAACGACGACATCTACGGGGAGGCGCTTTTGGGAACGGAGTTCCCGGTGGACCTGGATCTGGTTGATCGCATCGAGGTCGTGCGTGGGCCGAATTCTTCCCTATACGTGGCTAGCGCCTTTTTCGGCGTCATCAACGTGATCACCAAGCGGGGAGGCGCCCTGGGAGGCCTGGCCGTCTCGGGTGCGGCCGGCAGCAACGAGACCTACCGGAGCCGCGTCAGCTACGGCCGGGATTTCGACAACGGCCTGGAAGTGCTGCTTTCCGGTTCGTTCTATGCTTCGCAAGGCGCGGACGCACTGTTTTTCAAGGAATTCGACAATCCCCTCACCAACAACGGCATCGCCCGGAATGCGGATGGAGACCAGTTCCAGCAACTGTTTGCGAACGTATCCTACGGCTCCTTCACCTTTCAAGGGGTGTACGGTTCCCGCGACAAGCATATTCCCACTGCTTCCTTTGGCACCGTGTTTAACGACCCCGGCACCCATACGGTGGATACGCGGAGCTACGCGGATCTTCAATACCAGGACAAAATCGCCGGCGGCTGGCAGTTGGCGGCCCGGTTGTATTTCGACAAGTACGATTATGAGGGAACCTACATCTACAGTTCCGCGGATCCTGACGTAGCCTCCACGGTCACTCAGAAGGATCTCGGCTACGGTACCTGGTTAGGCGGCGAAGCAGTTGTTTCGAAGAAGCTTTTTGACCGGCACCACGTCACCGTGGGTTCGAGCTACCGGCAGCACCTTCACCAGGATCAGACTACCTACGACCTGCAACCGTTTTCTGAAGATGTGAATGACCGGAGGAGTTCCACCGATTGGGGTTCGTACGTTCAGGACGAAATCCGGCTATCCGGGTCCCTGATTCTGAATGTAGGCCTGCGCTACGACCATTACTCGACGTTTGGGGGGTCTACCAACCCCCGAGCGGCCCTGATCTATAACCCATTTGAGAAGACCACATTCAAGCTGCTTTATGGGCAGGCTTTTCGCGCCCCCAATTTTTACGAGCTGTACTATCATGCGCCCGGAAGCGAAGCGAATCCCTTCTTGAAGCCTGAACGGGTCAAGACGACAGAGTTGGTGTGGGAGCAATACCTACAGCATCGTTTCCAGTTCACAGCGACCGGTTTCTATTACCCAATCCGGGATTTGATCAGCGCGGCAAACGGCGTAGAGGCCGGCGACATCCAATACCAGAATGCCCGTGCGCTCGATCTCCGCGGCTTCGATCTGTCGTTTCGGAGGCGATCGCCGTGGGGTCTGGAGGTCGGCGGAAACTACAGCTTTCAAGTAGCCAGAAATCACGACCCTGCCGATTTTTCGGTCAATTCGCCTTCGCATCTGGGTCGAGCATTCATCAGCGCGCCGCTGATCCGGCACGCGCTTTTCGCCAGCTTCGATCTCCAGTACGTCAGTTCGCGAAAAAGCCTTGCCAATAGTCCACTGGCATCCTACGCGCTGTCGAACTTTACTTTATTGAGCCGCAGTCTGGGGGAAAAATGGGACATTTCCGCAAGTATCTACAACATCTTCAACCGGCAATACGGAGATCCTGGCCGCCCAGAGAATCTTCAAGACGTCATCCTGCAGGATGGGCGAACGTTCCGGCTGAAAGTTGGATACTCCTTTTGAGCCTATGAGGCGCTCGCGTCGACCTGGAACATGGGCGTGCCTTGTGTACCTTGGGCTTGCCGTGTGCGTTTCTCCTTGCGCGTGGTCACAGGTCGAACAGACCGTCCAATACCCGCTCAAACTGGCCTACATCTATAACGTGACGAAGTTCGTGGAATGGCCGAGGGACGCGTTTAGCAGCTCTAGCGCGCCTCTAATCATCTGCATTGTGGGCCGTGATCCGTTTCCAGTCGACGCGGAACGCGAGCTCCGCTCTCGAACGAGTGGAGGCCGGCACATCGACGTTCGGAACATCACGACGAGCGACAATCCGGGGGTCTGCCAGATAGTCTTCATTAGCGATGCCGAGCAGAAGAACGCCGCCGGCATGCTGGCCAGCGCAGAGAACACCAGTGCGCTGACCATCGGCGAAAGCGAGGGTTTTGCCGAGCGGGGCGGAGTCGTCAATCTGGTAATTCAAAACGCAAAGATCCGCTTCGAAATCAATACCGGCGCAGCGGAGCGCAAAGGCCTGATTATCAGTTCCAGGCTTCTTGTACTCGCAAAAATCGTTCGCGACCTGGGGATACATTAGCGGAATGCGTCGCTGGCTTCATCGGCCGACGCCGATAGACGTAAAATAGCTGCATGCTACGCCGAGTTTTTGCGTTTGTCGCCGGGTTTGCGGCATGTGTCACGTTTAGCCAGGCCGCCGTCACACGCGTCGAAGTGGCCGAGCGCGTGGATCTCCCAGTAAACGGTTACGAGAGGATCGCGGGTAAGGTGTACTTCGCCGTGGATCCGAAGCTCCCGGCCAACCGGTCCATCGTGGATATCGACCTGGCGCCGAGAAACGCCGCGGGCCTGGTGGAATTCTCCGCCGACCTGCTGATCCTTCGTCCCAAGGACGCGGCCAAGAGCAACGCCACGGCATTCTTAGAGATCGCGAACCGGGGATCGTCGCCGTTCTGGGGCGCCCTGAACCTCGGTGCGGCCCGAGGCATGCCCGGCAAGCAGGACATGGGCGACCATTTCATGCTGGACCAGGGATTCACGCTGGTGTGGGTCGGGTGGCAGTCGGATGTGACGGGCGCGAACAATGTGAAACTGTACGCGCCGGTGCTCGCGGGCGTCACCGGAAAGGTTCGGACCGAGATTCTGGTGAATCAGAAGGCCACTTCGGACGCCCTTCCTTACGCGCCTGCCAGCGTGCCTTCGGGATCGCTCACGATGCGCGATAAAGCCGACGGCCAGCGGATCGCCATCCCTAACGATCAATGGAAACTCAACGGAGACAGGCTCGAGTTCGCGGCTGGTTTCGAGCCCGGAAAACTTTACGACTTCGTCTATACAGCCAAAGATCCAACCGTGGCAGGCCTCGGCATGGCGGCCGTGCGCGATTACATCTCCTATATCAAGCAGCGCGGCGAAGTGAAGCGGGCCATCGGGGCCGGGATTTCGCAGAGCGGCCGGTTGCTGCGCACGTTCATCGCGGACGGTTTCAACGGCGACGAACAAGGCAAGAAGGTTTTCGACGGCGTATGGGCGCACGTGGCCGGCGGCGGCCATGGCGATTTCAACCAGCGTTTCGCGCAGGCGGGCCGGACCAGCGGCCAGTTCAGTGGCGTCGATTTTCCCACCGACCTGCCGCCGTTCCACCCTGATGAGCTGCTCGCTAAATCGGCGAAGGCGGGCGTCGCGCCGAAGCTGCTGTTGAGCAATGGATCGCACGAGTATTGGGGTCGCGCGGCCGGGCTGAATCACGTCAGCGAGGACGGGAAACGCGACGTCGCGCCATCTGGAGACGTGCGAGTTTACTACGTCGCCGGCACTCAGCATAGCTCGGGCGGCGGGACGAATCCGCAGGTGCAGAATCCGACGAATCCCATGGACTGGTCGTTCTTCCAGCGCGCGATGGTAGTGGCCATGAACAAATGGGTCACCGATGGCACGGCGCCCCCTGCGTCGGTGTTCCCGCGTATTGATAAAGACCAGATGGTAGTCGCATCGGCGGTCCGGTTTCCGAAAATCCCCGGAGTCAATGTCGTGCAGACGGCCTATGCGCCGCGACGACTTGATATGGGACAAGAACCGCCCAAGGTCGGGGATCCGTTCCCCGCCCTGGTTCCTCAAGTGAACACCGATGGCAACGAAACCTCGGGAATCCAGTTACCGGAGCTCCGCTATCCGCTGGCGACCTATATGGGCTGGAACCTTCGCAATCCCTCCATCGGTTCGCCGACCGAGCAGTATCCGCTGACTGGTTCGATGGTGGCGTTCCCGCGTACAAGGGCGGAACGCGAAAAGTCGGGCGATCCCCGGTTGTCGATTGAAGAGAGGTACAAGGACCAGCAGGAGTACCTGGGCAAGATCGAGGCGGCTGCGCGGGAACTGGCGAAGCAGCGATTCCTGCTCGAATCGGACGTTCCGCAAGTGGTCGCGCGGGCCAAGCAGCGGTGGGAACAGCTGGCGGCCAAGTAACCGCTCCATCACTGTCGCGACTCGGAAGCGCCTGCTACCATCGAGGTTCATGCATCCTCAGCAAGAACTTCCTAAGGCTCCGATTGCCGGCATCAAGAATCTGGTCGCGGTAGGCTCGGGCAAAGGCGGCGTCGGAAAGACCACGGTTTCCGTAAATCTCGCGATCGCGCTGGCGCGGCTGGGACGAAAAGTCGGGTTGCTCGACGCCGACGTCTACGGCCCCAACGTTCCCACCATGATGGGCACGCGCGAAAATCCGGTGGGCAATGCCGATCGCATCCGGCCCATCGAAAAATTCGGCGTGAAGCTGATGTCGATGGGATTCCTGAGTCCCGGCGACAAGCCGCTGGTCTGGCGCGGCCCCATGCTGCACAACGTAATCCAGCAATTCCTGCGCAACGTAGATTGGGGCGAACTGGATTACCTCATCATCGATCTGCCGCCGGGTACAGGCGACGTATCGCTGTCGCTGGTGCAGAACGCGCTGATCTCGGGAGCTATCGTGGTCACCACGCCGTCGGATGTGTCGCTCGAAGATGCGCGCAAGGCCGTCAACATGTTCGCGCAGGTACGCGTCCCGATTCTCGGGATGGTGGAGAACATGTCGTATCTGATCGCGCCCGGGAGCGGCGAGCGCATCGACGTATTCGGCCAGGGTGGCGGCAAAAAGACTGCCGAAGACATGAAGATTCCCTTCCTGGGCGAGCTGGCGCTCGATCCGGATGTGCGCATCGGCGGGGATTCGGGGAATCCGGTAACCACTCGCGCAGGTGAGGATAAGCACAACACGCCGTTTCTGGAACTGGCGAAGCGCGTGGATCAAGCTGTCAGTGCGCTGAAGCAGACGGGTCCCACGGTCACGATTGAGGACTAAGCCGCGAGCGCTTCCAGGTATTCGGCAGCCGTGATCACCGAGCCCTGGCGCGGAAAAACCTTCTCCACCAGGCAGGCGTGCACCTCAGGATCCAGGTCGGCACAACAATCCCGAATCACCACCACGCGATAGTCGGCATCAGCGGCGTGCAGGAGCGTCGAAAGAACCACTCCGCTGGTCGCAATTCCGAACAGGATGAGGGTGTCGATGTCGTTGGCCCGCAGGATCATCTCGAGGTCGGTTCCGTTGAACGCATCGACCCGGTGTTTCGTGATCACAATGTCATCGTCTCGCGGCGTGAGTGCCGGATGAATAGCGCCCAGAGCGCCCTGGAACAACTTCTGATGCTGCGCCGAGTTCTTGATCGCGCTGAACAGCGGATTTCGCGTACTTACTTCCGGCAGCTTGGGCCGGAATCCGACCTGGACATGGATCACCTTCATGCCTGCGCTTCGAGAACGTTCCAGTACGCTGGACGCGTGTCCTAAGAAGCCTTCCGGCTCCTTGACGTAGATGGACACGATCCCGGCCTGATTGTCCATGCTGAGTACCGCCGACCGTGCGGGGTCGAATGATAACTTCATCGGTTCCGAGTCCTTAAATCCTCCTCCGAATAGAACCGAGCCCTCTTGAAATCTCGATCGGAGATGGCGTCCATCATGTGATGCAGGTTGAGATCGACGCGCCTCTGCGCTTCCAGGACGTCGGAAAGAACGCGTGCGCCCGGCGGGCACCAATCTTCGGGCGACTGCCCGGGACGGCGCATCGTGGTGGGAATCCAGAAGCCGCGCATGTATCGGCTCGAGGTGAACTTCGCGATCCAAGCAGCGCCGGCTTCCACCAGCAACCCGCTCAGTTCCGCAAGACCGAATCGGGCGAGCGCGGCCAAACCTTGCGCGCGATGGTCCGATGCCGCCTTCTCAAAGGCATCCAACATCTCTCGCGCACACCATGCACGGCAATCGCGCGGATACAGCCGCAGCAGGATTTTGTAGAGACGCGTTATGGGGTTCATGCTTCCCTCGCTCTGAGCCGCGCGGCCGCAGCTCGTGTGAGCTGCTTCATTCGATCGAGTTCCGTCGCCATCTGTTTGCGGCCGACTGACGTCAGCCGATAGGCTTGCTTTTCGCGGGAGGTGTCTTCCTGGTCGAACCTTTCGATCCAGGAATCCTCCAGAAGCCTGCGTAGCGCGCCATACAGCGTGCCCGTGGTCATTCGCACCCGACCGGCACTCAGCGTTTCGATGTCCTTCATCAGGGCATAGCCGTGGCGAGGCTTATCCGCAAGGCTCAGCAAGATGAGCAGAACGGGTTCGGTCAAGGGCCGGCTGGGCGACTCAGGCTGTTCTTCTACATGTCGCATGACGACATGTTAGGGCACTACGGGATAGTTGTCAAGATCCGGTTTGCTCTGCCATTAGCTTGTCCCAATCCGCGGCTTCGCCGAATTTGAGGCCGACTAACGCCGGGTCGATGTTCCGAAGCATTCCCGTAAGAGCCGCCCCAGCACCGACTTCGATGAACCGCGTAACGCCGCGCGACGCTAGCAAGGCAATGGACTCACACCATCGGACCGCATTGGGGATCTGATGATACAGCCCCTCGCGGGCTTCGGCGCCCGTGCGAACCTCGCGCGCCTGCCAGTTGTTGATCAACGGAATCGTCAGGTCGCGAAATTCGGTCGCATCGAGTTCGGACTTCATCCGGTCTTGCGCAGGCTTCAAGAGAGCGCAATGGAAGGGAGCGCTGACAGGCAAGAGAATCGCCCGGCGGGCGCCGGCAGCTTTGGCGAGTTCGATGGCCCGGTTGACCGCGGCGATGTGGCCCGCAATGACGATTTGATCCGGGGAGTTGAGACCCGCGGGGCTCACGACTTCGCCCTGCCCGGCCTCAGACAGGATCGCTTCCAGCTTCCCAGAAGGAAGCTTAAGGATCGCGGCCATCGCACCCACACCTTCGGGAACGGCTTCCTGCATGTATCGTCCGCGTTTGCGGACCAAACGGACCGCATCGGCAAAACGCAGCGATCCGGCGGCAACCAGCGCCGAGTATTCGCCCAGGCTGTGACCCGCCACATACGAGGGAACGATCCCTTTGGCCGTCAGGACCGAATGCGCGGCGATCGAGACCGTGAGCAGGGCCGGCTGCTGATTTTCGGTCAGCTTGAGCTGATCGTCGGGACCTTCGAAGCATAGCTTCGACAGCGGAAACCCGAGCGCATCATCGGCCTCCTGGAAAATGCGGGCGGCTTCAGGGAACGAATCGGCGAGGGTTTTGCCCATTCCCGCAAACTGGGAACCCTGACCTGGGAAGAGAAAGGCTGTCTGGACCAACTCAGATTTTAGCGTGGTCGGGCTGCTATAGTGGGGTTGTGAAGCGCAAGCGCATCTCCGCTCCCCGGCCGGTCCCGGAGTCCCTAATAGCGGACACGGTGGTGCCGGAGAAGCTTCTGGAAGAAGCCAAGCGGGCCATTGAGTCGGATCGCCTTCGCAAAATGGTGCTTTGCTCGGTGTGCAAGAGCGAATGCGCCCCTAATTCGGCCGAAGGGCTGTGCTGGGTCTGCCGCCGGCTAAAACTGAGCGCCTGGCGGGATTCCGACTCCCAAATGCCCGCGCAAGAGTAGTTCAGATTTCCGGATAAAACTCAAAGAAGGCGTCCAGCGACTGCTCCAGCTGCGCCCGAATTTCCTTTTCCCCGCCCTCCAGCAGATGCATGGTGACATGCGCGGCCTTATCGCCTTTCAGACGAATCTGGGCTTCGCCGATTTCATCGATCTCATCGGCCGGCAGCAGCCGCATTCCGTACACTAGCGCAAGTTTGGCCATAGCGAGACTATTGTAGCGTTCACAGCTGCGGCCGCTTAGAGAGTTCAGCGGGCTTTAC
This sequence comes from Terriglobia bacterium, assembly GCA_020073445.1. Classification (GTDB taxonomy): domain Bacteria; phylum Acidobacteriota; class Terriglobia; order Bryobacterales; family Bryobacteraceae; genus Palsa-187. The sequence continues at coordinate 8,555 of JAIQFE010000023.1, forward strand.
CGCCAGCGGGAGCCGGAGCCTTCTCTAACACCTGCTTCACATCGAACTCGCCATTCGGCAGCTTCACGTGCGTGGCGATGTTCAGTGTCTTCCGGTCGACGGAAAGCGACCATTCTTCCCGCTGGGTGAGCTTGGTCCCCTGGTAGTCGCGCGATGTTTCGATGATCAGCTTGTCGCCTTCCCAGTGGGCGGAACCCTGGTTCGGACCATTGATGGCGGGTTTTCCATCCGTCGTATACGTGAGGTCGGTGGTGAGTTCGCCCTGCGCTCCCTTTTGGTAAGTGGACAGGGAAAGCACGGGATCGTTGTGCCGGATCTCCCGGGTCATGACTTCGGGCGCGGGAAACTGGCCGTAATCGCTCTTGGCAGTGTTCAGAATCCAGCTGCCTGAAAAGTTCGGAGCGGCCGCCAAGGGTACGGTTAAGAGCATCGCCAGGAATAATGCGCGGAACACGTTTAAAGAACCTCTGGTCGGCAGCATATCAGGTAAGCTTTCCGATGACCCTCAGGCGAATCCCCTAGGATAGTTAGAACGAATCATGCAAGCCTCCCTGGAGCCTGCCTCACACTATTTCTATTCCGATCGCCTGAAACTCCAGTTCTGGGACTGGGGGACCGACGGGAAACCGGTGCTCATCCTGGTCCACGGCTCGCGAGACCATGCGCGGAGCTGGGACTGGATCGCTCGCGCTCTTCGCGACGATTATCACGTCTACGCGCTGGACCTGCGCGGGCACGGAAATAGCGCCTGGGCTCCCGGAGCGCTGTATAGCCCATCGGAGCACATCCTGGACCTGACGGTGTTCGCCGACATCATCGGCGCGTACCCGTTGCGGCTGGTCGGGCATTCACTGGGTGCGATCGTGTCGCTCTATTTCACAGGAACCTATCCCGAAAAAGTCGCGAAGCTGGTTGCGATCGAGGGAGTGGGCGTGGGACCGCTGGGATCTACGCCGAAACCGTCACCCGAGCGAATGAGGACCTGGATCGAGAGAACGCGCAACCTGGACGATCATCCCGCGCGCAGCTATCCCACTCTGGCCGCGGCGGTGGCGCGGATGAAAGAGGCTAATCCGTTTCTGACTGATGAGGTCGCCGAGCACCTCACGCTGCACGGGACCAACTGGAATGCCGACGGGTCGCTGATATGGAAGTTCGATAACTACACGCGCGTGATTCATCCCTTTGGAATTGGGTTGGAAGACGCGACCCAGATCCTGGGACAGATCACCTGCCCGACGCTATTGTTCTGGGGCCGGCAGAGCTTCGCGCGCGATCCGGATGACGATCCGCAGGCTGCGGCGATCGTCAATAAGAGCATCGTTAAAGTCGACCAGGCCGGGCACTGGCTGCATCATGATCAGTTGGAGCTGTTCTTGCGGGAGACGAAGAAGTTCTTAGGGGAATAGTGCGATCTCACGCCCATAAACCGGATAGACTCTTGTTCTACTCTTCGCTCGCACCGAAATTCATATTTTGAAGGTAGGGAATCGTATTGAACGGTGGAATCACGGCCCGAAACCAATAGCGCGACGTAAGCGCATAGAACAGTAACAAGGGTCGTTTGGTTTCAATGTGACCAATTCCTGATCCGGGTGACGGCAGAGCGTCAACACTACCCGAAGGATCCTGATTAAGGATGACGCCTCTGTTCAGGACGCAAATCGTGTCAATCCTGCGCTCTGGTGGTGACTTTCGGCGTTGTAATAGCTACGAAGGTGAGCCTCGGTCGACCCGGAAACTGGTTCACCGGATTCTGAATGCGCTACCCGTAAAGGTATGGCTGAGGTGAACAAGCTCGACCTCGACAACCCGCCTCCTATTCTCGACGAAGAAGATGAGGAAACCCTCGCAGCCATTGACGAGGGCATTCGAGACGCTGAAGCTGGCCGCACCGTTCCTATTGAGGAAGTGCGAAACCTCTTGCCCCAGTGGATTACCGAGTCCTCTTCACACAAAAAGCGCCTAAACGATCTGGCTGAACTCATCAGCCACATAGCTGAAGACGACGCCGACGCAGCTTCTCGGTTCGGCAATGCCTACTCAACCACGTGGATTTGCTCAGCCGCTTTGCCCGTATGGGCACTGCGATCGGGCAGCGCTCAGCAGTACGCAAGCTGGTACACAGTCCGGTAGCGGTATGTTACCGGATCCGGGATAACCAACACGCTGTAGAGATTTTCAGTTCCGACACGGATCGCGGCAAACACTAGACTCGTAGTTTCGTTCGGGCGCGGCGCAGAGCCAGCCCCACCAGACTGAAACCACTCAGCAGCCACGTCGCAGGCTCGGGCACGGGGTTTAGCTCTCCGAACAGTCCGTGACTCTCATTTCCGGGGCCGGCGGTGAAGTAGAGCGTGCCGGTGGGACCGGCGCTACCGCCGTTCCCAAACGCCAGGCCCCATAACCCGTCGATCACCAGCGGATTCCCGTTTGCGTCCGTGAGCGTCTCCACAAACGCGCCAGTGGTGGGATTGTACGCGTTAATCCTGCCGTCGCCGAAATTACCGACGAGCAAGGCCCCGCCGACATCGCCGAATCCGGCCGGGGCGATCGCCAATCCCCATGGGGAATCGAGCGCGCCTTGGGTCACCAGACGACCGATCAGAACGCCGTTTGAATCGTACTTATCTACGAAGCCATGGCCCGCTCCTGGAGCGTCGTCTTTCCCGGCTCCCCGCAACGCATAGGTCACGTAGATCGAGCCGCCCAGGTTCATTACGTTGAACGGCGCGTAGCCGGCAGGCAAGTTGGGATCCGTGAAGTTTCCCACCAAAGTGGGCGCCCCCGCGTCGCCTTTCATCACGTCGACATTGCCACTCTTGAAGTTCGCGAGGTAGGCATATTCGTGGCCGCCGACGTTGGCGTCCGACAGGCCTTTGTATACGTTGTTGAGGTCGGCGATCACCAGCGTTTCAGCAGTGGTTCCTAGCGCGCCTCTCCATCCGGAGACTGTGCCGTCTTCCGAAGCAAACAGAAACGCATCGCCGTTGAAGGCCCCCGCGACTCCGCTGAACGCGACGCCGGTTACCGAACCGTCGCCTGGGATCGTAACGGTGAGTGCTTGTTTCGCGCCCGCGCCGTTGTACAGCACCGACGTTCCGCTGCCGTTCGCCCCCAGCCAGAACGGCGACGTAGCGCTGGCCGCAATGCCCCAGGCATTCACCAGATTGGCATCCGAGGCGTCCGAAGCCAGGTTCGTCTGCACGAATCCGACAGGATTCGCGAAGGCTGTCGCTAGCCCAAAACCCAATGTCGTCAGCACGATGTGAAACGGTTTGAGCATATCACCTCCAGGTGAAACTACCAGATAGGATCCCTATAGGGTACGCGATGTTTCACGCGCGGGCGTAAAATTTATGTAAATTACGCGCTGACGGTCTCGCCGACCTTGGCTGAATAACGTTTGTCAACGTAGTCGTTTAACAGCGCGATGAATTCGGCCACGATTTTGTCGCCGCGCAGCGTGAGCTTGAGCTTACCGTCGACATACACCGGAGCGACGGGTTCTTCGAACGTCCCTGGCAGCGAAATGCCGATATTGGAATGCTTTGATTCGCCAGGGCCATTCACGACGCAGCCCATCACCGCGACCTTCATCTCTTCGACGCCGGTATAACGTTCTTTCCAGGACGGCATCTGCTCGCGCAGATACGTCTGGATCTGGTCGGCCATGTCCTGGAAGAAAGTACTGGTAGTCCTGCCGCAGCCCGGGCACGCGGTCACTTGCGGAGTGAAGCTGCGCAGTTCGAGAGCCTGCAGGATCTGCTGGCAGACGATGACTTCATCCGACCGGTCGCCATTGGGCAGCGGCGTGAGCGAAGCGCGAATCGTATCGCCGATGCCGTCCTGCAGCAGGATCCCGATAGCGGCGGTCGATGCCACGATACCCTTCGATCCCAAGCCAGCCTCGGTGAGTCCCAGATGCAGCGCGTAATCGCCTTCGGCTGCGAGCATGCGATACACGCGAATTAGGTCCTGCACTCCGCTGACCTTGGCGCTCAGGATGATCCGGTTCTTCGGAAGCCCGTAGTGCTCGGCGGCCTTGGCCGATTCGATCGCGCTGCGGACGATCGCGCGCAGCGTCACGGTCTTGGCGTCCTCGGGCTCGGGCAGTGCGTTGTTCTCATCCATCATGCGGGTGAGCAGCGCGCCGTCGAGCGATCCCCAATTCACGCCGATGCGCACCGGCCGGCCATACTCGATGGCGGCTTCGATCATGACGCGGAAATTGTCGTCGTGCTTCTTGCCGATGTTGACGTTGCCGGGATTGATGCGGTACTTCGCCAGCGCCTTCGCCATATCGGGATACTTCTTAAGCAAGAGGTGGCCGTTATAGTGGAAGTCGCCGATCACCGGCACACGCACGCCAAACTTGTAGAGCGTCTCGACGATCTTGGGAACCGCGGCCGCAGCTTCATCGGTGTTGACGGTGACGCGAACCAGCTCGGAGCCCGAGTTCGCCAGCGCCATCACCTGATTCACGGTCGACTGCACGTCCGCGGTATCGGTGTTGGTCATCGACTGGACGACAACGGGGTGTCCTCCACCGACGTTCACACCTCCGACGTTGACGGCCACCGTGCGGTGGCGCGGATTGGCACTCATAAACTCAATTGTAGCAACCGCCTATAATCGGGGGAATGTCCGCCAATACAGGGGCGCTTGCCAACGATCGCGGGTTCTTTGGCCATCCACGAGGCCTTTCCACGCTGTTCTTCACCGAAATGTGGGAGCGCTTCAGTTATTACGGCATCCGCGCCCTGCTGATCTTATACATGACCGCGGCAGTTTCACAGCATGGCATGGGATTGAGCGTGGCCATCGCGGGCGCCATCTACGGACTGTATACGTCCTGCGCTTATATCTTCGCCCTACCCGCTGGATGGATGGCCGACCGCTTTCTCGGTCATCAGCGCTCGGTCGTCGTGGGCGGGCTATTGATCGCGGCCGGAAATTTCGGTTTGATGCTTCCCGCAATGGGCCCGTTCGTGGCTTCATTGCTGCTGATGGCCATCGGCACTGGATTCCTCAAGACCAGTTGCACCACGGTGGTCGGCTTCCTTTATGGCGAAAAAGACATCCGGCGCGATTCGGGATTCACGCTGTACTACGTCGGCATCAATATCGGCGCGGGTATCGCCCCACTGATCCTGGGATACGTCGGCCAGACGATCAACTATCGTTACGCCTTCGGGCTGGCCGGCTTGTTTATGCTCGCGGGTTTGATTCAGTTCCAGATCACACGTAAGTATCTTGGTGAAGCTGGGCTGCTGCCAGCCAAGTCAACGGCCCAGGATCGGAAGGTTCTGGGAATCGGCTCGGGTGTCTTGGCCGCCGCTCTCCTGGCGCTGCTGGTGATGAGGCCCGCAGTCGAAAGAGTCGCGGATGGATTCGCCGGCCTGCTGATCGTCGCGGTGGTGGTGACTTTTGGCGCCCTGATTTTTTCCAAAGACTTCACCCCCGTGGAGAAGAAACGAATTTACGTGATCCTGGTGCTGTTCGTGGCGTCGGCGCTGTTCTGGTCGATCTTCGAACAAGCCGGATCGACGCTGAACCTGTTCGCGGACCGCAGCACCGACACGACCCTGTTCGGCTTCGCATTCCCGTCGTCGTGGTTCCAGTCGCTCAATTCCGGATTCATCTATGTCCTCGGACCCTTGCTGGCTTGGCTGTGGATCAAGTTGGGCGACCGCGACCCATCGCTGGTGACGAAATTCGCGTTCGGACTGTTGGGCGCAGGCGGCGGCTTCCTGGTGATGGTGTTCGCCGCGCGCGCCGCCGGAGACACCGGCCGGGTCAGCCCGCTGTGGCTGGCCGCCGTGTATTTGATTCACACGGTCGGCGAACTGTGCCTGAGCCCGGTGGGCTTGAGCGCGATAACCAAGCTCGCCCCGGCGCGGATCGCGGGGCTTACGATGGGCGTATGGTTCCTGTCGATCTCGGTCGGCAACTTCTTCGCCGGCCGCATGGCGTCGTTCTACGAATCGATGCCGCTCGACAAACTCGTCGGGTACGCCGGCGGTACGGGGATCGCGGTAGGTCTGGTGCTGCTGCTGATCTCGCGGCCTGTCACCAGACTCATGGGCGGAGTGAAATAATAGTTCCATGAAACGCGCGTCCAGCGTCTTCATTTATGCCGCGTTATTCTCGGCGGCATTCACTTGTGCACCCGCCGCCGCGCAGGAGCCTTCGCCACAAAATGGCGCGCTGGATCTTGCCGCGCTGCAGCAGACGGCGCAGAAGCGTCACGCCGAATGGGAATCCCTCGCGAAGGATATGAGCGATCGCGTGTCGCGAATCCTGCCCTGCGATCCGCGCGCGCTGGCTGCCGTTAACGAAGTCAGCCGGGCCTCGGAAGCACGGCTGGCGGCTCTGTCCGATTACCTTAGAGCCGTCTCCGCCAAGGCGTTTGCCGAGACCGCGGATGTGAGGAATCTGCTCAACTCCGAAGAGCGGCACGCCGTGGAAGCCAGCCTGGAGCGAGCCGACGCCGGCCAGGAACAAACCGCCGTCGACACGCAATCCGACGCGCTGGCCCAGAGCGTCAAGCAGCGGGCGTCGCTGGAGGCTCCGCAGAAATTGCTCGCCCAAATCGCGACGATGATCCACCAGCGGGTGACGGCCCTGGATCAGCACGCGGGATCCGCCGATGCGACCGTCCCCTTGCTTCGCGACCTGGTGGCGAAATTTGAGGCTCGCGATGCGGCGTTGCGCGAGGAGTTCGCGGCGTCCGAGGCCGAGCGGGCCCGCTGGAACGGATACTACGCGGCGCGCCGGACAAGGGCTCAGATCGAATGCACCATCACGCAGATCGGCGCATCTCAATCCAAAGGCGGGAAACAATGAGGAGGCTGTTGACCGCAGCGTTGTTATGCGGAGCCGCCGGCCTCATCGGCCAGACCAGCCGCGACGCGTATCGGCAGGCTTACGATACCTGGCAGCAGGCGCAGGTCAACCTCGAGCGCGACGCGGGTACAGGCTCCGCTCCGCAAGTTGCCCAGGCGGACCGTGCCGCGGCCGCTGCGGCGAGTTTCGAAGCCACTCGCCTGGCTCACTTCAAGTCTTCCCTTGAGGATGCGACGCAACGCCACCGAATCCTGCAGAGCGCTGTGACCCGATCGTCGCCCGACTTGATGCCGCCGGCCGTCGCGGGAATCGCCGCAAATGAACTGCAATCGGTCACCAGGGCGATCGCCAAGTTCGCCACCGATCAGGATCGAGGAATCCAGCAGCTCCGCCAATCCATGGAACGCGAGAGGGTCGCGCTCATTGCCCTCACCGATACGATCCAAGCCCGCCAGAAGGCGGTGGTGGCAAATTCGGCGGCTGCTGACGCCTTGGACCAGGCCCGGACCAAAACCGCGGGCGCATTCCGCGATCAGGCTTCGCAACTCTCCCAGACCGTGGCGGAGATGGAAATGGAAGGCCCAGCCTGGGCCGCCTACTATGACAAGCTGGCCGAGGGCATTCAGATCGGCAACGCGCCGCCCCCGCCGCCCGCCAATATCTCAACCAACCTCACACCGAACGTCACACCCGCCGTGACACCCAACATCACCACCAACGCGAGCCCGGCTGCGCCGCGCAATACTTCCGTTTCTCCCGTACCGCTGGTTCGCTACGTCGGCGAATGGACGTACCCCAAAGTGAACGGTGTTTTCCACGGAGCCCAGCCCGAATCGGTCGAAATGGAAGTTCACGAGAAGGATGGCCACGCTGGTGGGACCATCGAAGCTCGATTCAAGCCGTCTCCGGGGGTTGCCAGCGATCCCTCCATCAAGTTCAAGTTTGAGGGCGACATCGCCGCGACGCCGACTCAGAAGTTCACACTGACGACCAGCGACGGAACGCCGGGTACGATCGAACTGATCCCGGGTCCGGCCTTCAATCTGCTGGAAGTGAATTTCCAGACCGATCCGCAGGCGAACAAAATCCGCAGCGGCAATTTTATTCTTGTGAAGAAGTAAGTACCTGCCGCAGGTCCACCGATCCTTCGGTTCGAACCTGCCCTTCAGGTCGGCGGTAGGCCAGCACCAGAACGGCATGATCGGAATCCGGCGTGAAGGTCATGCTTCCCTTGGACCAGTCGTCGCTGGCCGCAATCTCGCCCATACTCTTGCCGATTCCCCACGCCAAGCCGGTGGGCGAAGCAATTCCCTGCGTGCGTGCTTCCCAGCGCAACGTGTAAGTCACACCTGGACGAAGCCCTCCGACCACCTGGCGAAGCAGTTCGCAAGACTCGGGCTGCCGCCCGCTGAAGCGGATGCGATGGCCCAGGGAGCCGTCGAGCGGTACGTGACTCACCCCGGGCACCTCCGCGAGGCGCCAGTCGAAGCCGTGGCCGATTCGCGGCTCCTCGAAATTGGGATGCGTGATCCCATTCGGCCGAGCATTGCCGAGAGCGTGCCACAGATAGGTATCGAGGATCGCGTCCGTAGCCGAATAGAGCAGCGGCAGATCGTCAACGGTGCGCATCTTCGCTAGCTTATTCGCTGCACCCGCAATGGCGGCCGGTCGATTGTGCGACAGCACGTAGGCCAAATAGGACGCCATGACTTCGCGGCGATCGGGAATAGCGCGATCCAGAATCTCCTGCGGATCGCCGCTGCTTTGCCAGCACAGATCGAACGCGGCCACGCGATCGCCATAGGACATTTCGAGAGCCGACCGCATCCAGGTCCAGAATTCGTCGCGGCGGTTCTGGCGGAAGTAGAAATTCGCCAGCGTCCAACGCGTTTCGAACTGATGATCGACGGAAAACGCTTCTTTCAGCCAGCGCTCGGCCTGGTTCGGATCGCCCCGTAGCTCGGCGGCAAGGCCAAGCCGGATTCGTGGTGCGGACGCGCGCGGATTCAGCCTCGCGATCTCTTCTAGGAGCTGCGTCGAATCTTGCCCGCTGTATTCCGCCTGTAATGCAACCGCCGCCAGGTATTCGACGTTCTCCGGCTCCAGTTCGATCGCTCGCGCAACATCTTGCGGAGTGCGCTGGCGGAATGCCGCATCGGATCGCGCCAGACGAATCGACCACCAGGCAGCGGCCGCCAGGACGACACAAGTCAAAATGCGCAGCGCGTAATACATTTGGATAACACTAAAATGTCTTGCCGCTTAACCCGGCTCTCCGTATACTGACTTCAGTGGTTGCCAGAAGCGTTCTATCCTCTTTGCTTTTTTCTGCAGTCGCGCTGGCTGCGCCCGCCATCGGAATCGTCACCGCCAGCGGCCATTTTAGCGTGGAGGGGTCCCAGGTATGGGGCAACGCCACCCTATTCGACGGCACCACGATCGAAACCAGTTCCGCTTCCTCGGAACTCGATCTGCGTAATGGCGTGAAGGTGCAGCTCGCGGCAGGCTCGCGCGCGCGCATCTGGCAGAACCGGCTGGTACTGGAAAAGGGTATCGCGCAACTCGCCGCTCCGGTCTCGTTCGAGGCCCGCGTTTCGGAGCAGGCGAAGTTGATTCGCGCTCCCTACCGTGGTGTGGCCATGCAGGTCGCGCAGGGTCAAACGGTGCATACCGGTTGCATGGTTTACAAGGATGGCCATTTCCTGCTGCAGGATCAGAATACGCAAGAGGTGATCGAGGTCTCGGGGCGGGACTTGCCTCCCAACGTCGGTAACCGAGTGGAAGTGCGTGGCGCGGCTTCGAGTACTCCCGGCGTGGCTCCGGCTACCAGCGCGATGAACGTCGCCTCCGTTGCGCTCGTGGCCCAAGGCGGATGCCTGAGTGTCGCGGCGACGCTGGATGCCAGGACTGAAATTCCGGCGTCAGCGGCTGCACCTGCCGCCGCAAGTGCCAAGCCGCCATCGCCATCTCCGTCGCCTTCAAAGACGGCAGCGGCTCACACCGGAATGTCCACGGGCGCGAAGATCGGCATTGTGGCCGCCATCGGCGGCGGCGGAGCAGGGGCCGCATTGGCGCTGGCCGGCGGCAAAAAGTCCACCAGCCAGTAAGTGCGGCGAGTGCACTCCTATAATGGATTGTGTCCCTCTCCACTAACACGTTTGTCGAAGCAAACAAGGACCGGCTGCTCTCCGAGCTGAAGGATTTTCTCCGCATCCCCAGCGTCAGCACGCTTCCCGAGCACGTCCCCGATATCCAGCGCGCGGCCGAGTTCGTCGCCGCCAGCCTGCGCGCCGCCAAGCTCGAACATGTCGAGGTCATCAAGACTGCCGGGCATCCGCTGATCTACGCCGATTGGCTGCACGCGCCCGGGAAACCGACCGTTCTGTGCTACGGGCACTACGATGTGCAGCCTCCCGATCCCCTGGATGAATGGATCACGCCTCCCTTCGAGCCGACCGTTCGCGACGGCAACATCTACGCACGCGGCGCGGCCGATGACAAGGGCCAGATGTACAGCCACATCAAGGCCATCGAAGCTCTGTTCGCGGTGAACGGCAAGCTACCGGTGAACGTGAAGTTTCTGATCGAGGGCGAAGAGGAAGTCAGCGGCGCCGCGATCGCGAAGTACGTCGCCGAGAATCCCGCGAAACTCAAGTCCGATGTCGCGCTGGTGTCCGACACCGAGCTTTACGCCGAAGGCATCCCGACATTGTGCATCGGCCTGCGCGGACTGATCTACACCGAGATCGAGGCCCGCGGTCCGGCGAAGGATCTGCATTCGGGCATGTACGGCGGCGCGGCGCCGAACGCGATCTTCGGGCTCGTGGAGCTGCTCGCTAAGTTGAAAGACGCGCAAGGGCATATCAACGTCCCCGGCATCTACGATGACGTCGCGCCGCCGACGCCTGCCGAAAAACACTCCTGGTCGATCCTGCCGTTCGACGAGAAAGAATTTCTCAAGGTCGAAGTCGGTTCGACCCAACTCACCGGCGAGCCCGGTTTCACCGTGCTGGAACGCGTGTGGGCCCGGCCGACGCTTGAAGTCCACGGCATCGTGGGTGGATTCATCGCGCCCGGTGCGAAAACCGTGATCCCCGCCAAGGCGACGGCCAAGGTCAGCATCCGGCTGGTGCCCAATCAGGATCCGGAGAAGGTCATCGCGGGTTACAAGAAGGCGGTCAAGGATTTCACGCCCGCGGGAATTCAGACCGAGGTGAAGATCCTGGCCTACGGACCTCCCATCAGCGTCGATCCCGATCACCCCGCGATTCACATCGCCGCCAAAGCGTTTTCCGATGTGCTGGGACGCGAGACGGTGTTCATTCGCAGCGGCGGTTCGATTCCGATTGTCGGCGATTTCAAGAAGCACTTGGGCATTCCCACCATCCTGATGGGTTTCGGACTTCCCGACGATGGATTACATTCGCCCAACGAGAAATACAAGCTCGCGAACTATTACGCCGGGATCATGACCATTGCCCACTTCCTTGAACAATACGGCCAGTGAACGCCTAGATCCGGAGCCCACGCAATCCGAAAGCGTGGTGCGATCGGCCGGCGTGGTCTCCGTCGCGGTGTTCATGAGCCGCATCACCGGCTTGCTGCGCGAGTCCGTAATGGCCCGGCTGTTCGGCGCGGGACTGATCTATGACGCGTTCATGCTGGGGTTCCGGATCCCCAACCTGACGCGCGATCTGTTCGCCGAGGGCGCACTGTCGAGCGCCTTCGTACCCACCTTCAGCGAGTACCTCAGCCAACGCAGCACAGAGGAGGCCGCCCGCCTGGTGAACCTGGTGGCGACCGCGCTGATCATTGTTGTCGGCGCGGTGTGTGCCGCGGGAATGATCTTCGCGCCGGTGCTGGTTCACCTGCTGGCTCCCGGATTCGCGGCGGTGCCCGGCAAGTTTGAGCTGGCGGTGCGCATGACGCGCATCATGTTCCCGTTCCTGCTGCTGGTCGCATTGGCTGCGCAGGCCATGGGAGTCTTGAACGCGTGCAATAAATTCGGCGTTCCCGCCCTGGCTTCGACGTTTTTTAACATCGGCTCGGTAGGCTTTGGCGTCGTCTTGGGAATGGGGTTGGGGCCGACGCTGCACCTTACGCGGATTGAGGGCATGGCGATCGGCGTGGTTCTCGGAGGCGCGCTGCAACTGGGCTGGCAGTTGCCGAGCCTGCACCGCCTGGGATTCCGGTTCCGGGCAGCGCTGGATTGGTCCGACCCCGGATTGCGGCGCATCCTGGCTTTGATGGTCCCGGCGATTCTCGGCAACGCCGCGGTACAGATCAACGTGATGGTGAACACGAACTTCGCCTCCAGCATTTCGGATCCAATACGAGGGCTGGACGGCCCGGTGAGCTGGCTAAGCTACGCGTTTCGCTTCATGCAGCTTCCGTTAGGGCTGTTCGGCGTGGCGATGGCGTCGGCGACCCTTCCTTCCATCGCCCGCAGCGTCGCGCTAGGGCAAATGGATGAGTTCCGCAGAACGCTTTCGAACTCGCTGGGCACGGTGTTTCTTCTGACCATACCGTCTTCGGTGGGGCTAGTGGTGCTGGGGAAATCGATTATCGGCGCGATCTATCAGGGCGGACGCTTTCAGCTCTATGACACGCAGCAGACTGCGGTGGCTCTCTCCTACTATGCAATCGGACTGATGGGTTATGCCGCGCTGAAAGTGCTCAGCCCGGCGTTCTATGCGCTGAACGATGCGCGTACGCCCATGCTGGTGAGCCTGGGGTCGATCCTGGTGAACTATGCGGCCGCGTCTACGATGATCAAGTTCGCGGGGCTCGGCCACGCGGGGCTGGCGCTTTCGACCTCGGCAGTCGCGCTGTTCGGATTCGTGGTGCTGTTCGCGGTGTTGCGCAAGCGGATCGGCGGAGTATACGGCCGCGACTTGGCGACGCAGATCGGCAAGGTAACACTCGCGTCGGCGGTTATGGGCGCCGTGATCTTCGCGACGTCGCGCGGCATGGCCATGTGGCTGGGTGTGTCGCAATTCGCGCGGCTGGCGGATCTGGTGGTATCGCTGCCGATCGGACTTGCCGTTTACTACGCAGCATGCCGAGCGCTAGGGCTTTCCGAAATCGACGGCGTGATCCGCGCGTTCGCGAGACCAATTCAGCGCCGCCTGAAACGCTCGTCTTCCTGAAAGCCCCAGACTCTTGAAGGTCTTACTTGCAGCGGTTGGCCGGCTCGCCCGGGCCGCCTTCCAGGCACGGTATCGCGCTTAGGAACGTGTAAATTGCCTCCAGCTGGCGGTCCGTCAAGTTCTGAAAGTTAGGCCATGGCATCACCTGGAGCAACTCGCCATTGAACGGAAACCCGAGGCAGTTTGCCGGGCCAGAACCCGTACAGCTCGGATGGGCATGATCCAGATCTTTTCCGGTCCGCATGATCAGCTTGAAATCCGACAGCGTGTTGCCGCCTTCCGGACGCCCCGTCTTGTCGGGTGTCAGGTTGCGGGAGATGATCGGCACAGGGTGGGCAGCGTCTACGCCGGGAAGCGGCCCGAAAACGGAGCCTCCGCCGAGGTATGTCGCCGGATTGATCTTCTTCGTACCGTTGAAGACCGGGGACAGGAGATATGGGTTTCCGGTAGGCGTGTATTCCGTGGCCGGATTGTTCGTGTGGCAACCGTTGCAATCGCCGGCGACGTTTACCAGATAGCTTCCTAGGCCCACCATGTCCCGATCTTTGTGGTTCATGTTGAGCTGAATTCCCGCGGACGACGCAAAGGTGAGACCGATCTGGACCATCTGCTTCTCGTCTTGCGAGCCGTTGTTATCGTTGTCTGCCAGCCCGGGCTTGGAGCCGAACAGCAGTCCGGCAACGACGACAGCGGAGAAGACAGCGCCAGCCGTAAGAGCCTTGAACAATTTATTCTTTTCTTTCATTTTACCCTCCTAAAGGTATGCACTGGTATATCACATTAGAAGGCTGCCAAATCACACCGTCAGCAATTTCCGAAATCCTTCCACATCCAGCCGCCGGCCGACGAAGAACGATCCGAATAAGGCGTACACCGCGCTGACGTGGTCGAAGCGCATTTCGTAAATCAGCTTCTTGAACACCAGCGGATCGTCGGCGAACAGGTCCACGCCCCACTCCCAATCATCAAAGCCGATCGATCCGGTGATGATCTGCTTCACTGTCCCCGCATAGCGGCGTCCCACCGCGCCATGCTCAGCCATCTGGCGCTGCCGCTCGGCCAAGGGAAGTTGATACCAGTTCTTATCCTCGCCACGCTTGCGATCCATGGGATAGAAGCACAGGTACTTCGCGGACGGCACGTCGGGAAATAGGCGCGGATGCATGGCTTGGCGCTGGCGCTCCAGAGTCTGCTCGATCTGGGCGTTCCAGTCGGCGCTATGCGGAACGATCCCCTTCTCAGCCAATTCGCTGTAGGCTTTGCCCGTGGATTCGTACAGCCCCAATTCGACCACCGACACGTAGGAACTGGTTTGTTCCAGATAATCCCACAGGCGCAGGTGCGCGAGGCACGTCTGGATCTCTCCCAGCTGGTCGAATCCCGGGCGAAAATGGACCAGCATGAGGTCCCCTTTGTGCCCCAAAAGCCCAAATGCAGCGCTATTTTGCTTCTCGATCGCAGCCAGGGTGGACGCAGCTTCGTCCAGAATCGCCGCGCGGTCACTATCCGGCAGCGCCCGCCAGGAGGCCCATCGGACGCGCATCATCTGGTGCAGAACGGCCGCGCCCTCGATCGTCAGCGGCACGGGAGGAATGTTTTCAAGCTGTTGCATGGTCACCTTTTACTGTATCGCGTTGGACGCATGCTAAAATCAAGATCCATGTATCCAGATGTTCATCTGGTGATTCAGCTTCAATCGCTAGACCAGAAAATCGTTGCACTTGAAAAAGAAGTGGCTGCGTTGCCCAAGCACATCGCGGTGATCGAGAAAGCTCTCGAATCGCACCTGCGCAAGCTGGAAGCAGACAAAGCCGCTCTCACCGCCAACCAGAAGGACCGCAAGAAGCTGGACGGCGACATCCAGGTTCACCAGCAGAAGATCTCGAAACTTCGCGATCAGATGGCGGGAGCCAAAACTAACGAGCAATACAAGGCGTTTCAGCACGAGATCGAGTTCATCGAGAAAGAGATTCGCCAGGCCGAGGACCGGATCCTGGAGTTGATGACGGAATCGGAATCGCTGGACCAGAACGTCAAGAAGGCCGAAAAAGCGCTGGCCGAGGAAAAGAAGTCGGTCGAGGCGGAGAAATCGCAAGCTCGCGAGCGCACCGCGGCGGATCAGAAGGAGCTGGATGCGCTGCGCCATCAGCGCTCGGAATCGGTGGCTAATCTGCCGAAGCCGTCGCTCGCAGCCTACGAGAAGATCCGTAAGAAATGGAGCAACACCGTGGTGGCCGAAGCCGTCAACGGCCGCTGCTCAGGCTGCCAGATTAACCTCCGTCCGCAATTCCTCCAGGATTTAAGAAAAGGCGACCAGCTGATGTTCTGCGAAAGCTGCGGTCGGTTCTTGTACTACAACCCGCCTGTGAGCTTCGAAGACGCCGCTACGGTTCGGTAAAGGTACCGGGCGAGGCGGCCTCGCCCCTACTAGACCTTGTAGGGGGTCTGCTCGAAAGACTCTTGAGCCTCTGCACGGATGCGGGCCCGCCGGCTGCCAGGCCATTCCAGGCGCATATCCCGGCAGACTTCGTCCAGCATTTCCACCGTGCAGATCTTGGTCTCCATGGCGAAGGCGGTCAGCAGCATGTTGTCGCACACGCCGTTGATGACGCGCGGGATTCCCTGCGCCCGCAAATGGATCTCCGACATCAGCTCTTCGGAGAAAACCTTCTGGTCCGGCATCCCGACCCGCGACAATCGTGAATCGATGTACTCCACCGCTTCGCGTAGCGCGAACGGCGTCAGGTTGCAGCGCAGCACCACACGCTGCTTCAACTGCCGAAGATTCGGAGCGTCCAGTTTGCGATCCAACTCGGGCTGTCCCGCCAGGACGATTTGCAGCAGCTTTCCGTGACGATTCTCGAGATTCCCCAGCAGCCGGATCTCTTCCAGCACTTCCCATTCGAGATTGTGCGCTTCGTCCACGATCAGCACCACGGTCTTGCCGTCCTGCGCTTGTTCTACTAACAGCGTGTTGAGTGCGAACAAAACCTCGGTTTTCGAAGTGCGTGCGCACGGCAGGTCGAGATCGTACGCGATCATCTCGAAGAACTGCTCGGAATTGATGCGGGAGTTGAAAAGGAACGCAAACTCGATGAAGTTGGCCTCCAGATAGTCCCGAAGGCACTCCAACATGGTGGTCTTGCCCGTTCCTACCTCGCCGGATAGGACGATGAACCCCTTGCGAGCCTGTACACCATAGACCAGATTCGCCAGGGCTTCCTCATGCCGCTCACTGCGGTAAAAGAAAGCTGGATCTGGACTTAGACTAAAGGGGCTCTCCGAGAAGCCGAAGAAAGCATTATACATTTCCGGGGATTCTACCCTCTCTTGTTTCTCTCTTCTAGATCGATAGTATCACGCGGCTACTGTAGAGCGAATAGCCCGCTGAAATAGGAGGTACTAAGGGAAGGCCTATATTCTCAGCAAATTTCCAGAAGAACCCAGCCAGGTAGATATGCTGGACGGCCGGTCTCAAACACGATCCGGCGGGTCTTGGGGAAAGGCAGACCGGTCTGAACGGCCTTCTGATACAGACTGAAGTGCCTCAAGATCGAGCGGTAGCTCGGGTCGGCCGTATCGGCGACCGAAATCTTGGAGAGCATGCCCGCGCCCCATCCCAGGGAGAGGACGCAGGCGGCGTTTCCCGCCACATTCCCAGCCTCGGGGACGCGTTTCTCGAGGTCGCCGAGGGTTGCGGACAGCCGCTCCAGGCCGATGGCCTCGGCATACGCCTTGTGACGCGCGATCTGGCTGGCAGCGAAAGAGTTGGACGCCTGGAAGAGTTTTTGGCGATCTTGCGGCGAGTTCTCCTTCCAGAGGCCCTCGAAAACCATTCCCGGAGCCGCCATTTCAGCGAACACCGGGGTGCTGTCGTCGATCCTGCGGGCGTCCGCCGTTCCGCGCGGCGACTTCCACCCCAGCTCGAACTTGCCTGCCCCGCGCGCGACCATGGTCGACGTCCGCAGCAGGTATATCTTCATCCCCGTGTAGTCCACCGGCGCGGAATCTGTGGTTCCCACGCGCCGCATGCGATTCCCCGCGTGCCCGCCCAGCACGGCATCCTCGGCCTTGGCGGCGGGGTTGCGAGGCGCACGGTCCTCTTCCATCCGGCTTGCAATCTCGCGCAGCGTGTTTTCGTTCCAGCGATCGAACACTGCGCCAGTACGCAAAGCGCCCTTGATCGCCGTGGCGGGCAGATAAGGTCCCGAGGGCGAAGTCGCAAAGGTCGGGATAAACAGGTTCTCCGAATGGGCGCGTTCCCACACCGGAACCGAGCTGGCGTGTTCAAAGGGAATCCGCCGGCCGGCGAAGTTTTGCGCGAAGCCCCCCCAGGAAGCGAAATCCAGCTTGTCGGCGGTCTTAAGCTGCGTCAGGTATCCTTCCAGGCGCGGACCCTTTGACAGCAAGCGAAAGATCCTGCGTTGGTCGAGCACATTGACGTGGTCTTTCCAGACCATGTAATCGATCGGCGCGAGCTTCTGGCCGTCGCCCACCAGCGTGGGAGTCAGGCATGTGACGCGATACTTCACGACGCAGTTCCCTTCTCCACGGATAGCGGAATGGGAATCGCCAGCGCGAAGCCCGAGCGATACACGGGATGTGGAAATCCATCGGGAGCCACGTCGGCAGCCGATCCGCGAGGCTCGGCCGACGCCACCAGCACCGATCCTTCCGACACCATGCGCGTCTGTTTCTTGTGATCGCCCCAGCGCACATCGCTTTCGACCCGTCCGCCGCGAGTAGTCAACGTGTAGTTGCCCTGGGACCATTCGACCGTATCCGAAGCAGCCGGATGGAAGAGCGATAGCAGCCAGTAAGCCGGCGCTTCTTCGGCGTTGGCGTGTACCTCGATGCCGCCTTCGGTGATCTCGGGCATTTCCGCCCGACCCCAACCCTGGGAGCGCTTCCCGCCGAATCCGGAATCGGAAAGCAGCCGGAAGGCCGCGGTCAGCGGCTTGGTCCATTGTTCGCGCGCCGCGTCGTCAGAAAACTGCACCGCGCACCACAAGCCGCTTCCTGGCGTGAACTCGATGCAAGCGGTCGAATGCGGCGAAACGGATTCACCATCGCGATCCACCGCCGCGCTCGACCGTACCGAGACGCGGAATGGCCCGGGAGTGGGCGGTGTGCTGAACGGCAGCAGGCATTCGCTGGGTCCATCGATGATCCAGCCGTCTTCCGACAATCCCTGGCCGGCCGCGAGCGATTTGACGACGCTGAGCGGCACGAACCGCGCGCCCTTCCAGCGAACCTTCGATGACGGTGGCGGAGGCCACAAGTTTCTGGGCGGCACCACCAGCAGCGTATCGCCCTGGTATGGGAAGCACGAGCTGAAGCGCACCGCCGGTTCCAGAGAATGTTCCGATGCTCGCGCCGTGGCTTCGAGCCATTCGTCCAGTATCCCCAGCCGTCCCATGGCGGACGTAACCGCCGAGTACAGCGAGTCGCTGTGATAGATGCGGTCGACACGATCGCGATCGCCGGAATCGGGACCGATGCGCCAGGGGCCCACGGGCCGCAGGCGGATGAGCAAGCCAGACGGCATTATGTTATTCCGCGAGCTTTTCGGCGAAGGACGAATCGTTGACGGCGGACTGGAGCTGTCCCAAATCGCCCGCAGCCAGTTCGGCTTCCTCGGCGCCCGACGAGTAGAATCCTCGCCCGCGCCACATCAGCTTGAGATTGGCGAAGCGGACGCGGCCGCTGCCGCGGGATCCGCCGCCGCCGAGCGCATCGTCTTCGAGCAGGCGCAGTCCCTCGAACAGGCGAGCCGCGAGCGCCTTGTCTTCGTCGCACAGAACATCCAGCACCATGCGGACCTTGAACCGCGCGCCGGCCGGTACGCGTTCGAGCGTCCGGGGATTCGCCTGCGACGTGATCCGGTCGATGGCGTTCTCGCTCTTGACTTCGGTGATCTCGTCGTCGAGATTTTCGCGCATTTGCGCGGTGATGCTCTCGGGATCGAGCGGGGCATCGTAGACCGCCAGGCGCGCGGGACTCGCCGCGCTCGATTCCAGCGCTTCGCCCTGCACGCGCTCCATGCGTCCGGGATTGCGGCCGAACAGCAGGCAGATCTCGTCGTCCGGGCGATCGCTTTGGTGGATGCGAACTTCCTGACCGCGTCGCTTGGACAAATAGACCAGCTCGGAAGGTCCGGTCACGCCCAGCGAGTTCTCGAGAAGCGAGCGCAGCTTGCCGCGCAGCGAGCTGCCGGGGATGTAAGGCAGCCCAAAGGCGTCCTTCACCACGGGATTGTCAGCGCCGCCGATTTCGAGCGACCCCTTACCCGCGCCGATATGCAGGCCCGTTTCGCAATGTACTTCGCCGGCGAGAATCAACTTGCCGACCAACTTCAGCTTTGTCTGAGCTGTGTGTGTGCTCATTGTGTGTGTTTGTTTACTCGTTATAAGCAACGATGGCTTCGAACAGGTCCTTAAATCTCTCGTATCCGCGTGCGTCGTTCCTGCGGGTCACTTGAAGCAGCAGGCGCTCGAGCGCGTCCAGGCTGCGCAGCGAATGCCGCGCGATGGTGTAGGCCAATCGCGCCCTTAACATCACAAACTGGTGTTGCCGCTCGGATTCGGGCGCCCGCACTGCTCGCCGCACCGCGTTGTACAACCGGCGCAACTGGCTCTTGGTGCCGCTATCCATATCGCGCATGCGAACCACCACGGCATGCGCCTGATTATCCAGGTACAGGCTATCGGAAATCAATTTCTCCAGTTCGATTTCCGCGAACCCTTCAAACGGTCGTCCGCCGCCACCACCGGGCCGGCCTTCATGCCGGGGTCCACCTTCACGGCCGCCCCCGGGTCCCCGATCTGGACGCCCTTCGCGACGCGGACCACCCTGACCACCGCCTCGATTGTCTCCACGTTCTCCACCGGGGCCTCTCGGCGGGCGATCGCCCCGATCGCCTCTAGGTCCACGCGGTTCCCGATCACCCAGCTTCGCCTGAGCGGCCTGATGAGCGGCGTCGCGTTTCGCAGATGCAGCTTCCGCCTTGGCTTTGGCAATCTCGAGCGCCTGAGCCAGTGTTGGCTCAGAAGGCGCCTCTTGAGTCGGCGCGGCCTGCTGTGTTTCGACTGCCGGAGTTTCCACTGATGGTGTTTGCGCTGGTGTATCTTGCGATTGCTCGTCTTCCATTGAAATCCCTTCTTACGCCTCGGCGGACAACCTCGCCCATTCTAGCGCCACGCGCCCTGCTGGCCGCAACTTGACGGTGACGGCGCTACGACCGATCAAATCGGCAATCAGAGCCGTGCGGGCTTTTTGATAGTCCCCGCGCTCCGGTCCAGGCCTGCGCGAGGCGTTCAGAATCCGCCGGATGCGGCGATGATATCGCCATGGCCGTTCGCCGCCCATACGCCGGGCCTGCCGTTTCGACATCTTCGATTGGGTCTCGCGATACATTCCGCACAGATCGCGCAGATACTGCGGCGAGCAGCCGAAATCGCTCACCATGCGGCCGAGAAAATCCTTGAGCGTGGCGGCCTCGGCGAATTGCTTCCATTCGAGAGTGCGGCCCAGCAGCCAGATGCAATCCTTGTCGGCCGATTTCGCGGCTTCCAGGCGCTGGCCGGCTTCTTCGAACACCGCCCCTAGCGACGCGTCCACGGCGGGCGCCATCGCCAAAGCCATGCTGATGGTCTTGCCTTCGGGTCCGGCGAAATCTTTCAGGTTTTGTTCGGCAAACCGGCGGAACAGCCTTTCGACTTCCGACGCCAGCCCGATCAAGGCATCCCAGGCGCCATAGACCGCGAAATCGTCGCCGCCGGAGTAGATCACGGTGACTTTGCGCCAGAACTCCGGCATGGAACACAGCACTTCCAGCTCGCCCGCAAAGAACTGCTTGTACATCACCGAAAGCTGGATGTGTTCCTCGATGCTCTGGGCGCGCTGGATGCGAATCGCGAAATTATCGACATCGCCGCGGAGCACGCCCCAAGTCGGCAGTCCAGCGGCGCGGCCCGCAAGTACCGCAGTGGAGGCAGGCTCGCTGCCATCGTCGCTGGGAGCGGCATGACGCGCGAAGGGAATCGCATCCGTGGAATTCGTCAGCGGCCAAGTATGCTTGCCGCCGCTGGTCAGAATACGGCCGGGCGTTTCCGGCGACCATCCGACAGACCCTGCGTCGCGCAGCGAAAATCCGAGTTGCCCGTGAAAATATTCATCGATCGCGGGATCCGGCTCCGGGACCGGCGCTGCGAACAGCCCAGCACCACCTTCCGCCGCGGGCGCGTGCCGGCTGCGGTCGAGCTGCTCATCCAAGCGCCGCCGCACAGCGCTCCAGTCGCCCAGGTTTTCCGTCACACTCCAGATCAGCTTGAGAGCGCCTGCGCTCAACGTCGCGATTTCCTTGGCTGCGGCATCGAGAAACGCCTCGGCAGGCCCGCGCGACTCTTCGGGCAGGACCAGCAGGAACTGGCTCGCGCCGCTGGAGCCGATCAGGATCTTGGCGAGCCCCAGTTCGGCGAGCAAAGCGCGCGGCAACACTTCGCTCAACAGGCTGATCCAGTGCGAGCGCCCGGTGAAGACCTGGTCAGGGTCCTGCGACGTGGGCGCCAGGAGGCAGTCGTCGACGCCGAGAATTTTGCCTTCAAGAAAAATCTGCAGGGACATGCGGAGGCGAAACCATCACTGTATCACGGGGAGGGGGTCGTGAGACTATTGGACAGGCTGAAAAAGGGTGAAAAAGGGGACAGGCTACTCTGTCCCCTCCAGCAAACTCTTGACTCCGCCTGCCAGCGTGGGAGTGGACAGAGCTGCCTGTCCGCTTTTCTTTTCGGCATTCAGGTTCCTGTGCTCTGTATGGCGGCGACTAATCCAGGCACGGTGTGCGGATCGGCCTCGGCGTCGACCGTCAAGCCCAGTTCCCGCGCCGTGGCCGACGTAATCGGACCAATCGACGCGATCTTTGCTCCCGATAATATGCCGTCCAGCGTGTCGCGATCTGCAATCTTCATGAAATTCTTGACCGTCGACGAGCTGGTGAAGGTGATCCAGTGCGGCTTGCGCGCCAATACCTCGCGAGCATGATCGGCCGCGTCCGCGGGAATCACCGTGCGATAAGCCTCGACCACATCGACGATCGCGCCACGACGCGTAAGCTCGACCGGCACCAGGTCGCGAGCCACTGCCGCGCGCGGCAGCAGAACCCGCTTGCCCGCCAGATCGTCGCTAGCCAGAGCTTCGAGCAAGCTCTCGGCGACGTACTCCTTCGGCATGCGGTCGACCTTGATATGTAAACCTTCCACGGCGGCTGCGGTCGCCGGACCGATCGCACAAACTTTAGCCCGCAAGGATCGTATGTCGGTCAACCGCTCAGTGAAACTGCGGACTCCGTTCGCGCTGGTAAATATCAGCCAATCATAACTGTCCAGGCAAGCGATCGCCCGATCCAGCGGACCAGGATCCGCAGGCGGCTGGATCTCGATCACCGGCAGCAGCAGCACTTCCGCGCCCAGCTCCTCCAGCGGCTCCGCAAGTTCACTAGCCTGCCTGCGATCGCGCGTCACCACGATCCGTTGCCCAAACAAAGGCAGCTTCTCGAACCAGTTGAAGCGATCGCGCAGCGTAACGACTTCTCCGATGACGATGGTCGCCGGGGGCCTGAGGTTGGCCTCTGCGATCTTAGCGGGCAAAGTCTCCAGGGTCCCGACCAGCGTTTCCTGATCCGGCCGGGTGGCCCACCGCACCACCATGGCAGGCGTCTTCGAGGATCGTCCCCGGGCGATCATCTCGCGCGCGATCGCCGCGAAATTCACCAGCCCCATGAACAGGACCACGGTTTCAGCCGAACCGACCTTTCCCCAGTCGATCGCCTCCACGTTGTGGCCCGTGACGAAGGTCACTGCCGAGGTATGCTGGCGATGCGTTAGCGGAACGCCGGTGTAGGCGGCAAGACCCAGTGGCGTGGTCACGCCCGGCACGATCTCGAAAGCGATCCCGGCGGCCGCGAGCGCCTCCATCTCTTCCCCGCCCCGGCCAAAGATGAACGGGTCGCCGCCTTTAAGCCTCACCACGTTCCAGCCGCGTCGCGCGCGGTCGATCATTAGCGCCGAGATCTCCTCCTGGGACATCTCGTGCTGCGCGCGCTTCTTGCCGACGTAGATTCGTTCGGCCCGCGCGGGTACGTGCTCTAGCAGACGCTCGCTCGCGAGGTTGTCGTAAAGGACCGCGTCGGCGCGCTCCAGGATTTTCTTGCCCTTGACGGTGATCAATCCAGGATCGCCCGGCCCCGCGCCGACTAGATAGACCTTCATGCGATGGCTCGAAGAATCTCCTCGGCGCCCTGCTCCAGAAGGTTCCGGCCCAGTGTTGTTCCGGTTCTCACGGGATCCACGCCCGAAAGTTCCGCGCGCACCACACGCGTGCCATCGGGCGACGCGACGATAGCACGCATCTGGATCACGCCCTTTTCGAGGAAAGCGTACCCGCCGATCGGCACCTGGCAGCCGCCGCCGAGCTTCTCGAGCATCGCCCGTTCGGCTGTGACCGCGATATGAGTATCCGCGTGATCCAGCTTGCGAACCAGTTCGTGCGCTGCGCCGCCGTCCTCGCGTGTTTCGATCGCCAGCGCGCCCTGCCCCACGGACGGGCACATGATCTCGACCGGAATCAGCTCGCGGATCCGATCTTGCCAACCCAAACGGCGCAACCCAGCGGCCGCCAGAACGATGGCGTCGTACTGTCCTTCGTCGAGCTTGCGCAGCCGCGTGTCGACATTCCCGCGCAACATCTCGATCGACAAGCGCGGATTGAAGGCTAGCAATTGGGAGGACCGCCGAAGAGAACTTGTCCCGATTCTTGTCTCGTCCTTCAACTCCGCGAGCGAGCAGCCGATGAGCGCGTCCCGTGGCTCCTCGCGTTCCGGAATCGCGGCGATGGTCAGGCCGGCCGGCAACCCCGTGGGAACATCCTTCATGCTGTGCACCGCCAGGTCGATCGCGCCAGTCAAGAGCGCCTCATCGATCTCCTTGGTGAACAGCCCCTTTCCGCCGACTTGCGCCAGCGGCACATCCTGAATCTTGTCTCCGCTGGTCTTGATGACCTCGATGCGCGTCTCCGTGCCGAGAGCCTTCAGAGCTGCGGCAATATGCTCTGCCTGCCACAGGGCCAACTTCGACCCGCGCGACCCGATGATAATCATGCGACGACGATCACTCGTCACCTGACAAACCGGCGCTGCGCCGCTTCAGTTCCGAGAACAGCTTGTGTTTGACCTTGTTCATAAGTCCACGCGTAATCGCTTCGATGGCTTCTTCCTGCTGCGGAGTCAGGGCGCCAAGCTTGGAACGCTGCCGCTCGATTTCGCCTTTGCGCCAGATCTCCATCTCTTCCTGCAGCATCGCGATGGCGGGCGCCGCCTCGCGAGTCTTCAGGCGAACGACCATGCGCTCGACTTCCTCCCGCACGATCTCCTCGGCGTCCTTGGCGGTCTCGATCCGGCCCTTCAGGTTGTCGTCGACCACCTTGCCCAGGTCGTCGATGTCGTAGAGGAAAACGCTCTCGATCTTGTTCACTGCCGGGTCGATGTTGCGCGGCACGGCGATGTCGATCAGGAACATGGGCCGGTTGCGGCGCTTGCCCATGGCCGAGCGCATCTGGTCGGGCGTCAGGATAAAGTGCGGCGCGCCGCTCGACGCCAGCACGATATCGACTTCCGGCACGGCATCCTCGAAGTATTCGTAGTCGATGACGCGGCCGCCGACTTCCTCGGCCATCGCAACAGCGCGCTCGCGCGTGCGATTGGTCACCAGGATTTCCGAAACTCCTGCGCGGCGCAGATGA
This sequence comes from Terriglobia bacterium, assembly GCA_020073445.1. Lineage (GTDB taxonomy): Bacteria > Acidobacteriota > Terriglobia > Bryobacterales > Bryobacteraceae > Palsa-187. The sequence continues at coordinate 33,349 of JAIQFE010000023.1, forward strand.
CGGGCCGCGCTCTCGGCCATCTTCCCGACGCCGATCACCAGGATCTTTTTGCCTTGCAGCTTGCCGAAGATCTCGCGAGCCAGTTCCACGGCGGCGTAGCTCACCGAGACCGCGCTCTCTCCGATATCGGTTTCGGTGCGAACGCGCTTGGCGACGCTCAACGCCCGGTCCATCACCTGACCCAGGAATCCACCCACTGCGCCCTGCTGCTTGGCCAGTGCGTAGGCCGATTTCATCTGCCCTAGGATCTGCGGCTCGCCCACCACCATCGAATCCAGGCTCGAAGCCACGCGGAACAGATGGCGAATCGCTTCGGGACCGTCGAAGCGGTAGAGATAGGGAGTCACCCAGGCGCGCTCGACATGCCTGGAGTCGGCCAGGAAGCTTTCGACGGCCGATTCGACGTCGGCCTGTTCGTCGGCCGTAACCGCGACCTCGACACGATTGCAGGTCGATAGGATCATGCCTTCAAGCAGCCCCGGCCGGCGCTTGAGATCGTCCAGTGCCTGCGGCAGCGACTTGTCTTCAAAGGCCAGGCGCTCACGCACCTCGACGGGCGCGGTGCGATGGTTCAGGCCTGTGAGCAGCAGTTTCATTGGAAGAGAGTGGCCCTCAAGCCAGCATGCGCGGCCCAGGTGAGCGCGGAGAAGCCGAGGACAGCCAGCGCCATAACCGCGGCCTTGCGCCCTCTCCAGCCCGCCGAGGACCGCAGGATCATCGTTACCAGAAGCAGTGCCCAGGTCAGCAGCGATATAGCGATCCGGGCGTCGCCGATCCAACTTGTACCTGGAGAGTAGATCTCGGCCCACATGATCCCGAAGACCAGGCCGAGCGTCAGGAACGCAAAGCCCAGACCCAGCGATTTGCTGATCAGGTTATCGAGCGTCGCGAGCGGCGGCAGGCGCTCCAGCAGCGAGCTGGCCCGTTTCTGCTTGAGCCTCCGTTCCTGGATCAGGTACGCGAAGGCGGCCACGGCAGTCAGGAGGAGTGCCGCGTATCCTGCCAATACGAGGAGAATGTGAACGCCCAGCCAGATCTGGCCCATGGGTTCGTTCGCGCCCGGCCCGGGCGTGCGTTCCATCGCCGAGACTAGCGTCATGCCGAACACCAGCGGAAACAGGACCACGGCTAGGCCGGAGAAGCGGTACTTCCATTCGACGATCAGGAAAACCACAGCGATCAGAAAGGCGCACACGCTCAGGGTCTGGTAGCCGCCGGTTAATTCATTGGAAAATAGCAGCCGTTCGACGATCGCCACGCCGTGGAGGACGACCGCGATGCGAAACGTCGCCCGGGCCAGCGGGAAGACGCTCTGGCCGTGGCGCACCAGGACCAGGATCGAGTGCAGCAGCCCGACTGCGTACAGACACGCGGCGACCCGTAGCCAGAAAACGCTGGAATCCATCCTTTTCCTTCACTTACGATTCTACGACGGCGAACGGATTGCGAATGATCCGGGTGGGTTAAATCCGTGTGCCTGATAGATCCTGCGTCATGAGAGCTAGGGCAACTACCGAGAACAACGCGAGCAAAACCCACTCCAAGAGGTTAAATTCGGAGAACGTGGGCGGTCTTCTCATTCTGAAGCCGGACCATATCGACCGTCCGACTCGACGGTAATGAATCATGCAAACGATATTCCCGCCAATGAGCCAAATGAGCGCCCCCAGCACTATCCGCATCACCTAGATAATAGCCGTGTGCTGCTGTGCGACGTGATAAACTTCTCGGCGTTATGGATTGTACAGAATGCAAGCTGCTGGCGGATCAAGCGGCGGTTGCCGCCGAGGAAGTCGAAAAGATCAGGGAGCGAATTGTAGCCGCCTTCAATGATGGGTCGGGCAGCCGCGCGTTGATAAAGTCGCTGGAAGCGGCGGAACGGACGCATGAGAGATGTCTAGCCTGCGTTCAGCGGCACGCGCAATCGCATAAGGCAGCATTCGCCTGCCTCGCGCCTGATCTAGGAGCCGCTCTATGAGCAAGGAACTCACAACCGGGAAGGTTCCCATGCGGACTCGGCGCCGCCGCAACGCTATGACCTTTCCCCGCGAGCTGCGTGAGGCGATTCCTGAACTACATGCCGCCCGCGATCTGGAACTGGATTCCATCGACGGCCGATCTTCGAATATCGTGTTCTTCGGCCCCCTCGTCCAACTGAAACTGGTGGTGAAGGAGACCGGCAAGCTCAAGGGCCGATTCGTGATCGGAATGGATCTTCAACCCGACGCCGCGCGAGAGCTGGCCGCCACGCTCACCAAGCTGGCTGACGTGGCGCAAAACTCGCAGGTTTAGATTCGGCGTTACTTGTGCCGGTAGGTGATTCGGCCTCTCGTCAAGTCGTACGGCGAGAGTTCCAGCGACACCCGGTCCCCGGTCATGATCTTGATCCGGTTGCGGCGAAGCCTGCCGGCCATCGTGGCCAGAACCGTCATGCCGGCGTCCAGCTCAATCGAGAACATTCCCGCTTTGAACTTCTCGACGACCTTGCCAAGAGCTTCTATCGAGTCTTCTTTGGGCAAATTAGTCCTCTATCCTTAGTAACGATTTCCACGGCCACCGCCGCCGCCGCGATTGCCGCCGTAGCCGCCACCGCCGCCCGATCCACGATCCGACTTCGGCCGCGCTTCGTTGACGGTCATGGCCCGGCCGTTGAGGTCGCGGCCACTGAGAGATTCAATCGCGCGATCGCCCTCGGCATCGACGCTCATCTCGACAAAGGCAAAACCCTTCTGCTGCCCGGTGTCACGGTCGGTTACGATGCTCACACGATCCACGGTGCCGTACTCTTCGAACAGCGAGCGGATCGCATTTTCAGATACGTTGTAGCTGAGATTTCCCACGAAAATATTCTTCATTTAGATTCTTTCTGAAATTGGCAGAGCAGCGAATCGAGGCAGGATCGGATAAGGGCGGTTGGCCGGACTATCGAGAGGTTGCCGCAAAAGGGGACTGTCAACTTGCACTTATAGTCTACCACCCTCTGGCTCGTGTCTTTCGGCGGTGATACGATAAGGGCGTGAAAAGGGTGCAAACGGTGCTCTGTGTGGCGATCCTCTTCACGCCGGCGCTATGGGCCGACGAAGTTGCCGACCGGGCAGCCGTGGAAGCCACGATTTCCGCGCTGAACTTTACGCCCTCGCGGCCCGAGTTGTTCACCTCCGATTTTCCTAACGCCGCCGAGCTTCAACGGTTCCGGCCGGCGCCGTCTCTCGTCATTCCAACCCTTCCGGGCGATGGCGCGCCGATTCATACGGAAGCCGGTACACTGGTCATTTCCAGGGCGCCCATGGGTGAGGCGACGTGGTATCCGGGACTCGGAGCGCTCACGCCGCGCTTCGTCACGCGATCGGTTACCTTCGTCTCGCCGGACACCACGATTGTAGTCGCCACTTACGATCGGCAGTCCGTGTTGTTCGTCGTGAAGAACGAGAGTTCCAGCTGGCGCATTGCGTCGTTCCGCGTGCTTCCCGAAGCTCAAACCAAAGCTGTTCCATAGTCCCGCTCCCTACCCCCGAGTAGGGGTATCTAATCCCCGCTAACCTCTGCCGTGCCCTCCACGCGGTCTATGCTGGATTCCATGAAACCACTCAGTGAGCATATATGCCTGGTCACCGGCGGTACGCGCGGAATAGGAAGAGCCATCGCGAAGATGTTGTTGCTCGAAGGAGCGGCGGTGGCAATTTGCGGTCAGCGGCAAGAAAGCGTCGATCGCGCTGTTGCCGAGCTGTCAGCGGAAACTACCGGTAAAGTCAAGGGCAAAGTTGCCGATGTTAGAAGCCATGAGCAAGTTGCCGAGTTGTTCCGCTTCGTCGACGCCGAATTCGGCGCGCTCGACGTTCTGGTCAACAACGCCGGCATTGGAATATTTCGCCACGTTCGCGAACTTTCGCTCGATGAGTGGAAGCATACGCTGGAGACGAATCTGTACGGGGCGTTCTATTGCAGCCGTGAAGCTTTGTTCAGGTTTGGAACTAACCGGAATGGCTTCATCGTCAATATAAGTAGCATGGCTGGCGCGAATGCATTTGCCGGTGGAGCTGCTTATAACGCTTCGAAGTTTGGTTTGACAGGTTTTACGGAAGCGATGATGCAGGACGTGAGGAGCGAGAACGTGAGGGTCAGTTACATCATGCCGGGAAGCGTCGCCACGGAATTTAGCGGGCGGGCGGCGTCGGATGGCGCAAATTGGAAAATCTGGCCCGAAGACGTTGCAGATATAGTCCGTCTCCTCCTCAAGATGCCTGCCAGAACGCTGGTCAGCCGGGTTGAGGTGCGCCCGGCCAGGCCGAAGGGTTAAGGAAACGCTAGAAAATGCAGAAGAATCCGAACTCGGTCGGGAGCATCTTATAAATGGCACTCGGGTTGCCTGAGAATTTGTGGAGAGGGGAGCTTAGGCAGATGGCTCCTCCGAGACGAAAGGCGGTGGAGAAGATGGTACGGCTCAACATACCGTTGGATCCGGCCAAAACCGGAAGAGACGCGACGCAACTGGAGACCGGACTCCGTCGAATGATCGTAGGGCAGGATGAGGCGATCCAGCAGATCGTCAACATCTACCAGATGCACTTGACGGGGATGAACCCTCCCGGACGGCCCATCGGGAACTTCCTGTTCCTCGGTCCGACGGGTTCGGGTAAGACCCGGATCGTTGAGGCTACCGCCGAGGTATTGCTCAAGAACCCGCGCTCGGTCATCAAGATCGACTGTGCGGAGTTCCAGCACAGCCATGAGATCGCCAAGCTGATCGGCTCGCCTCCCGGATACCTGGGACACCGCGAGACGCATCCGCTGCTTTCTCAGGAAGTGCTCAACCAGCATCACACCGAGACCATCAAGCTCAGTTTCGTGCTGTTCGACGAGATCGAGAAGGCCTCCGACGCCCTGTGGAACTTGCTTCTGGGCATCCTGGACAAGGGCGTTCTCACGCTGGGCGACAACCGCAAGGTGGACTTCTCCCGCGCCATGATCTTCATGACCAGCAACCTGGGCGCGTCCGAGATGAGCGCCATCATGAGCCCCAAGCTGGGCTTCAACGTGGGCCAGGTGAACGCCGATACGATGGCCGGCGTGGCCGACGAAAAGATGACCGGAAAGCTGGCCCGCAGCGGTATGGAAGCCGCTAAGCGCAAGTTCACGCCGGAGTTCATGAACCGGCTGGATAAGATCGTCACCTTCCAGCCTCTGGGAAGCGAGCAATTGAAGCGGATCCTGGAGATCGAGCTGAACCTGGTTCAGCAGCGCATCTTCAACGCGCCAGCCGAGAGAGCTTTCGTCTTCACGCTGTCCGATAATAGCAAGGACTACTTGCTGACGGAAGGCACCGACATGAAGTACGGTGCACGGCACCTGAAGCGCGCTATCGAGCGGCTCCTGGTCCAGCCCATGTCCAACCTGATCGCTACCGACCAGGTGCGGGGCGGCGACTGGATCCGGGTGGACTTCGACGAAGGCCAAAAGACCCTGAGCTTCGCCCGCGAAGCCGAAGGGTTGCCGGTTGCCGACATGGCGCGGCTGGTGGACACATCGGTAACCATCCCGGCGCTGACGTTCTCGCAAGGTGCGGTCGCCGAACCGGCTCGCACGCAGAGCGCACGCAGTTCGAAACGCAGCTAGTTCCTTAGCTTGTGAACGCCCTGGGCCTAGTGCCCGGGGCGTTTTTTATTTAGGCGGCGCACTCGCCGCGGCCGAGCTTCAGCGAGAACGCTACGTCGTCGCCCCAATCCTGATACAGCTCGGGGTCGGCGTTGGCCGGCTTTACCAGGTCGGCGGTGAGTTCCTTGAAGAAAGCGACTTTGTGGCGCATCACGTATGCGCGAAATGACTCACCCACCTGGTGGTTCGCCTGGTAATGGTCCAGGATGCGCTCGACGGCAATCGGTGCCAGGCGAGCCGGCAAACTTTGCACAGCCAGGCCGAATTCATGCTGGCCGCCGCCTAGAAGCATCAGATAGTACGGTACTTCCTTGCCGTCGATCTTACGGGAATTGCCGTAGAAGCCCAAATCGCCGATCCAGTGCTGGCCGCAGGAGTTGGGGCAGCCGCTGATGCGGATCTGCAGGTTGCGAATGGAGGGATCGTCGTACTTGCGCACGGTAGCCGCGAGCGCATCGCCCAGGCCCATGGATTTGGTCAGCGCCAGGTTGCAGCTATAGGCACCCGGGCAGGTGACGACGTCGCTGATCTCGTCGGCGCGATCCTTGGCGAGTCCCAGACGAGTCAGAGCGCCATATACCCGCTGGAGCGCACCAACCGGGACGTACGCGAATACGATATTCTGCGCCATGGTGACGCGCATCGCGCCTTCCGAAGCCTGATCGGCAAGCGACGCCAGACCGCGCATCTGATCGCCCGTCAGGTTGCCTTGCGGCGTCATCACCGTGACGATGGCGTATCCGGATTGCTTCTGCGGGCGGACGTTGGTCTCGCGCCAGGCGTTGAACTCGGGCGAGACGTCGAACATCGGCAGCATTTCGCCAGTCCCAGGTGGTGGTGGAACCGGCTGAAAACCACCGAAGTTCTCGGGCACGGCATCCGGCATCGGGATGCCGCCGTTGGCCAGGATGTCCTGATACTGCTCTTCAACGGTATCGCGCAGCCAGTCAAACCCGCGGGCGCGCATAACAAACTTTAACCGAGCCTTGTTCTTGTCTTTGCGATTGCCGTGAACGTTGAAGACGCGAATGAGGGCTTCCACGCGGCGGACAACGTCCTCGGCGGGAATGAATTCGTGGAGGAGCTTGGCTTCGACCGGCAGCGGTCCCAGACCGCCGGCGACGGTCATGCTAAAACCTTTCACGCCGTCGCGGATGATGGCGCGCAGGCCGACGTCGTTGATCGCGGTGGCGATGCAATCCTCGGGGCAGCCGGAGAATGCGACCTTGAATTTGCGCGGCAAGCTATCGGTAAGCTCGCGATGCAGGAAAGCCAGAGCCAGGCGGCGGGCATAAGGCCGCACGTCGAAGGGCTCTTCGGCATGGACACCCGCCAGAGGGCACGCGGTGACGTTGCGGACCGTGTTGTAACAAGCCTCGCGCGTAGTCAGGCGGCCGTCGGCGAGCATGTGCAGAGCGTCCGGCACCTGCGTCAGCGGAACAAAGTGATACTGCATGTTCTGACGCGTGGTGAGGTGGCCTTTGCCGTTGGCGCAGAAGTCGGCTACAGCCGCCAGCTGGCGCATCTGGCCGGACGTGAGCTGGCCGCCAGGGATCTTGGTGCGGATCATCTGGACCCCCTCCTGGCGCTGGCCGTAGATGCCGCGGCGGAGGCGGAAGGGCCGGAACTCGTCGGCTGTCAGCTTGCCGGCGAGGAAGTCCTGAGCCTGGGAGCGGAACAGTTCGATATCCGCCCGAACGGTGCTATCGTACTCTTGTTCAAGGACTTGCTGTTGATTGAGGACGTCCGCTGTAGCCATACTCTAATTCCCTATAGAGATTATACTACTTCCGTCATTCCTTACAAGTGGGGGCACAACCGGCCCCGTGGTTCCCCTGATGATATCACCGGCAGCCGCGATCAGGAGGGTGAAAAACGCAGTGACAAAACGAACCCAAGAGATTAGTGAGTGCATGAGGAAGCGGGCTTCAATTCAAAGTCTGTGGTCTGGAGTCGCGAAAGTTGGAACGATTAGGGATGGAAGTGGCTGAGAGAACTGCGAATAGAATCGTTTAGAATGTGGACTGGTGAAGGTTCGAGATGTGATTCGGCTGGTTGAATCCGACGGCTGGCGGCACGTGCGGACGACCGGCAGCCATCGGCACTACAAACATCCGTCGAAACCCAACGTGGTCACCATCCCCGGGCATCCGGGCGACGAGCTGCCGAAAGGAACCATGAAGTCCGTTCTTAAAGCGGCTGGTTTGGAGAAGAAGGAATGAACCGAAAGTACGCCGTCATTTTTGAGCAGGCAGAGACGAACTGGGCGGCATACGTTCCCGATCTGCCGGGTTGCGTCAGCACCGGGAGAACGCTGGAGGAAACGGAACGGAACGTTCGCGAAGCGATCACGGGACACCTCCAGACACTGCGCGAGTTTGGTGAACCAGTTCCCGAACCGACTAGCGTTGCCAAAGAGATCGAGGTCACTCCTGCCGCATAGATCCGCGGGACCAGAAGGGTGTCAGATTCACTGGTTTGATCGTCCCTCCTGTCGAGTATAGTGCTGTCCATGTTTGTGTCTGCGCGGCAGACTCTCTCAGCAATCAAGTCTTAGACTCTTAACGAATCTTCGCCACTTGACCCAGCTTAATCGAATCGAGCGCACCTAACGCGATCGGCACCAGCCGCTTGAGGTCATTGAGGCGGTTCGTCGGCGCGCACAAAATAAGCAGGGAGATTCGCCTGGAGCTGAGATTCTGTTGATCCGGTAGGTTCTGGTCAACCGTGATTACGACTTCGAAACCCGCGGGTTCGGCAGCTAACAAGAGCTCCCCGTTCCTGAGACCAGCGAGTCCGGCGTAGCGGGCGGAATGGCACTCGTGAGTAGAAAAGAAGCAGCGCAGCCGCTCGTCAACGCACTCGTCGAGCAGCAGGCGCATCAGATTCTCTCGAGCAGTAGCACCTTCGCTTCTTCGAGAGCCTGTATGGCCAGTTCCCGGCTCAGGTCGGGAATCCTTCCAGAAAATCTTCCAGCGTTTCTCCACCCTCAAGGTCGTCGAAGAGCGTTTGTACCGGAACACGGGTACCGCGGAACACGGGCGTTCCGTGCATGATCTCGGGATCGCGGATCACGGCTTCGGGCATGACCTAATTGTCTCGCAATCACCAATTCCCGTTCAGTGAGCGGACACTGAGGCGCCCGTTCGAACGAACTGCCCCGCAGTTTACATGATCATGGCACCAGGGGTAAGTTAAACTCGGAGCATGGTTCGTAAAGCGAGTGTGGTCATCGAGAAGGACGAACACGGCTTCTACGCATGGTGCCCGGAGCTAAAGGGGTGTCAATCGCAAGGGGACACTCTTGAAGAAGCCGTCGCCAACGTTCGCGAGGCCATTGAACTGTACCTTGAAACCCTTCCGCCCGAGGAACGCGATCAGCACCTGAGTCAGGAAATCCTGACCACTACCGTCGAAGTGAATGCCTAGGGCTCCGCGACTCACGGCATCAGAGGCCGAGAGTCTTCTTCTTCAAGCTGGTTTTGAACGTTTGCGTTCAAAGGGCAGCCATAGGATCTACGGAAAGGGTGGACACCGCGTCACAGTGCCTTTCCATGCCGGAAAGATGTTGCATCCCAAGATCGTGAAACAGGTCATGGAGATGATCGAAGAGTCCCGGCAGGCCGGTGACTGACCGCTGTTAGAACTTCACCTTGGGAGCTTCCTTCGCATTAGCTTCCGCCGTGAAGTAGGCGGTTTCGCGCTGGAATCCGAACATCGATGCGGCGATGTTCTTGGGAAACAGCTCGATGTCCGTGTTGTACTTCTGCACAGCCTCATTGTAACGGCGGCGCTCGACGGCGATGCGGTTTTCGGTGCCGGAGAGCTCATCCTGCAAGCGCAGAAAATTCTCGTCGGACTTGAGATTGGGATAGTTCTCCACGATGACGAACAGGCGGCCCAGCGCGCCTTCCAACTGGTTATTGGCGGCGATCCGGTCGGCCGGAGTCTTCGCACCCATCATGGCCGCGCGCGCCTGCGTGACGGAATCCGTCACCGCCAGTTCCTGCTTGGCGAAACCCTTGACCGTTTCCACCAGGTTCGGAATCAGATCCAGCCGGCGCTGCAGATCGACGTCCACCTGCTGCCATTGAGCCTTGTACGCTTCCCGCTCCGTGACCAGCTCGTTCCGGGAACCCATCAGGCTGCCGCCTAGAATGAGCACCACCAAAACGATCACACCCAATGCAATCAGTACGCCCTTCATATGCTCCTTACCCCCGTGCTTCGAGGCCGTCTACAAACGTGATCAGTCTACCAATACATACGAGATACTGCGCAAATAGTTCGCCTGGATCTGCGAGCCCCCCGGCGTCGGGACCCGTCTTGTCTTCGCGGATATCCAATAGAATCTCAAACGGTTTCATGTCGGCGTGCAGGACTTCGGCCAGCTGCCGGACCACGGCCCGCCGCTCGGCCTTGGGCTTCTTCCCGTCCAGCTCCAGGGCATGGCGGCCCAGTACGCAGAAGGTGTTCACCGAATCCACGCACAGCACCAGCAGATTGGCCGACTGCGACAGAAGGGATGCCCCCTGCTGCCGCAGGCGCAAAAGTTTGGTGCGAAGCTCATGCTCCACCAGCGTGCGGTAGTTCCGCATGTCGACGTGAAGATCGGCGATCACGTCCAGCCCGTACAGCACGCGGCGCCGTTCCTTCATGTCATGGAATTCGATGGGGAAGCTGTCGGCCGAGTTGTGGACTTCGTCATCGCTCATCAAGAGTGGCCAGGGATGGCCCTTCTGCCGCCACCAGTTGAGCACCGGCTCGCCTTCCATCAGTTCCCGGGGCGTCACTTCCTTCAGCACGCACAAGATATTCAGATCGGCAAACCGATCGGCGTGCACCGGCGACGCGGCCGATCCGTACAGGATCACGGATACCAGGCGGTCGCTGAAAGCGTGCTCCAGCTTCGTAACCAATTCCTTCAAGAGATCCACGTTGTCACCAACACGATTATCACCACCCACCGGAAGCACCTCCGCCGCCCGAAGATCCACCGCCGAACCCGCCGAATCCACCGCCTCCGCCGCCACCCCAGCCACCGCCGCCGAATCCACCGCCGCCCCAGTCTCCGCCGCGGCGCCCTCCACCCATCATGTTGCCGAGAATCATCCCGGTCAGGAGGCCGCCCATGCCGCTGCCGCCGCCGCCGGGTCCGCCTCTTCCGCCTCGTCCACTCAGGGCGCGGAAGATGAACATCAGAATAACGAAGAAGATGATAATCCCGAAAAATCCACCACCGCCGCCTTCGGAATCCCGGGATCGCCTTTGCCGGACCGGCTGGCCCTCAATCGTCACGCCCTTGGCTTGGGCGACGCGCTGTCCCAGCTGCTGCGCGGCTGCCAGGAGTGCTCCGCCATAATTTCCCTGCCTCAGGATGGGCCGGATGCCGCGCAGAACAGCTCCCGCGTCCGCGTCCGTGATGATCGGCTCCAGACCGTAGCCGACCTCGACGCGGTTCTTGCGGTCTTTGATGGCGAGAAGAACCAACAATCCTTCGTCGGTTCCCTTCTTGCCGATCCCCCATTCCTTAAACAGGCGAACGGCAACATCCTCCACCGGCTCATCGTCGAGGGTCTCCACCGTGACGATGGCGAATTGCGCACCCGTGGCGCGTTCGACGTTGCCGCAATAGGCTTCGATCTGCGCGGCGGCTCCTGCATCGATCACGTGAGCGAAATCGTTCACGTAACCCGTGGGTTTGAGTTTGGACGTGTCGAGCCCGGCGGCGAAGGCGAACGAGCAGAGGAAAATCGCCAGCCCCGCCACCCTGCGGATACGCTGCATAGAAAATGAGGTTATCGTGTCAGGTCCTCGCGGCGCAGCTTGAAGCCTTCCAGGCGTCCGAGCATCGCCACTGCCATGTGCTTGGGATCGAAAAACTGCTGAGCCAGAGCCTGAACCTCGGCGGCGGTCACGCGCTCGATACGCTCCAGCATTTCGTCCAGTGAAAAGAACCGCTTGAAGTATAACTCCTGGCGCGCCAGATTGCCCATGCGGCTGCTGGTACTCTCCATGCCCAGCACGGTGGAACCCTTGAGATGATCCTTGGCGCGTCGCAACTCTTCTTCACTTACGAGTCTTTCGGACACTTCGTTCAATTCGTGAACGATCGATTTGATGACTTTCTTGGCGGAACGAAGGGCCGTGCCGGCGTAAACCAGCATGCAGCCGGCATCGTGATACATGGACAGCTCGGAGAAGATCGCGTACGCCAGCCCCTGTTTTTCGCGAATGTTCTGGAATAGCCGAGAGCTCATCCCGCCGCCCAGAATCGCGTTTAAGATGTAGCAGGCAAAGCGCTGCTCATGCGGCATCGGGATCGATGGAACGCCCACGTAAAGGTGGACTTGCTCGAGCGATTCCTTGTTGAGGAACACCAGAGGGGCGTGCGGCTTGGGCTTGGATTTCCGGGCATGAAACGGCCGCTTCTTCAGGTCGCCCAGATGCTCGCCCACCAGCCGGACCATGTCTTTGTGTTTCAGATTCCCGGCCGCCGTCACCAGGATGTTCGAAGGCGAATAGAAGTGCCGATAGTACTTGTCGATCATGTCGCGATCGAAGCTGCGGATGGTCTGCTTGGTCCCCAGAATCGAGCGTCCCAGCGCGTGCCCTTTCCAGAAGCGGCTGGAGAAGAGCTCGTGGATCTGGTACTCGGGATTATCCACCTCCATCTTCAGCTCTTCGAGGATGACGCTCTTTTCCTTCTCGATGTCCTGCGGCTCGAATAGAGGATTGCGGACCAGATCGGCCACCACGTCGAAGGCTTCGGGAAGGTGTTCGTCCAGGACTTTGACGTTGTAGCTGACTAATTCTTTGGACGTGAACGCGTCCAGGCCGCCGCCGATGGAATCCACCGATCGGGCAATCTGCTCGGCCGTGCGATGCTTGGTGCCCTTGAACACCATGTGCTCGACGAAATGGGAGATCCCGGTTTCGTGCGGCAGTTCTTCGCGCGATCCGGTGCCGATCCAGAGGCCTACCGAAACGCTACGGACGTGCGGCACACGCTCGGTAACGACGCGTATACCGTTGTGCAGAACCTGACGTTCGATTTCCCGGGGTCTGTGGTGTCGGGACTTCTTCGGCGTGCGAGTCATTAGCTCCCATCTTACCGCGCAGGGGTCCGGAATCCGCCCGGAGGGTTTTTGAGTCGAATGATATCCTGGACCTGTGAACAGTAGCGCGCCGCAAAGCATTGTAGGAATGGAAGTTGCCGATATCGCGGCGGCCCTTGGCCCGGAGCATCCCCGGTTCCGAGCCCTCCAAATCTATCAAGCCGTGTACCGGCAGCGCGTTACCGACCTGCATCGCGTCTCGACTTTGCCCAAGCCGCTGCGCGACGAGTTTCCGGTGGGCGTCCCCGAAATCGACCGCCAGTTCGATTCAACGGATGGCACGCGGCGTTACCTGCTGAAGCTGGCCGACGGCAAGACCGTCGAGACGGTCTGGATGCCTGAAGGGGAGCGATCGACGGTCTGCATTTCCACGCAAGTCGGGTGCCCGGTGGACTGCAAGTTCTGCCTCACGGCGCTGCTGGGCCTGGAGCGGAATCTGACTGCCGGCGAGATCGTCGGGCAGGTTCTGCGAGTGGCCGCGGATCGTGGGCTCGAGGCCAACGTCGACCGCCTGAACATCGTGATGATGGGCCAGGGCGAGCCGCTGCTCAATCTAAAGAACGTGATCAAGGCCACGCGGCTGCTGACCGATCCCGAAGGCATGGCGATTTCGCCGCGCCGGATCACGCTGTCGACGTCGGGAATCATTCCGAAAATTCGGGAGCTCGCCGAGGAGCCGGTTCGCCCGAAGCTGGCGATCTCGCTGAACGCATCGACCGAGGAGCAGCGCCAGACGCTGATGCCGATCACGCGCAAGTATCACTTGAAAGATTTGATCGACGTGTGCCGGTCGTATCCGCTGCGGCCTTGGGAGAAGTTGACGTTCGAGTACGTGATGTTGAAGGGCGTCAACGATACCGATGCCGACGCCCGCCGTGTGGTGAAGCTGCTGGCGAATCTGAACGCCAAGGTCAACCTGATCGCGCTGAATCCGGGTCCCGGGATTCCTTTCGAGACGCCGGATCCCCAACGGGTAGCCGCGTTTCAGAACATCGTTCGCCGGGCGCTTCCCTGCTTCCTTCGGAAGCCTCGGGGCCTGGATGTTTACGCCGCCTGCGGGCAGCTCAAGCGGATGGAGCTAGTGACGGTAGCCTAGCGCTGCTTGCCTCTGCCAGGCCCGCCGGGAATCGGCATCTCGACCTTCTTCGCGTCGCCGAGAGAGAAATCCGCGTCCGAGAAGTTCGCCCGCGTGACTGACTTCAGTTCCCCGCGCCTGGTCGGCTGGCCGTTTTCGAAGTCTGTCTTCTGGATCGGGAATCCTTCATACCCCGCTTCGAAAGAGTTGGTTGGGACACTGATTTTCACCGGAGAGTTAGCTAGCGAGCTGAGGAGGCTGTTGGAGAACTCGCGCATCTTTTCGAAGATCTGCATGTCGCTGGCGCTGAGCTTCAGCTGCGCGGGAACTCCGGCACATACGTCGGCCACCTTCTCGGCGCCCCGCATCCCTTCGTACTTGGTGCAGCTAAATCCGTTGACGCTCCCGCTGCCTTTCGACGTGTACACGGTCTTGACGGGTGCGGCAGCCGCCTGGGGCATCTTGCCCTTCATCATTTTTTCCATCATGGCGCGCTGTTCGGGCGGCATGTTCTTCATGGCGGCGTCCATCTGCGCCATGGCTCCCGACATCTGGTCGGCCATCTGCTTCATGGTCGCGTCGTCGATTTCCTGATACGTGTTCTTGGCTTTATTGAGCATGACCATGCGGTTCCTGCCGCCATCGGTCAGGAACATCACCACTGTGCCGTTGTCGGTTTCCATCCGCATCCGGTTCGCGTCCAGAAGAATCGTGTCCGTCGTGACTTTCTTGGTGGCCAGGTCGGTGTTTTCCGACACGATCTTTACCCCAGCAAACAAAGGTGCCGTGGCGAGCACGGCCGTAGCGACAAAGCAAAAGCTTTTCATAGGTTCATTCTCCTCTACTTCCAATCGGCAGTAAAGACGTTAAATTCATAGTCGCCCTTACCTTGGTAGCTCGAAACAAACACGATCTTCTTCCCGTCGGGCGAGAACTCGGGAAACGATGTAAACCCGCCGTAGGAAGTGACTTGTTCCAATCCGGAGCCGTCCAGGTTGATGGTGTACAGCTCGAAATCCCGGCTATCGCACTTCTGCTTATTCGAGGAGAAAAGGATCTTCTTGCCGTCCGGGGTGAAGGTCGGGGCGAAGCTGGCGCATCCGTAGTTGGTGATCTGCTTGGCGTTCGACCCGTCGCTATTAGCCACCCACAGTTCCATTTTCATGGGGGCCGTCAGGTTGTCCTTCAAAAGATCGTGATACGTCTTGGTCTTGTCGGGGGTATCGGGGTGAAACGCGCGCCACACCATCTTCGACCCGTCGCGAGAGAATACCGCGCCGCCGTCATAGCCTTCGGTCTTGGTGAGCTGCTTCTTGCCGGACCCGTCCAGGTTCATGGACCACAAGTCCAAATCTCCCGAAGCCATGGAAGTGTAGATGATCTTGTTGTTCTTCCAGTTGATGGTCGCCTCGGCGTCGTAGCCGGCCGAATCCGTAAGCTTCTTTTCGATCTTGCCTTTGTCGTCAGCCAGGTAGATATCGAAGCCGGGATAGACCGCCCAGACGTAGCCCTTGCTGCGATCCGGCCGGGCCGGGCACGACGGACCCGCCTCATGCGTCGACGCGTACACGATGTGCTTTCCGTCGGCCAGGAAATAGCCGCAGGTGGTGACGCCCTTGCCGGTCGACACCATGTGCATGTCCGATCCGTCGGCGTTCATGATGTACTGCTGATCGCACTCGCTGGTATCGCGCGTCGCCTGGAAGATCAGCCGTTTCCCGTCGGGAGCCCAATAGGCTTCGGCGTTCTGCCCGCCATGGGTGATCTGCTTGACGTTGACGAGGTGCTTGGCGGCTTGCCCAAAGCACAACAGCGGGACCAGAACCAGGATCGGTCGCAGGAAGCTTCGCATAATCCCATATTGTAGTGGGGCGGATCGCATCCTGCGCGACACCCTGGGGATATAATTAAGAAATGCGTTACCTTGTCGTAGTTGTGGGATTAGTCGCCTTCGCTTTCGCGTCGCAGGCGGACGTGGTTACCATCGAGCAGATCATCTGCAAGCTGAACGGGGACATCGTCACCAACATCGACCTCGATCATGATCGCGCCGATATGGAGAAGCAGTACCGCGCTGCCGGCTACAGCGGAAAGCGGCTGGAGGACGTCCTCAAGGAAGAGACTCCCAATCTGCTGCGGAACAAGATCGATAACCTTCTGCTGGTCCAGAAAGGCAAGGAACTGGAACTGAAAGTGGATCCGGACGTCAACAAGTACCTCGCCGACCTGCAACGCCAGACCGGCACGGCCGATCCGGAGAAGTTCCAGGCTCTGGTAAAGCAGGAAACCGGGAAGTCCTATGAAGACTTCAAGGAAGATCTGAAAAAGAACTTCTACGTGCAGAAAGTGGTCGGCGAAGAGGTGATGCGCAAGATCCAGTTCAAAGGCGAAGAAATCCGCGCCTACTACGACGCGCACAAGGATGAGTTCCAGCGCGAAGAGCGCGTGTTCCTCCGGGAGATCACGGTTTCAACCCAAGGCAAGCAGGACGATCCGGTGGCACTGGCGGCTGCACAAAAGAAAGCCAAGGATTTAGTAGACCGGGCTCGCAGAGGGGAGCGCTTCAACGAACTGGCGCAAACCAACTCGGATTCGCAGACGGCGAAAGATGGCGGAGCGCTGGATCCATATAAAAAGGGAGAGCTGGCTCCGGCGATCGAGGCATCGGTTTGGGATAAGGAACGCGGGTTCGTGACAGATCCGATCAACATCGGGAACGCCCTGCTGATTCTGCGGGTGGATGAGCACTACAAGGCCGGCTTGGCGTCCTACGAAGAAGTGGAGCAGGAGATTCAAAATCGAATTCTCGATTCCCGCCGGCAAGTGGCTCTACGCGCCTACCTCACCAAGCTGCGCGACCTTTCGTTCCTCGAGATCAAGGAAGGGTACGTGGACACCGGGGCGGCTCCCGGGAAGGACACGAAGTGGAACGATCCGGCGCAGCTGAAGCCCGAGACCGTTACCAAAGAGCAGGTCTTGCAGAATCCTTCGAGGAAGAAGGTTCTGGGCGTGCTCCCGATTCCGGGCACCAAATCGTCGGGATCTTCGTCTTCGCGATAGCGATCCATGAAGTCGCCCTACCTCAGCGAGCTTCAGCCTAACCAAACTGTTCAAGGCACGTTCCTGGTTTCGTACAAGGACGTGCGCCAGAAGAAGTCAGGCGATCCGTACCTTTCTCTCACTCTTACCGACCGCAGCGGCGAGCTGGACGCCAAGATGTGGGATAACGCCGCGGAAGTGCTCGATACTTTCCAGCGCGACGATTTCGTCCGCATCAAGGGCTTGCTGCAGATCTTCCAGAATCGGCCGCAGCTGACGCTGCACAAGATCCAGGCGGTTCCGGAATCGGAAATCGACCTGGCGGATTATCTGCCGGCCTCCAAACGCGACCGGGATGAAATGTTCCGCGAACTGCAGGGCTGGATCGCAGGCATGTCCGATCCGCATTTGAAGCGCCTGCTGGAGGTGATGTTCGCGGATGAGGAAATCGCGCTAGCCTACCGGACGGCTCCGGCCGCAAAGACAGTCCATCACAACTGGATCGGCGGCCTGATCGAACACGTGCTTTCGCTGTGCAACCTGGCGAAGATCAGCGCGGCGCATTATCCCCACATCGATTTCGATTTACTGCTCACGGGCGTGCTGCTGCACGACGTCGGCAAGATCCGCGAGCTGCACTACGCGCGCAGCTTCGGCTACACCACCGAAGGCCAGCTTCTGGGACACATCCAGATCGGGACGCAGATGGTCCTGGACAAGATGCGGCTCCTGCCGGACTTTCCGCCGCGGCTGAGGGAACTAGTGGTGCACATGATCCTCTCGCATCATGGCGAACTCGCGTTCGGCTCGCCCAAGATCCCGCTGTTCCCCGAGGCTCTGCTGCTGCACCTGCTCGACAACATGGATTCGAAGATGGAATGCATGCGGGCGCTGATCGATCGCGATCCGCAAATCACCGGCGAGTGGACCGGCTTCAATTCGGCGCTGGACCGCGCGGCGCTGAAGAAGAGCAGGTACCTGAATGGCGCCGTTGAGCCAGTAGTCGAAACGCCCGCCGCGAAGCCTGCTCCGGCTCGAGCGCCCGAGCCTGCGTCTGTGTTTGCCGATAAGCTGCGCGGGGCACTTGGCAGCAACGTGACCGGCCACAATTCTTGAAAAAGCCTGCCGCATCCAAGGGCCTTCCGCCCGCGCTCGAACTGTTGTGCCTGCGGGCCTTGTGGCAGCTCGGTGAAGGATCGGTGCACGACGTTCGAAAAGCAGTATCGAAGGAACGAATCCTCGCGTACACGACGGTCATGACGCTGCTCGACCGTCTGGAGAAGCGCGGCTGTGTCGCGCGCCGCAAACCGGGGCGTTCCTACATATACCGTCCCAAGGTCAGCCGCGATACGATGCGCGAACACGCGCTGAAGCAGCTTGTGGACGGGTTCTTTGACGGGTCGGCCGAGGCGCTGCTGCGTTACATGCGGGAGCCGCGCCCGGGAGTCGCGCGCTAAGATCTAAAGTAACCTCGTAACGTAGTCTCGTAACATCAGTTTCGTAACGATAGATGGCAAAATTTAAACCAGCAGGATCGAAGAAGAAGAAAGCCGACTCCAAGCGAGGCCTGCTTCCTTGCGCGGTCGTCATCGCGATAGGGTTCGGCCTTATTTTCTGGCTTCTTTATCTGGTCATGCGGTCCGGCAGCTGAACGTAAAGGACGAATGCGAATCGATCAAAGACAACCCAGCCAAATGCGGGCGGTGAAAGTCACCACCGAGTATCTGATGACCGCCGAAGGCTCGGCGCTGATTGAAGTCGGCAACACGCGCGTGCTGTGCGCCGCGTCGGTGGAAGAGTCCGTGCCGCCCTTCCTGCGTGGATCCGGGAAAGGTTGGGTGACGGCCGAGTACTCCATGCTGCCGCGGGCCACGTCGACGCGCACGGCTCGTGAAGTGTCGAAAGGCCGGGCTTCTGGACGGACTATGGAGATCCAGAGGCTGATCGGGCGGTCGCTACGCTCGGTAATCGATATGGACGCGCTCGGCGAGCGTAGCGTGATTCTCGATTGCGACGTGCTGCAGGCCGATGGCGGAACCCGCACGGCCGCAATTACGGGAGCGTACATCGCGCTCTCGGCAGCGCTGCGCCAACTGGTGAAATTCGGCGCCCTCAAGAAGTCCCCGATTCGCGATTTCGTGGCCGCCACGAGCGTGGGCATCATCGGAGGCACGCCGTTGCTCGATCTCTGTTATTCCGAAGATTCGTCGGCTGAGGTTGACATGAACGTGGTCATGACGGGCGCGGGAAAATTCGTCGAAGTGCAGGCCACTGCCGAGAAGACCGCGTTCGACGACGCCCAGCTGGCCCAGCTACTGGCTTTGGCGCGGCAAGGGATCGGCGAGCTGGTGGCGATCCAGAAACAGTTTGAGGTCTAGTGACGGTTTACTGCGCGACTTCGAATAAAGGGAAACTGCGGGAGTTTCAGTTGGCCGCTCCCGATTTTGATGTGCAGCAACTTCCCCGCCCCGTACCGGCTCCGGATGAGACCGGCGCGACGTTCGAAGAAAACGCGATCGGCAAGGCGGAATACTACGGCGGTTTCATCGATGGATACCTGTTCGCCGATGACTCCGGGCTGGAAGTGGATGCCCTTGGAGGCGCGCCCGGCGTGCATTCGGCACGCTACGCAGGTCCCGAAGCTACCGACGCCGACAACAACGTGCTCTTGTTGCAGCGACTACATGGCGTCGCTAACCGGACGGCGCGATTCGTCTGCACGATCGCCCTGGTGAAGGACGGCAAACTGGTCCGAACTTTTCGAGGGACGGTTGAGGGCCGGATCTTGGACGCTCCGCGCGGCTCAGGCGGATTCGGATACGATCCTCTGTTTTACTACGAGCGTTTCGGCCGCACCTTCGGGGAGGCGCCCATCGGCGACAAGATGCTGGTGAGCCATCGCGCGCAGGCGCTGGAGGCTATGTTTACTTTCCTCCGAGGTAACGCTGCCAGCGCAGGAACCCAATCATCGTCTTCGCATCGATGATCTTGCCCGACTGAATCAGCTTGTCGATTTCGCGAGCCGTGTACCACTTGGTCTCGATGCGTTCGTCTTCCATGGGCGTCGCTTCACCGTGGGTCAGATCGCGCGCCGTATAGATGGTCATTTTCTCCGCCAGAAAACCGGGGCTGGGGAAGAACTCGGCGAGCTTGGCCCACTTTTTCGCGCGCAGGCCGGCTTCTTCCACCAGTTCCCGCTTAGCGGCCTGAAGCGGCGTCTCGCCTTCATCGACGCGGCCTGCGGGCAGCTCCCACATGTAGCGGCGAGCCGGGAGACGATATTGCTTGACGAGAAGCACGCGGCGGCGATCGTCGATCGGCATCATGACAGCCGAGCCTCCGTGCTGGACGATCGCACGCTTGATCTCGAAGCCGTCCGGATCGAGTGCGCGATCCGAAGTCACGTGAAAAATGGGTGTACGTATGAGTTGGGTAGAAGAAATCAGTTTCATAGAGATGTTTGTATAGGCTGAATGCCTGGAAAAAGGGGACAGACTACTCTGTCCACTCCCAGGCTCGCGCCCGGAATCACAAGATTACGGGAGGGGACAGAGTAGTCTGTCCCCTTTTTCGTAGAGGAGATAGTTTTCACTTGGGTTTTATCGCCTGCGCGAACTGCGTCAAGGGCAGAGTATTCAGAATATCGCCAGCCTCGAGCCATCCGCGCCGCGCCATGAGGACGCCGTAACGCATATTGGCAAGATGCTTGGGATGATGCGCGTCGGTGGAGATGACGAACTTCGCCCCATGCGCTTTCGCCGCCCGTACGAGCGACGCCGTCAGATCCAGGCGCTCGGGGCTGGCGTTGATTTCGAGATAGACGTTGCGGCGCGCCGCGGCCGCCGCCACGGCATCGAAATCGAACGGGTAGGGATCGCGATTCAGAAGAATGCGCCCCGTGGGATGCCCCAAGGCACGCAAATGCGGGCATTCGAGCGCGCGCAACAGGCGGTCGGTCATTTCCGCGGCTTCCAGGTTCATGTAGCTGTGGACGCTACCGATAACGAAATCCAGCTCGCCCAGGGCGCTATCTTCCAGGTCCATGGTGCCGTCGCGGCGTATGTCGCATTCGAGGCCCGAGAACACGCGAATACCGAGCCCCTTCTGATCCATCTCCCGAACCTGGTGGGCGAAGGCCACCGCTCGTTTTTCGTCGAGACCGTTGGCCATCGCCAGAGCCTTGGAGTGGTCGGTGATCGCGATGTACTCGTAGCCGCGTTCCCGTGCCGCCTCGGCCATCTCTTCAAGCGTCGCGCGGCCGTCGGTCTCGGTGGTATGCATGTGGACATCGCCGCGGATGTCGCCGAGCTCGACCAGCTTCGGCAGCTTGCCTGCTTCGGCCGCTTCGATCTCGCCCTGATTCTCGCGGAGCTCCGGCGGGATCCACGGCAGTCCCAGCGCTGCGTAGATCTGCTCCTCGGTCTCGCGAGCCACGATTTCCTTGGTATCGACACGGGACAAGCTGTACTCGCTGAGCGTCATGCCCATCTTCTGGGCGCGGGCTCGCAGCGGGATGCTGTGCTCCTTGCTCCCGGTGAAGTATTGCAGCGCGGCGCCGTAGCTTTCCTTGGGCAGCGTTCGCAGGTCCACCTGCAGGCCTTCCAGTCCAAACTTGACGCTGGCCTTGTTCGCACCCTTCGCGAGAACCTCGTGGACTTTCGGATGCTTGGTGAATGGTTCCAGGGCCGCTTCGGCGTTCGGACCCGTGGCCAAAAGATCAAGATCCCCAACTGTTTCCTTACCGCGGCGAAGGCTGCCTGCGGGGGTCACCGTCTCGACGCCGGGAATTGCCTTCAGGAACGCGACCAGTTCGTCGGCCACACCGTAGGCGAAGCTCAGCAGGAATCGTCCCGCGCGCTGCCGGTAGGCCGCGATCGACCGCAGCACCTTCTCTTCGAGCTTGGCGCCCATGCGGGGTAGTTCCTGAAGCTTATGCTCCTGGCAGATCTTCTCCAGCCCGTCGATGGTCGAAACCCGGTAGTGCTCGAACAGAGTCCGGATGCCCTTGGGTCCCAATCCTTGGATCTTCAGTAATTCCAGGGCGGTAGGTGGATATACCTCAAGCATTTGATCGCGACGGTCGAAGCTGCCGCGCTGCTCGATTTCCTCCAGCGCCGACGCGATTCCCTTGCCGATTCCTGGGATATCGGTGACTTTCTTCCCGGGATCCTTGAGGATTGCCGAGATAGCTTCCGGATAACCCTCGATAGCCGACGCGGCGTTGCGGTAGCTGCGGATGCGGAACCCGTCCTCGCCGGCGATTTCCATCAGGTCGGCGGTTTCCCACAGCATGCGGGCGATTTCACGGTTTTCCATCAGGATTTGGTGGCTGGCTCGGGCGTGGATTTCAGATGCGGTTCCACATGAACCAGAACGTCTGCTACCCAGTCCAGGCGATTCTTCAAGTGACGCTTCACCGCCCGGGCGATCTCGTGCGATTCCATGACGGTGAGTTTGGGATCCACTTCCAGGTGCAGATCGACATGGTAGCGCAGGCCGGTCTTGCGGGCAAAACATTTGTCGATTCCCAGCGCTCCGGGCACTCTAAGCGCTTCGACACGCAGGATTTCCATCTGCACAGGCTCGGGCATGGTGTCCATAAGCTGCAGCGCGGTCTCGCGCACCACCCGGAAGCCCATGAAGATGACGATCAGGCCGATCAGGAATCCGCCGTAGCGGTCGGCGTCGTGCAGATGATCGGGAAAGAACACGGCAAGCAGCACCGAGATCAGGGCTACGGAGCCGGAGAGGATGTCGACCGAGTCGTTCCAGGCGTCCGCGGTCAGCGCGGCGCTGCGGGCTGCCCGGCCTGCCCGCATCTTCACGACGGCCATGACGGCCTTGGTGACGATCGACAAGGCCAGAGGCCAAACGGCAAACAAGGCGGGCGCCTGTTGGCGCGTTTGTAGAGAATGGGCGCATATCGCTGCGCCGGCGGCCGCCAGCAACACGCCCACGGCTAACGCGATCAGCGTTTCAAAGCGTCCATGGCCGTAGGGATGATCATCATCGGGCGGCTTGGCGGCGATCCGCAGTCCCAGATAGACCAGGCCGGAGGAGATCACGTCGGCGGCCGATTCCAGGCCATCCGAGACAGTCGCCACGGAGT
Source organism: Terriglobia bacterium (assembly GCA_020073445.1). Taxonomy (GTDB): domain Bacteria; phylum Acidobacteriota; class Terriglobia; order Bryobacterales; family Bryobacteraceae; genus Palsa-187. The sequence continues at coordinate 56,342 of JAIQFE010000023.1, forward strand.
GCGCAGCCAGGCCGACGCCGGTCTTGAGCGACGCAAGCACAGCGCTCGCCGCGATTCCGGCCAGGGCTACGCGGGCTGCCGTGCGCTCGACTGAGGGCATACGCTTCGAGGTTACCGCGACACTTGAGCTTACGGCTACAATCGAGGCTGATGCGCGAACCGCTCACCGCGCTCCCATCCGATCTCGACTCAATTCCTGACCGCCCAGCTGTTTTCCTGCTATGGGCTGGCCAAGGCGCGCCCTATTTGGCTCGGACTGCCCTGCTCCGCCGCCGCTTGAAGCGCCTGATCTCGAATCGCGAGCGGCTTTCCAGCGTGTTGAACCTGAGCGGCGTGGCCGAGCGTATCGAATACTGGCTGACGGGATCGAAGCTCGAGTCGGCACTGATTCATCTCGAACTCGCCAAGCGGTATTTTCCGGACGACGTGGCGCGCATCACGCGGCTGAAGCCGCCGGTGTTTCTGCGGTTGACTGTCGACAACGTGTTTCCGCGAACCATGCTCACCACCAGGCTCGGCCGGGGGCTGTATTACGGACCCTTTGCCAGTCGTGTAGCAGCCGAGAGGTTTCAGAACGAAATGCTGGACCTGTTCCAACTGCGGCGCTGCGAGGAAAACCTTGCGCCCTCGCCCGATCATCCGGGCTGCATCTATGGCGAGATGAACAAGTGTCTGCGGCCCTGCCAGCAGGTGGTGTCGGTCGAAGAGTATCGCGGAGAGGCCGCACGCGTCGAACAGTTTCTGCGAACGGACGGCGGCTCGCTACGCGAATCGGCCGAGACGGCTCGCGATCAGGCCAGTGCATCCATGGATTTCGAGGAAGCCGAGCGCATGCATCAACGGCTCGCGCGCATCGCGGAGGTACGCGCCAGTGCCGGCGATCTGGCTCGTGTACTGGATCGTCTGGCGGGTGTCGCGGTGGTGCCGTCGGCTAAGCCGGAGAGCGTCGATCTCGTATTTCTGGCCGGAGGACGGTGGCTGGAGCCGCGGGCCTTTTCTTTTTCGGAAGACGCTACATTTTTGGAGAACGCTTCGATGGATCGGCGCTTGCGCGAGCTGTGTGCTGGGATTTCGCCCGGGGCGTCTCCGGACCTTGATCATCTGGCGATTCTGGTGCGCTGGCAAGGATCGAGCTGGCGCGACGGCGAGTGGATCGGCTTCGATTCGTTCGAGAAGATTCCGTACCGCAAGATCGTGAACGCGGTGGCGCGGGTTGCGGCCAAATCGAGTTAGCGGTTAGAGGGGGACAGGCTACTCTGTCCCCTCCCGTAAAACTTAGGGCTCGCGCAGGAGCCTGGGAGTGGACAGAACTGCCTGTCCCCTGTTTTCCGGACGGTGGCGTGGCGAAGCAGCTAGTGCGTTTCGCAACCAGCGTTCTTGAAATTGATGGTTATCGTGCCGTTCTCGGGCTCGGCGTCGTTCTGGACTTCGCTGACAGTGACATTCTCGTATTCGGTAGTCCTCATAGAAACCAAGCCGCTCTGAAACTGCATTGTTTGGCCTCCTTTGCCACGCTCGGAGGCAGGCACCAAGTCCGCCAGAAAATCGTACATTCGCTGCTTCAGATCTGTACCATTCGAGATTTTCCCTTCGACTCTAGGCATCATCGCGGGAACTTTCAATTTGCACACCAGGGTAGTGCCTGTTCCGTAGTCGACGATCACATCGAATCCAGTGGGCATACGGAAGGTTTCCTGATGCAACGGCTGGCCGAGTTTGGCGCGCAGCGTCGAGGAATCAAGTTGCGCGAAGGCGGGCAGACAGCAAATGCCGAATAATGCGAGACGTAGTTTGGACCGCATGACCCCAAGCATACTCCTGGACGGTACACTGAAGCCATTGTGCTCGCTTCGCTGCAATCCTGGCTTCGGAGCAAGTCGCTATGGCCGCCGCGATTGCGGCAGCAGGTCACGCGCACCGGCTTGGCCTACACGGCGACGCTGCTGATCGTCGCCCTGATCGCGTTTCTTTCGGCCAACAACCTGATGTTCCTGATCCTGGCGGCGATGCTAGCCACCTTCATGATCTCGGGGTTCATCAGCAAACTGAGCTTGGCCGGGCTGGAACTGGAGTTGTTCCTGCCGCAGCACATCTCGGCCAGGCGAAAGGTCCGTGCGGGCGTCCGCCTCAAGAATACGAAACGCTGGATTCCCTCCTTCAGCATTCACCTCGAAGGGGTGGCGGAAAGCGGATTCGACACCATTCTTTACTTCCCGGTTTTACCGGGCGGCGCCACGGTGGAAGAAGCTGTCGACGTGTACTTCGCCCGGCGCGGCGCCCAGAAGGAACGAACCTTCCAGTTCTCCACCCGCTTTCCTTTTGGATTCGCCGAGCGGCGCGAGATGATCACGGCCCGGCACGAGATCCTGGTTTATCCGTGCCTCGATCCGCAGCCAGGGTTCGAATCGCTACTGGCCTCCGTGACCGGCGAACTGGAGACGCTCCAACGCGGGCGCGGCCACGATTTTTACCGCATCCGGCCTTACGAAGCGCTGGAGAGCGCCCGCCACGTCGATTGGAAGGCGACGGCCCACACCCGCGACCTTCAGGTTCGCGAATACGTCCGGGAACAGGAACGGAGCGTTCTGATTTATCTGGATCTCGACATTCCATTCGACGCGGATGAGTGGTTTGAATCGGCCATCGAGTGCGCCGCGTTTCTCGCGTATCACTTGTCGCTTGGGGAAACCCGCGTGCGGCTAAAAACTCAGGAGTTCGACGTAACCCTGCCGGAGCCGGGGGACATCTATACTATTCTTAAGTATTTGGCTTTGGTGTCCCCGATGCGGGGGAAGCTTCCAGAGGGTCCGGATGAAGCCGCCAGTTTTCAGATTGTGTTCTCTGCGCATCCAGGCAGGATGTCGGCACTGGGCTGGGGCAAGGCGGAAGGCGCGGGCGCTCGTGTGCTCGGCCGGAACGCTTGGGATCCTGGCACTGAAACGTTCGAATAATTAGCGTGCGGATCGTGAGCCGCTGAAATACAGGAGATTCCATGAAGAAACTGCTTTTCATCGGTATCGTGACGATTTTTGCCGGGACCGAAAGTGGATGGGCGCAGGTAACCGGGGCGCTCTCCGGGCGCGTCCTGGATGCTACGGACGCCGCGGTTCCCGGAGCGACGGTCACCGTGAAATCGATCGAAACGGGAGCCACGCGCACCGCCACCACGGACGATAGCGGATCTTACAGAATCCTCTCGGTACCGGTCGGCCCGCAGGAAGTGCGCGCCGAAAAGACCGGATTCAAAGCGGCCGTCCGCTTGGGAATCAACCTTGCAGTGGGACAAGACGCCGTCGCTAACTTGCGCCTGGAAGTGGGTACGGTTTCTGAAGTCGTCACCGTGACCGCAGAGACTCCGCTGGTCAACACCACAACCTCCGCCATTTCCGGACTGGTCAATGAGCGTCAGATAAAAGAGCTGCCGCTCAACGGCCGCAGCTTCGACAATCTGCTGACGCTCAATCCGGGAATCTTCAATTACGTTCTGAAGAGCCCGCAAACCAGCACCAGCAATGGAAACACATTCTCCGTGGAAGGACGGCGGCCCTCGGATAACGTCGTGCTGCTGAACGGGATCGAATACACCGGGACCAGCCAGCTGGCTGTCACTCCAGGCGGCGTTAGCGGTGGATTATTGGGGATCGACGCGGTACGGGAATTCAACGTGCTCACCGACTCTTACGGCGCCGAGTATGGCAAGCGCGCGGGCGGACAGGTCAGCGTGGTGACGCAGTCGGGAACGAATGCGCTGCATGGATCGCTGTTCGAGTTCCTTCGGAACAGCGCCTTGGATTCCCCCGGCCCCTTCGATAAAGGTGCTGTACCGCCTTTCCGCCGCAACCAGTTCGGCGCCTCGCTGGGAGGCCCGCTCAAGAAAGACAAACTGTTTCTGTTCGGCAATTACGAAGGGTACCGGCAGAGCCTGTCCACCACCAGCGTCAGCACGGTCCCGGATTTAAGCACCCTTCCGAGCACCACGACCATTAACCCGGCGATGGTGAAATACCTGGCACTGTGGCCGGCCCCTAATGCCGGTTCACTCGGTCCTGGAATCGCGAAGGCTATCTACAATCCGAAAAATCCGGTCCACGAAGATTTCGGGACGACGCGGATGGACTACAACCTGCGACAGCAGGACACGCTTTCGGCCTCGTACACGATCGACGACGGCAACAGCGTGATCCCGTTGGGCGATCCGCTTTTCGCATCCGCTCTGGCGCTTCGCAACCAGGTGGTGAGCCTGGACGAAACCCACGTTTTCTCGCCTCGCCTTCTGAACACGTTCCGCGCGGGATTCTCGCGCTCCGGATTCAACTATGGCTCCTTCTCCACCGTTTCCTTCCCCGCCGATCTGTCCTTTGTCACGGGATTCGGTCCGGGAGGAATTTCGGTGGGAGGCGCACAGACCACCACCGGCTCGGGGGCGCTTACCGGAGCGGGCCCAAGTAACAACGCCAACGTCTGGAATCGGCGCAATCTCTTCACTTTCTCGGATAGTGTTTCCTACACGAAGGGCAAACACCAGATCAATGCGGGGGTCTGGTTCCAGCGGCTTCAGGACAACGAAAATACCGCGTCCCGCCAGCTCGGCATCGCCACATTCGCGAGCCTGACGACCTTCCTGCAAGGAAATCTAACGAACTTCCAGGTGGTTCCTTCGGCAACCACACTCGGGTTTCGAAGCCTGTTTGGCGCCTGGTACGTCGACGATACCATCAAGCTTCGCCGCAACCTCACGGTGCAGCTCGGACTGCGGCATGAATTCACTACGGGATGGAACGAAGTGGCGGGACGCGCTTCCAACTACATCACGGACGGCAACGGAGTCCTGCTGACCAACCCGCGCGTGGGCGATTCGCTCTTCACCGAAAACAACGCGAAGCGTTTGTTCGCTCCCCGAGCCTCGGTGGCCTGGGATCCGTTCGGAAAGGGAAAGACGTCCATCCGCACTGGCTTCGGATTGTACTACTCCCTGATCGACGACCTCGCCTTCCAGGTCAACTCGCTGTATCCGTCTAACGGACTGGTTACCTACACGGGCTCGCTGCCCAGTGTGGTGCCGGTGGCTCCCAACACTCCTCCCCTGAAGCCCTGCGGACCTGGGATTCCCAGCGCGCAGTGCTCGATCTATGCTCCTTTCGGCGTGCAGCCCGATGCGAAGACTCCCGCGGTGGAGGAATGGAACTTCAGCATCGAGCAGCAACTGGACCGCAACACCTCGCTGCGCGTCGCCTATGTCGGATCGTTCGGGTACCACCAGTTCGTCAGCCTGGACCCCAACAGCATCCCGGCACAGATCTGTTCCAATCCGGCCGGCTGCACGGCTGGCGGCACAACCGCCGCGGGCACTGCGCCCGTGGGCGCCGCATTGCAGAGTCACGTGGCGCAAGGAGCGCAGTACATTCCGCTGGGAACACGCCCCAATACGTTCGTGTCCAACGGATTCTTCTGGTATACGGAAGGCAACAGCTCCTATAACGCGCTGCAGATCGACGTTAACCGGCGCCTGACCCAGGGATTTCAGATCCGGGCCAATTACACCTGGTCGAAGAACCTGGATAACAATTCGGCGCTGACCATCGCCCAGGCCAACAATGAGCCGCAGATGATCATGGACCGGAACGATCTGCGTCGCGACTGGGGCCCCTCGGCGTTGAACGTCACGCATCAAGCCAGCTTCTCGGCTCACTACGATGTTCCTTTCGGAAAAGGTCAACGGTGGATGGCCAATGCCAGTCCAGTTGTGAATAAGATCATCGGCGGCATACAGCTGAACGAGATCACCACGCTGTTGAGCGGCCTTCCTTTTACACCCCTTATGGGATCGAACCGCTCCGGCAACGGCGACTCCAGAAACCCCGACCGGCCCAATCTGAATCCCGCGTTCACCGGCCCGGTAATCACGGGCAATCCGAACCAGTGGTTTGATCCGAATGCCTTTACTCCGGCGCCGTACGGCACCTTCGGCAACGTGGGCCGGGGAGTGTACAACGGGCCCGGTTTGGCGGAGGTGGATCTTTCGGTGCTTAAGAACATCGCGGTGACGGAGCGCATCAACCTGCAGTTCCGCGCCGAGTTCTTCAATCTGATGAACCGCGCCAACTACGCTTCGCCGAACCAGACCGTATTCACCAATACCGGTACGGCCACGGCGCCAGTTTACACCGCCAACCCCTCGGCGGGATTGATCTCGGGCCTGACCACCACTCCGCGTCAGATCCAGTTCGGGCTCAAGCTGATGTTCTAGACGGTACCTGCGTCTGCAATTCTCTTAGACGCGCTGGTCCGTTTGGGACCATCGAGAACCGACGATGCACTTCCCCCCGCGCACGGTTCAGCAGCTCGGAGTCCAGCGCATTTAATCGCACCAGTTCGGCGTATACGTCGGGATCGCAGGCTTTCTGGAATGTCTCCATTCGCGAGCCGCTGGATACATTCGCCGGTTGTTGGGCAAGCGCGAGATTCGGGAACACAGGCCGCAGAAAATATTGCCCCGCCACCAGGCTTTCGTGGAAACAATCCACGACGCCCAGGAAAGACGTTTTCAGCATGACCTCGGTGGCCCGAATCAGGTCGGCATCCGCCGGGGGATCGTTGACGACGCCGTTCGCCAGCATGTTCACCTGCACGTTGCTGACGCGGTACGTATGGTGTTCCACCAGCCCGGCGATGAATCCGCCGATGGATTGTTCGCGCGCCAGGTCGCTCGCGGGCTCGCCTGGGACGGGCTTTTCGCGGAAGTAGTCGTACATCGACCGGATGCGGTCAATCGGATCGCGCAGGAAACACAGATCGAAGAAGATGTACCCGGGCACTTCCGGAACCGGATACCGGAACTGATGGCTCGACACGGCTTTCATGCGCGGGTTGCGGTTCAGAAACGAGACTAGGTCCTCCGGGCTCACCGCGCCGTCGAAATCCTCGGTATCGAGGCGGGCGTAGTTCTCGAAGAAGCTGTGCGCCAGGATCTCCTCGATGGTGGTCCCGGCGTTCTTGAAGAAATGGTAGTGCAGCAGGACGAAGCGGACATCCGCCGCTTCGTTCAGCGCAGCTTCGTTCAGCATTGTCCGAACTGGCTTCCTTCCAAACCGGCGTGCTTCGTTTCGGCCAGGTAATTTTCCAGAGGATTGCCTGCGCTCGGATGCGTCCGCAGATAGGCGTCGCAGTCAAAGAGCGGATGCGGATTCGCCCATGGGCCACGTTGCTCCAGAAAGTGCAGCAGTGGATTTTCCGCGTCGCGGGCCGCCGGACAGCTCGCCAGATAGTGTGCCGGGTCGAACAAGGGATGCGGCTGCCGCCCCTCCGCGGCGCCGTACTTTACGTAGTGCTTGAGGGGATCCATTCGCGCCGCAGCCACATCCGGGTTGGCGCCGAGGTAGAACTCCGCATCGAATAGCTTCCGCAACTTTCGCACTGTCCTGATCATTGCCTAAACTAAATAGTACGATTCCCGTCGCCCATCTGAAGATCCGAGGAGCCAGGCTGCTGGTCGCTTTTCCCGAGGCGGACCATAGGAACGCATACACGGCCCTCCAAGCCGCGGCCGCGCGCGCGGGATTTGCCGGAGAACTCGCCGTCGTCTGGGAGGATCCCCAGGGGCGCACCCGGTTCATCGCGGCGGCGCCGCTGCATCCGTTCTTTCAGGTGGTGAACTACGGCCAGCTCCGCGCTCAGGTCAACGGGTCCATCGAGGTATGACCGTTCTGTGCTAGCTTTTCTCTTGGCCCGTATGGGTGGACTATGTTGATCGCCTTCGAAAACCCGCTGAACGAAAGTGCGTTGGCTTTTCCCATTCTGGAGTGTTTTCACATCCTGGGATTCGCGCTAACCCTGGGCACCATCGCGCTGGTCGATTTCCGGCTGTTGGGATTCGGATTGCGCCAGAATGCAGCCGAGCTTTCCAAGGCACTGGCTCCCTGGACTCTGATCGGCCTCATTACCGTCCTGCTGTCTGGTCCGATGCTGTTCTCCTCCGACCCGGACATGTATTACTTGAATCTTTCGTTCCAGATCAAAATGGTCCTGCTGGTTCTGGCGCTGGTATTTCACTATACGATCCGGCGCAAGCTGCTGCGCGGCGAGCTGTCGCCGGACCTGAACAAGCCCGTGGCCTGCATCTCGCTACTGCTGTGGACCAGCATCATCTTCGCCGGGATTTTCATCGCGTTCGTCGTGACGCCGGAGTCTTAGCCTTATGTCTGCACTGGAACTCGCGCAGTGGATTCAGAGTACGGGTTGGGCATCCTACCTTCGGATGTCGGCTTACATTTATCCGTCGATCCTGGCTAGCCATCTGACTGGGATCGCTCTTTTCGCCGGCGCGGTACTGGTAACCGATCTGCGCCTGCTGGGCGTGATCATGCGCAATCAGCCGGTGTCGGACGTGGTCAATCAACTGCGCTGGCCCAAGCGGATCGGATTCCTGATCGTGGCCATGTGCGGATTCCTGCTGGCCAGTTCCAAGGCAGAAGAGTATTACTACAACACGTTTTTCAGGATCAAGCTGACGTTGCTGGTGCTGGTGGCGGTCCACGCGCTGGTGTTTCGCGGAAGTGTCTACAACAATGCGGCGGCGCTCGACCAGGCTCGTCGGATGCCGGGCAAGGCTAAGCTGGCGGCGGCCCTCTCGCTTCTGCTGTGGATCAGCATCGCCTGCGTCGGACGCGGGATCGGCTACATCGAGCCGCCGCTGGATAAGCTCCATGCAGCGCTGACCCGAATGACCGCTCGATAACTCTCGCGGCTCGGAAACTAGTTACGGAGCCGCGACAGTGATGGAGCGGAACTGCTGAACTACGGCGGACCCGCCATCGTAAACAGCGTGCCGGTGTAGCGCAGGGGCCGCCCGCGGCTGACTAATTCCAGGACCAATCTTCCGTCGGCTTGCGAGGCTCCGGTACCGGCCAGCGATTCGCCGCTCTGGTTCACCTCGACGTTCGATAACTTCCAACGTGACGCCGCACCTCCGCCCTGCATCTCGAAGCGGGCCGCAACGGTGCGAAACTCGGTGTCCGGCGCGAACAGGATCGCGCGGCCTCGCAGTGTACCCTCAGCCCGCGCATTCTCGAACAGGTCTGAACCCTCCCCTTCGGCATCGAGGGTTCCTTCCAGATCCAGCTCCCCGCCCTTATAGGCGATGTCCGTTACTTTCCCATCGAAGTGGTAGTGTGGCGTTCCCGTCCCCAGGTCCACGCTGAGATCGCCGGCGAACTCCGCCGGATCGCTCAATCCGGTTAGGTCAGTGAACTGCGCCATTGGACCATTCCACTTCACTTGCGCTGTGATTGCGTGCAGTCTCAGATCGCCGGCCGTCAGCGAACCGATCGAAACCGCGCCTTCAGTTTGAATCGCCTTGAGCCACGCCGGCACCGGAGCGTTCCCTCCCAGCCGGAGCGTTCGCGCCAGGAAGCCGCGGTCGCGAAGCAGCGCAGGCGCGAAAAGGCGGGACAGTTCCGCTATGTCGGCCTCGTCGATCTTCAAATCAAACTTGTCGGACCGTTCCGAACCGGGTTCCCAGCGATAGCTGCCGGTAAACGCAATGGAGCCCGCTTTCGCCTGCAAACGGCTCACTGCCACCCGCTTTCCGTTCAGGCTCACCGACGCCGATTTGATCACCAAGGGCTCGGCCAACCCATCCAGCGCGATCCGGGCGTTCTGCAGCTCGGACTCGCCGGACCAATCTCCGCCCTGATAACGAGCCCACCCGCGCCAGGTTCCTTGCGGGGTCTGATCCAGGAGCGGGATCGCCTCCAGCCCGAACGAACGCATCGCCGCGACGCTCAATCCGCGCGTGGTGATCTTCAGATCCAGCGACCGCGGCTGATCCAGATCGTAGCTGCCCTCGATCTCCGCGCTCTGCTTCTCGCCGATGTGGACCGAAGCGCTCTCCAGGCTGATAGAGCGGCCGGCGATGTCCAGTGTGGCGACGGCTGCCTCCACCGGCGCGGCATCAGTCTCCGCTGCCGGCACGCTCAGCGACGCGTCGCGCACCACCACCCGACCTTGCATTCCCTGGGGCTCGTTGTAGGTCACCGATCCCGAGACCGAACCTTGTGCCGCCAGATTCTCCGGCAGCGTCGCCCCCATGTGGCGGCAGACGGCGAGCATGGTCGCCAAAGGCACCTGCTGCAGGTCCACGCCTGCATCCCAGTGCGGGCTCTTCAGGAAATCCCAGGAACGAAACCGGATCACCATGGGAGAAACGCTCCGGTCGGCCGTGGTCTGCAAATCCAGGCGCTCACCCCCAAGATCGAGCGCGCCCCCGAATCCCAGTTTCAGTCCGCCGACTTCGTTCGGTACCAAATCCCAACGATGGACATCCGCCAGCTGAATTTTCCCGGCCACATCCAGATGCGACGGAGGACCGGAGAGCTGGGCATCCAGCGCCACCGTTCCATGGACGTCGAAACCGCGCGGATCCATCCAGCGCAGCGTTTCCGCCAGCGGACTGCGTTCCAGCTCCACCTTCAGATCCAGCCGCCGACTTTCGGGAGCCGCCGTGCCGCGCACGAAAAATCGTCCAAACTCCTGCGTGGAACGATCGGTACGCGAGGGAGCGCCGCCGAACCGCAATTCCATCGAACCGTCGCTGGACGGAGTCACATCCAGGTCGGCGTCGTTGAAGTAGAAAACCGATTTGGTGTCGCCGAACTTGAAATTGACTCGGCCGGCGCGCATGCGAATGGCTGGAATCCGCTTGGAGTTGGCTGGGCCGTTCTCTAACAGGAACTGGAAGTTCCAAGGGCCGGCGTCGGTCTTCACCATGTTGATGGTGGCGTCGTTAAGATTCAGGCTGGCGAATTCCAGCTTGCGCTGGAACAGGCTCAGGAAGCGTACGCTCGCGCCCAGCGATTCGACGTAAGCCAGTGGCTCGATGCCCGCACGCGGATCTTCGTGAATCGTGACGCGCTCGAGCGTGAATCCAGGCCGAGGCACGGGACCCGGGAAGAGCGTCAGCCGGATTCCGCCGACCTCGACCTTCCGCCCGAGTCCGCGCTCCAGCGCCCGCTCGATGCCGGGGCGCAGGACGTCTGTAGGAAGGTATGGGACAACGGCAGCCAGCACTGCCAAGGCTACGATCAGCCAGAGAACCGGCTTCAGTTTCATACCGGGCTTTCCTTCAGCCGCTCCTTCAACTGACGATATGCCTCTGGATCGTCGACATCGGTGAAGATGCCGGAGTCGTCGACATCCACGTACTCGGTGCGATCGACGTGCGCATGAACCACCTCGCGCGCTTCAGCTGTGGGCGGCAGCGCCAGAAATTCAGCCGCGATCGATCGCGCCGCGAATACTGGATGCCCGCGCTTGCCGGACTGGCGGGGAATCACGAACAGCGTCTCAGGCTTGCGCTGCTCAAACGCTCGTGCGAGCGTCGCCACAGTGCCTTCCGCAACGGCCGGGCTATCGACCGGGATGAACGCGAATCCCTCGGCGTCGGCAGGCAGCGCGGCCAAGCCCGTTTGAAGTGAGCTGAGCTGGCCGCGGCTCGGATCCGGATTGATCGCGATAGTCGCGGTCGCGGGAACCCGCCGCCGCAGTGCTTCCGCGTGATACCCGAGCACGACGATGACAGGGTTGCACGACGTTCCCAGCACGCGTACTAACCGGCCCACGAAGGTTTCGCCGCGATAATCCAGGAGCGCCTTGGGCGTACCCATACGGCTGGACGCGCCAGCTGCCAGGATGATCCCGGCGATCACTTCAACAGTGCCTTCAGCCGGTCGTGCGCGAAAATCGATTTCGAGAGCTGCCGCCAGTCGGTATCCGGAGCTCGCCGCACGGCGATCATCTCCGCGACCACGGAAATCGCGATCTCTTCGGGCATCTCGGCGCCGATTTCCAGACCCATGGGCGCGAATACCTTGTCGAATGCCTCGCGCGAGATGCCTTCCTTTTCCAGTTCGTGAACTACCGAGATGGTCTTGCGCTTGCTGCCGATCATGGCGATGTACTTGGCCGGCGTGTTCACCGCCCAGCGCAGCACGCGCATATCGTCGCGATGGCCGCGCGTGACGATGATGATATAGCTCGACGAGTTCACCGGCAATTTCGGGAACACGTCTTCGTATTCTTCGGCGTAGGTCGCTTCGGCTTCCGGAAAACGTTCCTGGTTGGCGAACGCCTCGCGATTATCGATGATCGATGTGGAGAAGCCGGCCAGCGTCGCGATCTTCGAAATCCCCTTGGAGACATGCCCGCCGCCGAAAATGAAGGCGCGCGGTTGCGGAATCACGGGTTCGACAAAAATATTCAATTGGCCTCCGCAGATCAGGCCTTCGTCATAGGCCGCATCCTGGCCCAGGCTGAAGGATAGATGACGCGGTTTTTCGGTCTCGATGACCTCGCGCGCGGCGTTCCAGACCTCGGCTTCGACACAGCCGCCGCCCACGGTGCCCATGAACGAGCCGTCTTCCCGCACCAGAATCTTGGCGCTCTCAAAGCTCGGAATGGAGCCGTTCACCTGGACGATGGTCGCCACGGCGCACTTCTGCCCGAGGCTCCGCAGGCGCACGATTTCGTCGTACAGGTCCATTTGGATTGATTATATCGTGGACCCGCCGCCGAGGCGTATAATCGTTCCGTGGACGCCCGCGAAGCTTCCGAACTCGTCACCATTCGCCAGTTCGGCAATCTCGCCGAGGCACTGATGGCAAAAGGCTGCTTGGACTCGGCGGGAATCGAATGCTTTCTGGCCGACGCCAATATGGCGTGGATGGACTCGCCTGTTGTTCGTGGAATGCGGCTGCAAGTCAGCCCGGACGACGAAATCCTGGATCACTCGGCACTCGACAATTCGGCCCTCTAGGCCGCTATCCCGCCGATTCCTTCAATCGCAGCGCGGTCAACAAAAGCGTCGCACCGGAAAACGTCCGGGCATCGACACCGGTGAGCTTGTGAATCCGATTAAGCCGGAAGTAAACGGTGTTCGTGTGGACACCGAGACGGCGCGCGGTCTGCTTCACGTTCAGGCTCGACTCCGCAAACGCCCGGATGGTGCGCGATAGTTCGCCCGGCTGGCGTCCATCGCCGGGAGCCAGATGTTGCACCCATTCGGGGATGAAGCGAAGCGCGGTTTTATCGGCACGCCGGATCAGGAACTCGGGCAGGTCGATATCGGAGAAATGCATGAGGGGCCGGGCCGGACCGGCGAATTCCAGGGCCAAGCGCGCTTCTTCGAGCGCCGCGGGCAGACCGGATACTTCCATCGTGTCGAGACTTACGCCAACTCCCGCAGCCAGGCCGTTCGTTGCACGCCTCCCGAACCCGTGGCGCCGTAAGACCTTCAGAAGACCGCGCGCCGGATCGGAATCGCTCGATACGATCACCAGAACGTCGTCATTGCGAATGTCGACCAGTCTGCCGAATACCGCGGACGGCAGCACCTGCTGGATGAGGCGGACCAGAGAGCGCCGGGTTACGTCCAGATCGATTTGCTTGCCGTTCCCTGAAGGAAACGGGCGGGCAACCGCGACAGCCATCGGCGCGCCCGGCCGGATGCCGCAGAGAGTGTGCAGACGTTGGGCTTCCCCGCCCCGAGGTGCAACACCTCGCAGAAGATCGTCGATGAGGCTGGCGTAACTGTGGCTGTTCTGGGCGACGCTCAACCCCTCTTCGACGGCGTGCGCTTCCGCCAGGACCGCTCCTACAAAATCGAAGAACTCGATCCAGAATTCCGACAACATGGTCAGCGCAAACAGTGCTTCTTCGCGCTCGGAGTGCCGCAACAGCAATTCCTGCGTGATCCCCCAGTACGTCTTGTGGGCCAGGCGATAGGCGTGCAGCGAAGCAACCAGCGGTACTTGGTGCCGGGCTCGCCATTCCGCGTGGGTGCGCACAAAGCCGAACGGATCGGAGCCAGTTTTTGCCGCGCGCCCGGCCGCCACCGCGATGATCGCGTTCAGAAGCTCCCTGCAGTGGCTCTTTGATTCTTTTGTGAATGCCTCGTCGACCGAGTTGCGATACTCGGGACTCTCGCGCTGCAGCAACTCAAACGTTCGCCGCCAGATGTCTGCGCTCCGATTTTGCAAGCCTGCGACTACCCGGCTCGCCAGGGGAGCCTTGCGGAAACGCCTGCTCCATTCCTGGACTTGTGCGTGGGCAGTGGCCATCGACACCCATTGTGAAACTCTACAATGCGTTCGTCAAACCAATGTGGATCATCGCCATTGATCGAGCCGCAGGCCGATGAGAGAATCCTCAAAGAATGCCTATCTACACGATCGCCGAGTACCGCGTCCGCACGTCAGGAGTCGAGAAAGTGAAGCAGGCCATCCAGGAATTCGTTCCCTATGTCAAGGCTAACGAGCCCGGCACCCGCATGTACGAGGCCTGGCAGCAGAAAGACGACCCGACACACTTCGTGCATTTCTTCATCTTCGAAGATGAGGCCGCCCACACCGCGCACAGCAAATCGGACGCCGTGAAGCGCTTCGAAGCGGCATATAGGCCTGAGTTGGCCGGTGGCGACGTTGTCTTCACCGATTATCACCTGGTCGCGACGAACCAGAATACGCCGGGAGAGTAACATGCCAGACATCCAGCACGCGATTCAGATTGCCGCGAAACCGGAAACCATCTATCCCATTGTGGCGACCGCCCATGGCTTCAGTCAGTGGTGGGCGACGGACATCACCGAATCCGGCGGCTTGGTCGAACTAGGTTTCTTCAATCGCGCCACGGTCTATAAGTTGAAACGGGAGATCGACAAGCCACCCGCCCATGCCGATTGGCTGTGCCAGTCAGTCGATGAGTGGGGCGGCACGCATATCATCTTTCGCGTAGAAGCTCGCGGCGCGGAAAGCTTACTGCGCTTCACGCACGCCGGCTGGCGATCCGAGACCGACTATTTCACCTCGTGCAACACCACCTGGGGCGCGCTCATGTATCGCCTGAAAGCCGCGGCTGAAGGAAAGCCGGCCGGGCCGCTGTTCCTCGCCAACGACATGGCGTACTGAGTCAGAATCGCGAATTGCTGTCCAACAACTCCTGCAGTTCCTTTTCGGGCGCAACCCAAAGACACTTGAATGCCGCCCATTTGGGAATGTAGTACACCACGTATCCAAAGGATGTGTGGGTGCGGAACCGGACGCGGACCAAACGTCGGTAATTCCACCAGACCGGCTCGGCCGCCTCCACCTGGTCGAAGGGAATGCGCTCCTGCCGCAGATAGTTCGAGATGACCAGATCGCGCCCGGCATAACCGACGCGCTGAATCTTCGCACTTAACCAAAACATGAAAACCGTGGCCAGAAAGATGAAGGCCATGAGGAGCCGATAATCCGGCGCGACGAACAAGTGGCGGGTCTTGAGGAAGATTCCCGAGAGCGCCCCAATCACCGCGGCGATCCATAGTATGGGGCCGACCTTGTTGAACAGAGTGACGATCTCACCCGAGAGCCAGGTCACTGGTTGCGCCTGCTGCTGCGCGTGACCGCCAGCGTCGTAACGGGAAGCGAGTGCGTCCACGGTCTCAGTCTAAGGAGAATCGCCCGGATGCGGAATCAGCGATTCACCGGAGTGGACCATCGGAATCGCCCGAGGCAAGTGCCCTGCCCCGCTATCATGGAAACTTGTGAACAAAGCATTCGACGTGATCATCGTAGGCGGCGGCCACAACGGGTTGGTCACGGCCGCCTATCTGGCCCGAGCCGGCCGGAGCGTGCTGGTTCTGGAATCGCGGGAATTGGTTGGCGGCTGCGCGGTCACCGAGGAAATCTGGCCCGGATATCGCGTCTCAACAGCCTCGTATCTCGCCAGCCTGATGCAGGAAAAGGTGGTCCGCGACCTGGAGCTGGAGCGCTTCGGATATCGCGTCGACGCCAAGGATCCCGCATTCTTCTCGCCCTTCCCCGATGGCACGCATCTGTTCATGTGGCAGGACCGCGCCAAGACACTCGCCGAAATCGCGAAGTTTTCGAAGCGCGACGCTGAGGCGTATCCGAAATATGAAGATCACCTGGAGCGTCTCGCCGTGGTTGCCGAGTCGCTGTTACTCACGACTCCTCCCAACTTCCCGCCCTCCGGCGCCGGCGACTTCATTGAATACATAAAACTACTCGGAAGATTAAGGGGACTCTCGAAGACCGAGATGATCGGATTGGTGAAGATCTTCACGCAAAGCGCTTCCGAGTTTCTGGATGAATGGTTCGAGTCCGAACAGCTCAAGGTGACTCTCGCCACCGACGGCGTGATCGGAGCCAACGGCGGACCGCGCTCGCCCGGCACAGCGTATATTCTGCTCCACCATTGCATGGGCGGCGTCAATGGCCATCGCGGATTGTGGGGATTCGTTCGCGGCGGAATGGGCACGGTTTCGAACGCCATCGCCGATTCCGCCCGCAGCCGAGGCGTGGTCATTCGCACCAACGCTCCGGTCGAGAAGATTTTGGTACGTGATGGCCGCATCCAGAGCGTCGTGCTGCAAGGCGGCGAGGAAATTCGCGCCTCGATCGTCGCCAGCAATCTGGACCCGCACCGGACGTTCCTGCAACTGATGGACGCGCGCGACTTGCCCGCTGAGTTCGTCGACGGCATCCGCAAGTTCCGCTCCGAAGGAACATCGCTCAAAATGAACTTGGCCTTGAGCGGTGTCCCGCAGTTCACCGCTTTAGAAGGAAATCCTGGACCCCAGCATCGCGCGACCATGCACATCTGTCCCTCGGTCGAGTACATCGAACGCGCCTGGGATGACGCCAAGTATGGACGTCCTTCCCGTTCGCCCCTGATCGAGATGACCATGCCGACCATGTATGATCCGTCGCTTGCTCCGCCCGGCCATCACATCATGGGAATCTTTCTGCAGTACGCCCCGTACACACTGCGCGGGACCACCTGGGAGCAAGAACGCGAGCCTTACACCGAGCGGATTCTGGACGTGATCGAGGAATACTGCCCCAACATCCGGTCCATCGTGGTCGAGCGCCAGACGCTCTCGCCCTACGATCTGGAGCAGCGCTTCGGCATCACCGGCGGCAACATTTTCCATGGCGAGATGAGCCTGGACCAGATGTTCGCACTGAGGCCCCTGGCAGGCTGGGCTCGCTATCGCACTCCTGTGAAAGGGCTGTACTTGTGCGGGTCGGGCGCGCATCCCGGCGGCGGAGTGATGGGCGCCCCCGGGCACAATGCAGCTCGGGAAATCCTGAAAGACCGTTAAAAAAGTGGGGCAGGCGATCTCGTCGCCTGCCACCCTCCCGCCGAACTATAGAATGAACTATAGTTAACTATGGGGATGAAACCACGGCTAGCGGGCCCCGCTTCCCTGCCCGAAGTGCACGGCAGCGTGCATACCGCTTGGCCGACCGCCTTCCGCCGGATGTTCGCCTTCGCCGGACCGGCCTACCTGGTCAGCGTCGGCTACATGGATCCCGGCAACTGGGCGACCGACCTCGAAGGCGGGGCGCGCTTCGGCTACCAGCTTCTTTGGGTCCTGGCGTTGTCGAACGCCATGGCCATCCTGCTTCAGACACTTTCCGCCCGCCTCGGTATCGTCTCCGGACGCGATCTGGCGCAGGCTTGCCGCGAAGCGTATCCGCGCACCGTCTCGAACTCGTTGTGGTTCCTGTGTGAAATCGCCATCGCCGCGTGCGATCTCGCCGAAGTGCTGGGGGCGGCCATCGGCCTCAACCTTCTGTTCCACATCCCGCTGACCACCGGCGTTTTGCTCACTGCCCTGGATACGTTCCTGGTTCTGTGGCTGACGCGCTATGGCATCCGCTTGGTTGAAGCGATCATCCTGGCGCTGGTGCTGATTGTCACAGGATGCTTCCTGGTCGAACTGTGGTTCGCCAAGCCTCTATTCGGCGACGTCGTTTTCGGGCTCGTCCCACGCCTGAACGACTCCAGTCTTTATGTCGCCATCGGCATGCTGGGCGCGACGGTAATGCCGCACAATCTCTATCTGCATTCCGCCCTGGTGCAGACGCGCCGCATCGGCAAGACATCCGCCGAGAAGGCGATCGCGTGCCGTTACAACTTCATCGATTCCTTCGTTGCCCTCAACGGCGCCTTGATCGTGAACGCGGCGATTCTGGTGCTCGCCGCCGCCGTATTCTTCAAGAGCGGCAAGGTCGTTACGGAAATTCAGCAAGCGCACGAATTACTCGCCCCACTGCTGGGAACGGCTCTCGCCAGCGGATTGTTTGCGGTGGCGCTGCTCGCCAGTGGCCAGTCGTCGACGCTCACCGGAACCTACGCAGGGCAGATCGTCATGGAAGGATTCCTGAACTTGCGGGTGCGGCCCTGGCTGCGCCGCATGATCACACGCTCGATTGCGATCATCCCCGCCGTGATCACCGTTTCCACCAGTGGCGACCAGGGCACGTACCGCCTGCTGATCCTGAGCCAGGTGATCCTGAGCATGCAGCTACCCTTTGCCATAATCCCGTTGATTCGGTTCACCAGCGACCGGAGCCGGATGGGCGAGTTCGCCAACCGCGCCTGGGTAAACGTTCTTGCGTGGAGCACAGCGGTGCTCATCATCGTGCTGAACTTTCGCTTGGCCGCCACCGCGATCGGTCCATGGGTTTCCGAAGCTCCATGGCGAGCCTGGTTCGTCATTCCGGTCGTTCTAGGCATCGTGGTTCTGCTCGGCTGGGTCACGTTCGCCCACCCGCGTCCTCAGGCCGTTCCGGCTCGTCACCCAGGCGCGGCGATCGCCACCGATCTTCCGGGCCTCAAGTACCGTTCCATCCTCGTGCCGCTCGATCATTCCGATCGCGATCGCGCCGCGGTTGCCCACGCTGCCGCCATGGCGCGTCTCCATGGCGCAACGATCCATCTGCTGCACGTCGAAGAGGGCGCCACCAGCCAATTATTTGGACCCCTGGCATCCACGGCGGAAGTCTTCTCAGGTCAGCAGTATTTGGAAGACATCGTGAACGCGCTGAAGGCAACAGGCCTCGAAGCCGACCTCAGGATCGCCCACGGACGCAGCCCGCGAAGCGAGATCATACGCACCGCTCGTGAACTTCAGCCCGATCTGGTGGTCATGGGGGCGCACGGGCACACAGGGCTCAAAGACTTGATCTTCGGCACCACCATCGACGGCGTTCGCCATGCGGTGTCCGCGGCAGTTCTCGTGGTCGCCGAACCACCGGCCTAATGGCTGCTTCCAGGCGGCATCGGGACAGGCTACTCTGTCCCTTTCGGTCTCAGCGCTCCCGTTCGATCCAGGACGCCAGGTACGGAGGGCAATTGACCAGTTCGACTTCTTCCTTGCTCTGCTGCGCGAGAAAATCGATGCTTGCGCGGTCAGCCAGTGTAATCTCGCCCAGATCGAGCGTGACCCGGCGGAATCGCTGCCTGCGGGCGCGGTCGATCGCCCGGCGAATTTCACCCAGGGAGTTCGCGTGCATCTTGCCGGCGAGCGCCAGCTTGACCGTGCCCGTTGCTTCCGGCTTGGATTCGATCTTCAACATCCCCGCTAGATCCACTATGCCCTTTTGCGTAGTCGCGTTCGACTCCCAATGAGTCCACGAAAATGTTCGCCAAACGGCATAGTTAGGTATCGAGTATGCTGGCAAGCGTGACCGCTGCTCAATTCCGACGTCTCGCGCTTAGCCTGCCGGATACGGCGGAAGGTTCGCATTTCAACGTCGCCGACTTCCGGGTGGGCGGCAAAATCTTCGCTACGCTGGCCTACGAAAAGGACGGATGCGGCGTGCTCCTCCTGACTCCGGAGCAGCAGGTCGGGATGATTCAGGATGCACCCGAAATCTTCCTGCCGATTCCCAATAAGTGGGGCGAGAAGGGGGCGACTCTGGTTCGCCTGGCCAAAGTGAAGCCGGACATCCTGGAAGGAGCCCTCCGGATGGCCTGCATGAATAAGCAAAATAAGCAGAGTAAAACACCCAAACGGCGGGCGTAACTTTTTGTCCTTCCCGGCGGATTACCCTAGCGAGACATGAGCCTGGACGACGATCGCGAGCGAGTGGAAGCCGCACAGCGCGATCCTGCGTGCTTCGACGAGCTCTACGAGCGCAATTTTCATCGCGTCTACGCCTACGTCGTTCGGCGCGTGGGTGACCGGCATCAGGCCGAGGATCTGACGGCCGAGGTCTTCCGCGAAGCCCTGGCCGGGATCGGCAAGTTCGAATGGCGCGGTGTTCCGTTCATCGCTTGGCTCTTGCGGATCGCCTCCAGGGCCATCGCCGACCATTGGCAGCGCAGCGGGCGCGAATCCGCGAATCCAGCTCCAAATGCCGACCGTCCCGCGCCCGAGGAAATCGAACGTAGCGCCATGCTGTTCCAACTGGTGGACCGGCTCCCGGAAGCGCAGTTTCGCGTCATTCATATGCGCTTCGTAGAACAGAAAAGCATCCGCGAGATCGCCGGCGAGCTCGGCCGCAGCGAAGGCGCGGTGAAACAATTGCAGCTTCGGGCGATCGAAAATCTCCGGGCTCAAATGGAGGGCGCTCATGCCTGACGACGCGCTCATGCCTGACAACGCCAACGTGGACCAATTCGATCAGATCGTCGACGCCGTTCTTGCCGGCGCGCCGCCAGCCAGCGATCCAGAGCTCGCGGCGCTAACCCAGATCGCCGCCAGCCTGCGCGATCTGCCCGACGAAAACTTCCAGAAACGCTTGAGATCCGACTTGCAAAGGAGAGCAACTATGACTACCTCGACCGTCGCACCCGCTCGTGAAGGTTTCCGTACCGTCACGCCCTTTATCGTCGTACCGAACGCATCCGAGCTGATCGAATTCCTGAAGCAGACCTTCGATGCTGAAGAGACGAACCGCCATCCTCACGGCACCGATGGGTTCGTCGCCTCCTTGAAAATAGGGGATTCGGATCTTCTGATCATGGGAGGGCAATTCTTGCGCGAGCAAGAGCGCTTTGGCGCGTTTCACGTCTTCGTGCCGGACTGCGACGCTGCGTACGATCGCGCCATCAAGGCTGGAGGCACCTCCTTGGGCGAGCCTGCGGACAGGCCCTATGGCGAGCGCTCAGGGTTCGTCAAGGACGCCTCCGGGAACTACTGGTACATCGCGACGCTTCTCGAAGGTCCCCCGCATACGGAAGGTCTGGGAACAGTCACGCCGTATGCCCATCCGCCGAAAGCGCGTCCATTCATCGATTTCATGAAGAAGGCCTTTAACGCGCAGGAACTCGCAGTGTACGAACAAGGCGGCCGCGTGATGCACGCAGCCGTACGCATCGGGAATACGGTCATGGAGATGGGCGAATCGCCAGACTTCCAACCCAGCAGCTTCTACCTGCGCGTGGAAGATTGCGACGCGGCTTACCAGAGCGCGCTAGCTGCCGGCGCGATGTCGCTCTGGCCGCCCACCGATCAGGCTTGGGGCGATCGCACCGCGGGTCTCCAGGATCCATTCGGCTACCAGTGGATTCCGTCGACGCCCGTCAAGAAGGATCGCTAGCCCATTCCGCTCGCGACAGGCGATACAGGACGTGACGGCACAGCGGGTGCTGAGGGTCAATCCGGGGATGCGCGAAATCTTCCGAATATCGCATCCCCAGCTTCTCCATCACTCGGCGCGAACGAGTATTGCCAGGCACCGTGAAGGCCACGATTTCTTTCAGGTCAAGACGCTCAAACCCATACGCCAGAGCAGCACGAGCTCCTTCCGTGGCCAAACCCTTTCCCCACCAGGGTGGTGTCAACCTCCATGCAATCTCTACGCACGGAGTAAAGGACGCTTCGAAGGGCACCACGGCGAGACCGATAAATCCGATAAAAGGGATTTGCCCCGGCAATTCGACGGCCCACACGCCATAGTCGTGTCTTTGGAAGTGTTCTTCGATCCGCCCAAACATCGCCTCACTTTCCTCACGCGAAAGCGTGGATGGAAAGTGTTCCGATACTTGAGGGTCGCCGGTCAGTGCGGCGAAAGGTTCCAGGTCTTCAGGCCGCCAGCGGCGCAGCCATAACCTGGGTGTGACAAGTTCGACACCGTGCGGCGGCATCAAAAGTCCCGTCAGAAATCAAGGTGCAGGATGCCCCGTTCCAGGGCGATGGTCACAGCGTGCGTGCGATCGGATGCGTCCAGCTTCGCCAGGATGTTCTGGATGTGCATCTTGATGGTCCCGCTGGCGGTGCCGAGCTGGTGAGCGATCTCCTTGTTCGCCATGCCTTTTGCCACAAAACGTAAGACTTCCACTTCGCGCGGCGTCAGCGCCATCTGCGGGAAATATTCGCTCAGGCGCTCGGCGACCTCCGCCGGCATCAGGCGCTTGCCTGCGTGCACCGTGCGGATCGCGCGCAGCACTTCCGTGTGAACCATCTCTTTCAGGATGTAGCCGCGCACCCCGGCTTCGATAGCGCGATAAATATCCTGATCGCCGTCGTAGCTGGTGAGCGCGATGATCTTGGTCTCGGGCGCCTCGGCGCGAATGATGCGCGTGGCCTCGATCCCGCTCATCTCGGGCATGCGCAGGTCCATCAGGACGACGTCCGGTCGCAGCTTTCGGAACAGCTCCACGGCTTCCTGGCCGCTGCCGGCCTCGCCGACCAGGACCACATCGGTCTCATTGGCCAGGATGGAGGCAATCCCTTTTCGCACCAGCGGATGATCGTCGGCGCACAGGACGCGAATCGGAGTGGTCACAGTCGCAGTTGATGTCGGATTCATGGTCGGATTCATTGCAGTGTTTCCACCCTTTCGACTTTTTCCGGTGTCGCCGCCCGGCCCGCCGGCAAGTATACGGAAACGGTTGTGCCGTGCCCGGGCTCGCTGAGTAATTTCAGTTCCGCGCCGATCTGGGTAGCGCGTTCCTTCATGCCGATGATTCCGTAATGGCCGGGACGCAGCGACGCGCCGTCTTTCCCCAGCCCGGATCCGTCGTCATGCACGCTGAGCCGCAGCGCTTCCGGCGTGAACTCGAGCGACACCTCGATGTTTCGCGCTCCCGAATGCTTCACCGAGTTGGAGATCGCTTCGCTGGCGATGCGCAGGAGATTATATTCCACGTCGGCGGGCAGTTTCCGCGTCACTCGATCCAGCTTGAGTTTGAGCCGGACGCCTTTCGTGTCGGTGATCTCCCGAGCCGCGGAACCTATGGCCGTAGCTAGACCTGATTCCGCGTCGGGCCCGGCGCGCAGGCCTGCCACGGACTGGCGCGTCTCCCGCAGGCAGGTCGCGGCATCGCGAATGATATCGTCAAGCGTTTCCCGCTCCTGCGGAGATCGCAGGCGGCCCGCCAGTGCCTGCATGGCCATGGTGATCCCGGAAAAGCCTTGTATGAGCGTATCGTGCAGCTCGCGGGCGATACGGCTGCGTTCGGCCAGGATGAGGTCGTACCGTTCGCGCAGGCGGCGGATGCGCAACTGGTACACGAGCCACCCCAGCGCCGCGATCGCAATCACCGCCAGCGGCCAAAACCAATCGCGCTGGTAGAAATGCGGTGCCAGGGAAAACGCCACGGCGGCGCCTTGCTCATTACAAATATTGTCAGCGTTGCAGGCCGTCACTCGGAACCGGAAATTACCGGGCGGCAAGTTGGTATAAAAAGCCTCGCGGCGATTGCCCGCGTCGATCCAGTCCCGGTCGTATCCCTCCAGCATGTAGCGAAAGCGTAAACGAGTCGGCAGATAGTACGCCAGCCCGGTGTAATTGAACTCCATGTTCTTCTGCCCGGGCGGCAGTTGTCTGATCCGGTCCGGCCGTTCGCTGTGGCCGTTGACGATGGGGTCCTCAATCACCAATAGCGGCGGCGTCGCCTCACGCCGCCAGTGGCTGGGATCGAGTACCAGCAACCCGCGAATGGTCGCGAACCACAGGCGTCCGTCCGGGGTCCTCGAAAGCACCGGCTCTACGCCGGATTGTCCTTCGATCACGCGCTGCGCGTCCATGGGACTGTAGGGCGCGCTGCTGACTTTCTTGATCGTTCCGGCCGCAAACTGGCGCAGTTCGCTGCGCGGCACGGAAAACACTCCACGGCTGCACGCCATCCACAGGCGATCCTGATCGTCGCGCACAATGCCGTAGATTTCGCCGTCGAAGAGTCCATCGCGGGTCAGGAAACCAGTAATCGCCGAACCCTCCAGTAGACGCAGCCCGCCGCCATTCAGCCCCATCCACAACAGACCGTCGGCATCGCGATAGAGCGTATTCACCGGCCGAATTGCGGCGCCGTTAAACGTGAGTTCGCGGAATCCGCCCGGCAGACCCTGGTAAACTCCGCGCTCGGTCGCCATCACGATGTGGCCTTCGCGATCTTCCGACAAAGCGATCACGGCGGCCTGAGCCGCGTTGGTTGAAGCTGACGCTGGCTCGAAACGCCCGCCGCGGAAAGACGCCAGCCCTCGGTCCGTTCCTGCCCATAAGACACCCGCGCGATCCTGGTACAAAGCCCGGATGGAGTTCCCCGGCAGTCCACGCTGGACGTTATACGTTTCGACGACGCGCCCGCCCCGTAACTGATTCAGTCCGTCTTGCGTTCCCGCCCACAGGGATCCGTCGCGGTCTTCCAGGAGAGATAAGATCGTGTTGGACGCCAACCCATCGCGTTTGGTCAACGTGCGGAATTCCTGCCCGTCAAAGCGCGCCAGCCCGCGATCCAGAGTACCCGCCCAAACGCCTCCGGCTCGGTCCGCGAGCACCGGACCCGCCTCGTTGCTGGGGAGTCCTTCACTCATCGTGTAAGGCACGCCGCGGCCCTCCACGAACTGGTTCAAGCCACGTTTGGTGCCTACCCAGAGCGTCCCCTCACGATCCTCAAATATCGCGATGGCATTGCTCTGGGACAACCCGTCTTGAGGACGGAAGCTATCGAAGCTGCCCTCGCGCAGGCGGCTGAAGCCGTTGCGAGTGCCGATCCAGATCGTGCCGGCCGAGCCTTGCCCCAGCGAAAACACGAAATTATCGGCTAAGCCGTCTTTTATAGTGAACAGGCGCTGCTGGTTATCGTGAATCTGAATCAGGCCGTCGCTGGTTCCAACCCAGACCGTATCGGCCACGCACAGCAACGCTCTCACGGACGCGGAAGCAGGAATCCCTTTGAGGGCAGTGATGCGGCCGCTATGTTGAACCTCCGGCCGATCGCCCCCGGCCCAGAGGGTGCCTCTCTGGTCCTCGCACGCCACGCGGACGTTCTCATTCGACGCCTTGGCAAAGGCTTGGAACCGTGGCTCTCCGCCGGAAATATCCATGCGAGCCAGGCCATTATCGGTACACGCCCACGCTACGCCATCATGTCCCGGAACCAGGCACTGTATGGTGTTGGATGGTAGCCCTTGCGCCGTGGTGTATTGCTTCACACCGTCGGTCCCTATCCGGTAGATTCCCGATTCGTTGGAGCCGACCCACAATCTTCCCTGTGGATCTTCGATCGCGGCCCGGGCCCACAGGTTCGCCGGCGCTCCTGGAATAATATCTTCCGCATCCTGGAAACGTACGCCGTCAAAACGCACCAGTCCGGTTTGCGTAGCCAGCCACAGGTAACCTTGCCTGGTCTGAAAAATCTGGAGGATACTGCCCTGCGGCAAGCCTTGCTGGGACTGCCAGATCCGATGAACGTACTGCGTAAGTTGGCGGCTGGGGTCGAGTCCGAAGACGGTTTTTGGCAAGCTAAGGAGAACCAGCAGCAGGAGCCCTGCCGCCGGACTGACTCGCCGAAACACGTTTCGGAACATTTGTTTTTATCCAGGCGACAAGATCACCGAACCTGCCTCTAGAATATGACGCCGAATCCCGCGGATACTTCTGTCTGACGTATCCAGCCTGCTTTGAGGGGCAGATCCAAAGGCTTGGGAGTCGTGTACTGTCTCACATCGAGTCTGACTCCGAATAACGAAGATACCCGAACCTTCACGCCACCTCCATAGTTGACGCCAAACTTGTTGTAGCCTCCGCCCGACGCGGCTGAGGCTCCCGGAAACACATAGTTGGAAAAGCCCACGCCTCCGGTCGCGAAGGGCCGGATGCGGGTTCCCTCATGGGTTCCGTATAAGAGGAAGTTGTACCCGCCTTGGTGGATTGCCATGCCTTGGTCGGGAGCGCCAGGCTGTCGGAGTTTACTCCGGTTGTAGGCGTACTGCACTTCGTGGCCGAAATGACTTTCGTTGTTCAGTGTCATTCGAAAACTGAAGCGGAAGCCATCCTCTAGTTCCACATCATTCTTGGATGCCCCCGGCAGAGCCACGCCGTTAAAGTCGACATTAACGGTTCCAAGGCCCTTGTTCGACAGGAGCGATTGCCCGCCGTTGAACCAGACTTCGAACAATTGCCCCCAGGCTGAACCCGCACCTGCGCACGCCAGGACTGCCATCACCGCGAGTTTTCTCATAAATGTTCAGATGCCCCTGATCGTAAAGTAGTTACTACTATTCGAAGGGTACCGTGATCTCTCCCTCCAGGTATTTTACAGCCCGGCCGCCGATGCCGACCCGGGCACCCTGGTCCTCGCACCACAATTCGCCGCCCCGCCGTGAAATTTGCCGCGCAAACAGCTTCTTTTTGCCCAGCCTGCGGGACCAATAGGGGATCAGGTTGGTATGCGCGCTGCCCGTCACCGGATCTTCGGGAATGCCGGCGCGCGGCGCAAAGAAGCGCGAGACAAAATCGCAGTCCTCACCCGGGGCGGTGACGATCGTGCCGCGGCAATCCACCGCCGCGAGCTTGCCCATATCCGGAGCCAGGGCTCTGATCTGCTCTTCGGTCTCGAAAACGCAGAAGCAATCCCCGGTACGCAGGAATTCGACCGGCCGAGCACCGAGAGCCTCGAACAGGACTGGGTCTTCAGGGCTTTCCGGGGGATACCGTGACGGGAAATCCAGAACGTAAAGATCCTTCTCCCGCGCGACCGTCAATTCTCCGCTGCGCGAATCGAAAGTCACCTTCGGTTCCGCAGTCTCCCGCCGCAGTTCCTGGATCACGTAAGCAGCCGCCAGCGTGGCATGGCCGCACAGGTCCACCTCCATCACCGGCGTGAACCAGCGCAGACGAACGCGGCCGTTCTCGTGCACATAGTAAGCCGTTTCCGCCAAGTTATTCTCTTCGGCGATGGCCTGGAGTGTCTCATCTTTCAACCATCGCTCCAGAGGGCAGACCGCAGCGGGATTGCCGCGAAAGGGCCCGCTCGCGAAGGCGTCTATCTGACAAATAGGGATCAGCATGGCATCGAAAGTGGCAAGTAGGCCGCTAGTTCCCTTGCCGGGTTTGCAGGATCTTCAAGGTGCGTTCCAGCTGCTGGATCCGCTCCGCTTGCTGATTGTTGGATTGCTTGAGGCGATCCACTTCGGCTTGCAGTTCGTCGCGGCGCTGCTGCAGCGTCTTCAGCTCATCATCGTTACCCTTCGGCGGAGCAGGACCGAGAAAGCGCGACGCCTCCTGCACTTTCTTCCCATCGGGCTGGTCGACGATCATCCGCACCTGAATGTCGCCCGTGTCGCGCTTATAGGAGAACTTCCCCAGCGCCAGATCGGCCGCCTTCAGTGGTATGGTCCTGGTTTGCGGGCCGTCTGCGATCTCCAGAGTGCCGCTGACAGCCCTGGATACCGGAGCGGCTTGACGGTTCCATTCGATATTCAGTTGGCCCTCCCGTTCCAGCACGCTCAGCGCAAGGGTTTCATTCGTCACGCCGGATGCCAGAAAACGCGCGCCTGTAACCGCCAGCCCCGCAATGACGATCAAAGCCGCCACCAGCCAGATCCACCTCTTACCTGAGCTCTTCTTAGCGGAAGCAGGTTTAGGGAACTCCGCCGGCTCAGAGGCTGGAGCCGACGCTTGGGCTGGAACCGGCTCTCCGAATAGCGACGTCAAGCCGGATGAAGATCGCACCGGAGCCGGTTGCGGATAAGAACGGACTTCCGGCGGTGGCTCGGGAGCGGGAGCCGCGGGAGCGACGCGAGGCGCGCGGGAGACGCCGCGGGGTTCCGGCACCGGCTTCTCGGCAAACGATCCCCGAATGTCCCGGCGACGATCCCCACGATTTTCGCCGCGATTCTCGACGCGATTTTCAAAAACCGCTGCCAGCCGGTCGGGAAAATTGAATTCCAGGAGGCTCTGACCCGCGTTTACCGTCCCGTCACGATCCCGGACAAAGAAACCGGCGCGCATGTTGCCGCCGCGGCTCGGCCGCACGACCAGAGTGACCTGCCAAGGCTTACCGAAGAAGGTGGCGAAAACTTCCTGGTCGGATTCGGTCAACATGATTTCGGTACGTGTATGCGAGACGTACCAGCCGACGCACACCAAGTCCTCCAGCCGCGAATCGGCTTGATCCTGGCGAATCTGCTCGTGCAGAGCCGCGCGGTCCCGCTCGGAAAGGCGAAAGGTCGGCCCTGCGGCGTGCTCGCACGTAACGGGACGAATCGCCATGATCCGTATGGTTTGCCCGTCGTGCACACCGTACAGGACTCCGCCCACCTCGATTCCGCCTCGCGAAAGCTTCTGGAAGCCCTCGGCGACCTCGTGCCGGATCTCCTCGATCACGACCAGCGAATATTCGATGGTGAGCGGGCTCGCAGCGGCACTCCAGGTCCCGAAGGTCGCGTCGCTCATGCTAGGGCCAGTCTCACGGGCAATCCTGACTCGAAATCTTCGACAGAATATTTCGAATAAGTACCATCGTACCGAAAGCCAAAGGTCCCGGTACTCCGGCGTTGCTGTCGCGGGCGCCACCGAGCCGATATTCTCCCAGCCTTCAACAGGTTGGCCGCAGAACCGGAGACTCCTCTTCTAGTTCCATTACAGTCTGGATACTTAGACGTAACTTCCGGATAAAAAAGGGCACGACCTTAGCCCGGCTCACGAAGCAGGATTTTTGGTGCCAGTACGTTCAGGTGAATAGCAAGCGCAGGCCTACTTGGTATTCAATAGTTGGTCTTCAAGGCATCGGTTAGCCAGTAGAGTTTGACAAAAGCAGCCGGGAGCAGCGGGCCAATCGGGGGAAAAGATGAAAACGTTTGGGATCATCGGTGCGGGACTGTTAATGACGATAGCGGCCATGGCGGACACCATTAGTTCGACGGGAACATTGGTCAGTGTTCCGGCGAACTTTCAATCCACCACGGGCACGAGTAGTACGCCGTTCTGGAATAACAACTCGACCGACGGTGCGAACCTGAACGTCGGGGACTTTCTGACGGGCAGCAACCCCGTCATGGGTAACACGGACTACCTCGGCTCGGGATTCGGAGACTACCTCTCGACGGGAGGCGCTGGGCCGGATTCGCCCAATTTCACATTCCTCCAGTCGGCCGTAACAGTACAAGGGACTTTGCTCTATGCCAACTCACCGTCCAATTTCACCTATGGGCTCCCTGGCTTCGCCGGCACGCAGATCGGATTGTATAACGTGGCCAATCCGTCCCAGAACGAGATCCTTTTTGCATCGGGAACACTTTACAATTCCGGCGGGGGTGGGATATTCAACAACAACGTAACTCCCCAATCGCCCATAACTTTGGGTACCTGGGCGAACTATGGCATCTACGCCTATACGTGCTGGTTCAACTCGAGTTACAACACCTACTGCAACACGTTCTATTCCAACGCGGGGCTCAATACCACCGGCACAAACCGGCAGCACTTTGCCCTGTTCGAGAATCCGCAGAGTCCTAATACGTTCTACATCGGCTTCGAAGACGGCGTGTATTCCACCATCGAAGGATCCGGCGACTACAACGACGTAATCTTCAAGCTCCAAACCACGCAGAACCCGAACAACACCACCGTCAGCGTATCCGGTGGTGACGTTGCACCTCCTCCCACGGTGACTCCCGAACCGGCGACCTTCACAGTCCTCGGGCTCGGGTTAGTCACGCTAGGATTGTTTCGGCGGCGCACCGCCGTTCGCCAATAAGGCGAGTGGAAAAGAACTAGGCTGAGGCCGCTCCGCTGGCGGCCGCCCGGGCTGCTGCGAGTGCGGCCTCGTAGTCGGGATGATCGGCCACTTCCTTGACGTACTCCGCGTGGCGGATCACGTTGTTTTTATCGACCACGAAGATCGCGCGGCTCATGATGCGCAGGTCCTTGATGAGGGTCCCATAGGCCTGGCCGAAGGATCCGTCGCGGTGATCGGAAACCATCTTTACGTGGTCCACTCCGTAAGCTCCGCACCAGCGCTTCTGAGCAAACGGAAGATCCATACTGAAGCTGTACATCGTCACGTTCGGAAGTTTGCCGGCCTCTTCGTTGAACCGTTTGGTTTGTGCGTCGCAAACCGGAGTATCGAGCGATGGGACCACGCTGAAAATCCGGATTCCGTTGCCCGTGCCTGCCAGATTGACGTCTTTAAGTGAATCGTCCACCGCCTTGAAATCCGGCGCTTTATCGCCCGGCTTCAACGCCGGTCCCAGCACCGTCAGCGGATTTCCTCTGAGTGTTGTAGCTCCTGGTCTTTCCACGTGTCTCTCCATAGACTTCTATTGTAGTAATTCCGCAAGCGCAGGGGCTTCCGTGATTGGCAGCTTGCATGCGTAATTCTCACAAACATAGGCCGTGGCGCGATCATCGACCGCGGGCATGGCGTTCGGCGCTTCGGAAGCCTGCATGACCACCGCATTGGGCAGGAAGCGCTTGCGGATCTCAGCCAACATCCCTCTCTGTTGATCGCGAGGCCCCGCCAGAACAATCTCCATCGGCTTGCCCATGGCGAACATCTGCGCCACCAGCATCTGCGGCAATCCCGATCCACCCGCGATGAGCCGTCCCGAAAACGCTTCTAGCGTGCGCTCGGCCGCTTTCCGAAAGTCATCTCTGGCGGTAATGCGCGCCAGGCGCAGCAGGGCCACCGCCATCACCGAATTTCCGGAAGGCTCCGCGCCATCGTAATCGTCCTTCAACCGAAGCACCAGATCGCCCTGATTCGCAGGTGAGCTGAAGAATCCACCGCCTTCTGCATCCTGAAACAGCGCGATGGCGCGCTCCGCCAACTGCGCCGCCCACTTCAGATCGGCCGGGTCGAACGCTGTTTCATATAAATCGACCAGAGCGTGGATGAGGCAGGCATAGTCGTCCAGGAACGCTTCGATGGCCGCATCGCCGTCGCGATAACGGCGCAGCAATGTCGAATCGGTCTCTCGCCAAAGGTGCCGGCGCAACAGATCGCGGGCATCGCGAGCGGCTGCCGCATAACGGTCCTCGCCGAGAATCTGGGCGCCTTTCGCGAATGCCGAAATCATCATTCCATTCCAGCCGGCAAGGATTTTATCGTCAAGATGCGGACGGGGGCGCCGCGAGCGGACTTCGAGTAGCTTCGAAATGGACCGCGCAATCGATTCGTCCTCGACTTCCTGAGCCTGATAAAGGATGTTCCGGCCCGTGAACTCGCCATGCGGATCTTCCTGTACGTTGCCATTCGGTTCCACTCCGAACCGTCGCGAAAATTTCACGGCATCGGGCTCACCCAGAACATCCACGATTTCCTGATAGCTCCAGATGTAGAATGCGCCTTCGGATTTCTCTTTCGGCTTGGCGGGATCCGGCGCGCTATCGGCATCCTCAGCGGAGTAGAAACCGCCTTCCGGATGCTTCAGATCACGCAACACGTACTCGAAGATGTCGCGGGCGACATCGGCATATTGCGCGTCGCCGGTGATCTGGTAGGCCTCCAGATACGAAGTCGCCAGCTGCGCCTGATCGTACAGCATCTTTTCGAAGTGCGGAACGAACCAGTTTTCGTCGACCGAGTAGCGATGAAAGCCGCCGCCGAGTTGATCGTGCATCCCGCCCTTGGCCATCGCGCCCAGGGTTGCCAGCACCATGTCGCGAGCTTCTTCATTTCCGGTAGCTGTCCCATAGCGCAGAAGGAAATTGAGCACGCTCGGCCGGGGAAACTTAGGCGCGGCTCCGAATCCACCCAGGCGCGCGTCGAAGGACCGGCGGAAAGCGTAGAAAGCGGAATCGAGCGCATTCTGGCCGACCTGGCCCCGCCCTTCTACGTTTTGCTGGCTGTATTGCAACAGCTGTTCGAGCACGTGTGCGCCGGATTCTTCGATCTTCGGGCGGTCCTCCCGCCAGGCCTGCGCGAGCCTTTTGAGAATCGCGCCAAATCCGGGGCGCCCGTAGCGCGTGTCGGGCGGGAAATACGTCCCGCCGAAAAACGGCTTGCCCTCCGGCGTGAGCCACACCGACATGGGCCATCCGCCACTTCCGGTAGACGCCTGCACGAACAGCATGTACACGCGGTCCAGATCGGGCCGCTCCTCGCGATCGACCTTCACCGGCACGAAATGTTCATTCAAGATTCCCGCGACATCCTCGTTCTCGAAAGACTCGCGCTCCATGACGTGGCACCAGTGGCACGTGGAATAGCCGATGGAAAGAAAAATCGGCTTGTCTTCCTGGCGGGCTTTGTCGAGCGCCTCTTGGCCCCAGGGATACCAATCCACGGGATTGTGCGCGTGCTGCAGCAGGTAAGGACTTTTTTCGTGAGCGAGTCGATTGGACACAAGCTCAGTGTCGCATCCGCTCCATAACTGTCGCGGCTCTGAAAATCGTTCCGAGCCGCGAGAGTAATCGAGCGGTTAGATTACGCCAACGTATACCCTTGCGTCGATACCGCCGAGCAAACAATCTCCGAATTATGCCCGCGACTCAAGAAAACATCCCGCACTAGTTGGCAGACGCCCTCGTGGCCGCGCTCGTGGAACACCAGGATCGATGGCCCCGCCCCGCTCAGCGC
Organism: Terriglobia bacterium; assembly: GCA_020073445.1. Classification (GTDB taxonomy): domain Bacteria; phylum Acidobacteriota; class Terriglobia; order Bryobacterales; family Bryobacteraceae; genus Palsa-187. The sequence continues at coordinate 88,940 of JAIQFE010000023.1, forward strand.
GCAGCCGAGCAGGCCCGCGGCCCGAAGCTTGGTGATCTCCTCCAGGCCCGGCACCAGTTTGTAGCGATATTGTTGATGCATGCGGTCTTCGAGAGCGGTCGGAAAAACGTCCCGCGCTCCCGTCGCCAGGGCGGCGATCAGCAGTGCGCTGCGCTGCACGTTGAAGACGGTATCCGCGCGAGAATATGTGTCGGGCAGCACCCGCCGCGCCTCCGAGGTCGGCAGCATGAAATCCGGCACCACCACGGCGACGTTGTAGTGGGAGTCTAATTCCAGGCGAACCGCCCGGGCGACTCCTTCAGAGTCGATGGCACTCGCGACGATGGATCCCAGCACGCAGGCCGCGACGTTGTCGGGATGCCCCTCGATGTGAGCCGCCTCTTCCAGGACCCGGTGAGCGTCCCAGCCGAGCCCCAGAACCTCGCTGGCGATGACCACTCCGGCCGTCAGCGCCGCCGCGCTCGACCCCAGCCCCTTGCCGATCGGGATGTCGTTGGCGATCTCCAGGTCGATCGGCGGCATCACCGCGCCGGTATCGGCAGCCACCCGTAACGCCGTCTGCCAAATGAAGTTATCCTCGCCCGTGGAGATCGATCCCACGTCCCGGCCGCTGGCATGGATGGCCAGGGATTCGGCCGGTCGAAACCGGCATTCCAGGTAGAGACTCAGGGCCAAGGCCAGGGCATCGAAACCGGGACCGAGGTTCGCGCTGGACGCAGGGACACGGACAGTTTTCCGCGCGGAAGGCATGAATCCAACTATTCTGGCACGCTTCCGTCTAAAATAGAGACTATGGCCTCAAGTACTACGGCGAGCCCCTTAGCGGGCACTGTTGAAATGACAGGGTGGAAGACCATTGCCAGTCACGCCACGGCACTGTTCATCGGAATCGTGTTCATCATGACCGGCGTGTATAAGGCCGTCGATCCCTACAAGTTCGCCAACCTCGCCAAGAATCTGCTGGTGCCTTACAATCTGACACTCCCTTTGGCGCTCCTCTTGGCAGTTGCCGAAACCACCGCCGGAGCCCTGATCCTGGTGCCGCGCTTCCGCCGCTGGGGAGCCATCCTGGCGGGCCTCCTGCTGCTCGCGTTCATGGCCTACATCGGATGGAACTATAAGGCTCTGATCGGCCGCGATTGCAGCTGTTTCCCGGAACTCCGGCTGCCCTTGGGGATTACCATCGACATGCGGCGTTCCGTCGGACCGGGCTTCTTCTATGGCGACCTAAGCTTTATGGCCGCGGCGGCGATCGCCGGAATCTGGGCCAAGCGTTCCCAGGGGCTTCGAACCGCTGCGGTGATCCTCGGCGCGGTCGCCGTCTTCACCGGCGTCAGTTTCGGTTCGGCTTACAGCAAACTGACCGGGCTCAAGGCGCCCGATTCGATCATGGTCGACGGAAGTCCGATGTCCTTGCAGCAAGGCCGCGTGTTTCTGTTCTTCTATGACCCCGAGTGCGGGACCTGTTTCGCCGTCGGCAAGAGTATGGCTCCGCTGAAGTTCAAGGATGACGTTACCGTGGTCGGTGTTCCCACGCGTGTTCCGCAATTCGCCGCCTCCTACATGAAGGACAGCGGCTTCCAGGCCAAAACGTCTTCCGATTCCGCCAAGCTGCGCGAGATCTTCAAGTTCGACAATCCTCCTTACGCCGCGCTGATCGAACGGGGCCGGCAAACCGGAGTCATCATGCCCACGCAGTTCAACGAAGAGGATCCGTCCAAGCATATTGAGCTGTTAAAGCAGATGGGCGTCCTCCAGTAGCGTGTCCATCCGCAGTTTTCTCGGCATTCCCGACCAGCACGCGGTTACCGGCGATACGGAAACCGTGCGCAAGGTGATCGAGGCTCTGGACAAGCTGGAGCCTGCGCGCGCCCGCTTCATCGCTGCCTTCGGCTACATTCTGAGCCGCGTCGCCAACGCGGATCTCAAGATCAGCGCCGAGGAAACCCACGCCATGGAACACATCATCATGGAGCGAGGCGGGCTTCCCGAGGAGCAGGCGCTGATCGTGGTCCAGACCGCCAAGACCCGTACGCAGCTCTTCGGCGGCACCGAAAATTTCCTGGTGACCCGCGAGTTCAGCCGGATCGCCACCCGCGAGGAGAAGCTGGCGCTGCTCGATTGCCTGTTCGCGGTGGCCGCCGCGGAAAACGGCATCTCGACCACCGAGGACAACGAGATCCGCCAGGTCGTCAACGAGCTTGGGCTGGGACATCCCGACTTCATCGCCGTCCGCTCGCGCTGGAAAGATCAGCTGACCGTATTTAAGTAGAGTTAAGCCGCCTCGGGCACCGGCTTCTCGCACAGCAAATCGAGAAACGCCTGCGCCATCGGCTGAAAGCGCTTCTTCTTGCGATGGATGATCCCCAGAGGCCGGTACAACGCCGCCCCCGCGATCCGGATCGCCGCCAGTCGCTTTTGCCGGATGTCCTCGCGCATCACGCGGTGCGGCATGATGCTCACGCCCACCCGATGCGCGACCGCTTCTTTGATCATCTCGATGTTGTCGAAGTGAACCGATACATTCACTTCTACCCCTTTCTCCTTGAGAAAGCGGTCCACAGCGCCGCGGATCGGCAGTTCCTCATCGAACCCGACGAAGTCCACGCCGTTCAGGTCTTCCACCGGAATTGCGCCCCGAATAGCCGCAGCTTTCTTGGCCAGAGGATGGTCCGGGGCCGTAGCCAGCACCATTTCCTCCTGCCGCCAGGGGATCACTTTGATTTCGCGGGTCGCATGCGGGTAGCTGACCAGCCCCAGGTCGGCCTGGTCCGCCAGAACGGCAGCGTAGACTTTAGCCGGCTGCAAATACTGAACTTCGAGACCCGCCTCCGGATGCCGCTGGGCGAACTGCTTCTCCAGCTCGACCATTTCGCTCAAGCCCACCGAGTAAATCGATGCGACCCGCACAGTGCCCGCCGATTCGTGTTTCAGGACCTTCAGGGCTTCTTCCAGCTCCACCCGCCGCCGGAGCACATCCCGGCAAAACTCGGCGTAGAGTTGCCCCGCCGGGGTCACCAGAAGGGGACGGCGGGACCGGTCGAGCAGGGTCGCTCCTAAGGTCCGCTCCAGTTCCTGCACCTGCTGGCTGGCGGCTGACTGACTGAGTCCATTCATGGCTGCAGCCCGGCTAAAACTCCGAGTCTGCGCGATGTCCCTGAAAAGCTTGAGGCTGACCTCCTCCACGGCACTCAGTATATATCAGCAGTGCTAATACTACAACCCCATACTTCCTGTTGACGTAATAGTGTCGTCAGTAGTACTCTAGACTATGGTCAAGCAAGGGCTGTACGACCCCCGCTATGAACACGACGCCTGCGGGATGGGATTCATCGTTAACCTGAACGGTGAGAAGTCCCACGATATCATCCGCAAGGGAATCGAGATCCTCATCAACCTGACCCACCGCGGAGCCTGCGGCTGCGACCCGGAGACCGGCGACGGCGCTGGAATCACCATCCAGATCCCGCACGAGTTCTTCGCGAGGGAGTGCTCCGCCCTGGGGTTCTCGCTTTCCGAACCGGGGACCTACGGCGTGGGGATGATGTTCCTGCCGGTGGAGCCGAAGCAGCGTCTGATCTGCGAAGGCATCGTCGAGCGCGTCGCGAAAGAAGAAGGACTCACCGTACTCGGCTGGCGCGATACACCGGTGCACGGGGACGCCATCGGCCGGACCGCACGCGCCACGCAGCCCTATATCGAACAAGTGTTCCTGCGCGGCGGCACCAACATGACGCAGGACCAGCTGGAGCGCAAGCTGTACGTCGTCCGGCGGCGCGCGGAAGCGGAAATCCTCGAGACGGACCTGTCGGAGAAGGAATTCTTCTACGTTCCGTCGATGTCCTCGCGCCTGATCGTTTACAAGGGCCTGCTCCTCGCGCCGCAGATCGACGACTTCTACAAAGAATTGCGCGACCCCGAGACGCGCAGCTCCTTGAGCATGGTCCACCAGCGGTTTTCGACCAATACGTTTCCGAGTTGGCAGCTGGCGCATCCCTATCGCTACGTGTGCCACAACGGCGAGATCAATACCGTTCGCGGAAACGTGAACTGGATGAACGCCCGCGAGTCGACGCTCCAATCGGACCTGTTCGGAGACGATATCTCCAAGGTTTTTCCCGTCATCCGGCCGAACCTGAGCGATACCGGCTCCCTCGATAGCGCTGTGGAATTCCTGACGCTGGGCGGCCGCAGCCTGCCGCACGTGATGGCGATGCTGATTCCGGAAGCCTGGGATGCCGATTCCACCATGCCCCAGGAAAAGCGCGATTTTTACGAGTATCACGCGTCCCTGATGGAGCCTTGGGACGGCCCGGCCGCGGTCGCCTTCACCGATGGCAAGTGGATCGGCGCGACGCTCGACCGCAATGGTCTTCGTCCGGCGCGCTACCTGGTGACCAAGGACGGGCAGTTGGTCATCGCGTCGGAAACCGGCGTGCTCCCCATCAAGCCCGAAAACGTCTCCTACAAAGGCCGCCTGCAGCCCGGCAAGATGCTGCTGGTGAACCTGGAGGAGCATCGCATTGTTCCGGACGAGGAGATCAAGCACACGCTGGCCACCCAGCAGCCCTACGGCCAGTGGCTCAGGCGCAACCAGATCACCATCGATGCCCTGCCCGATCCTTCGCGAGTCCACGGATTCGAGCCGAAGACCATCCTGCAGCGGCAGCGGGCATTCGGATATACCGAAGAAGATCTGCGGATTCTGATCGCTCCCATGGCCGAAAAAGGCGAGGAGCCGATCGGATCGATGGGAACCGACACGCCGCTCGCGTGCCTTTCCGACCGGCCGCAGCCGCTGTTCAACTACTTCAAGCAGATGTTCGCACAGGTGACCAATCCGGCCATCGATCCGATCCGCGAGGAACTGGTGATGTCGCTCACCAGCTACATCGGAACCGAGCGCAACATCCTGGAAGAAACCGCTCTGCACTGCCACACGCTGAAGCTGGAGCACCCGATCCTTACCAACTTCGACCTGGAGCGCCTCCGCCGCGTGAACTGGGGCGATTTCCTGGCCACCACTCTGGGCGCCCTGTACAATCCGGCCGGCGGAGCCCAGGCGCTCGAAGACGCGCTGGACGAACTCTGCATGAAGGCGAGTCTGGCGATTCGCGACGGCTACCGGCTGCTGATTCTCTCCGACCGCGGCATCGACAAGGACAAGGCGCCGATTCCGAGCCTGCTGGCCCTGACCGCGGTCCATAATCACCTGGTGCGCGAACGCAAGCGCACGCAGGTGGCGCTCATCATCGAATCGGGCGAGCCCCGCGAGGTGATGCATTTCGCCCTGCTCACCGGTTACGGCGCGAGCGCCATCAATCCGTACCTCGCGATTGAAACGCTGGAGGACATGTCGCAGAAGGGCCTGCTGACCGTCGACTTCCCGACCGCGCTCAAGAACTACAAGAAGGCGATCAACAAAGGGCTGCTCAAAGTTTTCTCGAAGATGGGCATCTCGACGCTCCAGAGCTATCGCGGCGCGCAGATCTTCGAGGCCATCGGCCTGAACAGCGACCTGGTGGACCGCTACTTCACGGGAACCGCTTCGCGTATCGAAGGCGTCGGCCTGGAGGTTTTGGCGCGCGAAGCCCAGACCAAGCACGAGCACGCGTTCCGCCCCACCACGGAGTCGGAAACTGAACTGGACCTTGGGGGCTCGTATCAGTATCGCGTCGGCGGCGAATATCACTTGTTGAATCCGCTGACGGTTTCGAAGCTCCAGCATTCGGTCTATCAGGGCCGCGAGGAAGGATATTCCACCTTCCAGGAATACGCCGCGCTGATCGACCAGCAGAACAAGGACCTGTGCACTCTGCGCGGGCTGATGGTGCTGAAAGAGCCCAAGCGAGCAGTCAAGCTGGATGAGGTCGAGCCCGCAACCGAGATCGTCAAGCGTTTCGCGACGGGCGCGATGTCGTTCGGATCGATCAGCAAGGAAGCGCACGAGACTCTGGCGATCGCCATGAACCGTATCGGCGGCCGTTCCAATACCGGCGAAGGCGGCGAGGACGAAGAGCGCTTTAAGCCGGATGCCAACGGCGACTGGCGGCGCAGTTCCATCAAACAGGTGGCTTCAGGCCGCTTCGGCGTGACCACGAATTACCTGGTCAACGCCGACGATCTGCAGATCAAGATCTCTCAGGGCGCGAAGCCCGGTGAGGGCGGCCAGCTCCCCGGCCACAAAGTGGACGAAGTCATCGCCAAGGTGCGCTTCTCGGTTCCCGGTGTCGGATTGATTTCACCGCCGCCGCACCACGACATCTATTCGATCGAGGATCTGGCGCAGTTGATCTACGACTTGAAGAACGTCAATCCCAAGGCCAGGATTTCGGTCAAGCTGGTTTCGGAATCGGGCGTCGGGACGGTGGCCGCGGGTGTGGCGAAAGCCCACGCCGATGTGGTCCTGATCGCCGGGCATGACGGCGGCACGGGAGCCTCGCCGCTGACTTCTCTGAAGCACGCGGGCACTCCCTGGGAACTGGGACTCGCCGAAACCCAGCAGGTATTGGTTCTCAACGACCTGCGCAGCCGCATCACCGTGCAAACCGACGGCAAGCTCAAAACCGGCCGCGACGTGGTCATCGCCGCGCTGCTGGGCGCCGAAGAGTTCGGATTCTCCACCGCGCCTTTGGTGGCGCTGGGATGCATCATGATGCGCAAGTGCCATCTGAACACTTGCCCGGTCGGCATCGCCACCCAGGATCCGGTGTTGCGCAAGAAGTTCAAAGGCAAGCCGGAGCATGTGATCAACTACTTCTTCTTCGTGGCCGAGCAGGTTCGCGAGCTGATGGCCAAACTTGGCTTCCGAAGAATGGATGAGATGATCGGCCGCTCCGACATGCTCGACATGCGCCCCGGCATCGACCATTGGAAGGCCAAGGGCCTGGATTACTCGCAGTTGCTGTATCATCCCGAAGCTCCTTCGCGGGTCGGCCGGCGCTGCATGATCGCGCAGGATCACGGCCTCGAAGATGCGTTGGACGCCAAACTAATCGATCACGCGCGCCCGGCCATCGACCATGGCACCCCGGTCGAGATTTCGCTGCCCATCCGCAACGTCCACCGCACCGTGGGCGCGATGCTGTCGGGCGAAATCGCCCGCAAGTACGGTTCGGCGGGCCTCGAGCCCGGCACCATCCACTGCAAGTTCTCCGGCACCGCGGGACAAAGCCTGGGAGCGTTCCTGACGCGCGGCGTCACGCTGGAGCTGGAAGGCGACGCCAACGATTACGTCGGCAAAGGACTCTCGGGCGGCAAGATTATCGTCTATCCTCCCAAAGCGTCGACGTTCAAACCCGAGCAGAACATTCTGGTCGGCAACGTGGTTCTCTATGGAGCGACATCGGGCGAGGCTTTCTTCAATGGCCGCGCCGGCGAGCGCTTCGCGGTGCGCAACTCCGGCGCGACGGCGGTAGTCGAGGGTCTGGGCGATCATGGCTGCGAATATATGACTCGCGGCTTGGTGATCTGCCTGGCCGATACGGGCAGGAATTTCGCCGCCGGCATGTCGGGCGGAATCGCCTACGTGCTGGATGAGACGGGCGAGTTCGGCAAAACGCGCTGCAACCGCGCCAGCGTCGATCTCGAAAAGGTCGACGTCCCCGAGGACATCGAAACCCTGCGCTACTGGATCGCGCGCCATGCCGAGGAGACCGGTAGCGTGCGAGGCAACTGGATTCTCGACAACTTCAACCAGCTGGTGCCCAAGTTCGTAAAAGTCTTCCCGCACGAATACAAACGCGTGCTGGGCGTCCAGCGTCAGAAGGCGGCCACTCATGGGTAAAAACACCGGGTTCATGGAGTACACGCGCGAGCTGCCGGAGCGGCGGCCAGTAGAAGAGCGCGTCAAGGATTGGCTCGAGATTTACAAGGAGTTCCCGCTCGAGAAAGTCCGCACGCAGGGAGCCCGCTGCATGGATTGCGGCGTGCCTTTCTGCCACACCGGCTGCCCGCTGAACAACATCATTCCCGATTGGAACGATCTGGTCTATCGCGACCGCTGGCACGCGGCCGTGAGGGTTCTGCATTCGACCAACAACTTTCCGGAGTTCACCGGCCGCATCTGCCCCGCCCCGTGCGAGGCGGCGTGCGTGCTCGGAATCAATGAACCGCCCGTGACGATCAAGGTGATCGAGCGAACCATCATCGATCATGCCTTCGCGGAAGGCTGGATTGTCCCCGAGCCCCCGGCTATCCGCACCAGCAAACGCGTGGCGGTAGTGGGATCGGGTCCCGCAGGCTTAGCCGCCGCGCAGCAATTGGCGCGCGCCGGCCATTGGGTCACGGTATTTGAAAAGAGCGACCGCATCGGCGGCCTGCTGCGCTACGGCATCCCCAACTTCAAGATGGAGAAGCAAGGGATCGACCGGCGCATGGAACAGATGGAAGCCGAAGGCGTCGAATTCATCACTAAAGCCAACATCACTTCGCTCGAGGATCTGCGCCGCGAGTATCAGGCCATCGTCCTGGCCATGGGCGCCGAGCAGCCGCGCGATCTTCCCGTACCCGGCCGCGAGCTGAAGGGTATCCATTTCGCGATGGACTTCCTGACGCAGCAGAATAAGCGTAACGAGGGCGACAAGGAAGATACGTCCAAGGCGATCCTGGCGACCGGCAAGCCGGTGATCATCATCGGCGGCGGCGATACGGGCGCGGATTGCCTGGGTACGTCGCACCGTCAAAAAGCCGCGAGCGTTCATCAGTTCGAAATTCTTCCCAAGCCACCCGAAGAGCGCGCGGCGGCGACACCATGGCCGATGTGGCCTCTGCAACTCCGCACGGAGAGTTCCCACGAAGAAGGCGGCTTGCGCGAGTGGGCGGTAGCCACAGTGAAATTCGAAGGCGACGCGCAAGGCAATGTGAAAAAGCTCCATGGAATACGCGTGGGCGCCGCGCCGAAGTTCGCACCGTTGAAGGGCAGCGAGTTCACGCTGGACGCCGAACTGGTGCTGCTCGCCATGGGTTTCACCGGACCCGTGAAATCCGGCTTGCTGGAGCAGGCCGGCATCAAATGCGATCAGCGCGGCAACATCGCCGCCGAGAATTATCAGACGTCGATTCCCGGTGTCTTCGCGGCAGGCGACGCTCGTCGCGGGCAGTCCCTGGTGGTCTGGGCCATCGCCGAAGGCCGCAAGGCAGCCGAAGCGGTCAACGAATATCTCGCCAAAAGTTCTTGAACGCGAGACGCATTCTCGCAATCCTGGCCGTACTGCTTGTATGTCTGCCGATCGCGTTTATCGTCACGATCCTGTTGTCGCCACTCTGGTCCTGGATTGAGGCGAGCTACGGCATCGAATCGATCGGCCACTCCGGACCATCGGACTGGTGCTTTTATGCGGTCTATAGCGTTCTGAACGCTTTGGTATTTGCGTTCATCCGCGTTTATTTGCGGCTAGGCAACGCGAAAGCCATATAGGCTCCCGGACCATTCCCCGCCGCCACGCACAGCGCGACGTACTCCCGGCCGCCGATCTCGTACACTGCCGGAACGCCTTCCGCCGATGCGGGCAGGTCGGTCTCCCACATCACTTTGCCCGTGTCGGCATCATAGGCGCGAAACTTCTTGTCGTTGGTCGCGGCGAAAATCAGTCCCGATGCCGTCACCACCGGGCCTCCGCGCTGCTGCTGGACGACGCCCGTATCCGCATGCCCCTCAGCCGCGAGCGACGGAACGTTGCCATAAGGAATCTGCCACCGGATGGTCCCCGCGTTCAGATCGTACGCCGTGAGCTGGAACCATGGCGGCGACAGCGAAGGCAGCTTCGATTGCGCCACGAACTGCGTATAAGGAGCCGTGTAATGCGTGAACGCCCCGTCCACCGGCGTGATCGGTGGCGCATGCGGCACCGCCTTCCCCTTTTGATCGGCGGCCGAATTCCCGGGCGGCGTGATCGTTACGATGGTCGGCGCGTCCTTCGACACGATATACAGGAAGCCCTTGCCAGGATCGACCGCCGCCGTTCCCCAACTCGCTCCACCGCCGACGCCCGGGATCGTCACGGTCCCCTTCATGCTCGGCGGCGTGAACAGACCCTCGTTGCGGGAATTGCGAATCCGCTCGCGCCACGTAGCTTGCTCCGCCTCGGGCATGTACGGGCTGACGTCTTTCTCGCTGAGACTCTGCCGCGCGAACGGCGGAGGCTTGGTCGGAAACGGTTGCGTGGGCCAAGCTTGCTCGCCCGGCACATCCGATTTCGGCAGGTGCGCGCATCCAGTGCGATGATCGAATTCGCGAACAGATTTTGGCCCACGCGATCCGCGCCGTAGTGATCCCACTTGCCGGTTCCGGTCGGTATATAAGCGATGCCGCGCTTCTCATCAATGGTCAGCTCATTCCAATTGATGCCGCCGCCCGAGCGCGTCCAGAAATCCTTGGGCCAAGTCTCATACCCAAACTCACCCGGGCGCGGCACGGTGTGAAACTGCCACAGCAGCTTGCCCGTCCGCACACTGTAAGCGTGGATATCGCCCGGAACGTACGAGTAATCCGCACCTGACCGCATCAGCGGCATGATGAGGATGTCCTCGAAAATCCGTCCGGGATTGTTGGTCTGGATCGGCGGCACGTTGGTCAGATCGCGGTCGAGCCCGGTTCGCAAATCGGTCCGGCCGTTATCGCCGAACGACAGCACCGTCTGGCCGGTACGCGCATCGATCGCGGTCAGGAATCCACCATTAGTGGTAAAGATTCTCCGGTCCGAGCGATCTTTACTTTCCCAATAGTTCATCCCGCGCGTGGTGACTGGTCCCTGGAACGCATGAACCCACAACTCGCGTCCCGATGCGGCATCCAGAGCTACCAGCGCGTTGTTCTTCGCCTGGACGTAAATGACGCCATCCACAACGAAAGGATTAAACAAGTATTGGACGTTGTCGCCGGTCGCATACGACCAGGCCACCGCCAGCTGCTTCACGTTGGACTTATTGATCTGGTTGAGCGAGGTGTATTGCGAGGAGTCCGCTCCGCCCAGATATTGGTTCCAGGTGTTGAACGGGCGCAGATCGGCAGCAGTCCCGGTTACCGCGAGCGTCAACAGAATCGCGAATGTGATTCGAAAGCTGGCCATTCCGGGCAGTATACACGAGACTAGCCGTTTCGATGCGGTCGTGTCGTATGGAGATACGTTTCCCTTCCTGCGGCGCCGCTAACGGCCCAAACCTGTTGGTTCGGCAGCGACACTTCGGGTGTCCAGAAGGCATCCGATGGGATGGATTCGGATGGCTCCACGCGACCTGTTTCGATCTCAGCGATGACCAGTCCCTCACCCTCCGCGTAGCCCCGCCTGGAGAGCGTCCGGCCGTGCGCATCGGCGACTTGGCTTTCGCCTGAGAACCGCAACACCGCCTCGCCGCCGAGAACCGAACCAGCCGAATTCCAGGTGTCGCCGACGAGGCTCGCATGGACAACCGGTGCTCCCACCAGCCGGGCAAGGCGGCGGGGAGTCTCCCGGATGGCCTCGCCCCCGTCGAGTACGCCCCGACCAGCAGCCTGATTCGCACGCGAGACGTTTTGGGAGACGAACGGCCAGCCCGACGCGGCTAGCACCAGATCGACTCGGCCGGTGAGCCGGCGGGCCGTTCGGTACCGGCACTGCTCCCAGCACAGCGCCGCGCCGGCGTTCATACCGTTTGGCAACGCGAACACAGCACTCTTGATGTTCTGCGGCCGGGACGGCACGGGTTGTTTAGACGCGACAGTCGCCTGGCGGCTCACCTCCTTCACGAACTCGTCGTCTTCACCGCCCGCGTAAACCGTGCTCTCGATGTCGGTCGTGGGAAAATCCTTGTCGTGCGTGTAGACGTCGCCCGCCGGCGACGCGAGCACGAACGTATTGAAAACGTCCGCTCCACTGCGCGCCAGGAACGATCCGGCAATATACGCATTGCCTTCATGCGCGAGTCGTTTCAGCAGCTGCATCGGCGCGCCGTCCAGCGGACGATAGGCGTTCAGGAGTTTTGTCGGATGGTGGGCGATACCCGTTGTGAAGAACTCCGGCAGAACGACCCAGCGGGCGCCCTCACGCAGCGCCAGCCTAACCCAACGCTCGGCGTTCTCCAGGTTGGCGTCGACCTCGCCCAGCGTCGCATGCATCTGTACGGCCGCGACGCGGACGGTCTTCGCCGGCGTCTGCGCACGTCCCGGACGAACAATGACTGCAGCGGCTCCCGCCATGACGGCGCCCTTAATCAGGTTCCTGCGCGAGATGTCGTGCTGCATTCGCTGGCCCTCCAAATCAAGTCACTGCCATCGTATCCCAAACCCAGATACTGCGAAACAGGCTCGACTATCGAGCGTCTGGCGTCGTAAACGAATCGGTCACCGTCAGCTCACCCACCCGTAAACGCGCGACCGTTAGATCGTCGATCGAGAGAGCCTTCACATTTGCCTTGCCGATCATCAGTCTGCCAATTGCCAAACTGCCAATGGCCAGCGCGCCTAACGCAAACGCACCCACCGCGAGTGCGCCCAAGGCATTGGCGCCGACGGCAGCCCGGCCAACTGTGATTTGTCGAAACTTGTTAGGACGAAACATATAAGGTACCTGTCCAGATTATCCTTCAAGCGCCTGCCCGACCGCCCCCGATTCGCCCGAATGTTACAGTTTCCTTATGGCCGGGCACACAGGTGACCAGGGCGAAGTTACACGCCTATTGGGGGATTTGGGGCGCGGCGACAAAGACGCCGTCAATCAGCTTTTGCCGCTGGTCTATGACGAGCTGCATCGCCTGGCCCGCTCCTACTTCCGCCGCGAGCGGGGCGAGCACACGCTGCAACCCACAGCCTTAGTCCACGAAGCCTACATCCGCCTGGTCGACCAGCGTGCCCCGCTCGAAAGCCGTGGACATTTTCTCGCCGTAGCAGCCACCCAGATGCGCCGTATCCTGCTGGATTACGCCCGCAAACATCACGCGGCCCGGCGAGGCGGCGCGGGCCAGAAAGTCCTGCTCGAAGACACCATGGCGATCTGCCAACAGAAGCCGGTGGACATCATCGCGCTGGACGCCGCTTTACAGAAGCTCGCCGCACTCGACGGCGATCAGTCCCAAGTGGTCGAGCTGCGATTCTTCGGAGGACTGTCGGTGGAGGAAACCGCGGAGGTCATGGGCAACTCGCCCGCCACCGTCAAGCGCGCCTGGAGTTCCGCGCGCGCGTTCCTGCATCGCGAAATCACGGGAGGCTCTCTTGACGCCCGAGCGATGGGCGCAGATTCGTCAGATCTTTGACGGCGCGCTGGAGCGATCCGAAGTAGACCGTGCTGCTTACCTTCGGGTGGTCTGCGCCCGCGATGACGATCTGCGCCGCGAAGTCGAGAGCCTGCTCTCGAGCCACGACTCGGCGGGCGACTTTCTCGACAAGCCCGCGGCCAGTTTTGCCGGCACGACGCAGACGCTGATCAGCTCAGGCATCGACCTTCAGGAATATCCGCCGGGCCATCGCGTCGGAGCCTACGAATTGCAAAAGTGCATCGGACGCGGAGGCATGGGATCGGTGTGGCTCGCCACGCGCTCCGATAACGAATTCAAGAAGCAAGTCGCGATAAAACTGGTCAAGCGAGGCATGGATACCCAGGAGATCCTGCGCCGCTTCCGCCTGGAGCGCCAGCTGCTTGCTGGACTGACGCATCCCAACATCGCCGCGCTGATCGATGGCGGATCCACGCCCGACGGCCTTCCGTACCTCGTCATGGAGTACGTCGACGGGATTCGCATCGATCGTTACTGCGAACAGCACAAGAGCACCATCACCGAGCGCCTCAAATTGTTCCGCGACGTTTGCGCCGCCGTGCAATACGCCCACGGCAACCTGGTGGTCCACCGCGATCTCAAGGCCGGCAACATCCTGGTCACGGCGGACGGAATCCCCAAGCTCCTGGATTTCGGCATCGCCAAGCTCATCCGCAACGAATTCGATACTCTGGCCGCGGCCGAGACGCGCCCCGAGCTGCGCCCCATGACGCTCGATTACGCCAGTCCCGAGCAGGTTCGAGGCGAGCCGATCACCACGGCTACGGACGTCTATTCGTTGGGTGTGCTTCTCTATAAGCTGCTCACCGGGAAATCGCCGTACGGGCTCGCGGCACGATCGGACAGCGCGCTGCGTAAGGCGATCTGCGAACAGGAGCCTCTCAAGCCCAGCGCCGTGGTGTTGACCGACGAGAAGGCCGTAATCCCCGAAGCCACGCAGAAGATCGACCTCACCCACGAGGAAACGCGCGACAAAGCGCGCCGTCGATTGAAGAAGAAGCTCGCGGGCGATCTCGACATGATCGTTTTGATGGCTCTGCGCAAGGAGCCTTTGCGCCGCTATGCCTCAGTCGAACAGTTTTCCGGGGATATCCGCCGGTATCTCGAAGGCCGGCCGGTCATCGCACGAAGCGACACTTTCGGCTACCGGTCGGCGAGATTCCTTCGGCGCAATGCCGTGGCCGTCGCTGCGGCAACCGTGGCAACGCTAACCCTGTTAGGCGCAACGATCCTCGAACAGCAGTCCGCGGCGCGCGCCTCGCAGCGCGACGCCATCGCCGAAGCACGACTCAAAGTCGTCGAAGCCGAGTCGCTCCACCAGCAGGGCGATCTGATGGATGCTTATTTCCACTTGGCCGAATCGCAAGGCCGGCCGGCGGCTCTGGAAACCTATCGAAGCGCGCTAGCTTCGGCCCGCGAGTTCGAACGGACACACGCCGAGTTGCCAGCTGCCTCGCGATTTCTTGCGCGCGCGGCGATCCAAGTGGGCAATTTCGCGCCTGACGAGGCGCTGGACCTCTTCACCGAAGCTCGTTCCCGATTGGATGCCCTCGCCGAAACAGAGACAGCGGAATACTTCGCCGCCCTCGAAGGGCTGGGGCGCGCGCAGTTCCGGCGCCGGGACCTGCTCGCTTCCCTCGCCAGCTTCAGCCGAGCGCTCCAGATCGCCGAACGCCAGTCTTCGTCGGGCGGCAGGAAGCTCGACCAGGCGTCGGCAAACTTCTGGGTCGGCGCGGTCCTGGCGCAAAATGGCGAGAATGAAGCCGCCGCCGCCAAGCTCCGCAAAGCATTCGAACTATATCGCGACCTCGCAGGCGCTCAGGTAAACGGCGCGGAAGATTCTCCCGCGGGTTATCGAAAAGCATTGGCGGATTTGGCCGCACAAGCCCCTCCCGATCTTCGCCAGGTCATCGAGTCACAATTGCGCGAGTCCGCTCCCGGTTGAGTTGATACCATGAAGTCGCATTGAAGCCCTCACTGCGCGTCGCGCTCTTCACCGATTCGTTCGATGAAGCCAACGGGGTCGCCACTTTCTGCCAACAGTTCGCCGCATTTACTCTGCAGCAGAACATTCCGTTTCTCTGCGTCCGCCCCGGTTCGCAAAGGCGTTCGATCTGTGACCAGTCGCTGACAACGCTAGAGCTAAAGAGAAGCCCGGCGGCGTTTCCAATAGACTACGGATTCCGCTGCGATCCTTTGCTGAGCCGGTATAAGAGCTGGGTCACGGATCAGCTCCGGTTGTTCGGGCCCGATTTGGTGCATATCACTGGACCCGGAGATTTTGGGATCTTGGGGTTTTGGGCCGCTCATTCGCTGGGGATTCCGCTGGTCGCGTCCTGGCACACAAATCTGCACGAGTACGCGGGCCGGCGTCTGGATAGGCTGTGCTCCCGCCTGCCAGCTGCCTGGCGGAAGCGCGTCGTCCGGACGGGAGAATCTCTGAGCTTGGATGCCCTCATGCGATTCTACCGATTGCCTCGCTTCGTGTTGGCTCCCAATGAATCGATGATTCAATTGCTCAAGGACCGCGTGCACAAACCCGCGTACTTTCTGCCGCACGGAGTCGACACGAATCTCTATTCCCCCGCCCGCCGTCACCAGCGGAACGGTTCGTTCTGCATCGGGTATGTGGGCCGTTTCACTCCCGAAAAGGGCGTGCGGTTATTCGTGGACCTGGAGCAGAGGCTGCTTGCCGCCGGCCGCAACGATTTTCGATTGGTTTTGATCGGAGAAGGAACTGAAAAGGGTTGGCTGAAGAATAATCTCCGGTGCGCCGAGTTCCCTGGCATTCTTCGCGGTGAGGCGCTGGCGGAAGCATACGCGGACATGGACGTGTTCGTGTTTCCCTCCCGCACGGATACTTTCGGCTTAGTGCTGCTTGAAGCGATGGCATCCGGAGTCCCTGTGGTGGTGAGCCCGGAGGCCGCGGTCCGCGTGGAGGTACAGCATGGCGTTACGGGATTTGTGGCGCAGGATATCGGCAGCTTTACCGACAGTGTTCTTCGCCTGATGGAGAATGACGCGTTGCGCCGGGAGATGAGCTGCGCAGCCCGCCAATTCGCGTGTTCGAAGGCTTGGTCTGAAGTGTTCCCCCAGGTGTACCGCACCTACGAACTCGGCCTGAAGGAGTGCGATTACTTGCGACCTCTTCGGCCTGACCCGAATCTATAGTGCTACGCGGGTTCGCGCGAGAGGGACTTCAGGATGGCCTACAATTACGGATCGTTGGTTTTCACCCCCGTCATCAAGGCGCTGCAGGAACGCTATGGCAGCCGCCGTCAATACGCCAGGCGCGAAGCCTCGGGCATCACCGGCCACGGCTTGGGACCTCCAGAGACAGAGTTCGTCAGCGAGGCGGACAGCTTCTACATGGCCAGCGTGGGCGCCACAGGCTGGCCCTACGTCCAGCATCGCGGCGGCCCCAAGGGGTTCCTCAAAGTCATCGACGAACACACCGTCGCCTTTGCGGATTTCCGCGGCAACAAGCAGTTCATCAGCGCCGGCAACCTGACCACCGACGACCGCGTGGCCCTGATCTTCGTCGACTATCCCCGGCAGGCGCGCCTCAAACTTCTTGGCCACGTGAAAATCCTCGAAGGCGCGGACGCGCAGGAGTGGCTCGTAAAACTCCGCCTCCCAGGCTACAGCGCGGTGCTGGAACGGGTGTTCCTGATCCACGTCGACGCCTTCGACTGGAACTGCCCCCAGCACATCACCCCGCGCTTCACCGAAGAGCAAATCCGCACCGCGCTCTCGCCGATTGAAGAACGAATGAACGCACTGGAGCATGAAAACCAGCAGCTCCGGGCCGAGATCGCGCGACTAAAGGCCTAAAACCAGTCAGCCGGCTATTGCGCGGCGCGCTGAATTAACTCCCACATCAATCCGTTGACGTCGCGGACGAATACATTGCCCGCGCCATTCGCGCGCACAATCGCTTTGCCGCCGGTGGTAGCCACGGTGCCGCCGGCCTTCTTCCACTGATCGACGGCGGCGTTGACATCCCGCACCACCATCGTGAACGCGGGCGATCCCGGATCTTCCGCGCCTCCGGCAACCTTCGCGCGCGGCACGCCGCTATATTCGATCAGTCCGAAGTCGAGCGTCGTGCCTGGAATGCTTCCGTGCGTGATCCGCCATTGGGCTCCCGGCAGGCCAATGAGATTCGCGACCACTGCATTCGTCCCCAGCGCGCCCGTCGCCCGCGCGTTGAAACCGATCGCGTCGCGCAGGAAAGCGACCGTCTTCGCCGAGTCCTCGATCGAGAACTGCACCGAGGCGCCCAGAATATCGCCGGTCGCGGACGCGGGCAGCGGATCGGGCTGCTGCAATTCGACAAAGAAACCGTCGGGATCGCGAACCACGATCTCGCGAAGCTTGCTGTTCGGATTCCCGGTCGGATTCACCGGAGCTCCGCCGATGGTCACTATGGGCGCGCCCGAAGCCTTTACCTTCGCCATCACTTTTTCGATATCCCGCACCTGTAGAGCCAGCGTCGCCGCTCCGGGATCCTGAATGTTCGGCCGAACGGGCTTGCGCGATCCGCCCGTGAATTCCGTCAACTCGAACCCGATCGCCGCATTCGGAATGCGGAATGTCGCTGCGCGAAAGCTCATGCCTTTCGTCGCCGTGAACTTCGACATGTCCTCGTCGAGCTTCTGCGGTTGCTGTGTCAGCGGATCGCGGGCTCCATTTACCGGCAAGGCCAGCACATCGCGGTAAAACGGAACCGTCTTATCGAGACTCTCAGTCGTATGCGCCAGGTTCTGGAGCTGGACCACCGGCGTTGTCTGCGCGGAGGCAATCCCGGCAACCAGGCTCGCGGCGACGGAAATCGTCAACAGGGTTGTGGACGGCATCCTCGAAGTATATCCCGGCACTGGCTCTAGTTTTCCGCGGGCATTTTTTCGCTCTGGTCGACGACCAGAACTTCCGCCGTTCCTCTTTGCCGCTCCAAGTGAAGGCCTAGTCTATCCACGGCGTCGAACATAGAGGGGCCGTCCTGTCCGGCGTCCCGCTGTTGCAGGGTGATCCACGCCAGCGTGAAGTCGTAGGACTGCGTAAGCCCGGTTTGATCGACCACCGGGCCCTCGCGAAAATACCCTGGCGCAAGCGTTTGCAATTGCTGCGCCAGTTGAGCGGTAGTCATGTTCTGGCAGTTGGCGGTTGTAACACCATTCTCACCAAACATGCTTCGGCTGCATCCGGATTGTCGATTTTCGCCATCGGGGAGCGGTTTGATCTTCAGTCCGCCCTTGCCCTGGGTGAGTGCGTAGATCACAATTGGCCTCTGCTCGCGGTGGATTTTCATCTTGAACCCGTCTGCCAACAGGTTTTGCAACATCAAAGGAATTTGATCCCGCGAAGCGTCGCTTGGTATTTTCGCCACAATATCAAATCGCGGGACATCACCGTTGGCTTGACCCGGCGGATCGATCAACCAGCTAGGTCCGGCCAGTTGGCGTCCACCCACACCGTAAGCGATCATGATCAGCTCTTTTAACTGACGATTTGCGATCCGCAAAGTCGTGCCCGGCGCCACGTTCAGAGTCGGTACGTAACTGTCCAGGGTGGCGTCCGGCGACGACGGGCGAAGCGAGGCCACCTCGAACTCCGGCTTTCGCGAATCTTGGGCAGCGAGTACGCCCACTAGCACTAAAAGAAGCGGATATCTCATCGGTAGATCCTCTAACGCTGGCTCGCCTCTCCACGGGCGACCCTCTGGTTGAATTGTGCCGATTGGTTGCGCGGAATACTCAAGCTCTGCCAACTGGCGTGTTGCAGATGCTTCGCGAGGAACACGATTTGTCCCACGTGATAGGCGTAATGCCCCAGCTGGCGATGAATCGCCTGCGCGACCGAATGCGCCTCGCCGCGAATCGTCACGCGTCGGCAGAGATCCGAATCCGTTAGCGGCTGGAGCGCGTCAAAAACACAGCGCCACCCGTCCTCCCACAACTGGACAACCTCGGCCCGGGTGGCGGGCGGATCTACGAACTCCGCATCCCGATTTCGGAGCGCACTCTCTCCGTCGGCATGCGGAAAGCCGGTCCAACGCGAGATCATGTTGCCTGCCATGTGCTTGATGATAATCGCCACCGAATTCATCTCCGGATCGAGAGTCTCGTAGAGTTGGCTGTCGCTCAATTGCCCCAGAGCGCGATCGCCTAAAGACTTGTAATACCGAAACAGCGTGATCCCGTCCGTGAGGCAGGACGTGGTGAATTCGAGGGCCATGCCCGCATGTTAGCAAGCCCCGCGATGTTCGCTGGTTGGATTATTTATTTGCTCGGCGCGGGACCTTTGCCAGGCCCGGCGCCCCGGCCAGGGCCAGCTGCCTGCAATAGATGCGTCATCGTATGGACGAAGCGCAGTTTGCCGTCCTCCACGCGGAATAGGTGCGTATCGGGGGCTCCGCTACCGCCATTGGGACCGCCGGCGCCGAAGGTGCAAAAGGCCACGACCGCTCCCATGGTCTCGTCGACCACGAAGTGCCGGTTCGCAATGTTGACACCACTTGGCACGCCGACATCGCAGGAGTCATCCGCGGCGCCTTTGCCGGTATGCATGCCACCCTCGGTGCGATTGCAGGGATAGCCCCACGGCACCAGGTCCTTTTTTCCTTCCAGGAAAGCATCCAAATAGGCGTTGGCGGCGGCAACCAGCGTCGCGCGGGTATCGCGCTTGGCGGTGGTGGGAATGGGACTCCAATCCTCGGAGGTCGCGTACTTTAGATAGGCATCGACGTTAAATCCCCAGTAACCCGTGGTGGTCCACATCATCTCGATTTCAGCGATCAGCCCATGATTTATCCGCATCCGCGTGCCGAGCGCATACGGAGCGCTCTTATCCGAAACGATGATTTCCGTGTACGTCTGGCAGGTCGAGGTGTCCAGCAGGCTGCGATTGTGATCGATCTTCATCGCCTTTTTGATGAGACCCTCGTCGATGTTCATCGGCTTGAAGTTCTCGACGTAACCCAGCCCCTTCGCGAGCGGCAGTCCGGCGATGTCGCCCTTGGTCTGAGCGGTCAGGTAGAGATCGGCTGCAGCCTTGAGGCCTTCTCGTGTGCACGAGACGTCCGCCGCGAAACTGGCCGCCGGCGCAAGCAGCGCGCCGCCGAGCATGACCCACTTAAGAACGATTCGATTCATCGGATGCCTCCCAGTGTTATCCTACTTGGTCTCGGCCGACTCGTTGGACGATCCCGCGAACAGCCGCTTCCCATCGGTAAAGGTAACGCTCGACACATTCGCCGTGGCCGACCCGTTGCGCGCCTGCCAGCCGTCGACTACCAGGACGGTGCCCGCCGGAAGGTCGGTCTTCTTCCAGCCGCGACGGATCAACGCATTGGCGGCTCCGGTTTCGAGCGCCCAGTTCACCACCTTGCCGTCTTTCTCGACGTCCAGATAGATCCAGGAATGCGGGTTGGAAAACTTCATCTCCGTGACCTTGCCGGTCAGTTTGACCGGCTTGTTCACGTCGAACTCCGCTGTGAACGAGTGGTGTGCCGAGACCGTCCCCGCCGTCATGGTCACAAAAAACGTAATCATGCCGAGGACTCCACTCAACTTCCCGATTGTCATCGCTCTATTTCTCCTTCTTCTGCTTTGCCCGATATTCGTCTCTTACATCTTTGAGATGCTGCAGATCCCCGTTGTCTTCATGGCAGGCGACCTCCAACAGCTCGTCGTTTGCCCGGTTCAGCGGAATCTCGATGGTCCACGGCTTGGTATAGGCGATCGGATCCGTCACCGTGGCTCGATAGGTGATCTTCCCATCGGCGGTTGGAATGAATCGCTCGACGATGTGTTCGGCGTGGGTCACCACGTCTCCGACCTCATTCAACCATGTCTTGCCGTTCATATTGGTGGTGTCAACCACCAGGACATCGCCTTCCCAGTGGCCCACCGAATCGCCCTGCCACAACCGGATGTTGTCCGGAATGTGCGCGCGTCCATCTAAGGGAACGATACGCCAGGACATCCGCTCGAACAGCATCACCACGTATCCGGGCGGCTGCAGGATCTGCATCGGAGAAGGCACGTACATCGACCGCGGAACCCCGGCCACGAAACAGTGCGCCGTCGGATCGTCGTATCCGCGATAAACTTCCTCCCGGTTGATGCGCTCCGCCCTGGCCCAGGGCTGATAGGGAAGCGTCCGATCCGGTGGATCGATAATCACACCCCGGGTGCTGGGCGTGAGGCGCAATTCCGACCGGCGCTGTTCGAGCCCGTAATTCGCGCCTCCGGCATTCGACTGGTAGTAACCCGTCAGGTCCGGCTTCCCATCCGCTGTGCGCCGAAGATCCGTGCCCGTCTTCACCTCGGGAAGGCGCCCGCTCGGCGGCATCACTGCCGGTTTGCCTAGAGGCGAGGGAGGCGCACCCGGATTCGGGTACCACGTGCGAGGATCGCGCTCGAACAAGCCGCTGGCTTCCTCCGCTTCCGCCTGGCACTGGTATTCCAGGAGCCGCTTCATGTTTTTCTGCCGCGCCAGCGGCACGCTGATCTTCCACGATTTCGTGAAGACCTTGGGATCCTGAATGGTGGCTTCGTACTGGATGGTATCGGCGTCGAGCATCGTGTACCGCTCGGTCACGTTCATCGCATCGCTATGGAAGTTGCCGGCCAGGTCGAACCACGTTTTATCGTTCTGGCCCTTGACCTCCACCACCAGCGTGTTGCCGTCCCAGTGGCCTCGCGAATCGCCCATCCAGGAATCGATCCCCTCGTGCGGCGCTGTCTTTCCGTTGGTGTAGATCAGCCGGTAAACCTGGGACCACTGGAACGTAATCGCCACGTGCTCGGCGGTTTGGAATATCTGGAACGGATACTCCATGTACATGATCCGCGGGACGCCTGGGAAGTAGCATTTCCCCAGCGGATCGGCCGTCAGCCGGTTGGTGAAATTCTGCTGCCTCTTCGTGGCTGCCGAGGGTTGATAGGGAATGGTGCCGCCGTCGACGACGTCCTTCAGATCGGCGGCCGCTTTGCCGCGGGCCTGCCAGATCCCTTGGAAGTTGGGCTTGCCGTCGGCCGTCCGCGGCAGCTGGATTTGCTGGGCGGACAGGACAACGGCGGACAATGCGAAGAGCGCCTTCATGGACCAGGTGAACATGTGGAATCGCCTCAGTTTGCGCGCCAGTTCCAGCAGGGAAGCGCTTTGGTCAAGCAATTACGATGATACACGACGCGCCGCGGGGAGCGGGCCTGAGCCCGCAAGCGGCGCTTCAGCGCCGCTACGCCTACATCCGAATCGCGGGGACTTCCGTATCCCCCTGCAACGCCGCCCCCAGTCGAGCTAACTCCGGCGTAAGCTGGCGGAATGCGATCTCCACGTTACTCGCCGGCTGCGGCCTATGGATCAGGTAACCCTGCACGAGATCGCATCCCGCAGCGCCCAAAGCTTCCAACTGGTTTTCGGTTTCCACGCCCTCGGCGATCACCGTCAGCCCCAGGCCGTGAGCCAATTCCACAATCGCGCGAATCAGCGGCAAGGTGCACTCCGAACGACTCGTGATCCCGTGGACAAACGACTGATCGATCTTCACGCGGCTCACCGGCAGCTTCTGCAAGTAGGAAAGCGACGAGTAGCCCGTACCGAAGTCGTCGATCGCCACCGAAACTCCCAGTTCGCGAAGAGCCTGCAACCGATGCATACAGTTCTCGAGGTCATACATCAGCGCGGTTTCCGTTAACTCCAGCTCCAGGCAGTCGGGACTCAGTCCGCTCCTCTCAAGCGCCGCGTGCACGCCTTCCATGAAGCCTGTCTGCCCCAGTTGCCGGGCGGAAATGTTGACGGCAATGCGGCCGACAGGAAATCCAGCCTTGACCCAAGCCGCCGTTTGACGGCAAGCCTGCTCCAAAGCCCACGCGCCGATGGGAACGATCAGCCCGCTCTCCTCAGCCACCGGAACAAACGTTGCCGGAAGAACCTGGCCGAGCTCCGGATTGTTCCAGCGCAGCAGCGCCTCAGCCCCGGTCAGACGCCGATCGAGATCGGTCTGCGCCTGATAGTAAAGTTCGAACTCGCCGTTCTCCACGGCGCTCTCCAGAGCCTTTTCCACCGACATCCGCCGCAGCAAAGTGTCCCCCAGCTCGGGCACGTAGGTCTGCCAGCCATTCTTGCCGCGCCCTTTGGCGTGGTACATGGCCAGGTCGGCATTTCGCAGCAGCGTCGCGGGATCTTCACCATGGTCCGGATAAATACTCAGTCCGATGCTCGCGGATACCGTGATCTGGTGATCCAGAATGGTCAGCGGCGCACGCAGCGCCTCGCCGATCCGTCGCAGCACGTGCTCCGCACCCTCCACGCCCTCCACGGGATAAAGGAGCACGGTAAACTCGTCGCCTCCCATTCGCGAGAGCGTGTCGCTCTTCCGCAGGCAAGCGTTGATCCGCTTCGCCACTTCGAGCAACAAGGCGTCGCCCACGCGATGACCCATCAGGTCGTTCACCTGCTTGAAGCGATCCAGATCGATCAACAAAACCGCCAGCATGTCCTTGTAGCGATGAGCGCGCAGAATCGCCTGCTCCAGGCGGTCCTGGAACAAACGCCGGTTGGGAAGATCCGTGAGCGGATCGCGCATCGCTTGCAGCGCCAGCTGCTCATACATCGCGCGGTGCTGGATGACGATTTCCGCCAGCTTGGCGAAGCCTTCTAGCAGTCCGGTTTGGACCTCCCCCGCCGGAGTGTCCTTGTCCAGGTACACGTCCACGCAGCCGATTTGCTTCCCCATGCTGGATAGGACATCGCGAGACCAGCAGTCGGCAAAGCCGAAAGCCAGCGCCTGGCTCCGGCGGACGGCTGGGTCCACGGAACGCACGGCGCCTCCGCGCGGATATGCGGATTCCAGCAGCAACGAGGGCAATCCCGGTCCCACCACGTCGCTGAGGAGGCCCTCCTGAATGACGGAGAAACAGGCTACCGATCCGGGAAGCTGCTTCTGGGTGACCGAACACAGCACTTGCAGGATCGCGAGCAGCGGCTCGTTGCGCCCGGCCATCTCGAGAATCCGCCCCCGTTCCCGCTCCAACTGCTCGGCGCGACTCTGCAGACCGATCAGTTTCCGCTGCTTACGGCGGCTCCAGATCAGCGTACCGACAAATAAGATGGTGGCGGTGGCCAGCGAGCCAAGCTCGGCGACGGCTTCCCTCAAGCCTGTATTGACCGTCGCCTGCTGCTGTCCGAACAAATCGGCGAGGCTCAGCTCTATCGCCTGCATGTTCGCTTCGGCATGCTCGAACGCCGCGCTGGAAGGACCGTCCTCCAACGCGCGCGCTTCTCCTAGCTTCCCTTCCAGGGCCAGGGATGTCACTCTATCTCGAACCGTCGCGTAGGAGCTCCAGTCGTTCTGCCAGGCAGCCACCTTCTCCCGCATGCCTTCGGAGGGGTTGAGGTCGATCAGCTTCTGGAAATGTACGGAGATGCGCCGATCCGTGGCGCGAGCCTCCGCGACGTGAACGCTGCGTCCGCCGGAATCTTCCGCGGCGAGAACGTCCAGGACCGCCCGCCGACTGCGCTGGGCCTCCTGTTGAATACCGCGCAGCGCGTTGGTGCCGGTGGTCCCCAGGGAAACAAGCATTCGCACTGCCGCCAGGGCCCGGTGCAGGCTAACTCCCGCTCCCGCAACACCTGCCGTGGCGCCAAGCCCGAGCAGGGCCAACAAGAAATCTCTGCGAAGCCGCTTCATTCGAAAGCTGGAGGTACTCCCTTGGTTATCGGCCGGAGTAAGGTGATTCCATTAGCCCTTCCGGACGGGATACCAATCCTCCGACCAGCCCGCTAGCCAGCCCCGCCCGTGAAAGGGCGGGGGCTCGATCTCGATCTTCAGGCTGCGTCGCGGCCGCCGCGACGTTGGAGGAAACGCGTGAAGTTATGCGCGAGGCAATCGAGTTCCACATCGAAGGGATGCGGATCGACGGCGACGCTATTCCCGAACCAACGCCTCACATCGAACAAATAGAAGTTTCTGCATAGTCGCACATTGGTCCGACGCATTTGGCGCGTTCCGATACCATAAGATTGGCGGTTTAATAAGGATCGCGTAAAGTCCGGAGTGTGCCGAATTTGCAATAGGGCGACTAGGACCGGGCATCGACGTGTGGCGAGGAATGATTGTACGACTTTAAGAAACTTTCGCCGGCGGACTTTGAAGACCTGACACGAGATTTGCTGCAGCAGTCTATGGGCGTCCGGCTGGAAGCCTTTAAGACTGGGCGCGACCAGGGGATCGATTTGCGGTATGCGGCACCCCCTAATCACTCGATCATCGTCCAGTGCAAGCACTTCGCCGGCTCGACCGTGGCAAAACTTGTCCGCGAGATCCATATCAAAGAATTGCCAAAAGTAACGCGCTTAAATCCTAACCGTTACATCCTGGTCACGTCGCTACCTCTGAACCCCGCCGATAAGGACAAAATCAAGGCCGCGCTCAACCCCTACATACAAACGACTCACGACATTCTCGGCTCCGAGGACCTGAACAACCTGCTAGGGCGTCATCCCGAAATCGAGACCCAGCATTTCAAACTGTGGATGAGTAGTACCGCGGTATTACAACGCGTACTCCACAATGCTGAACAGGTTCAGACCGAATTCGACGTCGAGCGCGTTCGACGTGCGGTTCCTCTCTACGTCCAGACCGGAAACTACTCGCGCGCGATGAAAATTCTAGAAGAGCACAAAGTGGTAATCATTTCCGGCGTGCCCGGCGTCGGCAAAACTACACTCGCCGACATGCTACTCTTCGCGCACCTAGAATCGTCCTACCGTCCTATTGTCGTCAAGTCAGAGATTTCCGAGGGAAGGAAACTCTTTAATGACGAGCTTCGCCAGATCTTCTATTTTGATGACTTTTTAGGCGAAACCTTTCTTGGCAAACGCTTCGACTTCTTAGCAAAGAAGGAAGACTCTTCGATTCTCGATTTCGTGGGAATTATCTCCCGCTCCAAGCACGCTAGGCTTGTGCTGACGACGAGAGAGCATATCCTGCAGCACGCGTTTCAGATCTCGGAGCACTTTCAACGCCAGAGAGGAGGTCTCGCCGACCATCGTTGCATTCTTCAGCTGGGCGACTACACGCTGCTCGAGCGAGGAAGAATTCTCTATAACCACATCTACTTCAGCGATCTGACCGCCGGCTATAAAAAAGAACTCCTCAGAGACGAATTCTACATGCGGATTCTGGAACACCGAAATTTTAACCCGCGCCTAGTCGAGTGGCTGTCTCGGTTAACCAACGTAAAACAATTGCCAGCCGCAGGGTATCAGGAGGAAGTCGAACGGGTGCTGGAGAACCCGGAACAGCTTTGGCGTATTGCGTTTGAACAGCAGATTTCAGAGGCTTCTCGAAGCCTCCTTCTCGCACTCTACTCGCTGGGTGGGGAGGCACATCTAGATAGGCTCGAAGAAGCGTGGAAGCCGCTGCACCAGTACCGGGCAGACAAATATAACTGGATGAGAGCACCGGAAGACTGGCGGCGATCGCTCCAGGATTTAGAAGGGGGCTTCCTGCTGTTCAAAAATCAGCATGCTTCCTTCGTCAATCCTTCCGTTAAAGACTTCCTCGATACGACCCTCACCTGCGATGCGGAGCATCTGGACGACCTACTGTCGGCGGCTTGTCTTTTCGAGCAGATTGTCAACGTCTGGTCCTTGGCCAAGTCTGAGAAGGGCACCCCGATTCGATCGCGCCTTCAGCAATCCCCTGAACGGCTGACGGCCGCGATCAGTCAGAATCTGCAAGGGCCACACGAACAAAAGATCAACTTCGGAAAGGGAATCGTCGGGACTCGCGAGCGGGACGTTAGACCAGAAGTAAGACTCCGAACGATGGTTTCTATCGCGGACTATACCAGATCACCTGCCGCCTTGGAATCCGTCCGGAACTACACAAGAAACGTCATTGAGTTTTGGTCAGACAACGAGCCCGATTTCGAAGCCGCTTTTGATATTCTGCGGGCCCTCGACCGAGCCAAGTGGAGCCGACTAGTAAATCTCGACCTGCACGAACCCCTCAAGGCGGCTATCCTGAGCGAATTGGAGGAAGGGCCGCAAAGTGGAGAACTCTTCGCAGTCGCGGAGTATGCGGACGACAAAAACTCTCGGTGGGCAGATCAGGACCAGCAGGTACTGGTCCAGAGTTTCGAGATCTACCTTGAAAGCGAGTTTGATAAAGAATTTGCGGACCGCAGCTCAGATCCAGGAGACCTTCAGACATTTTCAGAAACCCTGGAAGCGATTGCCAATTGGTGTCACATGAATGCGGACCTGTACCTAAGCCAGATTTCTGAGCACATCAATGAGCTGACACGGACGGAAGAGGGCGATGATCGCCCAGTACGACGCTGGGAAGGATCTAGCCAGCCAATTCCGGTGATCAGCCAGGAAGCAGAAGTAAGAAGACTATTTGACGGTCTTCCGCGCAACTGAAGACGGTCTTTGTCCTTTGCTCGACCAACTTCCCACCTGACTGAGAAGCGGCGCCCCTACAAAGCCGGCGCGCGCGACCGTTCCCAATCTCCAAGCAACTCTCTTCCCGATTTTTTCCACCACTTGCGCCCCTCACCGCTCGCGCTCCCACCGCTCCCGGCCCTAAACTTCGAACTGAACCCCGCGATTCGGACGAGGCATTGCCTCGCCCCTCGGGCTCCGACCAATCAAAGGAGGCATTTTAATCCGCGTGCGAAACCCACTCCAAAACCGCCTCCCTTTGTTTTCAACACCTTCCTGGGTTCGTTTTGTCACCACGCGATTCACCCCGCCAAGGAATAAAGTCCGCGAGGTTGACGGACAGTGTCATGATTCTGTTAAACTTGACCGAGATATTGGTATGGGCGTCCATCAAGACCGCCGTGTGCCGTCCGCAGCTTCCCTGGCAGCGCTGACCGCGGTAGCCATGGGGCTTACAGGTTGCGCGGCTACCAACCAGACCATCCAGCCGCAACGGTACAAGCAATTCTTCTTGCCGCCGCAGCAGGCTCAGGCCGCCGAACCGGTTCAGCTAGCATTCGCCGACCCGCCCCGCCTCAGCGTCTACGTCAACGATTACCCCGCCCTGCCTTCCAAGCCTTCCCCGATTCCCCGCCCCACCGATGCCGATTTCCTGATCCAGCGCGCCAATGAGCGCTTCGCCGCCGGCAAACGCGCCCTCCAGCAGGGTCAGCCCGACGAAGCCCGCCAGGAATTCGATCGCGCGGTGGAGACGCTGTTCAATGCGCCCGAAAACCTGCCCGGCCGCGCCACCCTCGAGCGCCGCCTGGAAGAGCTGGTGGATGCCATTTATCGTATCGACCAGGATCAGCTCGGTAATAGCGCCCCCGATGAGCAGGTGTCTTATGAGAAGGCGCCCCTCGACGACATCTTGGATATGACGTTCCCGATCGACCCCAGCCTGCGCGGTAAGGTCCGGGAACAGGTCCGCATGACCGTATCGCAGCTCCCCTTGGATGAGCGCGATGCCGTGGTCAGCTTCATTAATTTCTTTTCAAGTACCAAGGGCCGGCGCATCTTGCTCGGCGGCATGCAGCGGTCAGGACGCTATAAGGCCATGATCGAGCGCGTTCTGGCTGAGGAAGGCCTTCCCGAAGAATTGATCTTCCTGGCCCAGGCCGAATCGGGCTTCTCGCCCCGCGCCGTCTCTAATAAGTTGTGCATGGGGATCTGGCAATTCGCCAAGTTTCGCGGCAATGAGTACGGCCTGAAACAGACCCCCGCCACCGATGACCGCATGGACCCGGAAAAGGCTACCCGCGCCGCCGCCCGCCACCTGCACGACCTCTATGAGCACTTCGGCGACTGGTATCTCGCCATGGCGGCCTACAACTGCGGACCCGGTTGCGTCGATAATGCCGTGATGCGCACCGGCTATGCCGATTTCTGGGAGCTTCGCCGCAGGAACGCTCTCCCCAAGGAAACCGCCAACTACGTCCCCGCGATTCTGGCCATGGTGATCATGTCCAAGAACGCGGCCGAATACGGGATCGGCGACATCGACTTTGAACCCGCCGTCACTTATGACAGCCTGGAGCTCCAGACTCCGACGCACATCGGCTTGGTGGCCGCCGCCCTGGACCGCTCCGTCAGCGAGCTCAAGGATCTGAACCCGTCGCTCATCAAATCGGTAACG
Organism: Terriglobia bacterium; assembly: GCA_020073445.1. Taxonomy (GTDB): domain Bacteria; phylum Acidobacteriota; class Terriglobia; order Bryobacterales; family Bryobacteraceae; genus Palsa-187. The sequence goes on from JAIQFE010000023.1 coordinate 118,323, forward strand.
CCTGCGGGATTCACCCTGCGCGTCCCCAAGGGAACGGTGCCCCAATTGGAAGCCGCCCTCAAGGTGATTCCAGCCGACCGGCGCGATTCCTGGCGCGTGCATCGCGTCGAGCCGGGAGACAGCTTCGCAGCAGTCGCCAAACGCTACGGGACCACTCCGGACGTCCTCAGCTCGGCGAATCACGACCAGCTTCCCGAAACGGGCATGTTCGCGGCCGTGCCGGTATCCTATCCGGGTGATCGTCCCACCCCGGTGAAAGCAGCCGCCAGAACGACTACAAAAACGACTGCCAAAGGGAAGGCTAAAGCCACTCCCCGCAAGACCGCCGCCGCCGCTTCCAAGAAGGTTCCCGCGAAGAAAACGGCCGGCACCCGGACCACTTCAAAACGCGCCTCCGGCGCTTAGCACCGATGCAAGGGAGCAAATGGACATTTCCCCCTTGCCTTCTGAACAAAACACGATATTCTAATTCTTGTCTAGTTTTGCCCAGCTTGTTTGAACAACGCAGTTCGATGCGCTCAACTCAGGAGGCAGTCTGAATGTTAGAGTACCGGTTCTCGATGGAAGACGAAGACGACGACTTCGAGCAGGAATCGAATATCAGCATGGATGACGATATCGGCGACTACGAAGACGACGATGACGATGAAACCATCGTAGTGACCGAGACCGTGGTCACGTCGGTCTTCCCGCCGTCTTCCATGCCGGTGATAGAAATCCCCGCCCCCGAACCGCCGCCTGTCAAGAAGCCCGCCACCAAGGCCGCCGCCCCGGCGAAGAAGGCAGCCCCTGCAAAGACCGTCAAGAAGGCAGCCGCCAAGAAAGCGGCTCCCAAGAAGGCCGCGAAGAAAGTAGCCGCCAAGAAAGCCGCACCCAAGAAGGCAGCAAAGAAGGCCGCGCCCAAGAAGGCAGCCAAGAAAGCGGCTCCCAAGAAATCCGCCAAGCAGAGCAAGAAGGCCGACAAGAAGGCCAAAAAGGCCGAGAAGAAGGCCAAGAAGGCCGCCAAGAAAAAGAAGTAGAAGAAGTAGCGCGGCGCGCTACTTCCCGACCGCTCCCTTGCAGCGCTCATAGAGCTGCAGCAGCGCGTCAACCTGGTCATCGGGACCCTTGGGTGTCTTCCCGCCGAATCCGGCGCCAGTCGACGTCTTGCCAACACCGGTTGTGTTGGCGATAAACTTCATTAACTCCAGCGCGACTTCTTCCTTCGTCGAACCGGGGCGAGGTGTTTCCTTTTCATCGGGCATATAATCAAGGTACTCTAGTGCCCCTCCTCCCACCAAGCTCTTGAGATGCCGGTCACCGCTCGCCGCCTCATCCGCAAGATGCGTGGAGGAGCGCAGGCCCACCTGATGGAAGCCTCCGATGGCCATTCCTACGTCGTGAAGTTCCACAACAACCCGCAGCACCGGCGGATCCTGGTCAATGAGTGGATTGCGTCGACCTTCTTGCACTACCTGGGGATCGCCGCTCCGGAAGTCGCCATGGTCCAGATCACGGAATCCTTCCTGGCCGGCGATCCGAACATCCACATCCAGCTCGGGCGCGAGCGCCGTGCCGTGACTCCCGGCTGGCACTTCGGCTCGCGCTTCCCGGGCGACCCGGCCCGAACCGTGGTCTACGACTTCCTGCCCGATACGCTGCTCGGCACAGTCGAGAATCTGGCCGACTTTCGCGCCGTCCTGGCGTTCGACAAATGGATGGGCAACGCGGATTCGCGCCAGGCCATCTTCTTTCGCGCCCGGGTACTGGAACCCCTAGCCTCTGAACCCCAGCGTTTGGGTTTCGTAGCCCAGATGGTGGACAATGGATATGTATTCGAAGGACCCCACTGGCGTTTGGGGGAGTCGGCGATTCAAGGCTTGTATTTTCGCCCGCTGGTCTACCGGACCGTGCGTGGCCTCGCCGAATTCGAGCCTTGGCTTGGCCGCATCCGGAATTTTCCGGAAGAAGTGGTGGATCAGGCGGTCAAACGTATTCCTCCGGCTTGGCTGGAGGGGGACGAAGACGAACTGGAGCGCCTGCTGGAACGCTTGATGAGGCGACGAGCGCGAGTACCGGACCTGATCGAACAATGTTGTTCGGGGCCATCCAATCCGTTCCCGGACTGGCGTCCATAACGAATTTGCACACACAACGAACATGCCAGTGACCGCGACACCGACCCGGGCCGCCGAGTTCCGGGAGAGCCTTGCCCAGCGCGTATGGGTGGCAGATGGCGCCATGGGCACCATGCTGTATTCCAAAGGCGCCTTCATCAACCGCTGCTACGACGAGCTGAACCTTTCGCTCCCCGCCCTGGTGCGCGACGTGCACCAGGAATACGTCCGCGCCGGAGCCGAGATCATTGAAACCAACACATTTGGCGCGAACCGTAAGCGCCTGGCGTCGTTCGGCTTCGCGGACAAGGTCCGGCTCATCAATCGCGCGGGTGTGAGGATCGCCCGCGAGGCCGCCCGCGATCAGGCCTTTGTCGGAGCCGCCATCGGCCCCCTGGGAGTGCGCCTGGAACCTCTCGGTTCGACCACCATCGACGAAGCCCGATCCGTGTTCCGGGAGCAGATCGAAGCCTTGGTCGAGGCCGGAGTCGACTGCCTGATGCTTGAGACGTTTCGCGACCTGAACGAAGTCCGCGGCGCCGTGGAAGCCGCTCGCGAAGCCGCTGGACCCGAAATGGTCGTGATGGTGCACCTCAGCATCGAAGACGACGGCCTGCTTCAGGACGGAACCTCGATCGAGGATTTCACGCGCGCGCTTGATTCCATGCCGGTGGATGTGATCGGGCTCAATTGTTCCTCCGGACCCAAAGTGATGCTCGAGACTTTGGAGAAGATGGGCGCCTACACCGACAAGCCGCTCAGCGCGCTGCCCAACGCCGGCCTTCCCGCCAGCGTCGACGGGCGCAACATCTATCTGTGCTCGGCCGAGTACATGGCGCAATATTCCGCGCGCTTCATCAAGGCCGGTGCGAGGATCGTCGGCGGCTGCTGCGGAACTACACCGGAACACATCAAGGAAATCCGCAACGAGGTCCGCAGTCTGCAGCCCTCCCGTGCATCGGCGATCGTGGTTACGGAGCGCGAGTCGAAGCCCACGCCGATGGAGAAGGTCCCGGTGGCGGACAAGAGCCAGCTGGGCGCCAAGCTCGCGGCCGGAACGTTCGTCGCCTTTGTCGAAATCCTGCCGCCGCGCGGCCTGGACGCTTCGAAGGAAGTCGCCGGAGCGAAATTGTGCAAGGAAGCCGGGATCGACTGTATCAACGTTCCCGACGGTCCGCGCGCCAGCGCCCGCCTCAGCGCCCAGGTCACCTGCCAGCTGTTCCAGAAGGAAGCCGGGATCGAGTCGGTGCTCCACGTCTGCTGCCGCGATCGCAACATCCTGAGCATCCAGAGCGAACTTCTGGGCGCGCACATGGTGGGCGTCCGCAACCTGATCTGCATCACCGGCGATCCGCCGCGCATGGGCGTCTATCCCGACGCGACCGCCGTATTCGACGTCGATTCCATCGGGCTTTCGACCATCGTCGATCATCTCAATCACGGAATGGACCTGGGCGGCAATCCCATGGGTTCTCAGACCGCGCTGTTGCTGGGCGTAGGAGCCAATCCCGGCGCCTACAATCTGGATGACGAACTGCGCCGCTTTGAGGCCAAAGTTAAGGCGGGAGCTGAATACGCGGTCACGCAGCCGGTATTCGATCTCGATCTTCTCGACGCGTTCCTGAAGCGCACCGCGCAGTTCGGGATTCCGGTGATCGCCGGGATCTGGCCGCTTACCAGCTTCCGTAACGCCGAGTTCATGGTCAATGAGCTGCGCGTTCCCGTACCCGAATTCTACATGGAACGAATGCGCCTGGCCGATAATGCTGAAGCCGCCCGCGCCGAGGGTGTGGCCATCGCCAGGGAAATGGTGCAGCGCGTCCGGCCGATGGTCGCCGGCGTCCAGCTGAGCGCGCCTTTCGGACGGTATCAGACGGCGATCGACGTAGCACAAGCGATTGAACGATGAACATGCCGCGGTAGACTGAGATTCAAAACGTGCCCACTGACCTGATCGAGATTGACGCGGAGCGGCCATCGGAACGCGCCATCGAGCGCGCGGCCGCCGCAGTCCGCCGGGGCCAGGTGGTCGCGATTCCCACGGACGCGCTTTATTCCCTGGTGTGCGATCCGCTCAACCTGCACGCCGTCGGGCGAATCTTCTCCGCCAAAGGCCGCGAACAGGACCGCGCGTTGCCTATGCTCGTCAGTGACGTGGTGATGGCCGAAGAACTGACTAAAGAGATCTCGGCCAGGTTCTACCTGCTCGCGCGGCATTTCTGGCCCGGCGAGCTCACGATTATCGTGCAAGCTTCGTCCCGTGTGCCCTTGAAAGTCACCGGGAACACCGGCCGCCTGGCGATGCGGCAATCCAAGTCGAAAGTCGCCAATGCTCTGCTCGAGCGGCTGTCACAACCCCTGATCGCCACCAGCGCGAATCTATCCGGCCAGCCCACCTGCACCAGCGGCATCGAGGTATTTGGCGTCATGGACGGCCGCGTCGACCTGGTGCTCGACGCCGGACCGGCCACCGGCCTGGGAGCCACCACCGTCGACATCACCGAGCCATATTGGCGCGTGATCAAAGAAGGCGTCATTCCAGAGGCGGCGATCGCGGAGGTCCTAAAGGGCTCCTAGGATGGCGACCAAAACAACAGCGGCTCCCGAGTCCGGCGCCGCAAGTCAGGATCAGCTAACACCGTTGTTTCATGTGGTGTTGCTTGACGACGACGAACACACCTACGATTACGTCATCGAGATGCTGATGACCATCTTCTGCCACTCGCCCGAGGCCGCCTTCCGGCACGCGGTGGAGGTGGATACCGACGGTCGCACGGTAGTGCTCACCTGCGAGCGCGATCAAGCTGAGTTCGGCCGCGACCAGATCCACGCCTATGGCGCCGATCCGCGGATGCCGAATTCCAAAGGCTCCATGAGCGCAGTGATCGAGCCGGCGGGGCGCGCCAGCTAGTTCTCCAACAGCTTTGACACCTTGTCGATCACCCATGCTCGAGGTCTGTCTTATTGCACGAACTTCTCTGCGATCTTTACCGCGATAGAGTGAGTGTCCGCAAAAGCGATGTTCGACGTCACTGCCACGACAATCCCGCGCTCGGGGAACGTCAGCAGAGACGCCACCGGTCCGCCCCAAAAATCACCGTTATGGCCGGCAGTGCGAACCTGTTTTCCCGCAAACGTCACGGGGTGGAGGTCCCAGCCTAGGCCGTAACCCGTCTCCATGCCCGAGGTCGTCCGCTGTGAGGTTTGAAGTGTCTGGACGGTGTCTCGCCGCAGAAGCTTACTGCCGTTAATCGCCATCCCGAACCGCACCAGATCGGATGGAGTGGACACGAACCCGCTGGATCCTGCGTGACAGGAATAGTCGAACTTGTGCAGCGGCAGCGGATTCAGGCCATACCTGGGATTCGCTAAGAACCTGGGGACGTAGAAAGTCACCTCGTCGGGAACGGCGTCCACACCCGATTCCTTCACGGTATTGAGCATCCCGAGAGGAAGAAACACTCTGTCCTGCAAGAACGCCTGGAACGGCTTGCCCGCGGCAGTCTCGACGGCCGCGCTTAAAAGGATCCAGCCAAAGGTCGAATAGCGATATTCGGTACCCGGCTGGAACGACAGCGGATCCTTCGCGAAGAGGTTCAGTGCGTCAGACGGCCGCTCGCAGTGCTGGTAAATAAGGACTCCCTCATCCCAGTCTTCGGTCTTGACGCCGCCGACATGCGCCATCAGATGTCGGATGGTCAACGGCCATTGCTTCTGCGGAAACCCCGGCACGTAGGCCTGAATATCGTCGTCGAGCTTCATCCGGCCTTCTTCTAATAGCAGACCGATGGCTGCCGAGGTGAATACAGTAGCGGCAGTTCCGATTGGGAACCGGTCATCGAGTGTAACCGGCAAGCTGTTCTCGAAGTTCGCAAACCCAAAGCCCTCGGCCCACACGATATCGCCAGCGACGCCGACAGCCACCGAAATTCCCGGCAGGTTCTTCTCAGAGAGACTCGTGCGCACGATCTCGCGCCCTTTTTCCACGGCGGCCGTCCACTTTGCCAAGGACGAAGAGTTCGTTACCGATGAGACGTTCTGCGGGCTGGGGTGAAGCTTCGGCGCGGTGGCGCTGATGTAGAGCCACAGTCCTGGAATCCCCACCACGAGCAATCCCACACCCAACAGCATTATCGAAGCCCATCTCGGGATCTGGCTCTTCAGCATCCTAACCTCGCGCGCAGGGACTAGTTCTCCGACGGCTTCGATACCTTGTCGATCACCAACACATCCGCGGGAGCCTTCGTCGCGTCCAGTTTCAACCCGAGTTGTTCCTGGACTGCGGTGAACAGATCCGGCAGGGCGTCCGCACCCGTCGCGACAGCGGCGGCGCGCTGGGCCGCGGAAGCACGCGGAAACTGGAACTCGTCGGGCCTCCAGTTGAGCGTGAAATCGTAGCGGTCCGTAAGACCGGTTCGATCAATGACGGGGCGGTCGAGCACGCGCAGCTGCAATTGGGCTGCGAAGTCAGCCATGGTGACGCCACTAAACAGCGTTCTTCCCAAACCTTGCGCGCCGACCCTCTGGCCGTTGGTGGTATTCTTCACCATCTTGATGCCGGCCGGTCCATTTTTTCCGATGCTGACGGTGTACACGGACAGTTCCCGTTTCTCCGTATGGAAGGAGAGGCCGAATCGGCTCTGCATCAGATTCTTTAGCATCGTACGGATCTGGACATCATTCGGCTCGCCTCCTGGAGGAAGCTTGGCGACAATTGCATACCCCTCCGTTTCGGCCCAACCCGGCAGCCCCGAGACCTGCGTCGGGTGAAGTTCGAATGTGAAAGTAATGAGGCCCGCGAGGCTGATGCTCCCAGCGCGCAATTCGGTAGCGGTTACGTTGAGGCCGAGGCCGCCCTGTTGCCCAGTCGGCTTGATAGACACGACCTCGAATTCCGCCTTCGTGCCTTCGGGCAGCCCTTTCGGTGGCGCCGGAGGCGGCGGAAGTTCCCAAGCGGTCTCGGATGTGGCGCGTTTCAATGGCAAGGGGAGAGGATTCGTCCCCTGGGTCATCCCTTGGGTCAGAGTGCCAGTGATCGAGCTTCCATCCGTTTCGATCTTACCCTCGTAGTTCATGCCGTTCCCGGGAATCGCGATCTTGACGGCGTTCGCCTGGAGCGCGATGGTCCCGAGGTTTAGCTGGCGGCCGTTCGCAAGGTTATAGAAAGTTCCTTGATAGGCGTTCCCATTCTTGTCGATCTTGAAGGCAAGCCGGATTCCGTCGTTCTGATTGGGAGGCATCAGCGTTCCCTGCCAGGTGCCCTCCAGCGTTTGCGCGGGCAGCGCAGCCGGAAGAGCTGCCAAGACTAACAAGAGCTTCATCATGCCTCCAAGCACAACCGAAATAACTTTACCGTACAAAGCCCTTTCTGTCAATCAACATCAATCGCGCCGGGTGTATTCTGTGAAGAACATGACATCACAGCGAATGAGGTTGTCTCTGGTCGGATTCCTTGGGATCGGTCTTTTTGTCTGCGCGACATTGGCGTTCGGACAGGTCAAGAAAATCGACGACAAGGTGCTGAAGAACGCCGGAAAAGGCACCGAGTGGACCATGAACGGCATGGACTGGGGCGAGCAGCGCTACAGCACCATGACCCAGATCAATCCCGGGAATGTGAGCAAACTCGCGCCCGCGTGGTCGTATGAACTGGGTCCCGGTGGAGGCAACCAGCAGGCGACGCCACTCTATTCGAACGGGATCCTTTATACCGTGACGAACTGGAGCATCGTCGCCGCTGTCGACGCGAAGACCGGCAAAGAGATTTGGCACTACGATCCGCAGGCGGATCGAACCATGACGCAGCCGGGGAGATCCCGACTTTGCTGTGGCGTGAATAGCCGCGGCGTTGCCCTGTACGAAGGTAAGGTGCTGGTCCCCGTCGTCGACGGGCGAATGCAGGCTCTGGACGCAGCGACCGGGAAGCTCCTGTGGTCTTCCTGGGCGATCCCGGAGCCGAAAGAGGGCGAGTACTCCCCATACTCGCTCACGATGGCTGCGCGCGTCGCGAAGGGCAAGGTGTTTATCGGCAATGCCGGCGCTGAGTTCCCTCCGTTTCGCGGATATGTCTCCGCCTTCGATGTGAACACCGGCAAGGAACTCTGGAAGTTCTACACAACTCCTGGCGATCCTTCGAAGGGCTTTGAGAACAAGGCCATGGAAGCCGCTGCCAAAACCTGGGTGGGCGAATGGTGGAAGCAGGGCGGCGGCGGATCCATGTGGGACGGGATGTCCTACGATCCCGACGAGAACCTCTTGTATGTCGGAACCGGCAACGGCACGGTGTGGTCCGCGGACGTCCGTAACGGCGGCAGGCAAGCAGCGAATCCGGACAATCTCTACATCGCTTCTATCCTCGCCATCAATGCAGACACCGGTCAGTTGAAGTGGCACTACCAGTGCACGCCTGGCGATGAATGGGACTACGACGCGATTCAGCACCTTCTGCTGGCGGACATCCGCATCAACAATCGCAATCGTAAAGTCATCATGCAGGCGAACAAGAACGGGTATTTCTACGTGATCGATCGCACGAACGGCGAATTCATCTCCGCGGCCGAGATGTCGCAAGTGAGCTGGGCCACGGGACTCGATCCCAAAACCGGCCGTCCCAATGTTCACCCCGACGCGCTCTATTCTTCCAAGAAGGGCGTGACGGTGTATCCGGTGCAGATGCACAATACGTCGCAGATGTCGTTCAATCCGAACACGGGCCTGATCTATGTTCCGATTGCCGCCGAAAACACATTCAGCTTCGTGGCGGCCGAGAGCTATGCTCCCACTCCAGGGAGCCAGAACTTCGGACTGAATCTGGGCGGAGCACGGGGCGGCGTGCCGATGGCATCCCCGCCTCCTCATGGACCCGACCGTAAGAATCCCGATGGAAGCAAAGTGCGCGGAGGAATTCTCACCGCGTGGGATCCCGCCACTCAAAAGGAACGCTGGTTCGCACTCGGCGGCGGACAATCGGGCGGTGGCACGCTGTCTTTGGCTTCGAACCTGGTGATTCAGACGCTGGGCAACGGACGCATGAAAGCGTTTACCGCGGACAAGGGTGAACCGCTGCTGGATATAGCATTGCCGGTTAATTCCGGCGTCGGCCCGCCGATGACCTTTATGCTGGACGGCAAGCAATACATCGCCGTCATGGGAGGAACCGGCGCTCAAGGACGTGGAGGTCCTGGGGGTGGTGGACGTGGAGGCGCTGCTGGGGGACCCGGACGAGGAGCGCCGCCAGCAGGCCCAGCGCCGTTTGAGCCGACGGCTGCCGCAGCCCAAAGCGGAAATAACGCTCCGGCCGCACCTGCGGCGAACAACAATCCGAAACTGCTGGTTTACGCTGTTCCGAATTGAGGAGCACCAGAACTTTTACTCGTTGCGCAAAGCCACTACAGGCTGCACTCGCAACGCCCGCAAAGCCGGGAAATAACACACCAAGAGCGCGATCCCGGCTAGCCCCGCGGCAGCCACAGCAAACGTGAGCGGGTCATTCGCGCTTACGCCCCACAGGAACGATCCGATGGCGGGTGTTGCCGCAAGGGCAACGACAAATCCCAAAGTAAGTCCGGCTCCGATTAACTTGAGACCCTGCCCGATCACTAGCCTGAGCACATCCCCGGCCGTCGCTCCCAAAGCAACGCGAATGCCAATCTCATTGGTCCTCTGGCTCACCGTGTTCACCATCACGCCGAAGATACCCGTCAAAGCCAGCACAACGGAAATGCCGCCGAACAAGCTCAGCAGCGTCGCATACTGCTGTACATCTTGAAGCTGTCCAGCGGCATACTCCTCCACAGTGCGAATGCTCGACACCGGCAAAGCGGGCGAAACGTCGTGCAGAGCTGCGCGCAACGCAGGCATCACGGTAGCGGGATCCCCCGTCGTGCGCACGATAAAGCTTGGCACAAGAATCTCGAAACTCATGGTCATGTCCATGAAGCTCGGAAGCTGCGTCCTCGGAACATAGACCTGTGGCTGCGGTCTGGTCTGATACCGATCCTGCCGCACGTTCCCGACTATTCCCACAATCTCGCGCGGCAAATCGTCCACTACGTCCAACTGGATCTGCTGCCCGATCGGATCCTGGTTCGGGAAGAACTGGCGTGCCATTGCTTCATTGATCATCGCCACTGGCCGGACCTTCTGGCGGTCATTGCTGTCGATCGCTCGGCCCGCTTTCACCGGAATTTCCAGCGTTTCGAAATAATTTGCACTCACCGGATACCACTCCGCGGACCAGATTCCTTGCTCGCTTTCGGAAATGTTCACGCCCGGGCGGGAGAACTGCACGCGCCTGGGTGCGCCGCCCAACGGCGGAGTGACGGCCGCGGTGGCGTGCAGCACGCCTGGGACTTGTTCCAAACGTTCGCGCACCCGCTCGCTTAGAGCATCGAAACGGCCGTCAAACAGTACCAGCAACCCGCCCGTTGGATTTTGGCGATTCGCGCCGCTGTAGAAAGTTCGGGAGAACGGAACCTGGATTACGGCGACGTTGCGAGGGTTTAGCCCGGTATCGGTCGTATTCAGGCGGATCAACGTGCGGATTAGCAGTCCCGATCCCGTCAACAGCACCAGTGCCAAGGCGACTTGCGCCACCACGAATGCACCGCGCAACCGGCTGTTGCTTACGCTCGCAGTCAGACTTCGTCCCGACTCGCGCACTGCATTCATCAGAGCCGGTCTGGAACCCTGCATCGCGGGCAGAACTCCAAACACCAGCCCGGTACCCAAAGAGATTGCGAACGTGAACGCAAGTACCCGCCAATCTAGGGAAACGTCTTGGAGCGCATGATTCGCTGCAAATGTTGTTCTTAGCACTGCCTGCACGCCGAACCACGCCATTACCGTGCCCGCGGCTCCCCCAGCCAGCGACAGCATTGTGTTCTCGACAAGCAACTGGCGAATGAGCCGGGCCCTGCTGGACCCTAACGCGACTCGGACCGCAAATTCCTTTTGCCGAGCGGCGGCCTGCGCCAACAACAGGCTCGCCGCGTTGGCGCAAGCGATTAGCAGCAGGATAAGCACTGCGCCTTGCAGCACCAGCAACGGCCGTCGCATAAAGCCAACGTAAGCGTCATGCAGAGATTCGATGCGGATTCCCCAACCGCGGTTCATCTCCAGTTCCTGGCCCAGGCCTGGTTCCAGAGTGCTCAGTCGAATCTGGGCCTGCTCTACGGAGATGCCGGGTTTGAGACGAGCGAACATGAAGAACACGCGATTGGGACTTCGCAGCGCGTTCGCGAGGTTTCTATCGGGCTGCGGCCGCCACAGGTCGATATCCGGGTTCATCGTCTGGAAACCTTCGGGTGCCACCCCGACGATGTTGGAAGGGATGGAATCCAGGTAGATCTTTTTCCCCACGATATCCGGCGCACCGTGATACATTCGTTTCCACAAACGATAGCTGATCACGAGATCCGGGTTGGACTCGTCGGCATACCAGCGACCGAGCATCGGTTCGACACCCATTACCGCAGTCATACCGGTCGATGTCCACGCTCCCTGAATCCACTCCGGAGGCGTCTCGCCTTTCGCGTCCGGTGAAGCGCTAAATCCGGTAATCCGGATTGCGCCGGTTCTCTCAAACACGTCGGCGTGGTCGCGCACGAAAAAATACGTTCCTGAGTTGCTTCCAAGTTTCTGGTCTGACTGGTTTGGCGGAGAGAAGCGCACGGAAGTGAGCCGATCCGCCTGCGGATATGGCAATTCACGGAGCAGTACTCCGTTTACCAGACTGAAAATCAGCGCGTTCGCCGTGATGCCGATCGCGAGACACAGGATGGAGGCAAACGCGAAAGTCTTCCGGCGCGCGAACGAGCGAAGCGCGAAGCGGACGTCAGCGATGGTTTGCTCCAGCCCTGCGAAGTTCCATGCCGAGCGCGTCTCCTCGCTCGCTCTCGCGCGGGACCCGAATTCCCTGCGAGCTTGCGCCACCGCTTCCTCTTTGGATAGTCCTTCGCTCTCCAGATCCGCGATCCTCGTTTCCAGGTGGAATTGAATTTCAGCGTCGAAATCTTCCTCGAAACGGTTTCGTCTTGTCAGATGAACCAATTTTCGAAGGATCTCTCCAAACATGACGCTTCCCTCCTATGCCGAACGCATCACTAACTGAATGGACTTAATCAGCTGGTCGAAATCGCTCGCCTCCCGTTCCAGCTGTTTCCGTCCCTCGGGCGTCAGTTGGTAGAATCGAGCTCGCCGATTGTTGTCCGACGTCCCCCATTCGGCTTTAAGCCACCCCTTGACTAACATGCGGTTCAGAGCCGGATAGAGCGATCCGTCTTCGATCTGGAGCCCGCCGCGGGATGCATCTTGTATCCGGCGTGCGATGGCATACCCGTGTAATGGCCCTGAGGCCAGCGTCCGAAGCACCATCATGTAGAGTGTCCCGGGCAAAAGTTCCTGCGTCATTCCAATCCTTCCCCTGTCCAGACTATATATAGTTCAGAAATGGACAGCCGTCAAGCCGCGTTCCGCCCGGAGAATCCTCTGCCCGATTTACCCATATTTTCCGCGAACTTTTTTAAATCTCCCGTCGTAAGGGAAAAACATGAAGACAATTCTGTTCGGCGCCATTTTCGCGGGCTCACTTCTCGCCCAGGCCCCTTCGAATCTAAAGTTCGAGGTAGCCTCTGTCCGTCCTGCGCAACCTATGGGAACAGATCGCGTGGATGTCGGCGTACACGTGGACGGCGCGCAAGTGCGGATGGTCTCGCTCCCCATGCGGGACTACATCGCGAGGGCCTACCGCATGAAGCTGTACCAGGTCACTGGACCGGAGTGGCTCACGTCGGAAAGGTTCGATGTAATCGCCAAACTGCCGCAGGGCTCGACGCCGGAACAGATACCGGAGATGCTCCAATCCCTCCTAGAGGAGCGGTTTCAAATCAAGGTGCACCGCGAGAAGAAGGAGCTGCCTATATATGCCCTGATGATCGGGAAGCCGCCCCTGAAGATACAGGAATCCGCGCCGGATCCCAACGCGCCCATTGCGCCTAAAGGGACGGCGAACGTTAGCGCTTCCGGCAGCGCTGCGGGCGTTTCGGTGGACCTCGGGAATGGATCTTATTACACCTTCAACAACGGCAAGTTCGAGGTCAAGAAAGTCACGATGGACATGCTGGCCCGGCAGCTCGAACGGTACGTGGATCGCCCGATCGTCGACATTACCGATCTAAAAGGGACCTACGACCTGACGTTCTCGGTCACGACGGAGGATTACCAGGCGATGCTGATCCACGCGGCGGTGAACGCCGGCATGATGCTTCCTCCGCAGGTTTTGCGGCTCCTGGACAACGGCTCGATCGCATCCTTGATGGATGGCCTGCAGCAATTAGGCTTGAAAATCGACGCGCGCAAGGCTCCCTTGGATGTTCTGGTCATCGATCAACTGTCAAAGACGCCTACGGACAACTGACCAGCCCCAGCGTAAACTTCCGGCGCCGTTCACCCGATGGAAAGACTTCCCGCCTGGAGCCGCCTTCAAGGATCGCTCTCGCTAATATGCGGGAAGATGACAGAAGGAGGCTACATGCCAAGGTCCATTCTTCGATTTCTTACCCTAGGTATTTTGTGCGCGGCCGGCGCGTTCGGGCAGCAAGGTACTTTCGCCCAGATTGCTTATGGCGGTAGCTGGCAAACGACCTTCACCTTGCTCAATCTGAGTTCCACAGATGTGGCCAGCGTCACTCTCTCATTCTTCGGCGACGACGGCTCTCCGCTCAATGCCCCGGTCCAGGGCTCCGGGAACACCGCTTCCTACACATTTACGATCCCGAGAGGTGGCGCCCAGAACGTCGTGCTCTCCAGCTCAGATGCCACCACAATCCAGGGTTGGGCCAGTATGACCGTCACCAGCGGAGTCGCGCGAGGGCAAGGCTCGTTTCGCTTCCAATTGCCCGGAGGGCCGCTCTGGGAGGCAGTGGTTCCACTCAGCACACCCAACGCAACGCTGTGCATCTATCCGTTCCCTCCGTCGCCGAATCCAGTGATCCTGATTCCGTTCGACAACACCAGCGGCCAATACGTTACTTCACTGGCCATCGCCAACACGACAGGTGCGAGCTTGCCCGTTCCTATCGAGTTTGACGACCAATCGAATAATCCGCTGGTAACGGATACGCTCAACCTTACGGCGATGCAACACTTGGCGTTCCGCACCATTGATCGGTATCCGCAACAGCTGGCCGGGAAAAAGGGTATTCTTCGGATTCACGCAAGCGCAACATCCGTTACGGTACTGGGATTGCTCTCCAACATTACGAATTCATCGAACGCGATCACCACGATCATTCCGGTGACGCAATAGCCGCCGGCTTATTTACTTCCCGACGGCTTTCCACACATCCGCCTTGTGTTGCGGGGCGGCGGAGGCGTGCACGTTGATATAGCGGTCAAAGTCGAGATTGAGCTTCTCCAGAACGGGGACCAGAGCCTTCACGTGATCGTTGGCCGGCTCCCCGGGATTCACCGAGAAATCGCCCTGGAAAAGAACCTTCTCCTTCGGGATGTACGCGATGATCAAGCCGTTGGAATGCGGGGCCGGCGGGATGTGGTACATCTCCACGGTGCGCGTTCCATCCGAGTAGACTTTCTTCTCGGCAACGGTTTCGAATTTCGCTTTCTTGGGATTCTTGGCGAGACTGTCGTCGAGCAGCGTTCGGGGAGTGTTGAGGGCTTTGTCCAAGAACGCCTCGTTGTTCTTCTGCGTGATGATAATAGCGCCTTCTTCCACCAGCGCGGGGAGCCCGCCTGTGTGATCGGAGTGGGGATGCGTGTTCATGACGTAGCGGATCGGCTTGTTGGGGATCAGCTTCTTCGTTTCGGCGATGTATGCTTCACCACGGGCGATGGATTGTCCGGCCTCCAGCATCATGATGTAGTCCTTGAACTCGACGATCACCGAATCGTAACTGCCGGCTCCGGTGGTGAGTCTGTAAAGGCCGTCACCGAGCTTTTCGGATGTGACCACCATTGCGGGCGGAGCGCCACGCGGGCCGCCACCACCACGACCAGCCGGTGCGGGAACCAGCGTAGCGACATCGGGAGGATTCGCCTTCGCCGACGTTACATTCACTTCAAAGAAGGGCCATTCGCCGCGCGTCTGCACGATCTTCGTAGGAGCCATGGCGCCGCCGAAATCCTTCCAGCCGCTGTAGGTGGCGAGGATATGCATGTCGCCCATGATGTTGTCACCCAGCCACGTCTCCACCCGATCGACCATGTTCTTGTCATCTATATAGCCATTGATGGAGTAGCTCTTGCCGGAGGCCGCCTTGACCGTCGGGCTCCACGTCAATACGGTGTAGTTCTTGCCATCGACTTTCTTCTTGCTCACGGTGGCGTTGTTCGCAGCCGCGCCTTTCAGGAAGCCCCAGGGCGTGATGTAAAACTCGATGGAGTTGCCCCAGGGTTGCGCGACGTCGGTTTGTTGCGTCGTGATGTTCTGGAAGAACGTTCCGGGCATCGGCTGCGTTGCGCCGCCACCCGCCGGATTGTTCGTCGCTCCGGTTGCACGCGACGCCGGGGCCGTCAGATCAATCACGCGGACGTAATTGTTGATCGGCCGCATCGGATCGTGCGTTCCCCGGCAGTTCATGTCGGCGGCGTTCGATCCGCACTGCTGGAATGCGACATCCTTGGCCGATCCCGAATACGTGATGGATTTCACATCGCCCAACGCCTTCTGCGCATTGGCGATTACGGTCTTTGCATCCTGCGCCATGGCGCTCGCACACAAGGACGCCAGGCAGATCGCGACTACAGCAAGTTTTTTCAAAACGGCTTCTCCTCTTGTAACGTTGTACCCAAGTCTGGTTGCTCGGTGGAATGCACCCCGTCTTGGCTATTCTATCTCCACTCAGCCTGCCGTGGCGGATCGCATTCGCGTGCGGACGCGGAACGGCGACTGGCAGTCCGCACTCGCATCGTGCGGCCTACGGAAGGTGAGCGTGCTGGAAATACGGGCCAGTCCGAGCTGGCGCTGATGACTCTCGGCCCGTTCCGGTGTGTGGACTCAGCGCCGCGGCCCTTCACGACTGGTGGGAGTACTCTTAAGATCTATGGCGAATCTTGAACTCGTAGCACTAGTTGTGCGGGACTACGAACCCGCTATACGGTTCTTCGTCGACGTGCTCAAGTTCGAGTTGGTCGAGGACTCACCATCGCTGACGAACGATGGGCGTCCGAAACGCTGGGTCGTGGTCAGGCCGACCGGAGCCCAGACAGGCATCCTCCTTGCCCGCGCCGATGGCGAACACCAAGTTGCCGTGACTGGGCAGCAGTTCGCCGGCCGCGTTGGCCTCTTCCTCCGAGTCGAAGACTTCGACGCGTCGTACCAACGAATGGTGGAGGGCCGGGTCCGGTTTATCTCTGAGCCCCGCGTCCAGGCTTACGGCAAAGTTGCGGTGTTTCTTGATCTAGAAGGGAACCGCTGGGACTTGCTCGGTCCTGCCCCCGGGGCTGGGCTGGGCGTCGAGTAGCATGTTTAGGATGGACAATGGCTGGCAGGCTTCCGCGAATGCCTGGATCGCCGATATGGGCGCACGAGGTGATTTCGGACGACGCTACGTGCTCGATCCGATCATGCTTCCGCGAGCGTTAGCGTGCGCGCCCAAGAAAGCGCTCGATGTCGGTTGTGGCGAAGGCCGTTTCTGCCGCATGCTCAAGCAAAACGGTATTGATGTGACAGGCGTTGATCCGACACCTGCGCTGCTTGAAGCCGCCTGTGCGCGCGATCCGGACGGTGCGTACCTTGGAGCGACTGCGGAGTACCTACCATTCGGCGCCAATACCTTCGATCTTGTGGTCAGCTACCTGTCCCTGATTGATATCCCCGATATCGAAGCGGCGATCCTTGAGATGGCGCGTGTGTTGGCACCCGGCGGAGCACTTCTAATCGCCAATCTCAATAGTTTCAATACGGCATGCTGCGACACGGGTTGGATCAAAGATAGCGCTGGACGGCGCATGTACTATCCGATCGACAACTATCTTGAGGAGCGCTCGATGTGGATAGAGTATCGTGGTATCCGCGTCCGAAATCATCATCGGCCGATGAGCACATACATGCGCACTCTACTCGACGCCGGCCTGCGCCTCTCCTATTTCGATGAACCCTCACCCGGCGCCGACGCAATGCCGAAAAAAGCGGCGAGCTATCGACGTGCACCCTGGTTCTTGGTGATGGAGTGGGTCAAACCCGAATAAGTCACTGAGGCTTCGCCGCCGACCAATATCCCGGACGTGTGGTCACCTTCAGGCCCGGCTTGAGAATCCGCACCTCGATCTCGTGGTAGCCGGCGTCGCCCGGATTATTCGGCAAGTAAGTCAACAGATACTGGCTGTGAATCTCGTCGCCGATATCGGCAATCGCCTTCTGCAGCCCCTTCTGCGTCATGTAAGAATACTCGCGCCCGCCGGTGTACTTCGTGTAGACTTCCTGCGGATTGGAGATAAAGATCGCTTTGACCGCGGTGAAGATCTCCTTGATCATGGGCGAATAATCTCCCATGTTCTCCTGGGCGTCGATGGTCTGCGTTCGGATGATACCCGCCGGAAGCGGACGAGCCTCGGGAGGAATCGCATTGGGCCGCGGCGGCTCATGTTGCGATGTGAGCGACGTGAGCAAATGGGAAACCTCGACGGCGTAGACCGTGACGTCTTTGAACTCCGCCTCGGTCAGCACGTCGCGGACGGTTCTCGAGCTGCCGGAATCCCGCGTTTCGCTGATCAGCAATAAGATCCGCCGCCGCGTCTTGTCGCGCCGTCTCAGCATGACCACACCCTCCATCGCCGCGTCATTCACGTGGTTGGGTGTGCTGCCGATTTTGATTTTCTTGAAGGCGGCCGAGATCTTGTCCGGATCGGTTGTGAAATCGGTCATGGTTTGAACGCGGTGATCGAAGGACAACACCGCAAGCTCGCCGTTCTCACCAAGCACGAGACCGCTAAACAGGCTGCCGATCTTCTGGATATCCGGCAGCAGCTTCTGCATGTTCGCGCTGGCTTGGACCGCCACTACCATCGAGATGGGATGGCTGGTCGCATCTTCCGTGATTTTTTGCAGCTTGCCGTTGTCGTACAGCTCGAAATCGAGCGGCGTCAGGCCGCTGACGATGTTTCCCCGCGCATCGTGAACGATAACCGGCGCCATCACGAAGACGTTTTCCTGGCGGAAAATGATGTCGTCTGGATCGGGCTGCGTTGTCTGGGGAGCTGTTTCGGGAGCTTTCAGCTGTCCTGGCTGCGCCGGCGGTCCCTGGGCCATCGCGAATCCCGCGACCAGCACGCCCGCAATAAGATACCGGATGCTCATATAATTTTGGATGCCTCCCCGGGTTTATCCGTTGCTGCCTTCTGTGGCTCTATCTTGTGCTCTGTGCGGCCCTGTAACAAATCCACCGCGTGAGGGATCAAGTCCGCCACTGCTACTAACGACTCTATCGCACCCTTCGGGGACCCCGGCAGGTTTACGATGAGCCCCGCGCCCCGTGCCGCAGCGCCACCCCGCGAAAGTGAGGCAAACCGCGCAGTTTTGCGCCCCTCTGCCCGCATTAACTCTCCGAATCCCGGAATGTCCCTGTCGGCAACGGCGTTAGTCGCCTCGGGCGTTACGTCGCGAGGGCCCAGGCCCGTACCGCCTGTGGTTATAACCATATCGGCAACGTCCTGGTCGATTAAACGTGACATGGCGGCTGCGATCTCTTCTTTCTCATCCCTAAGCACTTCCCGGGCCACAATCGACCAGCCTAGAGCCTGTGCCTTTTCCGCCACAGCCGGTCCAGAACGATCCTCGCGCGTGCCGGCCACCGCCGAATCGCTGATCGTCAAGACGGCGACCCGGATCACCTCTTGTAGTCTCCCGACTTGCCGCCGGTTTTCTCCACCAGGTACAGTTCCCGGATCTCGATGCCTTTATCCAGCGCCTTGGTCATGTCGTACACCGTCAGCGCAGCGACGGCAGCAGCGGTCAGCGCCTCCATCTCGACTCCCGTCGGACCCGTAGTGGTCACTTTCGATGTGATCCGGACGCCGCCGGGCTTTATCTCCGCGCTTACGTCCACGTGCGAAAGAAGCAGCGGATGGCACATGGGGATCAGGTCGGATGTCCGCTTGGCCGCGGCGATCCCGGCGAAGCGAGCCACTTCCAGAGGATCGCCCTTGGGATTCTTCGGAAGCTTCTTCAGCACAGCGGGCCGGATCTTCACGAACGCCTGCGCGGTGGCGGTGCGCTTGGTTTCAGCCTTCGCGGAGACATCCACCATGCTCGCGCGGCCTTTTTTGTCGTAGTGGGAAAGCTTCTTCATTTATTTAAGTAAGACGCGGATCATATCTCCGGCCGCCCACGATTCACGATCGGGCTCAACCACCAGGAACGCGTTCGCGCGTGCCAGCGAGTACACATCGCCCGATCCCTGCCAAGGCTCGGGGGCGACAGTCGATCCGTCCGCCGACACGCGGGCGGGCAGGAATCGCGTCAGCCCCATCTTGTGCCGGACCTCTTTCGACAGTTTCGCTTGCAGCAGCGGAAGCGGAGCTTCGTTCGCGCCCGCGAGCAATTCCACCGCGGCTCGCGCGAAGACTTCGAACGTCACCATGGTCGATGCGGGATTCCCCGGCAGGCCGAAGAAGAACTTGCCTCCGGCGGTTCCGAAAACCAGCGGTTGCCCTGGCTGAAGCAGCACTCGGTCGAAGAAGAATTTCGCGCCCACATCGGCCAGCACGCGCTCGACGATGTCGTACTTCCCCGCCGATACACCGCCCGAGAGCAGCAGCAAATCATGCTCCAAGCCCTGTTCGACGAGCCCGCGCGTCGATTCGTAGTTGTCGCGCGCGATAGGCAGAATCTGAGGAATGCCACCTGCCCTTGCCACCTGCACGGACATCGACCAGGCGTTGGAATTGCGGATCTGAAAGGACTCAGGCTGATGACCGGCTTCGACGATCTCGTCTCCGGTCGGAAGGATCGCGACTCGCGGCCGACGGTAGGCCGAAACACATTCGCGGCCGACCATCGCCAGCAGTGCGATTTCGGCGAATCCCAGCCGCCGGCCTGGAGAGAGAACCACGCTTCCCTGCTTCGCTTCGGTACCTTGCGCGTTGAAGTTCTCGCCGGGCTTGAGAGCGCGAGCGATCTTGACGCGGTCGCCACTCCGCTCTGTGTGCTCCAGCATCGCGACGGCATCGGCGCCTTCGGGCAACGGCGCGCCGGTCATTATTTCTACGGCCCTTTTGGGGCCTACCGAGCCGCGAAAGACTTCGCCCGCGCGCACTTCGCCGATGACCTGCAATTCGCCTGGAACATCCGCCGCGCGAACGGCAAATCCGTCGCGAGCGGAACGAGGAAACGGAGGATAATCGCGATCGGCGGTAATCTCTTCGGCGAGCACGCGTCCCGCCGCTTCGAGCGATGCAACCTTCTCGGTCGGGAGATTGCCCCGCCCCGCGCTCACTTCGCGCAACACGCACGCCCGCGCTTGTTCGAAGCTGAGAGTCACTCTTACTTAGCTTATAGCGATCCGCCGGATGGATGTAGCATGGCCGCTCACTTCATCCACTTCGACGATGATGCCGTGCAGTTCCCCGCCATGCCGCGCGGCTTCCATACGCACCGGCATCTGAGTGAGAAACTTCTGCAGGATGATGTCCTTGTCGACGCCGATCACGGACTGATACGGTCCAGTCATGCCCGCGTCCGTCTGATACGCGGTCCCATTGGGAAGAATTCGCGTGTCCGCCGTGGGGATGTGCGTGTGCGTGCCCACGACCACGGAAACGCGCCCATCGAGATACCAGCCCATGGCCTGCTTCTCGCTGGTCACCTCGGCATGGAAATCGACGAAGCGCACGTTGACTCCGGCAGGGAGAGCGGCGATCAGTGCGTCCGCCTTGCGAAACGGGCAATCCGTGGACGGCATATAGACTCGCCCTTGCAGATTCAGCACCGCGCAATTGACTCCGTTGCGCGCCTCGACCACAACGACCCCCGATCCCGGCGTTTCGGCGGAATAATTGGCGGGCCGAAGCAGACGCGGCTGTTTGGGCAAATACTCGTAAATCTCGCGCTTATCCCAAATGTGATTACCACTGGTGATGACATCGACGCCGTATCCGAAGATCTCGTCGGCCAGTTGCGGCGTGATGCCGAATCCCGCGGCGGCGTTCTCGCCGTTCGCGATCGTCAGATGGATGTTCTCGGTGACTACGATTTCGGGCAGATGCCGGGCTACCATGCCCCTCCCCACCGACCCGAAAATGTCACCAATAAATAGGAGATTAGTCACAATTGCCGGAGCGCACAGGCGAGGCGTCTGCGCCGAGTCCGTTGTACGCGATCAAGAGAAAAGGAACGCACCACCACGCCGTTACAACCCCCGTCATTTGACCCTA
The DNA here is from genome assembly GCA_020073445.1 of Terriglobia bacterium. Lineage (GTDB taxonomy): Bacteria > Acidobacteriota > Terriglobia > Bryobacterales > Bryobacteraceae > Palsa-187. The sequence continues at coordinate 139,808 of JAIQFE010000023.1, forward strand.
AACTTTCAGGGTGGAACCCTCCGCACCCCTTCAGGCTTCTCCATGGCAGTTGCCTGCCGGAGCTTGCTCACCGGAGCGAAATCGAGTTAGGTCCCATGACATTGACTGTTGGATCAATTTTTGGAGGCCGCTCACGAGCGCGGCAGGAACGCTCCCTAGAACAGGATAACAGGCCCCTGGTCCGTGGCATAATCCGGGAAAGGCCCTATTTTGAAGCTTCTTGCCTTACTGCTGGCGGGTTCCCTCTATGGGGCTGATCTGCTGGACAATCCGGCGATCAACTACAATTACGCGCCGGTTCACGATCCGGTAGCCCGATTGGACCCCGGCAAGCTCAAATCCGACCTTCGATGCGTTTTGGACGCACTGCATGTGCCGGTCGAGTCGCAAATCGCGGTTTTTTCGAAAACCAGCCTGCAAGCGCCGTTAATCGGGCCGAACAATCCGCGGACCATCTTCTTCAATGACTCGGTGGCCGTCGGGTGGATGAAGGGAGGATTCATCGAGCTGGCCGCTCTGGATCCTCGGCAAGGCGTTCAGTTCTACACTTTCGATCCGCGTTCATATGCGCCTCCACGGTTTGAGAAGGGCCGGGATTGCCTCCGATGCCATGTGGGAGAAGCGACCCTGGACGTGCCTGGGCTGGTGGTGCGCAGTACCTACACGGCTCCGGACGGATCACCGATGCTCATCTACGGAGGCAGCGCGGTGGATCATCGCACGCCGATCGAGGATCGATGGGGCGGCTGGTTCGTCACGGGATCCGTTGGGAAAGTTCACCATCTGGGGAATGCGGTGATCAGAGCGCAGGGCGATCCGAAGGCCATGGAACCGCTCCACGGAAAAACCGACAGCGATGTGGCGGCGTTGATGCTGTTCGATCACCAGATGCACATGGCGAATCTGATCATCCGGATCGGTTGGGATGCTCGCGCGGGTGCGGGCGGGCTGGTGGAATCGGCAAAGGAGCTGGTCGATTACATGCTGTTCGTGGATGAAGCGCCGTTGCCGGGGAAGCTCGAGGGGAAGTTTGCCGAGGTTTTTGGCAAGAACGCCATTCGTGACAGCAAGGGCCGGAGTTTGCGGGACCTGGATTTGCAGAAGAGGCTGCTGCGGTATCCGTGCAGCTACATGATCTACAGCGAGGCTTTCGATGCGCTGCCCGGCGAGGCCAAGGACGCGATCTACAAGCGTCTGTGGCAGATTCTTTCCGGCAGAGAGAAAGACAAGAAATACGCCCGGCTTTCCGTTACGGACCGGCGCGCGGTTACCGAAATCCTTCGCGACACCAAGAAGGATCTTCCGCTCTACTTCAAGTAAGAGCGGCGACGTCTGATCCAACCGAGAGCGGCTGCGCCAGTCAACATCAGCGCCCCGGAAGCCGGCTCTGGGACAGCGGTGTAGCGGAGCTGAAGGATATCACCGGAAAAGTCGAAATTGCCAGCCGCATCGCTCAGCGCGCCATTGACACTGGCAACACTTCCGCCGCCCGGGGGACTAAAACTCACGGCGTCCAACGCACCACCTGGTTGTTCAGTAAAGCCGGTCATCTTGACGTCGATCAGGAGTCTGCCCTTAGTAGGGTCATACAAGAACGGCGTCGTGAACAGGATAGACAGGTCGAACGGACACACTCCTGGACCCGCGCAGCCGGGAGACTGGAATGCGACGGGTCCTGAATATACCAGCGTGTTATCAGGCCCCACATTGTCGGCGAACGTGGCGCTCATGAGCGGCCCGCCCGTGTTAGGGAACTTCGGACTCGTCGACAGAAAGAGGTTCAGCGTGGTGACTGTGAGGTCCAGCGAACCCATTCCTGGCGCGGTGCGGAACGACAGTTGATCGATCAGGAGCGAGCCACCCACAGAGGTAAACTGGCCCGAGCCCAGGAGCTGTTGAGATCGAATGTCGCCCGAGCCCCCAGTAGACGTATCTGCCTGGTTGCCGACGGTGTTGGTATTGGCATTTGGAATGACAATCGTGCTTCCGAAGGCCGCGGAGCAAGTTGTTGCAAGGACGAATGCTAGTTTCAGTTTAGACATCGATACTCTTCCTTGGATACGGAGCCGCATGCAGACTCAAGATCTACAGACCGGACCTAGTCTACACCGAGAAAGCCTGTTTGCGCCGATTGGGGCCAAATTGGGAGTCCTGATAGTCCCAGGACGACGGGACGAATCCCGGCTTTTATGCACGCATGGGTGCTAAAATGGATGAAGAAAGGGGGGCGCAACGGATTCGACGGGATTGTATCTAGCGTAGGAAGTCGTGCCGGGTTCCGAGCTCCCGTAAAACGATCGGAAAACAACAACTGCCAATCAGCAGTTTGCATACGCTGCTTAATTAATTAAGTAGCCGTCCTGGGCTGTTAGGCTTGCATGGCAGTCTGAGGGCGTAATCATGGCAGGATAGGTCAAAGGCTTCCGCCTGGAGCCCGCAACCGAGACCAATCAGGCTAAGCCGCCTCGCTCTTGCCGGTTCCGCACGAGGCGGTCTAAAACCACCGAATCGGAAACGCACGTAGTCTTTCGCGGTAGACTTTCTCGGACGCGGGTTCAACTCCCGCCGCCTCCACCACTCTATCCATCTTATTTTTCATTTAGTTAACAGCCTCTGCTTTTCTGTGTACCTCTGGTGTACCCTTCGTTGAAGGGAGAGCAAGTGAATCCTTCTCCCAACTCCGTCGGACGTCTGCCTCTCTAGCTGCTCCTGCCGCGCGCGTACCCAGGGCGAATAGTGCTTCTCAGTGACCTCCACACTTTTGTGGCCCAACAGCATGGAGACACGCTCAATTGGTACGCCGGATAATAGCAATTCAGTTGCGAATGTGTCGCGGAATCGGTGCGCGTGCCCGTCCGGGACTCCAGCGAGTACAAACAGCTTTCTGAGGCTGCGTTGCCAGTCTCCAACCGCACTCTTTGGTTTCGATTCACCACTCCAGAAACGTCGCCGAGACACCGGCATTTTCCGAGCTGGAGTGGGCGCGCAAGATCGCTGCCGCGACTGGATGGAGGGGCGAGTTCATTGTCCTTCCGAAGGACCGCACGCCGAAGGATCTGCAACATCCCGGCAACTCCGCGCAGCACTGGGAAGCTGATTCGACGCGTATCCGAAGGGAGTTGGACTACTGCGAGCCGGTGTCAATCGAAGAGGGGATTCGCCGGACGATCGAGTGGGAGCGGGCAAATCCGCCAGGCGACTTCAATCCGCACCCGTTCGATTACGCGGCCGAGGATGCTGCGATAATCACTCACTGAAACTTCGCGCGCTAAAAGGAAACGGTTTCGGAACAGACCTCTGGTCATGGATAACGTCAGTCCCCACACAAACACCTCTTTCTAGGCTAGAATCAGGTCACACCCAAATGCCGCTATTAGCTGGGACTCGGCTAGGGCCGTACGAGATCCTTGCAACAATTGGCACGGGCGGCATGGGCGAGGTATATCGCGCCCGTGACTCACGCCTGAATCGAGATGTCGCGATCAAGGTCTCCAATGCGCAGTTTACTGAGCGCTTCACGCGCGAGGCTCGCGCTATTGCCGCGCTGAACCACACTAATATCTGCCATCTGTATGACGTTGGGCCGGACTATCTGGTCATGGAGTATGTGGAAGGCCATGAACTGCGTGGCCCGATGGACTTCGATGAAGCACTTCCAATCATCCAGCAATTGATTGACGGCATCGAGGCCGCCCACGAGAAGAACATTGTCCATCGCGATCTAAAGCCGGCCAACATCAAGATCACGCCGGAAGGCGTCGTGAAGATTCTCGATTTCGGGCTGGCGAAAGCCATGGAGCTTCCGCCCTCCAATGATGGCAATCCCGAGAACTCTCCTACGCTTACCATCGGCGCGACTCAAGCGGGCACCATTCTTGGGACCGCGGCGTATATGGCGCCCGAGCAGGCCAAAGGCAAGGCGGCGGATCGACGCTCCGACATCTGGTCGTTTGGCGTCATTCTCTATGAAGTCCTGACGGGCAAGCGATTGTTCCAGGGAGAAACGGCAGTCGAGATTCTCGGGGCTGTCTTGAATCAGGAGCCTGATATCTCCGCGGCACCCCCGCGTGTACACAGCCTATTGCGCTGGAGCCTGGAAAAGGATCGCAAACAAAGGCTCGCTTCGATTAGTGATGCACGCAGACAGTTGAACAGCGACAGCAGTGGAGCTGAATCCAGCGGACAGTACGCGCCGACGTCGCGGTCCGTGCTTGGATGGTTTGCGGGGGCCGCGGCATTGTTCTTCATTGCGGCAGCATTTCTAGCCTTCGCGCATTTTCGCGAAACGCCTACGCCCCAGCCCACGCTGCGTTATTCGGTCGCAGTTCCGGAAGGCAGCTTCGTACACAGCTTCGCGGTTTCTCCCGATGGCCGCATGCTAGTAATCGCGGCGATCGCAAACGGAAAGAGCCAGCTATGGTTGCGGCGCTTGGATGCTCTTCAGGCTCAGCCGATGCCTTTTACCGAGGACGCGACATATCCCTTTTGGTCACCCGACAGCCGCTGGATCGGTTTCTTCGCGCAAAACAAGTTGAAGAAGATCGCGGCCAGCGGCGGCCCGGCCCGGTCGCTGTGTGAAGCGGCCTACAGCCGCGGCGGATCCTGGAATCGCGATGACATCATCGTGTTTTCGCCGGCCAATGGCGATTTTGCCCTCCAGCGATGCGCGGCGTCTGGCGGCGGTGTTCCGACTGCCGTGACTAGAGTTAAGGGTGATTACCGGCACCCCTTTTTTCTACCGGACGGCCAGCATTTCTTGTATTTGACACTCGGGTTGTTGCCTGAGACGAGTGGCGTCTATGTGAGTTCGTTGGACGGCAAAGAGAACCGCCGTCTTTTGGCGGACGTATCCGAGGCAATGTTTGCGCGACCCGTCCGCGGAGAGGACTCCGGCCACATTCTATTCATACGTGAGGGCAACCTGATGGCCCAGCCCTTCGACGCGGGAAATGCACAGGTCGCTGGCGAAGAGTTTCTGGTTGCGGAAGGCATTAGCTTAACCACCAACCAGGACCAGACTTACGCTCCAGTCAGCATCTCGGATGACGGCGTGCTCCTCTATGCCAGTGGCGCCGGCGGCGGCCGGGTTGACCAAATCGTCTGGTACGATCGCGCTGGCAACCCCCTCAGTTCGGTGGCCGCTGGTGCGATCCGGTATCCTGCCATTTCGCCGGATGAGAAAACCGTAGCGTTCCAGCGTCTATCATCTGCCACCGCCAGCGATCTTTGGTTGCGGGACAATCGAGGGTCCGAAGCGCGTTTCACCACTGACGTTTCGGCAAACGCCACGCCTTTTTGGTCGCCCAAGGGTGACCGCATTGTGTTTGCTAGCAATCGAAAAGGCGGAGTTTACAATCTGTACCGAAAGGCAACAAACGGGAACGAGAAAGAGAAGGATGAGTTGTTGCTGGAGACCGGCAATGCCAAATTCCCATCTCAATGGTCGCGGGACGGGCGGTTTATCGTTTACACGGAGAACGATCCGAAAACTAAGCAGGACATCTGGGTCCTACCAGTGGAAGGTTCTGCGGCCCCTGGGTCGAATGAAATGAAAGCGCTCCCCTTCGTACATACAGAATTTAACGAAGTCTTTGGACAGCTTTCTCCCGATAGCCGCTGGATGGCATACACTTCGGACGAGTCGGGACATCGGGAGGTATACGTGCGCCCTTTTCCGGGCGCCGAAAGCAAGTCAAATATCTCGGTCGCAGGCGGGCAAGGGCCGCGCTGGAGTGGAGATGGCAAGGAAATATTCTTCGAAGCAGCCGACGGGAAGCTGATGGCCGCGATCGTTAGGCCGATTGTCGGCACGAAAACACCCTTTCAAGTGGATACACCCCACGCGTTATTTGATGCCCACATGACACGTAAAGAACGGGATGTGCTGTATGAGTACGATGTCACTCCGGATGGGAAGCGTTTCCTCGTCCAAACTACCAACGCGCCAGGACCGGCTTCCGCACTACCTTTGACTGTGGTGGTGAACTGGAGCGCAGGAATCAAAAAATAACATGCCGCTTTCAGCGGGTGACAAAATCGGCCACTACGAAGTTCTGTCCCTGCTCGGCCAAGGCGGGATGGGCGAAGTGTATCGCGCGCGCGACACGAAACTGAAGCGTGATGTGGCGCTTAAGGTCTTGCCCGCAACACTGCTCCGCGATCCCGAGCGCATGGCCCGATTCCAGCGCGAAGCTGAAGTGCTGGCATCGCTGGACCACCCCAATATCGGTCCAATCTTTGGAATCGTGGACTCCGAAGATTCCACTGGGCTGGTCCTGGCGCTCATCGACGGATTGACGCTAGCGGAGCGCATCGAAACTGGCCCGATTCCGCTAGACGAAGCAGTCACAATCTCGAAACAGATCGCCGAAGCCCTGGAGTATGCCCACGACCGCGGCGTTATTCATCGCGACCTAAAACCCGCGAACGTTAAGATCACGCCCGAGGGCGTCGTTAAGGTGCTCGACTTCGGTTTGGCCAAAGTACTTGAAGACGAGCCACCGATAGCGTCGATGGCGAACTCGCCCACGCTGACGATGGGACACACGCGGGCGGGCGTGATTCTGGGTACGGCCGCATACATGTCCCCGGAACAGGCGGTGGGGCGTCCGGTGGATAGGCGAACGGATATTTTTTCGTTCGGGGCGGTCTTGTATGAGATGCTCACGGGGAAGCGAGCGTTTGCGGGAGCGGTCACACCGGATGTGCAGGAGGCCGTCGTTAAGAATGATCCGGATTGGTCAAAGCTTCCGGCCGAAGTCCCCCCACCCATCGGAAAATTGCTGAAGCGGTGTCTGGTGAAGGACCGCAAGCAGCGGCTGCAAGCGATTGGCGAGGTCCGCATAGCGATCGACAGCCCGCGAGAAGGCGCCGAAGGCGACAGCCCTGAACCATCTGCAAACCCCTCGTCCCGGCCTGCCTGGATCGTGGCTGGAGTAGCGCTACTGGCGGCGCTCGGAATTGGATGGCTGTATTTTCGCCAGCCTACGGAGCCTCCGCGCCTAATGCGAACCTCGCTCGTGATGCCGGAGAAGGCGTACTACAACGACTACAGGAGCCTCCCCGCGATTTCTCCCGATGGGCGGCGTGTAGCAGTCTCGCTGATGGTTGACGGCAAAAGGTCAATCTGGCTCCGTGATTTGGATTCACTCGAAGCTCATCCGCTACGCGGCACGGACGAGGGTGAGTTGCCCTTCTGGTCTCCCGGGAGCATGGTGTTGGGGTACTTCACTCCAACAACGTTGAAGACGATCGATCTGGGCGGGGGTCCCTCAGTCACCGTTTGCAATGCTATCGACGGAACTGGCGGAACCTGGAATCAGAACAACGTAATCGTCTATGGAGTCAACGCCGGCGGATTGTTTCGGGTGTCCGCCGCGGGAGGCACCTCCTACCCTATCATCGAGCCTGATCGCGCGGCGGGTGAATCAAGCGACCGGAGCCCGTGGTTCCTACCAGACGGTGTGCATCTCCTCTACACGGCACGCAGCATTACGAACCCCGAGAAGTCGCGAATCCGGGTTGCGGATGTGAACGCAACTTCACCTTCCAGCGTAAAGACCGATGTGGTTGCAGTGGACTCGAACGCTGTCTATGCTTCACCGGGTTTGCTTCTTTATATGAAGGAAACGACTCTGATGGCGCAGCCTTTCGATGCCGGCAAGGCTCGGACAACGGGTAGCGCAGTCCCGATCGCAGAGCAAGTTAACTTTGCAAATCGTGCGAGCCAAGGGTCGTTTTCCGTCTCCGAAAACGGCGCTTTGGTATACGCCTCGGCTGCCATGGGGGTTGCCGCGGAAGATGCTGCGCTCATGTGGTTCGACGGCTCTGGAAAGGCCTTGGGCTCACTCACCACAGCCTTGCACCCGTACTTCGAGGGGTGGGCCAGAATCGCACCGGGCGGCCAGACAATTGCGCTGTCGGCGCGAGATGGACAAGCGCGAGGGGTGGATATTTGGCTGTATGATCTGGCGCGCAGCGCTCCATCGCGGTTCACATTCGGCCCTGGCAGCGGTAGGTTCCCCGTTTGGTCTCCCGATGGCAGCCAGGTGGCGTTTGAGATGCAAGCGCCAGAATCCAAAGATATGGACAAGAAGGCGGTGAGTGGCGTCGGCCAGATGGAAATCGTCAGCCAGGCGCAAGCGCAACACTACCCCGATGACTGGTCGTCCGACGGGCGGTACATCGTAGAGCAACGGCAGGTTCCAAAGCACGGATGGGACATCTGGATCGTCCCGATGACCGGCGACGAGAAGGCGTTCCCCTATTTGCAGACCGAGTTCAACGAAACCAACGCCCGCCTTTCCCCTAAAGGGCAGTGGCTGGCGTATCAATCCGACGACTCCAAGCGCAATGAGATCTATGTGGTCGGCTTCCCCAAGCCGGTACAAAAGTGGACGATCTCGACCGGAGGCGGCACGGTGCCCGTCTGGAGCCGCGATGGGCGGGAGTTGTATTTTCTGAGCGCGGACCGGAAATTGATGGCCGTCGATGTAGGTGCGGGTCCGACGTTCGAACCGCGCGTCTCCAAGCCACTGTTTGAAACCCGTGCCGTGTTCTACGACGTCAGCAAAGACGGGCGATTCCTAATGACGGTTCCTTCGGAGCAGCCCGCCTCCTCCGTTCCCTTGACCGCCGTTTTCAACTGGCAAGCGGCTTTGAAAAGGCCGTAGTGGGTCGTGGGGCGCCGCGAACGGAAATCTAATGCTTTCGACACGAGTGCCGGAGGCCGAAAGTATAACTTCCAACGCGCCGTTAACTAGGCGCAATCGGCTCTAGTCGCGTAAGTCTAGCTGAGTCAAGCCAGTGTGTGAGGACTTGATCTCCGTATTCTTCCTGCCAGAGACTACCTCGGGAAACGCAGCTTGGCACCACCACTCTCGCCACGGCACGCACCGTGCTAAAATTGCCAACCTATCAGCACAGAACGCGGGAGGATGGTTGGAGGCACGACTTCGGCAGCGAATTGATAGCAGGGTGTTGCGGGTGTTCTTCGTGCTGGTGTCTTGCGCATCATGGACGACGGCTCAGAGCGTCTCGAATGCGCCGTCACGCTGGCAGGCTCAGTACACCCAAATCTACTCGGACGACATCGAAACCATCGCTCCTGCGCTCACTCCTGCGCTTTCGCTCGGCCCTGCCGGCGCTCTCACTTCGAACCCGGCCGAAGTCATTGCCGGTAACGAATCGATCAAAGGGTCTTATTCCGGGTCGGGATCGAGCCTTCCATTTCTCCAAACCAATTCATCGGTTCTTCCTCTCGCCCCGAATCACACGTATACGGTGAAATTTCAATATAAGATCCTCACTGCTCCAAGCACCTTTTTCCTAGTCCAGTTCTTGTCATTCGTAGCAGCGTCACAGAACAATTTTCTGAGCGGAGCAACTATTATGGGCGAGACTGGCACAACCGGCACGACAACGCTCACAGCACCCTTGGAAACTATTCAGATTACGTAGTCTTCTGGAATGGTCCAACGGGGGGCGCGATCTCGATCGACAACATTCAAATCATTGACGCGGCCACCGGCAACATGATCGCCTCGGAGAACGCAGAAGCAAACGCACCGACGCTCAAATCCGGAATTCAACCGCAAGGCGGTGCTACGGTTATCGATCCTTCCCTGGTGATCTCGGGCAAGGGATCTCTCCTCCTCACCAACCAGGGAGGATTCGTAACGAACCCATCTGTCGTACCGATCGGTGCGAATACCGTCTACACTCTTCAGTTTGATTACCGGATACTCTCACCGACAACCTCCACCCAGGTTTTCAACGCCTCGTTTCAGCCCGCGGGAACCACGGATCCGCAACTGCAGGTCACGATCCCGGGGATGCTCAAGAATGCCGCAGTCACAGGGACGTTCTCCTCGGGCGCGCAAACAGCGGAAGCATCGTCCTATGTGCTAAGGCTGTTTGTCGCTCCGGGCGTGTCGCTCGTGATCGACACCATTGTCCTATACCGGCAAGAAGTGAAAACGCAGAACGCTCCTCCGCCCACGTGGAGCCGTCTGCTAACCGCGCCCTTTCCGCGCCTGGGCAAAGATCTTGAGTTTCGTACGGATTACACGGCATCACTGGCTTTCAACGAAGGGACGCCGTTTACCTAAAGCGTCGAGCAGATCGAGAGCCGCCTCGCTTTCAACGACGTGATTGTGGGGCTTAGTCTCCAGAATCAAACGCAGAACCCCGATTCGATCCACCGGATCCGCGCACTCAACCCCAACGCCGTGGTCCTCACTAGCAGAGATCTCGAAGCGCTGAGCGACTTGCCACCGCCCCTTGCCAGCAACATTGATTTGGATTACCCGCTACTCCAAAGCACTCCAAACGAATGGAAAGCAAGCGATAGCGCGGGCAATGTTGTTTACGACCGCTTTTATCCGGGCCGTTTTTTCATGAACCTATCGGACTTCGTGCCTGCCGTCAACGGGCAGACCTGGCGGACCGCCCTCCAGAACTTCCTGACCAGCCAGATTTTTCCATCCGGGTTATGGGATGGTGTCTACTTCCTTGGTCTCGGCGGCGTGCTCGACCCGGCTTTTCCACACTTCGACGACCCGGCTCTCTTTAACTACGACTGGAACAAAAACAGCCTGAGAGACGAATCGCCGGCAGCGACCAGCGAGATGGTGCGCGCCGCTAAGATCAAGATGCTCCAGCAGCTCAATTCGAGCACCAACGGCCTGCAGCTCGCCATGGGCAACACATCACGTCCCGAGTTTGCGTTGGCGCCTCTCGTTAACGGATATAGACTCGAATGCTTCAACTTCTGGTTCAATCAGGCTGGAGCCCCGATTACATCCAGCTCACAGGCTGGCTGGCGGGTAGCGTTCGAAGCCTACCTGCAGATGCAGGCGACGGAGCGGTTCCCTCAAACCAATATCGTGGCGGGATGCGGCGCGAGTGCCGCCGACAATAACACACCGCCCAATTCCTCCCAGCATTACCTGACCCCCACACCGGACGATATCGCCAAGCATCGCTTCACGATGGGAACGGCTCTTCTCGGCAACGGTTTTTACGGTTACGACCTCAAAGACCCCCTAAGCGCACCGTATTGGTTCGACGAATACTCCGTCGATTCCGCCGGGACTGCCGTTGAGGACCGCACGAAGAAGGGCTACTTGGGGCAGCCACTCTCCGACTCTATCGAGCTGACAAATCCGGGAATGCTGGTTTTTCAGGAAGGCTTTGACGATGGTACCATTCCGAACACCTTTATTGGCGGAACCGGGGGCTGTCTCGATTACGCACGCGACTGGCGAGGTCATCTCCGGCGCTGGAAGTCTGGTTATTAGCAACCCAGACCACACCAAGAAGGGCGCCGCAGGCCTGAATACCAATCCCACGGCTGTCCCTCTCAGCGCGGGTGCCACGTACTTGCTGACCTTTGATTGGCGAGTTCTCGAAACCCTTGATTTCGATGTTGGCTTCCAGGTCTTCGTAACGGCCGGCGGTCAGCGGCTGGACCTGGCCAATGCGCCCGGAATCGTTACCGGAGACTCTGGAACGATGCACTTTCCTTTTACGATTCCCTCGGCGGGAAGCTGGACGATTAACATCTCAATTCTCAACGGGGGAGGTAAAGTTGCGATCGACAACTTCAAAATCTACCAGGGCGGCGTCGGCCCTTGGCGGCGGGATTTTGAGAATGGATTTGTTCTGGTCAATCCCTTCACGCAGCCTTACACGTTCTCAGCTGCCGATCTTGCTGGAGCACCTTGGGCGCTTTCGATGCGGCCCAAGGGGGTACGGGCACGATCACGGTCACTGCAGGGGCGGATTGCCCTTGGTCAGTGGGCGCGCTTCCGGCCGGCGTCACGTTAACCAGTAGCGGTTCAGGCGTCGGCAATGGCAGCGTCACCTTCCAAGTTCTTCCGAACTTCGGCGGAGGCGTCTCCAGCTCGTTTACCATCGCTGACCAAACCTTCACCATCGAGCAGTCGGCCGCTTCAATCGCGGGCTTGGCTACGGCGGGTTCGCTTGGGCAGGTCGCCTCCGAGGGGACTTGGGATTTCAGCCTTATCGGCATCAATCTGGGAGTTTCCGCCGCCACCGCGCGATTCAGTTTTACCGGCGACAACGGCAGCCCGCTGATGCTGCCACTGACGTTTCCGCAATTGCCTCCGACCGCGGGTCCGGAGTTGGCGTCTACTTTGGATCGCACGCTGAGTCCGAACGCGCAGGTCGTGATGGAAAGCACGGGCTCCGACAATGTGGCCCCGCTTGTCGGGTCAGGGCAACTGCTGAGTAACGGAGACGTGAGCGGGTTCGGAATCTTCTCCAATCCAAAGCAACACTGGAACGCGGTGGTGCCGCTCGAGACCCGCAACGCGGGTAAGCACGTGCCCCGGCCCCAGGAAAGCCTGCACGCGATTGGATGGCGATTCCAGAATCGCGGTGACGGCGGGCGGCACCAGCACATGCGAAACCAGCAGGTAAAAATTTTCGACGCCCTGCGCACGGGCCTGCCACACCGACATGGCATTGGCGGGCGCGGTGGTCTCGAAGCCGATCGCGAAGAACACTACCTGTTTCCCCGGATGCGCGCGAGCCAGTTTCAGACAGTCGAGGGGGGAATACACGACGCGCACGTCGCCGCCTTCGGCCTTGATCTGGAACAGATCGCCGTTCGATCCCGGAACGCGCAGCATATCGCCGAACGAGCAGAAGATCACGCCCGGGCGGCGGGCGATGGCGTGTGCGCGGTCGATCATCTCGAGCGGTGTGACGCAGACCGGACACCCCGGCCCGTGTACCAGTTCGACCTCCGCCGGAAGCAGTTCATCCAGCCCGTATTTGACAATCGAGTGCGTCTGGCCGCCGCACACTTCCATGAGGGTCCACGGGCGGGTCACGGTCCGCCGGATCTCGTCCAGCACTTTGGCGGCGAGGCCCTGGTCCCGGTACTCGTCAAGGTACTTCATGCGGTTCTTCGAGCGGCTCGTCCGCGTGGAGTTCGGCGAGTTGGTCCATTTCCCGCAGGATCTGATAGGTACGGGCAGCCTCCTCCTCATCCACCCGGGTGATGGCGAAACCGACGTGCACCAGCACGTAGTCGCCAAGGCCGGCTTCCGGCAGATATTCCAGGCACGCTTCCCGGCAGACACCGCCGAAATCAACCTTGGCCATCTTCACGCCCTGGTTCTGTTGAAGCTCGACGATTTTTCCCGGGATGGCGAGGCACATTCCGCCCTCATCTTAACAACATTGCGCCGTAGCGTGCCCCTGCTAAAGTTCGCGCACGGCCCGCCGATAAAGTTGATGTGGCCCTCGGACGGCGGGGGCTGGCGGAGTTTGAACATGCATGCCGACGGATCCAACGGCGTCAGAAGACACCAGCGGATCTCTGTGAAGCTCCCGGTCCAGATCACCATTCCCGGCGAACCTGCCGGGCAGTTCGAAGGTCAGTTGCTGGATATGTCTGTAGAGGGAATGGGCCTGCGCACCCGCCGTGAGTTCCAACTCGGAACGCTCATCCAGGTCAGTTGGGACAAGTTCACCTTCTCGGGCGCCGTCCGCAACTGCAAGAAGCAGTGGAAAGGTTATCACAGTCCGTACGACAACTACCGGGTTGGCGTTCTGATGACGACTCCACTGGATGAAAGCGATCTCGAAGACATCATGTCCGGCGCGTGGCGGAAAAATCTTTCACAAGCGGCGCAAGAGTAGGCCGTACCTCCCGGCGCCGTCGGGCAACTTGACAAGCGCAGTCCCCTTATCCGAAAAAGAAAGCTCGCATGACCGTTGTTGCCGGGATTGTCGGGCTGCTCCTGCTGGGAATCGTGCTGTGGGATGGATTCGAAGTCATCATCCTGCCTCGGCGCGTCACCCGGCGCATCCGCCTTACCGGGCTGTTCTATCGCTCCACCTGGTTTCTGTGCTCCCAACTGGCGCGGCGGGTCGCGTCCGGAAAACGCCGCGAGCGCTACCTCAGCTTTTACGGGCCGCTTTCCCTGGTGTTGCTGATCGTGGTGTGGGCGATGGGGCTGATACTGGCTTTCGCCATGATGCAGTGGTCGGTCGGATGGCGGCATATGGGCTTTGGCGATTGCCTGTACCTGAGCGGCACGACGTTCATCACGCTGGGCTTGGGCGATGTGCTGCCGCGCACTGCGGCGGCGCGCTTTGTGGTCGTGCTGGAATCCGGCACCGGCTTCGGCTTCCTGGCGCTGGTGATCAGCTATCTGCCGGTTCTGTACCAAGCCTTTTCACGGCGCGAGACAAACATCCTGCTGCTGGACGCGCGGGCGGGCTCGCCTCCGGCCGCGGCCGAACTTTTCCGGCGGTACGCAGCCGGTCACGGTCTGCCCGCCTTGGATCAGCTGCTGCGGGAATGGGAAATCTGGTCGGCGGACCTGCTGGAAAGCCACATCTCCTTCCCGGTCCTCGCGTACTTCCGCTCGCAGCACGACAACCAGTCATGGCTGGGTGCGTTGACCGCCATACTCGATGTCTGCGCCGTCGTGATCGCGGGCATTGACGGCCTGCCGCCGTGGCAGGCCCGGTTGACCTTCGCCATGGCCCGGCACACGGTCGTGGACTTGGCGCAGATCGTCAATGCTCCGCCGCGGGCGCCGGAGCCGGACCGTTTGCCCGCCGATAACGCGGCGCACTTCAAAGAGATCCTTGCCGCCGCGGGGACCGCCCCGAGCAACCCCGCCGAGTTCGACTCCAAGCTGGCACAGTTGCGGCGGATGTACGAACCCTACGTCTTCGCCTTGGCCGGCCACTTGATGGTTAACCTGACTACCTGGATGCGCGTTTCCGATACGATCGATAATTGGCGTACCAGCGCTTGGGAACGCAGTTCCACCGGTCTGCCGAAGTCCCTGTTCGACGGCGACGACGATGTGCACATGGCTTGAAGATCGCCTGAGCCGGCCGATGGAGTACTCCCTAGCGTGAATTTTCTATTTGACAAATCGCGTCCCCGCGTTATGATTTGGATTACTCCCCCGAGTTGATCCCTGAAAACCGTGAACTGCGAATCGATTATCCTCCATACCGAACTGCCCGGAATCGAAAGACACGCGCAAGGCAAAGTGCGCGACGTCTACAGCGTGGACGGGCGATTGCTGATCGTCGCCACTGACCGTATTTCGGCATTTGACTACATCCTGCCCACCGGCATACCGGACAAGGGCAAGGTCCTGACACAACTTTCCATCTTCTGGTTCGACTTCCTGCGCGAGGTGACGCCGACTCATTTCGTGACGGCGAACGTTGACGATTACCCGGCCTCCCTGCGGCGGTTTCGAGATCAGCTCGAAGGCCGCTCCATGCTGGTGAAGCGCGCGCAAATGGTGGAGATCGAATGCGTCGCGCGCGGGTACCTGTCGGGTTCCGGCTGGAAGGAATACAAAGCGCAGGGCACTGTCTGTGGGATTCGGCTGCCCGCCGGGCTGCGCGAAAGCGACCGTCTGCCGGAACCGATTTTCACGCCGGCCACCAAGGCGCAGAGCGGGCATGACGAGAACATCTCGTTCGAGGCCATGTGTGCGTTGGCGGGCGCGGAGCTCTCTACCCGCCTGCGCGATCTCACGCTCGAGATTTACTCCCGGGCGGCCGCTTATGCCGAGACCAGGGGCGTGATCATCGCGGATACCAAGTTCGAATTCGGCTTCATCGATGGCGCGCTCGTGTTGGGCGACGAGGTGCTTACGCCGGATTCCTCGCGTTTCTGGCCCGCCGAAAGCTACCAGCCGGGCGGTCCCCAGTATTCCTATGACAAGCAGTACGTGCGCGACTATCTGGAATCCATCCGGTGGAACAAGCAGCCGCCTGCCCCGACGCTGCCGGACGAGGTCGCGCGCAAAACCAGCGACAAGTACAGACAGGCATATCAGGTGCTGACCGGCAAAGCGCTATGAACTGGCTCGACGTGGTGCTGCTAATCCTGCTGCTGGGGTCGGTGGTCACCAGTTTCTCGGCCGGCTTGACGCGCGAAGTCGTGGGCCTGGTCTCGATGATCGCGGCGCTGATCCTGGCTATCTGGTTTTACGGCACGGCGGGATCTTTTCTGTTGCCGTATGTCAGTTCGCCGGGCATCGCGAACTTCTGCGGCTTTCTGATCGTGTTCTGCGGCGTGCTGATCCTGGGCGCGCTGCTGGGGCGTGCGCTGGGCCGGCTCATGAAGGTGGCCGGCCTCTCGTTCGTCGACCGCTTGCTGGGCGCGGGCTTCGGAGTGGTGCGCGGATTGCTTATTTCCATCGCCGTGGTCCTCGCGCTGCTGGCGTTCACTCCTGGCAAGTCTCCGCCGAACTCTGTGGTGAACTCCCGTGTAGCGCCCTATGTCATCGACGCCGCGCGGCTGGTCTCCGCGGTAGCGCCGCATGAGCTCAAAGACGGATTCCGGAAAAGCTACGAGCAGGTGAAAACGATTTGGGGCAACGCCCTGAAGAGGGGCATTCGGGACTTGCCGGACACAAAGAAGACTGCACATGAAAGAGAAATTTGAAGATCTCGTGGACCATCTCGTGGGCAACGGTTTTTTTCTGGAAGAGGTCGTGGAACTCCTGGAGAAGACCCTGATCGAAAGAACGCTGAAGCGCACGGGCGGGAACCGCTCGGCGGCCAGCAAGCTGCTGGGCATCCATCGCAACACTCTGCAGCGCAAGATGGTGGAATATCACCTCGATCCTCGGAAGGCCCGGCGCAAACCCGTCCGCGGCGAATCTCGGCAACGCAAGCACGCCGCCACGGCCTGACCCTCCGCCGGTTGAACCCGCCGCGCGCGCCAGCCGGCAGTTTCTGCGTTCCGCTTACAATGGAAGTTCAGGCGCCTCCTTGTGAACGGCATGGACCTTGTCATCTTCGACCTCGACGGCACCCTTATCGATTCCAAACTGGATCTGGCGCACGCCGCAAACGCCACGCGCGGCCATATGGGCATGTCGCCGTTGGAGTATGAGCGTGTTTACTCGTACGTCGGCAACGGCGCGCCTGTCTTGATTCGCCGCGTGCTGGGCCCGGATGCCACGGAAGCCCAGGTC
>JAIQFE010000096.1 GCA_020073445.1 Terriglobia bacterium
CGCAATACCGACTGGTTCGATCTCCCAGGTCCATTCCGATCGTCAGTTGCTTGCCCTTCCAAGTCCCTTTCCCATTCCTGATTCGAATGCTATCCTTCCTCATTGCCGGTCTCCTTTCCATTGCACCGTTGAGTGCGTGATTCATTCGGGAGCTTAACGCATCCCGCGGGAGACCGGCTTTCTCATCCCATCTGGATGACGGCGCATCCTTCCATAAACCGTTTATGGAAGAGTAGCCGACAATACGGACAGTATGGTCCGCCGCATTTCGTCCGCCGCATTTCGTCCGCGGCATTTTGTCGCATCCTCCAAAGACAAACGGATGTCCGGGAGTTGGCTCGAGCGAAGTGACGCGAATTTGCCACTTCGAACTGTGAAGCAGGCTGTCTGCATGTTAGGTCGAAGATTGCTGCATCACCTCGAAACCCTGGTGTAAGATGTTTAAAATCTGCCCCGGAGATCCTGGGGAATCGACGAATGTTCATGGATACAGGTTTCTCAGTTCATCGTTTAGGTAGGCTCCTAGCTCGGCAGTCGCTGCTTTTTTGCGGGCTCTATGCGCCGATGCTGTGGGCTCAAAGCGGACAGCAAGTTCAGCAGCCCACTCTCGGCCCCGGTTTCGCGCTTTTTTCTGCTGGGTCGCTGACAACGAATCCTTCAGAGCTCATTGCAGGAAAGGCATCCATTAAAGGTTCATATTCCGGGACGAATACATTCACTCCATTTCTGCAAACGAACGGATCGGTCGTTTCCTTCACGCCGCACCACTCCTATCGGGTGAGTTTCCAGTACAAGGTTTTAACCGCCGCGCCGAAGGGATTTCAGGCTTTCTTCAATTCACCCATTGCCCTAGCCAATGGTACGCCAAGTAATCCCGGCGGCACCTTCATCGACAATGGTGCCGGCCCCACGGGAACCGCTACGTTTACGGCCACGCTCGGAGAGTTTTCCGACTACGTGGTCCTGTGGGGAATCAACGGCACAGGATCGATCTCAGTTGACAATATCCAGATCGCGGACGGAGTGACGGGCGAGGTGCTCGCTTCTGAAGACGCCGAACGGACGATATCTGTCACACCAACCGTCTCCATGACGATCCGGGTCAAAGTTCCTTCGAACACGCCTCCGAACGACGCGATTTGGATTTACCCTGGCACCCTGTTTCCTCCCAATTGGCAGATCCCGATGAGCCGCGTCGCGGGCACCACAGATACCTGGCAGGCGACCATTTCGCGGCCCCCTGGCACGATCCTCGATTATGCTTTCGCCCACAATCTTCAGGGGAGTAAAGAGGCCTATGTGCCCGTCGGCACCGCTAACGGCTTCGCTTCGCGGAGGGCCTTGATCACGGACGGTGCGACCGTAAATGAAACCGTCGCGCAATGGCTTGACCTGGGGAAGCCGGACGACATTTCGACAGGAACTCTCACGGGTACAGTTACGGATCAGGGCGGGAATCCGCTCCAAGGTATTTGGGTCTCCGCCGGTCCCCACCAAACCCCAACAGATACAGAAGGGAAGTTCACCATTTACGGTGTGCCCTCCGGCCCGTGTAGCATCACGCTGCAATCCGAGAACGGCGAGTTCGTCGCCCTAAGTGTCAGCGCAACCGTCGTCCCGAATGACGTCACTGTTCAGAACCTCACGCTCGCCGCCGCGGCAATGTCTGCCGTGACGTTTGATGTCACGGTTCCCGCGAACACGCCGGCGGGCGCTGTGCCGCGCCTGTATGGCGATACTTACCGGCTGGGCATGGTCCAAATACCCAGCGATCATCCCTCGCCGGACACGACGCGGATGATTGATTTGGGCCCCGCGGGCGGGAATCACTGGCGTTATACAGTTCAGTTGGGCAACGGAACCTGTATCAACTACCTCTACACGCTTGGCTCGTACCGGCTGAACTATGAGAGGGATAATCAGGGGAATTGGCGTACGCGAGCTTTGTGCGTCAACGGTCCAATGACCATCAACGATGAGGTCAATGCCTGGAAAGCTCCACAGCAAGTGCCGGTTTCCCTGACAGTCAAGTCGCCGACGGGTTCGGAAGATGCCCTTTATATCGCCACCGACGATTCTAACGGATCCAATCCAGTCAAAATGTGGCCGACCGGCCCAGGACAGGCTGCATACACGATTTACGCCGACCCTTCCACGACTTTGAAATATCACTATATACGCAATGCGGATTTCGATACCGGGCCAGAAATTGTCGGCACCGATTCGAGACCTCCGGCCTATCGCTCCCTTGCGGTTGGTCCGAACGGAGCCACGAGCGATGACACGGTGGTCGAATGGCGGCACCAGATGCGTGAACCGGCTCTTTCCACCGTGACATCCGGGACCGTTGACCCGATCATCCGCACCGAGCCCTTCCAGACAGGCATCGAGTTGATCGACTATTGGAGAGCGAGCTGGCTCCCGCTGGTACAACCAACTCTCGATCGGATCCGGAGCATCAACGCCCAGTGGGTCCAAATCGACGCGGCCTGGCGTTTCCTTTCGCCGGCCAAAGAGGATCTGACTACTTACCTGACGGCCACGACCGACCCTCCCAAAGTCGATCCCGCCTACAACGACTTCCCCCGGCAGGATCTTATCGCCCATATCCGAGCCGCCAAGGCGTCGGGGCTGCACGTTGCCTTGGCGGCTGAGCCATACCCCAACGGCTTCACAGGCGTCCATACCAACACCTGGTACGACCAGTTCTTCCGGCAGGTGCAATCGACGATGTTGTATTTCGCCGGCATTGCGCAGCAGGAAGGCGTGGAGATGTTGATGATCGGGGGTTTTAGCCTCGACGCCGACAACAACAATGACGCGGCCACAAGGCGTTATATCAACGCCAAATGGAAGCAGATCACGGCGGCGATTAGAGCAAGTGGATATACAGGAAAGCTGGCAACGCAAGGTGGCGGGAACACCGGGGTATACACCAGGCCAGAATACGATTGGTTTTCGGACCTCGACTATCTCGGAGCTTTCTGGCAAATACCGATCGCCACTTCGAGCACGGATAGTGTTCAGAGTATGTACCAGAACGCGATTGTTAAGCTGAATTCGCAATTCAAACCGATTTATGACAGGTTCCACAAGCCGGTCCTCCTCACGTCCATCATGTTTTACTCCGCCAGGTCTTCATCCGTGCAGACGATTGATCTGTTCGACACGCGTATCTCGCCTCACTATCCAGCGGATCCTTCGGTCCCGAGCGATTACGATGAGCAGGGACGAGCTTACCAAGCCCTGCTTCGAGCCCTCGCGGCAACACCCTGGGTGCAGGGCGCCTATCCTTTCGCCTATTGGTACTGGGATTTCGACAGCAAAGGGTACAGCATCCGCGGCAAGACGGCTGAAAATATCGTGAGCCAGATTTATCAGCAGATCAATGCCGCCGTGAATCCTGGCGATGGGAGTGCCCCCAGCTGCAACGGCCAGCTGAATCTCAGCGGTCAGGCGTTCCCGGCCGTCGGCGGCTACGGGTCGCTGGATGTGGCTGCGGGAGCCAATTGCTTCTGGACGGTCCGGGACACTCCGCCATGGATCCTGCTGACGGGCCCTGCCAGAGGCGAGGGCAACGGCTCGGTTGCTTACCAAGTGCTCGCCAACCCGGGCGCGGGTCGAACGGCATCCTTCGCGGTGGCCGGACAACCCTTCACAGTCGAGCAGTCCGCGGGGTTCGTCGCAGGTCTGGCTGCCGTCGGGTCGCTCGGTCAAGTGGCCTCCGAGGGGACTTGGGATTTCAGCCTGAATGCCGTCAATCTGGGACCTGCCCCGGCCACAGCCCGATTCGCCTTCGCCGATAACGACGGCAACCCGCTTCCCCTGCCCGTGAAGTTTCCGCAATCGAGTCCAGTCGCCGTCCCGATGCTCGCTTCCACAGTGGACCGCACGCTGAACTCGAACGCGCAGATTGTGATGGAAAGCACCGGTCCGGATAGCGCCGCTACGCTAATCGGCTCGGGGCAATTGCTCAGTGACGGCGGCGTGAACGGCTTTGGGATATTTTCGAACCAGAAGCAGCATTGGAATGCGGTGGTGCCGCTCGAAACCCGCAACGCGAGCAAATATATTTTGGCTTTCGACAACACCGCCCCGCTCGTAACGGGGTTGGCCCCCCTGTCGGCGTGCTCAAGGGAATCCTGAACATCTCTCCACTGTTCTCCACCGTCAAACCGATCCTGCCGGACAGCGAAGCCCGCCGCCAACTGGTGGACCGGGAGGG
>JAIQFE010000054.1 GCA_020073445.1 Terriglobia bacterium
GAGTGCTCGCTCCAGCTTGCATCACGGTAACTTGTTGATCGCCATTATTCTGGCGTATCAAGGACTCGAAATCCTCGTCGAAGCCAAGCTAAGAAATGGCTATCAGAGGTTGGGCCACGCCGACCCAGCCATAAACCAAAAATTGAAGGACAATCACCGCCTGTCGGAGCGGCTCACCAACCTAAGTAGAGAGGTGACCGGGCAGTCTGTAGCCGACGATACACAGTTCTGGAACGATTGGCTTGTCAAGTGCAGCCGGCGTAGGAATGCGGTGGTGCATCGAAACGAGATAGTCACCGAGGCTGAAGCTCTGGAGCTAATCGAATTCTCGACCGCGTGCATGGAACGGGTGATCCGATCACGCGCGACCAGTAGTGCGCGCCTTGGGTGGCCTCGATCCCCACCACGCAGTTCGGTAGGTTCGCGAAGAAATCCGGTATCTGCGCTCGTCGCAGTCTCTTTCGCAGCACCGCTCGCCCGCTTGCATCCGCTCCATGCACCTGAAACACGTTCTTCGCCGTATCCAGTCCAATCACCTTCACTGCCATCTGGTATTCCTCCTCCACCCAGTGAATCACTGCTCATACCGGGCCGGGTCCATACCATCAGGTCAGGTTAGATCAAGATCGCAAGGAGCCGACCAACGAAGAAAGCAAGGTCTCTCCGGCAGTGCGTTTAGAAGTTGAGCCGCAGTCTGCCTTGTGCGGTTCAGATGTCCTCAGGAAGAGGAACGCTCGAACCTTTCCTGCCCAGATCAACATCCTTCATCAAGCAAAAACGATCAGACGTGATCAGGATAAGGACCGGTTCCAACAAACAGTATGTGGCCATCTATTCCTACGACGCTTAGCCAGATATCCGCTGTTCTTCTGCTTTCTATTGCTATCGAAACAGGGTTGCTTTGATCCATGGTGAAGTGCTTCCAGGCATCGAAAGGCGACGGTGAGACAAAGCTTCCTCCCCACGACGCGATGTCTGTCGGATGTTCCTGTCGACGATACCACAACGACAGTTTAGCCTCGAAGTGTTTTTCACCGAGCGTGACCATGCCCTCGACCTCTTCGAGTTGCCCGGACCAAGGCAGCCAGGGTTCTGGCCATTTGCGAGTAACATCACGCCAGTGTGTCTCCAGAATCTTGATTAGCGCTTCGAGCCAGTTTTGGATATTTGGTGGAGTTTCTGACTTTGACCTAAGAGCCTGCAAAGCTTTAATCGTCTCGTCATCTCCTACGGCCGTGAGCGCGCGACCGTAACAGTAGGAGTCGGCAAGCCATTTATTTCCGTCTGTTCTATCACCAGATAGTACACGGGCCAGCAAAGCGGTGCTCCAAACGCGTTGTCGTATATCGTTGCGACTTCGAATCGATGCCGCCCGAACCGAGGGCTCAGGATCACTCTTGAGCTTCCTGAGGATTTCGTTATCGAGATGTTTGTGATCACTTACCGAAAGCCACTGTGCCATTTCTGCCGCCCGCAGTCGAAGTTCAGTCTGACCACTGTGGATCCAGAGATTGCACAGCCTTTCCAGGCGGCCAGGGTCGATGCGCGAGTAGCTGCGCGCAGCGGCACGCCGCACTTGGTACGTCGAATCGCTGAGCAAAACCTCTAGAAGCTCGAAGACGCGGTTCTGCTGCGCGGGATCGAGTCGCGTGAACGCAGCTTGAAGCGAATCAGCGAGAGCAGCTCGAACCGCAGGCATCCACTCAGCCCATCGGTCTTCCCACGGGGCTGCCACGAACAGTTGCGGGGCTAAATCAGAGATGAGATCGAAATTATCCGTCTCACCAAACGAACGCCCTAAGATTTTTAGGGTTCTCTCAATCGCAGCCAGGCCGATCTCGGCGACGAAAGGCTTTTGTGCTTCAGGGGTACTCGTGAGCGCTCGGAGCATCACGTGCACCACGGGTCCATCAGCATTCGACAAGATATTTTTCAAAGCAGCTAGGAATCGCTGAGGTTCGCGAGCGAATAAGAGAACGAGAATGTGGGCTTGCCAACTCTGGTAGCTGTCCGCTGCGCCCGGAAGGAGAAGATCACCAGATTTGTGAAGATCAAGGGCACCGAAGATTGCCTCTTCGTAATCGCTCCAGATTTCAAGATGTATCAGTCCCTGAATACTCTGAAACTTTATATCCTGTTCTACATCGGATTTGTCGATCTGCCGGGTTAAGAACGCGACGAAACCTTCATCAGCCGCGGCGTCCGGGAACCACGATACACACCAGATCATCGCTGCCGTCGCATATGGCGGAAGCGATTCGTCTTGAGTTATCGACAGAAGCCGATCAAGCAGCCGATTTGGGAGCTTTTGGACACTCGCCAATTTTTGCAGCCCAGCAACCGCCAACATTCGGAGCGCGCCCTTTGTTCTCGATTCGCACGCTGCTAACAGGCGCGAAATTATGAACTCGGGTTCCTCCTCAGAGACGCGCTCCGCTAGTCTCGCGACTGCCTCAGCGGTTGACCGGAGTGGCGCGCCATCAACTGTAAGGCCGCAATTCAAGAGCGTTTCGAAAGCATCCTTACTTGCAGTGCCGCGAAGGACTTGAGTGGCGCTCAGCCTCGCTATTAGAGGATCGCTGCCACCTTGCTCAAGGTCGATCCGGTCGCGCACAAGGGTGTTGACCTTCTCGGGCCAAGTGGCTAAGCGGAGATACGAGGCAAACGAAAGGACATCCTGCTGTCCATACTGGCTGGTTTCATTGTCGAGTACGGTCGCTAGCCAATCCCTGATGTCGGTGATTCCCGCTGAAAGCGCCGTTTCCCAAGCAAGTCCTCGGATGTGAGCTTCAGGAGTCATTGACCTAGACTGACTACCTGGAAGCGTCGCGTGCACAGTCAGAGTACGCTTCACCTGAGGTCTATCCAATGAGCCCCAGCCCTCCAGTTGCTCCGGGCGGACGCATTCTTTTAGGCGATTGTAAACTAGGCTGGCGTTGGTGCTGGGCACTTCCAGACAGGCCAGCAGGCCCGGTATGACCTTGGAAGTGGTGCACGCCGCGATTCCATTACCGGCGATAAGTGCTCCGCCTCGAACTTCTTGGTTCGACTGGAGAGCGCGATTGAGAATGCGCCATATTCGCTCTTGCAGAGCTTGATCCCCGGGAGCCCCGTCAGCGATGCGTCCCAGCAAGCTCACTTCGTGCCAAGAGTCTCCAGCCCTTTGGGATAGCCGTCGATTAAGAACACGGATGAATCGGGGATCAGCCGATTCTTGAATCGCACGGTTAAAAGATTCGATGGGTCGTTGAGGCAACCGACGGAGAATCTTTCGCACCAATTGGGTCTTGAGTTCTTCTTGGGGTTGCAGTCCAATGAGGCACGTGATTGCGGTATCGCCGAGAGCATCGGAAAGTTTGCTAAGCCTAGCTAGACGATCTTCGATCTCGGGCGCGCGCAGCCCGATTGCACTGATTGTCCAAAGGGCTGCGCGGGCATGTAGCGTGCTGGTGGCATTCAAGGCGGCGGCCAGTATTCGCTTCCGGAGGCCTATTTTGCGGTCGTCCGGATACTGCTCGATCCAGCCAGCTGTGAACTCGCGCAGGTGATCGTACCCAGAAATCTTTTTGTCGATCGATGAGTCCTGCTCGAGACAAATCGGAAGTATGTGATGGATGATGATCTCCCCGGCTGCATCTGGATCGTTCTGAGTGGCCGTCATGAGAGTCTGGAGCCCCGTATTGAGAATTGCCCTGGCGTGAGCCTCGGCGAATTCCCCTCGTGCCAACGCCTCAACGAATTGCTGGAAGAACATGGTCGCGTCCGTGGGCTTTGACAGGCTCTCTGCCATCTCCCACAGGTCGGAACGCTTTGGATGTTCGTCGCTCATCAGGGTCCTATTCTCCGTTCCGTAGGTGGCTCCAGAGAAAAGCGTGTCGCCATCTCCACAAGGATTGCGACCTAGCCGGCAGGCCTCCCGCAGGAGGAAGCTCCTCGATCAATCCGGCGCTAACGCCCTCATGATAGAGTCTTCTCGCCTCAGCCATTGAGTACCCAGCGGCTTCTCTAACAGCAACTGTCCACAAATCAACTTTGTGGCTCGTTTCCCCAGCGCTGCTCTTTTGAGCCGCCGCGGCCAACGCCGGTTTCATATCGGACGGAAGAAATCCGAGGCGTTGCGATGCTCTTCGCATGAACCACTCTAAATACCGTGCGGCTAGGGCGTCTTGAGCTTGCGCATTTCCACTGACAAATGCTGACTGCTGCGGAGGAGTGAGGGCCATGAAACAGCTCCACAGAATCGGATGACGCAGCAGGGAAAGCGACATCACTGCCTGCCGGTCGTAAGCAGGTGCGGTTGTCGCGTATGCTTGGTCTGGGTTGAGCTCGGCAGCCCTGACGAGCCTCTGGACTGCGTCCGGCGAAGCTATGTCAGGCCGCTGCAGAAGCATCCAGATCTCAGCAACCGTAAATTCTTCAAATCGCACGTACTTGGGTGGCTTTCCTGACACCCCCCGGCCGGTTACTGTCTGGATAAACTTTTCGACTTCTTCCGGTCGCCGACAACTCACCAATAAACGAGCTGGCGGAGGCTCAAGGCTCTCCTTGTATTGCTGATGAAGAGTCCAAAAGAAGTCCATGATCCGTGCCGCGGCTTCCCGGAAGGCATTCGAACTGTGGGTTTCATCGGCGCCATCCAAACCGAGCAGCAAGATGGGTCGTTGTACATCTCCATTCGCGCACTGTAAGCGTCGAAGCGCCAGAGAGTCATCCTTAGTGGCGCTCTCAGAGCCACGCCATTGGTCCACGAGTTCCCCGAAGCTCTTTGGCATCCCGGTGCCAGCAGTAATTAGGGCGGCCAGTCTTCTTGGGCTGGCCGTTTTGTCGACTCCCGCCCGAAGCACTTGCCAGAGAGCCGTTGTCTTACCCAGACCACCCTCTCCCGTAAACACGATGAGAGCATCGTTGATCCAGTCGGCCATCGCGTTTTTCACGATATCGCGTTCGATCAAATACGATCCCTCAAGACCCAAACGATACTCCTTCTGACCGTTGAGGTCCTCTTGAAGCCAAGTACCCGCGTCATCGATGGCAATCGAGCGCGGGTGCCCACATCCAGTCAGTGCTTCGTCAAAGGCTTCTCGCGTGAGGTAATGAGCGCCCGGACTGGCGGCTGTCTGGAAGAGCCTGCCGATTACCAGTTGAACACCTCTGCTGAGCTCGTCTCGCCCCAGAACGCCGAAACGGCTCGCATATGCGCTGAGTGTTTTGAGGGCTTGGTCGGGGTCGTATTGCAAGAACTCGATTTCAGCGAGGAGCGGGCTTCGAGATGCGAGTGGGCTTAGCGGGCGGTTAGACCGCAATATTCGCCGCGTCGGCAAGCGTAACGATTTGTTGCACTTGGTCTCACTCTTCCTTAGCCCAGCAGCAATCTCCTTTAATTCCGACGGTCGGATAGGATGTAGTGTGGGACTCTGGGAGAACTTATATTGCGTTAGCTGTCGAATCCGCTTCCCGCTGGCTGCAAGCCCGGTCATAACGTTGTCCTGCCCAGCGGCTTCGGTTTCGAAACTGATCAGCGTTTCGAATGGGTCACCTCCGGAAATGCATTGCACCAAATCCTCTGCGCTTCCGAGCATCTGATTCACGAATCCGGCGAGGGCAAGCAATCCACCGTCCTGCGTCATCGCCTGCTTCGAGTTAGGCCGTCGTCCCACCCAGTCAAGACGATACCAAAGGTCGATTGAATTTGGATCTCCCAGATCGACCGACAGCACGGTTGCATTTCCAGATGTGCGCACCTCATCCTGGATTCTAGAGCCGGATCCCAAGAGGGACGGCTCGAATGCTGCGATGGTTGAACGCATCGACATCGAAAGGGCTTTGGACGACCTCATTTCGAACGAAGACGGAATGCGGTTCCAAGGGCTGGCCGTCGCTCTGGCCAAACTGAGATGGCCGGATCTGATTGCGTGCGAGCGGCACAAGGATATGGGGCTTGATGCGTATGCGAACCCGATTCTCGCACCGGACAAGATCGGAAAGGGCCTGGCTTGCTCAACCACGGCAACTTTTGCAAAGGTCAACGGCGACGCCAAGGCGGCGAAAGAGCACTACGGCCCAGCCTCTGTGCTGATATTCGCAACACCCCGGAAAGTGACGAAACCGACCGAGAAGAAATGGTCAGACAAGATTCGAACCGAGTACGGTTATGAACTTGTGGTCATCTCCCGCGAGGAAATCATCAGCTTATTACAGTTTCCGGACAATGCCTGGATTTGCAGAACCCATCTCAAGATCCCCGTTCCCTACCAGCCGGCAATCGCCGACCTCCTGCAACAAATACGGGAAGCCGCGACTGCGATGGCAGCCGAGTGGGCTTCCCATCCGCGCCTGGCCGGCAAACCTCAGATTGCCCTTAACGTGGTCCTGCTGGACGGGCGCGGCGGCGACACAAGAGAGGTCTGGACAACCGACCACTTACGCACCTTGCTGTTACAAGGACGCCGCATCGTGCTCGAAGCTCCGGCGGGCCGCGGCAAGACCACGACGCTCATACAGCTCGCGCAGGCGAAAGGAGACGCCCAAGGCATCCCGATCCTAGTCGACTTGCCGGGCTGGACAAAGTCGGGAATGGAAATTCTGGAATATATTGCGCGAAGTCCGGCCTTTCGCGCGCGCGGCCTTGACGCTGACGCCCTGGCCCGGCTGGCAGTGAAAGAGCCGCTCCAATTTCTGCTTAACGGCTGGAACGAAGTCTCGGAACTCCATTCCCAGGATGCCGCAGACGCCCTCCGGACACTGGAACGAGCCTTTCCGGCGGCGGGAATCATCGTAGCGACGCGAACCCATCACATCATCCCACCGTTACCCGGTTCCGCAAGATTCCGCCTGCTCCCTCTCACGCCGGATCAGCGTTTGGACTACTTGGTTCAGGCCCTGGGAGTTGACGCGGCCCGAAGGCTGCTCTCGCAACTATCCCGCGACCGCGTTCTGGACGATTTAACCCGCACGCCTTTCATCCTCTCGGAGGTGACGGCCATCTTCCGTTCCGGGAATGAAGTGCCGCGAACCAAGCTGAGACTCCTCGGTGCCGTGGTTGAATTGATCGAACGCGCGGACGAACACAGTGTCCATTTACAGGCCCACCCGCTCCGGGGCCGCGCCGCTGATTACTTGCGTGCACTCGCCGCTCAGCTCACGGCGCGCGGCGACGTTCTGCTGGCAGACGCGGAGGCCCGGGCGATTTGCCTTTCGACCGGCGATCGCCTTCGAGAGGCGGGGCAAGTCGCCTTGACGCCAGAGCCGTCGGAAATTCTCAACGCACTTTGTTCACATCACATTCTGGAGCGCAGCGAGTATCCGGAGATCAGTTTCCGATTTGAGCATCAGCAGTTCCAGGAGTATTATTCCGCGCTCACGCTTCGAGACCTTCTCAGGGAAGTGTCAGCCGCGGCCGATCAGGCGCAACGCGACGAATACGCCCGAAGTTACGTCAACGAGCCGGCATGGGAGGAGCCGCTGCGAATGGTCGCCCAGGACATGGGTGAAGCGCTGGGGGATAAGGCCGCCGGTGCCATTCTTGTGCAAACTGCATTGAAGGTCGATCCTGTCTTTGCGGCAACACTGTTTCGGCTGGTTGGACCCACCGTACAGACTGAAGTTCGAAGCGACGTAAGCAATCGGCTTCGCTCCTTGTACGCAACGCCGAATCAGCACTATCGGCTTTGCGCGCTTGCCGCGATACTGGCCACCGGATCCGATGAGTTCGCCGATATTCTACTGCCCCTTCTTACGAATCCGGATCAACAGGTTCGTCTGACCACTTACCGTGCCGGCGCGCAGTTGCACCTGTCAAGTCTTGGGCCCGAATGGCGGCGGATCGTGGCCACCTGGAGCGAGGAACACCGAAGGGAATTCGTGTCCGAACTCACGATGCTTCAGGGAAGGAGCGAGGTAGCGTTGACTTTCGCGCGGTCGGACGCCAGTCTTATCGTCCGGCTGGCAGCGTTGCGCGCCTTATCTTGGATCGGGCAGCACGATGAAGTTGCCGGAATTCTGCAATCCTTGCCGGATCCTGAATTTGAACAGGCAATTCAAGAGCTCGACGTGGAAGACCTGCCATCGTCGGTTCGCGCGCGGGCTCTCTTGAGTTATACGGCTGTTCTGGGTGAAGCTGCGGAGGCCAAGGCCCGCCTCCAGATTGCGCTCAGACTCGCCGAACTCGGCGATAGCGAGGCGGCGGCACGCCTGAAACATGAATTGTCGAACCTGCCTGCCGCCCTCATCAGAGACCTGAACGACTACTATCTCCGACCCGCCGCCGAGATCGTGCGCCGGGCCGATCCGGAGTGGCTCAGCCAATGGGTTACGGACCGTGTTGTCGAAGGCGCACTGCGGGGCGATAACTGGCTATCGATGATCTCCGGAGTATCGAAGGATGTGACCCGACGATTGCTCCAGCGTTCCTGTACCGAGGATTTGCGGCGAAGCGGGGCCTCGGGCGCTGTTGCCGTTCTGGAGGCCGCCGCCGACCCAGACCTTGCAAGGGCCGTCTTCCTGGCGCTGCGCGATCACCGCCGGGAATTGCTGGCCGATCCCCAGAATGAAGAAAAACAGGCGATCGATGCTCAATTGCGGCATCTTCTTTGGGCCCTGCCCCCGGCGCTTGTCATTGAGGGCTTGTCGGACATTCTCACGCAGCCGCCTCGCGACGAAGAGTTGGCCATCGTCACCGAAATGTTCAGCAGGAAGGGAGATCAGGATAATGATCTGAAAGCCACGCTGCCGGATGATCTTCGTCAACGCCTTCGCGCCTACCTGAAGTCAGCGGTGCCCATGGTTCTGGCACGAGACGACTTCCGGGGTGAACTGAAAGGCCATCTTGCGCCCGTGCTTGCCGAAGTCGGGGAATCTAAGGATATCGACGATCTGATGGCCATGATTCGTGCGGACATTGTCAGGGTCCGGGAAGGCCGTTTGGCCATGGCCCGCAGAGAGCAAACGGCAAGAGCTCAAGGCAGTTCGGCGTGTTGGTCCGGATGGCATGTCCAGGCGCTTCTGCGGCTTGATCATGTACAACGCGAGACGATCCTCCTGGATCTTTTAAACGAGCCCGAATATGAACTCGATGCAGCATGGGCGCTTCAGGTAACTGCGAGGACCGCTGCACCAAGTAACAACGCCATCATGGCGGCGCGCTTTGGTCAACCTGCAAGAGACTACCAGAAGATACGCACTGCCCCTGAGTCTCACCCTACCTTCCATGAAGATCTGCGTCTGAAGTATGCTGCGGCGATAAAGCGACGCATCCTGAATCTGCTCGAAGAGAGCAAGACCGGAGATCATAAGATAATCGCGTACCATCACCGGCTCAAAGAACTGGCAAAGGTTCTCGCTGCGATCGACTCTAGGCATTCAACCGACCTGATATTGGACATTGCCGGCCTTGCGGCGCGTTCCGATGGCTGGCTCCGTGCTGCGCTGCTGGAAGAACTGGTGTTTGCGGGCGTCGTCTTACCTGCTGATCGTGTGCTGGCTATTATTGAGCCGGTCCTCGATGAGTTCCGCAGACACGGGATATATAGCAACGCGGGTCTGCTGAATCACATTCTATGCCTGCTTCCCTTCGTGGATCCGCCGGAGCAGGGCGTTGCCCGTCTTCGCGCGCTTATGTCGGAATTCCACTTGCATTGGCATGATCAGGCTAACCTGCTGATGGCGCTCGGCCAAAGTAAGGACGACGCCGGACTCGCATGGCTGCGCGAGCTGGCACGTCCGAACGATCCTGGCTTTCAGCATGTCGCTCGGGATTGGCTTGAGGCGATCGCGGCGAGTCCTCATCCGGGCGCTACACCGGTGCTCATGGGGTTCATTGACTCTGGATCAGAAGATGCTGTTGTTCCCGATCTTCCGGAGCACGCCATGAATTTCCTGGCCGGTACTCTTTCAGAGCGCGCACGCACGGATGCCTCCCTCGCGGCGCGCATCATTCAGCTGAGTTCTCAGCCGGTCTCGGGACAACGGCGCTTGATACTCGCGCAGCTAGTGGGATGGCTCGGATGTCCCGAGGCTTTGCTCGCTGGCCTTAACCTGATTGACGACGCCTCCACGGACCCGGTTCCTTATGAACTATGGAAGGCCATCGAAGACGTCTTTCTGGAGAAGCGCTCAGGCAAGGCAAGTCCCCAGTCCTACACGCTGGTGCCCCGCGCCGCCAGCGACATCAAGGAGCGCCTCTTCGAGATGGCCAAGCACGATCCGAAGCGCGCGAAGACTGCCTACAATCTCCTCGGACAGATTGAAGAATGGCGTTTGGAGTATGGCAGGCCGGCTTCGGAACCCCGCCATCCACTTTACGAATCGGGCGAAAGTTGGCCTCCAACTGAGCCACCGCGGCTAGGGGGTCCGGTAGGAGAAGACGACGTCGCGTAGTGGACGGTAAGATTTCACTCGCCACGCTCATACCTGATAGAAACGGCATCTCATCGAGAACAGTCGGAGTCGGTCGCGGTCCGCTTCGCTATCATCATCGTAGATGTGGGTGGATTGAGGTGGCCATCACCAAACTCTTGGCCCACCGCCTCCAGGCATCAAGCATCTCAGAATAAGGGCTGGACTTCGTCCAATCTTGGGTTAAGGTAAACGCCCACAACGGGCAGAGACAGCGCGTAATGCCATCCAAAGCCTTCTGGCCAGGAGAATTCTAAACGCTTACCTTCGAGCGCAAGAGAGTGCGATCGGGAAGATGAGCAGGATGGTCTTCCCACGAACGCGAGTTGGGGCGATGTATTGTGCCAAAACCTGATGTTTTTGGCAAGTCTTCCATAGATGCCAAAGGAGGCTTGTTTCGCTTGTGAATTCATCCCAGGTTGGTCGAGGGTTTTGCACCGACCCGAAATACCGTCTTTCGGGCCCAAGTCTCTGATCTCCCTGCTAACTGGCCAGTAGATTGTTTGCGTGCAGTCGACCGTTCGTCCGGAACGCTAGTCAGACGCTTCCCGTGACGCCATTTCACTGGAGTAATCCGCATTGGTGGTGGGAAGGGGATTTATCAACAGTAATCACACGCAGCCCGTTGCCCTCCCATCGGTCGCCCCGCTCTCCCACTTTGCAGTCACCTCATCGTGACTCAGGGCGGTCGTCTCGGCGACACTTTAAGTGCTCCGTCATGTAGTCGGGTGCCCTGATGCGCTGGCAGGACGTCCCAACACCGCCCTCCGGATTAGAATGGATGGTCGGTCATTAGCGAATCGTGCTTGGGAGCTTTCGGCGAGACACCAGGCTCAGTTACAAAGAAGCGGTGATGGTGCGAACTTTTATTTCATACGCACGGGAGGATGATGAGCGTTTCGTAAGGCGCCTTTATCGCGATTTGATGGCGCGCGACCTATTCGTGTGGTGGGATCGCAAGGCCATGGAAAGCCGCGGACGGACTTTCCTTGACGAGATCCGCGCCGCCATTGCGTCTGTGGAGCGCTTAATCCTTGTGGTTGGTCCGAAAGCGGCAACTTCCCGCTATGTCATGCAGGAGTGGGAATTTGCAGCTGAGTCGTGCAAGGTGATCGTGCCCATTCTGCGACTCGGCCGCTCCGGCAAAGCCTCGAATGAGGACTATGAATTAGTTCCGACGCAACTCAGCAAACTCCATTCCCCCGATTTCCGCAGGTCTCGCTCTTATCGCGAGGCGCTGGACGAATTGGTAGGGATCTTGAGCACGCCGCTCTTGCCGCCTGGCACACTACACGGAGTTGACACACTTCCTCCGCACTATCTATCGCGCGCGGAACCCCTAGATCGGCTCAACAAGCTGGTTTTCCCGGATAGTTCCCAACCCATTGTCATCACGGCCTCGAAGGGCGTTACGGCACTGGAGGGTATGGCCGGGATTGGAAAGTCGGTATTGGCAACTGCTTTTGCACGCGCCTGCGGAACTCGCCGAAGGTTCAACCATGGAGTGATCTGGCTCAGGTTAGGCCGGAAGCCCGGTCTGACGAAGATCCTCGCGTTTGCGGCCCTAGCCCTGAACGATGATCCCGGCAAGTATCTGGATCCTCAGGCCGGCAGCGCAAGGCTCTCACAGGCACTCGCGAATCGGAACTGCCTGCTGATTCTTGATGACGTATGGAAGATGGAGGACGCCGAACCGATTCTGAATGCGCTCGGTATTGGTTGCCGTGCGTTGATCACGACGCGCGACTCCGGGCTAGCTCTGGCTCTTGGCGCCCGTGAATTGCCGCTGGACGTTATGACCGGGGACGAAGCGTTGACACTATTGTCCCTGTGGTCGGATCACGCGGTCGCACAATTGCCAGCCCAAGCTCGCGAAGTCGCCATCAGGTGTGGGAATCTTCCCTTGGCGATCGCCATGATTGGCGCTATGGTCAAAAACAAGCCATCGAGCCGTTGGTCGGATGTTTTGTCGCTCATGCAACACGCGGATCTGGAGAGCATTCATCAGAGATTCCCTAACTATCCGTACCCCGATCTGTTGCGTGCCATGGAGGTGAGCGTCAGGGCGTTGAAGCCGAAGGCGCGAGACCGATACATGGATTTTGGCGTATTTCCCAACAACACGCCGGTCCCCGAAGCCGTGATCGAGGTTTACTGGCGGCCTCTGGGTTTAAACCCGGCGGTCACGCACCAGTTCATCGACCTGTTTGTGGACCGCTCTCTGATGCGACGCGATCCGGCCCGCCGTCTGAGCCTGCACGATCTTCAGCTTGATTATGTGCGCAAGCAGTGCAGCGACCTTCCTTCACTCCATCACCGGCTTCTGGCGGCCTATCAGGCACAATGCAAAGCGGGTTGGCACACTGGTCCGAACGACGGTTACTACTTCTCTCATCTCTTGCATCATCTGATTGAAGCGGGGCGCGGAGACGAAGTACACGGCGTCCTCGCGGCAGAGATGGCCGATGGGCGTAACGGGTGGTACGAAGCGAAAGAAGCTCTCGGGGACGGGTTCGGCTATCGCCTGGACGTGGCTCGCGCGTGGCAACTCGCCGAAACCAGCGGTAAACAATCGACTCTGTGGCCCTCTGTCGGCCACGAATGCCGCTATGCTCTGGCAGGTGCTTCTCTTAACAGCGTCGGCGGCAGCATTCCTCCGTTGATGCTGGCAGCGCTGGTTCGCAACGGCATCTGGTCCCCCGAACACGCATTGGCCTACGCCGTAGCGATTGCTGATCCGAAACCCCGCGCTGAAGCGCTGGCCGGGCTCGCCCCCCAGCTTTCGGAACCATTGATCCGGACTGCGCTCGCAGCCACTCAAAGAGCGGAGGCGCTTGCCGCACTGTGCCCGCGGCTCGCGGAGGTGGGATATCCGCTGGAAGCGCTCGCGCTCATGCTGAAGCCTCCAGTCCAGCCCTACGATCAACTGGCTGACTTCCATCGCAACGCAGTCGATCTAGTGTTGCGAGTCGCCGAGTTAGGATACCCCGAACAGGCGCTGGCCGCAGTCCCAAAGCTGGATCGGTTCGAGCGCCAAAGGATTTGGCCGGCGCTGGCGACCCTCTTGCCAAAGTCGACGCTGGCTCGGGTACTGGCTGTTGCTCTGCCAGAGCCCGGGGAGACCGGTCGCGATACGGCGCTTATCGCTCTGGCACCGCACCTTAGGAGGACCGACCTGGCTTCTGCATTGGATGCTGCGTTCCTGATTACCAACGAGATGAACCGAGTCTGGGCGTTGGGCGGGTTAGCTCCATTTCTCCCGGAGCCGATGTTGCGATCGGCTCTCGCTCACGCAAGACAGATCGACGACGTTTTGGCACGCGCGAGAGCCCTTGTGGCCCTTGCGGTCCGCCTGCCGAAATCGACACGCAGCAAAGCTTTCGCCGAAGCGCTGACGGCGGTCCGCCGAATCGAGCACCACGCATTTCGAGCCGCCGAGTTGTCTAAACTGGCTCAGCA
Source organism: Terriglobia bacterium (assembly GCA_020073445.1). Taxonomy (GTDB): domain Bacteria; phylum Acidobacteriota; class Terriglobia; order Bryobacterales; family Bryobacteraceae; genus Palsa-187. The sequence continues at coordinate 13,852 of JAIQFE010000054.1, forward strand.
CCTTAACCTGAGCCAAGGAAACAAGGTTTTCAAAGAAGCGCTGCGTGCCATCGAACTCGCTGGCGAGTCGCACGAGAAGCGGGGGGCCCTGGTCAGCCTGGTTCCGCATCTTCCCCGGAAGTTATTGCCCAAAGCCTTGCTCGTTGCGCAAAGCATCGCATACCCGGTGGAACGCGCCAGAACCCTGGCGGAACTGGTCCCCCAACTCCCGGTGCCATTTTCGCAGGAGACTCTGGACGCCGCATTGGCAGGGGCGAAAGCGTTGGGTAGTATCGATGAGCGCGCCCGGGCGCTGATCCGCTTGCTTCCGCTCGTGTCGGAGACTCGACGCGCGGAGGTCCTCGACGAAGTCCTGACTGACACACTGCAAGAAGAAGAATTCCGTGATCGGGCCTTCATTTTTCGCCTGCTCGTGCCGGAACTGCCGGAGGTCAAGCTCGGTCAGGCGCTTGGGGCTCTCCCGAAAGTGCGACCCTTCATGGATCGGGCGGAGATGCTAACCAATCTCATTCCGTTCATCACCCAGCCACTCGGGGCCGATGCGCTGGCTGCGGCGCGGTCGCTGCAACTCGGTGAGCAACGGGCGAAAGCCCTAGCCGTGCTGGCATCGCGTTTGAGTGGCCCCCTGCAGGCCGAGGCTGTGCGGGATGCGCTCGCGGAAGCGAGCGAAGTGCCGGCGGAAAACCTGTTTGCGCCGCATGAGCGCGCGGATGTCAGAAACTTGGTGGCCACCCATTTGCCACAGGCCTTCCTCCGCGGGGCGTTAGCGCTCATGCGCCGGATTTCGGACGACCCGCAACGCGCCAAAGCGTTAGCTGGACTGGCACCCTGGTTGTCCGGGCCCCGGCTCCAATGCGCTTTGGACGCGGTCTTGCGAACTACTCGTCCGCTGGATTCAAATCAGCCAGAGATGTTTGGCCGCATTGCGCTACGCTTCGCGGAACTTGGGCTCCCGAATCGGGCGCTCGACGCCATCCGGCACATACCGGTTTATCGTGACAATGCTCTCTGCGACCTGGCGTCGTGCCTGGCCACCCGGGGATATTTTCGGCACGCTCTTGCGGCTGTCCGCGCCATCGACTCCGATAGCCGCCGAAGCCAGTCGCTTATTGCCCTGGCTCCCGTTTTACCTGAGGCGATGCTGCCTCGGGCTTTGTCGGCCGCGCGCACAGTGGGGGAGGAATATAAATATATACCCTGCGAAGTCCTCTGCAAACTGTTCCCCCGACTCGCCGAGCCGCTGAGGGGCGAAACATTCAGAGAACTACTGGGGCTGGCCGGAAGTATACACCCAAGCTGGCGCGGGTGGATGTTCAAAGAACTCGCTCCCCACTTGACGGAAGGCCGCTTGCGCGAAGCGGTCGCGTATTTTCGGGAATCCGGCGAGATTCCGAGTGAACCTGAACCGGTTGCGGAATTAGCCCATTACCTGCCCGAGCCAGATCGCAGCGAGATTCTGCGCGAGGCCTTCGCTGCAGCAAAGGAACTGCCGGCGAGCGAGATGACCTCAGGCAGACACCCTCGAGCCGAGGCGTTAATTCGGATGGTTTCCCTATTGTCCGGTCCGCTACGGCAGGACGCGGTCGCCGCAGGGCTGGCCGCGTCACGGCAGATCGCGGACCCGTCGGGAAAGGTTGCAGCGCTGGTCAGCCTGGTTGGAGTTTTGGAAGAACCGCTAAAAAACGATGTACTGGCCGAAGTGGTGGAAGCCGCTGAGGGCATCGTCTATTCCAGTGAGAAGGCAAAAGCGCTGAGCCAGTTGGCCGAAGCCCTGACCGGGCAACTCCTGTTGCGGGCGTTACAAGCGGCCAGACAGATCGAGGAAACGGGCGATCGAGTGAAGGTGCTTGCTGCTCTAGCTGCGCGACTCCCGGAGCCGGAAAGAGGGAAAAACATCGCCGAAACATGGTCTGCAGCAGCCACAGCCCATGCCAGCACGGAGGCGTTTTTCGCCTTGGCGGAACATCTCCCGGAGCCCCTTCGAAGCCAAGCTCTAAACGAAGCGCTGTCCGAATGCCGTTCATTCGGCGGGCACCAAGGCCTTGCAAAACTCGCGGAATACCTGCCGACGCCCCTGAAGGCTGAGGTCCTGCGCGATGCCGCGGCGGTCGCGCTCACTAGATACTTTATCGGTGACCGCGTAACCGCACTTGGAGATCTGGTCCCCTCCTTAGTAAGTTTGCCTGCGGAGGATCTGCTCCCCATTTGGCGGAGGATCCTTCGTAGTCTCGCCCTGGAATCACGGCAGGATCTGCTGTCCTACCTGCAACCTCTCGGTCCTGTTATCTTCGCATTGGGCGGCCAGAAGGCCGTTGAGGAAACGTTTCATGCGATTCTCGACGTGGGGCGCTGGTGGCCATAGTGTTCACGCGCCCTTTCGAGTTCACCAAACCTGAATCGCAGCCCCTCGATCTTCCGAGCCGCGCGGACAATGCCACGAAACGGGCATTCTTTACGGCGGCCAAGGGTGGGTGTTCGCGCTATTCGCCGCCTAACGACTTTGACCTCCGATCATCTGAGGCGAGAGGTCGACTGGGATGGATATGGGGTGAGATCCCGTAGATCTGTAAAGTTGGGTAGCGATAGCTGTCGAGAACAGCCCATAGCACCAAGAGTCAGTTGTGGGGAGAAGGCAAATCACTCAACGGAACCGCAGGTTGACCCGCGCCGGTATGCTTGCGCCCGGGCGTTGACTCGGAAGCCTTTACGCAGGATAAAATTTCCGGAGCGACCAACCGCTCTTGGCTCAGGGGAGGAGCTATACGATGGCCAAGAGGTCAAAATCAAGTACGCCACCAAGATAGCGCTGATAAGCAAATATCCTGAAGGAGATCAAGCTGTATGGGAGCGCTGCACGCCCTTAGCGCCAGCGGCCGTCCTGCAATGCTCTGGGCACAGGGCACCGTTATTTGTTCGATACCGGAATTGCTCATTAGGACGCTGTCGGCCCGCATTGTTTCGGAACCCTCGGTGCTAGCGTTGGACGCTGTCGTTCGGCGGCCCTTTCTTCACTTCATACCCCAGCGCGATGATTGCCTTCAGCGCTTCGATCACGGTTTTCCGATCATATTCCTTTTCGGATTCGGGGAGTTGCTCGTACGGTACCAGATCGGGATGTTCCTTCCTACTGTCGTTGCGATTGACGCCGTAACGCCAACCTTCGTCGATACGCCTGCGAGCCCAATGATCGTGGTTGTTCTGAGCCAGCCTCTCCACTAGTTCCTCGAGATCCGGACTCAGGCTTACTCGCAAGGTGTCAATTGTTTCAGGCGTATAGGTTTTCACCACACCTCCTTTTTCTGCGTACAGTCTGATCGGCGCTGCATCATGCCGACCACATTCATCTTAGCCGTCCCTACCGGGTCTTCACGGGTAGGCTTCGTACGCACAGAGGACGGCTGCGGCAATGCTCAGCCATGCGAGCAGGCGGGCGCATCAGCGCACCGAAACCGCTTCCAAGTCAGCCAGAATTCGCGCGAGCGCGGTTGACGTATCGCCCGAGTGGAGTTCCACGGTCCGCCGGAGGTCCGCGAGCGTCGTCTCGAGCTGCCAAGCGGCGGCGCCATCACGGCGCACTTCCTTCGCCAATTCTTTCGCACGGGCTACGTCGCCCGCGTCGAATGCGGCACCGAGCAGCGTCGGTTTCAGCCAGGGGTCCTTACCGGTTTTGGCCCGGGCGCGCTCGCATGCGACCATCGTCACGGCCGCAGACACGCGGGCCTTTTGCTCGTCATCCTCGTCGTTACGGGCGCGATACAGGCGGGCCAGGTTGGAGCCGGGATAGTAATCGTTGAGGTCGAGTTGCATGCCGGCCTCGTACTCGGTGATCGCCTGGTCCAGATACTCCGCTTTTCGCGCCGGGTCCTGCTCGGCTATGTACAGCCTCTTGTACCGCCCTCCGAGTAACCCGCGCCGTTCCGAGCTGTCACCGGTCAGGTTAATCAGGGCGCGAAGGGCTCCGATGGCAGCGTTGTGATCGCCGTCCTTGGATTGGGCCAGCGCACGCTGCTCTTTAACCAGCGCCTGCTGCTGCAACTCCGCGGGCAGCGAATCGATGAACTGGAGTGCGGCCTTCCAGCCCGTGCAGTCGCGGACCAGGTACAGCAGCTCGAGCGCGACCACCACCTGCACGGGTCCGCCGCCGTAGAACCGGTCCCGCAGCTCCAGGGCCTTCGTCGAGCATGCCGGGCTGGGCAGAGAGCGCGCAGCCAGCACCTCCGCCTGGAACGCGGACAATTCCTCCAGCGTTTGCCGGAACGACGACACGCGTCGCGGGTCGGTATTTGGGTAGCCGGGCAGAAACTCGAAGACGGGCGATTGCCCGCGCGCAAGCCTGGGCACGCCTTCGACGAAGATTCGTCGGATCTGCTCGGCGGTGGCGTCGTCCACGAACTCCGCCGGAAGCGGATACCGAACCTGTCGCATCTGATTTATGTCAAACAGCGGTCGGGTCCAGTCGGCTGCTACCATTACGCAGTCGGTCGGCTTGGCGGCGTGACGCACTCCGACTTCGTAGTAAACGTTGCCGTTCGGAGTGGTGACGTCCGCGATCACGAGGTCGGAAATGGCCAGCCGCTCAATCATTTCCTTGATAATGGCGGCGCCCAGGTCCTGGTCAGCGCGCACGGGGTCGTAGCCCAGCTGGCGGATAGCAGGCTCGAAGGCTGCGGTCCAGAGGCGGTTAAAGTCAATCTGGTCGGGAGCGCCAACGCCGTCCGGCTTCTGCGACGGTTTGACGCCGTAGGGCATGATCATGAAACATATGGGCCGAGGCATGTCAGTTCTCAGGAACAAGAATACAGGATTCTTGCCGAATGGCAGTGCTGATTCTTCGAGAAACCCGGAACGTCATAATGAAGACGCGGGGTAGACCAAATGGCAAAATCCATCAATTTCGGCAGGCTCGATTCCGGCTCGTCTCAGAACAATGAGGCAGCCATCATCTTTGTTCACGGCTTCACTGGGGACTGGAAAAAGACATGGGGCAGGATTCCCGAGTTTTTGGCGGCGGATCGAAAGCTGAGGGGGTGGGATCTCTTCGGCTTCGGATACGAAAGCCGGCGCCGCTTTGATCTCCTCGGATTGTGGAGCGCCGATGCCGCGCTCCCGGAGATCGCAACCATGTTGTACACCACGATCTCAACCGAGGTGCCAAAAGGGAAATACAAGGCCATCGCCTTAGTGGCCCACAGCATGGGCGGTCTCGTTGTGCAGGACGCAGTCACAGAACATGCCGACCTCCGCACGCGGACGACGCATCTCATTCTGTTTGGCACTCCAAGCGCCGGCCTTGCGAAAGCGGACAAACTTGCTTTTGTGAAACAGCAGATAGAAAACATGAAGCCAGACAGTGTCTTCATAAAGAGCTTGAGAGCAAGGTGGACGGAGCAGGAGTTGGATGCCGATCCAAAGCTCAGATTTCTGACAATAGCGGGCGAGTTGGACCAGTTCGTCCCGCCATCGTCGTCGCTGGAGCCCTTCGCCGAATCCACAAGACGGGTTGTACCTGGAAACCACGTAACCATGCTCGACGTTGATTCGCCGGAGGATTCGTCGGTCAAGATCCTGATCGAGGGAGTGACGGGCGGTGCCGCTCTCTCAGGTCCGCGGAACTCGGCGCGCGTCGCAGCCGAAATCGGCGAGTCTGCGCAGTTGGTCGAGAGGCTCTGGCCCAGCGGCAAGCCCATGCCACATGGACTGGATGACACGGGCGCTGTTGATTTGGCCATAGCGCTTGAGAGAGTCGGGAGGAGTAGCGATGCGTTGAATGTCCTCTCAGCTCACAAACCGCAAGGAACCGACGTTCAAGGAGTTCTTGCGGGCCGTTTGAAACGACGCTGGCTGGTCACGCGCGCGGAAACCGATTATCAAAGCGCTGCGAGACTGTACCAACAGGCCTATGCGCAGGCGACCGGCCAGAAACCGCCAGATTCAGACCAGGCTTACTATCACGGAATCAACCTTGCGTTTCTCGAACTAGCACACGCACAAAACTACGCAATCGCGATCCAGAGAGCGCGGCAACTCGCGGAGGAAGTTCTGAGTCACTGCGAGAACGCTCAAGATCCCAAGCAAGAGCTATGGCGCTTGGCAACGGAAGGTGACGCCCTGATGATTTTGGACCGATGGAAAGAGGGCCTTCAGAAGCATCGAGAGGCAATGAGTAAAACCCCAAAGCCGTGGCAGGCGCTTTCTATAGAAGAGCAGGCGATCCGTACCGCACGGCTAGTAGGCCGTTCAGAGGAGGAAGTCAAAGCCCTGGCGGACATCTATGAAGGCCAGGAAGCCGATACTCAACCTGTATCCGCCGCTGACCGGAGGCAATGAACGGGGCCGCCCAATTCATCGCACCAGCGGACGCCTCCCGCCAACAAAACGCCTAGCGGCGCTTCACCTCGTAGCCCAGCGCCAAGATGGTCTTGATCGCCTCGACCACGTCTTCCGGTCGTATTGCTTTTCTGACTCGGGGAGTTCACTGTATGGCACAAGGTCGGGGATGTGCCTGCTCGACATCGTTCCGCTTCGGGCCACAGCGCCAACCTTTGTGGAGACTCTTCCGTGCCCAGCGGCCGTGACTGTTCTCTGCGAGACGCTCCACCAATTCCTAGAGATCGGAGCTCAAATCAATGTTCGAGGTGTCAATCGTCTTCGGAACATAGGTTGTCACACAACACCTCCTCAAGTGAACTCACGATGCGGCTAAAGCGCCCCGGTCCGAACCGGAACGATTGCGCGCAATCCACTGTTGCGGCGGGTGTGGGGAAGCCAGGCAATCTCATTGCCGACCCACTCGCGGGGTATCGATGTATCGGAGAGGCAGACGATAGCCGCTTTCGCGCTGTCGATTTCCTGCATGACCCGGATGTCGATGGCATCGCCCGGGTCCATGCTCCGTGTGTACTCGAAGACGGAGAGACCGGCGTTCGCCAGCCTGGATGCCATTTCTCCAACCGTCGCTTTGTCCCCCGCTCCACCCCAGCTAATGAATACATCGCTCATGTTGATCTCTGAAAAGGTATTTAAGCACCAATGCGGCCATTAGCGGCGCTTCCGGGCTGCCGAGAATCGGCGAGGCTACCGCTTGCCCTTGAACAATCTTAGACCTACTGCGTACGTAGTGCTTTCGGAGCGCCGTGCGAAGTGCAACTCCGCAAGTACCGGCGCGAGGTGGTTCGCATTGCAGTTGGGTGGCCTACTCGGAAGCTCTGCCGCTTCGCTCCCGGCCGCGTTGCTCGACCGCTGTCGCGAAATCCTCTTCGCATCACGAAGGCTCTGTCGGCGCGATGGGCTGTTCTCGCCAGCTATATTAAGCCGGTGTTCTCCATGGCGTATAATTCCTTGTATCCATGCCGCAGTTACAGGACTATTTGCCCGCTTTCCTGGGCTCCGATCCAATTGCAGGAGATGATGCGGTGGATTCCCTGGCTGCGTTCGGTGTTGATGCTTTCAAGGCCATGCTACCAATGGGCGCCCGCCCCCCCGGTCTGCCTCCTTTCACCGAGCAGGGAATTTGGAGGCTCGGGCAACTGTACACGAAAGTGGGCGACGCAGCCCTGCCCTACCTCGTGGAAGTGCTCCAGGAAGGTGACTGGGGTTATAAGCAACTGGCCGTAGCATGCCTTCGTGAGCGACCGTTTGATTGGGCTAATACTCAAGCTGAAAAAGGGGCAGAACAGGTCGCGAAGCTGCTAGATCCCTGCCGCAACAGTATGGATGCAGTGCGTAGCGCGATGCAAGCGCTCGGGTCAATGGGTGCACACACATGGGCTAAGGAAGTTGTAGAACGCTGCCCGGTCCGGCGCCCAGGTCAGTACGACGCTGAGAAGCTCACTGCGTACGTGCTCGAAAGTCTCCTTCGCATGGCCGTCCGAACGAAGGACCCTACCCACTTCGACCTACTGCTCCATCACATTGAGAATTTCGTAGCCGACGCCGAGGAGCACTATGCGGATTCCATTCATAAGAGTGTTCTACATAACTACTCGTACCGATTTCCAAGGGAGACGGTCGGAATCGTCGTGGAGCGATGGCTGCTAGCCGGCCCGGATAGTTTTCGCGGGTACGCAATCACTGCTCTTCGAGGCATGCGTCTTCGAAGGACTGTGCCCTATCTGGTTGCCACATTCCGCAACAAGACATTGCCGACGGGCCTCCGGGGTCACGCGATCGCTGCCGCAGGCGATATAGGTGGCTCGGCCGCCCTCCAGCTAATCGAGGGATATCGGGATGAATCGCGGACGGCACCGGATCCTGAGCTAGCCCCGTTCGTCCTTAGCGCATTCGGCCTCATCTACGCGGAAACTTCGCAGGTTGCTTCTTCGGAGGAAATGGAGGCGCTCCACGGTATTGATACAAGATCCTTTCTTGGCTTTGTCCTGGGATGCGGATTCCGTCGATTACACCTGGATGAACTCAAGCGCTTCCTCGAATCTCCGGGGCCTTCCGAGGTGCGCGGCGCGGCGGGAATCTCGATTGCTCGCATTGACGGAGACTCAGCCGTGCCGACGCTGAACCGTGCGGCCAGGGAAGAGAACAACCCTTTCGCGCGAGCTCTCTTCCGGGTGGCGATATCGTTGGCGTCCGAGTCAACCGACATTGAGACCTTGCACCGGGAGTTGTGCTCGCTTAAGGACGACACCGCGAAGGTTTGGGACTGGTGGTTTCCCATTAAGAGGGAGGTAATCGCTGCGTTGGCCCGCTTTCCAAACGGGCGCCGCCACGCTGAGGCTTGGGCGAAGGTCATGGAGGTCTCGGTTGAGGATTGCTTGGAGGAAATCAGCGAATTCAACAAGTCCGATCCAGTGGCATTGCGTTCCTCCTATGCCGCCGGGTCCGAAGTTCCAACCGAGCGAGACTTAATATTTGTAAGCTACTCTCACAAGGACGAGAAGCTTTGCCGCGAGTTTCTTACCATGCTTGAGCCTGCCGCTCAGGTCTTGAGACTCCATGTCTGGTCCGACCAACAAATTGTGATAGGAGATAAGTGGCACGCGGAGATCGAAGGAGCGCTCGGTCGCGCACGTGTGGCCGTCTGCATGGTCACGCCGGATTACCTTGCATCGCGTTTCGTGAAAGAAAGCGAACTGCCAGCTCTGTTGGAAGGCGCGAAGGATGGCGGTGTAGAGATTTTTTGGATCGCGTGCCGACCGTCGACTGTTCAGTACTCCGAGCTAGCAAAATACCAAGCAGCCAACGACCCGAACAAGCCACTTTCGAGCCTCCCGAGACAAGCTCGCGAGAAGTCAATCGTGAATATCGTCAACAAGCTCATGGAAAAGACGAACGCGTCGCGGCCGGCAGCCATCACAAACAAGGTCCTATGAAATGGCGGATTTGCTGGCGCGAAATCCTCATTGCGCCAGGATCGGTCCGTAGCTGCGAAGGGCTGTTATCAACAGGAATCGCCGGGGCCACCGGCGGCACTTCCGCCTCCGATACGGCGAGATGGTTCGGCTGACGCTAGCGCGTTTATCATTACCTAAATACGAACAAACCGAGATCGCATCCCACCAGATGGGGCGCAAGCGATTGATCTCTGTGATCGAGGGCCTTTGCCTTGTAGACGTCGATCTCAACGACGAGTTCGAGCTGTTGTCGGCCACGAGAAGGTGGGATGAGGGGATAGAGCAGACATTGAAATTCGGCCGAAAGGTGACTGAAGGGCCGGCCGGTCCGGAATCTCGACACTGTGTCACGTCGAATTGGCTTCTACTGACTCTCACTCAGTTGCGACTGGCGCGCGGCCAAAGGAGTGTGACCACCAACGTAAGCGTCCGGCGAATTCCTCCGGAGGTAATCTCTTGTGGGCAGCGCCCTAATAGGTGCGTTCCGTTGACCATGGCAGGATTGGAGTACAATCCAATCGAGTAGAGGAAAGACAAAAATGCAAGTTGCCCGCGTTCTAGCCGTCGCTTTTCTCTCGGTTCC
>JAIQFE010000055.1 GCA_020073445.1 Terriglobia bacterium
CGGCACTAGTGCGACAGATGGTGACCCGATTCGGAATGAGCGATGCACTCGGTCCGTTGACTTACGGGCGGCCAATGGCCGCGCAGTTCTTGAAGTCGCCGTTTGATATGGAGGAGCGCAACTATAGCGAACGGACGGCGGAGAGGATCGATGATGAATCGCGGCGGATCGTTGATGAGATTCGTAAGCGTGTCACCGACATTCTGTCGAAGCAGCGTGAGCCCCTGGAACGGATCTCGCGAGAGCTAATTCGAAAGGAAACGCTTGAACGGGCGGAATTGGACAACCTCTTGGCCGTCGGGGATCCTGACAAAGTGGCCTCTACTCCGATCGGGGTTGCGTGAGCGCATAATCCAGTCCAGGCGTCATCTGACTGCGGCTTCGGTGGCAGCCGTATTCCTGGCGATAGCGAGCGCGTGATAATCTCTGTTGAAGGCGCTGCAACGGAATGCGGCGGCCTGAGAACGTCCACACGCGCTTGTGCAACGAAAAAGAGGTTCCCGAAAACCTACGAAACGAGCCGCCGCAGCACCTGCTGCGGCAGTTAGCAGCGGAGACTCCTCTGGGGCACGCAAAGGCGCCAAACGCCCTTCTCAAACTGACGGCAGCACTTTCCCGATTGTAGGTGTCGGCGCCTCAGCCGGCGGACTCGAAGCCTTTACGCAACTTCTGAAAGCCTTGCCGCTGGACACAGGGATGGCCTTTGTTCTTGTGCAGCACCTGGAGGCCAAACACGAAAGCCTGCTCACGGATCTCCTTTCGAAGGCCACCCGCATGCCTGTGACCGAGGTTCGGCGGCGGACACGCGTCGAGCCGAATCACGTCTATGTCATCCGAGCAAACACAGACTTGAGCCTAGTAGGCGGCGCACTCCATGTCGTTGCCCGCAAGGCTCCCGCCGGGCGCCATCTACCCATCGACCACTTCTTTCTTTCGTTGGCGAAGATTCAGGGGGCCAGAGCGATTGGTGTCGTCTTATCCGGGACTGCGTCGGACGGAACCTTGGGGCTTAAAGCGATCAAAGTAGCGGGAGGGATTACCTTCGCCCAGGAGCCCGCATCCGCCACATTCGAGAGCATGCCAAAGAGCGCGATGATAGCCGGTTGCGTCGATTTTGTGCTCCCTCCGGCGCGCATTGCTAAGGAACTTTCGCATATCGGTCGGCATCCAGTCGTGGGTCGTTCGATTCTGGAGATAGCCGATGCGCTCCCGCCTGAGAGAGGTGATGAGTGGAGCGGACTCTTCAAACTGCTGCGGGACGCTTCGGGCGTAGACTTTACGTTCTACAAGAGACCCACGATACAACGGCGCGTGACCCGCCGCATGGCTATGCGGAAGGTGGAGCGGCTCGGAGAGTACTTGAAATATCTTGAAGGTCACCGCGAAGAACTGGATGCGCTCTATAACGACATCCTGATTCTCGTCACGAGTTTCTTTCGGGACCCGGAAGTCTTCCGTGCGTTAAGAAACAGGGTTCTCCCGCGCCTTCTCGCGCATAAGTCCGCCGATGATCCCATTAGAATTTGGGTGCCGGGCTGCTCGGGCGGCGAAGAGGTGTATTCCATCGCCATTTGCTTGCTGGAGAACCTGGGGGATCGAGTCACGTCCACGCGAATTCAAATCTTCGGAAGCGATATCAGCGAACAGGCGCTTGAGAAAGCACGTGCCGGTGTTTATCCGAAAGACGCATTAAAGCAGGTGTCTCAGGAGCGCGTGCGGCGCTTCTTTACTCGGGTAAATGACAACTACCAGATCAATTCTGCAATCCGCGATCTGTGTCTTTTTTCACGCCACGACGTGACCAAAGATCCGCCGTTCTCAAAACTCGATGTGATTAGCTGCCGGAACGTTTTGATCTACCTCGATCCGGTTCTGCAGAAGAAGGTTCTTGCTTCGTTCCACTATGCATTGAGAGACACTGGCATACTGCTGCTCGGCAAATCCGAAACGCTGATCGGATTTCCGGACTTGTTTAGGATCACGGACCGGAAGAACAAGGTCTTCGTTAAGAAACCCGCTGCGAAGGTTTCATATGAAATCGGGCCCGCACCATTCGTAAGGTTAGCGCCCCAAGAGAAGCCTCGCGCACAGGAAGCCTCCGGGTTTGACCTGGGGAAAGAGGCCGACCGTATCATATGGGAGCACTCTCACCATGCGGGGCTCGTAGTAGACGACGACCTTCAGATTCTCCATTTCCGCGGGGATACGAGTCCGTATTTACACCCAGTTCCGGGAAAAGCAACATTCCAACTTCTAAAGATGCTTCGAGAGGAACTCGCTCTCGAACTGCGGGTGGCCATCAACAAGGCGCGCAAGACCAGAGCGAGCGTCAAGAGAGAAACAGTCCGAGTTAAGCGAAACGGAGCCATTCATCTCGTGGATATTGAAGTTCGACCTCTGCCAGCCCGCAGAGCGGAGGACCGATACTTTCTAATCCTATTCGACGAAGTACGCCGTCCTGATCAACCGGAAACAAAACCCACAGTTGGGCCCAAGGGGAAGCACGTTGACGATCAGGATTTACTCGACGCAAAGAATGAACTCGCCCGCACTCGAGACTACCTACAAGCAATCATCCAGGAACAGGAGACTACCAACGAAGAGCTGCAGACCGCAAACCAACAGGCTCAGTCCAGCATGGAAGAGCTTCAGAGTACCAACGAAGAGCTAGAGACAGCCAAGGAGGAACTCCAGTCGAGCAACGAGGAACTCATCACTCTCAACGAGCAGTTGCAGAGGCGAAATACGGAATTGGGCCATCTAAGCGACGAATTGAGTAACGTCGTTAGCGGCGTAGATATTCCGATTGTGATTATGGGAGGCGACCAGCGGATCCGCCGCTTTACTCCCGCGGCGGAGAAGCTGCTTCATCTGCTCCCGGGCGACGTTGGCCGCCCGATCGGCCATATCCGCACGGGATTCGACCTTCCGGACTTGGATAAATCGATCTCCGAAGTCATCAAGGGAGCGCGCGATGTGTGGCGCGAGGTACAAGGCGAAGAGGGCCGATGGCATTCGGTCCGTATTCTCCCGTTTCTCACAGCGGAACGCAAAATCGATGGAGTCCTGATGGTGTTCGTGGAGGTTGACAAGCTGAAGCAAAGCCAGCAGAGCTCGCAACGGGGTGAGAAACTCCTCACAACGATCCTGGACGCGGCCAAGGACCTGCTGGTCATTACTTTGGACCGCGAAGGATGCATCCTTCAGTTCAATCGCGCCGCTCAGGACCTGACAGGTTACGCGCCGGAAGAGGCAAAAGGAAAACGGCTTTGGGAGTTTCTGCCAATCCCCGAAGAGAGAGCTCGGGTGAAGAGCGGTTTCGAGGAAGTGCTCAGAGGTGGAACGGCGCAGGGAGAGACTCATTGGCTCACGAAACTAGGCAAGCCTCGGTTAATCGCGTGGACCAATACTGTAGTGGTACGCGATGACGGCGTGGTGGACTACGTGATTCGTACGGGCGTGGACGTGACGAAGCGTAAAGAGGCCCAGGAGCAGGCGCGGGAAAGCAACGAAGCAGTTCGCACACTGCTCGAAACGGTGCCCGAAGCCGTCCTGACTCACGACGCCGAGGGCCGGATCATGCTCGTGAACGCCGCCGCCGAAACAATGTTCGGCTACAAGCGTGAGGAGATGATCGGCCACCCGTTAGCGATGTTGATCCCGGAGCGCTTCCGGCACCAGCATGCTGGACATGTGGAAAGCTTCTTTCAGAAGCCCCGCATGCGTCCCATGGGCGCTGGCTTGAACCTCTCAGCGGTGAGTAAGGATGGGTCAGAATTTCCGGTCGACATCGGCTTGAGCTATTTCGAGACGCGAACTGGCGTGATTGGGGTTACCTTTGTTTCCGATATCACCGAACGCAAGAAGAGCGAGGCAACGCTACTTCAGGACCAAAAGGAACTGCAGACCTTGACGGCTCGCCTTCTTGACCTCCAAGAAGCCGGCAACAAGGACCTGGCTCGGGAATTGCACGACGATCTCAGTCAGAAGTTGGCCGCATTGGGCATGGAGATCTCTACGCTCCTCCAGCCATCCGTGAAGTCGCCCAAGTCGCTCCCCGAGCGCATCCGCGTTCTCAGCGCTCGGACCAACGGCTTGGCAGAAAACGTTCACGCACTGTCCCGGCGGCTCCATCCCGCTATCCTCGATGAACTTGGCTTGGAAGCCGCTCTAAGGGAAGAATGCGTCGGCTTCGCAGCGCAGGGGGGCGTTCCGCCCCAATTCGAATCCGAACGCGTCCCGTCTTCACTCCCCGAAGGTATTTCTCTGTGCCTCTATCGAGTTGCACAAGAGAGTCTTCGAAATATCGCCAAGCACGCCAAGGCTGCACACGTCAGGATCGTGCTTTCGGGGAAGCGAGGCGGCGTCGAACTCCGGATTGAAGATACTGGCAATGGCTTTGATGTGAATGCAGCTAGGGGGAAGGGCGGGTTAGGCTTGGTCAGCATGGAGGAACGGGTGCGGTTGGTGAATGGCGATTTCACTATCCGGTCACAACCGGGGACCGGAACCACCGTGGAAGTCTTCGTACCGCTCAGAAAGAAGGAAAATGAAACCGTTGAGACTGCTGCTGGCTGATGACCACGACATCGTCATCGAAGGACTGCGGCGGGTCCTGGATCATCCAGACTTCGAAATTGCTGGTGTCGTCAATGATGGGCGTTCGCTACTGCGCGCGGCGCAAGATATCCAGCCGGACATCATCATCACCGACGTCACGATGCCCCTGCTAAACGGAATCGAAGCCGTGAGGGAGATCCGCAAGAATGATCGAAACGTCAGAATCATCTTTCTCACCATGCACCCGGATGTCACGTTCGCAACCGAAGCGTTAGCCGCGGGAGCTTCTGGGTACGTCCTGAAGAACTCTGCCGGCGAGGAATTGGTCACGGCTATTCGAGCGGCGATGAAAGGGAATGTCTACGTGGCGAGATCGATCGCGGAGGCGGTGAAGCATGCGGCTTCATCTCGAGCTAAGAGCTGGCGAAGTCCACTAGACAAGTTGACATCACGCCAGCGCGAGGTGCTGCAGTTGCTGGCGGAGGGGCTCCACGTCAAAGAGATTGCCAGCAAGTTACATGTATCCCCTCGAACGGTGGAGTTCCACAAATACCGCGTCATGGACGAGCTTGGTCTTCGCACTGGAGCTGAGCTCGCCCGCTATGCCGCGAGGCACGGGATCGTCACCTAATCGGCACATTCTGAAGGGCCTTCCTTTCGAAGAACTGGTGTTTTTTCCAGTAGTACCCTCTAGTACTAGTGGATTACTCTTTGTTTATCCGGCTGAACTGGATGGAAAGCGTAAGTCGCCGGGTAATCGCCTATTAATCAGCAGCTGGAAAAGGTAACGCCGGCGAATGCGCGAGAGGAAACTGACACATGCGAGTTGAAGACGTGATGACAAAAGACGTTTCGGTTTGCAGTCCCGGCACGAACGCTGCTGCGGCCGCGGAAATCATGTGGAATCGAGACTGCGGCATTCTCCCGGTTCTTGAGGACTCTGGCCAACTGGTTGGCATGGTAACGGACCGCGATCTGTTCATCGCCCTGGGAACGCAGAACCGGAACCCCTCTGACCTCCAGGTGGGCGAGATCATGCACCGCGAGCCGTCTGCTTGCTCTCCCGAAGACGATGTTAGGAACGCCCTGAAAACTATGGCGAAGCAAAGACTGCGCCGTCTTCCCGTGATAGACAAGTCGCGCGAAATCAAGGGAATACTATCCATAGATGATGTAATCCTTCAGGCCAAGGCGGAGACTGACGGCGTCTTCAAAGATGATGTGATTCGGACCCTGAAAGCGATTTGCCAGAATGAGCCTCGCAAGAGTCCGCGGCAAGAATTACCTCAGGCTAAACTAGCAACCGCATAAGCGGAGACGGCCTCGACCCCAAGAAGCGCCAGATTTCGCAGTGTGCTGGGCTCGCGTCGCACTGTTCAAGCCTGGTTAGCGAAAGGAGTTATGACATGCAAACAATGATGGAAAAGGGAAGCGACAAGCAACTTCGAGAGGCCGTACTCCGGCAACTCGAATGGCAACCCGAAATTGTATCGCAAGACATTAGTGTCAATGCCAAGGAGGGCGCGGTCACACTCACGGGCTTCGTTCACAGCTACGCCGAGAAGGTCGCAGCCGAGAAGGCTGCGAAATCAGTCTATGGCGTTAAGGCTGTCGCGAACGATATCGACGTGAAGCCGATGACACGCACGGATCCCGAGATCGCGCGTGACGTCCTCGGAGCGATGGCACTTGATTTGAGCGTCCCCGACGATCGCCTCAAGGCTGGCATTCAAAACGGCTTTGTGACGCTGGAAGGCAATGTGGAATGGCACTATCAGCGGGAAGCTGCGGAGAGCTGTGCCAGGAAAGTGAATGGCGTTCGCGGCGTCGCCAACAAGATCGAAGTGAAACCGAAGCCATCGACGGCTGAGGTGAAGACCAAGATCGAGGACGCGCTGCGGCGAAGCGCGGAAGTGGACGCGCGAAGAATTACCGTGTCCGCCCAGGATGGCGCCGTGACTCTCTCCGGGAACGTCCGGTCCTGGTTCGAAAAGGAAGAAGCGGGACGCGCGGCATGGGCGGCGCCGGGTGTTTCTCGCGTCGTCGACCACCTAATCGTCGTTCCATGATTCGTTCGGAACATACATTGTCGGAAGGTGCCCCGAAGTGAATTCATTCGAGACAAAAGACAACTGTGCGGCAAAGGCAGTAAGTCAGACGCAATCGGAGGAGACCTTCGCCGCGGGGCGTGAGATGGGAGTGATACCAATGCTATCCGTCGCGCCCCAAGCGAGGCCCCCTGCTGCGCAAGGGAACCGCTGGGGCGTGATCTTGGCGGGTGGAGACGGAACACGCCTCCAGCGGCTGACCCGGCTTATTTGTGGCGATGACCGCCCGAAACAATTCTGTCCTTTGGTTGGCAACGACACCTTGCTGGAGCAGACGCGAAAAAGAGCGGAACTCAGTATCGCATTTGAGCAGATCTTGTTTCCGCTAACGAAAAGCCATCACGCCTTCTATCTTCAGGAGCCCGGGATCCGCCCGTCGCAGCGAATTGTCCAGCCGGCGAACAAAGGCACGGCACCGCCGATATTGTACAGCCTTCTGAGTATCGAACAACACGATAAGGACGCCATCGTAGCGATTCTGCCATGTGACCACCACTATTCGGATGAGCAAGCGTTCACCGTCGCTTTGGACTCCGCCTTTGACATCGCAGGGCAGCGTACCGATTCGGTGGTGCTTCTGGGGGCTCCTCCGCAGGGTCCGGAAGTCGAATATGGCTGGATCGAACTTGGCGCTTCGGCGCGCGCCGCGGGAAACACTTTTTTTCACGTTCGTGGATTTTGCGAGAAACCCTCAGTCCATGTAGCCCGGGGACTGCTTGAGCGAGGTTCTCTGTGGAACACATTCGTGATGGTGGGACATGTGCGCAGCTTTCTCGAAATCGTGAGCACTGCTCTCACGGGATTGGTAGAGGCATTTCACCAGAGTCACTTGTGGGCCGGCGGAGAGGTCCACATCGAGGATTCGCTCTACGACCGTATCCACTCTATCGATTTCTCGAGGCACGTCTTGTCGGTTCAGACCAGACGGCTGGTCGCTCTGCGGCTGGGCCATATTGGCTGGAGCGATCTGGGGCATCCGGAGCGTGTAATTGCCGTATTGCAGGCCGCCGGCTTAGAGCCCTGGTGGATAAATGAGTGGCACGCGCCGAGGCGCCCTCAGGCTGTCGCGGCTCGACTGACAAATCCTGCTGTAGCATAAATACGCACGGGGGAACGAACCATCCGCCCGTAGACGGGCCCCGTAATAGTCAAAGAATGAAACTGCCTGTTGCCAGTGTAAGATAGGCGGTCGGCATGAGGAACAAGAAGTGGGTGCGGCTACAGCACGCGTGGCAGGATTGGATATTTGTTCTCCAACCCAACCAGGTCCGGCGCCATATCGGCTACGTCTCCCAGATGCTATCCGCTGATGGGGACCTCACCGATTATGAATACCTGCTGATCTCGGCGAAGCTCTACGGATTGACTCGCGCGGAGTGGAATGAGCGAATTACCCAGGCCCTGACGTTCATGGAACTTACGGACGCTCAGCACAAAATGGTCCGACACTACTCAGGCGGCATGATCCGCCGGCTGGAGATCGCGCAGTCGATGCTACATCGGCCGCAAGTGCCGTTCCTGGATGAACCCACGGTGGGATTGGACCCCTCCGCCCGGCACTCCGTCTGGCAGCGAATTCTGCAGCTACGGAAGGAAATTTGGAACCACACTGCTGATGACTTCGCATGACAGCCGGTGTATGCGCTCATTATCATGTGGAACGATGGCCTCCTTGATCCTGTGTAGTAGGCAGTTGCAAATTGTTGATTTCCGAAGGAGTCAACAGCTACGAAAATGACTACATCAGTGAATCGTGAGTGTAGACGATGTTGCGCCAACCCATTGAATGCATGAAGCTTATGAAGCCTTCAATCTTGTGAGTTCCGATGCCTTGGGCGCAGGGAGTCGCAGGTTCAAATCCTGCCGCCCGGACCATTCATATTGTTGTCCGGTCCGGACACATGGGTAACAGAATGTTCCTAAGACATAGGTAACACTTTTGGCCCGAAGGGATTGGGCAGGGGCTGCAGGGTTTTCTCCTCCAGATCAATATAGCCGAGATCGTAGTCCATAAAGCTGACGAGCCAGATGCCGTCATCGACTTCCTTGACGCCGACGGCTTGGCCGGCCAGGCAGGTGCTTAAGTTGATCTTCTTGCGATACAGGCACAGACGGCCGCAGTTGGTGACGACGACCGTTTTGTCGTGGAACGGGTAGTTGGGTTCCTGAATGCCCTGATAGGGGCGGCAGGAAGAAGTATAGACCTCAGCCGGACATTTCATGTCGAGAGCTTCGTGGGGACGTTCGTTGTTGAACTCCTCGATGAAGGCGTCGAACTTGGCTTGCTGCTGTAGCAGATTGGCGCCGGCTGGGCGTGTGGCTTCTTTTTTGAGCGTCAGGTGCATGCGCTCATGACGGCCGTTCTGCTGCGGGTGACCAGGCCGAATGCGTTCGATGGTGATCCCTAAACGCAGCCACCACACCGAAAGCCTGGAGAGATTGAACAAGCCGTTAGGCGAGGCGAAGGGGACGCCGTTGTCAGAGCGGATGGCAGCGGGCAGACCGCGCTCTTTGAAAAGGCGCTCAAAGGCAGTAATAGCAAAACGTTCCTGGTTGGATTCCATGGCTTCGCACAGCAGCAGATAACGCGAAGCATGATCGGTGACGGTCAGCGGATAACAGTAGTGCAGGTTGCCGAGCCGAAACTCTCCCTTGTAGTCAGCACACCACAGGGCATTCGAGCTGGCGCCCAAAGAGAGTGGAGTTCCTTCGGTGCGGGTGCGCGATCGTTTGGCGCGAGTCACAAGTCCATGGCGATCAAGGATGGCGTGGATGGTGCTGCGAGCTGGGACTTTCACTTCCTGCGGCAATCGTCTGAGGAGGCGCTCCCGGATCTTGCGGGCGCCCCAATTGGGTTTCTCGCGCTTGGCGGCGACAATGGCGGCTTCAATCTGCGCGGGGAGTTGGTTGGCATAGCGGTGGGGACGCCTGGCACGATCCGTGAGCCCCTCCAGTCCGCATTCCTCATAACGCTCGAAGATCTTGTAGCCGGTCTTGCGGGAGATCTGAAACTCGCGGCACAGCGCGGCCATGCTCTCGCCGTCTTTGAGCCGAATCACGAATCGTATGCGTTCATCCATAACAGAACTTTCCTTCCATGGCATTCCACCCGCCCCCTCGCGGGGGAAAAGTGTAACCCATGTCTCCGGTACGTTCTGTTACCTATGTCTCGGGCCGCTCATGTTTTCAGCTTCATAGAAGCCTCAAACCCGATCCGTCGAATATAGCCAAGCCCCCTGCACTCTAGCGCAGGTGACCTATATAGGAAGTTGTTGATCCCTGGTGATCATTAAGAGTTGCTTGCAGAGAGCTTTATGCCCTTCGATCCCGGAGTTTCTAAGGCGAGTCTTTTGGCCAGCTCTGACCAGGTGGCCGATCGCGAACATTACGAAGGGACGTCTCGCCCTGCGCACGTCCACCATCCAGTCTCCCTCACCGTTTGGCCCAGCGACGACTCTGATGATCGCTCCAGCTGGAACGGTGACCGGGCCGAACTTGATGATGCCGACGCGCGCGAATGCTGCGTTCGTGGCAACTCGTCTTGGGCCCTCTCACCGATGCCGCTGCGCGGATTGCGCTGACATCACTTCCGCCGTTTCGCAGCGAGATCTAAAGCGAAAGAGGGATCGCTAGAAGTACCTTTAATCACAAACGGCACCACCGTGACGTCCTTCTTCTTAATGAACGGACCAAGGGCTTTTATTACCAGGGACTTGAAGCCTGACGTCGTGTCGGCCAGCTTCCCCCTGGTGCGGAGCACGCCTCGCAGATCTAGACTCTTATCGATGAGATTGTACGTGCCATCGATTTCCGCAAGCGTCCCGGGCTCGGTGAACGAGATTTTAGAAAGCTTCGCAATCCCACCGTTTACCGAAACGTGGCCGTTCAGATTCGAAAGCACAGTCTCCGGATTCACGTCCTGCTGTTCCTTGGTCTCACCGCGCGCACTCTGGGCGAGCCGATTTACCGGATCCTGGACCTTGGGGTTGGTAAAGCGGCCGCCGCCGATTCCGAATTCTCCATCCAGACGGAGGCGTCTTAAGAATCCCTGCGGACCGGGCGGCAACTCCACCTTCGTCTGCAAGCGGACCTCCCCGGTCTCCGCAGGCCGCGGCGAGCTGGTGAAAAAGCGCAGCAGATCCTCAATGCGCCCCTGGCTGACACTCATGGTGAGCATCACGGTTTTTCCGTGCTGGCCCGGGCGGCCTTTTACCTCGCCCTCCGAAATCACCGTGGTTCTTCCGAAATGCGATTCTACGCGCGTGAGATCCGTGTCTCCGTTGGTGCCATCGATCACGGCATGAAAATTCGAGACCATGTGGACCACCGGGCCGCTACCGGAGAGCTTGAAATCAGGGACGTCGAAGTCCCCTTCGGTTTCAATATGGCCCAGCGTCCCGCTGAATTTGCCTTGAGAGGATAAAGTCCCGGCGATCCCTTCGAACACCCCGAGCTTCGCATGATCATAGGTATACGCACCCGAGAGTTCCGTGCTGGCGGGATCATCTTCATTCCAGGGACCAAAGCGTCCGTCTGAGCGGATCTCCCCTGGTGGTTCGGTCGTGTTGAACCTTGCGTGGAATGTGACGGGGTCGCTCTCGCCCACGTGATTCAAGGTCAAATGATCGATTACGAGGGTGAACCGGTCCTCGCCTGGTTGCCTCGATATGAATTCCAATACAGCGCCATCGGTAGTGATTTCGCCAAACGTCAGATTCTTGCCCGACGTGCTGGTGGTGAGCGGAAACGTCTGGTGCGAGCTGTCGGAACTCTTCGGCGGAACTCGCACATGCAACCCGGCCACCTGAACGTCATTGACCAGCTGGTGAATTCTTAGCAGGCCGCTATAACCAGCGCGAATAGTCAGAGTTTGAACCGTGATGAGGGGCGGCAGATCCTTACGTTTATGATGCAGGAACTCGATATCCTCGGCCACGCACCCCGGCGGGAAGTAGGTGCCTCGGAATTTGCGGATCTTCACGTCCCTGGCGAACCGATCCTCCAAGGCCTTAGTGACAGCTGCTTGGGTGAAAGGCCAGTTCAGAGCGAATAGGATAACGCCGAACGTTGCCGTCAAAGCCACGGCAGCCACGCTCACTAAGATCCAGCGCCGACCGACTCCGTTCAGGATAGACTTAATCACCGGATTCATCTCACCAAGTCTTCACTTTGTGGCTAGAAGCGCCATGCTGGTTACTTCGAACGCGCGTCGTTCTCTTTCCGCCTCCGGCGCATGCCCGACCCGATCGTAGTGCTTGGCCAGTTCCAGGTGGGCGCTGGGAATCTCCCGCGCCACTACTTCAAGATGCCGGACCGCCTCAGCATCGTGAGAGCCTTGCTGAAGAAGGAGCATCCCTAGGACCAGGCGGGACTTCGGCCTGCCCGGATCCAGCTGGAGAGCCTTGCGAGCTTCCTGCAAGCCACGCTCAGTTTGCCCCGTCAGGCACAACGCGTAGGCCAGGTTGGAGTGGTTTTCTGGCCGTCCCGGCAACAGGTGGACTGCTTGATCCAGCTCACTGAGCGCGGCGTCCAGTTGCCCGGCCTTCAGATGCTCCACACCCAGCATGCTGATCGCTAATGGCACGGCCGCCGGATCGCTCATCGCCTGCCGCAGTTCCTGAATCCCGCGTTCGCGCTGGCCGGATTTTAGGTGCTCCTGCGCCGCTACGATCGCGCGCAAGGACTTGCCTGCGAGGGGATTCCGTAATTCTTCGACGGATACCACAGCGCCGCCGGATTGCGCGGACAACGTGAGCGCAAGACTTGAAAACAGCACTAAGCGTAAAGAAAGTGACATACTTCCTCCACATTCCGTCCGACGGGGGTTCCAGGGGTCGGAGTGAAGCCGCCGCCGCCATTACAAAGCAATACCGTTACATCGTTACTGAAGGCATTCGCAGTGGCCAGATCCGGCCTGCCGTCACACCTGAAGTCCCCCACGGCCACCGACCAGGGATGGTCCCCGGCCGCGAACGATCTCCCGGGAGCGGGAGAAAACATCGGTTGAGCATGCACCACACTCATCCCGATGAGCAGTGCCAAGACGGCGACGATCCACCCTTTACTCGCCCGCCTCGCGTCTCTGAGACCTCCTTCGGTCTGCATCGGACTTTCTCTCTAGTGCGTGAGAGGCATTCGAGTGACCATTATTCGCCTCGCTGCTAACTCCAAGATGTTTCAGAGGAAACTCTTTGCGTAAGTCCTTATTTCGGAAATGCCGACACCAAGGATTGGGCGAGGTCACCCCATTCATCCGCCATTTCACTTAGTGGGACTTCCACGATAGCGAGAAACATGAGGAAGAGGACGCGCGCGCCGCCGATGCAGTCTGAGAGCCATCCGCCGATGGGGCGCATCCCGGTGGCCAGCAGCACAAACCCTGCGGTGCGAAATCCCGCGTCCGCGTGGCGGTCAATTGGAACTCCTGGCGAAGCAGCGCCGGAAGGTAGATCGAGAAGACGCGACGAATCCGCCGAAAGTCAGAAAATAGAACGCCGAGAGAACCCATGCCAGGCGTTCCCGGCGAAGCAGCGCAAGCATCGCTCCCAGCTTTCGGGACGGCGCTGTCGTGGGCGCGTTGCGAGCAAACAGAACGAATACCGCGGCCCAGACCACCAAAAGAACCGCGACACTACGAAAGACGGTCTCCCATCCGAAGCGCGCCGCTAGCGAACCGGCCCGAGAAACACCACCACGGATTGCCCGGCGTTGCCGAGGCCATAGACGCCCAAGGTCGTGCCCTGTTCTTTCACGCCCGAACCAGGGCGACACGAAACCGAAACCGACGGCGAAAGACGATCCGGCCATGCCGAGAACAAACCCGACCACCAGCAGCATGGAATAACTCGACACAACCGGCGCCAGGAGCGGCGGAATCGCCGAGATCAACAGCAAGCCGGAGAAGACGGCTCGTCCTTTCCATCGGTCCGTGAGCAGACCCATGGGAATGCGGGCCAGCGACCCGAGAAGCACGGGGGCTCAGATTAGAAATGCGGTCTGGCTGGCGCTGAGGTTATAGATCTCGCGGAAGCGCGTCGCGAATGCACTGATCAGGCCCCACGCCGCAAAGCAGATCGCAAACGATATGGTGCCGAGCGCGAGCTGGCGATTGGCCATCTGTCTGCACTCGTCAGCTTATCGCAACTGCCGGTCGCAGGTGAGCCGGAGGTTGGAGCAAGGTCAGCGCCAGGTTCACGGCGAACAAGCCGACCGCCAGCAGTTCGATTACGCCCGAACACGGCAACACATGCCAGGCGACCCGCACGTTATCCTCATACGCGGGAATCTCGGACGCTACGCGCAGCGCGCAGCCGATGTTCAGCGCCGCCAGCGAAGCCAGCATCAGGCGGGGGCTGTATAAGACGCGCGCCCCGCAGAAGGCCGGCAGAATCCGCTGGCCGATCGTGAACACCATGGTCGAGAGGAATCCAACGGTGAGCGCGTGCCGCGACGCTCCCCAAATGCCGCCTCCGACATCGCTCCAGGATGCGCGTACGGACAATGCCGCCGCAACCAGCAGCCACAGGTATGCCAATCGCACGAAGAACGGAAAGCTCGGATGCACACCCGTGGTCTTAGCCGGCCGGACGGAAGGCTCTGCAATGCGCAGTGCGAAGACGGCGGCCAGGGCGGCGAACGGAAGCAGAGCTGCGAACCAGGTGAGTCGACCGGAAAATTCCGCCAGAATCGCTGCCCACCCGAGGCCCAGAGCGAGAAACAGGAACCGCGGCCGCGGCTGGTCGAGTCCCAGAAAGACGGGCAGCCAGCGCGCGTTGAATCCCCATACGGCGGGAACCAGGAAGCCCCACGTCGCGAGCGTCACCAGACGCTGGTCAGACACGTGTCCCAGTGCGGGCCCCGTGTTGCTTATGGAAACCTGAAGAGTCGCGATAAGATTCATTACCAGCGTTAACAGAAAACCGAGCGTCGAGCCGATCACCATCAGCATCCAGGGCTCAGGTCTACGAGGGGTTGCCGTAGTCCCGCCTGCCGGCGTCGGAGGCCGATGACTGGAGACAGTTCGGAAGAACATCAAAAATGCCGCCAATTCCAACAGCCCAGAGAGCGGCAGCAGGATTCGCCACTGCCAACCTACGACGCCCGCGAACCAACGCAACGTGATTCCGGTGGCCCATAGGCCGAAGCAAGTCCATCCGCGCGGAATGGCGAAGGCGGGCAGATGGCCCATTTTGGTCAGAGAATAAAACCCGATGCCTAGGATGAACGTCCCGATCCACCCGAAGATCTGAGCGTGTCCGTGAGCTTGCAAAAAGGCCGGAGAGAGACTATCGAGAGCGTGCCTGCTGCTGATCGAGATTAGGTTCCAGACCCCTAGAAGTGTGCCTGGCAGCAGCAGAAACAGAAGACCTGTGAGGATGTAGGCGACCAACATGCGCTGCATCTTCACTTCGCGCTCAACCAGAGCGGCCGGGCCAGTGGAGATCTGACTAGTGGTGCTCATGGGCCAGCTCCGTGCCCTGCTCCATATGAAGCGCGCGCGGGAAGAGGATGTTGTTCTCCAGGTGCACATGCTGGTGAAGATCGCGCTCAAATTCCTCCAAACCGTGATACAGGGCTCGATAGGTAGGACACGCGGACTCCGGTGCGCTGTATCCTGAGGACAGGACGCGCATCTTGGCCAGTAACTCCCCGGCATCGTCGTGGTCGGCGAGCATGCGGCTAATCGGCATTTCGACGGAACCGAAGATCGCAGGTGGTGGAATTTCCCCTCGCGTCACAGCCGTGTCCATCTGCTCCAGGTAAGGGAAGAGGACGTTCTCCTCCTTGAGCATGTGTGCGAACAGTTCCTGTGTGAGCGCACTGAACAAGTCGCGGATCGAGGCCAGCTCCGGGTGGTCTTGCCCGTGGCGGCTCACGACCTTGTCGAACATCGCCATTAGACGTGGGCTCTCGCTGCGGACGTAGCTGTGGTGGCGGCCGACAATGTGGCTGATCAACTCCTGGGCGCTGGCTCCGGCCCAGTTTGCAGCCTCGGACGGTGTGTGTTCCTCAATTTGCGCCAACAGATCGAGAGTGCGTTCCACGGGCACGCCCGCGCGCTCACAAGCCTCCATCAGAGTTCGCTTGCCGCCACAGCAATAGTCGATCCCCAGGGACTCAAAAGCACGAACAGTCGCGGGATGCTCGATGGCGATCTCTCGTACAGTCTGGTTCAGGTCGGGTTTCATTTGGCTTGTCTCCGAATTCAGAATACGCGGGCGCGGTGGAGAAAGCAGTGACTAAAGTCACCAGACCGGCTATATAACCGAAGAAAGTTCCGCCTCCAAGCCTTCCCGGTTGAGGATGGTCATCTCGTGGCCGTTGATTCCGATGAATTCCTGCGCCTGAAGCCGGGCCAGGTTGCGGGAGACCAGCTCGCGGACCGTGCCAATCTGTGCCGCCAGTTCCTGATGGCTGGCATCAAGCGTGAAACTACATCCGTCCTCATTCTTAGGATGGCGTAAAATCCAGGAGACTAGGCGATGGCGAACGGTCGTGAACGATAGCTCCTCGATGATGCCCACCAGTCGGCGAAGCCTGGCGCCCGCCACTTGCAGTACCTTGAGTGCGATTTCCGGACACTCCATGCAAAGCGCCCGAAAATCCTTACGTGCTATGAACAGAAGCTCGGAAGGCTCGACTGCTGCGGCCGAGGCCGGGTACGGTCCTCCGTCGAAGACAGGGAGTTCGGCAATCGAACTGCCGGGACCTTCGAGTGCCAGTACCTGCTCACGCCCGCTGGGCGAAGTCTTGAAAATGCGAACCCGCCCCTTAGAGACGATATAGAGGCCCACGCATGGCGCACCCTCAGAGAAGACCGACTCGCCGGATGCATAGGAGCGGATGAGCGTGCATGCCGCGAGCGACTCCAATTCTGCATCGCTGAGTGCGGAGAACAGGGCTGTCCTTTTCAAGATGCTCGTAATGGATAGGCCACTGTCCGTCATGAAGAAATCCTGCTTAGGATGACCAAAGCTTACCGCGCGAGCCCCCCGCCGTGACTGTTCCCTTGGAAGCAGCCCACATCCTCTCGCAACGATAATCGTTTGCGCGCGGCCCGCCGGTTGTCAGCTTCAGCGGAACAAGCCAAGCAAGTAGACGAACAAAGGCATATCACGCACGGGCCACCCAAGCTCCGGTCTTTTTGGCTTGGATTGCTTTACTGCCTTTACTTCCGATACTCTCCTTTTCTCCTTTTTCATTCAGCCGTGATTTCTTCAACCGGCCAGACGCGGGATTCGACGGCACATCCGGATCATATTTGGGATATTCGCTAATCGTCTTCAGAGTGTTTATCACCTCTTCACTGGTAATGGTGCCGTGATTGAAGTCCACCGCCTGGACGATATCGTTCAAGGCCAGGATACCCTCTACCTTCCCGTCCTGGTCGACTACGGGCAACCGCCGTACTCGAGCGCGCCGCATGACGGCCATGGCCGCGTGCACGTCGTCTTGGAGCGCGCAGGTTTGAACTTCGCGAGTGGCCACGTCTCTCACCGATATTTCTTCCGCGAATCGGCGGCGGGTGCCGAGCGCGATGCAGATGTCGCGGTCAGTGATGATTCCCGCAAGCTTGCCACCCTCCACCACCGGCAAAACTCCACAATCCTTGTTCCAGAGCAACTCCGTCGCTTCGGCAAGATTGGTGTCAAAGCCGCAGCACTGGGGCATCGGCGTCATGACTTCTTCTACTTTCATGGATCACCTCCTCTGACAATGAGTGCAATCAGATGGCCGGGCGACGCGCTCACGTTTGTGCTATCGAATTCGTCCGGTTTTCAGTCCCTGGCCCGCACCAGCAACACCGAGCACGGCGCGTTCCAGGCCACCTTGCTCGAAACACTGCCGAGCATCTGGTGCTTCAAGTCCGTCGCGCCACTGGCGCCCATCACCACCAGGTCATAGTCTCCGGTTTCGGCTTCCCCCAGGATCTCTTCAGCCGGAATCCCACGATAGATGAGGGTCGTCACGGCAGTCCGGACGGGGAGCCTGGCCCGGGCCGTTTCGAGAACTTCATCGCCTTCCCGCTCGAACTCGCGTTCGAACTGCGCCTGCGGATCGATCTCCTCTTCCTTCTCTTCTTCGTATCCGATCCACTCTTGATCATCGCCCCCGTGCAGCCAGGCCGTTTCCACAACGTGGACCAGGCTGACATCGGCAGAGGAAAGGTCCACCAGGACGGCAAGCTTATCTAATGCCCGCAGCGATCCTTCCGACCCATCCACGGGCGCCAGGATTTTCAAGCCCGTATCGCTGCGAAGGTCACGGCCAATCAGAACGGTGGCATTGGAGTGTTCGGCTACGCGGCTCGCGATGGGACCGAGGCCCGCCGTGGATCGATCATTATGGCTCTGCGCGCCCAGCACGGTGACGTCGTAGTTCAGGGACGCGGCAATCAACGTTCGCGCCGGCGAGCCTGCTTGAACTAGTGGCTTCGCACTGACGCCTTCGGCGCTCAAGGCCGCTCGGGCCCCGTCCAGAATGCGCGCGGCGCGGTGGCAAAGCTTCTCGCGATGCGCGTGGTCCTTCGTGCCTACGGCCGGCGCTACGCACAACAAGTCAATTTCGCGGTCCTGGGACGACAGGATGCGGCAAGCTGTTGTTAGGGCCCGAGCCGCATGCTTCGATCCATCGGTGGCCATTAGCACTTTCATTGCATTCTCTCCTGCGTACGAGTCTTCCTCAGGGTTTCCGTGCACGGAGGGGTCCAATGCAGGGTCGGCCATTCGGGCTCACACCACGAAACGTCGCGGGGCCGGTTCCACAAAGTCGAAAGGGAAGAACGTGATCCCATAAGAGCTTCCCGTTACCCAACCTGGGTCGGCGGTACACCAGAAGATGTCTTCCGGATGCAGATCCAAAGCGAACTTTCCGGTAATGTAGTGCATCAGCGCTGCATTATGGACGTGGATGGCACACTTGGGCATCCCCGTGGTGCCGCTGGTGAAGTGCAGGAGGGCCATGTCGTCCGGACCGGTGCGCGGGACCACAAAATCCGACGAAACTTGGGCAAGTAGCGGCTCCAGCGCCCATACATGGGAACCGACGTTTTCCCGAGCATCGGTGTTTCAGTTCCGGCAATGCGCTACGCAATTCGGCAATCGTCCTCCGGTACAGCCGTTCGGTCGTGACCAAGAACCTTTGGCATTGCAGCGCTGTAACCGCTGGCGGACCGGCTCCGGACCGAACGCCGAGAAGAGTGGACAGAAGACACTGGTGTTTTTGAGTGTGCCTAATGCCGCGGTGTGGAGAGCTGGAATTCGACCTGCCAGTGCGAATACGCGATCCTCCTTGCCGACTCCCAGCCACCGCAGCATGTTCGCAAAGCGGTTCGTCTGGTCCTGCAACTGAGCGTAGGTAGTGTCGACAATAGCCCCATCCCGGCTCAGCCACCGAAGGGCGACGCGATCGCGACGCGGCCCTGCAGCATGGCGGTCGACGGCAAGCTGTCCGATGTTAAAGCAACCAACGGAGCCCAACTCACTACGGGCTCGGTCCCACGAAAATGAAGTGCGCATCTCCTGGAGGTCGGGTAGATTCGGCCGTATCGGCCACGTGGAAATGTCCGTCTTGATCGGCGTCCAGTTCACTTGTATTGTCGATCCCGTATCAGCCGTGGCACGTTAACGGCCACTTTCGTGCTCTCGGAAAGTGTGCCGGGTTTCGATTTGGCAGTGTTTTGCGCGCTTTCGCTCATGTGGCTGTGGCATTTCGCTCTATGCCCGTTCGTCGGGCTCGTGAGTGTACGGTGGATCATTGGAGAGTATGACTGCAGAACAGTTGAGGCTAGCGGAGGCACGTGAGCGGCGGAGTCCCTGGAAGCAATGGGGGCCGTATCTGAGCGAGCGGGCTTGGGGAACCGTTCGCGAAGACTACTCAACCGATGGTACGGCGTGGGAGTACTTTCCTCACGATCACGCCCGTTCTCGTGCGTATCGCTGGAGCGAAGACGGGTTAGGCGGGATCTGCGACCGTCACCAGTTCGTTTGCTTTGGGATTGCGCTCTGGAACGGTCAGGATCCGATTCTCAAGGAGCGTCTCTTCGGGCTAACCGGCAACGAGGGAAGGCATGGGGAAGACGTCAAGGAGTACTCCTTCTATCTGGATTCGACGCCAACGCACTCCTACATGAGATACCTCTATAAGTACCCGCAGGCTACGTTCCCCTATACGAAACTGATCGACGGAAACCAGCGCCGCAGCCGTTCGGAGCCAGAACATGAGCTGCTAGATACCGGGGTGTTCGATGAGAACCGGTACTTCGACGTCTTCGTGGAGTATGCGAAAGCTACTCCCGAAGACATCCTTATTCGAGTCACATTAGTCAATCGAGGTGCGGAGGCTGCCGACATCGACTTATTGCCGACTGTCTGGTTCCGAAATACCTGGTCATGGGGCCTGGACCCACGTGTGCCTCGGCTAGCCGGCCATACGACTGGTGAGGGCCCGCACGCGATTCGCATCAGTCACTTCGACATGGCTGAACGCTGGCTTTTGTGCGAAGGAAACCCCGAGTTCTTGTTCACTGACAATGAGACCAACTTCGAGCGTCTGTTTGGAGCGCCGAATCACGCCGCCTATGTCAAGGACGGAATCAACGATTATGTCGTCGCTGGAAAAGTAGCCGCAATCAATCCCGAGAGATTCGGGACTAAAGCCTCCGCTCGCTATCAGTTTCGTGTTGAAGCCGGGCAGCAGGCCACCGTCAAGTTGCGGCTCGCAGTCAATCCGGCTCCCGACGCATTCAGCCCTGCTTTCGATGAGATCTTTTTGAAGCGCCGCTCAGAGGCCGACGAGTTTTACGAAGCGATCGCGCCCCAGGCCCTTACTCCAGACGAGCGAATGGTCCAGCGCCAGGCTTTTGCCGGCCTCCTCTGGGGCAAGCAATTCTACCAGTACAACGTCCGGCGCTGGCTGCGGGGGGATCCAGCCGGACCCGAACCACCCCGTGAGCGGCAACGCGGGCGCAACCACGGCTGGACGCACCTCAACAACGCAGACGTGGTGTCCATGCCCGACAAGTGGGAGTACCCTTGGTATGCCGCTTGGGATCTCGCCTTCCATTGCATTCCGCTGGCGCTGATCGATCCGGACTTTGCCAAAGAACAGCTTCTTCTGCTGCTGCGCGAGTGGTATATGCATCCCAATGGGCAACTTCCGGCGTACGAGTGGAACTTCTCCGATGTGAACCCTCCGGTCCACGCATGGGCGGTGTGGCGCGTCTACAAGATCGAGGAAAGACACTCTGGGTGCCGGGACCGGGGCTTTCTGGAGCGCGCTTTCCACAAGTTGCTTCTCAATTTCACCTGGTGGGTGAACCGCAAGGACTCCGAAGGCAACAATATCTTTCAAGGCGGCTTTCTCGGACTGGATAACGTTGGGGTCTTCGATCGCAGCGGAATCTTGCCGAACGGAGGCGTGATCGAGCAATCCGACGCCACCAGTTGGATGGGAATGTACTGCTTGAACATGATGACCATCGCGTTAGAACTATCCAGGGAGAATGCCGCCTATGAAGATGTGGCTTCCAAATTCCTGGAGCACTTTGTCTACATCTCGCGCGCGATGAACAACATTGCGGGACAGGGTATCGAGCTCTGGGACCGGACCGACCGCTTCTACTATGACGTACTGCGTCTGCCGGACGGGAAGTCCCAGCCCATGCGAGTACGGTCGCTAGTGGGGCTGATCCCATTGCTCGCCGTTGAGACGCTTGACTCCGAACTGATCGACACGCTGCCTGGTTTCAAGCGGCGGATGCAGTATTTCATCGACAATCTGCCGGAGTTCGCAGACTACCTCGAGACGCTCACGACGCCTACGAACATTCGGCGATTCTTGTCGTTGGTGAACCGGGAGCGCCTGGTATGCGTCTTGCGCCTCATGCTGGACGAGTCAGAATTTCTGTCGCCGTATGGAATCCGTTCCCTCTCTCGCTACCATCGGGATCGTCCCTATACGCTGCGACTGGATGGAAACGAGCACAAGATCGATTATCAGCCCGCCGAGTCTCAAACGGGGATCTTTGGTGGCAACTCGAACTGGAGGGGGCCAGTCTGGTTTCCGGTCAACTTCCTGATCATCGAGGCACTCCAGAAGTTCCACTATTTCCTAGGTGATGACTTTCAAGTTGAGTATCCAACAGGCTCCGGCCGTAACCTGACTCTGTGGCAGGTGAGCATCGAACTGCAGCGCCGGCTGACTCGGATTTTTCTCCGAGACGATCAAGGCCGGCGGCCGGTTTATGGAAAGACGGAGAAGTTTCAGAGCGATCCGCACTGGCGTGACTATCTGCTCTATTTTGAGTACTTCCATGGCGAGGACGGGCGGGGACTTGGCGCCAGCCATCAGGGCTGGACAGCGCTGGTCGCGAAGTTGATACAACAAAGCTACGTTGCGCGCGGAGGGGACTTCCACGCGTAAAAGAGGAGAATAACTATAATGGCAACCCTGAACGGGAGCAAGACTCATGAGAACCTCAAGGCAGCCTTCGCGAGCGAGGCGCAGGCCAATCGGCGCTATTTGTATTTCGCCAGGCAGGCCGATGTCGAAGGCTATCCCGAGATCGCAGGATTGTTTCGCGACACAGCGGAAGGCGAAACAGGCCACGCGCATGGCCACATGGACCACTTGCGCGCAGTAGGCGATCCAGTTACGGGAAAGCCATTTGGCCCAACCCTGGCCAACTTGGAAGCTGCAATCGCGGGAGAAACAGTCGAGTACACCAGCTTGTACCCTGGCATGGCGGCAACCGCGCGCGAAGAAGGGTTTCAGGAGATCGCAGACTGGTTTGAGAGGCTAGCAAAGGCTGAACACAACCACGCCGACCGCTTCCGTCGAGGGCTTGATTCCACTCGCTGAGGGCGTAGGCGCATCGTCTGGGCGAAGATGGCTTTGACGCTCACGTTCTTGGGAACACGAGGCGGAATTGAAGCCCGGACTGCGCGACACGGCATGCACTCCGCGGTGCTCCATTTCGTGGCGTCGTAAGAACGTGATGATCGACTGCGGCGCGGATTGGCAAGACAAAGTAGATCAAGTAAACCCAAATGCCATCCTGATCACACATGCCCACCCCGACCATGCCTGCGGACTAAAGAGCGGTGCTCCATGTCCCGTCTACGCCACAAAGGAATGCTGGAGCAAGATCCGAGTAGGCTTAATCGCTGCGAAGCAGGTGATCGAGCCAAGATTACCAGTTGAACTATTCGGGATTGAATTCGAGGCGTTTCCGGTCGAACACTCGGTCCTGGCGCCGGCTGTCGGATATCGGATTAATGCGGGACACCACAGTGTGTTCTTGTACCAGATCTGGTCCGAATCTATAATCAGGCTCAGGCGCTGCATGGTCTTCAGCTCTATATCGGTGATGGTGCCTCGATCACGCGCTCGATTCTACGGAAGCACGACGAGACGCTCATTGGCCAATTCATCGTGCGGTGGGCGACACTGGTCGCGGGCTGCTTCACTTCGTCGGCCGAAGCCATACCGGGAATTTCAGCCGGTGGATCCGGAAACGCATTTTTCCAGGCGCGTATGCTCCCAGCCTTGCGGAAGCGATGAATATCCTCCAGCCGCGGCATTACTCTGTTCTCGATGTCGAGAATCTCCGGCCTCACTACGAGAACGCTAGAGCACTGGCTGGATCGTTTTGAAGGTCCAGCCCGCAGCTATTCATAAGCCTGGGTGCCCGGAGATGGCTCAGCGTGGATTCGACAGTTTATCGTTGAAGGCAGCCGGGCTGCACGTCGTGGGTCTGAAATCAACGTCTGAGGAACGGCGGTGCGTCC